>NZ_JBICTZ010000008.1:237026-432948 GCF_043197875.1 Micromonospora sp. NPDC048935 | reverse complement strand
ACATTCACAGCTGCGCGGCAGACTCAACTACGACGTCGATCATGCCGGTTACCTGCCAAAACTCCAGACCAGGCAACTGCGGCTGGAGTACTAGGACCACAGCGGCAGTCGCCGAAACCTGAGACGTGCTCTCCGCCCGGGAGGCGGGCGACCGCCGAGACAGTCTCTGTCAGGCGCTTTGAAGCCTGCGTTAGGGGTGGTGGCCGGTTGGGTGGTTGTCCGGGGCGAGTTAAGCAGGACGGCGCCCAGGGCGGTGAAGGACGCAGACAACCTTGCCCAGTACCCTCGCGTCAGGTGCGGGGACTGCGGAATAGCGTGAATTTCTGGGGACAAATTCGACCTGCCCATCCCGGACCCGGTACTGCTTGCAGGTCGCCTCGTCACCGATCAGTGCGGCGACGATGTCGCCATTGTCAGCCACTGGCTGTTGGCGTACGACGATCACATCCCCGTCCGCGATCCCGGCCTCGATCATCGACTCGCCACGTACCCGCAGCGCGAACAGGGTGCCTCGGCCGACTAGATCAGCGGGCAGGGAAAGGACCTCCTCGACGTGCTCCGCGGCGAGAATCGGCGTGCCAGCGGCGATAGCCCCCAGCAGAGGGATGGATATTGCCCCCTGCGGATTAGGCAGGGCAACAGTGTCGGTGGCTGGTGGGCGTGCGTCGAGCGCACGAGGGCCCCCCGGGGCTCGTCGAATCAGCCCCTGCCGCTCCAGGGCCTTCAGGTGGTGAGTTACCGACGAGGGAGATCCGAGGCCGACCGCGGCACCGATCTCCCGCACTGTCGGTGGGTAGCCATGCTGGTCAACCCAGCTCCGAATCACGGCGAGGATTCGCCGCTGCCGCGGGGTCGGCAGCGGCGGCGGACCGGGCGGCATCGCCTCGTGAACTGCCACGCTCACCACAGTACCGAAGAATTCGATCACTTGTGCTAATTGAGTGCCGTGTCGGGCTCGGGGGGACGCATGTCAGCCACACTCCTGCAGGCGGTGAGGTGCCTTTTTCTCTGCGACTAGGCGCGGCAACGGTGCCGAGCCACCGAGCTAGCTACCGGTGATGCGCGCCGCCCCGGCGATCGCGAGGCCGAACGTCTTCGCGCCCACCGCCAAGGGTGGCGCGTCCAACCGGATCAGCTCTGGGTGGGTGGCCAAGCCGAGTCACGCGACCATCCGCTGATCATGAAGGCCGCGGTCATCGTTTCAGCGAACGTCGTCAGCAGCGTCCACACCTCCGTGCAAGTCACCAGTCGGAGCATTTGACACTCTTGGGTGATTTCCTCGTTGCTGGTGGTGATGTCACGGCTGGTGCCGGACATAAGCACAGTAGGAGGTGCCATGGACGGCAGCGAAGACCGTTTCACCGAGTTGTACGAGCGTTACCACGGTGACGTGTGGCGATATGTGGCTCGACGGGTTGTCGGACCTGACGTTGGCGACGTGGTTGCCGAGGTCTTTCTCGTCGCGTGGCGTCGCCTGCGTGAGGTTCCGGCGGAGTCGGCCCTGCCGTGGTTGTACGGGGTGGCGCGGCTGGTCCTGGCTAACGAGGCCAGAGGTCGTCGACGGTGGCGGGAGTTGACGCTGCGCGTCGCGGCGGAGCCAGATCAGTCGGTGATGGCTGATCACGCGGACGAGGTGATCAGCCAGCGTGACGTCGCAATGGCGCTTGACCGGGTCCCGGACCTCGATCGGGAAGTCCTTCGGCTGGTTGCCTGGGAGCGCCTGAGCGCTGCCGAGGCTGCGGTCGTCCTCGGGTGCTCGCGGGCGACGTTCGCGATGCGGCTGATGCGAGCCCGCCGCCGGCTTCGGTCGCAACTGAGTGTGGTCGGTCTCGAGACGGGGCAGGCGTCGCATGCGGCGCCATCGATGTCGAATTGGAGCGGATGAGATGAACGCTGCCGAAGAGGTGCGTCAACTGTTGGGCGGCTTGGATCCCGCACAGGACAGCCGGCCCGAGGATGAGGAGCGTCGCGCGCGCGACCTGGCGCGCATTCTCGCCTCCGACCGCACCGGCCGCCCGGCCAAACGGGCGGTGCCGCGACGTCGTCTCGTACTGGCGGCCGGCGCAGTGGTCCTGGCGGTGGCTGCTGGTGGGGTAGCGCTGGAGACGGCCCGGGAGCCGCAGCCGGCGTACGCGGCAACCCCCGCGATCCTCACCTACGGTCCACCAGGGAGCGCGGAACCGGCCAGTGTTCGGCTGCGGCGCCTGGCGGAAGTGGCGGCGAGGCAGCCGGCACCGCAGCGGCCGGCCGGCACGGTGGAGCACTTGGAGTCGGCGAACTGGTTCCTGAACTCCTCGATCACCGGCGAACGAACCACGTCCGCTGTCGTACCGGAGCAGTGGCGGTCCTGGCGGACCGACGACGACGCCGGACGGAAGATCAGGAAATCGCTGCCCCCGACGTTCCGCTCCGATGCTGACCGCCGGGAGTGGAAGAAGCGTGGCGGCCGGATTGACTCGTCAGAGGAGACGCGTGACTACGCGGCCGGCGCGTTCTACAGCCGCTGGCGGGGCGCGGCACCTACGGACGCCACCGCACTCCGCGGGTGGCTTACCGCGGGCGCGTCCGCGCCCGAGGCCCCGGTGCAGCACCTGGAGGCTATCGCCGAACTCGCTGGCGTGCGCCTGCTGAACCCGGCGCAACGCGCGGCAGCGCTTGAGCTTCTCGCTGACCTTCCGGGCATCACGGTGACCGGCACCGTCACCGACCGCGCCGGGAGACCCGGCGAGGCGTTCTCGATCACGTCCGACGCCCACGGCCTGCCCGCCCAGTACACCGTGATCGTCGACCCTGGGTCCGGCGCGTTGCTCGGCTACGAGGCGGTGTTGACCGAGAGGGCGGGCATGTTGAACGTAACAATCCCCGCAGTAATCACCTATCGGTCGTATCTGGTCGCCGAGTACGCCGTCATGCGCCGCTGATGCGAGTTGGGTGGGTGGCGTCTCTAGGACGTCACCCACCCAACGACAGAGATGTTGCTCGGACGATCAAGGCATCAGCCGAAGATGTCCTCGGCCCGGTCGTTGTAGCTGCCCAGGTTCGCCGACGCCGTGCAGTCGCTCATGTTGTAGTTGTTGCCGGCTCCGTCGCCAAGCGTGCCGCTGTCGGTGCCCGAACATCCCCAGACGATCTCGTATCCGCCCTGGTAGTTCGTGTACGACGACGTCATATCCACGAACCCCCAGTTGTCGAGGTCATGCCAGTACTCGTCGTTGAAACTGAGCTTGCGACCCCCGAAGTCTGCATGCTCCCAAATGCACAACCATTCCTCGTCGCAGCCATGCCAATCCTGGATCCCGATGGAGCCGTCACTGCCCTTCGAGGCGCTGGTCGACGTGGCCAGAGAGGCCAGGTCGGCCTTCTCCTCGTCACGGGAGGCGTAGCAGCGCACCTCAGTGCGCGACAGAACGGCGCAAGCCCGCGCGCCCTCCCAACTCTTGGACAGGTCGATGGTGCGGCCCTGGAACGATGCGAGCGATGTCTCCGGCGCCTGACCGGATGGGCCGGCGATCGCCGGGCTCGCGAGGCCGGTCACGCCGAGAGTGGCGATTAGTGCACTGGCGAGTAGCCTGGTGCGTGTCCTCATGGGACCTCCTCTGGACAGGAAATGAGGGCAATAGCGGCCGCGGTGTGACTGCACCACAGCTGCGAACTGTTCGCCTCTCCAGCGGCTGGTCCCGTTGGAGAGGCGAACAACCTGGCCCCGACGCTAGGCCTCGGCCGATATCGACGCGACCCCGTAATGCTGGTAGGCGAGGTTTGCTCTGAAGGTCGCAAATTGCACTTTCGGTAGCCGCATGATCACTCTGGAGTGAAATCGGTTGTCTTTTGCGGCCTCCCACTGACCCTGCTGACGGCCTCTTGCCGACTCAGGCTCCGTCTCGCCGGTAGCGCTCATCGGCGGCCCACGGACGCCATCCTTCCCGCGCATGATTCCGCCACGGAGGGGAGATGTCGCCCTGCGGCCGTAGCCCACCTGGGCGCCCGTAAGGGTCGTGTCGGTGCAGTCGTCGCGCTCGCCGGCCCGAGCCTTGGTGGCTGCTGCTTCGCCGGGCAGGCGAAGTTCGCTTGGTCGACGAGGTGGTGCAGCTCGGCTGCTGAGCGGCCGTCAAACCTTGCCGACGTCCGGCGGTCCCGGAACCACGGTTGGCTCGGGCGTGGGTCGCCACACTCAGTGCGCGACAACGCCGTTCGGTCGACGCGCTCCTGAGGGACGCGGACACCTTGCTCGAGTCGGCTGATGACGCTCGAGGGAAGTTTCAGCCTCTTGGCGGTGTCGATGGCGCTGTCTTTGGAGGTGGTGTGGCCGGTGAGGTCGTCGCCGGTGGGCTCGGCGCGTGCGACGGCGTCCCACAGGGGCGTGGCGGCGGTGGCCTCAAGGCCAGCGGCGTCGGCTGCAGTGGTGAAGGCGTGGGCGGCTTCGATGCCGGCGATGTCGACGTCGCCCGCGTAGTGAACGGTGGTCGCTTGGACGCCGAGGAGTTCTTCGAGCTGGCTGAGGTCGGCTACGAGGGTGCTGGCGGCGTCACCGTTGCCGAGGATGATCGCCGCGTAGGTGGGTTGGTCAGCGGCGCGTTGCGCCCGCCACGCGGAGTCGAAGGTTGACTTGTTTTCGACGACGAGGACCGCGCCGTGGGGGCCGAGTCGGGCGGCGCCGATGTTGCCGGCGGGGGGCTGGCAGGCGAGGTGTTCCAGGCGTAGTCGTCCGGGGGCGAATAGGGCGCCGCCGGTGAGGTGTGCGAGGCGTTTCTCGTCGTTGAAGATGTGCAGCGAGCGTTCCTCGCGAGCGATGACGGGTTGCGGGTGGCCGGTGGTGCCGAGGAGCCATCGGTTTATGCGGACCGCGTCGAGTCGCAGCCGTTGGGGTGGTCGGGCTGTGCGAATCCACATCGGTGCCCAGCTCGCCATCAGTGGTGCCCACGGCTCAGTCGCCGGATCGAGGGCTCGGCCTGCGGGGCTCCGGTTGCCGGGGACGTCGATGCGTTGGGGCAGCGGAGGCAGGGCGTTGTCCCACAGCCGTCCACGAATCGACGGAAGGCGGATGGTGTCGGCGGCGGCGAGCTGGGTGAGAGCGTCGGCGAGGCGCAGCCGTGCCGCCCACGTTCCGGCCCAGCCGGGGTCTGCCTGGTCCCACAGGTGCCAGAGGCTGGCGCGTTCGATTCGGGACTGCCCCGACTCGGTGAGTGCGGTTTCGAACGTCGTGATGATCTGGGAAGTCGGGCGGGGTGCGCCCGTGGAGGTGCTCACGCCACCTCGCTGAACTCGTCGGGGTCCTGGTCCTGGGCGTGCCCGGCGCTGGTGTCCGCGAGGTCAAGGCTGAGCTGTTCATCGAAGCCGAGGGCGGCGGCGGAGATGACTGGCCACGCGTCGGAGTCGTCGGTGTCAGATGCGGCGGCGTCCCTCTCGACGGGAGAGGCGTAGAGGGCACCCTGCAAGAGCAACTCTTGCAGGCGGTCGTCAGTGACACCGCCAGGGACGACGATGTTGGCGGTGCTACGACGCGATACCCGTAGCTGCACGATGTTCGGGAACACGCCGAGCGGTTGTGGATCGCGAGTGCCGCTCAGAGAGATCAGCGAGACGTTCAGCGAGGTGGCGACGTCGCGCGCCAGGCGTAGGAAGAAGCTCTTGTTGAGCTTCGCGAACGGGTTGTCCAGGAACAGGGTCGTGCGCCGGTATCCGTAGGCGGCGGCACGGCGTGAGGCCAACAGCGAGGCGAGGATGAGCGCGACGGTGACTCCCTCGCCGCCGGAGGTCTGCCTGGCCAGCTTCTCGACAGGCTTGTGCTCGGCGCTCAGCGGGTCGGAGGGTACGAGGATCATCGCGGTGAAGCGGGGAGTGATGGCCTGCATCAGTTCGAAAATGGTCTCGTCCGCGTCGAAGGCGCGGCGCGTCGGCAGGTCGGGGTCGAACCAGCGCTGCATGGTGGTCAGGATGGCCGCTTCTCGCTGGTCGGCGGTCATAGAGGTGAGGCCGGTGAGCTTGAGCAGGGGCAGACCCGACCAGCGTCCCATCGCCGGGGTCGTGGGCAGGATCGAGTCCTCAACAGTCTTGATCACGGATCGGCGCAGGTTCTCGACCAGCCCGAAAGCGATCTTTGCCTGGCCCTCGATGCGGTCGTTGAATCGGGCGACATGATGCGCGACCGAGTCGCGACGGCCAACGAGATCGTGGTGGTGCCGTACAGCGGTGCGGGCGAGTGCGCGCCCGCGTTCGTGGCGGAGCATTCTCACCACCCGCTCCCCGGTGAGGAGGTCGTCGGTGGCCGCGTCGAGGGTCTTGCTGAGGTGGGACAGGCGCTTCTCGGTGCGGTCCTGAGCGCCGGCGAGTTTGCGGCGTAGGTCATCGACCGTCGCGGTGAGGGCGTTGAGTGGTGGGCGGACGGTGTCGTGGCTGGGAGCGTCGGGCTCGCGGCGTTGTAAGACGTCGAGAAGGTCCCTGACAGGGTGTGGGGCGGTGGCGATGACCGTCTCGACGTCCAGTTCGAAGGTTCGTTCTTCCTGGTCGATGCCATCGATCAGTGGGCCGGCCGCGGTCAGGCTGACAAGGAGGGCGCGTAGCTCACCGTCGGTGGTGGCGATCAGTGACTGCCGCGCCCTGAACGTGTCCAACTGGGCAGTGAGCTGCTGTTCCTGGGCGGCGGCATGCTGCGCGGTCTCGGCGGCCCGTGCGGCCTGCAGGGTCAATCGGTCGAGAACCAGGGTCGCTTCCAGGGTGTTGCTCGCGCTGTCCTCGCCGGTCAACAGCGCGTGGACGTCGCGGCGCTTGTAGCGTTCCTGCGTCTCGCTGGCCCGCTGCGTCTGTTGGGCGAGAGTCTGTTCCAACCCGCCGACGCGGGCGCTGATGGTGGGCAGGGCGTCACGGGCCTGGCGCGCGTCGGCGGTGAAGTCGGCCGGAGTGTGGGTGGGCTGTTCGGCCACGAGCCGCGACGCTTGCTCGCGGTCGCCAGAGGCGGTTTCCAGCTCGGTGGCGATTCTGTGACCCTCGGACTGGAGCTGTTCGAGCTGCGCCCGAAGCTGCGCATCGGGCAGGAGTCCCTTCCACCGTTCGACGGCGTCCCTGGTGCGCTGGGCGAGGCTGTCACGGTCGATGTCGAGGTCGTCGTCGCCGATCTCGTCGCCTGTTTGTACGAGGGTCTGACACATCGCGGAGGCATCCGCCTTCTCGCTGCCGAGCTGGCCGATGAGCCGGTCGAGGCGCCCCGCCGTCTCAGCGGCGCTGGCCTCCTGGAGCCGTGCCGCCGCGAGGGCCTCGCCCGGGGCCTGCTGCGCCTTGCGGGCGGCGTCGAGATCCGTGGCGAGCTGCGCCGCCTCGGCACGCAGCGCAGCCGTCTGGGTCTCGTCGGCGGTAAGGGGCTCCAGCCGGCGGCGACGCTCGGCAGCGTCGGTCAGGCGGCGGTTCAGCGTCTGTCCTTCGGCCGTGGCGGCGTCGTGGTGTTGGCGCAGCTTGGACAGATGGGCGCCTAGGTCGGTGAGTCGCGCCCGGATAGCCGCGGCGTCCGTCTGCCGCTGTTCCAGGTCGCGTTCGCCGCGGCTGATCGCGCCGGGGCCGATGTCGCTGCGCCACGCCCGCACCCGTCCCTGCAACTGCACCGCCAGGTCGTTGCGCTGCCGGTGGCTGGCGACGTTCCTCTGCTGCAGCTCATGGTCTTCGCGGCGGGTCTGCGCCTGTTCGTGAGCAGCCTGCGTGGACCAGAACGCGTCGTCGGGGAGAACCACGGTGACGGCGCCGGCCTCTGGCGTGGCGCCGAAGTCATCTTGGGTCCCGATCACCACCGGACCGTTGAGACGGTCGCGGTGCCGCCGAACATGGTCGATGACCTTGTCGAGATCGGCCGGCACATTGACCACGACACCGTCGGCCAACGCCGGGTGCGCGAGGGCGTAGAGGGTGGCGGTGTCGCTGGGCAGGGTGGTCAGATAGTCCCAGCCTGGGCGGGCACCCCACCGGTGTGTGAGCATCTCGGCGCACAGTTCCGCGATGTCGGGACGCGCCGGTAGCAGTCCGCGAGTCTCCAGGGACTGCGCGGCACGTTCGGCTGCGGCTGCGGCGAGGGCAGCCTGCAGCTGCTGCGCGTTCGCCCTCTCGGCGGCGCGCTGCGTCATGTCGAGCACCAGCTCGACGTGGTCGTCCAGCACCACCGGGTCAAGGTCCACAAGGCCGCTGGCGGTGAGGTCCTCGGCCAGGTCGCGGGTGGCGACGACGAGCCGCTGGACGGCCTCGGTGGCTTTGTCGATATCCGCCTCGGCGTGCGTCAACTCGGCGACGAGTGCCCGCTCCTGCTCCCGCGTCTCATCCACGGCGTTGGCGAACTGCTCCTGGCGGGCTTCTGCCTCCTGTATGGCCCGTCGCAGTTCCTGAACCTCACGCGCGGCCTCGTCGCTGACGTCGGTCGCAGCGCGGCCCGACGGCAGCAGACCTTCGGCGATCGCCTGCTGCCGTCGCTGCGCGATCTCGCGGAGCAACGTGTCGACCGCGTCGGCGCGGGTGGTGGCGCGGGCGATCACGTCCGCGGCTGCCGCCAGTTCCTCTCGGGCCTGTTCCTGACCGTCGCGTGCCGCCTTCTGCACGCGCTTGGCCTGCGTGTGCCGTTCGGTCGCCGCGTCGAGATCGGCGGTGACGCGAAGCCGCCACGCCTGTGCGGCCGATGCCGCGACCCGCCGGCTCGGTTCGGACTGTTCGGCCAGCGCCGTGAGCGTGTGCTGCAGGTCGAAGACCCGCGACTCGATGGCCCTCTGCCGTGCGATCTGCGCGGCGACCTCGGCTACCTCTGCGCTCTGGCGGGTCTGCGCAAGCAGGGCCCGCTCGTCGGCGAGCCGCTGTTCGGTCTCGGCGACCTGGGCCCGGTCCAGCTGCAACTGGCCGAGAATCTGTCGAACCTGGGCAAGCTCGTGGTCTCGGTTTGCTTGTCCGCGGGTTTGCACCGCGTGTTGGTGACGATCCCGCACGGCGGCCGACATGGCTTCGTCGGCCGACTGGATTCGCCTGAGCCGCTCGCCCGCGGCCAGCAACGCGTCCAGCAGTTCCCCGCGCCGCTCGTCGTGCCCGTCGAGTTCGGCCACGAGCACCGACAGGGCCTCGGTGTGACTGACCAGATCGGTGAGCAGGGTCTGACGACGTCGGTCCAGGGCGTAGTTGTCCGCATCGACACCCATGCGGGTCAGGCCGTCCTTGAGCTTGCCCACCAGGTCGGGATTGGCGACGGCGCTGACCAGGCTGTTCAAGAACGCCCGTGGTGAGGCGTAGGTGAACACGTGGTCCGCGGCGCCCTCGTCCTGATTCATCGCCAGCAGCCAGGTCCGGACAAAGTCAACGTCGATGCGCAGGTTGTTGCGCAGATGCCGACCCCAATCGCCCTGATCGCTGGTGACGAGGATCTCTGCATCCGGGTGCAGGGTCCGCTGCTGCCGCAGCCACGCCTGGCACTGCCGGGCGTCCTTCAGAGCACCATCGTCGTCGCGAAGACCAACACCTCGCAGGCTGAGATCGGTGGTGGTCGAGTGTGCCGACCAGAAGAACTCCTCAGCCCTTGTGTCCGGTCCGGAGTTGGCGGGCTTGAACAGGCAGACGCCGATCAACACCTTGCGGTGCGCGCCGAACGGGTTGTCGGGCTGGGCGACCTCAACCTCCAGCACGACGTGCGTCGGGTCGCCGCCCGGCACGTAGTGCTCGACCCGCTTCTCTTCACCCTGCATGCCCTGCCGACGCAGCGACAGCCGGGGCAGGAACTGCGACTTGTGGGGGAGCAGCACGTGGATAAGGAAGCCGAGCAGTGTCGACTTGCCCCCACCGTTCTCCAAGCCGATGACGACGTGACCGCCGCGCCCGAGGTCCACGGCCAGGTCAAGGTAGGCCACCTTGTCCTCGACGCGGAGGTTGACAATCCGGAATCCGGTGATGGGGCCCATGTCTTACTCCTGTACGGCTGAGGGAATCGCCGGCGTCGCTGTGCTCGGACCAGACGTGGCGGGTGGGGAGGGGGTGAAGTCACGAAGGTCGGTGAAGAGGTCGTCGACGAGCAGGTCGCGGTAGTGGGCGAGAAGCCGGCGGCGGGGCCGGAACACCGTGTCGTCCAAGGCCCCAATGGCTACTGCGCCCATCTCAACTGCGGACGGTCCGCGCCTCTTCACTGACGCCCGAATCGTCGGGCAGTCCCGCTTCTGACTTCCCAGCACGACGAAGGACGACGAACAAACCGCCAGCGGCTTTCCGGTCCTTCAGTCTCGCCATTCCTTAGGGCGGAGCCCGACCCCGCGAGGCCAGGCCCCGCCTTTACGACTAACTCAGCGGGTGCCGCTCATTGGTAAGCGCGGCCAAGGCGCCAGCGATCTCCTGCAGCGTCGCCCGCACATAGGTAGCTGTGGTCCCAGCGTCACTGCCACCCTCCGAGTGGCCAGCGTAGGCTCGAGCGATGGCATAGCCAAAGTTTCTTTCTACCCAAGTCAGGGTCGTATGGCGCAGCCAGTGAGTGCTGATCTGTTGCGCGTATACCCACGGAACGTGATTGCCGATACGGACCCACAAGTGGTCGTAACGCCGGTAGGTGATGGGATGTTGATTCCGATACCGCAATAACTGGTCCGTCGCCGCCGCACCCCGCTCTTCAGCATGCTGTTGCAGATACTTCATGAGCGTTGGGGAAACCGGCTGCCATCGCACCGTCTCACCCTTTTCACGCAGCAAGATCAGGCACTGCTGGAGGTCCAGGTCGACCGGGCGCAAGGCGAGAGCACCACCACGGCGGCAGGCCGTCTCCGTGTGCAGCCTCAGCAGTAGACTGTCTAGCGCTGGATCGTCACCCGTGCTGGCCGCGACATCGTAAATTTCCGCCAGTCGTGCGTCCGCAACAGCCCGACGCGTACTGGGCAAGCGGCGCGGCTTAGCGACTTTTAAGGCGGGATTTTCCGAAGCCGCAATAAATCCGTCAGCGACCGCCCTTTTATAAAGACAGCGGAGCGCGGCAATAAGGTGCTCGGCTGCGCTTCGACCGCCTCGTGCATTGCGACGGGCCACAGCGTGCGCCTTAACGTACTCCGCCAACTGCTCGATCTCGGATGGAGTGGGCTCATTCAGCCTTCGCTCCCCCCAGCGCTCCACTACTCGATTCCAATAGGAACCATACGCACGTCGGGTACCCTGACTGACCGCCGCTGCCACGATCGGGACATAGTCGGCGAACGTCGGCGCCAATGGGCGCCGCACAGATGCCTCCACTAGGTCAGCCGCTGAGATTCCCATCCTTGCGAGCAGGAGACGTGCGGCGTCCATTTCGGCCGCGCTTGCCGTGCTTTCGTTCATGCCCGATTACCGCCGAGAGTATTAGTGTGCGCTTCGACAATCATCTGGTCTAGCGCCGCGGGTGGGTGCACAATTAGGATCCCGGCCGTAGGGTCCGCCGCCAGCAGTACCCGCTCGCCGGCCTTGAGGCCGCACCACTTTCGAACGGCTGCTGGAAGGTGTAGATGGCGCTGACCAGTCAGCGTGAAAACCCCTTGCGGGCTCAGGCGCACGACGATGAGTCCAGCATCTTCGTAGATGTGGAGGCGGGTTTCTGATGTCCAGCCAAGTACGTGAACGATCACGCGATCGGCGATCCGACCACTGATGTCGATGGCGGCCAAAGCCATAGACCATGACTCCCGTGCGCGGTGTCGGAAAGTCTGGCAGCGGCAATGGTGGACGGCGTAGCCCTCTGCCTGGTTCTCGACCGCTTTCGCGGCGTCGGTCCGCCTGCGTCGCGGGAAGTACGAGGGCAGGAATCGGGGCATCAGCCATGGCAATCAGCCTGACCGCGCACTGCCCGACCTAGGGCTGCTTCAGAGCCGAGATTCCGGTGTTCAAGCCGGCTCGACCACCAGTACGTCAGATACAGCAGGGATGCTTCAAATCTGTGTCCGAGGGGGGACTTGAACCCCCACGCCCTATACGGGCACTAGCACCTCAAGCTAGCGCGTCTGCCATTCCGCCACCCGGACCTACACGTTCAGCCTACCGCGCCGACCAGATGATCTTGCAATCCGATGGTCGGTCCGGCGGGCCGCACGGGGAGTTACTGTACACGCCGCTCGTGGATCATGCACATCGCCTTCCGGCCCCGCCCTCCCGGTGCCTTCGCCGCTGCTCAAACCACCCCGTACCCGCCCACCGACTCCCCACCCGGGGCGTGTCCGGGTAGCGTCCGGAGGCCCTCTGACGGCAGCATTGCCTCGTGTCCCATCCCTCTCCCCTGGCAGCCGCCCAGCACCGGGCCCTCGCCCTGCGCGCCGCGGGCGACCTCAGGGCCGCCCGGCAGCTACTCACGGAGGCCGTCGGATCCGCTCCCCCGCCCTACACCGAGGACCACCCTGAGATGCTGCACACCGCGCACCTGCTGGCGCGGCTGCACCGCGAGGCGGACGATCCGCTCGCCGCCCGCCGGGTGCTGGAGGAGGCGTTCGCGGCGGGCGAGCGGCGCTGGCAGCACGCCGACCCGGTGATGCTCGCGCTCGCCTTCGAACTCGCCGAGGTCGCGGAGGAACTGGGCAACCGGCACGAGGCCCGCCGCAACTACACCCGCGTCGCTACCGCCGGGCCCGCCACGCTCGGGGAGCACCACCCGGCGGTACGCGCCGCCCGCGACTATCTTGGCCCGCCCTCACCGGCGCCGACTGAGCAGCACGGACCGTCGCCGGTCCCCGATCCGGTCGCCCCGCCGGCCGAGTCCGGCATCCGGTCGGCGCTGTCCGGCCCGACGCTGTCCATGGCGACCCTGGCCGCGATGCGCCCCTCCGCTGGTGGCCCGGCGCCCACCAACTCGCCCTGGGCTCCGCCGCGGGCGCCGGCCACCCCCTGGTCAACCCCTCCCGGGGTACGCGGCCCCGCCGCGCCCAACCCCGCCGGCGACGCCGCCGCTGCCGATTCTCGACGTACGCCCACGCCGTCCCCGATCACGCCTACGCAGCCCGGCCCACCGCCCGCCGTACCCGGGCCCGCCCTGCCGCCCCGTCAACGTGCCAACGAACACCCACCCGGGTCCGCCCGGTCAACGATCGACCAACCATCCCGGCCAAGACCGGAGAGCCAGCCACCCCGAGCACAAGAAGGCCAGCCACCCCAGCCCAGGTTCGAGGGCCAGCCACCCCGACCAAGGGCCGAAAGCCAGCCGGCCCGGCCGAGGGCCGAGGACCAGCCGCTGCCGTCTGCTCAGCGGCCACCGCAGCAACCGTCCGGGCCACCCGTAGCGCCCCGCCAGCGCATGGGTGACCAGGCGACCCACCCGGCGGTCGACGTGCCGCACCGGCCGTCCACCCCGTCCGCCCCGGCACCGGCCGCCGCCACGCCCGCGCCGGGGCTGCCGGCGCCTCAGTGGGACAACCCCACCATCCAGGTACGACAGATCGAACCGCTGCTCGCCGAGGAGGCCGCCCGCGCCGCAGCCAGACCGAGTGGAGCAGCCGGAGCAGCCGAAGCGAGTGGACCGGTCGACACGTCCGGCGTCGACGCGACCTCGCCGGACCGGCCATCCCCGGCCGGTGGGCCGGCGCATCCGGTGAGCGGACCACCAGCCCACCCGGTCAGCGGGCCGCCCGCCCCTCCACCACCGACCTCCGCACCGCCCGCCCACCCGTACCCGGTCTCCGGACCACCGGCGCGCCCGTCCCCGGCCTCCGGAGCACCAGCCCACCCCTACCCGGTCTCCGCACCACCCGGGCACACCTACCCGGTCTCCGCACCACCCGGGCACACCTATCCGGTCTCCGCACCACCCGGCTACGCACACCCCGTCTCCGCACCACCGGTAAGCGCACCACCCGGCCACGGGCACCCCGTCTCCGCACCACCGGGCCACGGGCACCCCGCACAACCGATGAGTGCGCCGCCCGGTCCCACCTATCCCGTCTCCGGACCACCCGGCCACGCACACCCCGTCTCCGCGCCACCCGGCTACGCACACCCCGTCTCCGCACCACCGGTGAGCGCGCCGCCCGTACCGCCGTGGGGTTTGACCGCACCGCCGTGGAGCCGCACTGCCCCACCGCAACCCCTGCCGTCCGCCGGTGCCGACCCCGTCGAGGAATCCCCGACCGACCCGGACGACAGTGGTGCGGACGGCGAGTTCGGGCTGGGTAGCGTCGATGCCACGGCGGTGCGGGCCCCGCAGGCGTATACCGACCCACAGGCGTATACCGCGATGCCGGATCAGACCGAGGTGATCCCGGCCGTCCCGGCCGACGGTGGCCCGGCCAGGGGTGACGCCAGTTCGACTCCGGCTGTCGCCAACCCACCAGCCTCGACCGCCGCGCCGTCGGCCGGGCCGACTCCGGTGGCGTGGCCGACGGAGGCGGGCGCCCGGCCCGGGGAGTCGCGGCCGACCACGCCGCGAGCAGCGTCGCAGTACCACCACGACCAGTACTCGGCTCACGACC
Organism: Micromonospora sp. NPDC048935; assembly: GCF_043197875.1. NCBI lineage: Bacteria > Bacillati > Actinomycetota > Actinomycetes > Micromonosporales > Micromonosporaceae > Micromonospora > Micromonospora sp. NPDC048935. The sequence continues at coordinate 418,543 of NZ_JBICTZ010000008.1, read as the reverse complement.
AGTACCCGCCCCCGGAGCACCAGGCCCCGTACCCGGGTCAGCAGTATCCGGCGCACGACGTGTACCGGCCGGCGTACACCGATGAGAGCGGGTCGGCGGGGCGCAACCGTGCGACGTTGATCGGCGCGGTGGTGGCGGCCGGGGTGGCCGTCGTGGCGGTGGCCGGCCTGGGTGCGGTGGTGTTGACCCGCGACGACCCGCCGCCCGGGGGGACCGCGCCGACGGCTGCGGGCCAGGCGACGGTGGGGCCACCGCCCGGGGACCTGAAGTTGCGTGACGATTCGACAACGATCACGCTGACCTGGACTGATCCGTCCGGCGGCGCGGTGCCGTTCATGGTCGCCGCAGGTCGGGCCGGGCAACCCCTGGGGGTGATGGCCACCGTGGACCCGGGTAAGACGAGCTACACGGTGAACGGGTTGAACTCGCGAGTGGATCACTGCTTCACGGTGTTGGCTGTCTACTCCACCGACAGTTTCGCGACCTCGGGTCAGGTCTGTACGACCCGGGAGCGCACCGGCGGGTCGAGCGGCGAGCCCTCGGCGCAACCGTCGCCGAGCTGAGACACACCGAGGTGAGCTGGGCGTCCACTGCGCACACGCTCGGTATCCACAGGGGTGACGGTGCGGGTTTCCCCGTCACCAGCAGCGCCATATGATGGCACCCGGCTCAGGGGAGGGGTCGCCGCGAGGCGCCGCCACCTGCCACGACTCAGGGGAGGCTGCCGGCTGTGGCCAGCATCGAAGACTCCGTACCGACAGATGCCCGTCGCTCCCGGTCCCGGCTGCGCGGCGGGCTGGTGACGGTGGGCACGGTGGCCGCGCTGCTGGCGGCCATGGGGCTGACCGTGCTGGGGCTCGGCGCGGCCGACAACGCGGTGGCCAACTACGACGCGAGTTCGTGGTTGTGGAGCGCGGCGCGCAGCGAGCTGGCCCGGGTCAACGGGGTCACCGCCCGGGTGGACACCCGCACCGAGATCCCCGGTGCCGTCCGGCACCCGATGCAGATCACCCAGACCGACCGGCTGCTGGTCCTGCGTGATCTGCAGACCGGGCAGATCAGCTCACTGGACCTGGCCACCCTCCAGCTCACCGCGACCACCCGGACCACCCCCGGCCTGGGCGTGAGCGTCGCGCTGCACGAGGATTCGGCGTTCGTCGTCGACGCCGTGCAGGGCATCGTGCGGCAGCTCGACCCGCGGTCGCTGACCCCGGTCGGCGAGCCGGTGCACTATCCGCCGGGCATCACCGGCGGGACGTTCGACGGCGAGGGTCGGCTCTGGATCGCGGTGCCCAGTCAGGGCACCGTCTCGGCGATCACCGCCGCCGCGTTGCCGTCCGCGCCGGCCTCGGCCGCGCCCGTCGGCGGCGGGCTCAGCCCGAAGCAGGTCGAGTCGTACGACGTCGCCGAGGCCAGCCACGAGCTTGTGGTGTCCAGCCTGGACGAGGGTGTGGCGGTGCTCGACCGCACGGCCGGGAAGCTGGTGCGGGTGCAGGGGGGCAAGGTTCACCCGACGCCGTTGACGCTGTCCGGTCCGGGTGACCTGCCGACGCGCACCAGTGGGCAGCGGGTTCCGGTGACCGTGCCCGGCGAGCGGCGGGTGCTGGTGGTGGGTGACGGTGGGGAGGAGCGGGCGTTCACGGTGCCGGGCGAGGGCGACCGGCTCAGGCCGGCGGTGGCCTGGGCGGACCGGTTCTACTGCGCCGACGAGGCCACCGGCATGATCTACACCTTCGACGCGGGTGGCCAGTTGGTCGAGACCATCCGCGGGCGGGCGAACGGGCCGTTGGAGCTGGAGGTCCGGGAGAATCATCTGTTCATCAACTCTCCCGACGCGGCGACCGCCCGGGTGGTGGACGACAAGCACCAGGTGCGCGAGGTCGACAAGTACGCCAACGACGTGCTCGGCGGCGATCCGCCGCCGGTTGCCCCACCGCCGCCCCCGCCGAAGAAGCCCAGGGTGGGCAAGCCGAGCGCGCCGCGCAGTGTCACCGCCGCCGCCGGCAACGCGCAGGCACGGGTGAGCTGGCGGCCGGCCGCCGCGAACGGCGCCGAGATCATCAAGTACGTGGTGGAGGGCGCCGGCCAGCGCCTGGAGGTGGGCGCCAACCAGCGTGCGGTGGAGGTCAAGGGTCTGACCAACGGCGAGACGTACCGGTTCGCGGTGCACGCCGTCAACGCCAAGGGCGACGGGCCGCCGCGCAACAGCAACCCGGTGATCCCGACCGCGGCGGTGCCCGACCCGCCGGCGAGCGTCACCGCCCAGGAGCGGCCTGACGGCACGGTGCTGGTGAAGTGGCCGGCGGCGAACGGTCAGGGCAACACCATCTCCCGGTACGCGGTGACGGCCAGTTCGGCGGGGACGAACGCGCCGGTCGGCGAGTCGACGAAGACGGAGCTGGTGGTGCCCGCCGGTGAGTTGGAGTTCGGCACGCAGTACGCGTTCACCGTCGTCGCGGTCAACGACAAGGGTGCCGGTTCGGCGGCGTCGCCGGTCAGCAACACGGTGGTGCCGTTCGCGGTGCCCGGTGCGCCGGTCGAGCTGCGGGCCGGCACTGTCGCCAACCAGCCGGGCGCGGTGACGGTGCAGTGGGCGCCGGCCGAGGCCAACGGCCGACCGGTGACGAAATACCTGGTGGACGTCGGTGGGCGGGTCAGTGAGGTGACCGACACCCGCACGACGGTCACCGGGCTGGGCAACGGCCAGAACGTCACGGTGCGGGTGAAGGCGGTCAACGAGGCGGGTGCCGGCCCGGAGGCCACCGCCACCGCGCGTACGGTCGCCGAGCCACGGGTCACGGTGACCGGCTCGTCGGCGACGGCCACGGCGGCGACCGTGACGTTCACCGTGGACGCGGGCGGCGGTCAGGCCACCTGCGCGGTGAGCACGCCGGGTGAGCCGACGAAGGCCGGTGCGTGTTCCAGCATCACGATGACGGGCCTGGCGCCGGGCACGGCGTACACGTTCACGGTGACGGCCACCAACGCCGCCGGTAAGGGCACGGCGACGAGGGCCCAGGCCACGCCCTCGCTGTTCGGCATCGCGACCTGCAACAACGGGCCCGACGGCGCCCAGCGCACCTACTGCGACAAGGATCGCGACGGCCGCAACGGCAACGAGATCTTCAAGGTCGCCGCGCAGGACAACGACCAGCAGGCCGGCTGGGCCGAGCCCGGCACCCGCCTGAAGGCGTACTGCAAGAAGACCGGCGAGGACGTCGACTCGTGGATCTACAACAACCAGAAGCGCAGCAAATGGTGGGTGCAGGTCGAGTACAGCGGAAAGAACTACATTCCCTGGGCCTGGCTCAACCTGGAGGGCGGCGACGACATCAACGTCCTGCCCACCTGCTGAACCACCAGCCAAGGAGCACCGCCGACCGTGAACACCCACGAGCCGCTCACCCAGCCGGAGGTCCAGGGCTTCGCCGCCCTGGCCGCCCGGCTGGCCGAGAACGTCAACGCGGTGGTGCTCGGCAAGCCGCAGGTGGTGCGGCTGGCGCTGACCGCGCTGTTCGCGCAGGGTCACGTGCTCCTGGAGGACGTGCCCGGGGTCGGTAAGACGACCCTGGCGCGGGCCATCGCCGCCACGGTGAAGGGTGAGTGGCGGCGCATCCAGTTCACGCCCGACCTGCTCCCGTCGGACGTGTCCGGGGTGACCATCTTCAACCAGGCGAGCAGGGACTTCGAGTTTCACCCGGGGCCGGTCTTCGCCAACATCGTGATCGCCGACGAGATCAACCGGGCGTCGCCGAAGACCCAGTCGGCGCTGCTGGAGGTGATGGAGGAACGCACCGTCACGGTGGACGGGGTCCGGCACCCGGTGCCGTCGCCGTTCCTGGTGGTGGCCACGCAGAACCCGGTGGAGATGGACGGCACCTACCGACTGCCCGAGGCGCAGCTGGACCGTTTCCTGGTGAAGCTGTCCGTTGGCTACCCGGACGAGGCGGTCGAGGTGGAGGTGCTGCGCGGCGCGACGGTGCGCTCGCCGGAGGCGCTCGCCCCGGTCACCGACACCGCCACCGTCGGGGAGATGGTGCGGATGGCCCGCCGGGTGCACATCGCCGAGCCGCTCTACGCGTACGCGGTTCGGCTGGCCGCCGCGACCCGCACCCACCCGCAGGTGCGGGTCGGGGTCAGTCCCCGGGGTGTGATCGCGTTGACCCGTGCGGCGTGCGCGTACGCGCTCATCGACGGGCGGGGCTGGATCATGCCGGAGGATCTGAAGGCGCTCGCCGAAGCGGTGTTCGCGCACCGGCTGCTGCTCACCCCCGAGGCCCAGGTGCGCGGGATGACCGCCGCGGAGGTGCTGCGCCAGGCCATCGCCTCGGTGCCGGTGCCCCTGCCGTCGGGGCAGCCCGCTCCGGTGCAGGGCTGACCGGCAGCAGCGGCATGGGGATCACCGCCCGTGGGGTCGGGCTGCTCGTCGCCGCCGTGGTGCTGCTGGCTGTGGGTTTCCGGTTCGCGTACCCCGAGTTGACGCTGCTCGGCGCGGCGGCCGGCGCGGCCGTCGGTTATGCCGCACTCGTCGCGGCCTGGCGCCCCCGGCTGACGGTGACCCGGCACGCCGATCCGGACCGGGTGGCACGCGGCGAGCCGGCGAGCATGATGGTGACGGTGCGCAACTCCGGCCGGTTGCGGTCGGCGAACCTGCTCGCCGAGGACCGGTGCGGGGATCGCAGCGTGCCGGTGCCGGTGTTGCGCCTGCGGCCGGGCCGGGACACCGAGGTCCGCTACGACGTGCCGACCCACCGTCGTGGGGTGGTGCCGGTGGGGCCGCTGCGGGTGACCCGACGCGACCCGCTGGGTTTGGTGGCGTTGGCCCGCCCGTACGGGACGGTGGTGCCGGTGTGGGTGTATCCCCGGGTCCACCCGCTGACGGCGGTGCCGCGCGGTGCGGGGCGCAGCCTCGACGGCCGGGTGGACGGGGTGCCCCACGGCTCGATCACGTTCGACTCGCTACGGGAGTACGTGGTGGGCGACGAGTTGCGCCGGGTGCACTGGCGCACCAGCGCCCGGGTGGGTGAGCTGATGGTGCGGGAGAACGTGGACACCAGCCTGCCGCGCCTTGTCGTCCTGCTGGACAACCGGGCCGTCGCGCACCCGCGGCGGGTGGGTGGGGTGGCGGAGTCGTTCGAGTCGGCCTGTGAGGCGGCGGCGTCGATCGTCACGGCCGCGCACCGCGAGGACCTGCCGGTGATGTTGCTGTTCGCCGCCGCCGAGCCGGACCCGCCGGGCGGGGGGACGGACGTCGGGACGACGCTCGGCCCACTGGACCGGCTGGCCGCCGCCGAGCTGTCCGATGCGGACGAGGCGGTCCGCGGGGCGGCCTCCCGGCTGCGCCAGGACCGGCTCGGTGACACGCTGGTCTTCCTGACCGGGCCGGGTGGGCGCGACGACCTGGGGCACGTGGGGGCGCTGCGCGGGGCGTACCCGTCGGTGGTGGTCGGGGTGTTCGGCGCGGCCGAGCCGACGCCGCCGGGTGCGGCCGGCCTGGTGGTGGTCGACGCGGCGGACGGCGCGCAGTTCGCCGCCGAGTGGGACGGGGTACGCCGGTGGTGACGCACGCCGTGCGGGTGTTGCGGGCGGCGGCGGTCCCGTTGACGCTGATCGCGCTGACCGCGCTCGCCGGGGTGGTGCTCGGCCGGGTGTACGCGGGGGACCTGCTGACCCGACTGGTGATCGGCGCGGCGGTCGGTTCGGTGCTGGTCAGCGTGGCCGCCCGGCGGTTGCCGTCGTGGCTTGTGGCGCCGGTGTCGGTGGCCGCGATGGCCGGTTGGACACTGTGGTCGCTGCGGCTGGCCGCGAACGACGCCGAGCTGCCGGGTGGTCTGTTGGAGATCACTGGCGATGCCGCGCGCAACGGCATTCCCCGGTTGCTGACCGCGATGATCCCGGTGCAGCCCACCCCGGACACGGTGCTGGTGCCGGTGGTGGCCGCCTGGCTGGCCGGGTTGACCGGTGCGGAGGTCGCGTTGCGCACCGGTCGGGTGCTGCTGGGTTACCTGCCGGCGGCGGGGCTCTACGTCGCCGCCCTCTACGTGGTGGGTCCGAATGCCGCGCCGGCCGTCGGGGTGACAGTGGCGTTCGTCGCGGTCGCGGCGGTTGGCCTGGCCGCCCCCACCGGCACGGCGCCGGCCGCCGACGATCCGGCCGCCGACCTGGCCCCCCGGGTACGCGCGGCGGTGCGGCTGCGCCTGGCCACCAGCGCGGCGCTCGGGGTGGCTCTGGTGGTGGGGCTTGTCGCGTTGCTCGGCCCGGTCGTCGCCGGTCAGGTCGACGGGCGGCCGGTGGACCCCCGCCGGTACGTGGAGCCGCCGCAGGTGCAGTCACTCGACGAGAATCCGTTGATCCGGATCTCCGGCTGGGCTCTGCACCCGGAGCAGAAGCTCCTCGACGTGAGCACGCAGCGCTCCGGCGCACCGCTCCCCCCACCCGGAGGTGCCCCGCCGGAGCCGGAGACCGAGACGGAGCCCGGGGCGGGGCCGGCGGCACAGACCGGTGTGCGGATCCGGTTGGCGGTGCTCAGCGACTACGACGGGGTGACCTGGCGGGTCGGCGCGACGTACCGCAACGCCGGCCGGATCCTGCCGGCCGCCGCCCCGGCCCGCGACAGCACCGTGGAAACAGTCCGCCAGCAGATCACCGTCGCGGAGCTGAGCGGTCGGCTGCTGCCCGCCGTGGCGACGCCCCGGGAGGTCAGCGGCGCACGTGTGGCGTACGACCCGGCGAGCGGGACGTTGATCCGGCCGGAGGGTTTGACGCCGGGGCTGCGGTACGCGGTGACCTCCGTCGAGGAGCACCCGGACCCCAACCTGTTGGCGAGTGCGAACGTGCCCGCCGGCGAGGAGGTGGCTCGGGTGTTGCGGGTGGCCGACGGGGTGCCCGACCCGATGCGTCGGCTGGCCACGCAGCTCGCCGAGGACAATGGTGCGCCGCTCGCCCGGGCTCTGGCGATCGAGCAGTTCCTGGCCGAGCACTACCGGGTGGTGGCCGACGCGCCGAGCGGGCACGCGTACCCGAATCTGGGTTTCTTTCTCTTCGGGCCGCGCGGCGGTGGCGGGCAGGAGGGCACCTCGGAGCAGTTCGCGGCGGCGTTCGCGGTGCTCGGCCGGTTGTCCGGGTTGCCGACGCGGGTGGTCGTGGGTTTCCGGGCCGGTGGGCAGGGGCCGGTGCTCGCCGGTGACGCGTTCGCCTGGCCGGAGGTGCTCTTCGACGGGCTGGGTTGGGTGCCGTTCAACCCGCTGCCGCGCCCGAACGAGGAGCCGCGGCCGGTGGAGGAGGATTTCCGCCCGGCACCGGAGGACCCACCGCCGTCGGAGGCGCCGGCGCCCACCGTGGAGCCGTCCGCCGCGTCACCGGAGCCGGCCGCCGCCCCGGACGGGCCACCCAGCGCTGGCGGGTTGTCCACGATGGTGCTGGTCGGCGGCGGCAGCGGTGGTCTGCTGCTGGTGGTGGGGGCGCTGCTGCTGACCCTGCTGGCGCTGCGCCGCTCACTCACCCGCGCCCGGCTGGGGCAGGGCGACCCCGGTCAACGCATCGCCGGCGCCTGGCGGGAGGTCACCGACGCGCTGCGGCTGGCCGGTCGACCGGTCGGTGACGACCTGGCCGCCACGGAGGTGGCCGGGCACGCCCGCGAGGCCCTCACCGAGGCCCGCGCGGGCGCGGTCGACGACGGGCCGTCGGTCGACGAGTTGGCGGCCCTGCTCAATCAGGTGGGCTTCGCCCCGGGTGCCGCGACAGCGGAGCAGGCGGCCCGCGCCGCCGAGGTGGCCACCGGCTACGTGGCCATCCTGCGTTCCGCGCGCCCCTGGTGGCGCCGGCTCCTCTGGTCGGTGCACCCCACTCCCCTGCGCCGAGCCCGCCGGTCCGCCCGGTGATGCCGGTCCCCCGGTGCGGTCGCGGCCGGGCCGCACGGCTCAGGCCATCAGGCGGCGGACGAGTTTGCGCATGCCGGCCTGCCAGCCGTCCGGGTCCTCGGCGCGGCGGCGGGCGAAGTCGGCGACCTCCGGGTGCGGCAGGATCAGGAAGCGTTCCTCGGCCAGCCCGGCGATGGCCGCGTCGGCGACCTGGTCGGGGGTGAGCACCGCGCCGGACGCGGCGACCACCCGGGCACCGAGATGACCATCGAGGAGCCCGTCGGCGAGCATCGGGGTGTCCACCCCCTGCGGGCACAGTGCGCTGACCCGGATGCCCCGGTCCCGGTAGGTGATCGCGAGCCATTCGGCGAAGCCCACCGAGGCGTGCTTCGTCGCGGTGTACGCGGCGTCGCCCACCGCGGTCAGCACGCCCGCCGCCGAGCAGGTGTGCAGCAGGTGCCCGCCGCCGCGGGCGAGCATGCCGGGCAGCACCGCGCGGGCCGAGTAGACGTGGGCGAGCACGTTGACCCGCCACGCCCGGTCCCAGCCGGCGTCGTCGACCTCCACGCCCCCGCCGGTGGTCACCCCCGCGTTGGCGCAGAACAGGTCGATGCGGCCGTAGCGCTCCTCGGTGTCGGCGACCAGGTCGCGGACCTGCTCCTCGTCGGTGACGTCGAGGGCGATGGGGTGCGCGACCGGGCCGATGCCCTCGGCCACCGCGTCCGCCGCGGCGGCGTCCAGGTCGGCGACCACCACGGCGGCGGCCCCCTCCGCGGCGAAGCGACGGCACAGCGCGGCCCCGATGCCGCCGGCCCCGCCGGTGACCACCACGATCCGGTCGGTGAGGTTCACGCGGGCGCTCCCTGGGGGTCGGCACCCAACTGGGCGATGAGGTCGAGCAGCGCGGTCGCGCCGCCGGCGGTGCCCTCGGGGGTGGGCAGCAGCGCCAGGATCGGCACGTCGACACCGGCGTCGGCGTAACGGCGTACCTCGGCTCGGCACCGCTGCGGTGAGCCGTGCAGCACCAACGCGTCCACCACGTCGTCGGGCACCGCCGCGCTGGCGCCGCGCCGGTCACCGGCGGCCCAGGCCGCCCACATCGGCCCGAGCGCCTCGCCGCGGCCGAGCCAGCGGTGGAACTCGGCGTACGCGCCGACGGTGAGGTAGTTGGTGATGAGCCGGCGGCCCAGCGCCCGGGCGTACGCGGTGTCCTCGGTGGGGCAGACGAAGATCCGGGCGGCGACCTCGAAGCCGGCACGCCGCTCGCCCAACTCGGCGAGGGCACGCGGCACGTCGTCGGCGCCGAGCCAGTTGAGGATGACGCCGTCGGCCTCCGCGCCGGCCAGCCGGAGCATCCCCGGGCGCAGCGCGGCCAGCAGGATCGGTGGCGGCACCGCCGGTGGTCGTTCGAGCGTGAACCGGCGGATGGTGAACGTGTCGTATGCCTGGTCGACGGTCTGGCCGTGCAGCGCGGCGCGCAGGAACCGCAGCATGTCGCGGGTGCGGCGGAACGGCTCGTCGAACGGCACGGCGTTCCAGTCCCGCACGAGCACCGGTGAGGACGCGCCGATGCCGAGGGTGAACCGGCCCGGCGCGGCCTCGGCCAACGCCGCCGCGCTCATCGCCAGCAGCCCGGGGCCCCGGGTGAAGACCGGCGCGATGGCGGTGCCCAGCCGCATCCGCGGCTGCCAGGCCGCGGCGAGCGCCAGCGGGGTGAACGCGTCGGTCCCGGCGACCTCGGACGACCAGACGTCGGTGAACCCGGCCCGGTCGAGGGCCGCGTAGGCCGCGTCGTGGTGCGCCAGGGCGATCCCGCCCAGCGGCACCGTCATGCCCCATCGATTCGTCACCGACCGATCGTGCCCGTTGACGGTGGCCCCGGGCAAGATCCCCGGGTTGGGCAGAATCGCCGGTTTCCGGCCGCCCGTACCGGCCCGGATGCTACGACTTCGAGGTGGACCGGACCGACGGCGCAGGCCGCTGACCATGGCTTCCAGGGCAGCGGGGCACCTGGAGCCGGCCAAGCGCGACCCGGGCCGGGCTACCTTCCTCGAACTCTTCTTCGATCTTGTGTACGTCTTCGCGCTCACCCGGATCTCGGCCCGCGCGTTCGAGGACCTGACCGACGGGCCGGCCCGGGAGCACGGCATGGCGGCGGTCACCGGCGGCGGCAAGACGCTGTTGCTGCTGCTCGCACTGTGGTCGGTCTGGCAGGGCACCGCCTGGACGACCAGCCGCTACGACCCGTACCGGGTGCCCCTGCAAACCGTGGTGATCACCGCGTTGGTGGGCAGCATGCTGCTGGGGGTGGCGATCCCCCGGGCGTTCAGCGAGACCGGGCTGATGTTCGCGGTGGCGTACGTGGTCGCGCAGCTGACCCGACCGGTGATCCTGTCGATCGCGCTGGGACCGCATCCGTACCGCCGGTTGAAGGTGCGCATGGCTGTGGTGTTCGCATTCAGCGGGGTGTTCTGGATCGGTGGCGCGCTGTTGGGAACCAACACGCAGGTGGTGCTCTGGTCGGCGGCGCTCGTGATCGAGTACCTGGCCGCCCGCTGCGGCTGGCCGGTGCCGGGGCTGGGTCGCTCGACGGTCTCGAAGTGGGAGATCGCCGGGGAGCACCTGGCCGAGCGGTACCAGCAGTTCTTCCTCGTCGCGCTTGGCGAGACGATCCTGGTGGCGGGTTTCGCCTACAGCATGGGGCCGTACGGGTCGGGGCACGTGTGGGCGTTCGCGCTCGCGCTGGCCACCTCGATCGTGTTGTGGCGGATCTACGTCCAGCGGGCCGGGCGGATCCTGGGCGAGGCGGTGGTGAAGGCCCGCCACCCGGCGAACATCGGCCGGTCGGCGGCCGACACCCACCTGCTGATGGTGATCGGCCTCGCCGCCACCGCGATCGGTTACGAGCTGATCATCGAGCATCCGTTGGAGAAGATTCCCGGCGCCTGGTTGGCCATGGTGCTCGGCGGGCCGGCGCTGTTCCTGATCGGCCGGGCCCGCCTGGAGTACGAGGTGTTCGGGCGGATCTCCCCGTCCCGGTGGATCGCGCTCACCGTGCTGGTGGCGGCGTCGGTGCCGCTGCTGCGGCTGCCCGGTGTGGTCGCGACTGCGGTCGGGGTGGTGGTGTTGGCAGGGGTCGCGGTCATCGACGCCCGCCGGGCGCACGGTGCCCCGCCGGAGGCCGCCGCGCCACCGTTCTGAGCCGGCCCGGTACGACGATGTCCGGCTAATCTCGGCGGGTGACCTTCTCGCTCGTCGCCCGCTCCGCCGACGGCCGCCGGCACGGCGTGGCCGTGGCCAGCAAGTTCCTCGCCGCCGGGGCGTTGGTGCCGGCCGCCGCCGCCGAGGTCGGCGCCCTGGCCACCCAGGCGCACGTCAACCTCGCCTACCGCCCGCAGGGCCTCACCCTGTTGCGCACCGGCGTGGCCCCGGCCGACGTGGTGGCCGGGCTGATCGCCGCCGACCGCGAACGGGAGCACCGCCAACTCGGTGTGGTGGGTGTCCACGGTTCGGGTGCCACCTGGACCGGACCGGCCTGCCTCCCGTGGGCGGGCGGGCGCGCCGGCGACGGCTGGGCCGCGCAGGGCAACGTGCTCACCGGCCCGGAGGTCGTCGACGCGCTTGCCGACGCCTGGCTGGCCGGGTCGGCGCTGCCGTTCGCCGAACGGCTGGTCGCCGCGTTGCGGGCCGGCGACGAGGCCGGCGGTGACCGGCGGGGCCGGCAGAGCGCCGGCCTGCTGGTGGTCGAGCGCGGCGGAGGGTACGGCGGCACCAGCGACGTGCTCGTCGACCTTCGGGTGGACGACCACCCGGACCCGGTCGCCGAGTTGGGCCGGCTGCTCGCCGTGCACACCATGCTGTTCAGTCGGCCCGACCCGGCCACCCTGCTCGACCTGAGCGGCGCGGTGGCCGACGAGGTGGCGGCGTTGCTCACCGCGCTGGGTCATCCGGTGGCCGATGGGGGCACCGAAGCGGCGTTGGTCTCCTGGGCCGGGTTGGAGAACCTGGAGGAGCGGCTGGTGCCGGGGCGGATCGACCCGGTGGTGCTGACCCACCTGCGCGGCGCCGCCCCACACGTCCCCGCCCCGCGCTCCGCGAGCTGACCTCCACCGCCCAGCCCAACGCCGACCCGCGAGACGACCAGCAACGCCCGAAGCTGGCGCGCGGCAGCAAGCCGCAGCCCGCGAACGGCGACGCGCGAACGGCGACCGGAAGTGACAGCGAGCGGGTCAGCGGCCGAAGGCGAGCCAGCGGAAGCCGGCCGCGTCGATCGTGGCCCGTTCCGGGGCGGTCAGCGCCGCCCGGCCGGTGGTCTTGCGGATCAGGGTGAGTCGGTCCCAGTGCGGCTCGGCAGGTGTCGGTCGGCCCCCGGTGAGCAGGTCGGCGATCACTTCGGCCGCCGGTGGGGTGAGCCAGGGCTGCCGGTCCAGGGCGGCGGCCAGGTCCAGACCGTGCACGCCGACCTCGACGACCCGGGTCCGCAGGAACTCGGTGAGGCCCATCGCGTCGCCGTGCCGGGTCCGTACGACGCGATCGGGTGGTGCGGCTGCCACCGCGGCGTCGGTGGCCCGCCAGGCCCGGTCCCACTCGGTCGCCAGCGCCGCCCGGTCCACCCGCGTCGCGTCGCGCCGGCCTCCGGCGATCCGGTCGGCGTCGACAGCCGGGGTGAACTTCGCCCGGCCGAAGTAACCGGCGGCGTCGACCTCGGCACGCGGCGGGGCCGGCGCGGCAAGCATGTCGGTGAGTCGGCCGACCCCGGTGCGCACGTGCGCGACCAACTCCCGGACCGTCCACGGCGGACAGTCGGTGGGCCGGGCGAGGTCGGCGTCGACCATCCCGGCCAGGATCCCGGTGAGCTGCCCACACTCGGCGGCGAACGCCGCGCGGACCGGGTCCATCGGCCCGCTCAGCCCTTGACCCGGGGCACCAGCCGGTGCACGACGGTGAGCACCAACGCCATCACCACCGCCATCGTGCCGACGATCCCGGCGGCGCTGCCCGCGTACCCGACGAACAGGGGTCGGCGGGCCAACTCGTCCGGGCCGATGTCGCGCAGGTCGACGAGCCAGGCGAGGGCCAGGCCGCAGGCGACCAGGGCGAACGCCCCGCCCACGCCGAGCACCAGCGCCGCCACCCGGTGCGCGTCGCCGGGTGCGACCTCGGCCTGCTCCCGCTGGGTGATCAGCAGGACCAGCCCGGCGACCGCCGCCCAGACGCCCACCACCAGGTACGCGGCGATCGCGTCGCTGGGCCGGTGCCAGCCGGCGGAGAGGGTGGCGACTCCGGCGATGGCGGCATAGGCGGCACCGAGGAAGGCACCGGCCGCCCGCACCTTGGCCGGCAACACCAGCACCAGCGCGACCGCGACCGCACCGGCCACCGTGGTGTGGCCGCTGGGCAGGCTGTTGCCCACCGCGACGCGCTCCGGGTCGACGCCGTAGTCGGGACGGTTCAGCCCGTACTTCAACAGTTGGGTCGACACGTTCGCGCCGGCGATCAGGAGGGTCGCGGTGATCGCCAGGGCGATCCGTCCCCGGATCAGCGCGATGAACCCGATCATCGCGGTGGCGACCAGCAGGGAGACCACCGACATCGCGTTGAGGATCCGGTCGACCGGGCCTTCGATGGTGTCCTGCCCGATCCGGTTGCCGGTGAGGGCGACGGTGTCCACCCACTGGCCGATCTCGCTGTGCACGGCCACCCGCCACACGGCGAGGAACGCGGCCGCCTGGACGAGGGCCAGAACGACCAACCAGACCGCGGTCCAACCCCGTGCCGTCGCGCGCATCCGCACACCGTAGCGGCAGGTGCCGGCCGGTCGATCGGTGGCCCGCCGCGCGCCGCCGGTTAGGTTGTGCCAGAGGCGAGGAGGCGGCGGTGGGCGGAACACCGGAGCACGACAGTGACCAGGCCGCACCGGATCGGGACCAGCGGGTGGGCGTCGACCCGACCCCGGGAGGGCGGGCGCGGGCCGAGTCGCTGGCGGACCTGTTGGGTGGGCGGGGCGGTGCCGTCGACGCCACCCTGCCGCCGCTCGCGTTCGCGGCGGGCTGGCTGCTGGGCGGCGAGTCACTGTGGGGTGGGATCGGCGCGGCACTGGCCGTGGGCGCGGTGGTGGCCGGCGTACGGCTGCGTCGGGGTGACCGGCCGCGGTCGGTGCTGATCGGTCTGCTGGCCGTGTGCGTCGCGGCGTTGATCGCGGTGCGCACCGGCCGGGCCGAGGATTTCTTCCTCATCCAGGTGTTGTCCAACGCGGCAAGCGCACTCGCCTGGGCGGTCAGCATCGTGGTGCGGTGGCCGCTGCTGGGTGTGTTGGTCGGCGGGGTGCTGGGCCAGCGCACCCGGTGGAGGCGCGACCGGGCGCTGCTGCGCGGTTACGGCCGGGCCAGTTGGGTGTGGACGGCGACCTACCTGGTGCGGCTGGCGGTGTTCGTGCCGCTCTACCTGGGTGGGCAGGTGCTCGCACTCGTGGTGGCCCGGGTGGCTCTGACCTGGCCGCTGGTCGCCGCGGCGCTGGCGCTGAGTTGGGTGGTGCTGCGGCGGTCGTTGCCGGCCGGGCACCCCGGTCTGCGTCATCCGGTCACCGGAGACCCGGGGGCGAGCCGGGGCCGATCCGGGCGGGCGTAGGGCAAAAAGTGGAGAGGCCGCCACGGGGGGAGCGGCCTCTCCGGTGACGTACGTTACTCCGTTGCGGACCTCGGCGTGATCCCGTGACGGCCCGAATTTCTGGGCTTTTTCGCGGTTGGCTCCAGTCCGGGCGGTGGGGTGGGCCAGCCGATCCGCTGCGTCGGCCAGATGGCCGGCCCACCCCGGCCTGACCGTGGGTGTCAGGCCGTCCCGCCGGCCGGAGTCCGTCGTTCCCCGGACCCCGGCCGGATCCCGGGGCGGGTGGTCCACGCCACCCACCCCGGGTCGTCGTCAGCCGTTCGGGAACAGGCTGCCGTAGTCGGCGTACGCCATGGCGATGTCAGCCTGTGCCCAGAACCGGTGGTAGTTGAAGCTCGGCTCCGGACCACCGTCCAGGTACGCCTGCACCTTGGGCCAGTCCGGGTCGTTCTTGTAGAAGGACCGGATGTCGAGGAAGCTCTTGCCGGCGGCGATGGTGTCGCCGTTCGGCATCTTCCCGGTCCAGCCCGGCGGGACGTAGAGGCCCTGACCGGTGGACGCGTTGTAGGTGTCGTCGAAGCGCCGGTAGTCGCCACGCTTCTCGGTGGTGGAGACACCCTTGGCGTCCGCGGCGGCGGAGAGCGCGTCGAGCAGCCCCTTCGCCGTGTCCTTGGCCGCCACGTTGCCCGACTTGGCCGCGTACGCGATCAGGGTCCGGGCGTAGGCGCCGGCGACACCGACGTCCTGGCCCTTGACCGTGACCTCGACGTGCAGGCCGGTGTTGGGCTGCGGGTTGCTCGGGTTCCAGGTGGTCGGCTGGCCGGTCCACGCCAGGTCGGACGGGATCGACCAGTTGGTCCCGAGGGTGGTGTTGGCGATCGCCCACGGCACCCACTTGTCCAGCAGCGCCTTGGCCTTCGCGTTACCGGTCTGCAGGTACAGCTCGGCGATGCGCTGCATCGACCAGGCCTGCATACCGAACCACTGGTTCGACGGCGGGTCGTTGTAGACCGGGTCGACGTCGTAGAACATGCCGTAGAAGGTGCTGGTGCCGGCCGGCGGCTGGGCGTAGCTGCCATCCCAGCTGTTGGTCGCACCACCGGCGATGCCGCCCTCGGCGGACTGGAGCCAGGTGTAGAACTCCAGCTGCCGTTCGAGGCTCTTGGTCCAGTCCGCGGTCGCGGTCGGCGACTGCGGCTTGAGCTCCGGGGTGTTGGTCAGCGCCCAGGCCGCGAACGGGTTCTGGTAGCCGAAGTGGTTGTGGCTGGAGCCGATCCGCCAGGACCAGTTCTGGCTGGCGTCGTACGCACCGCCCCAGGCGTAGTACCAGGAGAGCAGGTAGTGCGCCGAGTCCTTGCCGCTGCCGGCGGGGCAGGTGCTGGCCCCGACGCAGTTGCCGATCTTCTTGAAGTACTTGTCGAACATCGAGTACCGCAGGTAGTCGCCCATCTTGGCGGCCTTCGCGATGGTGGCCGCCACGTCGGCCTGCTTGTTCTGCGCCTTGGCCCAGGTCAGCGCCCAGTACGCGGCCTGCACGGCGCGGGCGTCGGCGTCCGGGGCGTTGGTGTACTTCCACTGCTTGGCGGGGGCGCCGGTGTCCTTGACGAACAGGTCGAGGTAACCGTACTGACCGCCGTGCTTGAAGGTGTCGCAGGAGGGCTGCGGGACGGTCTCCCACACCGACTCCTGGGTGCCCCGCTGGAAGGTGTTGATGTAGGCCGGCTTGGTGGTGCCGTCACCGCAGTGGCCGAAGCCGTAGGTGTTGTCGACGTCCATCAGCCAGTGCATGCCGTAGATGTCGCCGGTGCCGTAGGTGGACTGCAACTCCGAGCGGAGCGGGTCCTGCCCGACCGAGACGTTCGGGTTCAGCGCCGAAGGATACTGGCTGGGCAGGTTGTACTCCGCCGCGTACTGCGGGGTGCCCGCGGAGCCGGCGGTGGGCTGGTCGGCGTGGGTCGGGATGATGTACTTCTCCATCACCGTCCAGGCGTTGTTGAACGGGGCCCAGTTCTGGGTGACCCGCCCGTAGTTCGCCTCCAGCCACAGCCAGAAGCTGAACGCCTCCGACGTGGTCTCGTGACCGTGGTCGGGCGCCTCGACGATCAGCGTCTCCACCGAGTGGTACGGCACGCCCTCGGGGCTGAAATAGCCCGAGTTCTTGATCTTGCCGTACTGCTCGAGGAACTTCTTGATGTAGACGTTGTCGCCGCCGGGGGTGTCGTTGTCGATCTCGGTGGCCGAGACCGCCAGCGAGGCGAGACCGGTGGCGGAGGCGGTGATGGTGGCGGTGCCGCCGACGGTGTCGGCGTCCTCCGCCGCGGCGACCGTGACGGTGACCCCGGTGTTCCAGTTGCTCGGGGTCAGCGTGGCGCTGGTCGGCGAGACCGTGACGTCGGCGTCGCCGGTGGGGGTGAGGGTGACCGGCACGCTGGCCGTCGGCGCGGCGCTGAGCTTGAGGTTGAAGGTGGAGGTGCCACCTTCACTGACGCTCACCGCGGACGGGGTGGCGACAAGCATCGGGCCGTTGGGGGCGCCGACGGTGAACGCCTTCTCGTCGACCCCGATGCCGTTGCCGTTGTCGTACGCCTTCGCCTGCACGGTGTAGTTGCCGGCCGGCAGGTCTTCCTGCGTGTAGGCGTACGGCGCCGAGGTGTCGGTGTTGATCAGCAGGCCGTTGCGGTAGAACTCGACCTTGCTGATCGTCCCGTCCGGGTCGCTGGCCGTGGCCGTCAGCGGCACGTCGGCCGGCGCGGTGAACGGCCCGCTCGGCAGGCCGAGGGAGACCGTCGGCGGCAGGTTGGCCGGGGTGCCGTTGCAGGGCGTGCCGTTGAGGGTGAACGAGGTCGGCTTCGGGTTGGTGCCCGAGTGGGCGCCGTTGAAGCCGATCGTGGTGGAGGCCCCGGCGGCGAGGTTGCCGTTGTACGACTCGTTGGTCACGGTGACGTCGCTGCCGGTCTGGCTGTATTTGGCCGACCAGCCCTGGACGACCCGCTGGCCGCTGTTCGGGAAGGTCCACTTGAGCGTCCAGTTGTTGATCGGATCGCCCAGGTTCTTGATCGTCACGTTGGCGGTGAAGCCGGTGTTCCAGTCGTTGGTCGCGTAGACCACGTCGCAGGCGGGCGCGGCCTGTGCGGCGCCGGCGGGCAGGGTCACCCCGCCCGCGGCGAGCGCGGCGGCGGCGAAGATCGCCACTCGACGGCGTCGTGCCAGTTGTCTCATGTGCGCGGTGTCTCCTCGGACCAGGCCGGGACGGTCCCCGGCGAGGCGCCTGCCCGCGAGGGTGGTGGTCCGCGGGGATGTCGAGGCGCCGGGAAGGTGGTCTCCCCCGGGCCCGGCCGGGGTAGGGCGGTGCGGCCGCACGGGAGGGGTCCCGCCGGCCGCGATGGGGTGACCGTGACCGGAGATGTGCTGCCGGCTGCCCTCGGTGAACCCGCGCTGACGCGATGTGGCTCCTGTCGCGTTGAATCGACAGTGTGCCATGGAAGCGCTCCCACGACAAGCGCAGACGCCGCTCGTTCAGCCCGTTGTTTCGATCTCGTTTTGGGTCTTTCACAAAGCGGTGACGGGCGTTACAGTCGCAACATCGGTCGATGGGAGCGCTTCCATCGACAAGGTTCCAAAAAGAAGATCGCTGGGATCGTCCTGACGAGACCGGCGAACCATCCCGAGGGCCGACGACGGGCCAGCCCGGACGCCGTCGTCAGCCATCATCCCGCCTTACGGAGGGAGGTGGAACCAGAGCCACTCGCGTGGCCCGGCTCCCGCGCGACACGCACGGCAGGACCCAAATTCCGCCCGTGTGTGTGCAGTTACGGTGGGGACGGGGGTTGCCCTCCCCCGTCCCCACACTAAACCCCCGTACACGATGGGAAAAGAGGCCGACGGGACAGGCGCGCCGCGCCGCCCGGCGGCCTTGTTCGCTGTCTGGGGCCTCCAACCGCCTCGACCCGCCATCGCCGGCCGCCATGACGGCCAGCTGACCCGGGCCCGCCGCCCCTGGCCTATCCTGGGAGCGCTCCCGAATCTCGGCGGTGGCCCCGTATCCACGAGGAGAATCCATGTCGATACCTACCGGGCCCGCCGGCCCGCTGCGCTTCCCCGCCAACTTCGGCTGGGGCGCGGCCACCTCGGCGTACCAGATCGAGGGCGCCGCCAAGGAGGACGGGCGTGGTGAGTCCGTCTGGGACACCTTCAGCCGTGTCCCGGGAAGCACCCGCAACGGCGACACCGGCGACGTGGCCGCCGACCACTACCACCGCTACACCGAGGACCTCGACCTCATGCGCGACCTCGGGTTGCGCAGCTACCGCTTCTCCATCTCCTGGCCCCGCATCCAGCCCGACGGCACCGGCGTGCCCAACCAGCGCGGGCTCGACTTCTACCGCCGGCTCATCGACGGCCTGCACGAGCGTGGGATCGCCCCGATGGCCACCCTGTTCCACTGGGACCTCCCCCAGGCCCTCCAGGACGCCGGCGGCTGGGAGTCGCGCGACACCGCGCAACGCTTCGCCGATTACGCCGACGTGGTCTTCCGCGCCCTCGGTGACCGGGTGCCGGCGTGGCTCACCATCAACGAACCCAAGACCGTGGTGCAGAACGGCTACCTCACCGGCCACCACGCCCCCGGGCGGCAGGACCCGGACGCCGCCTACCTGGTCGCCCACCACCTGCAACTCGCGCACGGGCTCGCCGTCGGCGCGCTACGGGCCACCGGCAGCGGCAGCCGGATCGGCCCCGCCCTCAACCTGCACCCCTGCTACCCCGCCGACGACTCCCCGCAGGCCGCCGCTGCCGCCCGCCTCTACGACGGCTACGAGAACCGCCTCTACCTCGACTCCCTGCTCCGGGGGGACTACCCGGAGGACCTGCTGGCCGACCTGGGTCCGCAGAGCCGGATGGTCCAGGGCATCCGCGACGGCGACCTGGCGATCATCTCTGCGCCGATCGACCTGCTGGCCGTCCAGTACTACACCCCCATCTACGTCACCGCCGACGGCGGCACCGTGCAGCGCTGGGAGACCACCGAGGCCGAGTGGCAGCAGATCTACCCCGAGGGGATGTACGACCTGCTGACCCGGGTCACCCGCGACTACGGCCCGATCCCCCTCACCATCACCGAGAACGGCCTGCCCACGGCGGACACGCTGTCCCCGGACGACACCGTCCACGACGCCGGTCGGATCGACTTCCTGCGCGACCACCTCACCGCCGTGCACCGGGCCATCGCCGACGGGGTGCCGCTGGAGAGCTTCCACGTCTGGTCGCTGCTCGACAACTTCGAGTGGGACGCGGGTTACGACCAGCGCTGGGGCCTCGTCTACGTGGACTACGCGACCCAGCGGCGAGTGCTCAAGAGCAGCGCCACCTGGTACCGCTCCGTCATCACCGACGGCGGCTTCTGAGCGGGCCGCCACCGGAGAATGCCGGGCCCGGACGGCTCGGCTCGGGTGAGCCGGTGACCGTCCGGGTCTCGGCCGGGGGCCGATCAGCGGGGCAGTGCCTGCTGCAACTCCGCTCGCAGCGCCGGCGTGAGCATCTCTCCCGCCTGCTTGGCCAGCCGGGCCATCTCGTAGCCCACCACGCCGATGTCCGCGTCTCCGGCGGCCAGCGTGGCCAGGATCGAACCGTCGCGTATCTGCATCACCAGGAAGTAGCCGCGGCCCATCTCGACCACCGTCTGCTTGACGATGTCGCCGTCGAACATCGAGGCCGCGCCCGCCGTGATGCTCATCAGCCCGGAGGTCACCGCCGCGAGCTTGTCGGCGTTGTCGCGGGGCAGGTGGTCGGAGATCGCCACCAGCAGCCCGTCCGAGGAGACCACCACCGCGTGTGCCACGCCCGGCACCCGGTCCGCGAACGCGCTCACCAGCCAGCTCAGGTCACGCGCCTCCTGGCTCAACGTCGTCATTGTCGTTGTCCCCTTTCGTCGTACCCCCCGGACCGTGGCACGGGTATCTCGGTGGTGTCCTCGGCCTCGGCCCGCCGCACCCCGCTGTAGAGCCGGGTGAGCATGCCGCCGACCGCTTCCGGGTCCGGATCGACGCGTTTCGGCGCCGAGGTCGGTTGTGCCGTACGGGTGACCGCGCTCAACTGCGCCATCGGCACCCGCACCGGCAGCCCGCGTTCGTTCGTGCCGCCGGTCACCGGGACGGCCGGCGGCGCCGCCGCGGGCACCGCGGGCGTGGACGGACCCCGCCGCGACCACCAGCCCCCGCCGTCGCCGGAGGTGGCCGCCGGGGCCAGCACATCCTCCGAGCGCACCGGCACCGGGCGGGCCTGACGAGGCACGGCGACCCCCGGCGGGCGGCCGGCCATCGGCAGGTCCCTGGCGTCGAAGCCCGCCACCGGGGCACCGGTCTCCCGCACACCCGCGGGCTGTGCGGCCCCGCCCCGAGCGGCGTTCGCCGCCAGCATCCGGGCCGACGCGGGTGGATCCAACTCCACCACGCCCGCCGGCGCCAGCAGCCCCGCGGGCAGCACCAGCCGGGCGACCAGGCCGCTCTGACCACCGTCGAGGCGCACGGTCACGCCCAGCCGGGCGGCCAGGTGGCTGACCACGAACAGGCCCATCCGTTCCACCGCCGCGACATCCGCGGCCGGAGGACTGGACAGCACCGCGTTCGCCTCGGCCAGCGCGGTCGGGCTCATGCCCAGACCGTGGTCGACTATCTCGATCAGCGCGGTCGCGGCCTCGACCCGGGCCGTCACCACCACGGGTGTGTCCGGGCGGGAGAAGGCCGTCGCGTTCTCCAGCAGCTCGGCCGACAGGTGCACCAGTTCGCCGACGGCATGCCCGACCACGTACACGTCGGCCACCGACTCCATGCGGACCCGCTGGTACTGCTCGATCTCCGCGGCGGCGGCCAGCAGCATCGCACCGAGGCCGACCGGCCGGTTCCACCGCCGGGTGGAATCGGTGCCGGCGAGCACCAGCAGGCTCTCGTCGTTACGGCGCATACGGGCGGCCAGGTGATCGAGCTTGAACAGGTTCTCCAACTGGTCCGGGTCGCCCTCCTCACGCTCCAGGTCGTCCAGCAGCTCCAGTTGACGCTCCACGAGCACCTGGCTGCGGCGGGCCAGGTTGACGAACATCGCGTTGACGTTGCGCCGCATGAGCGCCTGCTCGACGGCGACCGTGACGGCGCTGCGGTGCACCGCCACGAACGCCTCGGCCAGCTCACCGATCTCGTCGAGCGAGCGGACCACCGCCGGCGCGACCTCGATGGTGGGCACCCCACCGGCGACGGTCTTCAGGCGGCCCAGGGCGTCCGGCAGCTCGATCTGCGCGATCCGCAGCGCCTGACTCCGCAGCAACCGCATCGAACGCGCCACCGACCGCCCGACGAGCAACGAGATCAGCAGGGCTACCAGCAGGACCGCGACGACTCCACCGACGACCAGCAGGGTGGTCCGGAGCTGACCGTTGCTGGCGTCGTCGGCCTGCCGCACGGCGTCGTCCAGAATCCCCGCCTCAAGCTGGCGGAGCTGGTCCTGGCGCTGCTGGCTGGCCGACCACCACTGCTCCGACGGCAGCACCTCGGGCGCCGCGTCGCCGGCTGGCAGGCTGCGTTCCTCCAGCCGCGTGGCGACCAGGAACCCCGGGGTCACCGTGGTCTCGTCGTAGCGGCGGATCTGGTCGTTGGTCGCGGCCACCCGGAACGTGCTGAGCGCGGTGAGCTGTTGGGCGCGCAGGTCCGCGAGGAGCACCCGGTCCTCGGTGCCGTACCCACCGCTGCGGCCGGCGGCGTAGAGCCGGGCCCGGACCTGGGAGGAGAGCTCCTTGACCCGGGCGAGCTGCACGTAGCGCAGGACCGCGTCGTTCAGCTCGGGTTGGCCCTGGCCGGGGGTCGGCTCGGCGAGCAGGTCGAGCATCGCGCCGATCGCCCGGAAGTAGTTGCTCAGGATCGTCTCGCTGCTGAGCACCGCGGGCGGGATCGCCGGCCGGATGTCGTCGACCTGGTCGTACGCCTCCAACGCCTCGGAGTAGGCGACCCGCCAGGACGCGTCGGCGTCGGCGAGGGGCGCGGCGGCCCGCCGCAGGTTGTCGATGGCCCGGTCGGCCGCCGCCTGCAACGGCCGCAGGTTGTTCACCGCGGTCTCCCGGTCGCCGCCCCGGCGCAGCTCACCCAGCTCCCCCGCCGAGCGGTCGCGCTCCTGCTGGAGCTGGTGCACCACAGCGGTGATCTGCCGGCCGATGCCGACCTGGCGGGAGAAGTCGTTCAACGCCGTCGTCCGCCCGACCAACGCGCTGGTCTGCACACCGGCGAGCACCAGGAACGCCACCGACGGCACGATCAGCACCGTCGCGAGCTTCGTGCTCATCCGCCAGTCCCGCAGCCGGAACGGTGACCGGCGTCGATGCGGGACAACTCGGACGTCGAAGCGACGCCGGCGGTGGCTCGACACCGCGCCGTTCGACGGGTCGGGACCTGCCGCCACCCTGCCTCCTCGGTCCTACCGCGTCCACCGCGGTCCGGGGAGCGGGGTCCATCCAACCAGGCTCGCGACCAGTGTCAACGGCCCGGGCGGAACGAAGGTTCAGGAAGGATACTGCGGGTGGGAACCTCCTGCCGTGGTCGGCAAAACCAGCTCGTCCGTCCGGCCGATGTCGGCGAGCTCGATCGCGTCACCGAACCGCCCCAACGCCACGAGTGCCGCGCCTGTCGCACCGATCTCCGGGTTGCGCTGGTGCGACACCGGTCGCGGTGCCAGCGCGGTCGCGAACGCCTGCCGCCACCACACCGAGGCCGCCACCGCACCCCCGCCCAGCACCACACCCACCGGTTTGTCGACTGTGGACTCCAGCACCGCGAGATCCTCGGCGACCAGCTCACACAGCCCCTGCATCAGCCCGGCCAGGATGTCCACGGAGGTGGTGCTGAAGCTGAGGCCGCGGAGCTGCCCGCTGCCGGCGGGCGCCAGACCGGGCGGCCGGTCGCCACCGAAGCGGGGGTCGGTCGGTCGGCCACCGCCCGCCGGCACCAGCGCCAGTGCCGCGTCCAGCTCGGCGCCCTGGGGCAACCGCAGCTCCCGGTTCGCCCAGGCGAACAGGTTGCCCCCACTGGAGTACGACGCGCCGGTGACCACGTGGTCGTGGTCGACCCGGTAACGCCACAGTCGTTCGGGGAGCCGGGGCATCGGTTCGCCGGCCGGGATCCGCTGCATCAGCCGTACGGCCGCCGAGGTGCCCACGGTGACCGCGGCCCGGCTCGGGTCGACGCAGCCCGAGCCGACGTTCGAGGCCCCACCGTCACCCACCGGGGGCGTCCAGCGCGCCTGCGCCAACTGCGGCCACCGGTGGGCCAGCTCGGCCCGGAGCCGGCCGTGCCAGTCCAACTCGCCGAGGGTCGGCAGGTCGGCAGGTCGCGCCCCGGCCAGCGTCAACGCCTCCTCGTCCCAGCGCAGGGTGCGCAGGTCGAGCAGACCGGTCCCGGATGCCTGGGACACCGACATGGGCGCGTCGCCGAGCAGCTCGCCCAGCACGTACTCGGGCAGGCCGACGAACCTGGCGATCGGCGTGCCGGACTGCTCGCGCAGCCAGGGCAACCGCATCGACCAGTACGAGCGGTGCCACCAACAGCCGGTGCGCTGGTGGAAGCCGTCCGGGTCGGACGGTCCGGCCTCTCCGCCGACCGGCGCGGGCCGGGTGTCCAGCCAGGTGACCACCGGGCCGATCGGGGTGCCGTCGCGGTCGAGCGGGAGCACCGAGTGCCACTGGGCGGACACCGCCACCAGGTCGACGTCGTGCAGGTGCCCCGCGTCGGCCAGCTCGTCGAGGCATTCGATCAGGCAGGCGAGGTAGCCGGGGCCGGACAGCGTGCCGGTGCCGTCGTCGCCGATGGCGAGGTCGACCTTGCGCCGGGCCAGGGCGCCGGGCAGCGGACGGCTGTCGCCGTCCAGCACCAGCCCGCGTACCGAGGAGGTGCCCAGATCGAGCGCGAGAATGTTCATCGCCGGTCAAGTTACCCGGTGTCAGCCGGGCGCCGGGCGCGTAGGGTGGATCACATGCTCGCGCATCCGACCTGCTGGTGGCCCGCCAACCCGGCGGCCATCTTCCGCGCGTAGCTTCATCCACGCGGCCGCCTTCGAGGCGGCCGCCGGTTCTCCCGGCCCGGATGGCCGCCTCGAACGGCGGCGCCCGGCCCCACGGAGACCCTGATGACCCACCTGACCGACCTGATCGCCGCCGTGACCAGCGGCGTCGACCCAGGCCCCTTCGCGCTGGTACGCCGCGACGACGCCGACGTGCTGGAGTTGTTCACCGGCACCGTCGGCACCGTCGACCGGTTGGCCGACATCCCGCTGCCGCCGGGCACGCCGGGAGCGCAGACGCTGGCCCTGGTGCCGTACCGCCAGATCACCGAGCGCGGTTTCGCGTGCGTCGACGACGGTGCCCCGCTGGAGTGCCTCCAGGTGCGTGCGCATCGGCGGATCGCGCTGGCCGACGCCCTGGCCGCGCTGCCCGACGAACCGGTCCGCACCACCGACGCCGCCTTCGACGTCACCGACGAGGAGTACGCCGGGACCGTACGGCGGGTGCTCGCCGAGGAGATCGGCAGTGGTGCGGGCGCGAACTTCGTCATCCATCGCGCCCTGCACGCCACAGTGCAGGGCCGACCGCTGGTGGCCGCGCTGGCCGCGCTGCGCCGGTTGCTGGTCGCCGAGCGCGGCGCGTACTGGACGTTCGTCGTGCACACCGGCACCCGGACGCTTGTCGGTGCCAGCCCGGAGCGGCACGTGAGCGTCGACGACGGGCTGGTCATGATGAACCCGATCAGCGGCACCTTCCGACGCTCCGGTGACACCCCGGACCGGGCGGCGCTGCTGCGCTTCCTCGCCGACGAGAAGGAGGTCGAGGAGCTGTACATGGTGCTCGACGAGGAGCTGAAGATGATGGCCACCGTCGCCGAGCACGGCGGCCAGGTGATCGGCCCGTACCTGAAGGAGATGTCGCACCTGGCGCACACCGAGTATCTGCTCGCCGGGCGGGGCACCCGCGACGTGCGGGAGGTGCTGCGCGAGACGATGTTCGCCCCGACCGTGACCGGCAGTCCGATGGAGAACGCCTGCCGGGTGATCGCCCGACACGAGGGTCGCGGCCGCGGCTACTACGCCGGTGTGCTCGCCCTGCTCGGCCACGACGAGGCCGGGAGGCAGACGCTGGACGCGCCGATCCTGATCCGTACCGCTGAGATCTCCCCCGCCGGTCACCTGCGGGTGCCGGTGGGCGCCACCCTGGTCCGGCACTCCACGGCGGCCGGCGAGGTGGCGGAGACCCACGCCAAGGCCGCCGGTGTGCTGGCCGCGCTGGGCCTCGGGCGGGCGGCGCCCGCCGGCGACGGCGGCCCGGTCGCGCGGCTGGCCGACGACCCGGAGGTACGCGACGCGCTGGCCGCGCGCAACGCGCCGCTGGCGCGGTTCTGGCTGGACCAGCGGGCACCGGACGCGCCCGGGTTGCCCGGTCTGGTCGGCCGCCGCGCGTTGATCGTGGACGCCGAGGACACCTTCACCGGGATGCTCGCCCACCAACTGGGCGCGCTGGGCCTCGCGGTGAGCCTGCGGCCGTGGCACGCGGACGGCCCCGTCGACGGGTACGACCTGGTGGTGGTCGGTCCCGGGCCGGGCGATCCGGGCAGCCCGGACGAGCCGAAGATGGCGGCGCTGCGGGGGTTGCTGACCGAGCTGCTGGCGACCGGCCGTCCCACCCTCGCGGTCTGCCTGGGCCACCAGGTGCTGGCCGGGATGCTGGGGCTGGCGCTGCATCGTCGGGAGGCGCCCTACCAGGGGTTGCAGCGGGAGGTGTCGCTGTTCGGGCGGACCCGCCGGGTCGGGTTCTACTCCACGTTCACCGCCCGCGCGGAGGCCGACCGGCTGGTCACCGCGTACGGGCCGGTGGAGCTGGCCCGGGACCCGGGCGACGGCGCCGTGCACGCCCTGCGGGGGCGTGGCTTCGCCGGGGTGCAGTTCCACCCCGAGTCGGTGCTCAGCCCGGACGGGCTCGCGGTCCTCACCGAGGTGCTGAGTGAGCTGCTGCCGGCACCGCACGCCGACGAGTTGTCCACCACGGGCGGGCGCGCATAGCCGTCCCGCCGCCGGGTAGGGCTGAATGGCGACCGGTGGTGTGGGCGGGCCGAGAGCCCTCGCCCGTGCCACCGGTCGCTTCCGCCGTCAGCCGGACATGCCCGCCTTCAGCGCGGCTCCCAGCAGCACCGCGCGGCGTGCGGTGAGCGCGCAGGCGCCGAGCGCCACGGCGTCCGGGGCGATCTCCCCGTTGTTGCTCGTGTGCGAGGCGCCGTACGGGTTGCCGGCGATGAACTGGCTCGTGTCGGTGTAGGCGGGGGTGACCACGACGCCGCCCCAGTGGTAAAAGACGTTGAACAGCGAGGTCAGGGTGGTTTCCTGCCCACCGTGCGCGGTCGCCGTCGAGGTGAAGGCGGAGTAGACCTTGTTGGCCAGTGCGCCCTGTGCCCAGAGCGGGCCGGTGGTGTCGATGAACTGCTTCAGCTGGGCCGCGATCATGCCGTACCGGGTCGGCGCACCCATGATCACCACGTCGGCCCAGGCCAGGTCGTCGACCATCGCCTCGGGCACGTCCTGGGTTTCCAGGTGGTGCGCCTGCCAGCCGGAGTTGGAGCGGATCGCCTCGTCCGGCGCCAGCTCGCGCACCTTGCGCAGGCGCACGTCCGCGCCGGCATCCCCGGCGGCCTCGCAGACGGCCTGCGCCATCTGGTACGTGATGCTGGTGGCGCTGTAGTAGATCACCGCTACCTTGGTCTGGGCAGCCATCAGATGTTCCCCTTCTCGTCTCGGGTCAGCTCCCGCGACTACCCGGTGGGGGCGACCTCTAACGGCAGGGCACACGGGCCCGTTCCGGTCCGTCCGGCTCAAGTTTTCCGCAACGTCCCGACTGTTTCGGTCCTGCGACGCGTACGGACGGCGATCCTGATGTCACCGGTGCCGGTGGTAACCAGCCGCCGCCCCGCACCGAGCACCTGAACGGGGGATCGCGCTCCGCCACCAACGTCGCTGGCGTAGCGCGATCAGGGGCTGGCCCGCGTGAGCACTGCCGCCGGCCGGTTCCGCTCAGCGGACCAGGGCTGCCATCAATCGATCCAGCTCGGCCGCCGGATCGGCGGTGAGCCCGGTGTGCACGGGCCCGGTCTGGATCATCGTGCTGCGCGGAGCGGCCAGCCAGTGGAACCGCTCACCGAGCCGCATCCGGGTCGCCGGCCCGTCCCCGGAGCAGGTCCGGTCCCAGGAGGAGAGCACGGCGGCCACCGCCGGCAGATCGACGTCGGGCGCCAGGGCACGAACGCGGTCGGCGTCCAGGTGTGTACGCGCGGCCAGGAAGTCGCGCTGTTGGCAGTAGAGCAACACCCCGACGTTTATCTGTTCGCCGCGCTCGATGCGGGGCACCAGCCGGATCAGCGCGTACTCGAAGGGTTGCCTCATGCCTCGCTCCCCCGCGGAAGCCAGTCGGCGGTGCGGGCGACCCGGCGGGACAGATGCTCCAGGTACGCGGCGCGGGCGGCGTCGGCCGTCTCGAAGTCGGCGGCGGTCAGCCACTCCGCCGGCACCAGGGCCAACACCTCGGTGAGCAACTCCTGGGTGACCCGGCGAGCCAGCTCGGCGTCGGCGTCGGCCAACCGGGAGGCGTACGGCGCCAGCACGTGGTCCTCGGCTCGGTAGGCACGGTGCACGGCCGCCTCGGCGCGCGGCCAGTTGTGGTGGAAGTAGAGCGAGGCCCCGTGGTCGATCAGCCACAACTCCCGGTGCCAGACCAGCAGGTTGGGGTTGCGCCAACTCCGGTCGACGTTCTCCACGTACGCGTCGAACCAGAGCACCCGGGACGCCAGCACCGGGTCGACGGGGTGCGCCAACGGGTCGAAGCCCAGCGCCCCGGGCAGGAAGTCCATCCCCAGGTTGGCGCCGCCGCTGTTGCGCAGCAGCTCCTGCACCTCCTGGTCGGGCTCGGCCCGCCCGATGACCGGGTCGATGTCGAGCACGACAAGCGGTGGCACCCGCAGCCCCAGCCGACGGGCCAGCTCGCCGCAGATCACCTCGGCGATCAGCGCCTTGGGCCCCTGGCCGGCGCCCCGGAACTTCGCCACGTACGTGCCCAGGTCGTCGGCCTCCACCACGCCCGGCAGCGACCCACCCTCGCGCAGCGGGGTGACGTAACGGATCGCGGTGACCTGGCGGAGCACGCCGCCCACCCTACTGGGGCTGCGGACCGCGGCGGTCAGGTGTGCCGCCGGCCGGCGTCAGTCGAGCTTGTCGCGCAACTTGTCGACCTGGGTCTGGAGCCGGTCCACCGCGTTCTCGTTGTTGACGAACGTGGAGATGCCCGCGGCCAACCCGAGGCCGATCAGCACGGCCAGGATGCTCAGCACCAGGCCGCCGATCGACACGCCACGCCCGGTGACCCCGGGTCGGCGTGCCATCTTGAGGCCGACGATGCCGAGGATGATCCCGATGATGCCGAGCACCAGCCCCAACCAGGCAAGGATCGCCGTCAACACGCTGAAGAACCCGGCCACTCCGAACACCAGGGCGAAGGTGGCGGCGGCGCTCGTCTTGGCGCGGACGTCCCCCCGATGGCTCCGGGATCCGGCCGGAGCGCCGGCACCCCGCACCGGCTCACTTGCGGCAGTCATGAGAGTCCCCTTCCGTACGCGCGGTGCGCGCACTCGCGCGAGCCGCTTTCCCAGGACGACCGCCCTTACGCCTCCCCCGACGGACGTGTCGGTGGCCGGCTCTAGGCTGGCCGTCCAGCCTGTGGAGGAAGACCCGATGCCTGCCGACCTCAGCGCGGCCGACGCGCTGGCCCTGCGGATGACCAGCCTCCTGCTGCGCCCGCACCCGAGCACCCGACCCACCAGCGTCGCCGAGGTGGTCGAGTGGTTCGGCGCGATGCAGGCACAGGATCTGGCCAGCGGCCTGTGGTCAGTGGGCGCCCGGCTGCCTGGCCGGACCGTCGCGGACGTGCAGGCGGCGTTGGAGCGGCGCGAGGCCCTGCGCACCTGGCCGATGCGGGGCACCGTGCATCTCGTCCCACCGGCCGACGCCCGCTGGATGCTGGAGCTGACCGGTGTCCGCTCACTGGCCGGCGCGGCGACGCGTCGGGCGCAGCTCGGGCTGACGGAGGCCGACGCCGACCGGGCGATCGACGTCCTCGGCGCCGCGTTGGCCGGCGGCGGCCGGCTCACCCGGGCCCAGTGCCTGGCGACGCTGCGCGCGGCCGGTCTGGACACCGACGGGCAACGCGGTTACCACCTGCTCTGGTATGCGAGTGTGCGCGGGGTGACCTGTGTGGCACCCAACATCGGCACCGACCAGACCTTCGCCCTGCTCGACGAGTGGGCGCCCGCCGCACGCGAACTGGAGCGGGACGAGGCGCTGGCCCTGCTCGCCCACCGCTACGTACGCGGGCACGGGCCGGTCACCGCCCGCGAGTTCGCCGGGTGGAGCGGCCTTACCCTGACCGACGCCCGACGCGGGCTGGCCGCCACCGACGACGTGCTGAGCACGGTCCGGGTCGACGGCGAGCCGATGCACGTCGACGCGGCGCTGGCCGACGCGCCGCGCACCACGCTGGACGACGTGGTGGCGCTGCCCGGCTTCGACGAGTATCTGCTGGGCTACCGCGACCGCACACTCATGCTCGACCCGGCGCACCAGGCGGCCGTGGTGCCGGGCAACAACGGCATCTTCCAGGCCACGGTCGTCCGCGCCGGCCGGGTGGTGGGCGTGTGGAAGCGCAAGGTCGGCCGGGCCGCGGTCACCATCACGATCCAGCCGCTGACACCGACCGCGACCGCCGAACGGGCCCGTGTCGAGCGGGCGCTTGAGCGCTACGCCGGCTTCCTCGGGCTACCTCCCCGCTTCGACTGGCTGACCTGAGCGGCGCTCGCCAGCGACGGCCCGGCTTGGTTCGGCCTGGGCTGGGCTGGGCTGGCCCGGTCGGGCGTCGGTCCTCGGGTGAGTGCGGCCGGCCTGGTCCGGCCTGGGCTGGCCTGGGCTGGGCTGGGCTGGCCTGGGCTGGCCTGGACTGGGCTGGCGTGGGCTGGGCTGGCCTGGGCTGGCGTCAGTCCTCGGGTGGGTGTGGCGATTGCGCGGCATCCGATCGCGGGCGCGCCGACTGCGCGTCACCCGATGGTGGACGCGCCCGTCGCGCGGCACCCGATCGTGGGCGTGCCGTGGTGAGCAGGTCGACGACCCGGGCCACCCGGGGGTCCGTGCGGATCTGCGCCACGGTGGCCGGCAACGGCAACCGCCAGTTCGGGTATTCGTCGACGGTGCCGGGCAGGTTGGGCTGGCGAACCTCGCCCAGCACGTCGTAGAGGGAGACGCCGAGCAGCCGGGCCGGGCTTGCCGCGAGCGCGGCGTGCATCGCCACCACCGCCTCGCCGGCGTCGGCCGTCGCGGCCAGCGTGCTCCGCGCCGGGTCGGGAGGCGCAGCCGGCGTGGACGGGTCGGGCGGCATGGACACCGCGGCCGGGTCGGGCAGCAGGCTCTCGGCCCGGTCGGGCAGCGCCGCCGGGTCGGGCAGCAGGTTCTCGGCCCGCAACATCGTGAGCAGTCGCTCCCGGTCCGCGACGGCGCGGGCCCGCTCCACCGCCACGTCGGTGTCGAGCAGCTTCAGGTCGTCGCGGACCCGCACGTGCTCGCCGGTCAGGAAGCCCGGTGCGGTCGGCAGGTCGTGGGTGGAGATCGTGGCGAGGGCGTTGCGCGGCCACCGGGCCGGCGGGACGAAGTCGCCCTCGCCGTCGCGCGCGAACCACAGCACCGTCGAACCGAGCATGTTGCGCCCGCGCAGCCCTCGGGTCACCGCGGGTTGGACGGTGCCGAGATCCTCACCGATCACCACCGCGCCGGCCCGGTGCGCCTCCAGGGCGAGGATGCCGAGCATCGCCTCGGCGTCATATTGGACGTAGGTGCCCTCGGCGGCCCCGCCGCCCGGCGGCACCCACCACAGCCGCCACAGGCCGGCGACGTGGTCGACGCGTAGGCCGCCCGCATGCCGCAGGGTCCGGCGCAGCATGTCCCGGTACGCCGCGTACCCGGTGGCGGCGAGCCGGTCCGGACGCCAGGCGGCGAGCCCCCAGTCCTGGCCGAGCTGGTTGAAGTCGTCGGGTGGGGCGCCGACCCGCACGCCCTGGGCCAGCACGTCGGCGAGCTGCCAGCCGTCCGCGCCGCCCGGGTCGATGCCGACGGCCAGGTCGTGCACGACACCGACCGGCATCCCGGCCGCGCGGGCCGCCGCCGTGACGGCGTCGAGTTGTTCGTCGCACAGGTGTTGCAGCCAGGCGTGGAAGGCCACCCGGTCGGCGAGCTGGCGGCGCTGCTCGGCGACCGCCGGGGCGTCGGGGTGGTGCAGCTCCGCCGGCCAGGCCCGCCAGTCGTTGCCGTGCCGCTCGGCCAGGGCACACCAGGTGGCGAAGCTCGCCAGCGCCGGGTCCGCGGCGAGGTCGACCGGCTGGGCGTACGGGTGCAGCAACTCCAGGGCGTGCCGTTTGGCCGTCCACACCTCGTCGTAGTCGATCAGGTCACCACGGTCGGGGCGCAGGGCGTCGACCACCGCCCGGGTCGCCGGATCCGCAGCCCGGTACGCGGCGGTGTCGCTGACCCGCAGGTAGAGCGGGTTGACGAAGCGGCGGCTGGCGGGTGAATACGGTGACGCGGCCACCGGGTGCGCGGGCCCGACCGCGTGCAGCGGGTTGAGCAGCACCAGCCCGGCACCTGTGGCACCGGCCCAGTCGGTGAACTCGGCGAGGTCGCCGAGATCGCCCATGCCCCAGGAGCGGTCCGAGGTGAGCGCGTAGAGCTGGAGCGTCCAGCCCCAGGTGCGCGGCGGCACGGGCAGCCGGCGGGGCACCACCACCACTGTCACGTCCCGGCCGGCGCAGGCCAGCCGGTGCCAGCCCAGCGGCAGGTCCGCCGGCAGCTCACCGTCGACCGCGCGACGGCCACCGTCCTCCAGGGTCATCACCCCGGGGGCGGGCAGTGCCCGGGTGACGCCGTGGGTGAGCACGACAGTCTCCGGCAGCGCGCCGCGGTCGACCGCACGGGAGGCGGCGAGCGCGTCGGCGATGGCCGCCGGGCTGGTGGCGTCCACGCCGAGTAGGCCGAGCACGCCCACCACGGTCTCCGGTGCGACCTCGACGCGGCGGTGCCGCCAGTCCTCATACCAGGTGGACACGCCGTGCGCCTTGGCCAGCGCGGTCAGTCGTCGGTCCATCCCGCCCCCCGCCTCACGAAGCGACCCGAACACCTTCCCACGACAAACCCCAACCCGCAGAACACACACACCCACCCCACCCCCGCGCCCGTCGATCTTGCACTTTCTGTCCCGAGAGACAGGGGCATTCCGCCCTATATCGGCGACAGAAAGTGCAAGATCGGCGCGACTTGGCGGCGACGCGATTTGGCGGCGTTAGTCGTCTAGCGCGCCTGCGGCCCGGCCCTCGCGCAGGGTCAGGTTGCGGCCGGTGGCCGGGTCGAACAGGTGGATCTTCTCCAGGTTGAACCAGACCCGGCGCGACTGCCCCTCGGCGACCGGCGACTCCGCGGACAGCCGGGTCACCAGGTTGCCGCCGCCACCGGCGAAGTCGGCGGCACCGGCGTCGGCGGCCAGCTCCTCCAGCTCGGCGGCGGTGGCCTTCTCGCCCTCCACGGTGAAGTAGACGTACTTGTCCGAGCCCATCGACTCGACGATGTCGACAGGCGCCTCGAACTCCATGCCCCGGCGGCGGGTGTCGTCGTCGACAAGTTCGGCGTCCTCGAAGTGCTCGGGGCGGATGCCGAGGATCAGCTCGCGGGACGCGTCGGCCGCCTCCAACTCGCGGCGGATCCGGTCGCCGAGCGGCACGTCACCCAACGCGGTGTGCAGCGCGCCGTCCTGCACGGCGGCGTGCAGGAAGTTCATCGACGGGGAGCCGATGAAGCCGGCCACGAAGAGGTTGCGCGGGTGGTCGTACAGCTCCTGCGGAGGGCCGACCTGTTGCACCGCGCCCCCGCGCATGATCACCACGCGGTCGCCGAGGGTCATCGCCTCGGTCTGGTCGTGGGTGACGTAGACGGTGGTCGTGCCGAGCTGCTTCTGCAACCGCGACACCACCGTACGCATCTGCACCCGCAGCTTGGCGTCGAGGTTGGACAGCGGCTCGTCCATCAGGAACGCCTTGGGCTGGCGGACGATCGCCCGACCCATCGCCACCCGCTGGCGCTGCCCGCCGGACAGGTTGGCCGGCTTACGGTCCAGCAGTGCGGTCAGCTCCAGCACCTTGGCCGCCTCGTCGACCTTCTGGTTGATGGTCTCCCGGTCCAGCTTCGCCAGGCGCAGCGGGAACGCCATGTTCTCCCGCACCGTCATGTTGGGGTAGAGGGCGTACGACTGGAACACCATCGCGATGTCCCGGTCCCGGGGGGCCTTGTCGTTGACCCGTTGGCCACCGATGCGCAACTCACCGGAGCTGATGTCCTCCAGGCCGGCGATCATGTTGAGGGTGGTGGACTTGCCGCAGCCCGAGGGGCCGACCAGGATCACGAACTCGCCGTCGGCGATCTCCAGGTCGACGTCCTGCACGGCGACGGTCCCGTCCGGGAAACTCTTGCTCACCTTGTCGAGCACGATGTCAGCCATGACTACCCACCTATCCCTTGACTGCGCCGGAGGTCAGGCCGGACACGATGCGGCGCTGGAAGAAGAGGACGAACAGGATGATCGGTACGGTGATCACCACGGCGGCTGCGCAGATCGCCCCGGTGGGGTCCTCGAACTGCGACGCGCCGGTGAAGAACGACAGCGCGGCCGGCACCGTGCGGGACCGCTCGGTGGAGGTCAGCGAGATGGCGAACAGGAAGTCGTTCCAGCAGAAGATGAACACCAGGATCGCCGTGGTGAACAACCCGGGCGCGGCCAGTGGCGCGATCACCCGGCGGAACGCCTGGGCCTGGGTCGCGCCGTCCATCTTGGCCGCCTTCTCCAGGTCCCACGGGATCTGCTTGAAGAACGCCGACAGCGTGTAGATCGCCAGGGGCAGGGCGAAGGTGATGTACGGAACGATCAGCCCGAGCCAGGTGTCGAAGATGCCGATCGTCCGCTCGATCTCGAACAG
Source organism: Micromonospora sp. NPDC048935 (assembly GCF_043197875.1). NCBI lineage: Bacteria > Bacillati > Actinomycetota > Actinomycetes > Micromonosporales > Micromonosporaceae > Micromonospora > Micromonospora sp. NPDC048935. The sequence continues at coordinate 383,958 of NZ_JBICTZ010000008.1, read as the reverse complement.
CGGCGACACCAGCGACACCTGTGGGAACATCGCGATCAGCAGGGAGACGCCGACCAGCACCTTCTTGCCGGGGAAGTCCAGCCGGCTGATCGCGTACGCGGCCATCGCGCCGAGCACCACGGCGATCAGCGTGGCGATCAGGGCGATGCCGATGGAGTTGGCAAGTGCCCGGACGAACTGGTCGGTGTCGAAGATCGTCCTGTAGTTGTCGAGCGTCCACTCCCGAGGGATGAACTTCCCGTCGGTGAGGGTGGCCGGCGTCTTGAACGACAGCGACGCGATCCACAGCACCGGGACGAGCGCGAAGACGACCACGACGACGTCCAGCAGACCCCAGCGCAGCTTCGCCCGGGTGGTGGTTTCGACAGCCATGTCAGCGCCTCTCCCCGTCGTCGCTGCCGGGGGCAGCGGTGCCGAACAGCTTCACGAAGACGAACGCGATGATCGCCACGGTGATGAAGATCAGCACCGACATCGTCGAGCCGATGCCGAGGTTGAGGCCCCGGATCAGGTTGTTGTAGGCGAGCATCGACACCGACGAGGTCTCGTTGCCACCGGCGGTCAGCACGAAGATGTTGTCGAAGACGCGGAACGCGTCCAGGGTGCGGAACAGCAGCGCGACCAGGATCGCCGGCTTCATCACCGGCAGCATCACCTTGGTGAACTTCTGCCAGGCGGTGGCACCGTCGGTGGAGGCCGCCTTGAGCAGGTCCTCCGGCACCAGCGCCAGCCCGGCCATCAGCAGCAGCGCCATGAACGGAGTGGTCTTCCAGATCTCCGCGAGCATGATGATCGCCAGTGAGCTGGCCCGCTCGGTGAGGGGCGCGCCGTCACTGAACAGGTCGGCCAGGTAGCCGGTGCCGGGCGTCCAGGCGTACCGCCAGGAGAACGCCGCGACCACGGTGACGATCCCGTACGGGATGAGCGCCGAGGTGCGGACGATGCCCCGCCCGACAATCGTGCGGTGCATGATGATCGCCAGACCCATGCCGAGCACCAGCTCGACGGCCACGGTGACCACGGTGATCAGCGCGGTCACCCCGAACGCGGTCCACCAGAACTCGTTGCTGAGCACGGTGACGTAGTTGTCCAGCCCGATGAACTCGCGCTGGTCGGGAAAGCGCAGGTCGTAACGCTGCAACGACAACCAGACCGAATAGATGATCGGGTACGCGGTCACCAGGATCATGACCAGCGCGGCGGGTGCGCAGAGCAGCAGACCCAACCTGCGTTCGGATCTCTTGTTCGCGCTCAGTGGCGGCTTACGCCGACCGCCACGTTGGGTGGGCACGGCGGCGCGCTGGTCGTCGGTCTTCTCCGGGGTCTCGGTGGTGGCGGGCCGGGTCACGGCAGCACCCCCTTCGACTGAAGTGCGTCGGCGATGGCGTCGCGCAGCTCGTCGGCGGTCTGCTGCGGACGGATCGCCGACGGCGGCGACAGGATCGCCGACATCACGGTGGAGATGCTCTGGTACGCGGGCGTCAGGGGACGGGTCGCCGGCTCCTTCAGCTCTTCCAGGATGGTGTCCTTCATCGGGTACGCCTCGGTCATCTCCGGGTCCTCGAAGACCGCCTCGATGGTGGGTGGCACGCCGTCGTTGATGGCGGAGAACTTCTGGTGCTCGGCGTTGCGGAGGCACCGGGCCGCCTCGAAGGACAGTTCCGGGTGCGTGGAGTAGGAGCTGACCGCGAGGTTGACCCCGCCGATGGTGACCTTGCTGGGGGTGCCCTCGTCGATGCCGGGGATCCGCGCCCAGCCGACCTGCTTGGCCAACTCCGGGTTGGCCTCCTGAAGGGCCGGGTAGACGAACGGCCAGTTCACCTGGAACGCGCCCGAGCCGGACTGGAACTCCAACCGGACCGGGTCCTCGGTGGCGTTGCTGAACGACGACGAGGTCACGCCCGACGTGGCGAACCTCTTCAGCTGCTCCAGCGCCCGGACCGTACCGTCGTCCATCACGGCTTGCGTGCCGTCGTCGTTGAGGATCTTTCCGCCGGCGCTCTCGGCGAGGGTGTTGTAGAGGACGACCAGGCCCTCGTACTGGGCGCCCATGGTGAGCACCTGGTACGGCTTGCCCTGGTCCCGGAGTTGCTGGGCCGCGCTGATCATCTGGTCCCAGGTGGTCGGCGGCTGCGGCACCAGGTCCTTGCGGTACCAGAGCAGTTGGACGTTCGTGTTCTTCGGTGCCGCGTACAGCTTGTCCTCGTAGCGGGCGGTGTCCAGCGGCCCGGCGAGGGTGCCCTGCTCGACCTCGGCCTTGTCCTGGCCGGTCCACTCGCGGATCCAGTCGGCGCTGGCGAACTCCTGGGTCCAGGTGACGTCCAACCCCAGCACGTCCATTCCGCTGTCCTCGGCGGCCAGCCGGCGCACCATCTGCACCCGCTGGTCGTCGGCCTGCCGGGGCAGCACCTGGTAGGCGATCTCGTACCGCCCCTGGGCCTTCGCGTTGCAGTCGTCGACGACCTTTTGCAGGTTCTGCTCGGGCGGGTAGTACAGGTTGATCGTCGGTGGGCCACCGTCGTCGTCCGCGCCGCACGCGGCGAGCGGTGCGACAAGCGCCAACGCGGCAGCCGCCGCGCCCAGCCGCACAATCGGCCGGCGTCGGTGTCGTGCCGTTTCGGGGTCCGTCATCGCCCTCCCCCTCTCTTCGGCGGAAAACCGGGGAGGGCGTCCGTGCCCCGGCGCACGGCGAGACATCTCCGAGCCGACGAGCTGCGAAAACGCCCCGGACCGGATGCTCTGTGCGGCTACTCTGCCCCACCCGCGAAGTCGCGAAACCTGGCTGTCACAGCGGAGGTCCCCGCCGCGAGCCGCCGCCGTCACCCACGCCGGCAGGGCCGCGGTGCAGGACGTGCGACGCGCACGCCGGCACCCCGAACGTGATCGACTCGACTTCCTGAAAGTCGCGCCATCACCGCGCCAGGAAAGCCGCGCCTTTCAGAAGGCCGAGTCGATCACGCGCGGAGATCGCCGCCGACGGGTGGAGCAGCACAGGGAGTTGTTGCGGTACGCGCGGGCCACACTGGCCGGTGGCCGGTTCGACGCCGAGGACGTGGACCGACGCGCTCGCCCTGGGCGGGTTCTGGGCCCGCATGCTCGACGGCGACGTGGCCGACGCCGACGACACCCGGGTGGCCCCCGCTCGGCGCGCTCGGCCGCCGAGTCGATCCGGGTGAACAAGGTTCCCGAACCGCGGGTGGGCAGGACCGCGTACACCTGGATCTGCGGTTGGCCGACGCGGACCCGGCGGCGTTGCTCGCGGCCGGCGCACGGCTGGTCCGGGAGCCGGCCGGCGAGGCCACCTGGTGGGTGCCCGTCGACCCGGAGGGCAACGAGTTCTGCGCCTTCCGCCGCACCCCATCGGATGACCGGCCGACTACCAACCGCGGGCGGCATCGACTAGCGTTTTCGTAACGCCGCAGCCAGCGCGCTCGCCGCCGCCGTCGACACGCCTCCGGCCGACCCCCATGCCTGCCCGATCGGTTGGTAATCGCGGGAACGTCCCACCGCCGCTCCCCCGGTTCGGCAGGATCGTCCCAACGAGGAGGTGCCGTCGTGCAGGACACCCGCGCTCTCGCCCTGACGTTCGAGGTGAGCGGCCTGCCACCGGTCAAGACCGAAGCGTTGTCCATCTTCGCGGCCGGGCACCGGCAGGCGACGAGGGTCCGCGCCCTGCTCCAGTCCGCTCTCACGGCGGCCCAGCACACCGGCTGGACGCCGTTGCGCGGGCCGATCGAGGTGGATCTTGTCCTGCGGTGCCCGCCCGGGCACCGGACGGCCGACGCCAGCACCCTGCTCGGCGGCGTCTGCGCCGTGTTGCAGGACAAGAGGCGGGTGACGTCGATCGGCCTCAGCCACCTCGGGGTGCTGGTGGACGTCGCCCTCTACGACGACGACCGGCAGATCCGCCGACTGTCGTACCACGAGGAGCCGGCGGAGGATTTTTCTTACCAGGTACGGGTCGCCGCCGTACCGGACGGGGTTTGACCGACGACCGCGGTGGGGTATCGCGGACGCCGACGAAGGGAGCACCGATGTCGGAGCCACATGTCACGCTCGATCCACGCGGGCTCGACCCGGTGCAGCAGAAGCTGCGCGGCCCGCTGGAGGAGCAACTGACCTCGGCGCTTCAGGCGGCCACCGACCGGGTCCGTGCCCACTACGCTGGCGAGCCGGTCGAGCAGGTCTGCCAGCGGCTGTTGGAGGAGACCCGCTCCGGGTTGCATCCCGACATCGCGGCCGGGTTCAACCCGGACATGGACGAGTTCTGCCGGGTGGCGGTGTCGATCGTCCGCGGCGGGGCCTCCTGAGGGGGCCCTGATCAGTAGCGTTCGAGCTGGGCGTACGGGCTGAGCACGATGCGCGGCGAGAGGGCCGGGTCCAGCCAGTTGAGCACGCCGACCAGGTGGTCGTGGGCGAGCGAGACGCAGCCGGCCGTGGCGTTGCCGGCGCTGAGCCGGAACTCGTGCAGGAAGATGCCGCTGCCCGCGTTGGGGATCGGGGTCGGCACGTTCGGTGCCATGTTGTAGGTGATCACCGCGAAGTGCGTGTACGACGGGATCTCCTGCCACAGCGCCTCGCTGGCCCCACCCGGGTCGGTCGCGCTCTGCTGGAAGGTGTTGTAGCGCGGGGACGACGGGTTCTCGTTCCACCAGTCGCCGCTGACCAACCGGTGGTAGGGGTACCGCACACCCGGGTTGGCGGCGATGCCGTACATGGTGGGGCCGATCGAGTAGACACCGGTGGGGGTGGTCGCCACGCCCTCCACGTGGTTGTCGGTGAACCCTTTGGAGCCGATGCGGGCGGGCAACGCCGCCGAGGCCGGCTGCCAGCGGCCCCGGATCCGCACGTACGCCTCAAGGGTGGCGTAGCTGGTGGTGTAGCTGGCCGCGCCCACCACGATCACCTGTTGGGTCTGCGGTGGCAGGGTGCTCAACCGGGCGGCCAGGTTGGGGCGCGGCGTGCGCGGCCGGGGACTGCGGCGAATTGGCGGGGTGGTGCCCCGGGGCGGCGGCGGCCGGGTCGCGCCGAGCGCGGGAGCCGTCGACGCGAACAGGGTCGGCGCCGCCAGACCGGCGGCGGTGCCGAGCAGGAGGGATCTGCGCCTCATCCGGTCATCCTGACAGTCGAACCGACGCGTGGTCTGCCCCGCTCGCCGGGTCCGGTCGATCCGTGGCCGGGTCAGGACCGGGTCCGCAACTACCCTGCCCTGACCCTCGGCCGTCCGGATGATGGGAGCGGACAGCTCCGGCACTCAGCTCCACGGTGCCAACCGCCGAACGCCGGCGCTCACGGCACGTACCCCGCCGAGCCATGAGCGCCGGCCCAGGCTAGGCCGGTCCGAAGCGGGCCGACAAGCCGTGCCGGGCGACCGACGGCGCAACTGACCTCAGGGTAGAAATCAGGCACGTCGGCGTAACGCGACCATGATCTCTGACGCTGTTCGCTGTCAGTACGCTCAGAAGTACCGCAGCAGGTCGCGGAACGCGGCGAGGCGCAACACACCGGCGTCGGCGGGGTCCAGTTCGTCGTTCTCCAGGACCCACGTGTTCTCGTTCGGGATGAAGACCGCGTTCAGCCCGGCCGCGCGTGCCGGCAGGATGTCCGACTTCGGGGAGTTGCCGATCATCCAGGCGCGCGACGGGTCGAGACGGTGTTCCCGGATCAACCACCGGTAGGTCTCGACGTCCTTCTCGGCGACGATGTGCGCGGCCCGGAAGTGGTGCAGCAGCCCGCAGGCGTCCAGTTTGCGCTGCTGGTCCGCCTGGTCGCCCTTGGTGAGCAGCAGCAACTCGTGCCGGCCGGCCAACTCGTCGAGCGCGTCGGCCACCCCGGGCATCAGCTCCACCTGGTGCTCGACCAGGGCGACCGCCAGTCGCGCGATGTCCTGACGCTCGGAGTCGGTGGCCGGCCGTTCGCGCAGCCGTTCCAGGCACTCCGCCAGACTGCGCAGGAAGACCTTGCTGCCGTACCCGTGTGCCACCGTGTTGGCCCGCTCGATGTCGTCGAGGATGAGCCGGATCTCCGTGCGGTCCAGGGTGGGGTGGTCGAGCCACTCCAGAAAGTCGTTGATCACCTGCTCGAAGACGACGTTGTTCTCCCACAACGTGTCGTCCGCATCGAAGATCAACACCTCCGCCTGTCGCCGCGCCGCCCCGCCGTCGGTCATACCGTTCGCCTCCCCGTGCTGTCGCCGTCCGGTCGAAGGGACAGGATAGGCGGGAGATCGACGCCGGGTTTCGGGCTTTTCCGTGAACTGTCTCGGCCCGGCGTTCGTCTTGAGGGCAAATGGGTTCTTGGCGACCGCGAGGTTCGGGACAGCTCATGAGGAGCACGACGTGATCGGGATGAAGTGGGTTGCCGGCGCCGCGCTGCTGGCGTGCGCCGGTGCGTTGGTGGCGTGCGGGGCCGACGGCGACAAGGCACCGACCGCCGGGGCGGGCACGCCGACGCCGTCGGGCGCCGTGGCGGGCACGCCGACGCCCCCGGCGGGGAAGCCATCACCGACGGCCGCGACAGATCCCCTGCTGTCCGGCAAGCGCGAGATCTCGATGCTGCGGGTGCAGGGGTCCGGCGACGCACTGGAGCTCAGCGGCCGGCTTGAGGAGGGCGGCGACACCGGCGGACGCGTCCTGTTCGTTCCGGTGCCGATCGGCGACGACAGGTACGTGATCAAGGCTTTCGGCACGAAGGACGACCATCCGGCCAACGACGACCCGTCCTGCTGGGCGGTGAACGCTCTGGACATCGAGCCCGAGCTGACCATCGACGCCGCCGTCTGCGACGTGGACGACCCGATCCAGCGGTTCACCATCCTCGCCCAGGACGGCGGCACGTACGCGATCCGCAGTGAGAACCGGTTTCTCCAGCACCTCGCCGGCAACGGGCTGATCCTCAAGGAGTTGGGCAACGGGCCGCTGGGCACCACGTTCCGGTTCGTCGACAAGGGGCCCCACGACCGCCAGCCCCTCAACTGACCACACTGCTCGTCACGGCCACCGCAGCAGCCGTTGGGCGATCAACGCCTCCCGTTCCTCCTGCCCCTCGGGTCGGAGCCGACCGCCCCGGGTGAGCATCACCACGCCGTGCAGCAGGCTCCAACCCACCTCGGCGAGGGTGTCCGGGTCGCGGCCCTCGGCAAGCGGGGTCAGGGCCGCGCGCAGCTCGGCGAACACCGCCCGCGGCGCGGCCGGGACACCATCCACGCCGAGGGCCAGGTCGGGGGTCAGCGCGAGCATCGCGTCATAGACCTCCGGATGCGAGTACGCGAAGTCGAGGTACGCGCTCGCGACCGCCGGCCAGGCCCCTTCGGGGCTGCCGGCGGCCTCCGCGTGCGCCTCCGCCAGATCGGCGGCCAGGTCGGCGAAGGCGCAGACGGCGACGGCGGCGAGGAGTGCCTCAAGATCTGGGAAGTGCCGGTAGAGGTCGCCGACGTCGATCTCGGCCCGCTCGGCGAGCCGACGGGTGCTCACCCCCGCCCAGCCCTCCGTCTCAGCCAGCTCTCGCGCGACCGTGACGATGAGGTCACGCCGGTCCTGTTCGGTGGCCTTCTCGGCAGGTCCGGGCACGCAGTCGAGCGTAAGGGCGGACACCTGCCGTAGTCGCCCGGTGACGGATTGGCGACTGTATGGGCGTCCTCAGACCAGCAACGCCAACCGGTCGACCATGGAATCTCGCAGGCGCGGCGGCCAGGGAAACAGCGGCGTCGCCACCTGGAGCTGCGCGTACCCGTGCAGACCGACCCAGAGGGCCGTCGCGTCGGCGAAGGGATCCGCACTTGTCGAGAGTCCCTTCGCGACACACTCGGCGAGCGTGCGGTGGAAGACGTCGAAGGCTCCCATGCCGAGCACGGCAAGGTCGTCCGCCAGCGCCGGGGCACGATCGCGGGCCTGGCTCGCGTCCCAGACCGCCCCGAACATCAGGGCGTACCGGTGGGGCTGACGCTCGGCGAAGGTCAGGTAGGCCGCGCTGATCGCCCGCAGACGCTCGGCGGGATCCGCGTCGTCCGGCCGGGTCAGCTCCTGCTCCAGGGCGGCGAACGCGCGCTGGGCGACCACGAGCAGGATCGAGTCCAGGTCGGGGAAGTGCGCGTAGATCGACGGTGCCGAGATGCCGGCCTCCCGGGCCACCGCCCGCAGCGTCACGCTCTGCGGATCGCCCCCGTCGAGCAGCGTGCCGGCGGCGCTGACGATCTCCTCGCGCAACTGCGCACCCTCGCCGCGCTTGTTGCGAGCCCGCGTTCTCGGTGTGGTCACCGCGTAAGCTTACACCCGTAAGGCCATCGCGCAGGTTCCCTCGCCCCACGTGCCAGAGCAGAACCGTCGCTCGTTGGGTGAGGGGATCACCACGACGGGAGGGCACGTGGTCGCTCGACGGCACCGACCCGTGGCGCACGGATGAGCGAGAGACGCGGCGTACGGCTGGTGCGCGGCGAGACCAGTCGGCAGCGGGCGACGTTTCTGGAGTTGTTCCTCGACCTGGTCTTCGTCTTCGCCCTCACCCGGATCTCGGCGCGGGTGATCAGCGACTTCACCGACGGTCAGCGGGGCGTGTACGCGGGCCTCGGTCAGGCCCTGCTGCTGTTCCTGGCACTGTGGGCGGTCTGGTCGTTGACGGTCTGGTCGACAAGCTGGCTGGACCCGGAGGCGTCGATCGTCCAGATCGTCATCGTCATGACCATGATCGGCGCCATGACGATGGCGGTCGCGGTGCCCGACGGCTTCGGCGCGCGGGCGCCCCTGTTCGCCATCACCTACGTGAGCCTCCAGATCGGCCGGGTGGTCTACTTCCACGTCGCCGGGCACGGCCGGCCCGATCCCCGGCAGACCTTCCGGGTCCTGTTCTGGCTCGGCCTGAGCGCACCGCTCTGGGTCATCGGTGGCCTGAGCGCCGAGGGGAGCGTACGAGGGCCGTTGTGGACCGCCGCCGCGCTGATCGACTACGCGGGGCTGTTTCTCGGCTGGCCGACCCCCCGCCTCGGCGCGCGACGGCTCGGCGTCCAGGCGATCGCGGCCGAGCACCTGGCCGAGCGGTACCAGCAGTTCCTCCTCATCGCGCTGGGTGAGGCGATCTTCGTCATCGGGCTGGCGTTCAGCGGCAGCGAATTCCACGCCGACCAGACCGGTGGCTTCCTCCTCGCGCTGGCGACAACCGTGCTGCTCTGGCGGATCTACTTCCACGTCGCGGGAGGGCTGCTCGACGCCGCCATCAGCCGCTCCCGCAACGCCGCACGGCTCGCCACCGACATGGCGTTCGCCCACCTGATCATGATCGCGGGGATCGTCCTGACCGGCGTCGGCTTCGAACTGTTCATCACCGAGCCACGCGGGCATCTCCCGGCGGCGTGGCTGATCGCCATCCTCGGCGGGCCGGTGCTCTTCCTCGCCGGCCGGGCGACCCTCGAATACCAGGTGTTCGCCCGGGTGTCCCGATCCCGGATCGCTGGCCTGCTGGCCCTCGGCCTGCTGGTGCCGGTGACGCTGCGCCTCGATCCGCTGAGCGCGGGGGCCGTCACCGCCGTGGTGCTGCTCGGCGTGGCGGGTGCGGACTCGCGCCGCTCACGGCGACTCCCACCGGAGACACCCACTCCTGCGCTGTAGTGCCCCGCGGGGCGTCGATGCCCGCCGGCCAGGCATCTTGCCCCTTCCGACGCTGCCGGCTCAACGACGCAGGCCGGCCTCGCGCCGCATGTGCGACAACTTCTCGGGGTTACGCACGGCGTAGATCGCGGTGATCAGGCCCTCGTCGAAGCGCAGCGCGACGACCGTGTCGATCCCGCCGTCGAGGTGGAACACCAGCGCCGGGTGCCCGTTGACCTGGGCCGGTCGCAGCGACATGGCCGCGGCCCTGGCCTGTGTGCTGGCCAGCAGGCGGGCCACCCGGTCGGCCCCCGCGACGGGCCGCAGCACCGCCTGTCTGATCCCGCCGCCATCGCCGAGGAACACCACGTCCGGTGCGAGGACGTCGAGCAGCCCCTGCACGTCACCCGTTTCGACGGCCCGCCGGAACGCGTCGAGCGCACGTCGGCTGTCGGCCGGGGAGATCGCCCCGCGAGGTCGGCGCGCGGCGACATGCGCCCGCGCCCGGTGCGCGATCTGGCGGACCGCCGCCGGGCTCTTGTCGACGGCTCCGGCGATCTCGTCGTAGTCCAGCGCGAAGACCTCGCGCAGCACGAACACCGCCCGCTCGGTCGGCGCGAGCGTCTCCAGCACCAGCAGCATCGCCATCGAGACGCTCTCGGCGAACTCCACGTCGTCGGCGACGTCCGGTGCGGTCAGCAGTGGCTCGGGCAGCCAGGAGCCCACGTAGGACTCCTTGCGCCGGCCGACCGCCCGCAGCCGGTTGAGCGCCTGCCGGGTGGTGATTTGGACCAGGTACGCACGCGGGTCCCGCACTGTCGCGAGATCCGCGTCCGCCCACCGCAGCCAGGTCTCCTGGAGTACGTCCTCGGCGTCGGCGGCCGAGCCGAGCAACTCGTAGGCGACGGTGATAAGCAGGTTTCGGTGGGTGACGAACGCGTCGACGGCAGTGCTGTCCCCACTCATCACCGTGGTCTCCTCCAGCCTTCTCGTCCTCGACCGCGTCGCCCACCAGACACCGGTCGGCCGGCCCCTGTGACACCTGGCGTCTGTGTGCCGCGTCACCCGTCGACCTGTCACAGCGCGGCGGCCGGCGGTGTCTCCTGTTCGACCCGCAACGGACGGAGGAACCTCATGAACCTGGCTCTGCGGATCGCGGCCGGACTGCTGGCCGCGATCGCCCTGGCGGCAGGCGGCACCAAGACATTCGTACCCAAGGAGAAGTTGGCCGCCGCCAACGGCGGTGGGTGGACCGACGATGCCAGCGTGGGCTTCGTCAAGACCCTCGGGGTCCTCGAACTCCTGGCGGCGGTCGGCCTGATCCTGCCCGCCGTGCTCGGCATCGCCCCGGTGCTGGTGGCGGTGACCGCCGTCTGCTGGGTCCTGCTGATGGTCGGCGCGATCATCACGCACCTGCGGCACGACGAGGCACGGTTCACCGTGCTGAACCTGGCCTATCTCGCGCTGGCCGCCTTCGTGGCCTGGGGCCGGCTCGGTCCCGAGCCCTTCACCGGCTGACCCGGGCGAGACCAGAGCCTCAGCCGTCGGACAGCGTCTTGATGCCATGGGTCTTGAGCAGCGCGGGCATCGGGTCGGCGAGGTGCCGGCGCGCGGGTCGCCAGATGCGTCCCACGTCGACCGACGAGTTGGGCCCCGGCACGTCGTACGGGCCGCCGTGGGGAAAGACCGTCAGCGTGCTCCCCCACATCCCCGCGTCCACCCAGCCCATGCGCTCGATGTCAGCCCAGGCGTACGAACGCCGCAGGCCCGCGCGCTGGCGAACCAGCAGCCCGATGTCGTCCGCGAGGACCGCGTTCCGCGAACTGGTGAACGCGAGGATGATCGAGGCGGTGCCGAGCAACACCCCGGCCCAACTGACCCGGTCGAACAGCACCCCGACGAGGATCAGGGCGACCACGAAGGCGCCCGGGATCGCGATGGTGGGCCAGGCCCGGGACTGCCCGAGGACAAGCACCTCACCTACTGGCTCGACCGGCTCCCCCATGGACGTCCACGATAGTGACCGGCGTGCCGAGCACCACCGCGGGCAGGACGGGGTCAGCGGCGCAACGTGAGGATCAGGTCGGCCACCAGGGCGGTCCAGCCGGTCTGGTGCCAGGCACCCAGGCCGGCCCCGTTGTCGCCGTGGAAATACTCGGGGAAGGAGATCAGGTCCCGCCAGTCCGGGTGGGTCTGGAACATCTGCGCGGCACCGTAGATCGGCCGTCGACCCCAGTCGTCCTGGGTGAAGAGCGAGATCAGCCGGGCGGAGAGGTCGTCGGCGATCTCGTCGAGGGTGTGCTTCACCCCGGAGCGGGTCGGATATTCCACCTGGAGGTCGTCGCCGAAGAACGCCGCGTAGTCGCGCAGCGCGCTGATCAACAGGAAGTTCGTCGGCATCCAGATCGGCCCGCGCCAGTTGGAGTTGCCGCCGAACAGGCCGCTCGTCGACTCGGCCGGCTCATAGCCGACGGAGAACTCCTGGCCACCGAGGGTGACCGAGAACGGCTTGTCCAGGTGTGCGCGGGACAGCGTCCGCAGGCCGAAGTCGGACAGGAACTCGTCGGGGTCGAGCATCCGGGCGAGCAGTCGGACCACCTGCTCCGGCCCGACCATGGACAGCAGTCGCTGCTGCCGGCCGTCCGGGCCCAGTCGGCGGGTGCCGATCACCTGCGCGTACTCCGGGCGGTTGGTGAGGAACCAGCGCAACCGCGCGCCCAACTCCGGTAGGCGGTGCAGGGTCTTCGCGGTGAGCCGGGTGGTCGCGGCCAACGGCAGCAGCCCGACGACGGAACGGACCTTCAACGGCACCTTCGTGCCGTCGGCGAGGCGCAGCACGTCGTAGAAGAACGCGTCCTCGTCGTCCCACAACCCCTGTTCGTACGCGGCGGCGGCGATGTAGGCGAAGTGCTCGAAGAACTTGGTGGCGGTGTCCACCCAGGTCCGGTCATGTTCGGCGAGCACGATGGCCATGTCCAGCAGGTTGAGCGCGTACATGCCCATCCAGCCGGTGCCGTCGGACTGCTCCAGCACGCCGGCCACCGGCAGCGCCGCCGACCTGTCGAACGGCCCGACGTTGTCCAGCCCGAGGAAGCCGCCCTCGAAGACGTTGTTGCCGCCGGTGTCCTTGCGGTTGACCCACCAGGTGAAGTTGAGCAGCAGCTTGTGCATCACCCGGCCCAGGAACTCGTAGTCCCGACCGCCGTCGATCTCGAACACCTTCAGCGCCGCCCAGGCGTGCACCGGCGGGTTCACGTCGCCGAACGCCCACTCGTACGCCGGGATCTGCCCGTTGGGATGCAGATACCACTCGCGCAGCAGGAGCAGCAGTTGTTCCTTGGCGAAGCCCGGGTCGACCCGGGCGATGCTGACGCAGTGGAAGGCCAGGTCCCAGGCCGCGTACCAGGGATATTCCCACGGGTCGGGCATGGAGATGACGTCGAAGCTGGTCATGTGCCACCAGGCGCTGTTGCGCCCGTGCCGACGCCCGGCCGGCGGTGTCGAGCCCGGGTCGCCTTCCAGCCAGCGTTTGACGTCGAAGTGGTAGAACTGCTTGCCCCACATCAGCCCGGCGATGGCCTGCCGGGCGACAAGCGCCTCGTCGGCGGTGGCGGCCGGTGGGATCACCCCGGCGAAGAAGCGGTTCGCCTCGGCCCGCCGCGCCCACACCACGGCCTCGAAACCCTCACTGAGGTCGGCGGGGGGTGGTGGCGCGGCGGCCGGCGGCGACGCGGTACGGGTCAGCCGCAGCCGGATCTGGCGCTGCCCACCGGCCGGCACGTCCAGCACGTAGTGCAGCGCGCCCTTGGTGCCCTCCCGCGCGGGGTTGACGGTGGCCGCGCCGTTGACCACGTGGTCGTTGATGCCGTCCTTCGGGTAGGGCGTGCGGCCGGGCAGGCCCCAGAGCCGTTCGGCGTTGGTGTCGTTGTCGCAGAGCAGCGGCACCGGGCCGCCGTCGCCCTCCAACAGCAGTTGGCCGAGCACCCGGTGCTCGCCGACGAGCCGGGTGCCCTGGCCGGTCAGCTTCGGGATGCGGTCACCACCGGGCAGGCCCCACGCCCACGTGTTGCGGAACCACAGGGTGGGCAGCACGTGCAGGGTCGCCGCCCGGTCGCCCCGGTTGGCCACGGTTATCACCATGCACAGGTCGGTCGGGGACGCCTTGGCGTAGTCGACGGTCACCGCCCAGTACCTGTCGTCGTCGAAGATGCCGGTGTCGACAAGCTCGTACTCGGTGTCGTCGCGGCCGCGCAACGCGTTCACCGCGACGAGTTCGTCGTACGGGAAGGCGGCCTGCGGGTAGTGGTAACGCCAGCGCATCCAGGAGTGCGTCGGGGTCGAGTCGAGATACCACCAGTATTCTTTCGCGTCCTCGCCGTGGTTGCCGCTGTCGCCGCCGAGGCCGAACATCCGTTCCTTGAGGATCGGGTCCTTGCCGTTCCACAGCGCCAGGGCGAAGGCGAAAGTCTGTCGTTCGTCGCAGACGCCCGCCATCCCGTCTTCGTTCCACCGGTAGGCTCTGGACCGCGCGTGGTCATGCGGGAAGTAGTCCCAGGCCGTACCGTGCTCGCTGTAGTCCTCCCGTACCGTCCCCCACGCCCGCTCGGACAGATAGGGACCCCATGCGCGCCAGTCCTGCTCCCCCGAGTCCGCCTGGGCGAGCCGGAGCCGCTCGGCGTCGGGTGGCGAGGCGTCGGAGGACGATCGGTCAGTGATCACGTGCACATCTTTGACGTCGCCGCGGTGCTTGACCACAGCGGCCATTCTCGTCGTGGCGTGTTACACCCCGCCGCCGGTGGAGGAAAGTTGATTGACATTCGCTTCGGCCCGCAGGTCTGCGGCGATCTGACCAGCGCGGCGAGCCGGGAGTGGCTGGTTCCGGACGGTCTCGGTGGCTATGCGATGGGCACTGTCGCCGGGCTGCGGACCCGTCGTTACCACGGTCTGCTGGTGGTTCCCGGTGAGACACCGGCGTCTCGTCAAGTGGGACTGGTCAGTCTTGATCCGGCGGTCACCCTGCCGTCCGGGGCGCGGGTCCGGCTCGGCGCGCACGAGTGGTCCTCCGGTGACGTGGACCCGCGCGGCTTCGAGCTGTTGGAACGCTTCGACCTGGTCGACGGCCTGCCCCGGTGGCGGTGGCGGATCGGCGCGGTGGTGATCGAGCGGGAGGTGGCCATGCTGCCCGGGCGCTCCTGCGTGGCGGTGGTGCACCGGCTGGTCGCCGGCGGGCCCGTCCGGCTGGAGCTGTCCGCCGCCTGCACCTGGCGGGACGCGCACGGCGAGCGGCGGGCCGACGGCCCGACCCCGCAGGTCGAGTCGGTGGCCGGCGGTGCGGTGGTCGAGGGCGCGTACCGGCTGGCCGGGCCGGGGTGGGCACCCGAGGGGCAGTGGTGGCTGGGCGTGCACCACCGCGAGGAGGCCAACCGGGGTCTGCACCCGGACGAGGATCTCTGGTACGCGGGGCGTTTCGTCGGCGAGTTGGACCGCCCCGGCGACACGGTCTCGGTGCGGGCCTGGGCCGATCCGCTCGACCTGGAGCCGCCCTCGGCGGAGGACATCGTGGCGACGGCCCGGCGGCGCAACCGGCAGGTGGTGGCGACGGCGAAGCCCGCCGACGACGTGGAGGCCACCCTGGCGCTGGCCGCCGACGCGTTCGTGGTGCGCTCGGGCGACGCGGCGGTGGACGTGGTCGCCGGTTACCCCTGGTTCGGGGCCTGGTCCCGGGACACGATGATCTCGTACGAGGGGTTGTTCCTCTGCACCGGCCGGGCCGACCTGGGAAGGTCGCTGCTGCGGTCGTACGCGGCGACGCTGTCCGAGGGGATGCTGGCCAACACGGCCGACACCGGCCGGGTGGAGTACAACACCGTCGACGGCACGTTGTGGTTCCTGCACGCGGTGAGCCGGCACGTCACGGTCACCGGTGACACCGATCTCGGCGACGAGTTGTTGCCCGCGCTGCGTGCGGTGATCGACGCCCACGTGGCCGGCACCCGCTACGGGATCGCCGTCGACCCGGCCGACGGGCTACTCGGCCAGGGTGCCGCCGGCACCGCGCTGACCTGGATGGATGCCCGGGTGTACGGGGTGCCGGTCACCCCGCGTACCGGCAAGCCGGTCGAGGTCAACGCGTTGTGGATCAACGGGCTGGCCGGGCTCGCGGAGTTGACCGAGCTGGCCGGGCAGGACGCGGACGAGCTGTGGCGACGGCACGGGCAGGCGACCGCCTCGTTCCGGGAGCGGTTCCCGGCACCGACCGGCTGGCTGCACGACGTGCTGGACGCGCCCGCGCCGGCGTACCCCCTGGGTGGGGCCGCCCTGCACGACGACGACGCGCTGCGTCCCAACCAGTTGCTGGCCTGGTCTCTGCCGTTCGCGCCGCTGGAGCCGGACGAGGCGACGCTGCGCCGCGTCGCGGACGGGTTGCTCACCCCGCTCGGGCCGCGCAGCCTCGCCCCGGATTCGACCGAGTTCGTGGGCCGGCACCGGGGTGGCCCGGCCGAGCGCGACGGGGGCTACCACCAGGGCACGGTGTGGCCGTGGCTGCTCGGCCCGTACGCCGACGCCGCCCGCCGGGGAAAGATGTCAGTCGATGACACGTTCGTGGGGATCGAGTCTCATCTGACCGAATATGGATTAGGCTCGGTAAGCGAGACGGCCGACGGCCTCGCGCCGCACTCCGCGACCGGCTGCCCATTCCAGGCGTGGTCGGTGGCCGAGCTGCTGCGGGTGCGCCGAAGGGGCCAGTAGCGCTTTACACGACCGCAACGGTGGTGTTGCCGCCGGTTATTTCGGTCCCGGCAGGATTGGCCCCGATCCAGACGCGACGGCGACATCAATCCGGTGTCGGTCGGCGCGCGCCCGGGGACAACTCAAAGGGGGCCGCATGTCACCCGACGCCCACGTGATCGACATCCACCCCGCCCGGCAGCTGCGGGTGCTGATGCTGTCCTGGGAATATCCGCCGGTGCTCGTCGGCGGCCTCGGCCGCCACGTACACGCCCTCTCCGTCGCCCTCGCCGCCGCCGGCCACGAGGTCACCGTCGTCACCCGCCACACCGACGGCGCACCCATGGAGGAGTACGCCGACGGCGTCCGCATCCTGCGCGCCCCCGAAGACCCGGTCGCCTTCCCCCTCGCCACCGACTCCCTACTGGCCTGGACCATGGCCTTCAACCACACCCTCACCCGCACCGCCCTACGCGCCACCCAGGCCGGCGCCTACGACGTCATCCACGCCCACGACTGGCTCGTCGCCCACACCGCGATCTCCCTGGCCGAGCACCTGGACCTGCCCCTGGTCACCACCATGCACGCCACCGAGGCCGGGCGACACCAGGGCTGGCTGCCCGAGGAGATGAACCGCACCATCCACGGCATCGAGCAGTGGCTCACCAGCGAGTCCGGCCGGGTGATCGTCTGCTCCGGTTACATGCGTGAGCAGGTGAAGGCCCTGTTCGACATCCCGGCCACCCAGGTCGACGTGGTGCCCAACGGGGTCGACGGCCGGGCCTGGCGGGCCCGTCCACGCGCGGTCGCGTCGGCCCGGGCACGGTTCGCCGGCGACGGCCCGTTGGTGGGGTACGCCGGGCGGCTGGTCTACGAGAAGGGCGTCCAGCACCTGGTGCACGCGGTGCCCCGACTGCGCGAGCGGCACCCGGGGCTGCGCGTGGTGATCGCCGGCGACGGCCCGTACCGCGCCGAGTTGGAGGCCCAGGCCCGCCGGCTCGCGCTGTCCTCGACCGTCCGGTTCACCGGTTTCCTCGACTCCACCCAACTGCCGGCGATGCTCGGTGCCACCGACGCGACAGTGGTGCCCAGCCTCTACGAGCCGTTCGGCATGGTGGCGTTGGAGGCGGCGGCGGCCGGGGCGCCCCTCGCAGTGGCCCGCACCGGCGGCCTCGCCGAGATCGTGGAGTCCGGCGTGACCGGAGTGACGTTCCCCCACAGCGACCCGGACGCGCTCGCCGGTGCGGTCGGTCAACTGCTCGACGACGAGATCTTCGCCCGGAGGGTGGCGCGCCGGGCCCGCACCATGGTCGGCGAACAGTACGGGTGGACCACGATCGCGGCCCGCACCGCCGCCAGCTACACCGCTGCCCGTCGGGAGCACGGCCCGCTACAGGCCCGCCGCGCCGCGGCCCGACTGGCTGGTGGACGTGCCCGGATCGCCATCCCGGAGGGAAATCTGCTGGCGCGCGTGGACCACGCCGCCTGCTGAGCCAAGTCGGACAACCGATAGGTGACTCCCGATCCGCTGGTTAGGGTGTAGCCCGGACAGCGGCCGAGGAGGAGCGTGCGCAGGTGCTGATCGCCGGTCGGTACCGGCTGCTCGACCTGGTGGGTCGCGGGGGCATGGGCCGGGTGTGGCTGGCCCGCGACGAGATGCTGCACCGCGAGGTCGCCGTCAAGGAGATCGTGCCGCCCACCTGGCTGGCCGACCACGAACGCGCCGAGGCGCGCTCGCGCACCCTGCGGGAGGCGCGCGCCGCCGCCCGGCTCAACCACCCCGCCGTGGTCCGGCTCTACGACGTCATCTCGGTCGACGACAACCCGTGGATCGTGATGGAGTACGTCCCGTCCCGCACGCTCCAGGACCTGGTGGACGCCGAGGGGCCACTGGAGCCGGCCCACGCCGCCCGGATCGGCCTCGCCATCCTCGACGCGCTGCGCGCCGCGCACACCGCCGGGGTGCTGCACCGCGACATCAAGCCACAGAACGTGCTCGTGGCGCACGACGGCCGGGTGATGCTCACCGACTTCGGGCTTGCCACCTTCGACGGCGGCGACGGGGTGACGACCCGCCCCGGCATGGTCCTCGGCTCCCCGCAGTACGTGGCCCCGGAGCGGGCCGCCGAGGGGGCGTCCACGGTCGCCGCCGACCTGTGGTCGCTCGGCGCGACCCTGCACGCCGCCGTGGAGGGCCGCTCCCCGTACGCCCGCAGCACCGCGATGGCCACCCTGAGCGCACTGGCCGCCGGCCCGCCGGACCCGGCCCCACACGCCGGGTCGCTCGCGCCGGTGCTCGCGGGGCTGCTGCGCCGCGACCCGCGCCACCGCCTCGACCACGACGCGGCCCGCCGGTTGCTGGTCCAGGCCGCTGCCGGCCACACCGACCCGCCCCCGACATCGGATTCTGCGTGGTCGCCGAGGTCGTCGCCCGGGTCGTCCTCGGAGCCAGAGTCAGCGTCGGGGCCAGCGTCCGGGTCGTCGGCGTCGCCGTCCCGGTGGGGGTCGGGCTCGTCCTCGGGGTCAGCGTCGGCGGCCGGCTGGTCCTCGGGGTCAGCGTCGGCGTCGTCCTCGCGGCCAGCGTCAGCGACCGGGTTGGAGTCGGCGTCGGGGTTGGGGTCGGCGGGCCGGTTCGATCCGGCGTCGGGCGACCGGCCCGCCGGGGCCGACGAGTTGGCCGATCAGGAGCCGACGGTTCCGCTGCCCCAGCCCGGTCAGGCCGCCGGACCGGGCGATGCGGTGCCGGTGTCCAGCGGACCGACGGGGCCGCGCACGACACGGCGGGCCGCGCTGGTCGCCGTGTCGCTGCTGGTGGCCGCCGCCGCCGGTATCGGCACCGCGCTGGCCGTCACCGCCGACCGACCCCGCGACACCGTCGCCCGGCCCTCCGACCCACCGCCGTACGCACCGCCGGCCGGCGGCGGCCCGGACGGCCCCGGCCACGACCGACGCCGACCGCCTCCGGGCGGGCCCGGCGTGCCCCCGCCACCGTTTGACTGCGTCCGCCCGGACATCGGCGGTGCGCCGGTGCCGGCCCGCGCGCCGGCCCTCGGCGAACGGTTCCGACCGCCGCCCGGCTGGATCTGGTACGCCGACACCGCCGGCTTCCGCGTCTCCGTGCCGGCGACCTGGTACTACTCGCGCGACGGGGTGACGGCCTGTTTCCAGGACCCGGCGACCGGCCGGGCGTTCAGCGTCGCCGCGGGCGGCGCCACCGATCCGCTGGTCGGGCTCCGCCAGGTCCGCGACGCCGCGGCCGACGCCGGAGCACTACCGGAGTACGACGAGATCCGACTCGCCGCGCGCGACGGCGGTGCGGAGTGGGAGTGCCGTTGGCGGGCACCGGACGGGCCACTGCTGCACGCCCGACAACTCGTCGTCGGCGCCGCTCCCTGGACACTGGGTTGGATCACCGCCGAGGAAGACTGGGCGACGGCCGAAGCCGACTGGGCGGTGGTGCGAAAGAGTTTCCGACCACCCCGCTGACCTGCACCGTACGGCCATGATCCGGAGCACCGTCCGGCGTGGATCGAGGCCGCTCAGCGGATGAGAACACCGAGATCGGTGGCTATCGTGTAACCCGGGGTGACCAAGGGGGAGCGACCGTGCATCAGTTGCTGATCGCGGGTCGGTACCGGCTGCTCGACCTGGTCGGCACCGGCGGGATGGGTCGGGTGTGGCTTGCTCGCGACGAGATGCTGCACCGCGACGTCGCGGTGAAGGAGGTTGTGCCGCCGTCCTGGCTGGCCGAGGCCGAACGCGAGGAGTTGCGGCTGCGGACCCTGCGCGAGGCGCGCACCGCTGCCCGGCTCAATCACCCCAATGTGGTGCGCCTCTACGACGTGGTGCACGACCGGGAGAGCCCGTGGATCGTGATGGAGTACGTGCCGTCCCGGTCGGTGCAGCAGATCATCAGCGCCGAAGGGCCCCTGAGCCCGCAGCGCACCGCCCGGATCGGGCTGGCGGTGCTCGCCGCACTGCGGGCCGCGCACGCCGCCGGAGTGCTGCACCGCGACGTGAAACCGCACAACGTGCTGGTCGCCGACGACGGGCGGGTGGTGCTCACCGACTTCGGGTTGGCCACCTTCGACGGTGGTGAGGGTGCGATGACCGGGCCGGGCACGGTGCTCGGTTCGCCGCAGTTCGTCGCACCGGAGCGGGCCCGCGAGGGGGTGTCGAATCCGCGTACCGACCTGTGGTCGCTGGGCGCGACGCTCTACGCGACGGTCGAGGGGCAGTCCCCGTACGCCAGGTCGAGTGCCATGGCGACGCTCAGCGCACTGGCCACCGACCCACCGGACCCGATGCGCCGCGCCGGCCCGTTGCGCCCCGCGCTCACCGGCCTGCTGCAACGCGACCCCTGGCGGCGGTTGACCGCCACCGAGGTGGAGCCGCTGTTGCGCGCCGTCGCGGCGGACCACGACCAGCCCGTCGCGACGGTGCGGTCCTCGGCGGTGGCCGCGGTACGCAGCGCGAGCCGGGCCGTCCTGCCCGACCCGGTCGAGCCGCAGGCCCCGCCCGACGACCCGCCGACGCCGACGGGTAATCGGCCCGGCAGGCGGCTTCGTCTGATCGTCCTGGGCGGAGCCACCACGGCCCTCCTCGTCGCCGCTGGCGTGACGCTGACACTCGCCGGCCGCCACGTCGAGCGGACACCACCGTCCGGCTCCGGAGGCGGCACACCGACCGCCCGGCCGGCGGCGTTCGCCTGCGCGGCACCACCGCCACCGCCCTCCACGGCCACGCCGGTGGCCTCGGTGTCGCGCCCGGCCGACGCGCCCTACCGGCTACGCGACGGCTGGACCTGGCACGTCGATCCGACCGGGTTCCGGATCGCCGTGCCGGTGGGCTGGACGCGCTGGACCGAGGGGGCGGTGACCTGTTTCCGGGAGCACGACGGCGCCCGGGTGCTCAGTGTCGAGGCGGGGCCCGCGCGGGCCGACCCGGTGGCGTACTGGAAGGCCGAGGAGACGCGACTCACCACCGGCGAGGCGCTGCTGACCGGCTACCGCAGGGTGGACATCTCCGCGATGGACATCTTCGAGGGCGGCGCGGTCTGGGAGTGCGGCTGGGTGAACGCCGCGGGCGACGAGTTGCACAGCTTCCGGCTGCTGGCCAACACCTCGGCCGAACGTTCCTACACCGTCTCGTGGTTGACAAAAGAGTTCGACTGGCAGGTCAACGCGGCATACTTGCCGATGATCCGGCAGAGCTTCAGCCCCGCGGCGTGATCCCGTCCGATGTGGACCTTCCGGGTGATGCCCCTGCGGCGCCGACGCTGACTACAGTGGCGTAGTTTTGGCGCTCAAGATCCCTGGGGAGGGTGAGCCGAGATGATGGGACCGCAACACGCGCTGTCCGGCGCGGCGGCGTGGTTGGCCGGGTCCTGGGCACTGGACCAGTTCGCCGACTATCACCAGTCGCCGCTCGCGTTGGCGGTGGGCACCGCGGTGTGCGCCGGCGGCGCGCTCTTTCCCGACCTCGACATGTCGGGCAAGGTGACCAAGAACCAGGGTGGGGCCACGGTGGCCCGCACCTTCGGCGTCTTCTCGCTCTTCGCCGCCGAGGTGATGGAGAAGATCTCGCTCGGGGTCTACTACGCCACGAAGCTCAGCAGGGACCCGCGTCGCAACAACGGGCACCGGACGCTGACCCACACCCTGCCGTTCACCGTGCTGGTCGGCTGGGGCACCACCGCGCTCTGTGCCGCGTACGGCAAGTGGGCGGTGATCACCATCCTGTTCTTCATGTTCGGCCTCGCCCTGCGCGGACTGTTCGACGAGTGGGCCGAGCGGGCCGGCTGGGTGATCATCACGCTCGCGTCGGCCGGGGCGGCCTGGTTCACCTTCGCCAACCTTCCGGGTGGGCGCGGCTACCCGTTGATCGGCACCGCCCTGGGGGTGGGCTGCTTCGTGCACATCCTCGGCGACATGATCACCCGAGCCGGTGTGCCGATCCTCTGGCCGATCCCGATCAAACGACGCATGTGGATGATGATCGGCCTACCGAACCGCATCGCCCTGCGGGTCGGCAGCAAGGCCGAGGTGGTCGGGATGCGCATCGCGCTGACCGTCGTCTCGGCGCTGGCCACCGTCGGCCTGATCGCGCCCTCGGTGCTGAGCCGGTTCGACATCGAGATGTGACAGGGCCGGCGCTCGGGTCACTGCCGACGGCCGACGATCGGGTGCCGGCGTTCTGGCACGCGCTGGGGCTGCCCGGCCTGGCTGACGTACACGTGCACTTCCTGCCGCCACGGCTGATGCGCCGGGTGTGGGCGTACTTCGACGCACCCGGGCCGCTGGTCGGCACCGAGTGGCCGATCCGGTACCGGTGGAGCGATACCGACCGGGTCGCGCACCTGCGCCGCCTCGGGGTACGGGCGTTCAGCGCCCTGGCGTACGCGCACCGGCCGGGCATGGCTGCCGACCTCAACCGCTGGACGCTGGGGTTCGCCCGCGACACCCCGGGTTGCCTGCCCTCGGCCACGTTCTTCCCCGAGCCGGACGCCCCCGGATACGTCGAGGCGGCGCTGGCCGGCGGGGCCCGGGTGTTCAAGGTGCACGTGCAGGTCGGCGGCTTCGCGCCGACCCACCCGGCGTTGGACCAGGTGTGGGGCATGCTGTCCGACGCGGAGGTGCCGGTGGTCGTCCACGCCGGGCACGCCCCGGTGGGAACGGCACACACCGGCCCCGACTCGTTCGCCGCCCTGCTCGCCCGACACCCCCGACTACCGGCGGTGGTCGCGCACCTCGGCGCACCGGACTACCGGGAGTTCATGGACCTCGCCGAGGCGTACGAGCGGGTCCGCCTGGACACCACGATGGCGTTCACCCCTTTTCTGGACCAGTTCGTGCCCTTCCCCCGCGACGAGTTGCCCCGGCTGCGCGAGTTGGGGTTGGCCGGCAAAGTGCTGCTCGGCAGCGACTTCCCGAACATCCCGCACCCGTACGCCGACCAACTGACCGGGCTGGCCCGGCTGGACCTCGGCGACGACTGGCTGCGCGCGGTCTGCTGGGACAACGCCGCCAGGCTGTTCGACCTGACCTGACACCCCGCACCCCGCACCCCACGCCCACACCCGCGCGCCGTGCCCACACCCCGCGCGCCGTGCCCGTGCCCGTGCCCGCGCCCGCGCCCGCGCCCGCGCCCAAGATCCACGACCCGCGCCCAAGATCCACGACCCGCGCCCAAGATCCGCGCAACATCAGGGATACTGCTGCCTCGCGCCCGCCAGAGGCAGCAACATCGGGGAAGTTGTGCGGATCTTGGGCGCGGGCACGGCGCGGGCACGACGCGGGCACGACGCGCGGGCACGAGGGGATCGCGCGGCTCCGAATTCTCTTCGACATCGGCTATTGACGTCGCCGTAACAGGTGGCCTAGCGTCTGTCGAACCGCTTCGTCGAAGCGTTTCGACGATCATGCGAAAGTGATCCCACGCCTGGCCAGAGGAGGTGCGCGGTGGCCACCATGCACGACGTCGCACGCCTCGCTGGCGTCTCGGTCAGCACCGTCTCGTACGTGCTCACCGGCGCCCGACCGATCTCGCAGGCCACCCGGGGCAAGGTGCTCGCCGCGATGGCCGAGCTCGACTACCAGCCCAACGCGATGGCCCGTGGCCTGGCCAGCCGCCGCAGCCGGATCCTCGGCCTGCTGATGCCGATGGACGAGCGCGGCCTCGGTGCCACCGAAACCGCCTTCGTCACCGGCGCCGCCGCGGCGGCCAGCGCGGCCGGCTACCACCTGGTGCTCTCGCCGGTCGGTGGTGGTGACCTGGACGACCTGCGCCGGTTGGCCACCCAGCGGATGCTCGACGGTGTCGTGCTGATGGAGGTCCAACTCGCCGACGAGCGGGTCACCGTGCTCCAGGAGGCCGGCGTACCGCTGGTCCTGATCGGCCGCACCGGCGACACCGGTGCGCTCTCCTACGTCGACATCGACTTCGACCAGACCGTCCGGGAGGCCGTCGCGCACCTGGTCGGTCTCGGGCATCGGCGGATCGTCTACGTCAACCACTCGGCCGCGGCGGTGGCCAGCGGTTACGGGCCCGCGCTGCGTACCCGGGACGCCTTTGTCGCGGCGATGACCGGGCACGGCCTCGACCCTCTGATGATCACCGCCGAGGACAGCGCCGCCGGCGGGCGCGCGGCCCTGGCCGCCGCGTTCGCGCGGGCCCCGGAGCTGACCGCCGTGCTGGCCATGAACGAGACCGCGATCTTCGGCATTCTCGGCGAGTTGACCGGCCGTGGGTTGTCGGTGCCCGAGGACGTCTCCGTCGTCTCGATGGTCACCTCGACGCAGGTGGCCGAGTTGGCGACCCCGGCGCTGACCGCGATGACGTCCCCCGGGTCGGCGCTGGGCCGGATCGCGATCGAGGCGCTGGTGCGCCACCTGGACGGCCCGGGCGATCACCGCCACCAGCAGTTGCTGCCCTGCGCGTTGGAGATCCGCGGATCGACAGCCGCACCACGAAGCCGCCACCTGATGGGGGCTGACCAGTAGGAACGGCCCGCCGCCGCGCTGCAACGCGACGACGGGCCCCGTGCAGTACCGCTAGATACTCAACGAGGAGGATTGTAATGCAGCGATTCCGCCGGCTCGTCGCCGCGATCGCCCTGGCGGCGACCGCGACGACCACCGTGGCCGCCTGCGGTGGTGGCGACAACGGGGACGACAGCGACGCCAAGGTTCTCAAGCTCTGGCACTACGAGAGCGAGAACAGCGCCATGGGGGTCGGCTGGAACCGGGCCATCGAGATCTTCAAGAACGAGCACCCGGGCGTCGAGGTGCGCTTCGAGCGCAAGGCGTTCGAGCAGATCCAGCAGAACGCCGGCATGATCATCAACTCGTCCGAGGGTCCGGACATCATGGAGTACAACAAGGGCAACGCGACCGCCGGTCTGCTCTCCACCCAGGGCCTGCTCTCCGACCTGAGCGCCGAGGCAGACAAGCGCGGTTGGGCCGGCAAGCTCAGCCCCAGCCTGCAGACCACCGCCCGCTACAGCGACAAGGGCGTGATGGGCTCGGGCAAGTGGTTCGGCGTGCCGAACTACGGCGAGTACGTCACGGTCTACTACAACAAGGACCTGTTCGAGCGCAACGGCGTCAAGGTGCCGACCAGCATGGCCGAGATGACCGCCGCGATGGACACCTTCGTCGGCAAGGGCGTCACCCCGCTGGGCATGGCCGGCGCCGAGTACCCGGCCGGGCAGCTCTTCTACCAGCTCGCCCTGTCCAAGGGCGACAGGCAGTTCGTCGACAACTACCAGCTCTACAAGAACCCTGTCGACTTCAAGGCCGACCCCCTCAAGTACGGCGCGGACACCTTCGCCGAGTGGGTGCGCAAGGGCTACGTCGCCAAGAACTCGGCAAGCCTCAAGGCCGAGGACATGGGCACCGCGTTCATCGCCGGCAAGACCCCGATGATCGTCTCGGGTAGCTGGTGGTACGGCCGGTTCAAGACCGAGATGAAGGCCAACTGGGACACCTTCCTCTTCCCCGGCAACACCCTTCAGGCCGGCTCCTCCGGCAACCTCTGGGTGGTCCCGGAGAACAGCAAGGCCAAGAGCCTGGCGTACGACTTCATCGACATCACCCTGCGTCCGGAGATCCAGGACCTGATCGGCAACAACGGTGGTGTCCCGATCGCCGCCGACGCGTCGAAGATCAGCGATCCGAAGGACCGCAAGCTGATCGAGGACTTCAACACGGTCAGCAAGTCCGACGGGCTCGCCTTCTACCCGGACTGGCCGGTCCCCGGCTACTACGACGTGCTGGTCTCCGGCTTCCAGGGCCTGATCAACGGCTCGAAGTCCCCCGACCAGGTTCTCGACGCGATCGCCAAGCCGTACGCCGACGGCGTCAAGGAGATCACCGGCAAGTGACACGGCGAGTGGCGGGCGTGACCGGCACGACCGGCGCGCCCGCCCACCCCGCCGGGAAGGATCTTCCATGGCTGTCTCCGAGACCGTCGCCGCCACATCACCGGCCGCGACGCCCACCCCGCCCGCGCCCAGCCGCAGACGCCGCGGCCGCAACGCGGCGTACTGGCTCTACCTGCTCCCCGGAGCGGTGCTCTTCCTCCTGGTGATCGGCGCACCCCTGGTCGGCACCCTCTACCTGTCGTTGACCAAGTGGTCCGGCATCGGCGACCCCCGGTGGGTCGGCCTGGACAACTACCAGCAGTTGATGCAGGACGACGTGTTCTGGGCGTCGTTCCGCAACACCGTCTGGATGATCGTCGCGATGGTGGTGGTTCCCACCCTGCTCGGGCTGTTGCTCGCCGCGGTGCTCTTCGACGTCATCGGCCGACGGTTCAAGCCGCGTACCGCCGCCGCGCTGCGGGCCGCGTTCTACCTCCCGCAGGTGCTGCCCGTCGTGGTGGCCGGCATCGTCTGGGGCTGGATCCTGCGCCCCGACGGCGCGTTCAACAGCCTGCTCGACGCGATCGGTCTGGGCGCGTTGCGCCACGACTGGCTCGGTGACCCGGGCACCGCCCTGCCGGCCGTGATGGCGGTGATGATCTGGGTGCAGATCGGCTACCCGGTGGTCGTCTTCATGGCGGCGCTACAGCGGGTGGATCCCGAGCTTTACGAGGCGGCCGAGGTCGACGGCGCGAACTGGGTCCACCGGTTCCGGGCGATCACCCTCCCGCAGATCCGGCCGGAGACCTTCGTGGTGGCCCTGACCTGCACCATCGCCGCGTTGAAGGTGTTCGGGCCGATCTTCGCCCTGACCCGGGGCGGCCCGGACAACGCCACGAACGTGCCGAGCTACTTCGCCTACTACACCTTCTTCAAGAAGTTGCAGGTCGGCTACGGCTCCGCGATCTCCACGGTGCTGACCCTGATCATCGTCCTGGTGGCCGTGGTCTTCATCTGGATGCAGGCGCGCAGCGAGCGCCGGGACCGGGGGAACTGAGATGGCAGTCATCACTCCGGCGCCCGTCCGGGGCCCCGTACCCGATCGGCACCACCGCGGCGTCAGCCGCTGGATCGTGCTCACCCTTGTCGTCCTCGGCGCGCTGGTCATGCTCGTGCCGTTCGCGTTCATGTTGCTCAACGCGTTCAAGTCGCCCGGTGACTACTCGTCGGGTGGCCCGTTGAGCTGGCCGAGCGAGTTCTACACCAAGGGTCTGCGCACGTACTGGACCGAGGTGAACTTCCCGCTCAAGCTCTGGAACTCGGCGCTCATCGCCGGCTCCGTGGCCGTGCTCGGCGTGGCCGTGTCACTGCTCAACGCGTACGCCCTGGGCATCGGCCGGGTCCGCGGCCGGCTCTGGATCGTCGGGTTGTTCCTGCTGGCCAACATGCTGCCGCAGGAGGCGCTGATCTACCCGCTCTACTACGTGGCGAAGCAGATCGGCCTCTACAACACCCAACTCTCGGTGATCATCATCTTCACCGTCATCCAGAGCGCGTTCGGCACCTACCTGCTGGCCTCGGTCCTGGGGACGTTCCCGCGCTCGCTGCTGGAGGCCGCCGCGCTCGACGGCGCCGGCAAGTGGACGGTGCTGTGGCGGGTGGTCTTCCCCAACCTGCGGCCCACCCTCTCGGTGCTGCTCATCTTCTTCTTCATCTGGACGTGGAACGAGTTCCTCATCCCGCTGGTCATGCTGATCGACAACCAGACGCAGACGATCCCGGTCGCGCTCGCGTCGTTGCAGGGCGACCGGCTGATGGACGCGCCGACCACCAACGCCGGCGCCCTGATCAGCCTGGTGCCGGCGATCCTCTTCTTCCTCATCTTCCAGCGCACCCTGGCGCGCGGCATCACGGCAGGAGCCGAGAAGTGAAGTTCACCGACGGGTACTGGCAACTACGCCCCGGTGTCAGTGTCCTGCGTCCCGGCGTGGTGGAGTCGGTGGAGCCGGACGACCGCGGCTTCACCGTCTTCGCGCCGACCGCCCCGATCACCGGTCGCGGCGACACCCTGAACCGCCCCCTGGTCACCGTCCGGTTCTTCTCCCCCGCCCCCGGCGTCGTCGGGGTGACCATCGCCCACCACACCGGCGGGCTACCCCGTGAGCCGCACTTCGGGCTGAGCACCGACGAGACGCACCCGGTCACCGTCGACGTCACCGGGATCAGCGCGACGTTGACCACCGGTGAGCTGACCGCTCGGGTCGCGCTCGTCGACGGGTGGCGGGTCGAGTTCCTGCACGGCGACCGGCTGGTCACCGCGTCCACCGGGCGCAGCATCGGCGTCGTCACCGACGCCGAGGGCCGGCGGCACGTGCACGAACGGCTCGCGCTCGGTGTCGGCGAGACGGTGTACGGGTTGGGTGAGCGCTTCGGCCCGTTCGTCAAGAACGGGCAGACCGTCGACATCTGGAACGCCGACGGTGGCACCGCCAGCGAGCAGGCGTACAAGAACGTGCCGTTCTACCTCAGCAGTGCCGGCTACGGGGTGTTCGTCGACCACCCGGAGCACGTGTCGTTCGAGGTCGGCTCCGAGGTCGTCGCGCAGAACCAGTTCAGCGTCGAGGGGCAGTCGCTCACGTACTACGTCATCGACGGGCCCGACCCGAAGGACGTGCTGCGCCGCTACACCGCCCTCACCGGCCGGCCGGCCCGGATCCCCGCCTGGTCGTACGGACTGTGGCTGTCCACCTCGTTCACCACCTCGTACGACGAGAAGACGGTGACCGAGTTCGTCGACGGGATGGCCGAGCGCGGGCTGCCGCTGTCGGTGTTCCACTTCGACTGCTTCTGGATGCGCCAGTTCCACTGGGTCGACTTCGTCTGGGACCCGGCGACCTTCCCCGACCCGGAGGGGATGCTGCGCCGGCTGCACGAGCGTGACCTGAAGGTGTGCGTCTGGATCAACCCGTACATCGCGCAGCGCTCGTACCTGTTCGAGGAGGGCCGTGCGGCCGGCTACCTGGTCCGCAACCCGGACGGGTCGGTCTGGCAGTGGGACAAGTGGCAGGCCGGCATGGCGCTCGTCGACTTCACCAACCCGGATGCGGTGCGCTGGTTCACCGGCAAGCTCAAGACCCTGCTGGACATGGGCGTCGACTGCTTCAAGACCGACTTCGGTGAGCGCATCCCGACCGACGTGGTGTGGCACGACGGGTCGGACCCGCAGCGGATGCACAACTACTACTCCTACCTCTACAACAAGGCGGTCTTCGAGCTGTTGGAGGCCGAGCGCGGCAAGGGCGAGGCGGTACTGTTCGCCCGCTCGGCCACCGCCGGCGGGCAGCAGTTCCCGGTGCACTGGGGCGGCGACTGCGAGTCGACGTTCGTCGCGATGGCCGAGTCGCTGCGCGGTGGGCTGTCCCTGGCCGCGTCCGGCTTCGGCTACTGGAGCCACGACATCGGCGGCTTCGAGGGCACCCCCGACCCGGCGGTGTTCAAGCGGTGGGTCGCCTTCGGGCTGCTCTCTTCGCACTCGCGGCTGCACGGCTCCGGCTCGTACCGGGTGCCGTGGGCGTTCGACGACGAGGCCGTGGACGTGCTGCGGCACTTCACGCGGCTCAAGCTCGGCCTGATGCCGTACCTCGCGGCCGCCGCGCAGGAGGCACACCGCGACGGTACGCCGGTGATGCGCCCGATGTTCCTGGAGTTCCCGGACGACCCGGCCACCGCACACCTGGACCGCCAGTACATGCTCGGCCCGGACGTGCTTGTCGCGCCGGTGTTCAGCGCCGACGGCGGCGTCACCTACTACGTGCCCGCCGGCACCTGGACGCACCTGGTCAGCGGCGCGCAGGTCACCGGTCCGGCGTGGGTCACCGAGAAGCACGCGTTCGACAGCCTGCCGGTGCTGGCCCGCCCCGGCGCGGTCATCCCGTTCGGCTCCCGCACCGACCGACCGGACTACGAGTGGGCCGACGGTGTGCGGCTGCGGCTGTACGCACCGGCCGAGGGGCAGCGGACCCGGGTCCGGGTACCGTCACCCGGGGACGGGCCGGGCGCCGAGTTCGACGTGCGCTACGAGGGCGGGACGGCCAGTGCGGAACTGGTCGTCGGTGCCTCGACGGGCTACAGCTGCGAGATCCAGGGGACGGAACGATGACGCGACACCACTTCCCGGAAAGCTTCGTCTGGGGGTCGGCGACGGCGGCGTACCAGATCGAGGGTGCGGCCACCGAGGACGGCCGCGGACCGTCCATCTGGGACACCTACAGCCACACGCCCGGTCGGACGCTCAACGGCGACACCGGCGACGTGGCCGCCGACCACTACCACCGGTGGGCCGACGACCTGGGGCACATCGCCGACCTCGGGCTCAGCGCGTACCGGTTCTCCATCGCCTGGCCGCGGGTGCAGCCGGGCGGCTCGGGCCGCCTCAACCAGGCCGGCGTCGACTTCTACTCGCGGCTGGTGGACGGTCTGCTGGAGCGGGGCATCCGTCCGGTGGCCACCATGTACCACTGGGACCTGCCGCAGGAGTTGGAGGACGCCGGCGGCTGGGCGGCACGGGAGACCGCGTTGCGCTTCCAGGAGTACGCGGCCGGCATCGTCGGTGCGCTTGGCGACCGGGTGCACACCTGGACGACGCTCAACGAGCCGTGGTGCTCGGCGTACCTGGGCTACGCCTCCGGCGTGCACGCCCCGGGTCGGACCGAGCCGGCGGCGGCGCTGGCCGCGGTGCACCACCTCAACCTCGCGCACGGTCTGGCCGGTCGGGTGGTCCGGGAGCTGGCGCCGGCCGCCGAGTTGTCGGTGACGCTCAACCTGCACGTCATCCGGGGCGCCTCCGACTCGGCGGCGGACTCCGACGCGGTGCGGCGGATCGACGCCCTGGCCAACCGGGCGTTCCTCGGGCCGATGCTGGACGGTGAATACCCGGCCGACCTGCTGGCCGACACCGCATCGGTCACCGACTGGTCGTTCGTGCGGGCCGGTGACGAGAAGCTGATCGCGGTGCCGTTGGACGTGCTGGGGGTCAACTACTACTCCAGCACCCTGGTCCGGGCCTGGGACGGGGTGTCGGCCCGCTCCGACGCCGACGGGCACGGTGCGTCGACGTCGACGCCGTGGGTCGCCGCCGACAACGTCGACTTCCTGCCGCAGCCCGGCCCGTACACGGCGATGGGGTGGAACATCGACCCGCCGGCCCTGACCGAGTTGCTGCTGCGCCTGCACCGGGAATACCCCAGCCAGCCGATGATGATCACCGAGAACGGCGCGGCGTTCGACGACGTGGTGTCGGCCGACGGCCGGATCCACGACGACCGGCGGATCGACTACCTGCGCCGGCACATCGGTGCGATGGCCGACGCCCGCGCGCAGGGTGCCGACGTCCGTGGCTACTTCGTCTGGTCGCTGCTGGACAACTTCGAGTGGGGCTACGGCTACGACCGCCGCTTCGGGATCATCCGCGTCGACTACGACACGCAGGTCCGCACCTGGAAGGACAGCGCGCACTGGTACCAGCGGCTGGCCGCCACCGGCGAGCTGGACTCGGCGCAGGACTGAGGTCTGCCACGCCCGCTCCGATCACCACCGGTCGGGCGGCCATGCCCTGACGAGCGTGATGCCGGTGAGTCATCTTGATGACTCACCGGCATCACACGTTCTGGGATGCGCGACGCGACGCCTCCCGCGGCTCGCGATTGACGACGTGCGGCACTGCCTCTCAGGTGCCTGACCTGGCGTCGGTGGGTCCAGGACCCTGTCCTGGACCCACCATCACCGGTCTCAGTTCTCGTTACGTCGCAGTCTCAGTCGGGCCAGCAGTAGCAGGGCCACACCGAGGCCGACTCCGGCGCTCCCTATCCCCAGCATCGGCCAGGTCGAGGTGCCGGTGACCGGCAACGGGTGCTTGGTCGGGTAGCCCGTCGGGCTCACCGGCGGCTGGGTCGTCGGTACGGAGGTCGGCCCGGTCGGTGTCGGCGTCGGGCCGGTCGGTGTGGGCGTCGGCCCGGTCGGTGTGGGCGTCGGCCCCGTCGGTGTGGGGGTCGGCGTCGACGCTGTTGGCGTCGGCGTCGGTTGGGAGCAGTTCAGCAGCGTCGAGAACGGGAAGTCGTGGATCTCCCCGCCGTCGTGCGTCAGCGTCCGGCTGATGACGCTTCCCTCGATGTTGCCGTTCGTCGCGGCATTCAGGGCGGCGTTGGGCGCGTAGATCGTGCCCTCCAGCGTCGCGCTGTCGTCGGTGAGGGTGATCGAGGTGGCGGTCGGGAGATTGAACAGGATGTATCTGGCCTGGTCTCCGCCGATCCCGGCGAAGTTCGGCACCCGCCAGACGAAGGCGTCAGAGACGTCGCTGGTGTCCACGTTGACCAGCAGTGGCGTGTCGGCGGTGGGCTGGTCGGCGAAGGTGAGCACCGAGATATTGGCAAGATCGCTGGCGGACAGGTTGAGCACGTTCGTGACACCGGGGGCGAGGTTGACCACCGCGTTGCTGCCCGGCGGAACGGGCCGGGGCAACGGCGCACCCTCCGGGGTGGTCAGCACGACGTTCTGCTGGCAGGTGGCCAGGCTGGTGGCGGTCGCGCGGAAACCCTCGAACGCGCTGCCGAAATCCAGCGGCGAGGAGGGGCCGACACTCGCCACGGGTTGCCGGGTCACGAGCTCGACACGGGGTGCTGCCTCGTAGTCGTCCACCGGCAGGACCCGGGTGTTGACCTGGGCGCCGTTGTTGTCGGTGTCGCGGACGAAGGTGCCGGTCAGGTCGCCGACCTTCACGTAGCCGCTCCCCAACACCTGCAACCGCGACCCGGGGACACTGGTGGCGAAGTCGACCCGGCCGCCCACCACCAGGGCCGTCGGATTACTGTCCGGCGGCACCACAAAAGACCCGGCGCTGCTCCCGGCGACCGCATAGTTGCCGAAGCTGAGGTTGCCCCCGACCGCGATGGTCCCCTCGTTCTCGGCACCGATCAGCCGCGCGTCTCCGGCGGTCATGACCAGGAAGCCCTGCGTGCCGGCCACCGGATCGACGGCTAGCCGGGGCTGGGCCTCGGAGGTGGTCGCCAGCATCGCCAGCACGACCGCGGTCGCCCCTCCCACCAGGGGCAGAAGCAGGCGTCGAGTGCCCACCCCGGTCTTCGCTCTCATCTGCACTGTCTCGCTAAAGGTCACGAACCGGTAACGAACCCCCTCGCGGCAAGGGACGCCCGGACCACGAAATCACCCAAAAGGTAATTCAGTGCCCAAATCACCGCGCACCGGCGGCTCGACGCCACCGGCCGTCCCGACCGAGCCTCCAGCGCCGTGTCACTTTCCGTGGGTACGGCGTCATGGTGCACGCGATGGCTCCGCCGGCAGACTCGGGGCATGGTCGAGCGCGTCACAGTCGTCGCCTTCGCGGGCATGCAGTCCCTCGACGTCAACGGGCCGTGGGAGGTTCTGGCGGGGGCGAACCAGTACCGGACGGTACGTGGTGAGCGCCCCGCGTACGACCTGAGGCTGGCGGGCGCGCAAGCCGAGGTGGTTTCCGAGAGCGGCCTGGTCATGATGGCCACCGCGCTCGGAGAGCCGGTCCGGGCCGGCACTCTCGTCGTGCCCGGCGGCCGTGCGGCGGTGGCCGAGGATGGGAACGCCGACCTCGTCGCCTGGTTGCGGGAGTGCCGTCCGACGCGGTTGTTGTCGATCTGTTCCGGAGCGTTCCTCTGCGCACGCGCCGGGCTGCTCAACGGTCGCCGGGTCGCCACCCACTGGTCCGTGTCCAGGGACCTCGGTCGGCGATTCTCCGATCTCACCGTCGACCACGACGCCCTCTACGTGCACGACGGCCCGGTCTGGACGTCGGGTGGTGTCACGGCGGGAATCGACCTGGCACTGGCCGTCGTGGCGGCCGACCACGGAGCACGGGTCGCCCAGGAGATCGCGCGCTGGCTCGTCATGTTCCTCCACCGGCCCGGCCAACAGGCTCAGTTCGCCGGCCCGGTGTGGTTGGAACGCGCCACGGAGAAGCGGGTGGCCGCCGTTCAGCGTGCACTCGATGCCGATCCGGCCGCGACACACCGGGTCGACGACCTCGCCGCGCGGCTCGCCATGTCGCCTCGGCACTTCCAGCGCCTCTTCGCACGTGAGACGGGCCTCACCGTCGGGCGCTACCTCACCGAACTTCGCCTGGAGACCGCCAAACGCCTGCTGCTGCAGTCCGACCTCGCCCTCGACACGGTGGCGGCCAGGTCGGGATTCGGGTCCGCCGAGTCCCTTCGACGGGTCTTCGGTGAACGACTCGGCACGACCCCGGGGGCGTTTCGCGCCCGCTTCTCGATGCTCTGACCGCATTCGACGGCCCACCGCCGTGCACCGAAAGGATCTCTGGTGACCCACGTCGTCATTCCGCTCTACGCGCGTTTCACCGCGCTCGACGTCATCGGCGTCTACCAGCCACTGGCCCTCACCCCGGGCATCGACGTGCTCCTGGTCGCCGAACGCCCCGGTCCCGTCCGAGACGACTGCGGGATGCTGACCCTGGTGGCCGAGGCCGCGCTCGAAGACGTGCAAGCGACAGACGTTCTCGTCGTCCCGGGAGGACCGGGGACCGCTCCGGCTCTCGCCGGGCCGCTGCCGGGCTGGATCAGGCGGATCCACGACACGACGACGTTCACGACCTCGGTGTGCTCCGGCTCGCTTCTGCTGGGGGCCGCCGGATTGCTCCGAGGACGGCGGGGCACCAGCCACTACCTCGCGGCGCGGGAGTTGGTCCGCTTCGGCGCCGAGCCGACGGACCAGCGGGTCGTCGAAGAACCGGACGCCCGGATCATCACGGCGGCCGGTGTGTCCAGCGGCATCGACATGGGACTGAGACTCGTCGAACTCCTCACCGACCGGACGACCGCCCAGGCTATCCAACTGTGGATGGAGTACGACCCTCAACCGCCATTCGACAGCGGCCACCCGTCCCGCGCGACTCCCGAGGTGATCGCCCGAGCGGCCGCCTACGACAGGGCGGCCAGGGTGGCCAGGTGACGGCTCGGCCCGGAGTCACCGGAGAGAGGCTGGCCCGGATCAGGGGGTGGGCAGGTCGGCGCAGAGCTTGCTCGGGAAGGCCGGCTCGGTGGCGCGGACGCGTCCGCAGCCGGCCTCCGTCGAGCTGGCGATCCTCTTCCAGCCGCCCTGGCCGGCCCACCGCAGGAAGTAGCGGCGCACGTTGACCGACGAGTCGCAGCCGGGCCGCGCCTCGACACCGCACGGCACCGGATCGAACGGCACCGTCATCACCAACCAGGTGCCGTCGCAGCCCTCGACCGATCCGGTCGAGTGCCGGGACACGTCCATGCCGCGGACCACGACGCCGACCCACGCCTGGTCACAGTGGTCCTTCGGCATCGGACCGCAGCCGAACGTCTGGTCGCAGCGGTGGTACGCCGCGCTGTCGACCTTCCACGGCTCCTGGTTGAGCACGACGCTCCGGCCGGCGATCGGCCCCGGCGCTGTCAACGTCACCTCGCCAGGTGTGTGGGTGGGGCAGGCCCCGACCACCGTGGACAGGCGCGAATCCTGCACCACGTTGGCGTAGATGCGGTTGTTCTCCTCGACGAGTTCGGTGATTCGCGGATTCCGGGAGCAACCGTCCGCGTCGCCCAGCAGCGCCACGCTCAGCACGAGCGAGCGCGGGTCCGTGCTGACCCGCACGGCCGTGACATCGGCCTGGTAGGTGCCCCAACCGGTGTCCGCGGTCGGGCCGTCCCGCACCGGCGTTTCGCCCGGCCTGGCGCAGCTGACGAGCGTGGCGAGACACAGCAGGGCGGTGGCGAGTCGACGCATGGCAACGAGTATCGCCGCTGGGCGGCCCGGCACATCAGCACGGATACTCAGGCCACCTCAGACCCCGACCCGCTGCGGCGGGACGGTCAGGCCGTAGAGCGCCATCAGCTCCGGGGTGTCGACGCGGCTGCCGTCGGCCACCGAGTCGCAGGCGATGTCGACGATCTGGTCCTTGTGCGCCAGCAGGTACGGTCGGGCGCCCACGTCGGCGCTGGCCAGGGTGGCGATGCCGGGCCAGTGCCGGCGGCCGAACAGCATCGGGTAGCCGCGCAGCCCGTCGTAGGTGGCGCAGACCAACACATCGGGGTACGGCAGTGCGGCCACCCGGCGAACCGCGACGGCGGTCAGCCCCGGCATGTCGACGGGGACCACCACCACCGCCTCGATCCCCTCGTCGTCCAGGGCGGCCAGACCGGCCCGGATGGACGAGCCGACCCCGGTGCCCCACGCCTTGTTGATGACGACTGTGGCCCGGCCCAGGTCGGCGGTTTCCCGGACCTGCTCGGCGGCGGCACCCAGCACGACCACGATGCGTTCGCAGCCTGCCTCGGTCATCGTGTCGATCATCTGGTTGACCAGTGGCTTCTCGCCCTGGTGCAGCAGCGCCTCGGGACCACCGATCCGTCGTCCCCCGCCCGCGGCGATGATCATTCCTGCGATCCCGTTCAGCTGCGCCCCCTCCAGCGTGGGACCGACCGTGACCGGTCCGCCCCTCCTACGGACACTGCAACGAGGACGGCCAGCCGAGAGTAGCGGGGCGAAAAGGAGAAATAGCACAACCGTTACACGCCCGGCATCTCCCAGCTCGACCGCGCCGAGGTCGCGGCGGCACCCACGGCAGGCGTGGCCCCGGCGGTCAGGCCGCGTCGGCGTAGCACGCCACGATGGACAGGTCGAGCGGAAACCGAACCGGCGTGGCACCGAAGAGCAGCGTGGAGGCCCGCTCGCCACACCGGGTGACGGCCTCGGCGACCGCCTCCGCCTGCGCGGCGGGCGCGTGCACGACCACCTCGTCGTGCTGGAAGAAGACCAGCTCCGCGTCGGTGCCGGCCAACTCCGTGCGCAGCGTGGCAAGCAACGTGGCGGCCCACTCGGCGGCGGTGGCCTGGATGACGAAGTTACGCGTGAAACGGCCCCTCGACCGCGCGGCCCGCGCCCGGGGACCCTGCGGATCGGCCGCCGCGTCCGGATCGGAGGGCGCGTCGTCCGGATCACCGAACCCCACCGAACCGGGCGGGCACGTCCGCCCCAGCCACGACCGCACCAGCCCACCCGCCTCGCCGGTGCGCGCCGCCGCCTCCACGAAGGCGAACGCCGTCGGGTAACTGCGCTTCAGCACCGCCAACGCGGGCACCGCCGCGCCGCCGGTCTGCCCGTACATCGCGCCGAGCAGCGCCACCTTGGCCTTGGCCCGGTCGCCGCCGAACGAGTCGCGGGCCAGCGCGGCGTAGAGGTCGCCGGCCCCGCCCGCCGCCGCCAGCCGGGCGTCGCCGGAGACCGCCGCCAGCACCCGTGGCTCCAACTGGCCGGCGTCGGCGACCACCAACCGCCAGCCCGGATCGGCCACCACCGCCCGGCGGATCACCTTCGGGATCTGCAACGCGCCACCGCCCCGGGTCGCCCAGCGGCCGGAGACGACCCCGGCGGGCACGTACTCCGGTCGGAACCGCCCGTCGCGCACCCACTGTTCGAGCCAGGACCAGCCGTGCGCCGTCCAGATCCGGTAGAGCTCCTTGTATTCCAACAGCAGCGGCACCGCCGGATGGTCGACCCCGCGCAGCACCCAGGCCCGGGTGTTGGGCAGCTCCACCCCGACCCGGGCGAACGCCTTCAGCAGCTCCGTCGGGGAGTCGGTGTGCAGGCCGCGTACGCCGAGCGCGTCGGCGATCCGTGCGGCCAGCTCGGCGAGTCGGCGTGGCGGGCCACCGACCGGGGACGCCTCGCCGAGCAACTCGTGCAGGATCTCGTCGTGCACGTCGGCACGCCACGGCAGACCCGCGGCACCCATCTCCACCGCGATCAGCGCGCCAGCCGACTCGGCGGCCACCAGCAACCGGAAGCGTCCCGGGTGCTCGGTCGCGGCGATGCGGGCGAGCTGGTCGGCGTACACCTGGATCAGTGCGTCGATGCCCGGCCCCGACGGGCCGGGAAGCGTGTCGAAGAGCGCGCCCTGGCCGTGCCCGGGCGGTGCGGCGGCGCGCGGTGGTGGGTCGGGCGGCACCGGCGCACCGGTCAGGCGGGCCCAGGCCGCGGCCAGCGCGCGGGGCTCGCCCCAGCGGCCCGCCTGCCCGAGCAGCAACGCCTCGGTCAACTCCACGTCGTGACACCTGTCGACCCGGACACCGGCACGCAGCAGCGGCGGGTAGACGGAGGTGGCGGCGGACCAGACCCAACGCGGGTGCTCGGCGGCCTCGCGGGCGGCGACCGCGGCGACCAGGTCGACGACGGGCTCGGTCGGACCGACCGGCGCACCGGCCGAGTCCAGTGGGCAGAGCACTCCCCCACCCCGCTCGTCGGACACCACCGCCACCAGCACGAACGTGATTCTGCCTCCCCCCTGCGACAAGTCCCGAGGCAGACCTCACCGGCGTCGGTTCCCTGCGGTGTCGGCGACGGTCGGTAGCGTGGTCGGGTGCCCCCACAGATCCCGCACTTCGATCCCGGCACTCCCGACACCCGGGGTCCGATGCGATACCTGTGGTGGCTCGCCCGCTGCCAACCCTGGCGGGTGCTGCGCGGCAGCCTGATCGGCACGGCCTGGATGGTCGGGCTCTCCGCCCGGCCCTACCTGATCTACCGCGCCGTCGACGAGGGGCTGCGCACGGGAGACACGCGCGCCCTGGTGTTCTGGGTCGCGGCGATCGTCGTCGCGGGGGTGGCCCTGTCCTACCTCGGCATCATGCGGCACCGCACGATGACCTTCATCCGGGAGGACGCCAAGGCCCGCTCGGCGGAGGTGCTGCTGCGCCACCTGTCCCGCATCGGCGCGGTGCTGCCCCGCCGGGTCGGCGCGGGTGAGGTGTCCACCATCGGCGGCTCCGACATCGACTGGACCGCGCAGGTGCTGACGCTGACCGGGCCGGGCGTCGGCGCGGTCGTCGCGTACGCGATCATCGCCGTGGTGCTCTGGTCGATCTCCCCGCTGCTGGCGCTCTGCGTGCTGGTGGGAGTGCCGGCGGTCGGCCTGGTCGTCGGGCCGCTGCTGCGCCGCCTGGAGCGGGTCGAGTCGGTCTACCGCCGGCAGCAGGGCGCGCTCACCGCCCGCTCCGGCGACATCGTGGCGGGGCTGCGGGTGCTCGCCGGGGTGGGCGGCCGGGACCTGTTCGCCCGGCGGTATGCGGCCAGGTCCCAGGATCTGCGCGCGGAGGGCTACCGGGTCGGCGCGGTCTACAGCTGGATCGACGCGGCGACAGTCGCCATCCCCGGGTTGTTCCTGGCGGCGGTGGTGTGGCTGACGGCTCGGATGGCGGTGACCGGCGAGGTCACGATCGGCGAGCTGGTGGCCGTCTACGGCTACGTGGCGACCCTGATCGTGCCGGTGTGGTTCCTGCTGGAGGGCAGTCACCAGTTGATCCGGGGGCGGGTCGCCGCCCGGCGGATCGCCGACCTGCTCAACGTGGCCCCGGACGAGGTCGGTGGCCCGGGTCGCCGGTGGTCGGGTGCGGTGCCCGACGCACGCCGGCCGGGTGCCCTGGCCGCACCGGCCGACCCCGCCGACCTGCACGACCCGGAGACCGGCCTGACCGTGCCCGCCGGCCGACTGACCGGGGTGGCCGCCGACGACCCGGCGGTGGCCGTGGCGCTGGCCGACCGGCTCGGCCGGTACGTCGTCAGCGACACCACCTGGGGCGGTGTGCCGTTGACCGCTGTCGCCCTGGACGAGGTCCGTTCCCGGATCATGGTCGCCGACCACGACTCGTACCTCTTCGCCGGGACACTGCGCGACGTGCTGTGCCCCGGTGCCGACGACGAACGGATCCGGGCGGCTCTGCGGACCGCCTCGGCGGACGACATCGTCGACGCCCTGCCCGCCGGGCTGGACACCCCGCTGGACGCGCGAGCCCGGACACTCTCCGGCGGCCAACGCCAACGGGTCCGCCTGGCCCGGGCTCTCCTCGCCGAGCCGGAGGTGCTGATCCTCGTCGACCCGACCTCGGCCGTGGACGCGCACACCGAGGCGCGGATCGCCGAACGGCTGCGTTTCGCGCGGGCCGGGCGGACGACTGTCGTGATCGCCACGTCGCCGCTGCTGCTCGGCCGGGCCGACGTGGTCGCGTTCCTGAGCGCCGGCCGGATCACCGCCACCGGCAGCCACGCCGACCTGTTCGACGCCGACGCCGACTACCGGCACCTGGTGGCCCGGGGCAGCGCCGATCTCGACCGGCCCACCCACACCGAGGAGGTCTACCGGTGAACCGGCTGCCGGTGGCCGACCGACGCACCGTACGTCGCGCCCTGCGCGACATGATCGGTCGGCATCGCCGGGCGGTCGGTGTCGTGCTGGCGCTGCACTGCGCCGCCGCGGTCGCCGGCCTCGCCCCGCCGTGGCTGCTGGGCACCATCGTCGACCGGGTCACCGCCGGTGCCGGCGTGGCCACCGTGGACCGGCTGGCGCTGGCCATCGCCGGCTGCGTCCTGGTCAGTGCGCTGCTCTCCCGCTACGCCCAGTACGCCGGCCACCGCTTCGGTGAACGGGCCGTCGCCGAGCTGCGCGAGGAGTTCGTCTCCCGCACCCTCGGCCTGCCGGTGTCGGTCGTCGAGCGTGCCGGTTCCGGCGACCTGGCCACCCGCAGCTCGGTCGACGTGGCGACGGTCGGGACCACCGTGCGCAACGTGGTGCCCACCATCGTCATCGCGTCCGTGCAGTTGACGTTGCTGTTCGGGGCGGTCTTCCTGCTGCATCCGCTGCTCGGCCTGACGGCGTTGGCCGGGCTCCCGTCGATCGTGGCGACCACCAGGTGGTATCTGCGGCGGGCCAGTCCCGCGTACCTCGCCGAGGGCGCGGCGGCGGCCGAGTTGACCGAGACGCTCACCACCACCGCCGAGGGCGCCCGCACCGTGGAGGCGCTGCGGCTGACCGACGAGCGGGTCCGGCACGGCACCGGCCGGATCACCCGGCTGTGGCAGGCCCGGCGGGCGACCCTGGCGCTGCGGACGGTGTACTTCTCGGTCGTCGAGGCCAGCTATCCGCTGCCGATCGCCCTGGTGCTGCTCGTCGGCGGCTACCTGCTCTCCCGGGAGGTGGTCTCGCTCGGCGCGGTGGTCGCCGCCGCGCTCTACCTGCAACAGGCGATCGACCCGATGGACCGGCTGTTGCAGTGGACCGAGCAGGCGCAGCGCGGCTTCGCGTCGTACGCCCGGGTGCTCGGCGTCGGCATGGTCCCGCCGGAGGCGCCCGGTCGGGCGGTCACCTCGCGGGGCGAGCGGGTCGTCGTCAGCGGGGCGCGGTTCTCCTACTCCGGTGGGCCGGACGTGCTGCACGGCATCGACCTGGAGGTGCAGCCGGGTGAGCGGCTGGCCGTCGTGGGTCCGTCGGGTGCCGGCAAGTCCACCCTGGCCCGGCTGCTGGCCGGGATCGACGCGCCACGCCACGGCGTGGTCAGCATCGGTGGCTGCCCGGTCACCGACCTCGACCCCGCCGAACGTCGGCGACGGATCGCCCTGGTCACGCAGGAGCACCACGTCTTCATGGGCTCGGTGCGCGACAACCTGTCCTTCGCCGCACCGGACGCGTCGGACGAGCAGATGCGCGCCGCGCTTGTCACCGTGGGTGCCGACTGGTTCGCCCACCTGCCCGACGGTCTGGACACCCAGCTCGGCGACGGGGCCCGGCAGCTCGGCGCGGCCGAGGCACAGCAGCTCGCGCTGGCCCGGCTGGTGCTCGCCGACCCGCACACGCTGATCCTCGACGAGGCGACCGCCGCGCTCGACCCGAGCACCGCCCGTCGTACCGAGCGGGCGCTGGCCGCCGTGCTGGTTGGGCGGACGGTCATCGCGATCGCGCACCGGCTCAACACCGCGCACGACGCCGACCGGGTCGCCGTGCTGGCCGACGGCCGGATCACCGAGATCGGCAGCCACGACGACCTGGTGGCTGCCGGCGGGGCGTACGCCGCGCTGTGGCACTCCTGGCACAGTCAGGCAGACGAGCGCCCGAGGTGACCGGCTACTTGACGGCGCCGGAGGTGAGGCCGGCCTGGATCTGACGCTGGAAGACCGCGTACACGATGATCATCGGGAGGATGGCGAGGGTCAGCGCGGCGAACAACCCGGACCAGTCCGCCTCGTAGCCGGCGTTCACCGAGATCTCCGCGATGCCCTGGGTGAGCACCCACTTGTCCTTGCTGGAGAGCAACACCAGGGGCAACTGGTACTGCGCCCACTGACCGATGATGTTGAAGATCGCCACGCTGATCAGGCCCGGCTTCGCCATCGGCATCATCACCTGGAAGAACAGCCGGGTGTGCCCACAGCCGTCGATCATCCCCGCCTCGGCGACCGACGTCGGCAGGGTCTTGAAGAACGCGGCCAGGAAGAACACCGTGAACGGCAACGAGTACGCGCTGTAGACCAGCACCAACCCGAGGTGGCTGTCCAACAGGTGTAGCTGTTTCACCACGAAGAAGAGCGGCACCAGGGCCAGGAAGACCGGGAAGGCCAGCCCGGAGACGAACAGGTAGTAGACCGCCCGGTTGCCCCAGAACCGGTAGCGGGCCAGCACGTACGCGGCCATCGAGCCGAGCAGCATGGTGAGGAACGTGCCGCACCCGACCACGATGACGCTGTTGAGGAAGTACCGGCCCACGTTCGCCTTGGTCCAGGCCCGACCGAAGTTCTCCCAGCGCAGCTCCGCCGGGAGCGTCCACGGGCTGCTGAAGATCTCGGTGGTGTTCTTGAACGCGGCGAG
The DNA here is from genome assembly GCF_043197875.1 of Micromonospora sp. NPDC048935. NCBI lineage: Bacteria > Bacillati > Actinomycetota > Actinomycetes > Micromonosporales > Micromonosporaceae > Micromonospora > Micromonospora sp. NPDC048935. The sequence goes on along the minus strand of NZ_JBICTZ010000008.1, from coordinate 341,072 downwards.
GAAGGTCCACAGGATCGGCACGATCACGATCACCGCCCACACGGCGAGTGCGATGTGCCCCAGACCCGCGAAGAGCCGTACCTCCGAGCGGGGGCTCCGGCCTCCCTGCCCACCGGTGGCCTTCGGGTCGCTGGTCTTCGGCGGTAGCGCCGCCGGTGTCGGCGGCAGCGTCGACTGCGGGTTCATCAGTACTCCACGCTTTCCCGCTTGGTGAGCCGCAGCGTCAGCGCCGCGAACGTGAGGGTGAGGAAGAACAGCGCCACGCCCATCGCCGAGGCGTAACCGTACTTCGAGTAGACGAACGCGTTGCGGTAGATCTCCATCGCCAGGACGGTGGTGGCGCCGTCCGGGCCGCCACCGTCCACCGAGAGCACCGCCACGATGGCGAACGCGTCGAACGCCGCGATGCCGAGGTACACCCAGGCCACCTGGAGGGTGTCCCAGAGCAGCGGCAGGGTGACCCGGAAGAACAGCGTCACCCTGCTCGCCCCGTCCATCTCGGCGGCCTCGTAGATCTCACCCGGGATGGAGGCCATCCCGGCGGAGAACAGCACCACGTAGAAGCCGACCGCCTGCCAGACCAGCACCGCGATGATCGACCACAGGGCCAGGCTCGGCTTGACCAGGAAGAACACCGGGTCCAGGCCGAACTTCATCAACACGCCGTTGATCAGGCCGGACTCGTTCGGCCGGTACACCATCTGGAACAGCACCGCGATGATGGCCACCGCCAGGACCTGGGGGAAGAAGAACACCACCCGGTAGAACTTCGCCCCCCAGACCCCCTGACGTTGGCCGCCACTGCTCTTGCCGCCCACGTTGAGCAGGAAGGCGAAGAACAGTGCGATCGCGATGGTGATCAGCGGCAGGGCAAGCAGCAGTACGCCGTGGTGCTGGACCGCCTTCCAGAAGGTGCCGTCGTCGAGCAACCTCCGGTAGTTGTCGAAGCCCACCCACTGCGGGGCCGACAGCCCCCGCCAGTTGGTCATCGAGATCTGGAACGCCTGCGCGTACGGCCAGATCACGAAGGTCACGTACAGCGTGACCGGGAGAAAGAGGAACCCGATCACGAATGGGTACTTGCCGTGCCGCATGACCCCTACGCTCCGATCAGCGCTTGAACTTGGTGACGGAGGAATCCTTCTTGATGGCGTCGGCGCGCTTCTGGATCCGCTCCACGAAGGCGTCCGCGTTGATCCGGCCGAACATCAGCTCGTTGGTGGCGGCCCGCGCCTCCGTGTCGAGCTCCTTGTACCAGTTGTCGAAGAGCATGTTGAACACGTCCTTGCCGGCCGCCTTCAGCGCGGCCTGCGCGCTGGCGACACCCGGCGGGAACTGGAAGCCCTCGCTGCCGGCCGGCACCACCGTGGCCGCACCGACGGTCTCGGTGAAGCCCCGGGCGCCCGCCTTGGAGAGCATCTGGCGCATGTACTCCATCCCGCCACGCGGGTTCTTGCTCTTGGACGAGACGAAGTATCCCTCGCCACCGGCCGCCCGGATAGCGGTCGCCGGCAGCTTGTCCGTCGCGGTGAGGCCGGGCACCGGCATGAGCTGGTAGGTGAAGCCCGCCGGCGTGTCCTTCTTCTGCTCGTTCTCCAGCCAGTCACCGGAGGGGTAGAAGGCGACCTTGCCCTGGTTCTGCCGAAGCTGCACGTCGGTGTGCTTGAGCCCCTCGAAGCTCTTGTCCGAGTACTTCGCGCCGATCTCGGCCCACGCCTCCGCGGCCTGCTTGACGGCGTCCTGCTTCCAGGCGCCGTCCTCCAGGTTGTCGATGTTCTTCAGGACATCGGTGCCGCCGATCTTCGCGGCCTGCGTGAGGATCACGTTCCACTGGTAGTAGGCCGCGTTCGACCCGGCGTAGCCGTACGGGGTGATGCCCTTGGCCTTGATCTGCTCGCACAGCGCCTTGAACTGCTCCCAGTTGGTGGGCGCCGTCCAACCGTTGTCCTTGAAGAGCTTGCCGGAGTACCAGATGCCGTAGACCGTCGAGACGTAGTACAGGACGAACGGCTTGCGCCCCCCGTCGGCGGTGTTGAACATGCCCTGCTCGACGATGCCCGGGATGACGGTGTCGCGGACCTTCTTGCTCGGGTCGTCGACCGACGGCGCGTCCCACAGCTCGGTGAGGTCCTGGAGCTGGCCGTCGTTGACGAGCGCACCGAAGTCGAGGAACTTCTCGCCCGAGTTGTTGACGAACTCCGGCGGGTTGCCGCCGGCGAACCGCGGCTGGAGCACCGTGGAGACCGCCTGGGTCGCCTGGTGCTTGACCTCGGACTTGGGGAAGGCCGTCTTGTAGAGCGGCTCGTGCACGTCGGTGGCGTACTTCTCGCCGTAACCGCCGTTGAAGATGATCACCTCGATCGGGGCGTCCTCCTTGACGCCCAGCGGGTTCTTCTCGCTCTTGGTGCCACCGGCGACCTGCTCGGTCTCCTTGTCGCCGCCGCTCGTCGCACAGGCGCTGAGCAGGCCGATGGCCGGAGTGGCGAGCATGCCCACGGCGGCGGCGCGACGCAGCACCGTGCGACGGTCGAGTGCGGCCGGGTGTTCGGGGGTAATCGACATCGTCGTCTCTCCTTGGGAAATTCGGGTCAGGCGGTACGCCGGAGACGCCCGGCGTACCGCGACTCGAGGGCGATGTTGTGCTCGTCCCCGCCGGGGACGTTGGCGGAGAGGTAGATAGGGGGCACCTCTCCGGCCTGGTGGAACCGTCGCACGACCTCCGCGGTCAGCAGCTGCGCCAGCAGCGCCGTGGTGACCGAGGAGACCGCACAGACCGCGCCGCCGCCCTCGAGCGGCAGCAGTGCGTCACCGTACGGCGCGCCGTTGTCCAGCACGACGTCGGCGAGGTCGGCGAGCCGCTGACCGGACGGGTGCCGTGGCGCCACCCGTGCCGTGTGCTCGACCGAGGTGACCGCGATCAACGGATGACCGCGCTCGGTGACCAGCGCCGCCAGCTCGACCACCGAGCCGTTGATGCCGGACTGGGACGCCACCACGAACACGTCGCGCGGCTGGGGTGCCGCGAGCGCGTAGATCTGGTGGGCGATGGAGGGGTCGCGTTCCAGCTTCGGGTCGGCGAGCACGTCACGCGGGGCGTCACCGTGCAGCACCAGGTCCCGTACCGAGAGCCGGTTGGTGGGGACCAACCCGCCGGCCCGGGCCACCAGCTCGGCGGCGAACGCCTCGGAGTGCCCGGCGCCGAACGCCTGGAGCACCCCACCGTCGCGCAGGCTGTCGGCGATCAGGTCGGCGGCCCGGGTGATCCCGTCGGCCTCCGAGTCGAGCAGTCGGTCGAGCACCGGGCGGACGGCGTCCGCGTACCCCTGGGCACTGATCATGACAGGACCCCTTTCGCGGCCTTGTGCCCGTCGACGGCCTGCGCGGTGCGCCGGAAGGCCGCGTGGGCGCGGTCGTGCGTACGTTGGGCGACGGCGATGTAGAGCAGGTCGAGCACCACCAACTGGGGGTGTCGGGCGGAGAGCGCGTCCGGCCGGAAGGTGGTCGCCTGGCTGGCCGTGAGCAGCACGATGTCGGCCAGCTCGGCCAGCGGTGAGCGCGGGAAACCGGTGAGCGCGAGCGTGGTCGCGCCCCGGCTGCCCGCCTCGGCGAGCATCTCGATCGTCTCCCGGGTCTGCCCGGTGTGCGAGATGCCGAGCGCCACGTCGCCGGCGCGCAGCAACGCGGCGCTGGCCAGCCCCTCGTGCACGTCGTTCCACGCCCACGCGGCCACGCCGATGCGGTGCAGGCTGAACTGCATCTCCTCGCCGACGAGCGCGCTGCCGCTGGCGCCGAAGATGTTGACCCGGCTGGCCCCGGCGATCGCCACTGCCGCGCGCTCCACCTCGCCGAGGTCGAGCAGGGTGGCGGTGTCGTGCATGGCCCGGGTGTCGGCGGCCATGATCTGGTCGAGCACCCGGGCGAGCGGGTCGCTCGGCTGGATCTCGCGTCCGATGTCGACGGTCCAACCGGCAGAGCGGGCCCGACCGGTCTCGGAGGCGATGCCCAGCCGCAGGTCGGCGTACCCCTCGAAGCCCATCGCCCGGCAGAAGCGGGTGATGGTCGCCGGTGAGGTGCCGCTGCGCTCGGCCAACTCGACGATTGTGGATCGGGCAGCGGCCTCCGGGTCGCTCAGCACGTGCTCGGCGACCCGCCGCAGGGCGCCGGTCAACTCGCCGAGCCCGTTGCGGACCCGGGCCAGCACCCCGTCGGAGGCGGAGATCCTTCGATCGATCGCGTCGGCGTCGACCACCGCGGTCCCCGCGGCGGTGTCCACCTCGTGATCAACCATGTGTCGGCTCACCTTTCCGAAAAGCTTGTTAACTGTTAGTGGTAAAAGTTCTTACTGAACGGCCCTCTGTGTCAAGACTGTGGGCGAAGTTTTCAAACTGTTACCTGGCGCACAACCCGCTGCGCCCGCCGGAACTTGCCCCGCAACACGCCGCCGACCAGCATGAACAGGCCCGATCGCCGTACCAACCAAGGAGGCTCCGTGCCGATGTCCGACACCCTCGTGATCGGTCTCGATGTCGGCGGCACGTCCACCCGGGCGACCGCCCTGACCCTCACCGGGCACCGTGTCGGCACCGGCCGCGCCGGCGGTGGCAACCCCACGAGTCACGGCGCCGAACGCGCCGCCGCCGAACTCCTGACCGCGCTGCGCGAGGCGCTCGCCGATCTCGACCCGACACGCGTGGTCGCCGGCACCATCGGGCTCGCCGGAGCCGGCCGGCTGCTCGCCGACCCCGCCGGCCGGGCCGCCTTCGACCGGGCCTGGCACGACGCCGGCCTCCGCTGCCCGTACGCGGTGCACGGCGACGCCCTGGTCGCCTACGCCTCCGGCAGCGCCGCACCGGACGGCACCGTGCTCATCGCCGGCACCGGCGCGATCACCGCACAGGTCCACGACCTACGGCTCGACCGGATCGCCGACGGTCACGGCTGGCTCCTCGGCGACACCGGCTCGGGCTTCTGGCTCGGCCGTGAGGCGGTACGCCGACTACTCGCCGACCTGGACGTCGGCCGCAGGCCCGGGGCACTGGCCACGGCGGTGCTCACCAACCTGCTGGGCAGCGCCGAGATCGCCGCCCGCCCCCGCGCCACCGTGGACGCCGTCATCCAGACCGTCACCCGACGAGCACCCATCGAGCTGGCCCAACTCGCGCCACTCGTCGTCACCGCCGCCGGCCAGGGCGAACCCGTCGCCGTCGCCCTCATCCGCGAGGCCGCGACCCATCTCGCCGAGAGCGTGGGCCGAATCCGCCCCGCCGACGCGACGACACCCGTCGTGCTCGGCGGCGGCCTCCTCACCGCGGACACCCCGCTGGCCACCGCCGTCCGGGCCGAGATCGCCCGACACTGGCCGGACGCGCCCCTGCGTACCGCCGGCGACGGTGCGGCCGCCGCAGCCTGGCTCGCCGCCCGCGACCTGCCCGAGGTCACCGACCCGGCGGCCCTGCACGCCCGCCTGTTCCCCACCACCTGACCGCCGGCGCGCGCCGCCCGCGGCCATGATCGCCCTCGATCCCGGTTGTCGTGCCCTCCGGCCCGAGACGGGGGACTCTTTCCTGGATTTGGCGCGATCACCCGGTACGCGGCACCAGAAGCGAGCACGATCGCGGCGAGGGGCGCCACACCGGCGGCGGCGTACACTTGCTTGAGCAAGCAACATTGGATCGGTTCGACGAGAGGGTTAGCCGTTCCGCGTCCATCGACATCACCGCCACAACTGGAGGGACTGCCATGAATCGCCTCAAAGGGCGTGCTGCACTTGTCACCGGCTCGACGAGCGGAATTGGGCGCGGCGTGGCGGAGGCGATGGCCCGCGAGGGCGCCGTCGTCGTCGTGACCGGACTTGGCTCGGAGCAGGGTGCTCAGATCGTCGACGGCATCGCCGCGGAGGGCGGCATCGCCCACTTCGTCGAGGCAGACCTCTCTGCGGGTGGCTCCGCCGTCCGCCGCCTCGCACAGGAGGCGACGGCCCTGGCGGGTCGACCGATCGACATCCTGGTCAACAACGCGGCCTTTCTCGTGCCGCCGCACCCCGTGACGGAGTCGAGCGAGGAACAGATCGACCAGGTGTTGGAGATCAACATCAAGGCCCCGTACCTCCTGACGGCAGCCCTGGTGCCCGCCATGGTGGAGCACGGCGGCGGCTCGGTGATCAACATCGGCTCGATCGGCGGCGTGGACGGAATCAAGTTCACGTCGCTGTACGGTGCCAGCAAGGCGGCCCTGCACTCACTGACCAGGTCGTGGGCCGCGGAGTTGGCCGCTGACGGTGTGCGGGTGAACACCGTCGCCCCCGGACCCACCATCACCGAGAGCAACGAAGACCTTCGCCCCATCCTGGAGAAGCTCGCCCAGGGCAACCCGGACAGGCGCACGGGGACCGTGCAGGACACCGCCGCGGCGGTGATCTTCCTCGCCAGTGCGGAGGCGTCACACATCCACGGCGTGCTCCTCCCCGTGGACGGCGGGGCCCTCGCGATCTGAGGACAGACCGGCTCGGCGCGTCGGTGCCGAGCCGGCGCGCACTGCACTTGATGTTCATTCTCGGACACGATCGGTGGGCGGGTCATGCTCCCACCGTCCCCGCTCCGCGCCCGGTGGGCCCGCACGGTCGGCGGCCGGCAGCGCCGCGCGACGCCGCGCCGCGCCGCTGGCCGCCGCCGCGTGCAGCGCCACCGCCAGCACCGCGAAAGCCACCCAGCCGGCCGCCATTGCGGCGGCCGTCGAGGTGTCCTGCCAGACGTGGTACGCCGCCAGGAAGCCGACAAGTGCCAGGCTGTTGCGGGCGAAGTGCCGGGTGAACGCCACCAGGTCGCGGCGGCTCTCGATGGCCACCAGCACCCCGGAGTACGGGAAGGTCACCACCATCGCGCGCAACAGCTCGCCGAGCAGCCCGGTGAGCGTCGCACCCAGCAGGATCACCAGGAGCTTGACCGCCGCCGGCAGCCGGGTTCGCGGCCCCGCCTCTGCCACCGGCGGCGGTGCTGTCGGCGGTGCTGTCGGCGCTGGGTGTTGTCGGCGCAGCAGCAGCATCGTCACCGCCCAGAGCGCCACGGTGCCGGCCAGCGTGGGCCAGAAGGGCACCGGTACGGCGAGCAGACCCGCGCTGAGTGCCACGTACCCGATGATCCCGGCGGCGTCGGCGATCAGAATCGGCCAGCGCCACAGGTGGTGCGTGACCGCCACGACGACGAAGAACAGGTTGAGGCCGAGCACCCCGAGCAGTTGCGCCCCCTGCACCCGGTGACCGGTGCCGACCAGTGCCAGCGTCATCGGCAGCGGGAGACTGTAGACCAGCGCGCGCATTCGCACCGACCGGATCAGGCTGACCGCCCACACCACCGCGGTAACCAGCAGTACGGCCTGCACGGTCATCGGCGGCCAGCCCTCCCGTCGCGGTCGGTCGACGTCGTCCTCAGTCGAGGAAGGTCGCCGCCTCGACGCAGACCTCGAAGACGTCGGTCAGCCGGGCCAGGTCACCGGCGTTCACCGAGAACTGGTTCTCGGTGATCTCGCCGTGCGCGCTCATGCGGCCCTCCCAGCAGGCCGTGCCGTCCCACAGGGTCAGGTTGACGTGCCGGGAGGCATCGACCACGCCCCACGGCAACAGGCCCACCCGCACCCCGGCCTGTTGTTGGGCCCGCACCAACGCGGTCAGCTCGTCGGTCAGGCCGGCGTGCAGGAACACCCGGGTGATCCGTACGCCCCGGGCCAACGCCTCGGTGTTCGCCGCCCAGTAGTGCCGGCCGATCTCGCCACGCCACCAGCTCAGTTCGCCGCTGGCCCTCGGCATCACGTTCGTCACCGCGTCCAGCCGCCGTACGCACTCGCGGGTGCCGCCGAGCAGGTCCTGACAGTCGCCGCCGGGTCGGATGATCCGCCCCACCCGCAGTTGGTCGGTGTCGGCCCGAAACCGCTCGAAGCGACGCCGGGCCTCGTCGGCGACCCGGGTGCCGGGATGCCGCTCGACCGCTTCCCGGGTGCCGGTGACCACCTCCGGCACCGCGTGCACCAGCCAGTGCGGCCCCTCCAGCAGGGTGCGCAGGTGGAAGCGGCGCTCGGCACGGGCCAGCGAGTCGACAAGCAGCGAGATGGTGGTCCCCATCAACCCGGCGAGCAGCGACTCCACGCCGGTCGCCGCGTTGGTCAGGTCCAACGTCACGGAGAGCGAGATCGAGATCAGGATGCCGACAAGCGCGACCGGGTCGGTGTGCGCCAACAGCCGGACGAATCCACCCGCGGCGGCGATCCGACCGACGCGGGGTCGACGGAGCAGATCGGACATCGACGTACCTCCCGGGCGCCGGTTGAGGCCAGCGTACGACGGGACGACAACAGTGCCCCGGTACGATCCTGCGGTGCCCGAGCTGCCCGTACCGCTGCCCGTGGGTGCGCCGGACGACCCGGCGGCCGGCGTCGCCCGGTGGGTCGGCGCGGACCCGATCCGCGGCCTGGTCGCCCGTTTCGGCGGCACCTGGCCCGACGGTGACCTGGCCGAGGTGCTGCGGTTTCTCGACGAGTTCTCGGCGACGCACTGGGACTTCCGGGGCGGCCGGGAACGGCCCGAGGCCCGGGAGCCGGACCTCGACCCCGACACCGCCGAGCTGGTGCTCGCCGCGGCGGCCGCCCTCGGCCTGGTCCGGCCGGTGCCGCCGACCCGACCGGCGTACGCCCACCTGGTCGTCCTCGGTGGCCTGGGGCACGCCTGCGTGCGCCGGGTCGCCTACGCCGCGCACCTGCTGCGCGGGGGTCTGCGGGTGACCGGCGAGGTCGCCGTGCTGGGTAGTTTCCGGCCGCTGTCGGACTGGGAGCGGCGCACGCTGGCCGGTGCCGGCCTGCCCGCCGACGACACCGAGGTGGACGTGTTGGAATCGGCGGTCCGGCGGGTGTTCGGGGTGACCGCCCCGGCAGAGCGGGCCGGCGTCGACGCCGGCCACCCGCACCACTCCTGGTCGTCGCGGACCTACCGCCCGACGGGCCTGCCGCCGGTACGGGTGGTGGCCGCGCCGTCTGGCGAACCGGATCGGCGGCGCGCCCACACCGCCGACACGCAGCGGTTCTGGGCCGAGCACGCACGGGTCGCCCCGGGCGACGAGATCCTGATGGTCACCGCGCCGATCTACGTGCCGTTCCAGCACTGCGACGCGCTGCGTACCCTGGCCCTGCCGTACGGGTGTGGCATCGACACGGTCGGCGTGGACCCGGCGCTGGCCGACCTGGCGGTGCTACCCGAGCAGACGCTCACGCCGGGCCGCTACCTCCAGGAGATCCGCTCGGCGATCCGCTCGATGCGCGCCCTGCACTCCCGGCTGCCCGCACGCTGACCGCCGGTGACACCAGAACAGCCGGGCTCAGCCGGCGGCGTCGGCCCAGCCGGCCTCAGCCGGCGGCACCCGCACAGCCGGCTCAGCCGGCGGTGTCGGCGACGGCCTGGGCGAAGACCTCGGAGCGGTGCTCGAAGTTGCGGAACCGGCCGTAGCTGGGCGCGGCCGGGGACAGCAGCACCACCCCACCCGCCGGGGTCACCTCGCGGGACAGCCGGACCGCGTCCACCAGGTCCTCGACCAGTTCGGTACGCACCTTGGGCAGGCCGGCGAGCACCTCGACGATGCGCGGTCCGCTGTCCGGGATCCCGATCACGGTCAGCTCCCGCTCGGCCAGGTGCTCGGCCAGCGGGCTGTAGTCCAGACCCCGGTCGTTGCCCCCGACGATGACCGTCAGCGGCCGCCCGTCGTACGCGTCGATGGCGTGCATGGCCGCGTACGGACTGGTGGCCAGCGTGTCGTCGACGAAGGTCAACCCGGACGGGTCGGTGATCTCGGTGAGCCGGTGGGCCAGGCCCTGGAACTCGGCGACCGCGACGGCGAGGTGGTCCTTGGCGGCCACCACGTCGATGCCGAGCGCGTCGAGCACGGCGAGGGCCACGCACAGGTTGCCCTCGTTGTGCCGGCCGACCAGCGGCAGCACGGCACGCGGGAAGAGCGGCTGGTCAGCGAGGTGGAACCAGGGCGTACCGTCGATGCCGGCCGCGACGTGGGTGGTGTCGGGTCGACCGGCCCGGACCGCCGGCAGGTCCCCCAGCTCGGCGGCGAGCCGGGGATCGCCGCCGTTGACCACGATCGTCTGCGGGTCGTGGGCCAGCAGGTTGAGCTTGTCGCGGTAGTACTCCCGCTCCCCGCCGTGCGCGTCCAGGTGCTCGGGGAAGAGCGCGGTGACCACCGCCACCCGGGGCGAGTCGGTGAGGTCGCTGCACTGGTAGCTGGACAGCTCCAGCACGTACAGCTCCGCCTCCGGCAGGTCGAGGGTCGGCACCCCGATGTTGCCGCCGAAGACGTTCGGCCGGCCCAGCGCGGTGAGCAGGTGGCTGATCAGGCTGGAGGTGGTGCTCTTGCCCTTGCTGCCGGTGACCCCGACGGTGCGCGCGGCGTGGTCGGCCATCCACAGCGCGGTGCCCTGGGTGACCAGGACGCCGCGTCGGCGCAGTTCGACGAGCCACGGGTGGGTCTGCGGCACGCCCGGGGAGCGGACCACCACGTCGGCGGCGGCGAGCCGAACGAATCCCGCCTCGCCGGTGACCAGTGGCGCCGCCTCGGCCAGCGGGCCGTCCCAGGGCAGCGACAGGAAGTTGGCGCTGTCGTCGACGGCGACCAGCTCGGCGGGGCCGTGCGCGGCGATAGCCGTCACAGCGGCCCGGCCCTCCCGGCCGGTCCCCCAGACGGCGACGGTACGTCCGCGCAGGTCAGACAGGCGCACTGGGCTCTCCTCGGGGGTCGCGGCGGCGGCAGGGCGGGCCCGGTCCGGACACGGCCGGACGAACCAGGGCCTAGTATGGCGTGTGCCCAACGAGCAGCTCCGGCGGATGGACGCCTTCACCTTCCCGTCCTACTCGATCGACTTCGCCACCGGCGAGGTGTTGTTCGACTACGCCCTGACCGGCCCGGCCGGTGAGCAGCGGTTCACCGAGGTGATCACCCTCCCGCTGCCGGCGGAGCCGCCCTCGGACGAGACGGTGGCGACCCTCGGCCGGGTGCTGGAGGTGCTGCACCTGGTCGCCGGGGTCAGTTACTACAAGACCGCCGCCCCGCCCCGGCTCGTGCTGCCGGCGCCGCTGGGCGCGGCCACCGTCGACTACGTCACGGCCGTCTACACCAAGGGCCTCGCCGAGTACGCGTACCGCAACGAGCTGCCGCACGTGTTGCGGCTGCGTCCGAAGGTGCCGGCCGGCACACCGGCGACCCCCCGGGTGTACGACGACTCCGACCGGCGCCCGCTCTCGGCGGTCGGCGGCGGTAAGGACTCGATCGTCAGCCTGGAGGCGCTGCGCCGCGCCGGGCTGGACCCGGTGCCGTTCTCGGTCAACCCGAACCACGTGATCGTCTCGGTGAACGAGGCGTCCGGGCTGGTCCCGCTCGCCGCCCGCCGGCGGATCGACCCGGTGCTGTTCGACCTGAACGCGGCCGGCGCGCTGAACGGGCACATCCCGGTCACCGCGATCAACTCGCTGATCGCGGTGGCCACCGCGGTCCTGCACGGGCTCGGCCCGGTGGTGATGTCCAACGAGCGCTCGGCGTCCGACCCGAACCTGGTCTGGGACGGTCACGAGATCAACCACCAGTGGTCCAAGGGCGTCGAGGCGGAGGGGCTGCTGCGGGCGTCGCTGGCCGAGCACGCGGGCCTGACCGACCCGTACTTCTCGCTGCTGCGCTCCCTGTCCGAGCTGCACATCGCCCGGCTGTTCGCCGAGTTCACCCGCTACGACGAGGTGGTGACCAGTTGCAACGCCGCGTTCAAGCTGCGGGACGCGAGTGAGCGCTGGTGCCGCGACTGTCCGAAGTGCCGGTTCGTGTTCCTGGCCATGGCACCCTTCATGCCGCGTGAGCGGGTGGTGGGCATCTTTGGCGGCGACCTGCTCGCCGACGAGTCGCAGATCCCCGGCTACCGCGAGCTGCTGGGCGTCGACGGGCACAAGCCGTTCGAGTGCGTGGGCGAGGTCGAGGAGTCGGTGGTGGCCCTCGGCCTGCTCGCCGAACAGGCCCAGTGGCGCGACGCCCCGGTGATCCGAGCCCTGGTCGAAGCCGTTCCGGAGACAGCCTGGTCCGCGGTGGCCCACTCGGACGTCTTCACCCCCGGCGGCCCGAACCACATCCCCCCCACCTACGCCAAGGCCCTCAACGCCCTCACCTGACCAGGCCGAACTCCATGATCAACTGTGGGGTGGGTCAGGGGGTGCGGACTGCGTCCAGGGCCAGCAGGGCTACGTGTAGGGAGAGGCTGGCCTCCACCGAGTCGAGGTCCACGTCGAGGATGCGGGCGATGCGGGCCAGGCGTTCGTAGAAGGCCGGTCGGGACAGGTGGGCGGCGGCAGCACCGGCGGACTTGTTGCGGCCCTGCTCCAGGTACGTGCGCAGGGTGTCGAGCAGCCGTTCCCGGGGGTGGCGGGCGTCGTAGTCGAGCAGGGCGCCGAGTTCGCGTTCCACGAAGGTCTGCAACCGGGGCTCGTCGCGCAGCAGGTGCAGCAGCCCGGCCAGGCCGACGTGCGGCAGCCGGAAGACCGCCAGGTCACGCCGATCCCGGGTGGCCGCCTCGGCGATCTGCCGCGCCTCGACAAGTGACCGGCGAGCCTCCCGCAACGTGCCCACCCCCGATCCAGCGGCCACGATCACGGCACCAGGGCCAACACCCCGGGCCCTCTCGACACCCACCCGCACGGCCTCCACCCCGAACGCCGGGCGGGACGGATCGGCGCCGGGAGCCGCGCGGGAGGACTCCGCGCCGGACGGGGAGCGGGACGCATCCGAGCCGGGGGTGGCCCGAGCCGGTTCGACACCGAGCCCCGGTCGGCCGGTGCCGGCGTCGAGGCGTACCCGACGAAGAGCGCCGGCGAACGCGGACAACGCGCGGTCCTCGGCGGCCGGGTCGGTCAGGGCCAGCAGCGCACCCACCGAATTGTCGTCGACGGCGCTGGTCAGCGCGGTCAGCTTCGCCTCGCGCAGCGCCTGGCCGACCGCCTCGGACAGGTCCCGCAGCCGGGCCTGCGCGGCCTCCGGGCCGGTCTCCCCGGCCGGGTCCTCGGCCCGGTGTCGGACCATCACGCCGACCAGGTGCCGACGGTCGAGCACCACGCCGAGCGCCTTCGCCCGCAGGGCGACCTCGTCCACCGGTCGGGAGTGGTCGAGGAGTGCGGTGAGCAGGGTGCGGTGGATCTGCCGTTCCAGCCCTTCGGCGTCGCGGCGGATCAGTCGGCCCAGCGCGAGGGTGGACGCGGCCCGCTCGATCAGGATGGTCAACCGGGTGGGCGGGCCGGCGGTCGGCACGCTGGGCTGGGCGCTGGGCACGTCGCCGCCTGCCGGCCAGCGCAGCAACAGTCGCCCCCAGTCCTGCCCCCGCGCGCCCACGGCGGTGACCAGCCACCCGTTGTCCGGGTCGTACGCGGTGCGCCCGGTCGGCCGGACCCGCCGGGAGTGCTGCTCCCAGCCGTCGAGCAGCAGCTCGGCGCTCTCGCCCGCCGGGTCGTACCCGAGCACCTGCCGGGACAGGTTCTCCAACACCACCGGGCAGCCGGACAGCTCGGCGGCCTGCCGGATCACCTCGGCGGCGTCGCCGCCCTCGACGGACAGGTCGTTGAACCGCTGGTGGATCTCCTCGGTGGCGCGCAGCTCGGTGAGCTGCGCGTCGACGATCAGCGCGTGCACCGCCTCGGTGATCCGCACGAACGGGGTGGCCCGGCGCAGCTCCACCAGGGGCAGGCCGCGCCGCTCGGCGGCGGCGACCATGACCCGGGGCACGCCGCTGACGTAGCGGCGGCCCAACTCGACGACGAGCCCGGAGACACCGACGTCGGCCAGGTCCCCGATGAACGCGCGGAGCCCGGCGTCGTCGCCGGGTAGGCCGATGCCGGTGGTGAGCACCAACTCGCCACCACCGAGCAGGGTGGCGATGTCCGGCACCTCGGCGACGTGCACCCAGCGGACCGGCCGGTCCAGCCCGGCGTCCCCGGCGACCACGCGCGGTGCGCCGTGGCGGACGGGGCCCAGGGCGAGGACCTCACGCACAGTAGGGAACACGGCCGACACGCTACCCTCCGTGACGCCGGATCTCGACATTCGCCGGGCGACGTCACGGAGGGGCCGTGGGGGTCACTCAGTCGACGCCGAACTCCATCGCGGCCCGGTCGAGCGCCTCGTCGTCGCCGGAGGAGACACCCCGGGAGGCAATCGCCTCCGCGCCGCCCTGCGGCATCGCGCCGATCAGGCCGGTGGAGGCCGCCTGCGCGGCGCCGACCATCCGCTGCGGGCTCGCCCCGCCGACCATGCCGAGGTTGGCGTACTGCTCCAGCTTCGCCCGCGAGTCGGCGATGTCCAGGTTGCGCATGGTGAGCTGGCCGATCCGGTCCGACGGGCCGAACGCCGAGTCCTCGGTACGCTCCATCGACAGCTTGTCCGGGTGGTAGCTGAAGGCCGGGCCGGTGGTGTCGAGGATCGAGTAGTCCTCGCCCCGGCGCAGCCGCAGCGTCACCTCGCCGGTGACCGCTGTGCCGACCCAGCGCTGCAACGACTCGCGCAGCATCAGTGCCTGCGGGTCCAGCCAGCGGCCCTCGTACATCAGCCGGCCCAGTCGGCGGCCCTCGCTGTGGTAGTTGGCCAGCGTGTCCTCGTTGTGGATGGCGTTGACCAGCCGCTCGTACGCGGCGTGCAGCAGCGCCATCCCGGGTGCCTCGTAGACGCCCCGGCTCTTGGCCTCGATGATCCGGTTCTCGATCTGGTCCGACATGCCGAGGCCGTGCCGGCCGCCGATCGCGTTGGCCTCCAGCACCAGGTCGACGGGGCTGCCGAACTCCTTGCCGTTGATCGTCACCGGGCGACCCTGGTCGAAGCCGATCGTGACGTCCTCGGTCGGGATCTCCACCGCCGGGTCCCAGAACCGGACGCCCATGATCGGGTTGACCGTCTCGATGCCGGTGTCGAGGTGCTCCAGGGTCTTCGCCTCGTGCGTGGCGCCCCAGATGTTGGCGTCGGTGGAGTATGCCTTCTCGGTGCTGTCCCGGTAGGGCAGCCCGCGTTCGAGCAGCCACTCCGACATCTCCTTACGCCCACCCAGTTCGGTGACGAAGTCGGTGTCGAGCCACGGCTTGTAGATGCGCAGCATCGGGTTGGCCAGCAGGCCGTACCGGTAGAACCGCTCGATGTCGTTGCCCTTGAACGTGGAGCCGTCGCCCCAGATCTGGACATCGTCGGAGATCATCGCCCGCACCAGCAGGGTCCCGGTGACCGCCCGGCCGAGCGGGGTGGTGTTGAAGTACGACCGTCCGCCCGAGCGGATGTGGAACGCCCCGCAGGTCAACGCCGCCAGACCCTCCTCGACGAGGGCGGCGCGGCAGTCGACGAGTCGGGCCAGCTCGGCGCCGTAGCTGAGGGCGCGGCCGGGCACCGAGCCGATGTCGGGCTCGTCGTACTGGCCGATGTCGGCGGTGTAGGCGCAGGGGACGGCGCCCTTGTCGCGCATCCACGCGACCGCGACCGAGGTGTCGAGGCCGCCGGAGAAGGCGATGCCGACACGTTCGCCGGAGGGCAGGGAGGTGAGAACCTTGGACACGGGGAAAATTATGCAACAGACCGCATGGGCATGCAAGCCGGAGTGAACTAATCGCTCTCGTCGAGCGGATCGTCGCGACCCAGCTCCCAGAAGGCGACAGCCGCTGCGGCGGCGACGTTCAGCGAATCCACCCCGCGTCGCATCGGGAGCCGCACGCGTACGTCACTGGCGCTCTGCGCCGCGCCGGTCAACCCGGGCCCCTCGGCACCGAACAGCAGCGCCGCCCGTGCCCGCTGTTCCGGAGAGAGCCGCTGCATCGGCAACGCCTCCGCCGCCGGGGTCAACGCCAGCACCGTGAAGCCGGCCTCCCGCACCTGCTCCAGGCCCACCGGCCAGCCGGTGAACTTGGCGTACGGGACCGCGAAGACCTCACCCATGCTGACCCGGACACTGCGCCGGTAGAGCGGGTCGGCGCAGGTCGGCGACAGCAGCACTCCGTCGATGCCGAGCGCGGCGGCGCCCCGGAAGATCGCACCGAGATTGGTGTGGTTGTTGATGTCCTCCAGGATCACCACCCGGCGCGCGGCGGCGAGCACCTCGGCCGCCGTCGGCAGCGGCCGGCGGTGGAACGACGCCAGCACCCCCCGGTGTACGTGGAAGCCGGTGGCCCGTTGCAGCACGTCCTGCGTCGCGGCGTACACCGGCGCGTCGCCGGTGTCCAGGTCGGCGAGTTGGTCGATGCGCTTGGCGTCGACCAGGTACGACCGGGGCGGGTAGCCGGCCCGCAACGCCCGGCGCAGCACCAGCTCACCCTCGGCGATGAACAGGCCGTGCGGCGGCTCCCAGCGGGTGCGCAGCTCGACGTCGGTGAGCGCGCGGTAGTCGGCGATGCGGTGGTCGTCGGGGTCGGTGATCTCGTGGACGGGCACCCGACGATTCTGCCGGACGGCGCACCTCGCCCACCGATGCCCACCGGTGGGGTGTTTTGTCCGGAGGAGAAGGGGAACGACGGTGGACTACCGGACCCGACGGGAAGGACCAGCCAGGTGAGCGCAGACCACACCGGAGCGGGCGAAGCCGGCGCTCTGCCCCGGCACCCCACCGTCGCGGACCACATCGTGTCGCGACTGTTCAGTTGGGGCGTACACCGCTACTTCGGCTACCCCGGCGACGGCATCAACGGCCTCACGTCCGCGCTGCAACGCACCAACGGGCGCACCCAGTTCATCCAGGTCCGCCACGAGGAGACCGCGGGCTTCGCCGCGTCGGCGCACGTCAAGTACGGCGGCGGGCCGCTGGGCTGCGCGCTGGTGACCAGCGGGCCGGGCGCGATCCACCTGCTCAACGGCCTGTACGACGCCAAGCTCGACCACCAGCCGGTGGTCGCCCTGGTCGGGCACACCGCGACCACCGCCGAGGGCGGCGGCTACTACCAGGAGGTCGACCTGCTCGCCCTCTACAAGGACGTGGCGGCGGCGTTCCTCGCCCAGCTCGACCACCCGGCGCAGGTACGCCACCTGGTCGACCGGGCGTGCCGCACCGCGTTGGCCCGGCGTACCGTCACCGCCCTGATCCTCCCCCTCGACATCCAGGACGAGCCGGCCATCCCGGACCCACCCCACGCGCACGGCTACTACCAGACCAGCAACGTGCCGAGCAGCACTCCCACCGTGCCGCCGGAGGCCGACCTGCGCCGGGCCGCCGAAGTGCTCGGCGGTGGACAGCGGGTGGCCATGCTTGTCGGGCAGGGCGCGTTGGGCGCGCAGGAGGAGGTCCGGGAGATCGCCGATCGGCTCGGCGCCGGGGTGGCCACCGCCCTGCTCGGTTTCACTGTCGTCGACCATCGCGAACCCTGGGTCACCGGTGCGATCGGGCTGCTCGGCACCCGGCCTAGCTGGCAGTTGATGACCGGCTGCGACAGGCTGCTGATCGTGGGCAGCAACATGCCGTACTCGGAGTTCTACCCCCCACCCGGGCAGGCCCGCGCGGTGCAGATCGACCTGGACGGCACCCAGCTCGGGCTGCGCTACCCGACCGAGGTGAACCTGACCGGGGACGCCCGCCCCACGTTGCGGGCGTTGCTCGACGAGCTGGGCCCCGGCCCCGGCCCGACCGCCTGGCGGGCGGAGATCGCCGAGGCCACTTCGGCGTGGCGTCGTGTGCAACGCGACCTGGCCGAGCAGACCGCCGACCCGGTCAACCCACAACTGCTCTTCCACACCCTCAACGACCGGCTGCCCGACGACGTGCTGATCGCCGTCGACTGCGGCACCACCACCGCCTGGTACGCCCGCCACCTCCAGGTCCGCCCCGGGATGGTGGCCAGCCTGTCCGGCACCCTGCTGTCCATGGGCGGTGCCATGCCGTACGCGCTGAGCGCCAAGTTCGCCCACCCGGACCGACCGCTCGTCGCGCTGATCGGCGACGGCGCCATGCAGATGAACGGCGTCAACGAGCTGATCACCGTGGCGAAGTACTGGCGCGGTTGGGCCGATCCTCGCTTCGTGGTGCTGGTGCTCAACAACCGGGATCTGGCGTTCGTGAGCTGGGAGCAACGTTCCAGCGAGGGGACGCCGATGTTCCCGGACAGCCAGCAGTTGCCGGACATCGCCTACCACGGGTGGGCGGAGGTGCTCGGGCTGCACGGTGAGCTTGTCGACTCACCGGAGCAGGTGCCCGGCGTCTGGGAGCGGGCGTTCGCCGCCGACCGGCCGGTGGTCATCAACGCCCTGGTCGACCCGGCCGAGCTGATGCTGCCGCCGCACTTCACCATCGAACAGGCCCGCAACACCGCTGCGGCGGTGCTGCGCGGCGACACCGACTGGGCCGGCATCATCCGCCGTGGCCTACCGTCCACCCTGGCCAGCTACCGCCCCCGCCGCCGCAAAAGCTGACCCCACCCCACCCCCACCCCCGCCCCCGCGATCTTGCACTTTCTGCCCCGACAAAAGCGCGCAAAAGGGTGCTTGTCGGCGACCGAAAGTGCAAGATCGCGGGGGCGGGGCGCGGGGGGCGGGCCGGGCGGTCAGCCGCGGCGGTCGAGCCAGCGTTGCAGCGCCGAGCGGGGATCCTCGGTGGTGGGCTGCTGTCTGCGGTCCGGGACCGCGGGGCGTTGCACGGGGCGGTGCGCGTCGCCTGCCAACTCGTGGCTGGGTGCGGCGAACGCCTTCTCCGGCTGGCCCTGCACGGCGGTGGCGATCACCCGGGCGACCGCGTCGATCACCTTGCTCTGCACCGCCGAGCCCACCTCGTCGGCCGGGTCGTCCGGGTTGGCGGCGATGCCGGCCACCGCGACCTGCGGGGTGAAGCCGACGAACGTCTCGGTGGAGTTCTGCTCCGAGCTACCCGTCTTACCGGCCACCGGCCGGCCGTCGAGGATGTCGTTCACACCGGTCGCGGTGCCACCGTTGCACTGCCCGAACGCCGACTGCTGGCCCACCGGACAGCGCGCGGCGTCGGTCGCGGCACGGGCGACGTCCGGGTCGAGGACCCGCTTGCAGGAGGGCTGCCCGACCGGCACCTTCTCGCCGCTCGCGGCGGTCACCGAGCGCACCGGCACCGGCGTGCAGTAGGTGCCCTCGGCGGCCACCGTGGCGTACGCGTTGGCCAGGTCGAGCGGGGTGGTGGCGGCCACGCCGAGGGTGAACGAACCCCAGTTCGCGGAGTTGTTCTTCGCGAAGGCGGCGTCCGAGTCGGCCCGGAACGTGATGCCGAGCCGCTGCGCCATCTCGACCACCTTGTCCTGGCCGACCTGCTCGGCCAACCAGACGAAGTAGGTGTTCACCGAGCGGCCGAAGCCGTCCCACATCATCCGGTACCCGTCCATCCAGTCCGGGTTGGCGTTGGCCGGGCACCAGTGGCCGTCGCAACTGCCCGGCCCCTCGGCGGCGTACCGGGTGGGTAGCTTGGCGGGCGCGTCGAAGCCGGTGGAGAGGGTACGGCCCGACTCCAGCGCGGCGAGCATGGTGAACAGCTTGAACGTCGAACCGGCCTGGTACCCGTCGACGCTGGCCCCGCCGGAGATCAGCGGGTTGACGGTGTTCGGATAGTTCGACTGCCCGGCCGGGTTGTCGGCCAGGCTGTAGTGCCGGTTGACCGCCATCGCCAACACCTGCCCGGTGCCCGGCTGGACCGCCGCGATCGGCAGGGCGTGCTTGCTGCCGTACCCGTAGACCTTGGTGGCCTGCTGCTGCGCGGTGGCCTGGATCTTCGGGTCGAGCGAGGTGACCACGGTGTAGCCACCGGAGCGCAGGGCCTGTTCGCGCTCCGCGACGGTGGCCCCGAACGCCGGCTGGGCGACCCACCACCGCCGCAGGTAGTCACAGAAGTAACCCCAGTCGTCGTGGCCCTGGGAGACGGCGGTGCAGCCGTTGGGCTGGGCGGTCGGGTGCAGGGCCAGCGGCTCCGCCTTGGCCTGGGCGGCCTGCGCGGCGGTGATCGCACCGGTGGCGACCATCGAGTCCAGCACGTACGACCGGCGGGCCAGCGCGTCGTTCTTGTTCCCGTCGATCGGGCTGTACGCGTCCGGGGACTGCACCAGGCCGGCGAGCAGGGCCGACTCGGCGAGGGTCAACTGCGCCGGAGGCTTGCCGAAGTAACGCTGGCTGGCCGCCGCGACCCCGTACGCGCCGGAGCCGAAGTAGGCGATGTTCAGGTACCGGTCGAGGATCTCGTCCTTGCCGAGGTTCTTGTCCAGCGCACTCGCGTACCGGATCTCCTGGATCTTGCGACCGACGGTGGGGTCGGTGGCGGCGGCGCGTTCCTCGGCGGTGCGGGTGGGGTCGGTCTTGAGGACGTTACGGACGTACTGCATGGTCAGCGTCGAGCCGCCCTGCTCGGTGCCGCCGCCCTTGACGTTGGCGACCAGGGCTCGGGCGAGACCGCGCAGGTCCGCGCCACCGTGGTCGTAGAAGCGCCGGTCCTCGGCCGCCACGATCGCCTGCCGCATCACCGGGGCGATCTCCGACAACGGGACGTCGGTGCGGTTCACGTCGTAGAACGTGGTGATCAGCGTCTTGCCGTCGTTGGCGTAGAGGTACGAGCGCTGCGGGGTGGCCGGGGTCTTCAGCGACGCCGGCAGCGCGGCGTACGACCCGAGCGCCGCGCGGGCGCCGAGCCCGAGCAGCAGGTTGCCCGGGAGCGCGGCGACTGCCAGGACAAGCCCGGCCAGCACGCCGGCGAGCAGCACGGTGAACAGCCGCGACAGCGGCGAGCGGGAGGCGGCCATGTTCCCCAGGATTGCCACGAAGTAGGGACATCGACCAGCCTGGGCGGCAATTGTCAGGCAATTCACCGACAACCGGGGCAGTAACCCGGCCGTCAACCACTCAGTACGCCGCTCCAGCGGATGAAACCGGGCAACAGGAGCACGGCGCACACCAGCGCCAGAACCGTCATCACCAACGGCAACCGTGCGCGACGCAACGCCCGGCGCAGGTACTCCTGCCGGATCTCCTGCTTCTCGGGCTCGCTGAAGTCACGGTCGATGTAGAGGTCGGCGTCCCGTTCGGCCGCCTGGAACAGGTGCGCCGCCCAGGTCAGGAAGCCGGCGGCGACCACCCAGAGCGCCGAATCCAGCGCGATCTTGCCGGTGGAGACGTCCGTGCCCGCGGGGCCGGTGGAGACGGACGTGAGCATGTTGATCCCGGCACCGGCGAAGAGCCCGGCCAGGAAGTTCAGCGTCGACGGCGCGGGCACCGCGATGCTCACGAGGCGGCCTCCGATCCCGCGTCCGGCCACGGCAGATCCGGCCAGGCGACGCCGCAGACCCGGCGCCCGAGCGCGTCGATGCGCTCCAGCAACTCTCGATCGGCATGCTCGTCAAGTCGGCTGGTCAGCTCCGCGAGCTGGGCTCGGTAGTCCAACTGTTCATTGATCACCTTTTCCACCGCCGGCGTCCGCATCGGCCCGTCACGCTTGGCGATCCGCTCGCGGATCGTCCCCTCGATCTGCTCGCACCCCCGCTGCCAGGCACGCAGGTTGCGACGGGACAGGGTCGCCCCATTGACGGACGACGTGACGGTCTGCGGCAGCACGGCCACCTCCGGAGGCTCGGACGGCTCGGGCCGACCCTGGTTGATGACATGACCGAACAGTTTCAGGCTCTCCAACTGCACGATCCGCCACACGATGTCGGCGAGTTGGGCCGCCACGAACGGAACGCGCAGCCGCTCCTCGGGCGCGGTGGACAGCAGCGTCGGGTTCTTCTCGGTGGCGATCCGCTGGAACAGCGCCCTGAGGTGTTCCTGGGTGCCGTTGGCGGCTCCGGTGCAGAGCAGCGTCGCCTCCAGCGCCTGCGCCATGTCGATCTCCCGCCCCGGGGTGGTCCACTCCCCCTCGCGCCCCATCAGCCAGGCGTGCGCGGTCTCCATCTCCGGTCGAGTCGGCGACACTCCGGCGCGTACCAGCGCACTGAGGCACATGGCGGTGGTGGCCTCGTCGCGGTTCCACGTGCCGGTGCCGCTGCGCCACCAGTTGTCGAACGGTCCGCCCGCGGACACCTGCCGCAGGAGCCAGTTGCAGGCGTCCCGGACCACCGGGTGGTCCATGCGCAGGTTGGCCTGGGTGAGACCGAGGACCACCCGGGCGGTCACCCACGGCACCCGCGCCGGGTAGAAGTAGCCGTCCTCGTGCTGGGCCTCGCGGGCCACCCCGATGAGAAGGTCGATTCGTTTCTGGTCCTGGTGGACGGCGGGCGCGGAACCCTCGAAGCCGAGCAGGAGACCGAGCACCCAGTTGCGGTACATCTGGTCGGTGTCCAACTCCTCGGCGCGCATGCCGGCCAGGTGCGGTGCCGCGCCGAGGAGGGCGTCCTCCGTGGCCATCGACTGCTGGATCTCCTCGAAATCCTCGTAGTCGGCGGTCACACCACCCACGGGCACGGGCAGCTTGCAGCCGGGTGCCTCGTAGCTCCACCGGGGACGCACCACGCCGGCGATCTCCCACCAGGAGTCGACGTGGTTGAGCTGGTTCAACGCGCTGGCGGCGAAGACGGCGGCACCGGAATTGTCCCCCCAGGACCTGTCGTCGCCGTTGCGTTTGCGCATCGTCCTGCCGAGGCGGATCAGCGTCTCCCAGGTGCTGAGCAGGTGCAGGGTGTCGGTCCGCGCCGCGTCCGGCGGGACCAACTGGTCGAGCCGGCTCAACGTCGCCTTCATCAGGCGCTCCCCGCCGCGCTGCAGGTGCAGCCACACGTTGCGCTCCGGGCTCTTCCACCGGCGATCGGCGTCCCAGTGCCGACGGGCGTGGTTCATCACCAGTTGC
The DNA here is from genome assembly GCF_043197875.1 of Micromonospora sp. NPDC048935. Lineage (NCBI taxonomy): Bacteria > Bacillati > Actinomycetota > Actinomycetes > Micromonosporales > Micromonosporaceae > Micromonospora > Micromonospora sp. NPDC048935. The sequence continues at coordinate 318,269 of NZ_JBICTZ010000008.1, read as the reverse complement.
GCCCGGCGGCGGGAGCCGATCAGGTAGGCGCCGTCGATCTGGTAGATGAGGCCGTCGTCGCGCAACCGGTCGAGCGCCTGCCGCAGCGGACCCGCCTCCCGGGTGGCCATCTGCAGCTCCAGCACACCCAGGCAGGCCACCCGGTAGAGCACCTCCCGCTGGTCGTCACTCGTCACCTGCCGGGTGTAATACGCCTCCAGGTCCGCCTCGGTGGGCACGGTGCCGTGCCGTCCGTAGAGGTGGATCGCCGTCAACGCGATGTGTACGTCATCCTGTGCCAGGCGTCGGATCGTCTGCCAGTGCGCCTCGTCGATGCCGCTGTCGACAAGCAGTTGGGTGACCAGCGGCCGACCCTCGGCGAGAACCTGTCGCAGCTCACGAGTGGGTTCGCCACCAGCGAGGGTGGGGCCCGCCACCTTGTAGCTCGTCGCGAGGACCTGCACCTCGAGCCCGAAGTCCGAGCGCAGCCGGGTCACACAGTCGAACAACTCGTTGAGCACCAGCGGGTTCGCGTGCAGGTTCTCCAGGACGACCAGGTAGCGGCCGGAGCGACTCCGTTCCTGCTCCAGCAGGGCCAGCACGATCGACTCTGGACCGTCCGCCGGATCGGCGAGGTTGAGCCACACGACACCGTCGTCGGCGCGCCGCTTGTCGGCGATGTTGGCCACCAGCGCCGACTTCCCGCAGCCGTGCTCGCCGATCACCAGCACGTCCCGGCCGGCCTCGAGTTGCCGTTCCACCTGGGTGGAGCCCTCGGTCAGCCGGTCCAGCTGGGCGTAGTATTCCATCGCCTCGGCCGAGGGCGGCTCGGCGTGCCCGATCCGCCGCGGCTGCCAGCGGAGACCGAACGGATCCTTCTGCAGGGCGTACGCGACAAGCACCAACGGCGTGACCGCGTGGGCCCCGTCCCCCTCGGTCGTGGTCCGCACGACGTGCTCGGCGATCCGCACCTCGGCGGTGTGCCCCATCGCCTCCACCCGGACGACCAGCTCGTGCCCCGCGCTGTCGCGGAACTCCGCCGTCGCGCTGATGACCCGCAGCGCGGCGGGCCGCTCGTCGAGCATGGCGGTCTGGGCGGTGAGGTCCTTGTGGGCCGCGGTGAGCAACTCGTAGGCGACCGGCTTGGGGCCGAGAGCCTTGACGGCCAACCAGGGTGAATAGTCGGGCACCGACCCCCCCTTCGGCGATCACCGTGGGTCTACCACATCACCACGACATGTTGATGCTAACCGCCAGTCCTCCCGCTGTCGCAGGGCAGGTCCACGCGCAGTCGGAGGTATTGGGTCCGGACCAGCTCCCCGTGGACGGACTTTACGTCCGAATCGGACACATGGAAGCCGCCGCGGTCGAACGCCGCCCGCACCTCGTCGGCGTCACCGAGGTCGTGGCTGGCCATCCGTGTCGCGTACCGGCGGGCGGCGTCGGCAAGCTCCTCCAGCTCCACCGAGAGCAGCCCACGCCAGCCGGCGGCCCGCTCCCGGAACCGCAGCTCGAAATCGTCCACGAGATCCGACACCCGGTGGCGGCCGTCCTGCTCCTCCTCGTCCTTCGGCCACTCGTTGCCCGGGTGCAGCCGGACGGTGGTGATCACCGAACCGCCCGGATTCAGCAGCGCCGACCAACTACTGATCACCGCGTCCGCCGAGGCGCGGTTGAACCGGGTCAGGAACGCGTCGGCCAACACCAGGTCGAACCGGCCGCCCTCGACGAGCCGGGCGACCGCGTCGGGACAGGTCACGTCGGCCTGGTGCACCTCGACCCGGGCACCGATCTGCTTGGCGTACCAGTCGCAGGCCAGCAGTGGCGTCTGACACATGTCGAGCACGTGCACGTCCAGGTCGGCGGGAATGCCCCCGAGCGCCGACCGCACCGCCTCCAGGAGGAAGGCGAGGATGGTGTAGTCGGCGGTGCCGCTGATCAACACCCGGCGCGCGCCCCGACGGACCGCCTCGGCCAACTGACCGGCGTAGAACTCCGCGTGCCACTGCGGGCTGCTGACCATGTCGAACAGGCGCAGGAACTGCCAGGACTGGTGATACCAGGAGCAGCTCGTCCGGTCCAGATGCGACGGTCCACAGGACATCGGCGCCATCGCGTACAGCATGTTGGCCGACTGGAGCAGCCAGCGGGTCAGCTCCGGGCCGGGCCGGCGCGGTCGGCCACGGTCCGGAAGGCACGACCGGCTCATCAGGCGGTCCCAGAGGAGACGGGCCCGGGTCACCTCCTCGGAATGGCCACTGACCACCCAGGACGCGAGGCCGTCCCCGCCCACCTCCTGCCGGACCACCACCTGACCGTCGATCAGCCACATGTCGGTCATCGGCACCAACGGGCGTTCGCCGGCGATGAACACCGGCACCATCACCGCGTCCAGATCGTGCGCACGGTCCTCGGCCAACTGCTTGTCGATCTCCCCCGAGCCCACGTCCTCCCCCGGCACGAGGTACATGCGGCGTACCGTCGCGCGCTGCGCCAGCTGGCGGAACAACGCCCGGGAGAACGGATCGGCGGGACGATCGGCAGTGGTGTACGGGACGATCTGGCACAGCTCGTCGTGCACCCCGGCGACCAGGCCCTGCACCAACTCGTCCGTCGCCGCGCCGGGTAGCCGCACGCAGTTGGGGTCGGTCCCCTCGTAGGAGGCCCGATAGAACAGGCTGGCCCGACGCGCCCGGTCGATCAGGTCGGCGGGCGTGACCCTCTCAGGCGCCCCCTTTCGCTCGGTCATGTCCGCCACTCCCTCACCCTCGCGACGCCGTGATCACCAAATGGTGGCTTCCGGGCGCCAACTCTGCGTGCCGGATGCGCCAACCTGCGTCCCGTACGGCGGCAATGACGTCGGGATAGCTGAACCTGCGGGACTGGAAGCAGCGGATCCGATGGCCCGCCGGCAGCCGTGTGCCGTCCAGGACACCGGGCCGGCGCAGCACCGCCTCGCCGGTCACCGACCCGTCCCGCCAGCGCAGCACGAAATCCAGGTCGGCATCGGACAGGCCGGCGGCGAGCAGCGGTTCCAGGGCCGCGCCGCGGAACTCCGGACACCGGTACGGTGCGAGCACCGTCTCCGCCGGCTCGTCCGGCCGACCCACCACGACACTCAGCACGAGCACGTCGCGCGGACGCAGTGAGGCCCGGATGTTGGCCAGGGCGGCGGTCGGGCATTCCAGGTTGCCGAGGGTGTGCCCGAGCAGGCAGGCGACCACCGGGTCGGGCCCGGGCCGCCACCGCTCGACCCCCTCGGAAGAGCCGGCCTCGATGTCCCACACGTGAGAGTCAACGCTCATCTGGCCACCCGCGAAGTGGGCCAACCGGTGACAGGCGATGGCGAGCAGGGTGGCACTGAAGTCCAACGCGAGGTAACGCCGGCAGGGGTGGCCGAGGCTGGTCAGCCGATTGAGGAAGGCGCTGCTGCGCTTGCCGTTACCCGGGCCGATCTCCGCCACGGCCAGTGCCCCGGCCGTCAGCGTCTGGGCGGCGAGCAGGGCTTCGGCTTCGTGGCGCGCGGAGGCCAGCATGCTCAGGTAGTCGTCGGTGCGGGCGTAGGCGTCGTGGGTGTGGGCGGCACTCCCGGCGTACGCGAACTTGAGGGGCAGCTGACCGGCATGGATGGCCGCCAGCGCGGCACGGCGGTGTCGCTCACACTCGAAGTGCGGTGACCGGCACCGAGTCGCGTCACTCGTCGGACCTGACTGCGCTCGCAGGATGCCACCCGTGCCCGCCTCGCCGATCGTCTCTGCCACAACGTCCTCCGACGAAGTCAGAGTTACCGTCGGCCTGATAGTAGGGCAATGACGTAGGACAATGGCTTGCTCGCGCCCGGGTTGTTTCACGATCTGTAAGCACCGCACCCATTTTGACAGGACTAGCAGACCAAAAAGCCAAACGCCACCGGCCGTCAGACCGCATTATCCGAACCGAACGGCTATCCCTGCGCCAGGGGGTGCATATCACCGGGGTGAGCTCAGTCCGGTCGACCACTGCGGTTGCGCAACTGTTGCACGGCGGCCCGAGCCGCCGTGGTGAACGTGGGAGGGGTGAACTCGTGCCGTTGCCAGTCGCCGTGCAGCCCGCCGATGTCGTCCACCCCCTCCTCCACCAGCAGCACCATGTACTTGCTGAACGCGAGGGCGGCTCCCTTCTCTTCGATCAACCAGGCGCTGGTCGCGAACTTCTCTCCGGGCTCGGCGAATTGCCGGGAGCGGGTCATTAACGAGACGAAGAACTCGCACTCCCGAATCCGGTTCAGTACCGCCATTCCCACGTACCCGTCCGCGGCCCGGCCGGTGATCACGGTGAAACCGTTGTCCTCCAACAACCCGCTGAGGCCCCGGACGAACCCGTCCTCCTCCTTGAACCGGTACGACAGGAAGACGGTGTTGCTCGCGACCTTCGGCCGCACCAGACCCGAGTCGGGCCGCACGTGTTCCAGGATCCGTGCCTGGTCGACGTCGTCGACAAGCCGTTCCAACTCGTCGTCGCCGCTGGTGGTCGCCCGGTCGCGCACCTCGTCGAGGAGCCGGTCCGCCTTGGACCTGCTGCTGGCGAGCAGCCGGAACGCCTGGCAGTTGGTCAGGACCACATCGGTCTCCGCCGCCAGCATCTCCGGCGGCGTCCGCTTGTCGAGTGTGAACGCATCCCGCAAGCGGCTCCGGTCACCGTGGTAGAACGTCACCGCGTGTTCCTCCACTCGCGCCAGGTCGACGTAGAGCACCACGGCCGCCCCCTCGCCCGACTGGGAGAGCGCGAACCTGCCGGCCTGCACCAGATCGGTGCTGAGCGGATCGACGACGATCACGTCAAAAGTGCCCGCGCCCGCCTCACGAACGGCGTCAGTGAGACTTCCGACCGCCGTCACCCGCTCCACCAGCGGGCTGGAGGTCAGTTCCTGGTAGAGCCGCCCCGCGGCGGCGTCATCACTATCGCAGAGCAGTATGGTCAATCGGGGAAGCGCAGCCACGATATTGCTCCATGAATGTCGACATCGGCGGGAATTGAGCACCAATGGTGGCACGGTCCATCGACGCATCACCTCCACGTTGCGTCCGTCGACAATGACCAAACGGACCCGTCCCGCGCCGTTGGGATGGGGCGTCATGGGCTGTGCGCTTTCCGCTACCGCACCCCTGGGCCCGCAGTGGAGCCCCGCCCGGGGGAGTCGACGTCACGGCGGCTGGCCCGGCGCGCGGCCGCCGTCCCGGCGCGACCCGGGCCGTCGACCCACGCCTTCACCAGCGACGGAGCGCTCTCCCGCGCCTACGCACGTCGATGGCGTCGTCCGTCGCGAACCCACCGGCCGCCGCACGACTGTCGACGAGTAGCGGCAACGGCATCGACAACGGCAGACCGCGACGCGCGCCCGTCAGCGCGGAGGTCAAGGATCCGACAGTTCGGAGAACCACCATTCCCGCGAGCGCAGTTCGATGGACTCGGTCAATCCGCCGCCGGCTATTCGCCGTGGCCGGGTTGAGGCCGTGGTCGGCCTTTCGGCGGAGAGAATCAGCCGGCGGAAACGGGACCGCCGGGGGTGGTGGGTGGCGGGGCCGGGGTGGAGAGACTGGCGCTGGCCGCGTCGCGGGCGGTTTCCCGGGGCATCAGGCGACCGGAACGGTAGCCGATGCCGATGCCGGCGATCAGCACGAAGATCGCCCCGAACGTCTGGAGCGAACCGATCAGAGCACCCCCCAGGCCGAGAAGGGGCGCGGCGATGATCAGCATGACGCCGTCGCCGAGACTGAACATGCCCGAGCGAGCCACCGCCCACCCGGTCAGGAACCAGCCCACGCTGTAGAACGTCGCGCCGAGCAGGACCAGCGACCGCGCGGAGGTCCCGAAGACCGGCGTCTGCTCGGCGAGCCCGGCGAAGGGCAGCATCAGCACGGTGCCGGCGATGCTGACCAGCAGCCCGGCGGCGGCGACCCGGCGGCTGCGGGTCGCGGCCAGCAGCCCGGTGAGGGCCAGCAGCGCGAGCAGGCCGAGCCAGACCGCGGCCACCCAACCGATCAGGTACGCCGCCCGGCCGTCGGCCGGATAGGGGTCGTTGCCCACCCCGCCGTCACTGGCCATCGCCACCACGCCGTAGAGGATGGCGTACGCGGGCAGCAGCCACACGGCCGCCCGCGCGAACCGACGCACCGACCAGGCCCAGCTGGCGTTCGTGGCCGGGCCGCCCGGGGTCGGCTCACCGACGAACGGCAGTACGCCGAACCCGCCGCCGGTGCTGCGGGACCCCAGCGGGGCGACCGGGTCGTGCGCGCCGGGCACCGGGGCCGAGGACCACATCCGATTCGCCGGATCCTTCATGCGTCACCTCGCTCGTCCGCGAGTGGTGCGGAACGCGCCGGGGCGCCCCGATTGCCTGGTCACCACCCGTCCTAGGACCGATCGTGGCAGGCGTCGGAGCGCCCCATGAGCCTTTCTCGCATTTATCCGGCCGGACGGCCGGCGTCCTGGATCAGCCGCGCTCGCGCTGGTCGGCCGGGTCCTCGGTCAGGCTGGCCGGGGAGATCGGCTCCGGCGCGGGCAGCCCCTGCGGCTTGTTGCCGCCGGCGGCCTGCGCCTCGGCGACGCGTACCTCGTCGTGGATCTGCTGGGCGGCGTCCGCCGCGGCCTGCGCCGCCTCCGCGGCCTCCCGCTCGACCTGGCTCGCGTGCTCGGCCGCCTCCGGCGCGGGAAGATCCCCCACCATCTGGCTCAACCCGCCGAGCGCGCCACCCATCCCCTCCAGGGCCTTGGTCAGCTCGGCCGGGACGATCCAGACCTTGTTGGCGCTGCCCTGCGCGATCTGCGGCAGGGCTTGCAGGTATTGGTAGGCGAGCACCTTCTGGCTCGGGTTCGCCTGGTGGATCGCGTCGAAGACCGTCCGGATCGCCTTCGCCTGACCCTCGGCCTGCAGGATCCGGGCCTGCCGGTCACCGTCGGCACGCAGCACCGCGGACTGCTTGTCACCCTCCGCGGTGAGGATCACCGACTGCTTGTGGCCCTCGGCGGTCAGGATCGCCGCGCGGCGGTCCCGCTCGGCGCGCATCTGCTTCTCCATCGAGTCCCGGATGCTGGCCGGCGGCTCGATCGCCTTGATCTCCACCCGGGTCACCTTGATGCCCCAGCGGCCGGTGGTCTCGTCCAGCACACCGGAGAGGTGCCTGTTGATCTCGTCCCGGCTGGTCAGCGCGCGCTCCAGGTCCAGCGAGCCGATCACGTTACGCAGCGTGGTGACGGTCAGCTGCTCGATGGCCTGGAGGAAGCTGGAGATCTCGTAGGTCGCCCGGACCGAGTCGACCACCTTGAAGTAGAGAACCGTGTCGATCGAGACCACGAGGTTGTCCGAGGTGATCACCGGCTGCGGCGGGAAGCTGACCACCTGCTCCCGCATGTCGACCTTGGTACGCACCGCGTCGATGAACGGCACCAGCAGGTTGAGGCCGGGGCTGAGGGTGCGCTTGTACTTGCCGAGCCGTTCCACCACATCCTGGCGTTGCTGCGGCACGATCCGCACCGCCTTGGCCAGCGTTATCACGGCGATCAACGCCACCGCGATCACCAGCACCCCGATCAAGGTCATCCCGTTCACCCTCTCGCTTCCGGCAGCTCACCGACGGAAGAAATGTCGTCCTGCCACACCAGGGCTGTCGCACCCCGGACTTTGATCACCCGAACCCGTTGACCTGGGTCGAACGTCTGCGTCGTGTCGTACGGGCGGGCACTCCACAACTCACCGTCGATCTTGACGAGGCCGTGGTCAGCGTCCACCCGCTCCAGCACCAACGCCGTGGAACCCTCGATCGCTTCCACACCGAACGGCTGCTCGCCGCTCTCCAGCGACGAACGCTGGTGCCGCCGCAGGGCTGGCCGGGCCACCAACAGACTCAGCGCCGACACCACCGCGAAGACCAGCGCCTGCACCGCTACCGGCGCGCCCAGAGCGGCGGCACCGCCAGCGGCGAACGCACCGGCCGCGAACATGATCAGAAATAGCGTCGTCGTGAAGATCTCCGCGACGGCCAGCAGTACACCCAGAACGATCCACACCACGGCGTCCACACCACGATCGTGACACGCGAACGCACGCGCGGCCGCACCAGGAAGATCAGTAGGCTCGGCGAATCCCTTTCCGGCCCTGATTCGGCGGTTCCGGCCCTGATTCGGCGGCCCGACCCGAGGAGGTCCCGTTGACCCTGCTGCCCGAGACCGCCCGACAGATCGACGCCCAGGTCGCCCAGGCGCAGCTCGACGGCCATGCCCCGTCGCTGGTGCTGGGTGTGGTCCGCGACGGCGCGCTCGTCCACCTGGCCACCGCCGGTGAACATCCCCGTCCGGACGTCGACCTACAGTACCGGTTGGGCTCGATCAGCAAGACGATGACCGCGACCCTGATCATGCAACTGCGCGACGCCGGCCGGCTGGCCGTCGACGACCCGCTGGAGGAGCACCTCCCGGGCACCGGCGTCGGCGCGCTCACCCTGCGCCAACTCCTCGCGCATGCCAGCGGCCTCCAGCGCGAGCCCGAGGGCGACTGGTGGGAACGGGCCGCGGGCGTCGACCTGACCACCCTGCGCACCGGGGTCACCCCCGACAAGATCGCCTACCCGCCGCACGCCACCTACCACTACTCCAACCTGGCATACGGGCTGCTCGGCGGCCTCCTCGAACGGCTCACCGGGACGCCGTGGGCCGACCTGCTCGACGAACGGATCCTCACCCCACTGGCCATGCGCCGCACCACGTACGCGGCCACCGAGCCGTTCGCCCGTGGCTACGTCGTCCACCCCTGGCACGACACCCTGCGCGAGGAGCCGCGTACCGACACCGGTGCGATGGCGCCCGCCGGGCAGCTCTGGTCGACGATCGAGAACCTGGGCCGGTGGGCCGCGTTCCTGGCCGACCCCGACCCCTCGGTGCTGGCCGCCGACACGCTGACCGAGATGTGCTCCCCCGTGGTGATCAGCGACCTGGACGCCTGGACCCACGGGCACGGCCTCGGGCTGGAGCTCTTCCGGGAGGGCAACCGGGTGTACGTCGGCCACGGCGGCTCGATGCCCGGCTACGGCGCCTCGTTGGCCGTGCACCGACCCACCCGTACCGCCGTGGTCGGCCTGGTCAACGCGTACACCCTGCGCACCGTGCACCTCGGCGCGCTCGGACGACGGCTGCTCACCCTGGTGCTGGACGCCGAACCCGCCCCGGTCACCCCATGGCGGCCGGCCACCACCCCGCCGCCCGCCGAACTAGCCGAACTGACCGGCCCCTGGTGGTGGATGGGCACCATGATCCAGGTGTACGCGGACGCCGCCGGCGACCTGCGCGCCGGCCCGGTCGGCGCACCCACCCTCCGCTTCGTCCCCGAGGGTCCGGACCGCTGGCGGGGCCGGGCCGGCGTGCAGGACGGCGAGATCCTCACGGTGCGCCGCGACGAGCGGGGCCGGGCGGTCGCGCTGGACATCGCCACCTTCGTCTACACCCGCACCCCCGACCAGGAGCCCTGAGCCCGACACCGCCCGTCCCGGCGTCGCCCGTCCCGGCGTCGACCGTCCCGGCGTCGCCCGTCCCGTCCAAGATCCGCACGTCGTCAACGCGCCATCCGCGCCCCTGGCCAAGATCTGCGCAACATCCCTGACATTGCTGCTTCGTCGCGCTCGGAGGCAGCGATATCAGGGAAACTGCGCGGATCTTGCAGGCGGGCACCCCGGAACGGGGGAATGTGGCGAGTGGCCCGACGAACGGCCCGGCGTCGGCGGGGGGCCGCTGCGGCGGCCCCGACCCGGTAGCAGCGTCCTCAGACCAACCGCCCCATGCATGATCGACTCGGTTTACCTGAAAGCGGGGGTGTCGGATCGTCCCGGACACCCCGACTTCCCGAAATCCGAGTCGATCAACGAGGTCGGGCGTCGGTAAGGGCGGGTCAGGTCCAAAGCGGGTCAGGTCCGAAGCAGGCCAGGGAGAGGCAGGCCAGGTCCGAGGCGGGTCAGGTCCGAAGCAGGCCAGGGAGAGGCAGGCCAGGTCCGAGGCGGGTCAGGTCCGAGGCGGGTCAGGTCCGAAGCAGGCCAGGGAGAGGCGGGCCAGGTCCGAGGCGGGTCAGGTCCGAGGCAGGTCAGGTTGGTTCGGTGACGAAGTCGATCAGGCGTTCCATCGCGTTGATCAGGGGCGTCTCCACGTCGGCGAAGCTGTCCACCCGGGACAGGATGTGCCGCCACATCGCCGCCGGCTCGGCCACCCCGAGGGCCGCGCAGACCCCCTCCTTCCAGGGCTGCCCCGGTGGCACCACCGGCCACGCCGCGATGCCCAGCGCCTTCGGCTTCACCGCCTGCCAGACGTCCACGTAGGGGTGACCGGTGACCAGCACGTACGGCGAGTTGACCCGGGAGACGATCCGGCTCTCCTTGCTGCCCGGCACCAAATGGTCGACGAGCACGCCGAGGCGTCGGGTCGGGCCGGGGCCGAAGTCGCGTACCTCGGCGTCGAGGGCGTCGATGCCGTCCAACGGCTCCACGACCACGCCCTCGATGCGCAGGTCGTCACCCCAGATCCGCTCGACCAGAGCGGCGTCGTGGATACCCTCCACCCAGATCCGACTGGCCTTGGCCACCTGGGCGCGAACGTTGTCCACCGCCACCGAACCGGACGCCGTCCGTCGACGGGCCGCCGGCACCGGCGCGCGGCTCGGGCGGCGTAGCGTCACCGGGCGACCATCGAGCAGGAACGCCGCCGGCAGCAGCGGGAAGTTGCGTCGTCGGCCATGCCGGTCCTCCAGGACCACGGCGCCGGCCTCGAAGCCCACCACCGCTCCACAGAACCCGGAGTCGGCATCCTCCACGACGAGATCCGGCTCGGCGTCCACCTCGGGGGTGACCTTCCGCCGCCGCCAGTCTCCCGCCAACACGTCCTCGCCGTATCGCCCCGCCATGTCGATCACGCTAACCCCCACGCCCCCGCCCCCACCGGCCGACACACCCGCCAAGCGGGCCGAGGACGACACGGAGGCCCGCTCCCCCGCTACCCCTCCCCGCCACACACCCGCCCCCTCCCCAACCGCCGAGCCCGCCGGCGTCGATCAAGCAGGCAGGAATTCGGGGCTAACAGGGCAGTTCGGGGCAGGCCGGGCGACCGGAGCGGCAGTCGAGACAGGGCCGGTCGTGACCACGTACCCTTTCGGCATGTCCACCCCCGCAGCGGGCGCGGCCACACTCACGCCGCGCCGGTCGAGCCGGTTCGTCGCCTGGGTGCGCGCGTGGCGCGCCGGTCTGGTGCCGTACGACGAGGTTGCCGACGCCATCGCCGGCGACGAGGAGCACCTCGTTGCGGATGCCCCCGGCACCTGGACCGACGTGCCGCTGAGCGCCGCGCTACCCACGCTGGCCAAGCTTTCCCCGGACGACATCCGCCTGGTGCTGCCCGCGCCGGGCGACCCGCGAGGGCTTCCGGGCCCTGGCGACTTCGCCGGTGCGGCGTTGGTGACCGGCGAGGCGGTGGTCGCCGGTGCTCTCGGTCTGATCCCCCAGGTGCGGATGCACACCTCTGGCTCGGGGGACTGTTTCGAGACCGTGCTCTGGCGGGTATACCCGCTGCCGGCCAACGCGCCGGCCGCCTCGCTCGCACTGCCCGGCGCCGCCGAGGCGGAGGCCGAGTTGGCCGCCGCCCTGGCCGAGACGACTGCCGCACTGACCCGACTCGACGTGGCCCAGTGGCGGCCCGAGTTGGCCGGTGCGCTTGCCGCGTTACGCCGCCCGGACGGCACCACCGACCTGCCACCGGGCTTCGACCCGCGAGCCCGTCGGCTCTTCGCCCGCGCCGCTGTGCTCGACCGGGTGCTCGCGTTGGCCGGGCACGCCGCACCCGGCGGCGCGATCAACAACCATGAGGCCCAGCAGCGCGACGCCGCTCTGCGCCCCCTCACCATGGCCTGCCGCCAGGCGCTGGTGGCCGCCTGCAACGCTCCCCTGCGCCCCTGACGCACCCCCGCACGGCAGCGGAGCGCCCCCACGCCACGCCACGCCACGCCACGCCACGCCACGCCACGCCACGCCACGCCACGCCACGCCACGCCACGCCACGCCACCGATGATGATCGTGATCGATCCAGGATGTAGTGGCCTCACCCGGGATGATGACCACTACATCCTGGTTGCAGCACGATCATCAGCGACGCCCGGCCCGGCGATCAGCAACGGCACCTGTGCGACGAGCGTCGGGACAGCACCACGACCAACCCCGGCACGGCACCACGACCAACCCCGGCACGGCACCACGACCAACCCCGGCACGGCACCACGACCAACCCCGGCACGGCACCACCACCAACCCCGGCACGACGCCACGACCAACCCCGGACGAGCGGCTGAGTGGGGGCGGTCAGATCTCGTCGAGCAGGTCCGCGACCGAGTTGATGATCCGCGACGGGCGGTACGGGTAGCGCTCCGCCTCGGTGCGGCTGCTGATCCCGGTGAGTACCAGGATGGTCTCCAACCCGGCCTCCAGGCCGCAGAGGATGTCGGTGTCCATCCGGTCGCCGATCATCGCGGTGCTCTCCGAGTGCGCGTTGATCGTGTTGAGTGCCGAGCGCATCATCATCGGGTTGGGCTTGCCGACGAAGTACGGCTCCACCCCGGTGGCCTTGGAGATCATCGCGGCGACCGAGCCGGCGGCGGGCAGGGCGCCCTCCACGGACGGGCCGGTCACGTCGGGGTTGGTGCAGATGAACCGGGCCCCGTCGTTGATCAGGCGGACGGCCTTGGTGATCGCCTCGAAGCTGTAGGTGCGGGTCTCACCGAGCACCACGTAGTCCGGGGCGAAGTCGGTGAGCACGTAACCGACGGCGTGCAGCGCCGTGGTCAGCCCGGCCTCACCGATGACGTACGCGGTGCCGCCCGGCCGCTGGTCGGCGAGGAACTGGCCGGTGGCCAGCGCGGACGACCAGATCGACTCCTCCGGCACGTCCAGCCCCATCCGGCTCAGCCGGGCGGTGAGGTCACGCGGGGTGTAGATGGAGTTGTTGGTCAACACCAGGAACGGCTTGCCGGAGGTGCGCATCCGGTTGATGAACTCCGGTGCCCCGGGCACCGGTTGGCCCTCGTGCACCAGCACGCCGTCCATGTCGGTCAGCCAACTCTGCACGGGCTTGCGGTCATGCATGGGTGCTCCCAGCGGAGGTCGGGCGACGGGTCGGCACGCAACACACTGTCGCGCAGGTGTCCCACATGGGCAGCTCGCCCAGGCGGCGTCGCACCTGCGCGCCGTCCGGGTCGGTCCGCTCGGTGACCAGCTCACGCACCATGGTCACGAAGCGCGGGTCGGTGCCGGGGGTGGCGGCCCGGACGAAGTCCAGGCCGAGTTGTTTGGCCGTCTCCAGCGCCTCGGTGTCCAGGTCCCACACGACCTCCAGGTGATCGGAGACGAAGCCGATCGGGCTGACCACCACCGAGGTGGTGCCGCCCTGCGCGAGGGTGGCCAGGTGGTCGTTGACGTCCGGTTCCAGCCACGGCATCTGTGGTGGGCCGGAGCGGCTCTGCCAGACCAGGTCGTACGCGAGGTCGGGGGCGGCGGCCGCAGCCACGAGCCGGGCGGTCTCGTGCAGTTGCGCCTCGTACCGGCCGCCGTGTGGGCCGGCGTTGGCCGCCATCGAGCTGGGGATGGAGTGGGCGGTGAAGACCAGCCTGGTGGTGTCCCGCTTCGCCGGGTCGAGCTTGCCCAGGGCCGCCCGGACCGCGTCGGTGTGCGGCTCGACGAAGCCGGGATGGTCCCAGAACTGGCGCAGCTTCTCGATCACCGGGGCGTCCGGGCCGACGGCGGCACGGGCGGCGGCGATGTCCTCCTGGTACTGCCGGCAGGACGAGTAGCCGCCGTACGCGCTGGTGACGAAGGCCAGCGCCCGGGTGACCCCGTCGTCGCGCATCCGGGTCACGGTGTCGGCGAGCATCGGGTCCCAGTTGCGGTTGCCCCAGTAGAGGGGCAGGTCGACACCGTGCGCGGCGAAGTCGGCGCGGATGGCGGCCAGCAACTCGCGGTTCTGCTGGTTGATCGGGGAAACCCCACCGAAGTGCTGGTAGTGCTCGGCGACCTCGGCCAGCCGCTCGGGCGGCACGCCCCGACCCCGGGTCACGTTCTGTAGGAACGGCATCACGTCCTCGGGCCGCTCCGGCCCGCCGAAGGACACCAGCACCACCGCGTCGTACGACATGGGGTCATTCTTGCCCCTCGGCCGGGACCGGCCGGCGACGCCCCCTGGTCCGGACGTGTGGGTCACGTCCGCGGCGGTCGGGGGCGTCGTCGGGGGAACGTCAGGAGCCCATGACGTGGTAGCCGCCGTCGACGTGGACGATCTCGCCCGTGGTGGCCGGGAACCAGTCCGACAGCAGCGCCAGGCAGGCGCGGGCGGCGGGCTCCTGGTCGGTGAGGCTCCAGCCCAGCGGGGCACGCTCGGCCCAGGCCTCCTCGAACTGGTCGAAGCCGGGGATCGACTTCGCGGCGATGGTGCGCAGCGGCCCGGCGGCGACCAGGTTGCTGCGGATGCCCTGCTTGCCCAGGTGCAGCGCCAGGTAGCGGGACGCGGACTCCAGGCCCGCCTTGGCCACGCCCATCCAGTCGTAGACCGGCCACGCCTTCGACGCGTCGAAGGTCAGGCCGACCACCGCGCTGCCGGGCGACATCAGCGGCAGCGCCGCCATGGCCAGGGACTTGTAGGAGAAGGTGGAGACGTGCAGGGCGGTCGCCACGTCCTCCCAGGGGGCGTCGAGGAAGCCGCCGCCCAGGCAGCTCTGCGGGGCGAAGCCGATCGAGTGCACGACACCGTCGAGGCCGTCGACGTGCTCGCGTACCCGGTCGGCGAGGCCGGCCAGGTGCTCGGTGTTGGTGACGTCCACCTCGATGACCGGGGCCGGCTCGGGCAGCCGCTTGGCGATCCGCTCGACCAGGGAGAGCCGGCCGTAGCCGGTGAGCACGACCTGCGCGCCGTTCTCCTGAGCGATCTTCGCCACCGAGAAGGCGATCGAGGCGTCGGTGATGACACCGGTGACGAGCAGCCGCTTACCGGCGAGCAGTCCGGACATCGCAGATTTCCTCCGTAGTCAAAAGGGTTAGTGGCCCATGCCGAGGCCGCCGTCGACCGGGATCACGGCGCCGGAGACGTACCCGGCGCTGTCCGAGGCCAGCCAGGTGACCACCCCGGCGACCTCGTCGGGGCTGGCCATCCGACCGGCAGGGATCGACTTGCGGATCTCCGCCTTGCGGTCCTCGGGCAGGCCGGCGGTCATGTCGGTGTCGATGAAGCCGGGTGCCACCACGTTCGCGGTGATGTTGCGGCTGCCCAACTCCCGGGTGATCGAGCGGGCCACGCCGACCAGACCGGCCTTGCTGGCGGCGTAGTTGACCTGCCCGGCCCCGCCGGCCAGACCGACCACCGAGGAGATGAAGATCATGCGGCCCCACTTGGCGCGCAGCATCTTGCCGGAGGCCCGCTTGGCGACCCGGAACGCGCCGGTGAGGTTGGTGTCCACCACACCGGTGAACTGTTCCTCGGTCATCCGCAGCAGGAGCGTGTCGGCGGTCATGCCGGCGTTGGCGACGAGCACCTCGACCGGCCCCAGCTCGGCCTCCACGGCGGTGAACGCGGCGTCGATCGAGGCCGCGTCGGTGACGTCGGCGCGGACGCCGAACAGCCCCTCGGGCGCCTCGCCGCTGCGGTGGGTGACCGCCACCCGGTCGCCCTGCTTGGCGAAGGCCTGCGCGATGGCCAGGCCGATCCCCCGGTTACCCCCGGTCACCAGCACGGTACGGGCCACGGTTCCCCCTTGCGAATGGTCAGCACGGACGCGTCGGAGCCTAGGCGTTACCGGCAGGTAAGCGCTAACGGGAGTCACGTCACACCGGGGTACGACACGGGGATCAACCCCTGGTGGCACGCCCGGTGACGGGGGTCCCCGTAGCCTCGCGGTGGTGAACCGGCATCCGATCGCCGTGGCCCTGCGGGCGCTGCGGCAGACCCTGTGGGGCCCCGACGCCCCGCCCGGTCGACAGCTGCTGGCCCGCTGGCCCCGGTTGGTCCGACCCGCCACCCCGGTCGGGTTGCTCGCCGCGCTCGGCGTCTTCTGGATCACGCTCACCGTGGAGAGCAACTGGGGTCTGCCGGCTCCGATCGCGGTGCTGTTCGCGGCGATGACCGTGGCGCCGCTGCTGGCGCTGCCCCGGCGTCCGCTGTTGGCCTGGCGGCTCACGGTGCTGGCCCTGCTGATCTGCACGTTCAACGCCCCGGCCGGCCTGCCCGGTCCGTGGACGCCGCCGCTGGCGCTCGGCTCGGTCGCGGTGGTCGCGGTGGTCCTCGCGCGGGTCGACCGGCCGGTGCTGGCCTGGGTGGTGGCGATCACCACGGTGCCGGTGCTCACCCTGGTGCACCCCGAGAACCGTGCCGCCGTCCTGGCGCTGCTCGGCGCGCTGGCGATCGTGGGCGACCTGATCCGGCGTAACCGGCTCTCCCGGCGGGCGCTGGCCGCGCAGACCGAGCTGAGCGAGCGGGAGCAGGAGCGGCGCGCGGTGTTGGAGGAGCGCACCCGGATCGCGCGCGAGCTGCACGACGTGGTGGCGCACCACATGTCGCTGATCGCGGTGCAGGCGGAGACCGCCCCGTACCGGCTGACCGACGTGCCGGCGCCGGTTGCCGCCGAGTTCGTCGCCATCGCCGCCTCGGCCCGCGACGCGCTCACCGACATGCGGCGGCTGTTGGGAGTGCTGCGCAGCGAGTCGGGTGGCCCGCAGATCGCACCGCAGCCGGACCTGGCCGACCTGGGCACGATGGTCGACGCGGCACGCCGGGCCGGCCTGCCGGTCACCCTGGACGCCGTGGGGGTGGACGACGGGCAGGTGCCCGCACCGGTCGGGCTTGCCGCGTACCGCATCGTGCAGGAGGGCCTGGCCAACGCGGCACGGCACGCGGCCGGCGCCGCGGTGCGCGTCACCGTCCGCGCCGAGGAGGCGACCCTCACGGTACGCGTGCGCAACGCGCGACCCGCCGAGGCGGGCTCCCGGCGGGACGAGGCCGGGGCCGGGCACGGCCTGACCGGTATGCGGGAGCGGGCCACCTCGCTGGGCGGTACGTTCACCGCCGGGCCACTGCCCGACGGGGGTTACGCGGTGGCGGCCGAGCTGCCGTACGACGCGGAGGGCGGGGACGCGTGATCAAGGTGCTGATCGCCGACGACCAGGCGATGGTCCGGCAGGGCTTCGGTGCGCTGCTCGCCGCCCAACCGGACCTGCTGGTGGTGGGTGACGCCGCCGACGGCGCGCAGGCGGTCGCTGCCGCCCGCCGGCTCGACCCGGACGTGGTGCTGATGGACGTGCGGATGCCGGTCATGGACGGGCTGGCCGCCACCCGCAAGCTGCTCGGTGACCGGTCGGCGCAGCGACCCCGGGTGCTCATCCTCACCACCTTCGACCTCGACGACTACGTGTACGAGGCGTTGCGCGCCGGGGCCAGCGGCTTCCTGCTCAAGGACGCCCCGGCGGCCGACCTGGTGCAGGCGGTGCGGGTGGTGGCGGCCGGGGACGCGCTGCTCGCCCCGGCGGTCACCCGTCGCCTGATCGCCGAGTTCGCGGCCCGCCCGGAGCGCCGCCGGCCCCGCCCCACCGACCTGGCCGGGCTCACCCCCCGGGAGACCGAGGTGCTGCGGTTGATCGCCCGGGGTCGCAACAACGCGGAGATCGCGGGTGACCTGGTGGTGGCCGAGCAGACCGTGAAGACGCACATCGGGCGGATCCTGGCCAAGTTGGGCCTGCGGGACCGGGCCCAGGCCGTGGTGCTGGCGTACGAGACGGGTCTGGTGGCCGCCGGCGAGTAACCCGGCGGAGCCAGCCCACGGACGGCTCCCCGGTACGACGACCACGCACCGCCCACCCGCGCACTGTGCCTCCGGACGACATTCCGGAGGGAGAACGAGATGCGACGACGAGGTGCCGGTCGGGTGGCGCTGGCCGCGCTGCTCGGCGTGAACCTGGTCCTACCGACCCGACCCGAGCCGGTGGCGGCGACGGGTTTCGTGGAGGCGTACCCGGTCACGGCGGCGGCGATGCGCGCGGCCGGCCCGCCGTACGCGGACTGGGCGGCGGACGGCCGTCGGTTCCTGTCGTTCGATCCGCGTGGCGACGGCCGCGCGGTCGAGGTGCTTGGTGACCTGGCCGGCGCGGACCGGATCGCGGTGCTGGTGCCGGGGGTGGGCAGCACCCTGGCCGACTTCGACCGGGGTTTGGGCGGGGTGGCCCGGCGGGCGCCGGCGGTGCAGGCCGGGCAGCTCTACCGGGAGGTGCGGGCCGGCGATCCGGCGGCGCGGGTGGCGGTGTTGGCCTGGCTCGGCTACGACCCGCCCGACGGGGTGTTGACGGCCGCCGGCCGCGTCAGCGCCCGGCGCGGTGCGGCCGGGCTGACCGTGCTGCTGCGCGAACTGGCCGCGCGACGTCCGGCGGCGACGATCACGCTGGTCGGGCACAGCTACGGGGCGCTTGTGGTGTCGCTGGCGGCGGCGGACGCCCCGGCCCAGGTGACCGACGTGGTGAGCCTCGGCGGCGTCGGTGCCGGGGTGCAGCGCGCCGACGACCTGCCCGGCGGGCGGCGGTTCTGGGCGGCGGAGGCGGCCACCGACTGGATCCGCCTGGTTCCGCCGCTGCGACTGCCCGGCCTCGGTTTCGGCCGTCGCCCCGGTGACCCGGCGTTCGGTGCCCACGCGTTGCCGGTGGGCGGGGTCAGCGGGCACGACGGCTACCTCGCCCCGGGCAGCGCCACGCTCGCCGCGACGGCGGCGGTGGTGGTGCGGGGCAGTGTCGACGCCGACCGGATCGGGGACGCGCGATGAGCCGGGACCGTACCGTCGACGCGCTGCGGGCGTACGCCATCGGCGGGGTGGTGTTGGGGCACTGGCTGGTCACCGGGCTGGTGCTCACCGACGACGGCGGGTTGCGCCAGGCCAGCCCGCTGACCGCGATGCCCGGGCTGGCCCCGGTGACCTGGGTGTTGCAGACGCTCGGGCTGTTCTTCTTCACCGCCGGGTTCGGCTCGACCCGGTCGCTGGCCCGCTACCGGGGTAGGCCGGTTGGCTGGCTGGCCCGTCGGCTGCGCGGGTTGCTGCTGCCGACGGTGGCACTGCTGGGGGTGGGTGCCGCCGTGCTGTTCGCCGCCACCGTCGCCGGCACCCCGGACGACACGCTCGCCGTCGCGCTGCGGCTCGCCATCAGTCCGTTGTGGTTCCTGTTGCCGCTGGTGTTCCTGATCGCGATGACCGGGCCGCTGCGCGCCGCCGTACGCCGGTGGGGGTTGGTCCGGTGTGTCGTACCGGCGGTGGCGGTGGTCGCCGCGGCGGACCTGGCGGTTCGTCTGCTGCCGGCCGGCAGCCACCTGCCACCGGTCACCGTGGTGGCGGCCTGGTCGGTGCCGTATTTGCTGGGCGTGGCGCACGCCGACGGGCGGTTGGCCGGCCGGCGGGCGGCGGGCACGCTGACGGCCGGCGGGGCCGCCGCGCTCGTCGCGTTGCTGGCCCTGGGCTACCCGGTGAGTGCGGTCGGCGTGCCCGGGGCCGGGTTCTCCAACCTGAATCCGCCGTCGCTGCTGGCCGTGGCGCTGGCGGTCGCCCAGGTGGGGCTGGGGCTGCTCGCCCGGCCGTCGCTGGAGCGGCTGCTGTCCCGGCCGGTGCCGAGCCGGGCGGTGACCGAGGTGAACCGTTCCGCGTTCCGGATCTACCTGAGTCACCAGCCGGTGCTGGTGGCGGTGACCGCGCTGATCGCCCGCGGCGGGCTGGCCCTGCCGGGGTTGCACACCGGGCCGGACGACCCGGGCTGGGTGCTGGCGCGCCTCTGCTGGCTGCCGCTGCTCGCCGCGGTGCTGGTCACGGTCGTGCGGACCGGCCGGTCGAGACCGCCTCGCCACCCGGGCGGTGGAGGGGTCGCCGGCCGGTCGGCCGAGTGCGTCTCGTCGGCACCGCAGGTGTACGATCATCGACGTTCCGGCCCGCCCGACTTGCAGGAGGTGATCGCTGTGCGAGATAGCGATCCTCCCAGTCGTGGCCGGGCCGATGGTCAGCCCCGCTGAGCCACGACTCAGTCTGGTGAGCTGACCCCGCTCCGCTCCCCCACCCCTCGGCACACGCCGAGGTGTGTGCCGCGCCGTCCGACTCCGGACGGTCGCCGGGAGCCGCCCGGTCACGACTTCGTGTGCGCGTCCCCACCCCCTGCGGTCCGCCCCCGCACGCGGACCGTCCAGCCGCCACCCGGAGCCGTCCATGAGCCGCTACGTCGCCCCGCTGGGCTTCACCCTCGCCGCCGTCTGGGTGGTCATCGTCTTCGTGCTGGCCGGCGGCGGCCACTGAGCCGAGTGCCGGCCGGCGGCGGTCGGTGAGCCGGGGCCCCAGCCGGGGCCGCTGAGCCGGGGTGCCGGCCGGCGGCGGTCGGTGACCGCCGCCGGTTCACCGCTCAGAGCATCCGCGACGACCACAGCAGGCTGAGCGCGCCGGCGCAGAGCGCCAGCAGCAGCGCCAACCCGGCGTACCACTGGGTCACCTCACGCGGCTCGGTCCGGAAGCCGATCGAGCTGCCCATGTCCTGGTAGACCTGCTTCAGCTCGCTCACCGAGGCCGCCTCGTAGAAGTAGCCCTCGGTGGTCTCGGCAAGCTCGGCCAGCGCCAACCGGTCCACCGGCACCCGCTGTAGCGTTCCACCGATGTCGACCTGGCCGGTGTCGGTGCCGAACGCGATCGTGGACACCGGGACGTTCGCCGCCTGGGCCGCCGCCGCCGCCTCCTCCACCGCCCGCCCGGAGGTGCGGAACCCGTCGGAGAGCAGCACGATCCGGGCCGGCGGAATGCCCGCCGCGCCGTCGGCCGGCACCGACCGGATCGCCTCCAGGCAGGTGAACACCGCCTCACCGGTCGCGGTCGCCTCGGCCAGCACCAGACCGTCGATCGCACTCGTCACCGCGTCCCGGTCCTTGCCCGGCGGCACCAGCACGTTCGCCGCCTTGGCGAACGACACGAGGCCCAGGTTGTAACTCTCCGGCAGCTCACCGACGAACTGCTTGGCCGCCTCCTGGGCCGCCTCCAGCCGGTTCGGTGCCACGTCGTCGGCCTGCATCGACAGCGACACGTCGATGGCGAGCATCACGGTGGCCCGTTCCAGCGGCTCCCTGGTGTCCACCGCCGGCCGGGCCAGTGCGGTGGCCAGCACCAGCAGGCAGAGCAGGAACGCGGTCGCCGGGACGTGCCGACGCCAGCCGAGCCCCTTCGGCGCCACCGTACGCAGCAGGTCCACATTGGTGAACCGCATCGCGAACGCCCGGCGGTGCAGTTGCCGCCACACGTAGAACGCCGCGAGGGCGAGCACCGGCAGGACGGCCAGCAGCCACCACGGTTGCATGAAACGAATCATCGTGTCGTCCCCCGGGTACGTGCGTGCCGCTGCGCGGCCACGAATCGCACCATGTCCAGCAGCCAGTCTCGGTCCGTACGCAGACGCAGGTGGGCCGCGCCGGCACCGCGCAGGGCGGCGGCGATCGTGGCCCGTTGGGCGGTCGCGGCCTCGGCGTAGCGCTGCCGCAGTCGTGGATCGGCGGTCTGCACCTCGTGCAGCTCACCGCTCTCCGGGTCGACCACCGGCAGCACGCCCACGTCGGGCAACTCCAGCTCGCGCGGGTCGATCACCTCGATGGCGAGCACGTCGTGGCGGACCCGCAGCTTGCGCATCGGCCGAGCCCACTGCTCGGGCGGTGCGAGGAAGTCGGAGATCACCACGACCACCCCGCGCCGGCGGGGCGGACGGTTGAGCATCTCGACCAGGGCACCCAGGTCACCACGACCCGGCTGGATGGTGGTGCCGGCGACCGCGCGCAGCAGCCCCTGCGCCTCCTTGCGGCCGGAGCGGGCCGGCAGCCGGGTGAGCACCCCGGGGCCGGCCGGTGGTGGTGGCCGACCGCGCCAGCGGCGGGCCGGTGCGGACACGCCGCCGCCGGTGCCGATCACCGCGCCGATCCGGTTGCCGCCGCGCACGGTCAGGTGGGTGATGGCGGCAGCGGCGGCCACCACCACCTCCCGTTTGAGCCACTGCCCGGTGCCGAAGTCCAGGCTGGCGGAGAGGTCCAGCGCGAGCCAGGTCTCCAACTCCCGGTCGGCGACCGTACGCCGCACGTGGGGTGTGGTGGTGCGTGCGGTGACCGGCCAGTCCATCCGGCGCACGTCGTCGCCGGGGCGGTACTCCCGGGACTCGCCCGCCTCGCTGCCCGGTCCGGGCAGCAGACCGGCGTAGTCGCCCTGCAACAGGCCGTCGAGTTTGCGGGTGACGAGCAGTTGCAGCCGGGACAGCACGGCCTCGCTGCGGTCGGAGGCGGGACGAGGGGTGGGTGAGATCACGGCCGCTGCCCGGGCCAGCCAGCCCCCGGCGGCGGCGCGGTCGACGACCCGGTGGCCTGCTGGCGGGGAGCGACCGCCGGCAGGGGGATTGTCGACATCACCCGGTGCACGATGTGGTCGGCGGGCACGTCGTCGGCGAGCGCGTCGTAGCTGAGCACCAGCCGGTGCCGCAGGATGTCCGGTGCGATGTCCTGCACGTCCTGCGGCAGGGCGTAGTCGCGCCCCCGCAGCAGCGCCAGCGCCCGCGTCGCCCGGACCAGGCCCAGCGAGGCGCGCGGGCTGGCCCCGTACTGGATCAGTTGCGCGACGTCCGGCATGCCGTGCTCGGCCGGGGCGCGGGTCGCCAGCACCAACCGCACCGCGTAGTCGACGAGGGCGTTGTGCACGAAGACCTGGTCCGCCTTGCGTTGCAGGGCGATCAACTCGGGTGTGTCGAAGACCGCGGTCGGCTCGGGCGCGGTCACCCCCATCCGGTAGACGATCTCGCGTTCCTCCGCGTCGGTCGGGTAGCCCACCACGATCTTCATGAGGAACCGGTCCCGCTGCGCCTCCGGCAGGGGGTAGACGCCCTCCTGCTCGATCGGGTTCTGGGTGGCCATCACCAGGAACGGATCGGGCACCCGGTGGCTCTCGCCGCCGATGGACACCTGCCGCTCGCTCATCACCTCCAGCAGCGCGGACTGCACCTTCGCCGGAGCCCGGTTGATCTCGTCGGCGAGCAGGAAGTTGACGAAGACCGGGCCCAGCTCGACGTCGAACTTCTCGCTGGACTGCCGGTAGATGCGGGTGCCCATGATGTCGGCAGGCACCAGGTCGGGGGTGAACTGCACCCGGGCGAAGGACCCGCCGACGACCTTGGCGAGGGTCTCCACGGCCAGGGTCTTGGCGACACCGGGCACCCCTTCGAGCAGGCAGTGACCACGGGCGAGCAGCGCGACGAACATCCGCTCCACCATCCGGTCCTGCCCGACGATCACCCGTTTGATCTCGAACAGCCCCTTCTCCAGCAGGGTGGCGTCCTGCGCCGGTGTGGTAACCGGCGCGGGTGCCGCTCCGTTCGGCGTCGGGGCGTCGGGCATGGTCGGCTGGGCCACCGGTCCTCCACAGCGTTTGTCGGTCGTCGCGGCTCGTGCGGTATCAAGACTCGCATGCCTTGCTGAGTGTCGAGGTGGGGAGAAGCCGATTTTCGCCGCGCCGCCCCGGGCAGCCGAATCGCGCGTCGAGGGTGTACAAGGACCGGGCTGCCGCGTGTACGATTCACCCCGTCGCCGGGCGGCTCCCCCCGTGGCCGCCCGGCGCGCTAACTCTCCGTCTGGCCACCCTAGACTGGCCGGGATGAGCACTCCCTCCAGCGCCGACGACGCCCTCGTCTGCTCGGCCCGCGGCTGCCGAGCCACCGCGCTGTGGGCCCTGGAGTGGAACAATCCCCGGCTGCACCACGCCGACCGACGCAAGACCTGGCTGGCCTGCGCCGTGCACCGGACCAGCCTCGGTGACTTCCTGGACGCTCGCGGCTTCCTGCGTGCCGTCACTCCGGTGCCCGGATCGCCTACGCTCGACACGTGACCACCCCCGGTGCCCCACCGCCTCCCGGATCTGACGCCTCGACGGCTGCACCGGCTGGCCGGGGGCCGCTGGAGCCCTGGCCGGACACGGTTCACTGGCAGCCGATCTCCACGGATCTGATCTGGGTCGAGCTGATCCGCCTGGCGATCGTCGTCGCCATCGCGCTGGCGGCGACCGGGGTCGGCTGGGTGTTGAGTGACCACTGGCTGTTCGGGCTCGCCCTCGCCGTCGTGGTGCTGCTCGGCGTGTGGCGGGCCGTCGCGATCGGCCGCGCGATCCGGGCCTGGGGGTACGCCGAGAGACAGGCCGACCTGCTGGTCCGGCACGGGCTGCTGGTCCGCCGGCTCTCCATCGTGCCGTATTCGCGGATGCAGTTCGTCGACGTCAGCGCCGGCCCGTTGGAGCGCGCCTTCGACCTCGCCACCGTGCAGTTGCACACGGCCGCGGCGGCGAGCGACGCCCGGGTGCCCGGGCTGCGCCCGGCGGAGGCAGCCCGGCTACGAGACCGGCTCACCGCCCTCGGCGAGGACCGGGCGGAGGGGTTGTGAGCGCTGCGGCGGGCTGGTCGGGGTGGCACCGCGGCAGACCGGGCGCGCCCCGCGCGGTGCACCGACCGCGCCGAGGGCCGGCCCGATGAGTGACGGTCCCGCCGAGCCGAGCACCGTGCCACCCGTGGGCCCACCGCCGCACGGGCCGAGGCCACCCGCCGACGCGGCCCCCCACGGGCCACTGCCACCCGCCGACGCGGCCCTCCACGGGCCGGTGCCACCCGCCCAGCACGCCGGATGGCCGTCGTCCCCGGGCGGTGGCGAGGGCGAGCCCCGGCAGCGGCTGCACCCGCTCAGCCCGCTCCTGCACGGCGCCAAGTCCCTGTTCGTGGTCATCGCCGGGTTGTCGTGGTCGACGCTGTCCCGGGTCGGCTTCGGCGCGTTCGCCGCCATGGTGGGGGTGCTGGCGCTCGGCGCGACAGTGCTGTCGGTGATCAGTTGGTACAACACCGGCTACCACGTGGTGGGTCGCGAACTACGGGTGTACGAAGGGCTGCTCTGGCGGCGTACCCGGGCGATCCCGTTGGAGCGACTACAGGCCGTGGAGGTGGTCCGGCCACTGCTCGCCCAGCTCACCGGCCTGGCCGAGCTGCGCCTGGAAGTGGTCGGCGGCGGCAAGACCGAGGCGCCACTGGCGTACCTCGGGGTGGCCGACGCGGCCCGGCTGCGCGAGCGGCTGCTGGCGCTGGCCGGCGGGGTGACGCAGTCGACCGGGCCGGGCCACGCGGCGCCCGCGGTGGTCCCGGGGGCGGCGGCGCCACCGGTGGCCGCGCCGGGCCGGCCACTGCACGCGGTACGCAACCAGAGCCTCCTGGTCAGCCAACTGCTCACCCCGCAGGCGTTCCTGCTCCCGTTCGGTGTGGCCTTCGTCGTGGTGCAGTTCGTCACGGCGGGCTCGTGGTCGTTCGTGGCGGTGGCGAGCACGCTGACCGCGATGGCTGGTGTGCTCCTGCAACCGATCCGCCGGGTCCTCGACGACTGGAACTTCCGGCTGGCCCGCGACGGCGGCACGCTGCGGGTGCACAACGGCCTGTTGGAGACGCGGGCGCAGACCGTACCGCTGGCGCGGGTGCAGACCGTGCGGGCCACCTGGCCGCTGCTCTGGCGGGTGAAGGGCTGGCTGCGGCTTCGCCTGGAGGTGGCGGGATATTCCGCCGCCGAGGCCGACGACCGCAACCGGCCCGACCGGCTACTGCCGGTCGGTGACCTGCCGACGGCGACGATGATCGTCGCCGAGGTGCTGCCCGGGGTACGCCTCGACACGCTGACGCTGAGCCCCCCACCGCACCGGACCCGGTGGCTGCACCCGCTGGGCCGTCGCGCGCTCGGCGCGGGGCTGTTCGAGGAGGTGTTCGCCACCCGGTCGGGGCGGCTCACCCGGCAGGTGGTGATCGTGCCGTACGCCCGTATCCAGAGCGTGCGGGTGGTGCAGGGGCCCCTCCAGCGCCGCCTGGGCCTGGCCTCCGTGCACGCGGACACGGCGGGCGGCTCCGGTGCCACCGCCCAGGACCGCGACCTGGCAGAAGCCTGGGCCCTGGCGGCAGACCTGACCGACCGAGCACACCAGGCCCAAACCCAAACCTAACCCCCACCCCACCCCGGGGGGGTTAGTGGTCGGCGGGGATCTGGGTGGTTGGTTTGCGGAGTGATGGGGGCTCGACGGTTGGTTCCTCGGGGGCGGCGGGGTGCTCGGAGGGCGGGGTGGGCCCGACCTTCGGGTGGCGGGCCCGCCAGGCAGCCCAACCACGTTCCGCCAGGCCGACCGCCAGGAAGGTCAGCCCCACGTACGCCCAGCCGACCAACACGTCGATCACGTAGTGCTCACCCGAGTAGACCAGGGTGAAGGTCATCGCCAGCGGGTACGCGAGCAGCAGCGGCCACCAGCGGCGGCGGGTGCTGGTCAGGAAGAACAGCACCACGAACAGCGCCCACGCGGTGTGCAGCGACGGCATCGCGGCGACCGGGTTGGACGCGATCTGGCCGGCGTTGAGCACGTTGCCGGCGCCGTGCATGCCGAACGCCTTCCAGCCCCGGGTGGAGATCCGGGCGACCTCGGTGAGCAGGCCGTTCTGTGCTGCCCACCAGGGCGGGGCGGCCGGGTAGATGAAGTAGGTCACCAGGCCGGCCGCGCACAGGAAGCCCCAGCGCCGCATGTACGCGGCCCAGCGGTGCCGGTCGCGCAGCCACAGCACCGCGGCGGCGGTCAGCGCGACGACGAAGTGCGAGAAGTACACCCAGCTCGCGGCGATGTCCCACCAGTGCACCTGCGGGTGGTAGAGGTGCTGCTGCAACCAGACGGTGGGCACCTCGCCGCCGGTGGCCCAGCCGAACATGAACCGGTCGGCGACGATCAACTCCATCGCGTGCGGGGTGGCCCCGTTGTCGGCGAACCCGCGCGAGAGGTTGTAGACGACGAACAGCAGCACCACCGGCACCCAGTCCCGGGCGAAGCGCAGGTGACTGCGCCACGGCCGGTCGCTGTTCCAGGCGATTGTCGCGGCCCAGATCCAGACGAAGGCGTACGTGGGGTCGGTGGGGAGCCCGATCGCCAGCCACGCGGCGACGAAGGCGACCGCCCACACGCCCATCGCGACGACGCGCCGACGACCCCCGTCGCCGGGCGCGGGCGGGTCGGTCCGGGCGGGGGGCTGGGGGTCAGTCACGACGGCCATCGGGGTCAAGGTTAACGACGGGTACGGCATCGACCGACGGGGACCACCCGGTGGTCGTTGCGGGTGGGTGCGCCCGGATCGCCGGGCGCGTGCCCGACGTGTCCGGTGAGCCCCTAGGCTGGCGAGCATGCAGGAGCAGCCCGAGCCGGCCTTCGCGCCGGGTCTGACGGCCCAGGTCGAGTTGACGGTCACCGACGCGGACACCGCCCAGGCGGTCGGTTCGGGGGACGTACCGGTGCTGGGCACTCCCCGGGTGCTCGCGCTGGCCGAGGCCGCCACGGTCGCGGCGACGGCGACCGGGTTACCGGCGGGGTCGACGACGGTGGGGACGCGCGTCGAGCTGGAGCACCTGGTGCCGACCGTGGTGGGCCGGACGGTCCGGGCGCAGGCCCTGCTGGCGACCGTCGACGGTCGTCGGTTGTCGTTCGAGGTCACCGTCAGCGACGGTGAGCAGACGGTGGCCCGGGGCCGGGTGGACCGGATCCTGGTGGACCGGCAACGCTTCGTCGAGCGGGCCGGGCGGGCGTCGTGACGGCCGGTTTCGTCGAGGTCGCCGACCGGGTGCACGTGCTCCGCGAGCCGCTGCTGCGGGTCAACGTCACCCTGGTCGTCGGCGACGACGAGGCGCTTGTGGTGGACACGCTCTCGTCGGCCGCCCAGGCCGCCGAGCTGGCCGCCGCCGTCCGGGCGGTCACCGACCGTCCGTTGACGCTCGTCAACACCCATCACCACTACGACCACTGCTTCGGCAACGCGGTCCTGGCCGGCGACCCACCCCGCCCGGTGTACGCGCACGAGCTGGCCGCCACGGCCCTGCGCACGGACCCGGAGCGGCTGCGCCGGGAGGCGTACGAGGAGGTGCGCGCAGAGCACCCGGGCCTCGCCGCCGAGCTGGCCGAAACCCCGCTGCTCGCCCCGACGCACACCGTGCGGATCGAGACGTGGCTGGACCTGGGTGGCCGGCGGGTGCTGCTGCGCCATCCGGGGCGGGGGCACACCGAGGCCGACCTGGTGGTGCACGTGCCCGACGTCGACGTGTTGATCGCCGGGGACCTGGTGGAGCAGAGTGGCCCGCCCGCCTTCGAGGACTCGTACCCCCTGCGGTGGCCGGACGCGGTCGCGGACCTGCTGCGGCTGACCACCGCGCGCACGGTGGTGGTGCCGGGTCACGGCGATCCGGTGGACGTCGATTTCGTCCGCGCGCAACACGCCGACCTGGTGAGGCTGGCCTGGCTGATCCGGGCCGCGCACACCGGCAGCGCGCCCCCGGAGAGGGTGGCCGCCGAGGCGCCCTTCGGCGCCCGCGCCGCCCTGGTCGCCGCCCGCCGCGGCTACAACGAGCTCAACGGCGAGGTCTAACCGCCCCCCCACCCCGCGATCTTGCAGTTTCTGTCGCGACAAAAATCGACAACTCCCACCAAGGCACCGACCGAAAGTGCAAGATCGGCGCGTCCGGGCGCGCGGGGAGCGCGCGCGGTGGGGTCAGGTTGGGAAGCGGCGTTCTACGTCGGCGCGGGTGGGCATGGCGGTGGCACCGCCGGGGCTTTCGCAGACCAGGCCCGCCACCCGCAGCGCGAAGGCGACCCGCTCGACCCAACCCGCCGGGGAGTCCGGTTCGCCGTCGGTGAGCAGGTCGGCGATCAGCGCGGCCAGCACCGAGTCGCCGGCGCCGGTGGCGTCGATCGCGTCGACCTTCGGGGCCGGCACCCGGACCGGGTCGGCCTCGGCGGCGGCCAGCACCGCACCCGCCGCGCCGAGCGTCACCACCACCGTGGCGGCACCCAACTCGCGTAGGTAGGCTGCCACGCCCTCGACCGGCTCACCCGGGTAGAGCAGCCCGGCGTCCGCGGCGCTCAGCTTGACCAGGTGCGCGCCGGCGGCGAACTCGGCCACCACCTCGCGCAACCCCTCCAGCGCGGCCGGCCCGTCCAGCACCCGAGGGCGCACGTTCGGGTCGAAGACCCGCAGCCCGGTGGCGAGCGACCAGGCGCGTCGGGCGGCGGCCAGCGTGCGGGGCTGGAGCATCGCGATGGAGCCGCAGGAGAGCACGTCGGCGCCCTCGACAAGCGCGAGATCCAGGTCGTCGGGGCCGAGCAGGCCGTAGGACGGCGGCTCGCCGTAGAAGCGGAAGTCCGGTTCCGGCCCGGCGTAGGTGACCACCGCGAGCGTGGTCGGCGCCGGCACCGTCACCGCCCCGGCCACCCCGACGTCGGCCCAGGTCAGGAAGGCGCGGATCCGGCCACCCAGCGCGTCGTCGCCGAGCGAGCCGACGAACTGTGCCGCACCGCCGAGGCGGGCCACCCCGACGGCGACGTTGAGCGGCCCGCCGCCGACCGCCTGCCGGTAGACCCGTTCCCCGTCGCGCTCGCTGTCGAGCAGGTCGACGAGCGCCTCGCCGAGCACCACCGCGTACCCCATGCCGTTCCTCTCGTCGTCGCCCGCCACCGGCCGCCGCACCGAGCCGACCGCCGTGCCACCAGGCTGGCACAGCGCACGGCCCGCCGGGCGCCGAAGGCGGCGCACCGGCGCCGCGCTACCCCGGCGGGTGGACCGGCCCGTCGAGCGCGGCGAGGGGGCGGCCGCTGCCGCCCCAGCGGGCCGCGACGATCTGCGCGGCCACACTCACCGCGGTCTCCTCCGGGGTACGACCACCGAGGTCCAACCCGATCGGGGACGCGAGCCGGGCGAGTTGCGCCGCGCTGAGCCCCGCCTCGCGCAGCAGCTTGTGCCGCTCGTCGTGGGTGCGCCGCGAACCCATCGCACCGACGTACGCCAACCGGTGGCGCAACGCCACCTCCAACAACGGCACGTCGAACTTCGGGTCGTGGGTGAGCACGCACACCACCGTCCGCCCGTCGGCCCGGCCCGCGTCCAACTCCGTCCGCAGATAGTGGTGCGGCCACCGCACCACCACCTCGTCGGCCTCGGGGAAGCGCCGTGCGGTGGCGAAGACCGGCCGGGCGTCGCAGACGGTGACCCGGTAGCCGAGAAACGCCCCGATCCGGGCCACCGCGGCGGCGAAGTCGATCGCCCCGAAGACGATCATCCGGGGCGGTGTGGCGTACGCGGTCACGAAGAGGCTGATGCCGCTGCCCCGGCGCTGCCCGTGGTAGCCGTACCGGAGCATCCCGCTGTGCCCGGCGGCCAGCAGCCCGAGGGCGTCGACACGGGCGGCGTCGTCGAGCCGGTCGTCACCGAGCGAGCCGATCGGTGGCCGCGGTGTCGTCGTCGGCGCGGTCGTCGGCGGCTGGCCGGTCAGCACCAGCCGCCGACCCAACCGGCGAGCCGGATCGGTCGGCACCGCGCCCGGTGGGTCGGCGGCATCGGCCGCCACGCAGGTGACCACTGCCGCCGGTTGGCCGCCTCGGCGGGCGGCGGCGACCGCCTCCATCTCCGGCAGCGCGCTGGCGTCGACGCGTTCCACGAACACGTCGAGAACACCACCGCAGGTCAGGCCCACGGCGTACGCGTCGTCGTCGCCGATGCCGTAGTGGATCAGCTCGGGTGCGCCGGTGTCCAGGACGCGGCGGGACCGTTCGTAGAGGTCGGCCTCGACGCAGCCGCCGGAGACGCTGCCGGTGACCGTGCCGTCGACGGCGACCGCCATCGTGGCCCCGGGCGGCTGGGGCGCGGAGCGCCAGGTGGCCACGACGGTGGCCACCGCGACCGGTTCACCGGCGCGGCACCGGCGGTGCACCTCGTCGAACACGTCCGGCACCGCCGCCGCCCTTTCGTCGCGTCGTCCCCGTCCGCAGGATATGGCGTTCGAGGGCGGCCGGTGGGTCAACTCATTCATCGAGGAACGGCTATTGCGTCGCAGCCGGGTGGCGTGGTGGGATGAGGTGTACCGGGCGGTGCGAGGGCTGCGGCGCCGCCGGTTGCCGGGTTCGTCACACGCGAGGGCGCCGGTCCTGACCGGACCGTTGATGGCGCACGTCCACCGGCCATTTCCCGCCGGGACACGTCCGCTGTGCTCACCGCGCCGCTCACCTCTGCGGGGCGAGCAGGCCACATCCCACCCGATCGCGACGGGGCGGCTCGAGCAGCGCGCCTCGCGAGTCAGGAGAACCCGTGAACCGTTCCCGTATGGCCGCGTTGCTCACCGCGGCCATGTCCCTCGCGCTGGGCGCTGTCGCCCTGGCGTCCAGTCCCCAGCCGGCCGAGGCGCACGGCGCGGCGATGACGCCGGGCAGCCGCACCTACCTGTGCTGGCAGGACGGCCGCAGCCAGACCGGTGAGATCAGGCCGAACAACCCCGCGTGCTCCGCCGCGGTGGCGCAGAGCGGGGCCAACTCGCTCTACAACTGGTTCAGCGTGCTGCGTTCCGACGCTGGCGGCCGCACCACCGGCTTCATCCCGGACGGGCAACTGTGCAGCGGCGGCAACACCGGTTTCCGCGGCTACGACCTGCCGCGCACCGACTGGCCGCTGACCCACCTGACCTCCGGGGCCCGGCTGGACTTCAAGTACAGCAACTGGGCGCACCACCCGGGCACGTTCTACTTCTACGTGACCAAGGACAGCTGGAGCCCGACCCGGGCCCTGGCCTGGAGCGACCTGGAGCAGCCGTTCCTGACGGTGACCAACCCGCCGCAGCGCGGCTCGGTCGGCAGCAACGACGGGCACTACTACTTCAGCGGCAACCTGCCGTCGGGTAAGAGTGGCCGGCACATCATCTACTCCCGCTGGGTCCGCTCGGACTCGCAGGAGAACTTCTTCGGCTGCTCCGACGTGACCTTCGACGGCGGCAGCGGTCAGGTGACCGGGGTGGGCCCCGGCACCGGTTCGCCGTCGCCCGACCCGACCACGCCTCCGCCGGACCCGACCACTCCGCCGCCGGACCCGACGACCCCGCCGCCGGACCCGACCACGCCAGCGCCGGACCCGACGACGCCAGCGCCGGGCGGTGACTGCATGGCGGTCTACAAGGTGAGCAGCACCTGGCAGGGTGGCTTCCAGGGCGAGGTCACGGTCATGAATCACGGCAGTACGCCGTTCAACGGCTGGACCGCGAGGTGGACCTGGCCCAACGGGCAGTCGATAAGCCAGATCTGGGGCGCCACGCAGACGTCGTCCGGTTCGTCGGTGACGGCGACGAACGTCAACTACAACGGCACAGTCGCACCGGAGGGCTCCACCACGTTCGGCTTCCTGGCCAGCAGCACAGGAACGAACGGGCTCCCGACGGTCACCTGCGCCCGCAAGTAACCACCACGCCCTGAATGATCAAGAGGTTTGCGTCACCGGAACGACTCCGGGTGACGCAAACCTCTTGATCAACAGGGTGTCAGCGGACCATCGAACCGACGACCGGCTTCGTGAGCAGGGCGGACTGGTTGCGCTGGATGCCCGGGTCGAGGGTCTTGGCCACGAAGATGGCGTGCCAGATGCAGAAGATCAGCACCGTCCACACCTTGCGGGAGTGGTCGGCCTCCTCCCGCTTGTGCTCGTCGAGCAACCGCAGCGCGTACGACAGGTCGAGCAGGTCACCCGCACCCGAGGTGCTCAGCACGTGCCGGGCCCACTCGTACATCTCGCCGCGCAGCCAGACCCGGGTGGGGGTCGGGAAGCCCAGCTTCTTGCGGTTGACGATGGCCGGCGGCACGACACCCTGCAACGCCTGGCGCATCGCGTACTTCGTGGCGTCGGAGCGCGGCGGCAACTTCAGGTCCACCGGGATCTTCGCCGCGACGTCGAAGACCTCACGGTCGAGAAACGGCACCCGCACCTCCAGCGAGTGCGACATCGAGATCCGGTCGGCCTTGACCAGGATGTCGCCCCGCAACCAGGTGTACAGGTCGACGTACTGCATCTTGGTGACGTCGTCCAGCTCGGTGCACTCGGCGTAGATCGGGGCGGTGACGTCGGTGTAGCGCACCGAGGGGTCGTAGCGCCGCATCAGGTGCTGCTTCTCCTCCTCGGTGAACATCCGCGCGTTGCCGTAGTAACGCTCCTCGATCGGGGTGGTGCCCCGCTCCAGGAAGCTCTTGCCCTTGACCCCCTGCGGGATCGCCTTGGAGACCGCGCGCAGGCCCTTCTGCACCCCGCCGGGCAGACCGTTGACGGTGCCCAGCGACAGCGGCTCCCGGTAGATCGTGTAGCCGCCGAAGAACTCGTCCGCACCCTCACCGGAGAGCACCACCGTGACATGTTCGGCGGCCTTCTTGGCCACGAAGTAGAGCGGCACCAGCGCCGGATCGGCCACCGGGTCGTCCAGGTGCCAGACGATCTTCGGCAGCGCGTCGATCATGTCCTGCGGACCGATCTTGGTGGGGATGGTGGTGACGTCCAGGTGCCGGGCCGACTCCTGCGCGACGTCGATCTCCGAATATCCCGGTACGTCGTAGCCGACGGTGAAGGTGAGGATGTTCGGGTTGAACTCCCGGGCCAGCGCGACCACCGCCGTGGAGTCGATGCCGCTGGACAGGAACGAGCCCACCGGCACGTCCGAGCGCATGTGCATGCGCACGCTCTCCCGCAGCGTCTCCCGGATCTCGTGGTACAGCTTCTGCTCGTCGTCGACCGGCGCCGGCCGGAACACCGGCCTATACCACCGACGTACGTCGATCCGCCCGCCCGGCGTCCAGGTGAGGTATTCCCCCGAGCCGATCCGACTGATGCCCTTGTGCAGCGTGCCGGGCTCCGGCACGTACTGCAACGTCAGGTAGTGGCTGAGGTTGGCCGCGTCGACACCCGCGTCACCCTGGTAGTTGCTGTGCGCGAACGGCAGCAGCGCCTTCTTCTCCGACGCCAGGTAGAGCCCGTCGGCGGTCTCCAGGTAGTGCAGCGGCTTGATGCCGAAGTAGTCCCGGCCACCGAACGCGCGCCGCTCCTGCCGGTCCCAGATGACGAAGGCGAACATGCCCCGCAGCCGGGTGAGCACCTGCTCACCCCAGAAGTGGTAGCCGGCGACGATCACCTCACCGTCCCCGGCGGTGGCGAACTGGGCGCCGAAGTTCCTGATCAGCTCCTCGCGCAGCTCGATGTAGTTGTAGATCTCACCGTTGAAGGTGAGCAGGTAACGGCCGTTCGCGTACGGCAGTGGCTCGTGGCTCGACGCGACGTCGATGATGGCCAGCCGCTTGTGGGCGAACACGCCGTCCGCGTACCGGCCGGAGGCGTCGCCGACCACCTCGACCCCGGTCTCGTCGGGGCCGCGGTGGTGCAGGCATTCCAACGCTCCGGCGATGTGGTCGCGATGCGCGGCGGCGTTGCCGTTCGCGCTGAAGAAGGCCAGAAGTCCGCACATGGTGGCCATCTTTCCACGCGCGCTGTCGACCCGTCGCAGCCGTCCGTCGATCCACCCGGCCCGGCGGACGCCGACACCAACGAGCCAGCTCCCGGCGGGCGTGGACCAGCCCGCTGCCGGCGGGCGGCAGCGGAAACCGGGCTCGCGGTACGGTCGGGAGCAGCAACGACGCGGAGGGAGCGGCGCAATGACCGAGGGACGCACCGACGGTACGCCGACAGACGGCACGGAATCGCACGATCCGGACTTCCCGGAGGCGTTCCTGTCGTTCATGCGGCAGGGTTGGCGCGACACCGCGCTCCCCGTGGCGCCCCGCCCGGAGACGCCCAACTACGCCAAGCGGCGTGCGGCACTCTCCGCGGCGTTCCCCGGCGAGACGCTTGTCATCCCCACCGGCACCGAGAAGGTCCGGGCCAACGACACCGACTACCCGTTCCGGCCGGGCAGCGACTTCGCCTACCTGACCGGCGACCACGACGCGGACAGCGTGCTGGTCCTGCGCCCCAACGGCTCCGGGCACGACGCGACGCTGTACATGCGGCCCCGCTCGTCCCGGGAGACCGACGAGTTCTTCCGCAGCCGCAACGGCGAGCTGTGGGTGGGCCGGCGGCACACGCTCAGCGAGAAGTCGACCGAGTTGGGCCTGCCCACCGCCGACCTGACCGGCCTGGAGGCGACGCTCGCCGACCTGGCGCCGGGGCGTACCCGGGTGTTGCGCGGTTTCGACGCCCAGGTGGACGCGGCCGTCCGCCCCTACGACGGGCCCCGCGCCGAGGGCCAGCCGGCCCGCGACCGGGAGTTGGCGATCGCCATCTCCGAGATGAAGCTGGTCAAGGACGAGTGGGAGATCGGCCAACTCCAGGACGCGATCGACGCCACCGTGCGCGGCTTCGAGGACGTGGCCCGGATCCTGCCGGCCGACCGGGCGGTCTCCGAGCGGCTGCTGGAGGGCGTCTTCGCGCTGCGGGCCCGCCACGACGGCAACGACGTCGGGTACAGCTCGATCGTCGGTGCCGGCGAGCACGCCACGATCCTGCACTGGGTGCACAACCACGGCGCCACCCGGCCGGGCGACCTGCTGCTGATGGACATGGGTGTCGAGGGCCGCAACCTCTACACCGCGGACGTGACCCGGGTGCTGCCGGTGAACGGCCGGTTCACCGCCCTGCAACGCCAGGTCTACGACATCGTGTACGCCTCGCAGCAGGCCGGCATCGACGCCATCCGCCCCGGGGTGAAGTTCAAGGACGTCCACCTGACCTGCATGCGGGTGCTCGCCGAGGGCCTGGCCGAGCTGGGGCTGCTGCCGGTGAGCGTGGACGAGGCGATGGACGAGAAGTCGACGATCTACCGGCGGTGGACGCTGCACGGCTTCGGCCACATGCTCGGCATCGACGTGCACGACTGCTCGAACGCCCGCAAGGAGACCTACCGCGACGGCGCACTGGGCGAGGGCTACGTGCTCACCGTCGAGCCGGGTCTGTACTTCCAGCCGGAGGACGAGCTGGTCCCCGCCGAGCTGCGCGGCGTCGGCATCCGGATCGAGGACGATGTGCTGGTCACCGCGACCGGCGCCGTGAACCTCTCTTCCGGGCTGCCGCGCACCTCCGACGAGGTGGAGACCTGGCTGGCCGAGCAGCGCGAGGCCGGCCCCCGCCTGCCCGGCTGACCGCTCCGGCCCAACCGACACCCCACCCAGCCCGGCTGCTCCCGCCGGCGCATGATCCACTCGGGTTTCTTAAAGTCGCGGTGTCCCGACCACGCCGATACCGCGTCATCAAGAAACCCGAGTGGATCACGCCCGTCCACCCAGCCCGCCATCCGCCCTACCCGCCATCCGCCCTACCCGCTATCCAGGCCTGCCATCCCGACGCGACGTCGACCCCCCGTGCCCGCATCCGCGACCGCCGCCCGGCAACGAGCACCCGACGCCCCACCACCCACGCCCAGCACCCCGCCGACGCCCCGCCCGCCCACGCCCAGCACCCCGCCGACGCCCCGCCCGCCCACGCCGGGTGCGGCCCGATGGGCGCCACTCCCGCCAGTGGACGCAAGGCCCGACCCAGCCGTCGCCCGGCCAAGTGGACGCCAGGCCCTGCCCGGTCGGCGCCACGCATGGCCCAGCCAGGTGCCGTGCCCGCCCCGGCCCTGTCGACGCCCCGCCCGCGCTTGATCCACTCGGTTTTCTTGAAATCGCGGTGTCCCCACCACGCCGATACCGCGTCATCAAGAAACCCGAGTGGATCACGCCCGTCCACCCAGCCCGACATCCACTCGGCCCGGCAGCCACTCGGCCCGGCAGCCACTCGGCCCGACATCCCACTCGGCCTGCCGTCCGACGCAACGTCGACCCCCGCGCCCGCGACCGCGGCCCGGCAACGAGCACGAGCACCCGACGCCCCACCCGCCACCGGACCGTGGCACCCACCCCACCGCCACCGACGTGGCACCCACCCCATCCGCCACTGGAAGTGGCGGGACTTCCGTTCGCCAGCAGCACCGTTCGCGGGGGCTCGAACTGCTCGCGCTCTTCGTGCCAACCCCGACGTGCTCACCACACCTGCCCCGAATTGAGCCGAATGCGGGGTTATCTCGGATAAG
The DNA here is from genome assembly GCF_043197875.1 of Micromonospora sp. NPDC048935. NCBI lineage: Bacteria > Bacillati > Actinomycetota > Actinomycetes > Micromonosporales > Micromonosporaceae > Micromonospora > Micromonospora sp. NPDC048935. The sequence continues at coordinate 281,272 of NZ_JBICTZ010000008.1, read as the reverse complement.
TCCTCATCACGAGGATGGTTCTCATACGGTGGGCATCGGAGGCTACAACCTATTTGTAGCTGGTCGTGACGCTTCGGGTGGTGCGACCCCGTCTGGTAGCAGAGAAGGGCGGAAGGCTCTGATGTCCAACGACGTAACGAGTACCGACGGCGGGGCCTCGACAGCTCCGCCGACACGACGACGGCGGGCGCTCTGGGTCGCCGGCGTGGCCGGGCTGACCGGCGTGGTCGGCCTGGCGGCCCTCGGCGGTGTGGCCGCCCGGGACGACAAGCCCAAATCCGAGCGGGTGTCCGACGCGCAGCCGTCGACCAACCGGCAGCACGTCGGCGACGCCGGCGGCGCGAACGACGACGGCGCGAAGAAGGACGGTGCCAAGGAGGACGGCGACCGGGACGAGTGGAACGGCGGCGACTGGAGCGGCTTCGACGACCGGTCCGGCAAGGACGACAAACGCACGGACGACAGGCGCGAGGACGACAGGCGCGAGGAGAAGGACCGCAACAAGCAGGTCCCGTGCGACACCGACAAGCTGATCCAGGCGATCACGTTCGCCAACAACGAGGACGGCGGCGTACTGGAACTGGCCAAGGGTTGCACCTACACGCTGACCCGCAACCAGGACGGCAACGGCCTCCCGGTGATCACCGAGAACATCACCCTCAGGGGCGAGCACACCACGATCGGCCGTGAGGCTACCGCCGACTACTTCCGCATCCTCAATGTCGGAGCCGGCGGCCGCCTCACCCTCAAGGGCCTGAGCATCAGGGGCGGCCAGACTCTTCAGCCATCGGTGACCGCCGACCCGGCGACGGTCTGGGCACCGTACTCGGCCCTGGTCTCCTCCGTCGCGGCCGGCGCGGCAACGAAGCCGGCGGTCACGGCCGGCGCGGCGAACGAACCTGCGGCCACGCCGAGCACAGTGCCCGGATCCCGCGCAGCAACCGCGGCCAAGCCCACGGCAACCAAGCCCACGACGGCCAAGCCCACGACGGCCAAGCCAACCGCGGCTAAGGCCACGGCGGCCAAGCCCACGGCGGCCAAGCCCACGGCAACCAAGCCCACGACGGCCAAGCCAACCGCAGCCAAGGCCGCAGCGGGAACAGCGGCCAAGCCCACCGCGGCCGAGGCTCCAGCGGGAACAGCAACCAGAGCCGCAGCAGCGGCCAAGCCGGTTGCCGCGACAGCGCAGGCCGGGCCGGCGGTGGCGCCGCTGGTGGCGGAGCCGGGATTCAACGACGGTGCCGGGGTGCTGGTGCAGCCCGGTGGTCGGGCGGAGATCCTGGACAGCGAGTTGCTCTACAACCAGGCCGGTGGTAACGGTGGCGGGTTGGCCAACTTCGGCAGCACCAGGCTCAGCAAGACGACTGTCGCGCACAACACCGCCTTCTTCGTCGGCGGCGGCATCTTCAATGCCGGCGTACTCCAGGTCGACGAGTCGAAGATCAAGGACAACACCGGAATCATCGGTGGCGGTGGCATCTCCAACGGCGCGCCGGCGATCCGCTCCGAGGGCGTTGAGGGCGGTTCGGTCTGGGTCCACAAGAGCGAGGTCACCGACAACGAGACGCTCGGCTTCGGCGGCGGCGTGCTGGATGTCGAGGGCACCACGACGCTGCACCAGACGACGGTCGGCGACAACACCGCGGTGCTCGAGGGTGGTGGCGTCGCGGTGGCGGACAGCCAGCTCACCCTCAAGGACGCCACGGTGGCCAGGAACAGCGCCGCCCGCGAGGGTGGCGGCCTGTTCGTGAGCTCCGACAGCGTCGCGACGATCGAGAACAGCAGGATCACTGACAACACCTCGGGCTTGTCCGGCGCCGGCCTCTACAACGACGACGGCGTCACCACGCTGCGCGACAGCGAGGTGGTGGGCAACCGGGCCGTCGGTCCGTTCGCCCGCGGCGGCGGCATCGTCAACGCCGAGGGGAGCGAGGTCAGACTCCACCGGACGAAGGTGGCGTACAACTTCTCCACCCTTGAGCCGGGGGGCATCTTCAACAGCATCGGCGGCACGGTGACGCTGGACGACGAGTCCCCGGTCACCGCCAACCGCCCGACCAACTGCTTCAACGTTCGGGACTGCTTCGCCTGATCGGGTGGGGCTGAACCACATAGAGAGGGCGCGCCCCTCCGAGCCGGTCACGGCCCGGAGGGGCGTCCCCGTTTGGGCAGCTCACGGGCCCGTGGGCCGGCTTGGGTGGTCCGGGCCCCACTGGATAGAACATGAACCGAATGTGGGCTTTTCTCGGATAAGCCCGCGAGGCGAGGAACCTTCTCATACGGTGGTTTTGGGAGCTACAACCGATTTGTAGCAGGGGACGTCCGTCTGACGGCGGCGACCCTGTCTGGTACGAGGAGAGGGCAGAGAGCTCCGATGTCCAACTACCTAACGAACAACGAAGCCTCCGGGCGGGCGGCGGCCAAGCGCCGCCGCAAGCTCTGGCTCGCCAGTGGCGTGGCCGGTTTGACGGGCGTGATCAGTCTCGCGGCGGTGGGCGTCGCGGGCAGCGCCGGTGCGGTCGGCCTGAACTGGAACACCACGCAGGTCAGCAAGGACGGCGACCAGCGGGGTGACGAAGGACGCGACTGGGACAAGGACAAGGCCCAGGACCGCGACAAGGACAAGGACCGCGACAAGGACCGCGAGAAGGACAAGGACCACGAGCGCGGGAAGGAGGTGCCCTGCGACACCGACAAGCTGATCCAGGCGATCGTGTTCGCCAACAACAAGCACGGCGGTGTGTTGGAGCTGGCCAAGGGCTGCACCTACAACCTGACCCGCAACGACTACGAGGGCAACGGCCTCCCGGTGATCACCGAGCACATCACCCTCAAGGGTGAGCACACGACGATCTCCCGGGAAGCCACGGCGGACTACTTCCGCATCCTCAACGTCGGCAGCGGTGGGCACCTCACGATCAAGGGCCTGACCATCAAGGGTGGCCAGACCCTCGAACTGGACAACGGCGTCGAGCCGGCAGCGGTCTGGGCGGCGTACTCGGACTCCGAGGCGCTCGCGGCCCAGGTGAAGGCCGGCACGCCGTTGGCCCAGGCGCTCACCGCGCGGCAGGCCAACCCGAAGGCGGGCCTGAAGGCCGCACCGAAGGTCACCCCGAAGGCCAAGCCGGGCGTCGTCACGCCGCTCGTGCAGCAGCCGGAGGAGAACGACGGTGGCGGCATCCTGGTCCAGCCGGGCGGCACCGCCGAGATCCTGGAATCCGAGGTCGTCCTGAACCAGTCCGGCGGCAACGGCGGCGGTGTGGCCAACTTCGGCACCACGAAGATCTGGCACAGCACCGTCACCCGCAACACCGCCTTCTTCTTCGGTGGTGGTGTCTTCAACGCCGGCCTGCTCAAGGTCGAGGAGTCGAAGATCAATGACAACACCGCCGTCATCGGTGGTGGCGGCATCTCCAACGGCGCCGCGGAGATCTTCACCGACGACGTCGACGGCGGGACCGTCGAGCTCAAGAAGAGCGAGATCACCGACAACGAGACGCTGGGCTTCGGCGGTGGCTACCTCGACATCGAGGGCAACACCACGGCGTACGAGACCAAGTTCACCTCGAACACCGCGGTCCTCGCGGGCGGTGGCCTCGCGGCGGCGGACAGCCAGCTCAACCTGCACAACGTCACGATCGAGAAGAACAGCACCGCCGGTGTCGGTGGCGGCGCGGCCATCGCCTTCGACAGCGTGGCCACCTTCGAGAAGAGCACCATCAAGGACAACACCGCCGGCTTCTTCGGCGGCGGGCTCTTCAACGCCGACAGCGTCACCACGCTGCGCGACAGCGAGGTCGTCGGCAACCGGGCCGTGGGCCCGATCGGGGTCGGCGGCGGCATCTTCAACATCTTCGGCGAGGTCAACCTGTCGAAGACGAAGGTCGCCCACAACTTCTCCACCTTCGCTCCGGGCGGCGTCTTCAGCTTTTTCGGCGAGGTGAGCGTGGACGACAAGTCCGCCATCACCGCGAACCGTCCGACGAACTGCTCGGCCATCCCGGGCGGCACCATCGAGAACTGCTTCGCCTGATCACGCACGACACCAGCACCACGGGCCGGCCCCCTTCCGCACCACGCGGAAGGGGGCCGGTTCACGTCACCTACCTCCCGACGAACACCGCCACGCTGCGCGCCGGGACGCTGAGGGTGCCGGACGCCCGATCGAACGAGGCGGTACGCAGCACCGGGTCGGCCGACTCGACGAGCACCGGGTGCAGTGCCACGTCCGCGTCGCGCAGACCGGTCACCGTCTGGGTGGCCGCCGACGGCGTGCCGTTGAAGACGACTGTCACCGACGCCCACGGCCCACCCAACCCCCGGGCGTCCAGCGTCATGGTCAACACGCCCGGCGTCTCCCGCGCCCCGGACAGCGGGAACGCCACCCGCCGCTGCACCTGCTCGGCGGTGGCGAGGCCGAACACCGGCGACGACGCCCGGATGCGCAGCAACTCGGCGTACCGGGCGTCGGTGGTGGTGATGGCCGCGCAGTCCGGCACCAGCGCCGGGTCCGCCAGCAGCGGCTTCGCGTACGGCCACTTGTCCTCGTTGTCGGGCGCGGGCGGCAGGCCGACGCCGAACCCGTTGCCCCGCTCGCAGCCCCAGCGGATCTGGTTGAACCAGTCACCGGAGTTGTACGAGTTGCGGTCCAGCGACTTCGACCGCAGCCGTTCGGTGCCGGCGGTGACGAACCCGGTGCCCTGTCCCAGCACCACGGTGGCCAACGCCAGCACCTGCATCCGGGAGCGGTCCGCCGCCGAGGTGGCCTGCGGCAGCTTGTACGCGAGCGCGTCGTACAGGATCTCGTTGTCGTGCGCGTCGACGTAGCTGACGGCCTCCCCCGGCGCGGCGGTGTAGCCGGCCGGGGAGCCGTTGTAGTCCACCTGCGCACCGGTGACCTGCCGCCCGGCGGTGTCGGTGAACCGGTACCCGCGCAGGTTGCCGGTCAGACCCACCTTGATCAGGTCGTGGGCGTGCAGCAGGCGGGCCTTCTGCTCGGCCGGTGACCCGTTGACCGCGTCACCGTTCGGGTCGGTGTAGAGCCCGGACGCGAAGCCCTGCACCCTCGGGTTGGTGTCGAACGGTCCACCGCCGCGCACCGCGTCGCGCAGCCGGTCGTTGAAGGTGCCGATGCCGGTGCCGGCCATGTTGGCCTGGGTGGCCTGCACGAAACGTGCGTCGCCTGCGACCTCGCCGAAGTTCCAGCCCTCGCCGTAGAGCAGGATCGACCGCCCGTCCACGCCGTCGCGGGCGACGGTCAGCCGGTCCAGTGCCGCCCGGACGGCCAGGATGTTCGCCTTCGGGTGGTGGCCCATCAGGTCGAACCGGAAACCGTCCACCCGGTACTGCCGCGCCCAGGTGACAAGCGAGTCGACCACGAGCTTGCCCATCATGGCGTGCTCGGGGGCGGTGTTGGCGCAGCAGGTGGAGTCGGCCACCGTGCCGTCCTCCAGCAACCGGTGGTAGTAGCCGGGCACCACCTGGTCGAGCACCGACTTCGGGTCGGTGCCGGCCGCGGCCGTGTGGTTGTAGACCACGTCCATCACCACCCGCAGGCCGGCGTCGTTCACCCCGGCGACCATCCGCCGGAACTCGGTGGTCCGCGCCGCGCCGACCGGGTCGACGGCGTAGCCGCCCTCCGGCACGGTGTAGTGCAGCGGGTCGTACCCCCAGTTGTAGCCGTCGGTGTCGGCGACCGCCGCCACGCATTTCTGCTGCTCGGCGGAGTCCGGTGGCAGCGCGGCCAGGTCGCAGGCCGGCTCGCGCCTGTCGGCCCGCCGCTCCGGGACGGTCGCGAAGTCGAACGCGGGCAGCAGGTGCAGGTGGGTGACACCGGCGTCGCCGAGCGCCCGCAGGTGGGTCATGCCGGCCGTCGCCGGGTCGGTGAAGGCGAGGAACGTCCCCCGCCGCTCGACCGGCACGGTCTCGTCGGCGATGGAGAAGTCCCGCACCGACAGCTCGCTGATCTGCGCCTTCGCCACCGGGGCCGGCTTGCGTAGCGTCCGCCACCCGGGCGGGGCCAGTGCCGGGTCGTGCAGGTCGACCAACTGGCTGTGGGTGGAATCCGCCGCCAGGGCCACCGAGTAGGGGTCGGTCACCGACGCGGTGACCAGCTGTTGTGCCGCGGGTTGCCACACCCGCACCTCGTACCGGTAGAACTTGCCGGTCCAGGTGTGGTCACCGCGCGCCGACCAGACGCCGGTGCGGTCGTCGCGGCGCATCGGCACCGTCGTCGGCGACGCGGTGGGCGAGTCGAACAGGTGCAGCGCCACACCCTGGGCGGTCGGCGCCCACAGCGCGAGGCTCGGTGTCCGCCCGTCGAACGTCGGGCCGAGGGTGGCGTCGGTGGCCCGGGAGTACACGTCGTCGAGCACGCCGGGGATCTGCACCCCGGTCGCGGCGAGCAGCGCACCCTCGGCGTCGCGTTCGGTGACCAGCAACTGCCCCCGCAGCGCCGCCGGGACCTTCGCGAGGTCACGCCGGTCAAGGGCGAGGCTCCGGTACGACCACAGGTGCGGGAACCTGTCGCGCTGGGCCTCGGTGAGCCCGTTGCGCTGCGCCCGCAGCGGCAGGCTGGTGTACGCCCCGGTCAGCTCCCCGTCGACCACGCTGACCCCGCCGGCCGGCGCGGCGACCAGCGCGTACGTCCTGCCGTCGGTCGGCGGGGTCTGCCACGCCACTGTCGACCTGTCGATCCAGTGCGCCTTCTGCTTGCCGATGTCGGTGTTGTCGGCCCGCCGGTAGTGGATGACGGCGGTGTCCTCCTCGACCGGCGGGTCCGGCTCTCCGGTCGCGGCCTGCCTGCTCGGGTAGATCGCCGGGTCGCCCTGTCTCAGCCAGATCTCCCCGGTCCGGGTGACGTCGATGCCGCGATCCTGGGCGACGTCCTTCGCACCGGCCCTGTCGACAACCAGGAAGTTCACCGACGTCGCGCCCGGCTTGAGTCTCACCCTCGCGAAGCGGCCGTAGGAGTCCTCCCCGGCGAACGGCTGCCCCGTGGGCCACTCGGTGACGTACGCCGGGTCGATGTCACCCCAGGCGTACAGCCCCCAGTCGTCGTACCCACCCACGGGGCGCTGGTAGTGCACCACCGCCCACTCCCGAGTTCCGCCCCGCGGCTCAGAATCCGCCACAACGCACCCCGTCGACCGTGCACACCCGGGGGGCGCTGGAGGCCCGCTCCATGTGGAACCGCAACGACACCGACTCCCCGGGCCGCACGTCCACCCCACTGACGTACGTGAAGCCGCTGCCGGCCTGCCGCACCGTCCCCTGCGGCACACCCTCCACCCAGGCCGTCACCAACCGCCCACCGGAGAACTCCAACCGGACCGTCCATCCACGACCCTCGGCGGACCGGTTGACCATCGCCACCTCACCGATGAAACCCCCGTCGAAGCTCTGCACGACCCGGTAGCGCCCACTCATCGCCGGCTGCCCCTGCGGAGCCCCGCCCGGTGACCGTGGCACACCGGCAGACGGGCTGGCCGACGGTGACCGCGAACCGGCCGTGGCGCTCGGCGGCAGCCCGCTCGCCCGCCCGGACAACCCCGGCCGTACCGGTGGGGGCGACGACGCCGGGCCGGGAGCACTCGGCACCTCCACAAGCGTCGGCAGCGGCAACGCCGGCGGCCTCGACGCGCCGTCCGGCGCAGGACTACGCCCCCGGTACGCACCCAGGGCCATGAAGAGCAACACCACCATCACCAGGACACCAGCGCCCACCACGATCCAGGGCGACGACACGATCGCAGCCGGACCGTGCGGCAGTCGCGGGGCACGACGCATGCCGGACATGTACCTCCCTCAGCACACCGTCCGGGCAGCCTAGCGATCGGCGGCCGGGGCCGGTAGCGCCCGCGACGCGTCCCGCCGCGGCACCAACCCGACCCCCGCTCAGCCGAGCCGACAGTCGACCCCGTTGATCGTGCACCGGAGCGGCCGCTGCGCCGACTCGCCCCAACCGACACGCAGTCGCAGCGTCCGAGAGTCACCCGCGTCCAGCGAACGGGTGCCGCGCAACACGAACTCACCGTGCCCGCGACCCCGCACCGAGACCCCCGAGTCGTCAGCGACCCGCAGAGCCCACAGGTCGTCGTCGAACGTCAACTCCACGAGCCAGTCCATCGACCGACCCGACTCGTTCGCGATGGACAGCACCGCCGCGTCGCCGTCCCGGCCGTTCGTGCCGACCTGGTACCGGGCGCTGACCGCGCGCTCCGCCGGCGCACCCGACACCAACGGAGCGGCAGGCTCCGCCGGAACGCTCGTCCGCGGTGGAGTCGGCGAACCGGTCACGGTGACCCGTGGCGACGGCGTCCGACTGCTGCGCGACGGCCGCGGCGACACCGAACGCCGCTCCACACCGGCCGGCGTCGGCCCACCGGTGGCCGACGAGGCAGCCGGCACGGTCGGCAGGAACACCGGAGGCGCGGCCCGCGGCGCGACTTCCCGCTCCCGGGTCCGGAACGACAGCAGCGCGATCACCAGGAGCACCACCAGCGCACACACACCGAGCAGCACCACGATCCACGGCGCCGACGTCAACACCCGCGCCGCCCGTGACCCTGCCGCACCATCCGGCCGCACTGCCATCAGGTCTCCCCTCGTCCCCACCGACGCGACAGCGTAGCCAGCGGCGCGCGGACCGGAAACCGGGCGGGTACGGATCGGGCCAACCGGCCCGGGTCGGTCAGCCCGTCCGGACGACCGTGCAGATGAATGGTCCGTCATCCGAGACCCACGAAGGACAGCGCCGCCGCGGACGTGAACGAGAAGCTGTAGCTCAGCGCGGCGGCACCCGTACCTCGATCTCCGCACCCAACCGCGCGTCGGCGGCCAGGCCAAGGTCGTCCCCACTCCAGAACCGCCCCGGGTCGTACCAGTTCGGACGCCGGCCCGCCGGCAGCAACCCCATCGCCTCGTAGGTCACTGCCACCACCTCGGCGCAGTACGCCGTCTCCAACGCCCGGTCCCGTTCCCCCGCCGAGCCAGCCGGCCTGCCGGGGGTGGCCGAGGTGGCATCGGTAGCCGAACTGCCGTTGACGGTCGGGGTCGGCCGAGGTGCTGGCCGGTTCAGAAGCGGCAGCGCGGGCAGGCCGCCCAGGCGCGGCAGCGTCGGCACCCGACCACGCACCCAGCGCCACGCGAGCTGCGCGGTCGACGGAAACGGCGTGCCGTCCAGCCGCGCGATCGTCCGCAGCACCGCCCGCTCCATCTCACCGTCGGCCGGCGGGTCCAGTTGCCGCAGCCAGGCCCGTTGGCCGTACCGGTTGGCCCAGACGCAGACCGCATCCCGCAGATCGTGCAGTTGGACGCCACGCTGGTGGGTGCCCGACCACAGGTCCGGCAACGACCGACCCAGCTCCGCATGCCACATCAACGGGGGCATGTCGTCCAGCACGACCGCCATCCCGACGTGGTTGACCGGGCTGTTGGTGGTGAACTGGATCGCCCGGTCCGGCACGCTGCGACCCCGGAAAACCCACACGTCTCCGGTACGGGTCAACTCGACGGCCTCATCCAGGCTGATGCTCATGAGGGACTAGCCTAGGCCGATGCGGCAAGGATTGCGGTGGTGGAAGGTTCTCGGGCTGGCCGGCCTCGCCGGCGTGGCGGCCTCCGGCGTGGTCATCGCGCGGGCCGAGCGACGCCGACGCGCGTACACCCCGGAGGAGATCCGGCAGCGCCTGCTGGAACGGCACGCCCAAGCCGGCGACGCCGCGAAACCCGGCGACCCGGCCTGACCCACAGTCGCCTGTAGAGAGCGCAGGGCTAGGTGCGGAGGTATTTGAGCACGGCCAGCACCCGGCGGTGATCCGTGTCGGTGGGCGGTAGGTCGAGTTTGGTGAAGATGTTGCTCACGTACTTCTCGACCGCGCTGTGGCTGACCTTCAATGCCTCCGTGATGCCGGTGTTGGAGCGACCCTCCGCCATCAGCCGCAGCACATGCTGCTCACGTGGTGTCAGGCGCTGCATCGGGTCGTTGCGGCGCACCAGCAGTTGGGCGACAACCTCCGGGTCCAGCACGGTGCCGCCGGCGGCCACCCGACGCAGCGCGTCGAGGAAGTCCGACACCTGCGCCACCCGGTCCTTCAGCAGGTAGCCGACCCCGCTGGTCTCGACCGAGAGAAGATCGGTGGCGTACCGTTCCTCCACGTACTGCGAGAGCACACACACCGCGATCTTCGGGTGTTGCCGTCGGATGACGAGCGCGGCCCGGATGCCCTCGTCGGTATGGGTCGGAGGCATCCGCACGTCGACCACCACGACGTCGGGTCGGTGCGTGTCGACGGCGGTCAGCAATTGCCCGGCGTCGGGCACCGCGGCGACGACCTCGAAGCCACCGTCGGTGAGCAACTTGGTGAGACCGGCCCGCAGCAGGACCGAGTCTTCGGCTAGCACTACTCGCATCGGAGATGAACCGTAACGGTTGTGGGCCCGCCGGGCGGACTCACCACGCTGAGGCTGCCGTCGACGGCCGCTGCCCGCTGCGACAGGCCGCGCAGGCCGGTGCCGGCGCCGACGACCGACGCGCCGCCGCGACCGTCGTCGGTGATCGTGACGATCAGCCGGTCGCCGACGCGCTTCGCCACGACCTCGGCCCGGCTCGCGTTCGCGTGTTTGGCAACGTTGGTCAGCGCCTCGGAGACGGCGAAGTACGCGATCGCTTCGACACTCGGCGAGCAGCGCGGCACGACGTCCACGTGCAGTTTCACCGGCAGCGGCGCCCTCGCGACAATGCCCGAGAGCGCCGCGTCGAGTCCCCGGTCGTTGAGGACGGCCGGGTGCAGGCCGCGAACGAAGTCGCGCAGTTCGGCCAGCGCGGCGGTGGCCTCGTCGTGGGCCGCGGCGACGACCCCCAGAATCTCCGGCGGCCGGTCGGCGAAGGCGGCGCGGGCCATGCCCAGGTTCATCGCGAGGGAGACGAGACGCTGTTGCACACCGTCGTGCAGGTCCCGCTCGATCCGGCGCCGTTCGGTGTCGGCGGCCTCGACCAGGTCGGCTCGGCTGAGCGCCAGGGACTCGACCCGCTCGGCAAGCTCCTCGGCGTGGCTGCGGCCGAGTAGGCCCCGGGCCGCGACCGTGTCGGCCCCGGCGATGCCGCGCGCGACCCACGGCGCGGCGAGCAGCAGGACCGTGGCACCACCGAACCACAGGGCGTACCCCACCCCGGACACCCGCTCGGCAAACAGGGCGGTGAGCGGCAGCGCCGACCAGCAGAGCACGACGATCACCCCACCGAGGCCGCCCAGCAGTGGGGCGAGCAGATGGTAGGCAAGCTGACGCCAGGTGGTTCCGACGGTCCACGGCTGGTAGATCCGCTGCCAGCCGCTGCCCGGATCGTGCTTCGGCGCGGCTATCTCGACACCGAGCAGCGCCCGGAACCGCCGCCGTTGCAGCGCGCTGAAGAGCCGCGCGAACGGTGGCAGCGCCAGCGGGCTCAGGACGGCGACGACCACGTACAGCACGGGGAGCAGCCGGTGACCGGTCGGCCCTTCGACGAGGCTGGCCACGGCGGCCCACCACAGCACGCCCACGAGGCAGAGCACCGTGCCCGTGGTGGCGGCGAGGAACATCCCAGCCACCACGTGGAAGGTCGCCTGCCAGGTACGCGGCGACGACAGCGGACCCAGCACGCCGAGCGGCCCGGTGGCCCGCTCATCGGTCATCGCTCCCACTCCCGCTGAGGTCATGTGCTCACGCTAGGTATCCCGGCACCGGTCGGCCAAGGGGGCAACCCCACCGCCCGGGGTGCGGAAAACCTCAGGGCGTCCGGCTGCCCGCCCCACTTACCGCGCCGTCACGCGCTGGCAGCGTAAACGTCAGTCGGACGAGGTGAGGAGCGAAGACATGATCCAGGTACGGGAACTGACGAAACGGTACGGCGACAAGCTCGCCGTCGACGGGCTGACATTCACCGTCAAGCCGGGAATGGTGACCGGTTTCCTCGGACCGAACGGCGCCGGCAAGTCCACCACGATGCGGATGATCCTCGGGCTGGACGCACCGACGAGCGGTTCGGTGCTGGTGAACGGAAAGCCGTACCGGGCGCACACCGCGCCGTTGCGTGAGGTCGGCGCGCTGCTGGACGCCCGCTCGATCCACCCGGGCCGCAGCGCGTACAACCATCTGTTGGCGCTGGCCCGCACGAGCGGCATTCACCGCTCACGGGTCGACGAGGTGATCGAGGCGGTCGGCTTGTCCGGCGTGGCGCGGCGGCGGGCCGGCGCGTTCTCGCTCGGGATGGGGCAGCGGCTCGGCATCGCCACGGCCATGCTGGGCGACCCGCACACGGTCATCCTCGACGAACCGCTCAACGGGCTCGACACCGACGGCATCCGTTGGGTGCGCGCGCTGTTGCGGAGCCTCGCCGCCGAAGGCCGAACGGTCCTCGTCTCCTCGCACCTGATGAGCGAGATGGCGCTCACCGCCCAGCACCTCATCGTCATCGGCAAGGGCCGACTGATCGCCGACACCGGTGTGGCGGAGTTCGTCCAGGCAGATAGCCGCAGCGTGGTCCGGGTGCGCACCACCCACCCGGCCGCGCTCGCCGCCCGCCTGTCCGGGCCGGACATCGAGGTCTCGTTGGACCGGGACGACGCCCTGACGGTGTCGGGATTGACGACCGACCAGATCGGCATGGCCGCCGGCGCGGCCGGCATCACTCTGCTCGAACTCACCGCACAGCAGGCCTCACTGGAAGAGGCATTCATCGATCTGACCCGCGACGCGGTCGAGCACCGCGCGAACACCTCTGGAGCGACGCCATGACCAACATCACCCTTCCCGCGTACCTCGGCGAGCAGCACGTCAGCCAGGCGCGCGTCATCCGCTCGGAATGGATCAAGCTGCGCTCCCTGCCGTCCACGATCTGGTGCCTGCTGGCCACGGTCGTGCTCGTGATCGGCGTCGGGCTGGCATACACCACGCTGCGCGTCGCCCGCCCGCCCGCGGATCCGACCACGTTCGACGCCGTCTCGGTCAGCCTCTCCGGCGTGCAACTGGCGCAGTTCGCGATCGGCGTCCTGGGCGTGCTGTTCATCACCGGCGAGTACGCCACCGCACTGATCCGGGTGAGCCTGGCGGCGGTGCCCCACCGCCTGCCGATGTTGTGGGGCAAAGCGGTCGCGTTCGGGCTCACCACCCTCGTGATCTCCGTTCCGGCCGTGCTCGCGTCGTTCCTCGCCGGCCAGTCGATCCTGTCCGCCAAGGACCTGGATACCGGACTCGGCGAGCCCGGGGTGGTACGGGCCGTGCTCGGCAGCGCGCTGTTCCTGACCGCGGTGGGCCTGCTCGGCCTCAGTCTGGGTGCGCTGTTGCGCAACACCGCCGGCGGGATCTCGGCGCTGTTCGGGCTGCTGTTCGCACCACAGCTCGTGCTCGGGCTGCTGCCGGAGTCAGTGTCCGACGCGGCATACCGGTATCTGCCGACGCCGGCCGGCGCAGCCGTCAGCGCTGTCCACCGGGACCCCCTCACCCTCGGCCCATGGACCGGATTCGCCTTGTTCTGCCTCTACACCGTCATCGTGCTCGGGCTCGCCGCATGGCAACTGCGCCGCAGAGACGCCTGAGTCGTGTCGGGGTGTCCCCGGCATCCGGACACCGCGATTTCCGTGAACCCGAGTCGATCACGCCGGCTCGTCCGCCGTGTCGGTTAGCCAGGTGGGCACGGTGGGCGAGTTGTCGGGTTTGGTGATCGGTGTCGGGTGGTCGGGGCCACTCCGGCGGCGGAATGGCCGGTCGGGCGGGGTCGTTATACCTGGCATGCCGCCGGAGCCTGCCGGGCTCTGGTGTGCGGCACCCCCGGGGAACACCCGCCGAGGTGCCACGGTTACACCCCCCAGCCCCCGGGTCAGTGCGGTGGAATGCCTCGCCGCCGGGGGTCGTTACGTCCCCCGCAACGCCCCGAGCAGGTCCCCCGGGGATCGCTGGCGTTGCCGTGAACTTCCCCCCGCACCACCACCCACCCCCCGGTGTGTGCGGGTGCCCCCGATGCAGAGGAGCACGCCACCATGCGTACCGATCTGATCCGTAAGACCGCCCTCACCGCCGCTGGACTCGCCTTCACCGGCGGTGCCATCGCCGGACCCGTCACCACCGCCTACGCCGCGTCGGACGCCAAGCCGACCACCCAGACCCAGACCGACCGCAAGGGTCACGGTGAGCGCCAGCTGGGTGTGCGCTACGAAGCGCAGCCGAACTTCTACTACTGCGGCCCCGCCGCCACCCGAAACGCCCTCAGCGTCCAGGGCAAGAACATCAACGTCGACGACATGGCCAAGGAGATGGGCACCACCGAGGCCGGCACCAACAGCATCAACGACATCACCCCGGTCCTGAACAAGGAAACCGGCAAGGCCGACGCCTACCACAGCGTCGAAATCAGCAAGCCCGACGCCGACGCCAAGCAGACCGACACCCTGCGCGCCGACATCGTCAAGACCGTGGATGGCGGCCGGGCTGTGGTGGCCAACATCGCCGGCACCACCACCGACACCGCTGGGACGACGCACTCCTACGAGGGTGGGCACTACATCAGCGTCGTCGGCTACCGCGACAACGGCACCATCGTGAGGATCGCGGACTCCGCCGACCCGAACCAGGCCTCCTACGAGGTGACCGTCGAGCACCTCGCCGACTGGATCGCCACCCGCGGCTACGCCACCAACTGACCCACACCAACAAGCACCACCACACAGCCAGCACCACCGAAGGGCCGGACCCCACCACGGGGGCCGGCCCTTCGGCGTACTCGAATCAGGGCTCCCGGCCCACGCGCGCCGGCTTGGCGTCCGCCGCCGGCCCAGCGTCCACCGCCGGCTTGGCGTCCACCGCCGGCTTGGCGTCCACCGCCGGCTTGGCGTCCACCGCCGGCTCATCGTCCACCGCTGGGTCGGCTGCCTCGAAGCGGTGGGCCCGTCGGCGTAGCCACCAGGTGCTGCCGAGACCGGCGAGCACCGCGAGGACAAGCCCGGCCCAGGAGATGTCCTTGAGCCAGTGCTCGGCCGCCCGGCCCACGGTGAACAGCAGGTAGGTGGTGCCGAACGCCCAGACCAGCCCACCGGCGGCGTTGGCCAGCAGGAACCGCCGGTACGGCACGCGCAGTGCCCCGGCGAGCGGGCCGGCCAGGATCCGCAGCAGTGCCACGAACCGGCCGAAGAACACCGCCCAGACGCCGTAGCGGGCGAAGCTCTGCTCGGCTCGGACGAGTTGGGCGGGACCGAGATGCCGGGGAAAGCGCCGGCCCAGCCGTGCCAACAGTGGACGACCACCGCGACGGCCGACCGCGTACCCGATGGAGTCGCCGACGATCGCGCCGGTCGCCGCGGCGGTGGCAACCCACTCCGGCTCGACCACGCCCGTGGCGGCGAGCAGCGCGGAGCTGACCAGGACGATCTCGCCGGGCAGGGGGATGCCCATGCTCTCCACGCCGATGACCCCGCCGACGAGCAGATATACCGCGATCGGTGGCAGCGACACGAGCCAGTGCTGGACGTCGAACACGGTTGACCCCTCCTCCGACCGGGCCTCGAACCCTACCCGCGCCCAGCCGCCCCGACCGGCCCGACCGGTGCCGCCCGACCGCCCCGGCCGACCCAGCCGGCGGCCAGGCTGGCCCGACGCGCCATGGACGGCGAGGTCGACGGTGAGATCGCCAGGTGCCCGCGAACGGTGCGATCAGGTTGCCACGACACTCCCCCTAACGCGTCCTAGGAGGCTAGGTGTGAGGATGGGGGCGAGGGCAACGCCCCGGGTTGCGCAACTAGCAAGACGGACGTACGGTTTTGTTGAGCGCGGAATCGGCGGTAAGTGTCACCTAACCTCGGCGGCATCCCGACCGGTGCGACAGACTGCTCAGGACTACTCACGGTCGCTGGTGTGAAGGAGTACGACGTGGCGAGCCTCGACACCTTCGGTGCGAAGACCCAGCTACGCGTCGGAGACGCGAGCTACGAGATTTTCAAGATCGACAAGGTGGACGGCCACGCGCGGCTGCCGTACAGCCTGAAGATCCTGCTGGAGAACCTGCTGCGGACCGAGGACGGCGCGAACATCACCGCCGACCACATCCGCCAGCTCGGCGGATGGGACTCCACCGCCGCCCCGAGTGTGGAGATCCAGTTCACCCCGGCGCGGGTGCTCATGCAGGACTTCACCGGCGTGCCCTGCGTGGTCGACCTGGCCACCATGCGCGAGGCCGTGCGTGACCTCGGCGGCGACGCCAGCAAGGTCAACCCCCTCGCCCCGGCCGAGCTGGTCATCGACCACTCGGTCATCGCCGATCTGTTCGGCCGCGAGGACGCGTTCGCCCGCAACGTCGAGCTGGAGTACGAGCGCAACAAGGAGCGCTACCAGTTCCTGCGCTGGGGCCAGACCGCGTTCAACGAGTTCAAGGTCGTGCCGCCGGGCACCGGCATCGTGCACCAGGTGAATATCGAGTACCTGGCCCGCACCATCATGGAGCGCGGCGGCCAGGCGTACCCGGACACCGTGGTCGGCACCGACTCGCACACCACGATGGTCAACGGCCTGGGCGTGCTGGGCTGGGGCGTCGGCGGCATCGAGGCGGAGGCCGCGATGCTCGGCCAGCCGGTCAGCATGCTGATCCCCCGGGTGGTGGGCTTCAAGCTCTCCGGCGAGATGCCGGCCGGCACCACCGCCACCGACCTGGTGCTGACCATCACCGAGATGCTGCGCAAGCACGGTGTGGTCGGCAAGTTCGTCGAGTTCTACGGCCCCGGCGTGAGCGCCGTGCCGCTGGCCAACCGGGCCACCATCGGCAACATGTCCCCGGAGTACGGCTCCACCGTGGCGATCTTCCCGATCGACGCGGAGACGGTCCGCTACCTGGAGCTGACCGGTCGCGACGCCGCGCAGGTCGCGCTCGTCGAGGCGTACGCCAAGGAGCAGGGCCTCTGGCACGACCCGAACCACGAGCCGGACTACTCGGAGCGCCTGGAGCTGGACCTCGGCACCATCGAGCCGTCACTCGCCGGCCCGAAGCGCCCGCAGGACCGGGTGCCGCTGGGCAGCGCCAAGACGCTGTTCCGCTCGGCGCTGACCGACTACGTCGCCGACGACTCCACCGGCGAGCGCGACCTCAAGCCGAGCGTGGCCCGGGAGGAGCTGCCGCGCGGCGCCAACGGGCCGGCCGACGAGGCCAGCGCCGAATCCTTCCCGGCCAGCGACCCGCCGGCCAACGAGTTCAGCGACCCGGCCGACGAGCCGCGTGACCTGGAGACCGCGGCGGCCGGTGCCGGTGGTCGGGCCAGCAACCCGGTCCGGGTCACCGGAGCCGACGGCGTCGAGTACGAGTTGGACCACGGCGCCGTGGTGATCGCCGCGATCACCTCCTGCACCAACACGTCCAACCCGCAGGTGATGATCGGTGCCGCGCTACTGGCCCGTAACGCCGTCGAGAAGGGCCTGACCCGCAAGCCGTGGGTGAAGACCACCCTGGCGCCCGGGTCGAAGGTCGTCATGGACTACTACGAGCGGGCCGGCCTCACGCCGTACCTGGACAAGCTCGGCTTCAACCTGGTCGGCTACGGCTGCACCACCTGCATCGGCAACTCGGGCCCGCTGCCCGAGGAGGTGTCCGCCGCGGTCAACGAGCACGACATGACGGTGGTCTCGGTGCTGTCCGGCAACCGCAACTTCGAGGGCCGGATCAACCCGGACGTCAAGATGAACTACCTGGCGTCGCCGCCGCTGGTGGTCGCCTACGCCCTCGCCGGCACGATGGACATCGACCTGGCCAACGAGCCGATCGGTGAGGACACCGAGGGCAACCCGGTCTACCTGCGGGAGATCTGGCCGAACAGCGCCGAGATCCAGGACGTCATCGCCCAGGCGATCGGCGCGACCGGGTTCAGTGCCGCGTACGCCGATGTCTTCGCCGGCGACGAGCGGTGGCAGTCGCTGCCCACCCCGACCGGCGACACCTTCGCCTGGGAGAGCGACTCCACCTACGTGCGCAAGCCCCCGTACTTCGAGGGCATGCAGCAGGAGCCGAGCCCGGTCGTCGACATCGCCGGTGCCCGGGTGCTGGCCAAGCTGGGTGACTCGGTGACCACCGACCACATCTCGCCGGCCGGCGCGATCAAGGCCGACTCTCCGGCCGGGTCGTACCTCGCCGAGCACGGCGTGCCGCGTCACGAGTTCAACTCGTACGGCTCCCGGCGGGGCAACCACGAGGTGATGATCCGGGGCACCTTCGCCAACATCCGGCTGCGTAACCAGTTGGTGCCCGGGGTGGAGGGCGGCTTCACCGTCAACCACCTCACCGGCGAGCAGACCTCGATCTACGACGCCTCGGTGGCCTACCAGGAGGCGGGCATCCCGCTCGTCGTGCTGGCCGGCAAGGAGTACGGTTCGGGCTCCTCGCGGGACTGGGCGGCCAAGGGCACCATGCTGCTGGGTGTCCGGGCGGTCATCGCCGAGTCGTACGAGCGGATCCACCGCTCCAACCTGATCGGCATGGGTGTGCTGCCGCTGCAGTTCCCGGTGGATGTCACCGCCGAGTCGCTCGGTCTCACCGGCACCGAGACGTTCACCATCACCGGGGTGACCGCCCTCAACGACGGGGACACCCCGCGTACCGTGCAGGTCAGCACCGACACCGGCGTGGAGTTCGACGCCGTGGTGCGGATCGACACCCCGGGTGAGGCGGACTACTACCGGCACGGCGGCATCCTGCAGTACGTGCTGCGCCGCATGATCGCCAACTGACGTACCGACGTCCGGCGCAAGGGCCGCTTCCCGCGTTTGCGGGTGGCGGCCCTTGCGTTTCTCCTCGCTCTCGACTCGGCGGCGGCCTCAATCGGCCCGGTCATGGCGCCGGGCCGCATGGGTTGTCGCCGCCCGCGGTGGGCAGCCGGGCCCGCCGCCCGGGTTCAGGTTGCGGTCCTTTGCTCTGCACCCGCCCGCGCACCACGAACGGTCCGTAACTGGCGCATGGGCGGGTGCAGAGCAAAGGGCACGAGGAGCACCTGCACCGCCGGGCCGGATGGCGCGGGGCGGGCCCGGGTCAGCCGTCGGGTCGTCGTCGACTCGCTGACCAGCAGGAGTCGGGCGATGTCCGCGGTCGGAACACCGCACACGGCGCAACGTCAACGCGACCCGGGCGTCGAGGGCCAGCCCCGGAGGGCAGCAGGTGAAGAGCAGGCGCAGTCAACCACGCCCGGCCGCTCTCCCCCGAAAAAACCCGGTCAGTTTCCGTTGGCGGCGCGGCGGCGGGCCTCGCGGGTCTTCATGGCGTGCTCCATCAGGGTGACGAGCACCTCCTTGCTGGACTCGCGCTGCCGGGCGTCGCAGAGCAGCACCGGCACCCCCGGGTCGAGGTTGAGGGCGGCCTGCACCTCGTCGAGCCGGTACTGCCGGGAACCCTCGAAGCAGTTCACCGCCACCACGAAGGGAGTGCCCCGGCCCTCGAAGTAGTCGATCGACGGGAAGCAGTCGGCGAGGCGGCGGGTGTCGGCCAGCACCACCGCGCCGATGGCGCCCAACGCCAGCTCGTCCCAGACGAACCAGAACCGGTCCTGGCCGGGCGTACCGAACAGGTACAGCACCAGGTCGTCGCTGATGGTGATCCGACCGAAGTCCATGGCCACGGTGGTGGTGGTCTTGCCCTCCACCCCGGACAGGTCGTCGATGCCGACCCCCGACTCCGTCAGCACCTCCTCGGTGCGCAACGGTCGGGTTTCGCTGACCGCGCCGACCATGGTCGTCTTGCCCACACCGAAGCCGCCGGCGACCAGGATCTTGATCGCGGTGGGCAGTGGGGTCGCTCCCGCCGGCCGGTCAGAGTGCCCGTAGTCCATTGATTACCGCCTCGAAGATGCTGTTGTCGGGAAGGCCGGCCGTGGTCTGCGGCTCGCGGACCTGCACGAGGCTGCGAGCCGCCAGGTCACCGAGGAGCACCCGGATGGTGCCCACCGGCAGATCGAGATGGGCGGCGATCTCGGCGACGGACTGTATGCGTTGGCACAGCCCGACGATCGCCAGGTGCTCCGGGCCGAGGCCAACCTCCGGCGTTACCTCGGCTCGGGTCGCGGTGACCAGGGAGATCAGGTCGAACGTGCCGGTGACCGGGCGGGCCCGCCCGCGGGTCACCGCGTATGGGCGCACCACCGGGCCCGCGTGGTCATCCACCCACTGCTGCTCTGCTGACTCCCCCTGCACCGTCATCGCTGCTACCTCTCGCCGGCCGGCTGATCGGTGCGCGACGGCGACGCGACGTACTTGCCGACGCGGGTCACCAGCATCGCCATCTCGTAGGCGATCAGCCCGACGTCGGCGTCCTCGCTGGCCAACACCGCCAGGCAGGCGTTGCGGCCGGCCGCGGTGACGAACAGGAACGACGACTGCATCTCGATGATGGTCTGCTGCACCTGCCCACCACCGAAGCGCTTACCGGCGCCCCGCGCCAGACTCTGGATACCGGCCGCCATCGCGGCGAGATGCTCGCCGTCGTCCCGGCTCAACCCCTGGGAGGAAGCCATCAACAGACCGTCGGTGGAGAGCGCGACCGCGTGCTCGGCCTGCTTCACCCGGCCCACCAGGTCATCCAGCAACCACGTCAGGTCGGCACTCGAAGCCGTCTTCTGCGCCACTTCGTCGTCCTCTTCTCGCCCGGCTCATGCGCCGTACTCGTCTCGGGCTGACCGTCACTTCGTGCGGAAACCGCGTCCGCGGCGGTCGGTCAGGTAGCGGTGGGGTGCTCGTCGGTAGGCTCGGACGTTCCCGCCGGCGGGGCATCGGACACGCCGCCGAGCAGTCTCGCCGCGTCGGTCCGGCCTCGCCGGGTGCCGGTCTGGTACGAGCTCATCATGCGACGCACCTGCTCCGGCGGACGTATCACGTCGTCGTCGTCGGTCTCGCTGGCCGCCGGGTCGTCGCGCAACTCGGGGACGATGTTCGCCTGCCGAACCCGGACCGGCAGGCCCGAGTGGGTGCGGTCCCTCTCGGCCCCGGCGGGCACCGGCCCGCCGCCGAGAGCGGGCTCGACGACACTGTCCGCCCGCTGCGAACGGTTGACAGCGGGTTCGACGGCGCTGTCCGCCCGCC
Source organism: Micromonospora sp. NPDC048935 (assembly GCF_043197875.1). Classification (NCBI taxonomy): domain Bacteria; kingdom Bacillati; phylum Actinomycetota; class Actinomycetes; order Micromonosporales; family Micromonosporaceae; genus Micromonospora; species Micromonospora sp. NPDC048935. Next base: position 260,200 of record NZ_JBICTZ010000008.1, on the reverse strand, counting down.
GGGAAGCATCAACGGCGGGCAGGCCGGTGGGCACCGTGGGGGCTTCCAGGGCGGGCTGCCCCGGGCCCCGTCGGGCACGGATCGGCAACTCCGGTGTCTCGGTCGCCGGCGTCGTCCGCTGTCGGGTGGGTAGACCGGCCTCCACGACGCTCCCCTCCCCCTGCGGTGTCGCGGTGCTGTCCGCGGCCAGCGGGTCGGTCTGGTCCACCGGTTCCGGCGTGCCCGCTGCCGCCGAGCCCGGTACGTGTGGTGCGGTGGCCAGCGCGACCGGCGCGAGGATGGCCGGTCGGCCGCCGCTGTCCGCGTCGAGAGCGGGAGTGCCGCTCGCCGCCGGGGGCAGTGCGATGGCCGGGGAACCGGGCCGCATCTCGCCGGAGTCCTCCGCGCCCGCGCCGGTCTCGGCGACCAACTCCCGCGGGATGAGCACGACAGCCGTGGTGCCGCCGTACGCGGATTCCTTGAGCCGGACCCGTACGCCGTGCCGTTCGGTCAGTCGGCTCACCACGTAGAGCCCCAGCCGGGCGGCGTTGGCGAGGTTCAGCTCGGACTGGTCGACGATGCGGTGGTTCGCGGCGGCCAGGTCCTCCTCGCTCATGCCGAGGCCCCGGTCCTCAATCTCCAGGGCGAACCCGTTGGCCACCAACTGGCCGCGAACCTCGACCGTGGTGTGTGGCGGCGAGAACGACAGGCCGTTCTCGATCAGCTCGGCGAGCAGGTGGATGATGTCGCCGACCGCGCGGCCGGCGAGGGAGACCGGCCCGAGTGGCAGCACGTTGACGCGGGTGTAGTCCTCCACCTCGGCGACCGCACCACGCACCACGTCGACCATCGGGACGCTGCGCCGCCACGCCCGACCCGGCGTGGAGCCGGAGAGCACGATCAGGTTTTCCGCGTTGCGCCGCATCCGGGTGGCCAGGTGGTCGACCCGGAACAGGTCCTCAAGCTCTTCCGCGTCGTGCTCGCGCCGTTCCATCGCGTCGAGCAGGGTGAGCTGGCGGTGCACCAACGCCTGCGTACGCCGAGCCAGGCTGAGGAAGACCTCGCGGACGTTACGCCGCAGCTCGGCCTGCTCGACGGCGGTGCGGATCGCGGTCTCCTGGACCGCGTTGAAGGCCTTGCCGACCTGGCCGATCTCGTCGGTGCCGAACTCCAGGGGTGGTGCCTCGGTGGCCACGTCGACCTCTTCGCCGCGACCGAGCCGCTCGACCACGCCGGGCAGCCGCTCGTTGGCGAGGCGGAAGGCCGCCCCGCGCAGCCGTTCCAGTTGCCGCACCAGGGCGCGGGCGGTGGTGATGGACACGATGATCGACGCGATGACGGCGAGCAGACCGAGGCCGGTGGCCAGCGCCAGCCGGACGACGACACCGACGGCGACCGGGGTGGCGCGGTCGACGACGCCGTCACCGCCGGCCAGCACGACCGCACGGATCTCGGTCAGCGCCGGGCCGGTCGTGTCACCCCACTCCGTGGCGGTGAGCGGCGGGCGCCCGGCACCGGCGCCCTGCATGACCTGGGTTTCCAGGACGGTCAGCCGGGTGAAGGTGGGGCCCGTCGACATCGCCTGGTAGCGACCCTGGTCGCTGGCGGGGAGCCGGACCAGCGCCGAGGAGGCGGCGAACTGCCGGGCACCGACGATCCGGGTGAACTCCGCCCGCTCGGCCGCGGTGATCCGCCCGGCGGCCAGCACACCGGCCAGCAGCGCGTCCTCCTGGGACAGCAGCTCCCGAGACCGGTTGAGGCCGATCAGCGCGGAGGTGTCCTCGGCGACCTGGTCGTCGTCGAGATTGCCGAGCACGTCGTACACCCGGTAGATCGACTCGATCACACCGGTGAAGGTCGCGATGGCCCCGGCCCGGTCGATGCTCCGGTCGTCGACAGCCGTGCGGGTCTTGTTCAGCTCGTCCAGACCGGTGATGAGAGCCTTGATCCGTTGGTCGAGGGCGTCACTGCCCAGCGTGCCGACCTGCCAGTCCTCCGTGGACCTGGTGAACGTCTCGGCCAACTCGTCGGTGCGCTGCCGCAGTTGGGCAAGCGCCGCGCGCTGCGCCTCGTCGGGCTGGCCCAGGTAGGTCAGCGACGCCCGACGCTCCGACTGCAACTGCAACAGCAGCGGCTCGGTGGGATCGAAGACCTTGGTGTCCAGCGTCTGCACACCGAGCAGGTTGACCCCGTCCCGGATGGTGACCCAGGCCGTGAAGCCCCAGAGCGCGACAAGCGAGACGAGAAGAGCGACAACCTTGGTACGCAGATTCGTACTGCGGGAACCCATTACACCGTCCCTGGCGCGGCCTGTGTGATTGTTCAGTCAGGAGTGCGTCATGCACGCATCGACCCCGGCGCACGCTAGCAGCGTCCGGGGCTAATGCTCAAGCGCTGCCGATCATGTGACCACCGTACGGGCGCGCCGCGGCGACCGGGCCCGGGTTGCTCACCAGGTCGGACCTGGTCATCGCCAACTGCCGGGCGGCGAGGACGGCCGCACGGATGATCAGCACGGGGGCGTAGAGATCCTTGTCATGCCACAGTGGAGGGTGCTCGGCACCATCGTCCACTTCGGTCAGATGACGCAGCCCACGGCCGATCGCCTCCGGCACCCCCGGGCGCGCCGCTCGACGCACCCCGAGCAGCACGTGCAGGGCGTACGCCGTCTCCTCCGCGGTGCCCGCCCAGCGCCCCCAGGCCCCGTCGGCCCGTTGGGTGGCGACCAACCAGTCCACGGCCCGGTCCACCGCCGATCCGGCGATGTCGGCCGGGGCGTACCGGTCCAGGGCCGCCACGACGCAGGAGGTGGCGTAGTACGGCGACGCGTGCCAGCGGTCGGCCCAGGAGCCGTCGGGTTGTTGTTCGTCGCCCAGCCACCCGGCCAGCGCGGCCACCCGGTCGGCGTAGCGGCTCGCACCGGCCGACGTGTGCCGGGCGTGCCAGCCGAGTGCCTCCAGCACGTGCGCGTTGGTGGTGACCGACCGGCCGTCCTCCCCCTGCCAGGTGCAGAAGTGGGTGCCGAGGTCGAACCGCAGCAGGCTCGCCGGGTCCACCGGGTGACCGGAGCGGGCGAGCGCGTAGAGCGTGACCGAGGTGGTGTCCGCGTCGGCGGGTAGCCCCGGCCCGGTCTGGGTGCCCTGCGGGCCGAGCGCGGCGGACAACTCGGCGACAAGCTTCGGGGCGGGTCGGACCGGCACTCCCGCTCGCGCCAGGTTGCTCAGCGCCCAGGCCCGCTCGAACACGGTGATCGGCGTACAGCAGGGCACCGGCCCGTCGAGAGGGCCGACAGCGTCGCGCAGGTAGGCCAGCGCCTCCGGGTCGGCGCCGGGTGTCGCCGGGTCGCCGATCCAGGCCGCGGTGGCGGCCGGCGACGCACCGATGGCCCCGGCGACCGGGGCCACGCCGCCGTGCCGACGCGCGAGCGGCCCGAGCACCTCGAAGGCGTGCACCAGTTTCTGCGGCACCGGACGGCCGCTGCCCACCAGCGCGCGTACCGCGTCGAGCCGTCGGCGGTCCACGCCGGGCAGGGCACGGAGCCCGTCGGCGAACCTCCGATCGTCGCGGGTGGCGAAGAACGCGAGGTGGTCGTTGATCCGCTCCACCAGGGCCGGAACGATGAGGTCGGCCGCCGGTGTGTCCGGGAGCGGGGTGCCTCTGCCCAGCCGGTCGGCGAGCACCTCCAACCCGCGGACAGCCGCGGCGGCCAGTGGGTCCGGGACGGTGTCCTCGGTGCCGCGCAGCGTTCCGAGCAGGGCCTCCACCGCGCTCACCGTCGGCACCACGGCGTAGCCGTCGGCACCGCCCCAACCGCCGTCGGCACGCTGGGCGTCGAGCAGATACCGCAGCCGTCGATCATGACCGGTGAGCCACGGTGCGTCGGCGACGACCCGGCCGGTCTCGTACACCGACGGGCCGACCCGGCCCGCCGGCTCGAGCACCAGGGCGGCGAGTAGCTCCCGGGCCGACGCGGCCACCGCCGACTCGCCCCGGGCACCGGCGGCTGGTGCGGTGGTCACGACACACCCCAGAAATCGGTCGACCCGTAGAAGCCCGTGCTGAAGCCGATCTGCCGGGCGAGGTAGTTGGCCGGCACCGGGCAGGTGGCGTGTAGTGGGTCGAGCAGTTCGCGGGCGTACGCCACCAGGTCGGTGATCCGGCGCTCGACGTCGGCCCGCTCCGGCACCACCATCAACGCGTTGAGGTCACCCCACCGCTTGTCGCGTTCGTAGCTGGCCAGGTCGTTGACCAACCGGATGATCCGTTGCACCTGGTCACTGGCCACCACGAGCGCGTCGAGGTGGGCCAGTGTCGCGGGATCGTCGGAGTGGATCCAGTGCGCGACGTTGACCACCGTGCAGGCGAGGTTCGCCGCGTTGGCCAGATACTCGTCGAGGGTGGGCAGCACGCCGGTGTCGGCGGCCTGCTTCCAGTCCCACTCCCGCGCCATGGCGTCGAACATCGTCCGCAACTCGGTGCGCCACACCGCCCCGTGGGTCGCGTACGCCGGCACGGCGGCCAGTTCGTCGCGCAGCTCGGCGAGGAAGCGGCCGAGGGAGTCGCCTTCGGCCGGTGCCCCGCCCTCGGCCACCGCGAGGCAGCCCGCCGTCAACCTGTCGATCTCGTCCCGGCTGCGCGCCTCGTGGTCGACGAGCCAGTCGACCGCGAAGCCCCACAACACGGCCCGGTTCGTGACGCGCAACTGGTCGAGGTCACACCAGGGCGCCCCGAACGCGATGGCCATCGCGACGTTGCCGAACAGCGCCGGGTCGAACGGTCGCGCCGGGAAGAGATCGGGGTACGCGGCGGCACGCTCGGCCAGGTCACGTTGGCCCTTCGCGGCGAGTGCGCAGATCCGGCCCTGCTCCGCGGCCAGCGCCATCTGGTCGCCACCGACTGTCGGCGGCGACGCGAGCTCCGCGGTCATGCGGAGACGCTCCGTACCGGTCGCAGGGTCACCTCGACCCGCTCAAGGGGACGCAGCGCGGCTGCCACCTTGATGCCGGGCACGGCCTGCCGTTGCAGGCTGAAGCGGAACCGGCTCAGCACGGTGGCCACGATCAGCATCGCCTCCAGGTAGAACAGGTGCATGCCGATGCACTGGTGCGGGCCGCCGCCGAAGGGGAAGTGCGCGTACCGGTGCCGGTGCCGGACCTGCTCGGGGTCGAAGCGGTCGGGGTCGAACACGTCGGGCCGGTCCCAGAAGGCGGACATCCGGTGGGTGATCAGCGGGCTGACCACGAGCGTCGCGCCGGCCTCGATCCGGACGCCGCCGATCACGTCGGCCTCCACCGCACGCCGCGGGAAGAGCCAGCCGATCGGGTAGAGCCGCAGCAACTCGTCGAGCACCTGCCGGGTGTAGCGCAGCTCGCGCAGGTGCTCACGCCGGACCGGCGCGTCACCGACCACCCGATCGATCTCCTCGTACAGTCGCTCGGCGATCTGCTCGTCCTGGGCGATGTGCGGCCAGAGCCAGGTCAGGACGCTGATCGTGGTCTCGGTGGTGGTGGCGACCATGGAGACGGTGTCGTCGCGGACCTGCCGCTCGTCGAGCCGCCCGCCGGCCTCCGTGCGCCCCCGCCACAACGTGGAGATGATGTCGTCGCCATCGGTCTCGGCCGTCTCCCGGGCCGCGCGCACGATCGGGAGCAGCGTGTCGTCGATGACCTGGACGGCACTGCGGAAGGCCCGGTCGCCGGGCATCGGCATGGCCAGCGGCGCCCACGGCACCATCAGCCGCGGCATCACCGACCAGGCGATCGCGTCCTGCGCCTGCATGATGCGCATGGCCTGCGGCACCGAGATCTTGTCGGCGAAGAAGACCCGCATGATCGCCGAGCAGACGATCTGGGCCTGGACGGTGCCCATGTCGACGGGCTGACCGGTGCGGGCCGGCTCGTCAAGCTCGTCGACGGCATCCTCGATCGCCTCGGCCAGCCGGTCCACCAGTGAGTCGACCCGCCGGGCGGTGAACAGCGGCTGGAGCACGTGGCGGCTGTTCTTCCAGTATTCGCCGTCGCTGAGGATGCCGTCGCCAAACAACCGCTTCAGCGGGCGCCACTGCAGACCGTCACCGGCGCGGACGTAGTTGTCGGGTTTCTCGCGCAGAACCCGTTGCAGGTGCTCCGGCCGGGTGACCAGGTAGGGCCGGAACGCACCGAGGCTGAGCTTCACCACCTCGCCCTGTGACCGTTCGCCCATCTCGACCAGGGTGCGGGCCGGATCACGGAACAGGTTGGGCACCACGTGGCGCAGCGGGACCGAGCCCGCCCGTCGTGGCTGAACCGGCACGGTGTGAGGTGCTACCACGGGAACTGACACTCCCTTGTGGATACTCGGTGTCGCGGAACGACTATGCGGAGTTAGGTATTCGTGGAGCATGCCACCGCGCAACCGACTTCATCTAGGCGCACTACGTGAAATTTTCATGCGCAAGGATTGCGTCACCGGAGAATCGGAGCGCCGAATTGCGGGCCCGCGACGGATGTCGCAGGTGACGGTGGTCGGGGTCCTCGGTCAAAAGGGGTGATCTTCGATAGTGACGAACGTCACTCGCTCTTCACTTGTCGGGTCCGCCCGGGGAATCGTCGGCTCGGCCCCGCCCCACCCGCGCCCACGCGCCGAGCCGGCGGAACGACCGAATCCGGGCGATGCCCGGCACCCTGTGCCAGGCTCTTGTCATGGACGACAAGACCATCCTGAACCGGATCACCGAACTGGTCGATGAGGAACACCGGCTGCGGGCGGATGCCCAGGCCCACGAGTCGGGCACCGAGGGCGAGACCAGCGAGCGGCTGCGCGCCCTGGAGGAGTCCCTCGACCAGTGCTGGGACCTCCTGCGCCGCAGACGGGCCGCCCGGGACACCCACGGCGACCCGGACGCACAGGGCGAGCGACCCAAGCCCGAGGTGGAGCGCTACCTACAGTAACCGTGGCGGGTCGGGCGGTCCGCGCCGCCCGACCCGCGCCGATCAGCGCAGGCCCGCCTCGCGCAACAACTCGCTGGTCAAGGCGGCGGGGTCGGTCTGCTCGGCGGGGAGACCCCGGGCCGCGAACCAGGCACCGACCACCCGCACGTCACGGGCCAGGAACTCCGGCCCCTGCGGGTTCGCCACCACGTCGACCACCTGCGGCAGGTCGATCACCACCAGTCGACCCCGGTGTACGAGCAGGTTGTACGGCGACAGGTCGCCGTGGGCGTAGCCGGCCCGCGCCAGCACCCGCAGTGCCTCCACCAGCTGGGCCCACAGGTCGCGCAGCTCGACCAGACCGGGTCGCAGCTGGGCCAGTCGGGGTGCCGCCTGCCCCGACTCGGCGTCACCGACGAACTCCAGCATCAGCTCGGTGCCCCGCAGTTGCACGGGGTACGGCACGGCGATCCGGTCGTTCCCGGCGCTGATCTCCCAGAGCCGGGCCAGGGCGGCGAACTCGGCGGCCGCCCACTGCCCGGCGATCATCTGCCGGCCGAACGCCGTCCGGCCGGCCATGGCCCGGTTCTCCCGGGAGCGGCGCACCCGGCGACCCTCCAGGTAGCCGGCATCGCGATGGAACAGCCGGTGCTCGGGGTCGCGGTAACGCTTGACCGCCAGCAGGCAGGACCGGTCGGTGTCGGGCACGGCCCGGCGGACCAGGTGGACGTCCGCCTCCTTGCCGGTCTTCAGCACACCCAACTCGGCGTCCTTGGCGGCCAACTCGGTGACGAGCCAGTCGGGGTGCGGCTCGGGTCCGTGGACGGCGTCGTCCCAGGACGACCAGCGTTCGCCGGTGGCCGGGTCAGGGTCGCTGTCCGGGTCTGCGGGCGGCTCGGTGTGCCGCCCGCGCTTCAGAAACTGCGGTTCGTCGTCGTCGAAGCGGCTCTTGCCGCGGCTCCGGCGCTCCAGCGCCGGAAGGTCATGATCGCGCACTGTGGTGAGGTTCCCTTGGTCGAGGCTGAGAAAGGCGGCTGGAAGCGACCTGAGAAGACGGCCATGACCGACCTCCTTTTCCCTCGACCGGACACACGCCCGGGGTGCACCATGCGCCGACAATGCTCGGCTCATCGCGTCGACCGGTCAACCGAATTACCGCGTCTCGAAGCGTCCCGAGGCAGCACCATCAGGGATCTTGCCGTCTCGAAGCGTCCCGAGGCAGCACCATCAAGGATCTTGCGCGGATCTTGCGGCAGGGGCGGGCGCGCCGGGGCGGGCGCGCGGGTGTTAGTGGGCGAGGATGGTGGCGACCGCGGCGATCAGCCCGTCCACGGTGCGGCTGGGCGCGAACCGGACGTCCGACCAGGTGCGACCCCGGTGTAGCCAGACGCTGGGCAGCCCGACCGCGGCGGCGCCGCCGATGTCGGCCTCCGGGCTGTCGCCGACCACCCAAGCACCGCGCAACGGCATCCGTACCCGCTGGGCGGCGAGCGCGAAGATCCGCGGGTTGGGCTTGCTGACCCCGGCCTCCTCGGAGATCACCCAGTCGGCGACGTAGCGGTCCAGGCCGGTCCGGCGAATCTTGGCGTCGTCGACGCGGAGCGTGCCGTTGCAGACCACCACCGGCACCCAGCCGGCGTCGTCGGCGATCCGCAGCGCGCAGGCGGTCAGCGGGTCGAGCCGGGTCTGCTCCACCACCCCGTCGTGCAGGTCCTCCACCAGGTCGATCGAGGGGATGCGCAGCTCGTAGCGGTCCCGGATGGCGTCGGCGAGGTCCCAACGGTCGGTCAGACCGTCGGCGTCAATCGAGATCAGCCAGTCGATGTCGGTGGGGGGCGCGCCGATGCCGTCCAGGAAGCGTTCACCCCAGCGGCGGAACGGCCCGGCCCGATCCAGCAGGGTGTTGTCCAGGTCCAGCAGGAGCAGTGGCACTCGGGCACCCTACGGGACCGATGTGTCCGCCAACAGATGCAGCGGGTACCTACCTGACGATGTGCTCAGCCGGACATCGACGACCGGGGGCCGCCCTGGTCCGCGAGTCGATCGGCGAGCATCGAATGGGCCGATCGGGTGGCCGCCAACTCGGCCGGGTCCAGCGTCGCCACCAGCACCGCCGTGCCCTCGTCGGCGCCCCGGGCCAGCGCCCGTCCCTGTGGGTCGTAGATCGCGGCGCCGCCGTTGAACCGCCACGGGTCGACGCCGCCGACCGCGTTGGCGAAGACCACGAACATCGTGTTGTCGAGGGCTCGCGCCGCGTAGTAGAGGTCCCGGCGGTGCTCGGAGCCGGTCAGGTATCCGCTGGGACACAGGTAACCGTGTGCGCCGTCGAGGGCGGCGGCCCGGCCGTGTTCGGGGAAACAGCCGTCGTAGCAGATGCCGAGCCCGAGCCGCCAGTCGTCGACGAGTAGCGTGGCACCCCGGTCCCCGGCGCTGAACAGGTCGCGCTCGCTGCCCCACAACTGCTGCTTGTCGTAGCCGACCCGGACCGCGCCGGCCCGGTCGACCATCAGCGCGGCGATGGTCCGCCGTCGGTCCGGGTGTCGGGCGGCGGCACCGACAAGCGCGGTGACGCCGGCCTCGCGCGCCGCGACGCGCAGCGGGTCGAGCCGGGGATCCGCGACGTCACCGGCCGGATCGGCCGCGACGTCCGTGCCGGCCGGGTCGGCGGCGAGGGTCGGCGGGTGGTACGCGCAGAGGAACAACTCCGGCAGGACGGCCACCCGGGCGCCCAGCTCACCGGCTCGGCGAACCAGATGCGCGGCGGCGACCGCGTTTCCGGCGACGTCACCCGGCGTGGGCGTGGCCTGGACGGTGGCCACGGTCAGCGGAGCGGTGGGCACGGTGTGGGGCGGGGTCACCGGGCGATGGTAGTCGGCGACATACCAAGCCGTACGTACGGTTTGCGTGCCCCGTGGGTGACCTGCGACGATCGACGCGTGCCCAGAGTAAGCCAGGACCAGCTCGACGCGCGCCGGCAGGAGATCCTCGCCGCCGCGCGGGCGTGTTTCGCCCGGCTCGGCTACGAGGGGGCGACAGTACGCCGCCTCGAAGAGGCCACCGGCCTGTCCCGCGGCGCGATCTTCCACCACTTCCGCGACAAGGACTCGCTCTTCCTGGCCGTCGCCGAGGACGACGCGGCGGCCATGGTCGAGACGGTGGCCCGAAACGGTCTGGTGCAGGTGATGCGCGACCTGCTCGCCCGCGCCGTCTCCCCCGACACCACCGGCTGGCTGGGCAGCCAACTGGAGGTCTCCCGCCGGCTGCGCACCGACCCCGCGTTCGCCAAGCGCTGGGCCGAGCGGTCCGCCGCGATCGCCGAGGCGACCCGCGACCGGTTGGCCCGCCAGCGTGACGCCGGGGTGCTGCGCGAGGACGTTCCGATCGACGTGCTGGCCCAGTTCCTGGAGCTGGCCTACGACGGCCTGGTGCTGCACCTGGCGATGGGCCGGCCCGCCGGTGACCTGGGCCCGGTGCTCGACCTCGTCGAGGAGGCGGTCCGCCGCCGCTGACCGCGCGGGGACACCGGTCACTCGACCGTGGCGAGGCTGCCCCACAATGGGGCCGCCGATCCCTCCGGTGACAGGAGCAGTCGATGATCGTCCACGCGAGCGACACCTGGGGCATCCCCGGCCCGACCTTCCTCCGGTACTACATCGCGACGGCCGTCGTGGTGGTCGCGATCGCGGCCTACTACCGGGTCCGCCTGCTGACCGCCCCGGGGCACCACACGCTCGATCCACTCGGGCCGCAGCAGGTCGCGTACCTCAACGGTGGGCCCCAGCTCGCCGTGCACGCCGCACTCGGGGGGCTGCGGGGCAGCGGCGCGATCGCCGTGCGCCCGGACCGCCGGCTGACCACCGTGGGTGCCGCGCCGTCCGGGCTCACCCCCCTGGACCAGGCAATCCACTGGGCCGCCCACCAACACGCGCGGGTCCGCGACCTGCCCCAGGACCAGCGTGTACGCACCGCGCTCGACCAGCTCCGCAACGGCCTGGAACAGCGTGGGTTGCTGGCGAACGACACTCAGCGCCAGCGGGCCAGGCTCTGGCGGACGGCCCTGCTGACCCTGCTGGGCCTCGGCGTACTCCGGCTGCTCTTTGGCCTAGGCAACGGCCGTCCGGTGGGTTACCTGCTCCTCACCCTGGCCGGGCTGCTGGTCGCGACGCTGCTGGTGGCCCGGGCGCCCAGGCGCACCCGAGCCGGGCAGGCCGCGCTGCGCGACATCCGCCGCCAGCACACCCACCTGTCGCCGGCCTCCGCGCCGGCGTACGCCACCTACGGTGCGGCCGGCGCCGCGATGGGCGTGGCCCTGTTCGGTACCGCCTCGCTCTGGGCGCTCGACCCGGGCTTCGCCGAGCAGGCCGAGATCCAGCGCCAGGCCATCTCCAGTAGCGGCGGTTGGACGGGTGGCTCCGACGGATCGTCCGGTGGCGGCAGCTCCTGTGGCGGCGGCGGCTCCTGCGGTGGCGGCGGTGGTGGCGGCGGCTGCGGCGGCGGCGGGGGGTGCGGCGGATGACCGGCCCGTCCGGTGTCGGTATCGGCTGGCGACCGGAGATCGCCGGCTTCGTGGCCGAGCTGCCGGGGCTGCGCTTCGTCGAGGTGGTGGCCGAGGGAGTGCCCGCCACCGGGCCGCTCCCACCCGGCCTGACGCAGCTACGGGAACGCGCGGTGACTGTCGTACCGCACGGGGTGCGGCTCTCCCTCGGCGGCGCCGAGCCGGTCGACCCGGCCCGGGTCGCCCACCTGGCCGCGGTGGCACAGCGCCTGGACGCGCCGCTGGTCAGCGAGCACATCGCGTTCGTCCGGGCGGGCGGCCTGGAGGCCGGGCACCTGCTGCCGCTGCCGCGCAGCCGGGAGGCCGTCGACGCGGTCTGCGCCAACGTGGCGCGGGCACAGGCCGAGCTTCCGGTGCCGATCGCGCTGGAACCGATCGCCGCGCTTGTCGACTGGCCCGACGACGAGTTGGACGAGGCGGACTTCCTCACCGAGATCCTCGACCGGACCGGGGCGCTGCTGCTGCTGGACGTGGCCAACGTGCACGCCAACGCCCGCAACCGCGGCGGCGACCCGCTGGCGTTGCTGGACCGTCTGCCGCTGGAGCGGGTCGCGTACGCCCACGTGGCCGGGGGCGCGGAGCACGCCGGTCTCTACCACGACACCCACACCGACCCGGTGCCGGCGGCGGTGCTGGAGCTGGTCGGCGCGCTCTGCGCGCGGCAACGACCGCCGGCGCTGCTGCTGGAACGCGACGGCCACTACCCGCCGGCCGCCGAGCTGCGGGCCGAACTGGACACCCTGGCCGCCGTGGCGGGCTTTCCGGCCGTGACATGACCGGCACACCTGACCGCGCGCCCACGCCCCGCGTGGGGCTCGCCGAACGGCAGGCCGAACTGGTCGCGGCGCTTGTCGCCGGTGGTGAGCCACCGGCGGGGTTCGCACCGGGCCCGCTGGCCGCCACCCGCGCGGCCCTGCTGCGCAAGCGGGCCGGCGAGGTGGCCCGGCACTGGCCGCTGCTCGCCGCCGGCCTCGGTGCCGGGTGGTCGACCACCTTCGCCGACTGGGCCGCCCGACGACCCACCGCCGGATCACTGCGCGACGGTTGGGACCTGGCCCGGACGTTGCGCGAACAGGATGCGCTGCCCCCGGCTGCCGCCGAGGAGCTGGCCGTCCGGGAGGCGCGCCTGCGCTACGACGGGCGTGGCACGCCGCGTCCGCGCCGGTTGCCGGCGGTGGGCCGCGCCGGCGGCGCCGTGGCGGTGCAGATCGCCGGCCGGGTACGCCTGCTGCGCCCCGCCCCGCGGGTGTCCACCCTTGCTGGCGACGCCGTACCGGATGCGGCAGGATCGGAGTTATGGATCTCGGACTGACCGACCGCGTGTACGTCCTCACCGGTGCCTCCCGCGGTCTGGGTTACGCGACCGCGCAGAGCCTCGTCGCCGACGGGGCGCGGGTGGTGCTCTCGGCACGCGACCCGGACGCGGTGGCCGCCGCCGCGCAGCAGCTCGGCGGTCCCGAGCATGCCGTCGGGCTGACCGCCGACCTGGCCGACCCGGCGACCCCGGAGCAGCTCGTCGCCGCCGCCCGGGAGCACTTCGGCCGGCTCGACGGCGCGCTGATCTCGGTCGGCGGGCCACCGGCGGGCAACGCCGCCGCGATCAGCGACGAGCAGTGGCGGCTCTCCTTCGAGACCGTTTTCCTGGGCACGATCCGTGCGGTCCGCACGATCGCCGCCGCGCTGCCCGAGGGCGGTGCGATCGGGCTTGTGCTCTCCACCTCGGCCCGAGGTCCGGTGCCCGGCCTCGGCATCTCCAACGGCCTGCGGCCCGGGCTGGTCGGGGCCGCGAAGGACATCGCCGACGACTTCGGCCCGCGCGGCGTACGGGTGGTCGGCCTGTTGCCCGGCCGGATCATGACCGATCGCAACCGGGAGCTCTTCGGGGCGACCGGCGATCCGGAACGGGCCCGCGCCGAGGCGGAGGCCACCATCCCGCTGCGCCGCATCGGCGACCCGGCCGAGTTCGGCCGGGTGGCCGCGTTCGTGCTCTCCCCCGCCGCGAGCTACCTCACCGGCATCACCCTGCCGGTCGACGGCGGCGCGCTGCGCGGGCTGTGACAGCCGACCGGGCGCGACCTGCCCCTGCCGCGACCCCCGACGGGACCCCCGCCGCGACGTCGCCCGAGAAGGCCAAGCCGGACCACCCGGCCGTTGATCGACTCGGCTTCAAGGAAACCGGGCGGTCGACGCGACCAGGACACCCCGACTTTCAGGAACCCGAGTCGATCAACCGCCGGGCAGAGCCAGCAGCGCCCCGCACCGCCCGACCCACCCGGGCAGAGCCAGCCCGACCCACCCGGGCGGAGCTGGCGGCGGCCGCCGATCGGACCATTCCCGACGTGCTCGCGCCGGGGTTGGCGGTGCTCTTCGTCGGCATCAACCCGGGCCTCTGGTCGGCCGCGACGGGCTGGCACTTCGCCCGGCCCGGCAACAGGTTCTGGCCCGCCCTGCACCGGGGCGGTTTCACCCCCCGCCTGCTGCACCCGAGCGAACAGGGCGAGTTGCCCGCGCTCGGGCTCGGCATCACCAACATGGCCGCCCGGGCCAGCGCCCGCGCGGACGAGCTGAGCACCGATGAACTTCTCGACGGCGCGGCGATCCTGACCGACAAGGTGGCCCGGTACCGGCCGCGCTGGGTGGCGGTGGTGGGGGTGACCGCGTACCGGATCGGTTTTCAACGGCCGAAGGCCGCCTTCGGGCCGCAGCCGGAGTCGCTGGCCGGCGCCCGCCTGTGGGTGCTGCCCAACCCGAGCGGCCTGAACGCGCACTTCACCCCGGTCACCCTGGGCCTGGCCTTCGCCGAGCTGCACGGGGCGGCATTCTGACCAGCGGTCGGCGACGAGCTGGTCGCGCGGCACGGGGCGCACCTACCCTCAGCGCAGACCGCGATGCCGCCACAGTGGAGTGACAATGACGGATCTGTCAGCCGGCACGGCCCAGGGTTCGGCAGTCGAGACCCCCACCGAGGCGTCCACCGGGCCGATCCGAACTCTCGTCGGCCTCCAGGTGTACGCGGTGGCGGCCTACCTCGCCGCGGCCGTCGTTCCCTACCTGTGGTCCCCCCGGCCGTACCCGCCGACCTGGACCTTCATCCTGCCGGGCTGGCTGCTCGGCGTGCCGGGTCTCTACCTCACCCTGCTCGGGCCGGTGCCCGGCATCCTGCTCGCGGTGATCGGGGTCGGTGTGCTGGTGGCGACGCGCCGCCGCTGCTCGGCATCCCGGTACCGGTGGTGCGTCGCCTCCACCGCTCTCGCCGCCGCGTACGGTGTGTTCGCCTGCACGCCGTTCGCCAGCATCATCGCTGCCTTCGTGGCCGACTGAGCCGAACAGGCCCGGTGGGGACGGCCCGGTCGCCGAACGTCAGTTGGCGGCGGCGGGCGGCAGCACCTCGTCGGCGCGGTACGTGCCCAGTGGCATGACCACCGGCTCGGGGCCGGTCGCGTCGACGAACGGGGTGGGCGAGTCGGCGACCGCGAACTGGGTGCGGTACAGCTCGGCGTAGAGCCCGCCGACCGCGACCAACTCCTCGTGCCGGCCCCGCTCGACGATCCGACCGCCGTCGAGGACCAGGATCTGGTCGGCGTCGCGGACTGTGGAGAGCCGGTGCGCGATCACCAGCGCGGTACGCCCGGCCAGCGCCACCGACAGCGCCCGCTGCACCGCCGCCTCGCTCTCCGAATCCAGGTGTGCGGTCGCCTCGTCGAGGATCACGATCGACGGGGCCTTGAGCAGCAGCCGGGCAATCGCGATGCGTTGCTTCTCGCCACCGGAGAAGCGGTAGCCGCGCTCCCCCACTGTGGTGTCCAGCCCGTCGGGCAGCGACCGGACGAGGTCGGCGACCTGCGCGCCGGCGAGCGCCGCCCAGATCTCGTCGTCGGTGGCGTCCGGCTTGGCGTACCGCAGGTTCTCGGCGATCGTCTCGTGGAACAGGTGCGAGTCCTGCGTGACCACCCCGATCTCGTCGCGCAGGGAGGCGAGCGTCGCGTCCCGCACGTCCACCCCGCCGACCAGCACCTGCCCGTCGGTGACGTCGTAGATCCGGGAGATGAGCATCGACAGCGTCGACTTGCCGGCGCCGGACGGGCCGACGAGCGCGACCATCTGCCCCGGCTCCACGCTGAACGAGACCCCCTTGAGCACCGGCTCGTTGACGGTGCGGTCCAGGGTGGCGACCTCCTCCAGGGAGGCGAGGGAGATCTCGGCGGCACTCGGGTAGCGGAACCGCACGTCCCGGAAGTCGACCCGGCCGGCGCCCCGGGGCACCACCACCGCGTCGGGCTTCTCCACGATGCCCGGCTGGAGGTCGAGCACCTCGAAGACCCGGTCGAACGAGACAAGCGCGCTCATCACGTCCACCCGGACGTTGGAGAGCGCGGTGAGCGGACCGTACAGGCGGGTGAGCAGCAGCGCGAGCGTCACGACGGTGCCCGCGCTGACACCGCCGGTCACCGCGAGCCAGCCGCCGAGGCCGTAGGTGAGCGCCTGCGCCAGTGAGGCGACCAGCAACATCGCCACGAAGAACGTGCGAGAGTACATCGCGGACTGGATGCCGATGTCACGCACCCGCTCGGCCCGGCCGGCGAACCGGCGGGCCTCGATCTCGGGCTGACCGAAGAGCTTCACCAGCAGCGCGCCGGCCACCCCGAACCGTTCGGTCATGGTGGCGTTCATCTTGGCGTCGAGGTTGTACGACTCGCGCGTGATGTCGGCCAGCCGCCGACCCACCCGGCGGGCCGGGATGATGAAGATCGGCAACAGCACCAGCGAGAGCGCGGTGATCTGCCAGGAGAGGGTGAACATCACCGCCGCGGTGAGCACCAGCTGGATGACGTTGCTGACCACGCCGGACAACGTCGAGGTGAACGCCCGCTGGGCACCCAGCACGTCGTTGTTGAGCCTGCTGACCAGGGCACCGGTCTGGGTACGCGTGAAGAACTGCAACGGCATCCGCTGCACGTGGTCGTAGACGCGGGTGCGCAGGTTGTAGATGATGCCCTCGCCGATGCGGGCCGAATACCACCGTTGGGCGAGCGAGAGCAGGGCGTCGGCGACCGCCAGCCCGGCGATGAACAGGGCCAGCCGCACCACGAGTCGGCCGGCCTCGGTGCCGCCCCGGTTGATCGCGTTGATGACGTCGCCGGCGAGCACCGGTGTGGCCACGCCGATGATGGCGGCCAGGACCACGGTGAACAGGAAGACGACGATGTCACGCCGGTAGGGCTGGGCGAAGGCCACGATCCGTCGGGCGACCCCGCGCTTGAGCCGGTGCGTGGAGACCTCGTCGCTGTTGCGCATCGCCCGGAGCATGCTCCACCCGGCCATGCCACCGCCGGACATCGGGTTGGACATCGCTCACCTCCGGGTCGTCGGGCGGACTGCACCGTCAGGTCAATTCTCCCGACGACTGTGACAACCTCGGTCGTAACCCGGATCTTCCCGTCCGGTCCTTACCTATTCTCCCTGGCCGGCCAGGTCGCGCAGTCGGCGGGTCTGTGCCTCCCGCTCGGCGCGCTGTTGGTCGGCGTGCGACCGCCCCGCCGCGCCCGCCAGCAGCGCCTTGATCTCCACGACCGCGTCGCGGGCACCGGCGAGCAGCCCGGCGGTGAGGTCGCGGACCGCGCCGTCCAGCTCGGCTGGTGGCACCACCAGGGTCGCCAGCCCGATCCGGTCCGCCTCGGCGGCGTCCAACCGGCGGCCGGTCGCGCAGATCTCCAGGGCCCGCGCGTAGCCGACCAGCTCCACGAGGCGCTTCGTGCCGGCCAGGTCGGGCACCAGGCCGAGGGTCACCTCAGCCATCGACATTTTCGCATCCTCTGCCAACACGCGCAGATCGCAGGCGAGCGCGAGCTGGAAGCCGGCGCCTATCGCGTGCCCCTGCACGGCCGCGACGGAGATGACGTCCGGGCGGTGCAGCCAGGTGAAGCCCGCCTGGAAGTCCGCGATGCGCTCGGCGCACTCCTGCTCGGGCAGCGTGGCCAGCTCCGCGAAGGAGCCGGGGCCGGAAGCGCCAGCCACCGCGAGGTCGAGGCCGGCGGAGAACGCACGCCCCTCGCCCCGGACCACCACCACCCGCACGTCGCCGGGCAGATCGCGGGAGAAGTCGCTCATCGCCCGCCACATCGCGGGTGTCTGGGCATTGAGCACGTCGGGCCGGCACAACGTCACCGTGGCAACCGGCCCGTCGCAGGTCAACCGAACCCCGGTCGCCTCGGTGGTCACCGGGCGGTCCGGGGCGTCGCGCTTGTCGACGACGCGGGGAGGCGGGTCACGCCTTCTTGCGGCGTCGGGCACCGCCGCGCTGACGCAGCTGCACCCCTGACTCGGTGAGCACTCGGTGGATGAACCCGTAGGAACGGCCGGTCGAGGCCGCCAACGCGCGGATGCTCTCCCCCGACGTGTACCGCTTTACCAGGTCCTTGGCGAGCGTCTGACGCTCGGCTCCGACGATCCGGCGACCCTTCTCAGTGCTGGTGGCTGTGCCAGTGGCTGCCATGCTGTGTCCTCACGTCCCAGACTGTGCGGTTCGGATACGGTCCCACCTATTAGACCGCCTCGAACGATCATGCGCCAGATATCAACTCTTCGCCAACCGACACGCTATGCAATGTCAGCTTCCCGATAGAGTGATCCTGGCAATCGACCTCGGGCGGCGTCTGGGCGTACACACCGCCGGATGCTGGCGGCTGCCGGCGACCCGTAATCTTCGGTCGTGATCGACCTGCTGGGCACCGCGGCCGGAGCCGCCGTGGTCTTCGCCGCCACCGACATCGACGACATCGTCATCCTGACCCTGTTCTTCGTCGCGGCCCGCACCACCGGCCGGCCCCGCCCCTGGCAGATCGTCGCCGGCCAGTACCTCGGCATCGGCGCGCTCGCACTGGCCAGCGCGGTGATCGCGGCCGGCCTCCTGGTGGTGCCGGACCCGTGGACAGGGCTGCTCGGGTTGCTGCCGATCGCGCTTGGCGTCCGCGCGCTGCTGGGGTCCGACGACGACGAGACTCCGGCTGTCGTCACCGGCCTGCTCGGCGTGGCCGGCGTGACGATCGCCAACGGCGCCGACAACGTGGCCGTCTACGTACCCGTCTTCCGGGCTCTTCCGGTCGCCGACAGTGCGGTGTTCCTGCTGGTCTTCGTGCTGCTGATCGCGCTCTGGTGCGCCGCCGGGGCCTGGCTGGGCGGGCACCGCCGGGTGGTCCGACTGGTCGAGCGCGCCGGTGCCTGGCTGGTGCCGACGATCTTCATCGGTGTCGGGGTGGTGATCCTGGGCAGCTCCGGTGTGCTCGGCCGGCTGGTCGACCTGCTCGGCTGAGCCGCCCGCCCGGTCAGGCCAGCTCGACCAACTCGAGCAGGTCGTCGCTCCACGCGTCCTCGTCGCCGTCGGGCAGCAGGATCGCGCGGTCCGGCTTGAGCGCCAGCACCGCGCCCGGGTCGTGGGTGACCAGCACGATCGCGCCCGGGTAGTTGGCGATGGCGTCGAGCACCTGCTCCCGGCTGACCGGGTCGAGGTTGTTCGTCGGTTCGTCGAGCAGCAGCACGTTGGCGCCGGAACAGACCAGGGTGGACAGGGCCAGCCGGGTCTTCTCGCCACCGGAGAGCACCCCGGCCGGCTTGTTCACGTCGTCACCGGAGAAGAGGAACGCGCCCAAGATCTTGCGCAGGTCGGTGTCGGACTGCTCGACGGCCGCGGCGCGCATGTTCTCCAACACGGTCCGCTCCACGTCCAGCGTCTCGTGCTCCTGGGCGTAGTAGCCCAGCCGCAGGCCGTGGCCCGCGTGCACCTCGCCGGTGTCCGGCGTGAGCAGCCCGCCGAGCATCCGCAGCAGGGTCGTCTTGCCGGCGCCGTTGAGCCCGAGGATGGCCACCCGGGAACCCCGGTCCACCGCGACGTTGACGTCGGTGAAGATCTCCAGCGAGCCGTACGACTTGGACAGGCCGGTCGCGGTGAGCGGGGTCTTGCCGCACGGCGCGGGGTTGGGGAAACGCACCTTGGCCACCCGGTCGGCGACCCGCACCTCCTCCAGGCCGGAGATCAGTTTCTCGGCGCGGCGGGCCATGTTCTGCGCGGCCACGGTCTTGGTCGCCTTGGCCCGCATCTTGTCGGCCTGCGCCATCAACGCGCCGGCCTTCTTCTCCGCGTTGGCCCGCTCCCGGCGGCGACGTCGCTCGTCGGTCTCGCGCGCCTCCAGGTACGCCTTCCAGCCCAGGTTGTACACGTCGACGACGGACCGGGTGGCATCGAGGAACCAGACCTTGTTGACCACCGACTCCAGCAGCGCGCCGTCGTGGGAGATCACGATCAGGCCGCCCTTGTGGTTGGCGAGGAAGCCGCGCAACCAGGTGATCGAGTCGGCGTCGAGGTGGTTGGTCGGCTCGTCGAGCAGCAGGATGCCGCCGCCGTTCTCGCCCGCGTCGCGGAACAGGATCCGGGCCAGCTCGATGCGCCGGCGTTGACCGCCGGAGAGGGTGCCGATGGTCTGGGCCAGCGCCCGGTCGGGCAGACCGAGGTTGGCGCAGATCCGGGCGGCCTCGGCCTCGGCGGCGTACCCGCCGAGCGCGGCGAACTGGTCCTCCAGCGCGCCGT
The DNA here is from genome assembly GCF_043197875.1 of Micromonospora sp. NPDC048935. Taxonomy (NCBI): domain Bacteria; kingdom Bacillati; phylum Actinomycetota; class Actinomycetes; order Micromonosporales; family Micromonosporaceae; genus Micromonospora; species Micromonospora sp. NPDC048935. The sequence goes on along the minus strand of NZ_JBICTZ010000008.1, from coordinate 240,177 downwards.
AGCGCCGGACCAGCTTGTCGTTGGCGTCCTCGGCGAGGCGGGCCTCGATCTCCTGCATCTGGGACATCAGCACGTCCAGGCCGCGGGCGGACAGCACCCGATCCCGGCCGGTCACCTCCAGGTCGCCGGTGCGCGGGTCCTGCGGGAGGTAGCCGATGGCGCTGCGCTGGTCGATCTGGCCGGCGTACGGCTGCCCCTCGCCAGCGAGCACCTTCAGCGTGGTGGTCTTGCCGGCGCCGTTACGACCGACCAGGCCGATCCGGTCACCCGGCTGCACGCGCAGGGTGGTGTCGGACAGCAGGATCCGGGAACCGGCACGCAGTTCCAGGCCGGTGGCAGTGATCATCTCGTGGGACTCGCTCTCGGGGTCTGGAAGGCTGACTCAGGGCACGCGAAAGCGCCGGCGGGCGGGGCCCGTCGGCGCGGGGCGGTTCAGCCTTCGCAGCGCGGCACGGGGACAAGTGTACCGGGCGCTCCCCGGCGGGCCGCCCGGATTACCGATCAAGATCATCGGGTACCGAATGCCTGTCCGGACCCCGTCCGGCACCTCATGGGACGAAACGACACACAGACGACACTCACCGACATACGGCGATCGGGGTCAGCATGGAACTCAACGAGCGGGCCGAAATCGACACCTCGCAGGTCAACGACGTGGGCCGCGGTGGCGGATCGGGCGGCGGCATCGGCTTCCCGATCCCCGGAGGCGGCGGCCGCGGCGGCATCATCGGCATCGTGGTGGCCGTGCTCGTCGCGCTGCTCGGCGGTGGCTTCGGCCTCAACGCCATGACCAACGGCGACGACACCGGGCAGGCCGGCGGCACCGACCTGAAGGAGGTGTGCGCGACCAGCAACCCTGAGCACCTCGAAGACCTGCGCTGCCGCAACGCGCTCTACGTCAACAGCATCCAGGCCTACTGGCAGAAGGCGTACCCGGAGCTGGGCAGCGGCACGTACGAGCCGACCAACACGAACTTCTTCCAGGCCGCCGTGAACACCGGCTGCGGTCAGGCCGACTCGGGCGTCGGCCCGTTCTACTGCCCGGCCGACCGGAAGGTGTACATCGATCTGAGCTTCTACGACGAGCTGGCGTCGCGATTCGGCGCCAAGGGTGAGTTCGCCCAGCCCTACGTGCTCGCGCACGAGTACGGCCACCACATCCAGAACCTGCTCGGCACCAACGCCAAGGCCGGCCAGGGCGACCAGAGCGGCCCCCGCTCCGCCTCCGTGCGGCTGGAGTTGCAGGCCGACTGCTACGCCGGCGCCTGGGCCAAGCACGCGACCGAGAGCAAGGACAGGACCGGTCAGGAGCCGTTGTTCACGTCGATCACCGAGACCGACATCAGTGAGGCCGTCAACACGGCCGAGGCGATCGGCGACGACAGCATCCAGGAACGCTCCGGCGGACGGGTCAACCCGGACCAGTTCACCCACGGCACGTCCGAGCAGCGCAAGCGCTGGTTCACCCAGGGCTACGACCGCGGTGACCCGAAGACCTGCGACACCTTCGCCACCGACCAGCTCTGACCTCGTCGCGGCATTGTGGCAGGCCCCACGGCGGGTCTGCCACGATCGCCGTTCGGGGCGGGGTCAGGCGAGCCGCGAAACCTGGTAGTGGCCGATGAGCCAGTCGTGGTCGACCCGCCGCAGGAGCACACCGAGGTTGACGCTCAGGGCCGGACGGTCGGTGAAGCCGAACTCCACCTCCAGGTAGCCGAGCAGCACGTCCTCGGCGAGACGGCGGACCTCCCGGATGTCGTACGCGGCGGTCAGGCCGAGCGGCTGCCCGGCGTAGTACGCGGCGACGCCGGCACGACCGACCGTGTACGGCTGCAACCCCTGGAAGATTGCGTCGTCCGTGAAGCACGCCGCGACCCGATCGGGCTCGTGGGCGTCGACCGCCGACTTCCACCGGTCGAGGACCGCACGCAGAATCTGCGTCTCGGACATGATGACCTCCCTGCTGAAAGACGTGCCCCGGCGCGTGCCTGTCGAACTGCCCCACGGCGGGCCAGTCCTCGCCAGGCTCAGCGGGGCGGCTGACCCGGGTCGTTCGGGTGCGGCGTCAACGGCGTCACGGTCTCGCGCCGCCAGGCGCGCAGCGGCATCGACGCGAGCACGGTTTCCAGCTCATCGGCGTCGTCGGCCTGGAACAGCCCCCACGTACGCCACTCCCCCGGCGCCAGCGGCGGTCGCCAGAGCCGCAGGAGACTGCCCTGCGCCGTCAGCTCGGCCGAACGCGCCGCCTCTCGCGCACGCATGTCGGCGACCCCGTCCTCCGAGGTTCCCCGCGGCACCGTCGTCACCATGTCAACCAGAAACTCCACGCGCCCATCCTCCGGCCACCAGCCGGGCGGCACGCCGGAAACCCCGTTTCGCGCGCCGGTCGTCGATCCTCCGGCACCGCCGGACCACACCGGGGTCAGTCGGGGTCGCGCACCAGGATCCGCACCGCACGGGCCGCGCCCACCGCCGCGACCAGCACCGCGTGCCGGGGCTCCGGCACGTCGAGCAACCGCTCGGCCCGCAACGGCACGAGCGGGGCCAACCGCCGGTCGGCCAGCACCCCGTCCACCGCCCGCCGGTCACCGCCGCACACCAGCGCGGCGAGCTTCGCCGCCTCCGGCAACAGCAGCCGTACGGCCAACTCCGCCGCGTCACCCAGCGCGGCCTTCGCCTGGTTGTCGCGTCGGCGGGCGAACCGATGTTGTGACCATCCCCCCGCGGCGGTGCGCCCCTGCACGTACCGCGTGTCCACCTTGGAGACGACGAGGTCGGTGCCCTCGGCCACCCCGATCGCCACCGCACCCTTGCGGGCCAGCAGCAGGCCGATCCGACGGGGCATGACGGCGGCGGCCACGAACCCGGCCACATCCACGCCGGCCGGCGCACCCGGTGGGGTGTACAGCTCGGCGGTTGCCCCGTCCGGGGCGGCGAGCAGCAGGCCGTACTCCTGCGCGCTGGTGCTGGGCGGGCCGTGCCGGTTGGCGAAGCCCTCGACCCAGCGACCGACACGGGCCGGGTCGACCTCGACCCACCGGCCTCCGCCGGCTGCGGGTCGACTGGTCACCGCCCGACCGTACGGCACAGCGAGCCCGTCCGGACCCCCGGGCGGCACGGCAGACCGGCGCAGTCGGTCGGCGGGTGGGCC
>NZ_JBICTZ010000008.1:18784-236930 GCF_043197875.1 Micromonospora sp. NPDC048935 | reverse complement strand
GGCCCGGCGCGGTCAGGCGACCGGTAGGCCCGGCGCGGTCAGGCGACCGGTAGGCCCGGCGCGGTCAGGCGACCGGTAGGCCCGGCGCGGTCAGGCGACCGGTAGGCCCGGCGCGGTCAGGCGGCCGGCGGTGACCGGTCAGCCCGGCAGCACCGCGGCCACTGCCAGCGCGGCGATGAGCGCGCTGGAGAGCAGGCCGGTGACCAGCCGACCACGCGGCCCGGTCAGCGCCCGGCCGACCACCGTGCCACCGCCGGCGATGACCAACTGCCAGCTTGCCGACGCGAGGAACACCCCGGCCACGAACAGCGCCACGGAGACCACGCCCGCGTCGGCCGTGTCCCCACGGCCGAGCACCAGGGCGGTGAAGTAGAGCACCGTCATCGGGTTCAGCAGGGTCAGCCCGAGCAGCGCCGCGTAGGCCCGCCCCGGGGTACTCATACCCCGGCCGGCGTGTGCGGTCGGCGGTCGCCGCGACCGGTGCGCGGACCACGTCCGCCAGAGGCCGTGCCCGGCGAGCCCCAGCAGGACCACGGCGGCGACGACCCGCAGCGGCCCGGCGAGCGGCGCGATGACGTCGGCCAGGCCAGCGCCGCCGAGCGTGGCGACGGCCGCGTAGAGCCCGTCGGCCGTCGCCACGGCGAGCGCCGCGGCCGCACCGACCCGGAACGAGGTACGGGCACTGAGCCCCAGGATGAGGATCGCGATCGCGCCGACCGGGATGGCAACGCCGTAGCCGGCGACCACGCCGGCGAGGAACGCCCCGGTCACGGACGTCGGCGGCGGGTCGAGGCTCGTCCCATCAGCGGCCGCTGTCGCCGCACGGCAGTCGCCGCACGGACAGAAACCTGCATCGGGTACGCCTCGATCACACACGCATCCTCCGCGCCGAGGCAGTGTCCCCGCCACCGGATTTCCCCGCGCCCCCACACCCTCGCGCCCCACGCCCCGCGCCCCCGCGCCCCCGCGCACCGGGCACCCAGCGCGCCAAGGTCACGCTCCAACCAGGATGTAGTGGCCTCGGCATCGCACCGAGGGCACTACATCAATGATCGAGCGCGATCTTGGGTTGTTCCGGGGTCGGTCGCGCGTTCAGAGCCGCACGCCGGGCCACTGGGGGTCGCGGCCGAGGTAGGAGAGCAGGGCGCTGACGTCGTCGGCCTCCGCGCCGGCGTCGAGCGCCGGGGCGTACGCGCCGTAGTTCCGCAACGGCTCGACGACCTGCCGGGCGATCTCCAGCAGGGGGCGGGCGAGGTCGTCGTGGAGCGGGGACGGCTGGCCGGTGGCCGCCGCGATGTCCCAGGCGTGCACCGCCGCGTCGAGGGCGCACGCGACGGCACCCACCTCGGCCGGCAGCGCACCCAGGGGCAGCGGCGTCCGCACCTGCGGATCGTCGTCGGCGACGCCCGCCCAGGCGCGGGCGGACGCGTCGAGGGCGGCGCGCAGCCCGGTCAGCTTGTCACCCTCGATCCGACCGGAGGGCGCGAACGGGTCCTCCGATGGCCCCGCCCCGCCGACGATCGCCGCCGCGAAGGCGATCTGGTCGCCTGTTGCGTGCTGAAGCACCTGCGTGACCGTCCACCGCTCGCACGGGGTGGGCAGGTCCCACGCGTCTGCCGGGATTCCCTCGGCGGTCGTCCGGAGCGCCCTGTGCGCCTCGTCGAGCACGATCCGCCACTGTCCCGCTGCCATCTCACCCATTGTCCCGACCCTCTCCGCCGAACCCGTCACGTGAGCGATTCCGCTCACCCCCTGAACGGAATGTTCCGCTCCGTTCTGTAATTCAGCCTATCAGACCGGAACGATCCGTTCCACTAATGGAGCGCGTCGAGGCATCACAGATCGAGCGCGGCACCCGAATGGGCGCCGCGCTCGACGAAGGTGGAACGGAGTCGGGTCAGACGTTGAAGCCGAGGGACCGGAGCTGGTCCCGACCCTCGTCGGTGATCTTGTCCGGGCCCCACGGCGGGAGCCACACCCAGTTGATCCGGATGTCGTTGACCAGGCCACCGCCGGGGCCGGTGGTCAGCGCCTGCCGGGCCTGGTCCTCGATCACGTCGGTCAGCGGGCAGGCCGCCGAGGTGAGCGTCATGTCCAGGGTGGCGACGTTCTCGTCGTCGACGTGGACGCCGTACACCAGGCCCAGGTCGACCACGTTGATGCCGAGCTCCGGGTCGACGACGTCCTTCATCGCCTCCTCGATGTCGGCGAGCATGGCCTTACTGACACCGCCCGCCGGGACGGCCGCATCGCCCGCCTGGGCAGCAGCATCGCCCGCCGGGACGGCGGCATCGCCGGCATCCGGCGTCACCGCATCGGTCTGCGCCACTACGGCGTCATCGGCCTCCGGCGTCGCCGCAGTAGCCGTGTTCTCGCTGCTCATGCCTTCACTCCGCTTCGCTTCGTAACGCCATGAGGCACCACCGCGCCGCACCACTGGCTCGCTCGCTGACGCTCGCTCATGCCTTCACCTCCGGGCTCACGCCCACACCGGCGCGTGCCGCGGCGTCCTTGAACGCCATCCACGGCAGCAGCGCGCACTTGACCCGGGCGGGATAGCGGGCCACACCCGCGAAAGCAACCCCGTCACCGAGCACGTCCTCGTCCGGCGTGACCTGGCCACGCCCGGACATCAACTCCACGAACGCCTCGTGCACCTCGAAAGCTTCCCCGGCGCCCCGGCCGCGCAGCAACTCGTGCAGCACGCTCGCCGAGGCCTGGCTGATCGAGCAGCCCATGCCGTCGTACGAGATGTCGTGCAGCACCGTGCCGTCGGTGGCCACCCGGACGGTGACCTCGTCGCCGCAGGTGGGGTTGACGTGGTGCGCTTCCCCGACCCGGTCCGCCGGGTCGTCGGCGTCGCGCAGGCCACGACCGTGCGGGCGCTTGTAGTGGTCCAGGATGATCTCCTGGTAGAGCTGGTCGAGCTGCACCATCAGTCGAACACCTTCCGCACCTGCTCCAGACCGGCCACCAGAGCGTCGATCTCCTCGGTGGTGGTGTAGAGGTAGAACGAGGCCCGGGTCATCGCCGGGACACCGAACCGACTGCACACCGGCTTGGCACAGTGGTGGCCCACGCGCACCTGCACGCCGAGCGAGTCGAGCACCTGACCCACGTCGTGCGGGTGCACGTCACCGAGCGCGAACGAGATGGTGCCGCCCCGGCCGATCGGCACGGTCGGGCCGAAGATCCGCAGGTCGGGCACCGTGCCGAGGGCGTCCAACGCGTACGCCGTCAGCTCCTTCTCGTGCCACTGGATGCCCCGCATACCGATGCCGGTGAGGTAGTCCACAGCCGCGCCGAGCGCGACCGCCTCGGCGATCGGCGGGGTGCCCGCCTCGAACCGGGCCGGCGGCGCGGCGAACGTCGAGCGGGCCATGGTGACCGTCTCGATCATCGAACCGCCACCGAACACCGGCGGCATGGCCGCCAGCAGCTCACCCCGACCCCAGAGCACGCCGATGCCGGTCGGGCCGAGCATCTTGTGACCGGTGAAGACGATGTAGTCGGCGTCCAGGTCGACCACGTCGATGGGCAGGTGCGGCACCGACTGTGAGCAGTCCAGCAGCAGCAACGCGCCCACCTCGCGGACCCGCGCGGTGATGCGGGAGGTGGCGTTGACGGTGCCGAGGATGTTGGACATGTGCACCAGCGAGACGATCTTCGTCCGTTCGGTGACCAGCTCGTTCAGGCCCGACTCGTCCAGTCGGCCCTGCTCGGTGACGGGGAACCAGCGCAGGGTCGCGCCGGTGCGCTCGCAGAGCAGCTGCCACGGGACGATGTTCGAGTGGTGCTCCATCTCGGAGATCACCACCTCGTCGCCCGGACCGAGCCGGAACCGGGGGTCACCGTCCGCGCGCAGCGAGGCGTTCGAGAAGGCGTACGCCACGATGTTGATCGCCTCGGTGGAGTTCTTGGTGAACACCACCTCGTCGACGCTCGGCGCGTTGACGAACGCGGCTATCTTGGCCCGCGCCCCCTCGTACGCCTCGGTGGCCTCGGTGCCCAGGGTGTGCACCGAGCGCGACACGTTGGCGTTGTGCCGCGCGTAGTGCTCGTCGAGCACGTCGAGCACCTGGCGTGGCTTGTGCGAGGTGTTGGCGCTGTCGAGATAGACCAGCGGGTGCCCGTTGATCTCCCGATCGAGGATCGGGAAGTCGGCACGCACCCGGGCCACGTCGAAACGCGGCACGTCGTCGTACTGCGGCATCCCCGCGGGGATCGCGATGCTGGTCATCTCGGCAGCGCCTCTCCCGCTCAGGCCTTGGCCGTGCCGGCCCCGGCGGCGTACCGCTCGTAGCCCTCGGCCTCAAGCTTGTCGGCCAGCTCCGGGCCGCCCTGCTCGACGATCCGGCCGGCCACGAACACGTGCACGAAGTCCGGCTTGATGTAGCGCAGGATCCGCGTGTAGTGGGTGATCAGCAGCACGCCGGTGTCGCCGGTGTCGCGGACCCGGTTGACGCCCTCGCTGACCACGCGCAGCGCGTCCACGTCGAGGCCGGAGTCGGTCTCGTCGAGGACGGCGATCTTCGGCTTGAGCAGCTCCAGTTGGACGATCTCGTGCCGCTTCTTCTCACCGCCGGAGAAGCCCTCGTTGACGTTGCGCTGGGCGAACGCCGGGTCCATCTGGAGGCGCTCCATCGCGCCGCGCAGCTCGCCACCCCAGGTGCGCAGCTTGGGCGCCTCGCCGTCGATGGCGGTCTTCGCGGTCCGCAGGAAGTTGGCCACCGAGACGCCGGGCACCTCGACCGGGTACTGCATGGCCAGGAACAGGCCGGCGCGGGCGCGCTCGTCGACGGTCATGGCGAGCACGTCCTCGCCGTCGAGGGTCACCGAGCCGCCGGTGATCTCGTACTTGGGGTGACCGGCGATCGAGTACGCAAGCGTGGACTTGCCGGAACCGTTCGGGCCCATGATCGCGTGGGTTTCGCCCGACTTCACGGTCAGGTCGACGCCGGCCAGGATCGGCTTGAGCTCACCCTCGGGCAGCTTGACCGACACCTTCAGGTCGCGGATCTCCAGGGTGCTCATTATCGGGTCACTCCATTACTCGGCGTCAGGCTGAGGTAGATGTCGCCGTCGCGGACTTCGACGGGGTAGACGGGGACGGGTTCGGTGGCCGGCAGACCGGAAGGCTGCCCGGTGCGCAGGTCAAAGCGCGACCCGTGCAGCCAGCACTCCAGCGTGCAGCCGTCGACCTCGCCCTCGGAGAGGGCGACCGAGGCGTGCGAGCACTCGTCGTAGGCGGCGTAGAACTCGCCGTCCTCGCCGTGCACCAGCGCGATCGGGGTGCCGTCGACGTCCGCGCTGATCGCGGTGCCCTTCGGCACGTCCTCGGTCGAGCAGATCCGGATCATCAGGCGCCCGCCTTGGTCAGCCGGGCCTCGATCGCGTCGCCGAGGCTCTCGCGCAGCGACTCCACCGGGATCTTGTTGATCAGCTCGGCGAAGAAACCACGGACCACCAGCCGGCGGGCCTCACTCTCCGGAATGCCCCGGGCCATCAGGTAGAACAACTGCTCGTCGTCGAAGCGGCCGGTCGCGCTGGCGTGGCCGGCGCCGGCGATCTCGCCGGTCTCGATCTCCAGATTGGGTACGGAGTCCGCCCGCGCGCCGTCGGTGAGCAGCAGGTTCCGGTTGATCTCGTACGTGTCGGTGCCGGTCGCCTCGGCCCGGATCAGCACGTCACCGACCCAGACGGTGTGCGCGCTCTCGCCCTGCAGGGCGCCCCGGTAGCCGACGTAGCTGCGGCAGTCCGGCACGGAGTGGTCGACCAACTGCCGGTGCTCCAGGTGCTGGCCGGAGTCGGCGAAGTAGACGCCGTACAGCTCGGCCTCGCCACCCCGACCGGTGTATTCCACGCTGGTGAACTGCCGGACCAGGTCGCCACCCAGGGACACCTGGATGTGGATGACCTTGGCGTCCCGGCCCAGCTTGATCTTCAGGTGCTGGGCCTGGACCGCGTCGTCGGCCCAGTCGGCGATCGTGACGAGCGTCAACTTCGCGCCGTCGGTCACGGCCACCTCGACGTTGTCGGCCAGGGTGGCCGACCCGACGTGCTCCACCACCACCGTCGCCTCGGCGAACCGGCCCACCTCGACGAAGGTGTGACCGAACGCCGGCTGCCCGACGCCCTCGCCGACCACCCGCAGCCGCACCGGCTCACCGAGCACCACGTCGGGGGCCACCCGCAGCAGCAGGGCGTCGGCGGCGGCACCGTAGGCCAGCGCGCTGACCCGGTCGACCGGGGTCAGCACACTGCCGATCCGGTCGTCGTCACGGCCGACCCGGGTGATGGCGACGCCCTCGGGCAGGTCACCGTACTCGTGCCGGACCGCGCCGGCCGCGGCCGGCGCCTCGGTGGTCAGGCCGCGGAGGCGCTTGAGCGGGGTGAAACGCCACTCCTCCTCCAGGCCGGTGAGGGCCGGGAAGTCGGCGACGTCGTACGAGCGCAGCGCCTGCGACTTGGTGCTGGGAGGCGGCGCGGAAGCCTGGGTAGTCATGTCTTCCTTGGTCTGTCTGTTTCCGTGACGACGAGGTGGGGCCTGGTGTGGCGGGCCGACGTTCCGGCCCGCCCCGCGGGAGTGGCGGCGTCAGCCGACCGCGCCCTCCATCTGAAGCTCGATCAGGCGGTTGAGCTCCAGGGCGTACTCCATCGGGAGCTCCTTGGCGATCGGCTCGATGAAGCCGCGCACGATCATGGCCATCGCCTCGTCCTCGCTCAGGCCCCGGCTCATCAGGTAGAAGAGCTGGTCGTCGCTGATCTTGGAGACGGTCGCCTCGTGCCCCATCGACACGTCGTCCTCGCGGATGTCGACGTACGGGTAGGTGTCCGAGCGGGAGATGGTGTCCACCAGCAGCGCGTCGCACTTGACCGTGCTGCGGCTGTGGTGCGAACCCTCCAGCACCTGGACCAGGCCACGGTACGAGGTGCGGCCGCCGCCCCGGGCGATCGACTTGGAGATGATGGACGAGGAGGTGTGCGGCGCGGCGTGCACCATCTTGGCGCCGGCGTCCTGGTGCTGGCCCTCGCCGGCCATCGCCACCGAGAGCACCTCGCCCTTGGCGTGCTCGCCGGTCATGTAGACCGCCGGGTACTTCATGGTCACCTTGGAGCCGATGTTGCCGTCGACCCACTCCATGGTCGCGCCCTCGTGGCAGACGGCGCGCTTGGTGACCAGGTTGTAGACGTTGTTCGACCAGTTCTGGATGGTCGTGTAGCGGCAGCGCGCGTTCTTCTTCACGATGATCTCCACGACCGCGCTGTGCAGCGAGTCGGAGGAGTAGAGCGGCGCGGTGCAGCCCTCGACGTAGTGCACGTACGCACCCTCGTCGACGATGATCAGCGTCCGCTCGAACTGGCCCATGTTCTCGGTGTTGATCCGGAAGTAGGCCTGCAGCGGGATCTCCACGTGCACACCCTTCGGCACGTAGATGAACGAGCCGCCGGACCACACGGAGGTGTTCAGGGCGGCGAACTTGTTGTCGCCGACCGGGATCACCGTGCCGAAGTACTCCTTGAAGACGTCCTCGTGCTCGCGCAGCGCGGTGTCGGTGTCCAGGAAGAGGACGCCCTGCTCCTCAAGATCCTCACGGATCTTGTGGTAGACGACCTCGGACTCGTACTGCGCCGCGACACCGGCGACCAGGCGCTGCTTCTCCGCCTCCGGGATGCCCAGCCGGTCGTAGGTGTTCTTGATGTCCTCGGGCAGGTCCTCCCAGCTGGTGGCCTGCTTCTCGGTGGACCGCACGAAGTACTTGATGTTGTCGAAGTCGATGCCGGTGAGGTCCGCGCCCCAGGCCGGCATCGGCTTGCGGCCGAACAGCCGCAGACCCTTCAGCCGCAGGTCGAGCATCCACGCCGGCTCGTTCTTCTTGGCCGAGATGTCCCGCACCACCGCCTCGTTGATGCCGCGCTGGGCGACCGCCCCGGCGGCGTCCGGGTCGGACCAGCCGTACTCGTACCGGCCCAGGGCGGCGAGCTGCTCTTCCTGGGTCAGGGGCTGGACGATCTGCTCGGTCATCTATCTGTCCTCACAGTGGTGACGGGATTACCGGATTGAGCACGCCCCGGCTGGGTCGGAATGTGCGTGGTGCACACCCCGTCGCCGTGCGCGATGGTGGCAAGGCGCTGCACGTGGGTGCCGACCAGACGGGAGATCACCGCGGTCTCGGCCTCGCACAGCTGAGGAAACTCGGCGGCCACGTGCGCCACCGGACAATGGTGCTGGCAGAGCTGACCGCCGGAGGCGATCGTGGTCGCGTTGGCAGCGTAACCCTCGGCGGTGAGCGCCGCGGCGAGTGCCTCGGCTCGCGCGAGTGGGTCGTCGCCGGCGTCCTCCATGGCCGCCCGGCAGCGCGACTCCAGAGCGGAGACCTGCTCGGTGGCGAACGCCTCGACCGCGTCCGACCCGCCGCCGCGGGCGATCCACCGCAGCGCGGCGGTGGCCATGTTGTCGTAGTGATGGGTGCCACAGCGAACCCGGCCGGCCTCGGTCAGCATGAACACCTTGGCCGGACGCCCCCGGCCACGGCTGCCCAGCACGGCCTGCTCGCGGGCGTACACGTCGCCGTCGGCGAGCATCGCGTCGAGATGCCGGCGGATCGCCGCCGGGCTGAGCCCGAGGGCCACGCCGAGTTGGGCGGCGGTCGTCGCACCCCGCTCCAGCAGCAGTTGGGTGACCCGGTCACGGGTGGAACTCTCCGCCGCCGTGGCACCAGCGGGCGCCGCCGACGCGGTCACGACCGGCGCGGACGCGGACGCACCGACGGCCCGGACAGCCGTCGGCTGGTGCCCGGGAAGCGCCGCCGCGTTTTTCACAACGCCAACGTTACGTAATTACCCGGAGGGTCGCAAACCCGGGCCCCGGTGATCCGAACCACCGAGCCGACGGAGTCGGACGAACCTCGATCACTACAGTGCGTAGGATTTGCGCCGTGAACCGAATCGTCCGTCCGGTCCCCGGCATCCTGCTGCGCCGCCTCGCGCTCGCCTCGATCATCGCGAACGTGGGCATCGTCGTCACCGGCGGAGCCGTCCGACTGACCGCCTCGGGCCTCGGCTGTCCCACCTGGCCCCGCTGCACCGACGATTCGTACGTCGTCACCCCCGAGATGGGTGTGTACGGGGTGATCGAGTTCAGCAACCGGCTGCTGGCCTTCGTGGTGGGTTTCATCGCGCTGGCCACCGTGCTGGCCGTGCTGGTCCACCGACCGCGCCGACCCGGGCTGTTGGCCCTCGCGGTTGCCGTGTTCCTGGGCATTCCCGCCCAGGCGGTGGTCGGTGGCATCACCGTGCTCACCAACCTCAACCCCTGGGTGGTCGGGCTGCACTTCCTGGCCTCGATGGCGGTGCTCGCCGCCGCGTACGCCCTCTGGCGGCGCATCGGCGACCCGGACGGCCCGACCGTGCCCGTGGTGCCCCCAGCGCTGCGCGCGCTGGCCCGCGTCACCACCGGCGTCGCCGTCGCGGTGCTGGTCATCGGCACCTGGGTCACCGGCAGCGGTCCACACGCCGGCGACCACGGCGCGGCCCGCAACGGACTGGACCCGGAGTCGATCTCCCAGGTACACGCCGACGGGGTCTTCCTGCTGGTCGGCCTCTCGGTGGCGCTGATCTTCGCGTTCCGTGCCGTGGGTGCCCGCCGCGCCACCCGCGCCGCGATCGTCCTGGTCGCCGTGGAGCTGGGCCAGGGTGTGATCGGCTTCGTGCAGTACTTCACCCACGTGCCGGCATTCCTGGTCGGCGCGCACATGCTCGGCGCCTGCCTGGTGCTGCTGGCCACCCTCTCGGTGCAGTGGTCGACCCGCGACCGCCGCCCGGTCGCCCCGACCCCCGAGGCCACCCCGGCCGACGCCGCCCCCGTCCCGGTCACCGTCTGAGGCCCCGCACGCGCGCCCCGCCGCACCGCGCGCACCGCGCGCACCGCACGCACGCACCGCACGCACCGCACGCACCGCACGCACCGCACGCACCGCACGCACCGCGAGCACCGCACGCACCGCACGCACCGCACGCACCGCACGCACCGCGAGCACCGCACGCACCGCACGCACCGCACGCACCGCACGCACCGCACGCACCGCGAGCACCGCACGCACCGCACGCCCCGGAGCACCGCACGCACGCCCCGCGAGCACCGCACGCCCCGCACGCCCCGCGAGCACCGCACGCACGCCCCGCGCGCATCGCACGCCCCGCGCGCATCGCAGGCCCCGCGCGCATCGCAGGCCCCGCGCGCATCGCACGCCCCGCGCCGCCGGCCCGCCCACACGGCCTTGATCGACTCGGGTTTCTTGATGTCGCGGTGTCCGAACCGGTCCGATGGGCCGACTTGCAGAAAGCCGAGTCGATCACAGCGAAGTCGCGTCGCTCACCGGGCTCTGCGGGCGGATCTCGGCTGCGCCACCGTCGCCGGGCGGCTCGGCGGCAGGGTCAGACCCGGCAGGCCGGCCAGCAGCAGGGTCAGACCCGGCAGACCAGCCAGCAGCAAGGTCAGACCCGGCAGGCCAGCCGGCAGCGGGGTCAGGCCCGGCAGGCCAGGTGGGTGGCGATCGCGGCGGCGAGACGGTCGGGGGCACCGTCCGCGTACCCGATGAACAGGGACGGGTCGGTCAGCTCCAGCTCGACCAGGACCGGCTCGCCGTCCGGGCCGGGGATCAGGTCGACCCGGGCGTAGAGCAGTTGCCGCGTGCCGCCGGGCACTGCGGCGAGGGTCTTCTCGGCCACCGCCAGTTGGGCGGGCCGGGCGATCCGGGCAGTGATCTCCTCGGCCTTGTAGAGCCCGTCCGGGCCGAGGTCCGGACCGGTCAGCATCGGGCCCTTGCGGATCGCGTGGCTGAACGTGAGCCCGTCCGGGCCGGCCAGGAAGAGCAGCGCGGTCTCACCCTCGGTGTCGACGGCGCGCAGGTACGGCTGGACCATGGTCACCCGGCCGGCGTCCGAGAGCCGGCGGACGTGTGCGACGGCCAGGTCCCGGTGTTCCGGGTCGGCCAGGTCGTAGCGGCCGGTGTTCTGACTGCCGGCGCTCACGGCGGGCTTGACCACGTACTCGCCGGTCTCGGCCGGTGGCTGCCAGCTCTCCCCCGGTTCGATCCAGGACGTCGGCACGGTCGGCACCCCGACGGCGCTCAGCTCGGCGAGGTAGCGCTTGTCGGTGTTCCAGCGGACCACGTCGGCCGGGTTGACCAACGCCGCGACGGTGGCCGCCCAGGCGACGAACTCGTCGCGGCGTAGCGCATAGTCCCACGGGGAACGGAGCAGGACCAGGTCGTAGGAGGACCAGTCGACGTCGGGGTCGTCCCACACCGCGGTCTCGACGGAGATGCCACGGGCCGTGAGCGGAGCGAGGACCAGCCGGTCGTCCGGGTCGAGATCGCCGAGGTCGGCGCAGGTAACGAGAGCGACCCGGGGTTCCCCCCGGGTCGACTGGTGGTGGGTGGTCAATTCACATGTCTATTTCAGCGAGCCATCGTGCGCCGGGCCATCGACCGCCAGAGGTCGTTGCTCGGGCGCATCTGGTCCATCAGTTCACGCTCCCAGGCGTTCTCGACGGTGACTCCCGCCTCGGCGCACGCCTCCCGTGCGGTGACGGTGTCGTCGGCGAACTGGTCGCCCCACTCGCCGTCGGAACCCACCAGGACGATTCGCGCGCCACGCTTGCCGACGTACTCGATGACCGCCTTCGCGCCGCCGTGGCCGGCGGCGAACGCCTTGAGGCCCGCGACCAGGCCCTGGGGGGCCTGCTCCGCGGCGGTCTGCTCGGCCGTCATCGTCGTATCGGAACCATCTGCCATAACGCGAAGCCTAAGCAGACTCGCACCCTCTCGGGCGAGAACCATGAACCTTTTGTGATGCCAATTACCTACAGGTTTGAGAACGATCATAGGTTTCCTGCCCGGTTATATCCGGACTTTCCCCCGCAGAACGGGCGGCCAAACCGTGCGCGAGCCCGCACAGTTGAGCCGATCCGGCTCATACTGAAAGTTGCTCTGATGTGACGTTAAAACCGGACAACTCATCCATGCCCATGATTAGTCAGGAGAGTCCCGGCGGCAGAGCCGCGGCCCGGGGTGACGGGTCAGATCAGCGCGTCGAGCGCGACGGCCGCGAACACGATCGTCAGGTACGTCGTGGACCAGTGGAACAGCCGCATCGGCTTGACCGCCTCGCCCCGCGTCGCGCGCCGGCAGAGCCGGTGTGCCTCGACCACGAAGATGGCACCCACCACCAGGGTCGGCACCCCGTAGATCGCGCTGAGCCCCAGCGGCCAGACCGCGAGGGAGGTGAGCACGGTCAGCCACGCGAAGATCAGGATCTCGGCGTTCACCCGGCGGATGGAGGCCACCACCGGCAGCATCGGGATCCCGGCGCGGGCGTAGTCGTCCTTGTACTTCATCGCGAGCGGGTAGAAGTGCGGCATCTGCCAGAAGAAGACCACCGCGAAGAGCCCCCAGGCGGCCGGCGCCAGTGAGCCGGTCACCGCCGCCCAGCCGATCAGCACCGGAGCCGCCCCGCAGGCGCCACCCCAGAAGGTGTTGGTCGGGGTGGAACGCTTGAGCCACAGCGTGTAGATGACGTCGTAGTAGACGATCGCGGCGAGGGTCAGCCCGGCGGCGAGCAGGTTGGTGAACGCCGCCATCAGGGCGATCGACACCGCCGCCAGGACCAGACCGAAGACCAGCGCGCTACGCGGAGACACGGTGTGCGCCGGCAGCGGCCGGCGCTTGGTACGCCGCATCAACTGGTCGATGTCCCGGTCGATGTAGCAGTTGAGCACGCTGGCGGCGCCCGCGGCGAGCGAGCCGCCGATCAGCACGACGGCCATCAGCCACAGCGACGGGAGCCCGCCGTCGGCGAGCATCATCGCCGGGATGGTGGTGACCAGCAGCAACTCGACGATCCGCGGCTTGGTGAGCGCCACGTACGCCGAGAGGACCCCACGCACGTCCCGCCGGGTCACCGGACCCTCGGCCGCCCGTGCCGGGTGTTGCCCGGCCGGGTTGCTCGCGGGGCGCTCGGTGATCATGCTCACGGATTGGCACCTTCCGGCATCGGCACGGGGAGATCGGATCGGCGGGCCGCTCGGGCCCGCACACCGACCCACACACTACGCGTTGTCGTTTTGGCTGCCCGGCCGACCCGACAACGGTGCGGGCCGTCACACCACCGAGTTGAACCAAGCATCCGGAACGTCACGTCACACACACCATGCGGAGATCCCCGGGCGCAGGTTTAGGGACGCTCGATAAGGTCATCGGTGAGGGTTCCGCCCATCTGCCGAGGAGCACAACCATCGTGGCTGCCAAACGACCCGAGCACTCCGCCGCACTGAACTGGTCCGACCTCGATCGCCGGGCCGTCGATACCGTCCGCGTGCTGGCCATGGACGCCGTAGAGAAATCCGGCAACGGCCACCCGGGCACCGCGATGAGCCTCGCGCCCGCGGCGTACCTCCTCTTCAACCGCGTCATGCGGCACAACCCGGCCGACCCGAACTGGCCCGGCCGGGACCGGTTCGTCCTCTCCGCCGGGCACTCCAGCCTGACGCTCTACATCCAGCTCTTCCTGTCCGGTTACCCGTTGAGCCTGGACGACCTCAAGTCGCTGCGGCAGTGGGGCTCGCAGACGCCTGGTCACCCCGAGCACGGGCACACCCCGGGCGTGGAGACCACCACCGGCCCGCTCGGGCAGGGCCTGGGCAACGCGGTCGGCATGGCCATGGCGGCCCGCCGCGAGCGCGGCCTGTTCGACCCCGAGGCCGAGCCGGGCGCGTCGGTCTTCGACCACGACATCTGGTGCATCGTCTCCGACGGCGACATCGAGGAGGGCATCAGCCACGAGGCCAGCGCCCTCGCCGGGCACCAGCAGCTGGGCAACCTCACGGTGATCTACGACGACAACGAGATCTCCATCGAGGACGACACCCGGATCGCCAAGAGTGAGGACGTGGCCGCCCGCTACGAGGCGTACGGCTGGCACGTGCAGACCGTCGACTGGCGTAGCGGCGACGCCGACCAGGGCGACTACCACGAGGACGCGGAGGCGCTGTACGCGGCGCTGGTGGCCGCCCGGGCGGAGACCGCCCGCCCCTCCTTCATCGCGCTGCGCACCATCATCGGCTGGCCCGCCCCCAACAAGCAGAACACCGGCAAGATCCACGGCTCGGCGCTCGGCGCCGACGAGGTGAAGGCCACCAAGCAGATCCTCGGCTTCGACCCGGAGCAGACCTTCCAGGTCGACGAGGACGTGCTCGCCCACGCCCGTTCGGTGATGGGCCGTGGGTCCGAGGCCGAGCAGCAGTGGACCACCGCGTTCGACGCCTGGAAGAAGGCCAACCCGGAGCGCACCGCGCTCTACGAGCGGTTGGCCGGCCGGGTGCTGCCGGACGGCTGGGCCGACGCGCTGCCGGTCTTCCCCGCCGACGCCAAGGGCGTGGCCACCCGGGCCGCGTCCGGCAAGGTGCTGGAGGCGCTCGCGCCGGTGCTGCCGGAGCTGTGGGGTGGTTCGGCCGACCTGGCCGAGAGCAACAACACCACCATGAAGGGCGAGCCGTCGTTCATCCCGGCCACGCACGCCACCAAGGACTTCCCGGGTCACGAGTACGGCCGCACCCTGCACTTCGGCATCCGTGAGCACGCCATGGGCGCGATCCTCAACGGCATCGCCCTGCACGGCGGCACCCGCCCCTACGGCGGCACGTTCCTGGTGTTCAGCGACTACATGCGCCCGTCGGTGCGGCTGGCGGCACTGATGGGGCTGCCCGTCACCTATGTCTGGACGCACGACTCGATCGGCCTCGGCGAGGACGGCCCGACCCACCAGCCGGTGGAGCACCTGACCGCGCTGCGGGCCATTCCGGGCCTGGACGTGGTCCGTCCGGCGGACGCCAACGAGACGGCCTGGGCCTGGCGGCAGGCGCTGGAGCACACCGACCGGCCCACCGCGCTGGCGCTGAGCCGTCAGCCGCTGCCGACGCTGGACCGCGACGTCCTGGGCAGCGCGGAGGGGGTGGCCAAGGGCGGGTACGTGCTGGCCGAGGCGTCCAACGGCAAGCCGCAGGTGATCATCGTCGGCACCGGCTCCGAGGTGCAGCTCTGCCTGACCGCCCGGGAGCGGCTGGAGGCCGACGGCACCCCGACCCGCGTCGTCTCGATGCCCTGCCAGGAGTGGTTCTACGAGCAGGATGAGGCGTACCGGGAGTCGGTGCTCCCGCGCGGGGTAAAGGCACGGGTGAGCGTGGAGGCGGGCATCGCGATGTCGTGGCGTGGCGTCGTCGGTGATCTGGGCGAGAGCGTCAGCCTGGAGCACTACGGGGCGAGTGCCCCGCACACCGTGCTCTTCGAGCAGTTCGGGTTCACCCCCGACCGGATCGTGGCGGCGGCGCACGCCTCGCTGGCCCGGGTGGGCGACATCACCGGTTTCACCACCGGCAACTGAGGGAGCGTGGACGGCATGACCGACAAGCTGAATGAGCTGACCGCCGCGGGCGTGGCGGTGTGGCTCGACGATCTTTCCCGGGTGCGGTTGAGCTCCGGCGGGCTGGACCAGCTCCGCCGCGAGAAGCACGTGGCCGGTGTCACCACCAACCCGACGATCTTCGCGAAGGCGCTGAGCGACGCCGACGAGTACAACTGGCAGTTGCACGACCTCGCCACCCGTGGCATCGAGGTCGAGGAGTCGGTGCGCATGCTCACCACCTACGACGTGCGGTGGGCCTGCGACGTGATGCGTCCGTCCTACGACGGCAGCGACGGCGTCGACGGTCGGGTCTCCATCGAGGTGGACCCCCGGGTGGCGCACGACAGCGACCGGACGGTGGCCGAGGCCAAGGCCCTGTGGTGGCTTGTCGACCGCCCCAACCTCTACATCAAGATCCCGGCCACCGAGGAGGGCCTGTCGGCGATCACCGACACCCTGGCCGAGGGGATCAGCGTCAACGTGACGCTGATCTTCGGTCTGGACCGCTACTCGGCGGTGATGGAGGCGTTCCTCGCCGGCCTGGAGCAGGCCAAGGCCAACGGCCACGATCTCTCCAAGATCGGCTCGGTGGCGTCGTTCTTCGTCTCCCGGGTCGACTCCGAGGTCGACAAGCGGCTCGAGAAGATCGGCTCCGACCAGGCCAAGGCCCTGAAGGGCAAGGCCGCCATCGCGAACGCCCAGCTGGCGTACGAGCGCTACAGCGAGGTGTTCTCCTCCGACCGGTGGAAGGCGCTCGCCGCCGCCGGCGCGCACCCGCAGCGGCCGCTGTGGGCGTCCACCTCGACGAAGAACCCGGACTACCGCGACGTGATCTACGTCGAGGAGCTGATCGCCCCCGGCACGGTCAACACCATGCCGGAGTCGGTCATCCACGCGTACGCCGATCATGGCGAGACCCGCGGTGACACCATCACCGGCGCCTACGACGCGGCCCGGAAGGTCTTCGCGGACCTGGAGTCGGTCGGGGTGGACATGGCCGACGTGATCGCCACCCTGGAGCGCGAGGGCGTGGAGAAGTTCGAGGCCAGCTGGCAGGAGCTGCTCGACGGCGTCCGTAAGTCGCTGAAGGCGGCGGCCGAGGGCAAGGGTGCACCGAACAAGGCCGCCAAGGGCAACGCCAAGGGCGCCGAGAAGGCCGGTGGCGCATGAGCGAGCGAATCAGCAAGCTCAGTGCGAAGGTGCCTCAGGACGGCACGCAGCGAAGCGGAGTGACGGCATGAGCGAGCGCAGCGAGCGAATCAGCAAGCTCAGTGCGAAGGTGCCTCAGGACGGCACGCAGCGAAGCGGAGTGACGGCATGAGCGACCTACCTGCGGGGCCGGTGGAGGCCGCTGCCGGGCTCTCCGTGTACGGCGCGGACACGGTCGACAAGTCCGCGCCCGCGTCGACCCGGGAGGCGCTGGTCAAGGCCGGCGTCCCGGGCAGGTTGGCGGGCAAGGACGCGAGCCTCTGGGGTCCGGACGCCGAGGCCGAGGCGAAGGTCCGACTCGGCTGGGTGGACACCCACCGGCGCAGCCGGGAGCTGCTGGCGCAGTTGGCCGAGCTGAAAGCGGAGCTGGCCGACCTGGACCACGTGGTGCTGGCCGGCATGGGCGGCTCGTCGCTGGCCCCCGAGGTGATCACTCGGACCCTGGGTCGCCCGCTGACCGTGCTGGACACCACCGACCCGGGCCAGGTCCGGGCGGCGCTCGGTGACCGGCTGGAACGCACGGTGGTGGTGGTGGCCAGCAAGTCCGGCTCGACGGTCGAGACCGACAGCCACCGACGCGCCTACTGGCAGGCGTTCCTGGACGCCGGGATGACCGAGGCGGAGGCCGGTCGGCACTTCGTCATCGTCACCGACCCGGGTTCGCCGCTGGAGACCACCGCCGCCGAGATGGGCGCGTTCACCGTGCTCGCCGACCCGAACGTGGGTGGCCGGTACTCGGCGCTCACCGCGTTCGGCCTGGTGCCCTCGGCGCTGGCCGGGGTCGAGGTCGCGGAGTTGCTCGACCAGGCCGACGCGCTGGCCGCGTCGCTCGGCGCGGACCGGGACAATCCGGCGCTGGCGCTGGGTGCCGCCCTGGGTGCCGCGGCCACGCTGGCCCGGGACAAGGTGGCCCTGGTCTCCGACGGCTCCGGCATCGACGGGCTGGGCGACTGGGCCGAGCAGCTGATCGCCGAGTCGACGGGCAAGGCCGGGGTGGGCATCCTCCCGGTGGTCGTGGAGTCCCCGGGCAGCCCCGGCGCGACCGGGGCCGACGTGCTGACGGTCAGCTACGGCGGTTCGCTCGCCCCCGGTGACGCGCCGGGTGGCGGCACCACCCCGGACGTGGCCGTCAACGGCCCGTTGGGCGCGCAGTTCCTGGCCTGGGAGTACGCGACGGCGGTGGCCGGCGTGGTGCTCGGTATCGACCCGTTCAACCAGCCGAACGTCACCGAGTCCAAGGAGAACACCAACAAGATCCTGGCCTCGGGCCTGCCGGCGGAGTCGCCGTCGTTCACCGAGGGCGCGATCGAGGTGTACGCCCCGCAGGGCGCTCCCGGTGACCTGGCCGGGGTGCTGCGCTGGCTGCTCGACGGGCTGGGCGACGACGGCTACCTCGCGGTGATGGCGTACCTGGACCGGTTCGCCGACGCCGACGCGGCCCGGTTGCGGCCGCTGCTCGCCGAGGCGGGCGGGCGGCCGGTCACCTTCGGCTGGGGGCCGCGGTTCCTGCACTCCACCGGCCAGTACCACAAGGGCGGGCCCCAGGTGGGCAGCTACCTTCAGGTGACCGGCGCGGTCGCCGAGGACCTGGCGGTGCCGGGCAAGCCGTACTCGTTCGGTGTGTTGCAGGCGGCGCAGGCCGCCGGGGACCGGCAGGCGCTCGCCGGGCGGGAGCGGCCGGTGCTGCGGTTGCATCTGACCGACCGTGCCGCCGGTGTCGCCCAACTGCTCGACGCCGCCGGTGCGCTGCGGGCCTGAGGATGGACGACGTGACTGAAGCGGAAGCGAGGGGGCACCGTGAGCGCGAGGAGCGAGCCGGGTTTGCGAGCCCCGCAGTCGCGAACCAAGGAGGCACCGTGAGCGCGAGGAGCGAGCCGGGTTTGCGAGCCCCGCAGTCGCGAACCAAGGAGGCACCGTGAGCGCGAGGAGCGAGCCGGGGTCGCAGGCCCCGCAGTCACGAACCGAAGGTGGCTCGCCGAATCCGCTGCGCGACGCGCAGGACCGCCGGTTGCCCCGGATCCCGGAGCCCTGTGCTCTGGTGATCTTCGGGGTGACCGGCGACCTGGCCCGCAAGAAGCTGCTCCCGGCGGTGTACGACCTGGCCAACCGGGGGCTGCTGCCGCCCGGTTTCGTGGTGCTCGGCTTCGCCCGCCGCGACTGGGGCGACGGCGACTTCGAGACCCTGGCCTGCGAGGCCGCCCGCAAGCACGCGCGTACCCCGTGGCGGGACGAGGTGTGGGCGCGGCTGGCCGGCAACATCAAGTTCGTCGGCGGGTCGTTCGACGACGACGACGCCTTCGACCAGCTCGCCTCGACGCTCGACGACCTGCGCCAGACCCACGGCATCGCGGGCAACGCGGCGTTCTACTTCTCCATCCCGCCGGCCGCGTTCCCCGTCGTGCTCAAGCAACTGGCCCGCACCGGGATGGCCGACAACGAGAAGTCCGGCGGTTGGCGTCGGGTGGTGGTGGAGAAGCCGTTCGGCAACGACCTGTCCTCGGCGAAGTCGCTCAACGACCTCGTCGACGACGTGTTCACCCGGGAGGACGTCTTCCGGATCGACCACTACCTGGGCAAGGAGACAGTTCAGAACATCCTGGCCCTGCGGTTCGCCAACAACCTGTTCGAGCCCCTGTGGAATTCCAAGTACGTCGACTCGGTGCAGATCACCATGGCCGAGGATGTCGGCATCGGCACCCGTGCCGGCTTCTACGACACCGTCGGCACCGCCCGCGACGTGCTCCAGAACCACCTCCTGCAACTCCTCGCCCTGGTGGCGATGGAGGAGCCGACCAGCTTCGACGCCGACGAGATCCGGGCCGAGAAGCTGAAGGTGCTCAAGGCGATCACCCTGCCCAAGGATGTGGCCCGGGACACCGTCCGTGGCCAGTACCTGCCCGGCTGGGTGGGGGGTGAGCGCGCGGTCGGCTACCTGGAGGAGCGGGACGTCCCCACCGACTCCACCACGGAGACGTACGTGGCGGTGCGGTTGGGCATCCAGAACCGCCGGTGGGCGGAGGTGCCGTTCTACATCCGGGCCGGCAAGCGGCTGCCCCGGCGGGTCACCGAGGTCGCCATCATGTTCAAGAAGGCACCGCACCTGCCGTTCAACGACGCCGACATGGAGTCGCTGGGCAACAACCAGTTGGTCATCCGGGTGCAGCCGGACGAGGGCGTGGTGCTCAAGTTCGGCTCGAAGGTGCCGGGCACCACGATGGAGGTCCGCGACATCGCGATGGACTTCCAGTACGGCGAGGCGTTCACCGAGTCCAGCCCCGAGGCGTACGAGCGGCTGGTGCTGGACGTGCTGATCGGCGACCGCACCCTGTTCCCGGACGCGGCCGAGGTCGAGCAGAGCTGGCAGGTGATCGACCCACTGGAGCATGCCTGGGCGGGCACCAAGCCGGAGCCGTACCGGGCCGGCGAGTGGGGGCCGCGGGCGGCCGACGAGATGCTGGCCCGCGAGGGCCGCGCTTGGAGAAGAGCATGATCGGGCTGTGGGACACCACCGGCAACGAGGTGGTCAAGGCGCTCGCCGCCGAGCGGCGCAGCGCCGGCGGTGTGGCCAGCGGAATGGCGCTCACGCTCATCGTGGTGGTGGACGAGAAGCGGGTCCGTGAGGCGGAGGCGGCGGCGACGATCGCCGCCGCCGCCCACCCGTGCCGGCTGGTGGTGGTGGTTCGCTCCGAGATCGAGCGGGACCGCAACCGGTTGGACGCGGAGATCGTGGTCGGTGGCCGTCTCGGCCCGTGCGAGGCGGTGGTCACCCGGATGTACGGCCGGCTGGCCCTGCACGCCGAGTCGGTCGTGATGCCACTGCTGGTTCCGGACGTGCCGGTGGTCACCTGGTGGCACGGCGAGCCGCCGGCGGAGATCGCCACCGACTTCCTCGGGGTGGTCGCCGACCGCAGGATCACCGACTCGGCGCAGGCCGCCGACCCGGTGGAGGCGCTGCGGCAGCGTGCCCGGGACTACGCACCCGGCGACACGGACCTGGCGTGGACCAGGATCACCCCGTGGCGGACCCTGGTCGCCGGGGCGTTCGACACGGCCAGCGAGCGGGTCGTCGAGGCGACGGTGGTCGCGCCGCCCACCGACCCGACGGCGTCGCTGATGGTCGGGTGGCTGTCCAGCCGGCTGGGCATCACCCCGCAGCGGGTGGACTCCGACGAGTTTCCCCGGATGCGGGAGGTGCGGTTGAGCTGCGCCAACGGCGACCAACTGGTGCTGACCCGCGAGGACAGCATGGCGGTGTTCCGGCGTACCGGCCAGGACGACCGGACGTTGCCGCTGGTCCGCCGGCCCCTCGGTGACGAGTTGGCCGAGGAACTGCGGCGTCTGGACGCCGACCAGGTGTACGCGGAGGCGCTGGGCGCGACTGTCGGGCTGCGCGGGCTGGAGCAGCGTCCCGCGCAGCGGGTGCACGTGTGGAAGGATCCGGCCACCGCGCAGCGCGCCGAGGCCGGTGTCGCCGCGCACTCCGGCACGAGCGGTGAGAGCTGACGCCCCACCGGGGCGTGACGTCGGGGCAGGGGCCGGTACCGACCGGCCCCTGCCCCGAGAACACACCATCTCGGGCATCGCGGCCCGGGCACGACGCGACAGCGACCGCCGGGGCGGTCGGGAAACGAAGGCGCATTCCATGAGTGAGGCGAGTGTCGCCGTCCACGCCGACGCCGACCTGCTGGCGCAGGCCGTGGCGGCCCGGTTGCTGGTGAAGCTGCTCGACGCCCAGGCCGACCGGGGTGCGGCCTCGGTGGTGCTCACCGGCGGCCGGATCGCCGCCGCCGTGTACCGGGCGGTGGCGACGCTGCCCGCCCGCGACGCGGTGGACTGGTCCCGGGTCGACGTGTGGTGGGGCGACGAGCGGTTCCTGCCCGCCGGTGATCCGGACCGCAACGAGACCCAGGCCCGCGCCGCCCTGCTGGACGTGGTGCCGCTGGACCCGGCCCGGGTGCACCCGATGCCGGCCTCCGACGGACCGGCCGGCAACGACCCGGAGGCGGCGGCGGCCGCGTACGCGCAGGAGTTGGCGCGTGCCGCCCGGCCCGGGCATGCCGCCCTGCCGCACTTCGACGTGCTGATGCTGGGCGTCGGCGAGGACGGGCACGTGGCGTCGGTCTTCCCCGAGCACCCGGTGCACTACGAGACCCGGCCGTGCAGCGCGGTGCGGGGCAGCCCCAAGCCGCCGCCGGTGCGGACCACGCTCACCCTGCCGGCGATCAACACCGCCGAGGAGGTCTGGCTGGTGGCCGGAGGTGCCGACAAGGCACGCGCGGTGGGTATGGCGTTGGCCGGAGCCGGGTCGGTGCAGTTGCCGGCCGCCGGGGTGCACGGCGTGGGTCGCACCCGCTGGCTGTTGGACCGGGCGGCGGCGGCCGACGTGCCCGCACGCCTGCGCAGCCTGCGCTAACGGCCCGCTACTCGCCGCGGCGGCGGCGCAGCGCCGCCAGTGCCTCGTTCAGCAGCGCCTCGCCCTCCTCGGCGGTGCGCCGCTCCTTCACGTACGCCAGATGGCTCTTGTACGGTTCGGCGCGGACCCGGCCGGGCGGGTTCTGCGCGTCCCGGCCGGCGGGTAGCCCGCACCGGGGGCAGTCCCACCGGGCCGGCGCCTCGGCGTCCGCGGCGATCCGGATGTCGATCCGGTGCTCGTTGCGGCACCAGTAGGTGACGTCCTGTCGGGGGGCGGGTTGGTGCCGTTCGTCGGGGCGCATGGGTGCGGACCCGACTCGGGCGCCACGGATGACGTTGCCACTGGGCACGGCTGCTCGCTCCTGTCGTCGGAGGGACCCGCCGTCGAACAGGGGTGGACGGCGGGCGACGCGGTGCAGCGGAGAAAAGCCTGCGCGCGGCCCGTCGTGGTGACGGACCGCGCGCAGATTGTACGACTCAACGAGCTCGCTCAGGTGCCGCTGTTCATCTGGAGGCGCAGCCACAGCCCGAGCCCGACGATGGCGGCGAACCAGACGACGCTCACCAGAACGGTGTAACGGTCCAGGTTTTTCTCTGCCACGGAGGAGCCGGCGAGGCTGGAGCTGACGCCACCGCCGAACATGCTCGACAGACCGCCGCCCTTGCCGCGATGCAGCAGGATAAGCATGGTGAGCAGAATGCTCGTGATGATCAGCAACACGATCAACGTGTATGCGAACCAGATCGGCATGGCTGGGGTCAGTCCTCTCGTAGCGATCCTCGCCCGGTCTGATCGGGCACGGCGGCACCGACCGGCGGACGGGCGGTGTCCAGGATACCGACCGATCAGCGGACGATGTGCTCCGGGAAGCGGCAGATCTGAGCGAATTCCTCCGCGTCCAGGCTGGCGCCCCCCACCAGGCCCCCGTCCACGTCCGGCTGAGCCATGATCGAGGCGGCGTTCGACGCCTTGACCGAGCCGCCGTAGAGCACCCGGACCTGGTCGGCGGTCTCCTGGTCGAAGCGTTCCGCAAGTCGCTGCCGGACCGCCCCGCAGACCTCCTGGGCGTCCTCGGGCGTCGCGGTCTTGCCGGTGCCGATCGCCCAGACCGGCTCGTACGCGATCACGACCTGCCGCACCTGCTCGGCGGTGAGCCCGGCGAGGCCCCCGTCGAGCTGGTCGGCGCAGTGCGCCACGTGGTTGCCCTGCTCGCGGACGTCAAGCCCTTCCCCCACGCAGAGGATCGGGGTCAGACCGTGCGTGAGCGCGGCCTTCACCTTCGCGTTGACGAGCGCGTCGTCCTCGTCGTGGTAGGCCCGCCGCTCGGAGTGCCCCACCACCACGTACGTGCAGCCGAGCTTGGCCAGCATCGGACCGGAGATCTCCCCGGTGTACGCGCCGGACGCGTGCGCGGACAGGTCCTGCCCGCCGTAGCCGATGAGCAGCTTGTCCCCGTCGACGGCGGTCTGCACCGTCCGCAGGTCGGTGAAGGGCGGCAGCACGACCGTCTCGACCTCGGTGAGCTGCTTCTCGGTGAGGCTCGCCGCCAGCTTCTGCACGAGCAGGTTGGCCTCAAGGTGGTTGAGGTTCATCTTCCAGTTGCCGGCCATCAGCGGCCGACGGGTGGTGCTTGCCATGTTCAGTTCTCCAGGGCCGCGATGCCGGGGAGGGTCTTGCCCTCGAGGTATTCCAGGGAGGCGCCACCGCCGGTGGAGATGTGCCCGAAGGACGTCTCGTCCAGCCCCAGCGCACGGACGGCGGCAGCGGAGTCACCGCCGCCGACGACGCTGAACGCGTCGGCCTTGGTGATCGCCTCGGCGATCCCCCGGGTGCCCGCCGCGAAGGCCGGCATCTCGAACACGCCCATCGGGCCGTTCCAGAAGATCGTCTTCGCCGGGGACAGCGCGGCGCTGAAGCCGGCCACCGTCTCCGGGCCGACGTCCAGACCGAGCCGGTGGCTCGGGATGCCGTCGACGGGGACCGTGTCGTGCGCGGCGTCCGGGGCGAACGCGTCCGCGACCACCACGTCGACCGGGAGCAGGATCTTGCCGTTGGCCCGCTCCAGCAGGTTGCGGCAGGTCTCGACCATGTCCTTCTCCAGCAGCGACGTGCCCACCTCCAGGCCCTGGGCCTTGAGGAAGGTGAAACACATCCCGCCACCGATGAGCAGCCGGTCGACAGTGGGCAGCAGGGCCTCGATCACCGCGAGTTTGTCGGAGACCTTGGACCCGCCGAGCACCACCACGTACGGCCGCTCGGGCTCGCTGGTGAGCTTGGAGAGCACCTCGACCTCACGCAGCACCAGCCGGCCCGCGACGTGCGGCAACCGGGCCGGCACGTCGAAGACACTCGCGTGCTTGCGGTGCACGGCGCCGAACGCGTCGTCCACGTACGCGTCGCCGAACGCGGCGAGCTGGTCGGCGAAGGCGCCCCGCTCGGCCTCGTCCTTGCTGGTCTCGCCCGCGTTGAAACGCAGGTTCTCCAGCAGGGCGACCTGGCCGTCGGCCAGGTCCGCGACGGTGGAGCGGGCGGAGTCGCCGACCGTGTCGGTGGCGAAGTGCACCGGCGCGCCGAGCAGCTCACCGAGCCGCCCGGCGACCGGGCCCAGGCTGAACTGCGGGTCCGGTGCGCCCTTCGGGCGACCCAGGTGCGAGCAGACGACCACCTTCGCGCCGGCCCCGACAAGCGCGCCGAGGGTCGGCAGCACCGCGCGGATGCGGCCATCGTCGGTGATGGCTCCGGACTGCTTGTCGAGCGGGACGTTCAGGTCGGCGCGCACCAGCACGCGCCGACCTGCCACCCCCTCGGCGAGCAGGTCGTCGAGGGTCCGGATGCTCACAGCGACGAACCGACCAGCTTGACGAGGTCGACGAGCCGGTTGGAGTAGCCCCACTCGTTGTCGTACCAGCCGACGACCTTGACCTGGTTGCCGACGACCTTGGTCAGCGGCGCGTCGAAGATGCACGACGCCGGGTCGGTGACGATGTCCGAGGACACGATCGGGTCCTCGTTGTAGACCAGGATGCCCTTGAGCGGGCCGTCCGCGGCGGCCTTCAGCGCGGCGTTGACCTCGTCCACGGTGGTCTCGCGACCCACGTTGACGGTGAGGTCGGTGACCGAGCCGGTCGGGATCGGCACCCGCAGGGCGTACCCGTCGAGCTTGCCCTTGAGGTCCGGGAGGACCAGGCCGATGGCCTTCGCGGCGCCGGTGGAGGTCGGCACGATGTTCAGCGCGGCGGCCCGGGCCCGACGCAGATCCGAGTGCGGCGCGTCCTGGAGGTTCTGGTCCTGGGTGTACGCGTGGATCGTCGTCATCAGACCGTGCTGGATGCCGAACGTGTCGTGCAGGACCTTCGCCATCGGGGCGAGGCAGTTGGTGGTGCACGAAGCGTTGGAGATGATCGTGTGCTTCGCCGGGTCGTAGGTGTCGTGGTTGACACCCATGACGACGGTGACGTCCTCGTTCTTCGCCGGGGCGGAGATGATGACCTTCTTGGCCCCGCCGTCGACGTGCGCCTTGGCCTTGGTGGCGTCGGTGAAAAAGCCGGTCGACTCGATGACGACGTCGGCGCCGACCTCGCCCCACGGCAGCTTCGACGGGTCCTTCTCGGCGTACGCCTTGATGGTCTTGCCACCGACGGTGATCTCGTCGGCGGTGGCCTTGACCTCGTACGGCAGGCGACCCAGGATGCTGTCGTACTTGAGCAGGTGGGCGAGCGTGCCGTTGTCGGTCAGGTCGTTGACCGCCACGACCTCGATGTCGGCGTCGGACGCCAGCACTGCCCGGAAGAAGTTACGGCCGATTCGGCCAAAGCCGTTGATGCCAACCCGGATGGTCACAGGTCCCATCTCCTCGCGTTCTGGTCCGCCGGCTTCAGACAACGGGCCGGCGGGAATGGTGTGCGCCGACCGGTGGAGCCGGCCGCTGACGGTTCATCTCGGCCACCCCGCCGCGCGGTCTGCGGACCTGACCGCCCGAGGCGGTGGGCACAGCGAGGAGTGCCGGTGTCGGCCCCCTTGCCGTACGCAGCGACCCTATCCGAGCGTGCGAGACCACGCTGCGCCGGGGCGTGTTCCCGGGCGCACCGTGCGGCCCCACCGTCCTATCAGACCACGAGCATGTCGGGCGTGACTGCCGCTTCGGTATCCGGGATGCCGAGGTCCCGGGCGCGCTTGTCGGCAAGCGCCAGCAGCCGGCGGATCCGCCCGGCGATGGCGTCCTTGGTCAGCGGCGGGTCGGCCAGCGCGCCCAACTCCTCCAGGGACGCCTGCCGGTGCTCCAGGCGCAGCCGCCCGGCGTCGGTCAGGTGGTTGGGTGCCTCGTCGGCGAGGATCTCCAGCGCACGGGTGACCCGGGCGGCGGCGGCGACCGCGGCGCGCGCCGAGCGGCGCAGGTTGGCGTCGTCGAAGTTGGCGAGCCGGTTGGCGGTGGCCCGCACCTCCCGGCGTACCCGACGCTCCTCCCAGGCCAGCACGCTGGAGTGCGCGCCGATGCGGGTGAGCAGCGCGGCGATCGCGTCGCCGTCCTTGACCACCACCCGGTCCACCCCGCGCACCTCGCGGTTCTTGGCGGTGATGCCGATCCGGCGGGCCGCGCCGACAAGCGCCAACGCCGACTCCGGGCCCGGGCAGGTGATCTCCAGAGCACTGGAGCGGCCCGGCTCGGTCAACGAACCGTGTGCCATGAACGCCCCCCGCCACGCGGAGACCGCGCAGCAGACGTTCGCCGCCACCACGTGCGGGGGCAGCCCGCGCACCGGGCGGCCCCGCACGTCGAGCAGGCCGGTCTGCCGGGCGAGGGCCTCGCCGTCCTTGACCACCCGCACGATGAAGTGGCTGCCCTTGCGCAGGCCACCGGAGGCCAGCACGTGGATCTCGCTCGAATATCCGTAGACCTCGGCGATCTCCCGGCGTAACCGCCGGGCCACCGCCCCCGTGTCCAGTTCCGCCTCCACCACCAC
The DNA here is from genome assembly GCF_043197875.1 of Micromonospora sp. NPDC048935. Taxonomy (NCBI): domain Bacteria; kingdom Bacillati; phylum Actinomycetota; class Actinomycetes; order Micromonosporales; family Micromonosporaceae; genus Micromonospora; species Micromonospora sp. NPDC048935. The sequence goes on along the minus strand of NZ_JBICTZ010000008.1, from coordinate 209,885 downwards.
GCGGCCGGAGACGATGTGCAGGCCGCCGGCGAAGCGCAGCAGCGCGGCCATCTCCGCCCGCCGACAGCAGGGCTTGGGCACGTCGACCCGACTCAGCTCGTCCTTGACCGCGGCCGTCATCGCCATTGTGCGTCCCCTCACGGACCGGTTCCGGCGTGTCGCCGGTGATTACGTACGTGTCTAACGATCGGCGCCCAGGACAGGCACCAGCGCGGCGCCCAGGGCAGCCGGATCATGGCGGGGAGTGCCGTCGGTGACGGCGACGGAGGCGAGGACCAGGCGGGCACCAAGCGATTCTGCCGCACGTTCGACCGGTTCGGGGTCACCCACCGCTCTGGCATCGGCGAGCACGGTATCCACCTTGAGTTCGGGCAGATACCAGTGCAGGGCCGCGAGATGGTCGGCGACGGAGAGCCCGAGGGTCTCCTTCTCGGCGGCGAGGTTCAGCGTGACCAGCCGCCGCGCCGAGGTGGACACGATCGCGTCGGCCAACTGCGGCACCAGCAGGTGCGGGAGCACACTCGTGTACCAACTGCCCGGCCCGAAGATCAACCAGTCCGCCGCCATGATCGCCTCGATCGCCTCGGCGCAGGCCGCCGGGGCGGCGGGCGTCAGGCGCAGCGACTCGACCCGCCCGGTGGTGACGGCCACCTGGTGCTGGCCACGCACGGTGTGCACCTCGTCGGGGGCGGTCGGATCGACACCGCGGACCCGGGCCTCGATGCCGACCGGCTGACGGGACATCGGCAACACCCGGCCAACCGCGCCGAGCATCGCGCCGGCGTGCTCCAGAGCGGCCACCGGGTCGCCGAGCAACTCCATGAGGCCGCAGAGCACCAGGTTGCCCACCGCGTGCCCGGCCAGCCCGTCGCCGCGCGTCGCGCCGGGGCCGCCCGTACCCCCGCCGTCTGAACCCTGGTCCCGCGGCGCCGGGCCGTCGGCGCCCTGGTCCCGCGGCGCCGGGCCGTCGTGGTCGCGCGGGCCGGGGGCGTCCGCGCCCTGGTCGCGCGGGCTGGGGCGGTCGGTGTCGCGTGGGCCGGGGGCGTCGGTGGCAGCCGGGGCCGGGTCGGCTTCGCCGCCTGCGGGTACGCCGGCCGGCACGGCGGCGAAGCGGTGCTGGAACAGCCCGGCGCTGCGCCGGGTGGCCGGGTGGTCTCCGGCAAGCGCCACCAGTGCCTGGCGCAGGTCACCCGGCGGCAGGCCACCCCGCTCGGCACGCAGGCGGCCGCTGGACCCGCCGTCGTCGCCGACGGTGACCACGGCGGTGATGTCGAGGTCGAGTTCGGGTGCGCAGTGGCGCAGCGCCCGCAACGAGGCGGAGAGCCCGTGCCCACCGCCGAACGCCACCACCCGGCGGGCCGTCATTCGCGCCCCAGATCGCGGTGCTGGGCGTTGGCCGCCAGCCCGGAGTGCCGCAGGCGGGCGGCCAACTCCTCGGAGATGGCCACGCTGCGGTGCTTGCCGCCGGTGCAGCCCACGGCGACCGTCAGGTAGCGCTTACCCTCCCGCTCGAAGCCGGCCGTGGTGGCGTTGACCAGGTCGGCGTACGAGGCGACGAAGGCTTCCGCGCCCTCCTGACCCAGCACGTACGCGCTGACCGCCTCCTCCCGACCGGTGTGCTCGCGTAACTCCGGCACCCAGTACGGGTTCGGCAGGAACCGGGCGTCCAGCACGAAGTCGGCGTCCGGCGGCAGGCCGTACTTGAACCCGAACGACAGCACGGTGACCCGCAGCCGGCGGGCGTCCTCGCCGCCGAACAGCTCCTCGATGCGCCGACGGAGCTGGTTGACGTTGAGGTGGCTGGTGTCGATGATCACGTCGGCCTGGTCGCGCGCCTCTTCGAGCAGCCCACGCTCCACGGCGATGCCGTCGGCCAACCGCCCGTCGCCCTGCAACGGGTGCGAACGCCGAACGCTCTCGAACCGCCGGATCAACACCTCGTCGTCGGCGTCGACGAACACCACCCGGGGCGAGAACCCGCGCTCCTTGAGCTCCCGGATCGCCCCGGCCAGGTCGGTGGAGAAGGCCCGCGACCGCACGTCCAACACCATCGCGGTACGCCGAGCCGCGCCGCCCGCCTTGAACGCCAACTCCGCCATGTCCAGCATCAGTGCCTGCGGCAGGTTGTCGACGACGTAGTAGCCGACGTTCTCCAGGGCACGGGCCACCGTGCTGCGGCCACCCCCGGAAACGCCGGTGACCACCACGAGTGTGGTTTCCGACTCAGCCGCCGGCTGCCCGTCCCCCGCGGTCGGACCGTCGATCCGTCCGCCGCCCGCACGCGCCTCGCTCACCCGTACCCCCAAGCCGTGGCGCCGCGGCCCCCTCGGCCGCGTTTGGTCAATCAGCGACTCTATCCCGCCGCCCGGCCGACGGGCCGGCACCCGTCGCGGGTCGCGCTCCCGACAGTCGGCACTCTTGATGACGATCAGTAACTCTCAATACGCTCTTTGTGATCGTCGCAGGTCAGACCGACATCTGGGAGGGTGCGATGCACGACCTTGCGGACAAGAACAAATACATCGGCTTCCTGTTCATGCGGATCAGTCCGGAATACTTCGCCCTCGGCCGGGAGGGCATCCACGAGGTCTCCGCCGAACACGCGCGGGACCTGGGCCGCTTCGCCAAGCAGCTCACCCACGTGGTGACGACCGGGGTGAACGGCAAGTACGACCAGGTCACCATCGTCGAGGGCGACACCCTCGAGGAGATCAACGCGGCGGCCACCGCCTTCCGGATGGGTGCCAAGGCCCGCTACATCGAGATCGTCGACATCGTCGTCGGGATGAAGGCCCCGCCGCGAGGTCTGGCCAACCGGTCCAGCCAGCCCAGCTGACCGCGTCGCCCGTCCGGCACACCCGTCGCGCGGGTGCGCCGGACGGGTTCCCGGCCGACGCCTACAGAGCACCTTCCTGGACGCACAGCTCAACGAACTCAACCGCACTCAGGCGGACCTGCCCGCCCGGCAACCGCCGACCACCCGCGGCCGGCGACGCGGATCACGACAACCGTCAGCGGCGGTGCCGAAGGGCCTCGACCCGTTGGTGACCAAGCACGGCGAGGTAATCGTTCGGCTCATCAAGGCACGAGTCGACCTCGGCCGCCTCGACGATCTCCACCAGTCGGGCGGCCAACTCGTCGGGATCCGGCCGCACCTGCTCGCAGAGCTGCACGTGGACCGCCCGTAACGCGCCGCCGATCTCGGCCGGTTCTTCCTCGTACGTCTCCCAGGCGTCGTTGAGGTAGCCAGCGAGGCCGTCCCACGCACGGGCGGCCCGCTCGACCAGCAACAGCGCCTCCGGGGTCGGCGGCCGCTGGGCAAGCACCTCGATCTCCTCGACGATCGCCCGACCGGCCTTCTCGACATCGTGCAGATCCCAACGGCTACCGCTGGTCGCCTCGTGGGCCAGGTTGTCGATCGTCCGACGAAGGTCGGCCAGCTCGGCAGCGGAGAAAGGCGCGAGTTGGCCGGCCTGCGCGCGAAGCCGGTTTTCCAACACACGATCCGTGGCTGCCCACTCGGCGACCAACAGCGCCAGGCGTCGGGCGGGGATGCCGCTCGCGACTTCGGCCAACTCGGCGACCCTTGGGTCGACCGCCAGGGCCGACGGCGGGGCAGCCGCCGACGACCACGTGAAACCGTCGTCCAGGGCAGTGGCGGTGAGGGCCACGGCGTGGGCGCACAACTCCTCAGCGGCTGCGCAGTCACACTCGGCGGTGAAACCGTCGGCCGTGATGCCCACCCAGACTTCGAACGGAGGCTGCCCGGCCTCGCGGAACTCGCAGAAAACTCCACCACCGGCCGGCCTCGGCACCACCGGTTGATCAGATGCTCGAAGCTTGTCCGCTGCTGCACAGACCACAGGTCCGGCCGCGTCCCGGAGTGCGCTGATATCGATGCGTACCGCCATGGGGGCCATCCAACCGGATGGAGGTGATGCCGCCGGCATCAGGGCGCCGACGCCTTGCCGCAGGCGTCAGCCGAGCGGGCCGCGCCGCAGACCGGTCACGAACGACGACCAGGCGGTCGGATCGAAGATGAGCGCCGGCCCGCCCGGATCCTTGGAATCCCGCACGGCCAGCCGCCCACTCAACACCTCGCCCACCTCTACGCAATTCGAATCGTTGGCACCGCTTCGACTGCTCTTGCGCCAGGCAACCTGTGCCAGATCCGGGAGGGTCATCGCTAGCGCTCCTAGTAATCGGACTCAGTCCGGGAACTCGGCAGCAACCCGCGTAAGAAGGTCCGCAGACCGGTCAGGGTCGAACGCCTTGGCCCGAAGGTGGTCGAACATGAGTCTATAGCGGGCCACCTGTCGGTCCTCCTCCAGCAACAGCGCGCTGGTGTCGTTGCTGAGGTAGACCACCGCCGGATCAAGCATCGGGTCGGCGTAACCCAGCAGTGTGAAAGCTCCACCCATGGCCGCGTGCGCCCCTGCCGCGAACGGCATGACCTGTATCTCCACCGTGGGCATCTCACACGCCTCGACCAAGCGCGCAAGCTGCGCACGCATCACCGTCGGGCCACCAACCACCCGGCGCACGACCGCCTCATCCAACACGGCCCACAAGGACGGCGGCGCATCACGGGCCAACAGAGCTTTGCGCGCGAGTCTCGCCGCCACTACGCGATCGGTCTCGTCCTGGTCGGCGGTGCTGCGGCCCGCCTTGACGATCGCGCGGACGTACTCCTCCGTCTGCAACAGCCCGGGGACGTACAGACTCTCGAACGCGCTGATCGACGTGGCCTCCGCCTCGAAGCCGACGTAGTCGTCCGGCAACACGTCGCCGTAGGCGCTCCACCAGCCTTTCTGGCGAGACTGCCGAAGCAACCCGGTCAGCGACTCGCGCTCCTCTTCGGAGGCGTCGTAGAGGTCGAGCAGCGGAGGCAGGTCCTTCGGCATCACCCTGGAGTGCCCGAGTTCGAAGCGGATGACCTTGGTCCGATGCCACCCCAGGATCTTGGCCACCTCCTCGGCGGTGTGTCCGGTGCGGTCCCGCAGACGACGCAGCTCGCGCCGCAGACGACGAGCCCTGATCGTCGGACTTGGCACCTGTGACATCGGCAGCACCACCTCCACTGTGAGTAATCGATTCTTGCCCAGGAGCGACCACAGATCAAGCATCTAGCAAAGGAAAACACGACGTTGCATTTCCGTTCGCCGTGGTCCAGTCTCTTGGTAATCACTCACTACGGAGAGGCAGGGACTGGTGACTGACAACCGATCGTCGCGGTGGGAGCGGGAGCCGCGGCAGCACAACGGCTTCCAGGACGACCTGACCGCCGTACTCGACGGGGCCGACGTGTCCGAGCGGGTCCGGGCGGCCATCGCGCACGCGCTGGCGAAACCGGGCGCTCTGTCCGCGTACGCCAACTCTTTGGTCAGCCGCTACACGACGGAGCGCGAGCGGCGCTCGGGCCGCAACGGGCCGCCTGCCGGCGGGTTTCGGATGCCCCGGCGCTGGACGCTGCACCTGACCTACCTGGCGACCGACGTGGCGGAGGCCCGCGACCAGGCCGTCGTCTACACGGAGGGGCTGACGATCCTGCGGCCCGAGATGCCGGCGGGGGCCGCGCTGCTGTCCCGGGCCGACGCCTGGAACCACGTCGAGCCCGTCTTCTGCGGCCGGGTCGGTCCCGACAAGGAGGTCTGCATGGACGTCACCGGGCACCCTGGCTTCCACAGCGCGGCCGGCCTCGGCGGGCTCTGCTGGGGTGACGGGGATGGCGAGACGGGGCAGACGCGGTAGACGCGCCGGGCAGGTGTGCGGGCACTGCTGTCGGGGTCGGCTCGTAGACTCCGCGGATGGCTTCCCCCACCGACCTGCGCACCGAGGACGCTCTGCCGGTGCTGCGCCGGGTGTTCGGCTACGACGCCTTCCGCGGCTTCCAGCAGCAGGTGATCGACCATGTGGTCGCCGGTGGCGACGCCCTGGTGTTGATGCCCACCGGTGGCGGCAAGTCGTTGTGCTACCAGATCCCCGCCCTGGTCCGCGAGGGCGTCGCGGTCGTCGTGTCCCCACTGATCGCGCTCATGCAGGACCAGGTGGACGCCCTTACCGCGGTCGGCGTCCGCGCCGGCTTCCTCAACTCGACCCAGACCCTGGACGCCCGACGCCGGGTCGAGGCCGCCTTCGTCGCCGGCGAGCTGGACCTGCTCTACCTCGCCCCGGAGGCCCTCGGCGTCCGGTCCACCCTCGCCCTGCTGGACCGGGGTCGCATCTCCCTGTTCGCGATCGACGAGGCGCACTGCGTGTCCCAGTGGGGCCACGACTTCCGCCCCGACTACCTGGCGCTGTCGATGCTGCACGAACGGTGGCCGCAGGTCCCCCGGATCGCGCTCACCGCCACCGCGACGAGCGCCACCCGCACCGAGATCGCCACCCGCCTCAAACTCGACGACGCGCGGCACTTCGTGGCCAGCTTCGACCGGCCCAACATCCAGTACCGGATCGTGCCCAAGCGGGAGCCGCGCAAGCAACTTCTGGCACTGCTGCGCGACGAACACCCGGGCGACGCCGGCATCATCTACTGCCTGTCCCGGGCCTCGGTCGACAAGACCGCCGACTTCCTCGTCACCAACGGCATCGCCGCCCTGCCGTACCACGCCGGGTTGGACGCGGCGACCCGCGCCGCCAACCAGCAGCGCTTCCTGCGTGAGGACGGCCTCGTCATGGTCGCCACCATCGCCTTCGGCATGGGCATCGACAAGCCCGACGTCCGGTTCGTCGCCCACCTCGACCTGCCCAAGTCCGTCGAGGGCTACTACCAGGAAACCGGCCGCGCCGGCCGCGACGGCCTGCCGTCCACGGCCTGGCTGGCGTACGGGCTTCAGGACGTGGTCCAGCAACGCAAGATGATCGAGACGTCCGACGGCGACCTGGCCCACCGCCGCAACCTCGCCGCGCACCTGGACGCGATGCTCGCCCTGTGCGAGACGGTGCGCTGCCGCCGGGTCCAACTGCTCGAATACTTCGGCGAGACGACGACGGCCGCCTGCGGCAACTGCGACACCTGCCTCAACCCACCGGAGTCCTGGGACGGCACGGTCGCCGCCCAGAAGTTGCTGTCCGCCGTCTTCCGCCTCGACCGTGAACGCAACCAGCGGTTCGGCGCCGGGCACTGCATCGACATCCTGCTCGGCAAACAGACCGACAAGATCAGCCAGTACGGCCACGACTCCCTGACCGTCTTCGGCATCGGCTCCGAGCTGAGTGAGGCCGAGTGGCGGGGCGTGGTCCGGCAACTCCTCGCCGAGGGGCTGCTCGCCGTGGAGGGCGACTACGGCACGCTGGCCCTGACCGAGGCCAGCGCCGACGTCCTGGGTCGCCGCCGCACGGTCACGATGCGCCGCGAACCGGAGAAGCCCGCGTCGAGTCGTTCGTCGAAACCGCGCGGCGCGGCCACGGTGGTGGCCGAGCTGACGCCGGCCGCCGCGTCGCTCTTCGAGCGGCTACGCGGCTGGCGGGCCGCCACCGCCAAGGAGCAGGGCGTCCCGGCGTACGTGGTCTTCCACGACGCGACGCTGCGACAGATCGCCAGCGACGCGCCGAGCACGCTGGCCGACCTGTCCCGCGTCGGCGGGGTCGGCGAGAACAAGCTCGCCAAGTACGGCGAGCAGATCCTCGCCGTACTCGCCGACACCTGACCTGGACGTGCCGAAGGGCCGGGCCCCGTGGTGGGGTCCGGCCCTTCGGTGGTGCTTGTTGGTGCGGTGGTGCTTGTCGGTGTGGGTCAGCTGGTGGCGTAGCCGCGGGTGGCGATCCAGTCGGCGAGGTGCTCGACCGTGACCTCGTAGGATGCCTGGTTCGGGTCGGCGGAGTCGGCGATCTTCACGATGGTGCCGTTGTCGCGGTAGCCGACGACGCTGATGTAGTGCCCACCCTCGTAGGAGTGCGTCGTCCCAGCGGTGTCGGTGGTGGTGCCGGCGATGTTGGCGACCACGGCCCGGCCGTTGTCGACGGTGCGCACGATGTCGGCGCGCAGCGTGTCGGTCTGCTTCGTGTCGGCGTCGGGCTTGCTGATCTCGACGCTGTGGTAGGCGTCAGCCTTGCCGGTTTCCTTGTTCAGGACCGGGGTGATGTCGTTGATGCTGTTGGTGCCGGCCTCGGTGGTGCCCATCTCCTTGGCCATGTCGTCGACGTTGATGTTCTTGCCCTGGACGCTGAGGGCGTTTCGGGTGGCGGCGGGGCCGCAGTAGTAGAAGTTCGGCTGCGCCTCGTAGCGCACACCCAGCTGGCGCTCACCGTTGGGCTTGCGGTCGGTCTGCGTCTGCGAGGTCGCCTTGGCGGTGCTCGGCGCGGCGAACGCCGTGGTGACGGGTCCGGCGATAGCCCCACCGGTGAACGCGAGACCAGCGGCGGCCAGGACAGTCTTCCGCATCAGATCGGTACGCATGATGGCGTGCTCCTCTGCATCGGGGGTGTGCCCGCACGGCAGTCAACGGGGGGTGCGTGCCATGCGGGGAAGTTCGAGACAACGCCGGCGATCCACGGGGACCTGCTCGAAGCGTCGCGGGGGATGTAACGCCCCCCAGCGGCGAGGCATTCCACCGCACTGAACCCGGGGGGGAGCGGCCCTGCCCGTACTCGGTGGGCCGGGGGATGTAACGGTGGCGCCCCGGCGGATGTTCCCGAGGGGTCGCCGCACACCAGAGCCCGGGGGCTACGGCGGCATGCCAGGTATAACGACCCCGCCCGCCCCCCCATTCCACGGCCACGATGACCCCGACCACAGGACACTGCCGAACAAAACAGACAATCAACCCACTCGGCCGCCCCACGGCGGGGTCAAGTCGGCATGATCGACTCGGGTTTGCTGAAACCGCGGTGACCGAGCGCCGAGGACAGCCCGACTTCATGAAACACGAGTGGATCATGTCCACCTTCGCCGCTCGTTGGCCGCCCCCAGTCCGGACATACGACAACATTCCGCATGAACTGGTCGGTCACCTCCCCAGGCCGGGCGGACGACAGTCGGCATGAGCCGACAGCCGCCCCCGCCGGGCGGACGACGACAGTGCTCAGGTGGCGCTGGGCTTCGCCTCCGCGGTTTCGTCGGTCTTCATGTCCTTGTCGAGGGCGGTCAGGATCGCCTCGGCGGTACGTCGACCGACCCCGGGGACCTCGGTGATCTCCTCGACTGTCGCGGCGGAGAGTCGTTTGAGTGAGCCGAAGTGCCGCAGCAACGCCTTGCGCCGTACCTCGCCGAGGCCGGCCACGTGATCGAGTGCCGACTCGGTCATCCGCTTCGAGCGGCGCTGTCGATGGAAGGTGATGGCGAACCGGTGGGCCTCGTCGCGAACCCGTTGGAGCAGGTAGAGGCCCTCCGAGGTGCGCGGCAGGATGACCGGGAACTCGTCGTCCGGGAGCCAGACCTCCTCCAGCCGCTTGGCCAGACCGCACAGTGCCACATCGTCGATGCCCAGGTCGGCGAGGGCCTGCGCGGCGGCCGCGACCTGTGGGGCGCCGCCGTCGACGACCACCAACTGCGGGGGGTACGCGAACTTGCGCGGCCGGCCGGTGGTCGGATCGATCAGCACGCCGACCTGTGGCTCAACCGCGTCCTGCGGGGCGGCCGGGTCGTCGGCCGACTCCACACCGACCTCGCCCGTCTCGGCCCTCGCGTCCAGGTAGCGGGCGAAACGGCGGCGCAGCACCTCGGACATCGCGGAGAGGTCGTCGGTGGCGCCACGGACGATGAACCGCCGGTATTCGCTCTTGCGGGGCAACCCGTCCTCGAAGACCACCATGCTGGCCACCACGTCGGTGCCCTGGATCTGGGAGATGTCGAAGCACTCGATGCGCAGCGGCGAGGTGCGCATGTCCAGCGCCTCGCTGATTTCGTCAAGTGCCCTGCCCCGGGTGGTGAGGTCACCGGAACGCTTCAGTTTGTGCCGGGCCAGCGCGTCCTTGGCGTTGCGCTCGACCGTCTCCATCAGTGAGCGCTTGTCACCGCGCTGCGGCACCCGCAGTGACACCCGGCTGCCCCGATGGTTGGAGAGCCAGTCCGCCAGCGCCTCGGCGTCGGCGGGCAGCTCGGGCACCAGCAGCTCCCGGGGCACGTCGGTCTCGCCGTGCTCGCCGCCGTACACCTGGGTGCAGAAGTGGTGCACCAGGTCGCCGGTGGTCAGATCCTCGGTCTTCTCCACCACCCAGCCGCGCTGGCCGCGGACCCGGCCGTCACGAACGTGGAAGACCTGCACGGCCGCTTCGAGCGGGTCGTCGGCGAACGCGACCACGTCGGCGTCGGTGCCGTCGCCCAACACCACTGTCTGCTTCTCCATGGCACGGCGCAGGGCGGCCACGTCGTCGCGCAGCTTGGCGGCCCGCTCGAACTCCAGGTGCTCGCTCGCCTCGGTCATCTCACGCTCGATCTTGCGAACCATGGTGTCGGTGCGCCCGGCCATGAAGTCGCAGAACCCGTCCACGATGGCGCGGTGTTCGTCGGCGGAGACGGTGCCGACGCACGGTGCCGAGCACTTGCCGATGTAGCCGAGCAGGCAGGGACGACCAACCTGGCCGGCGCGTTTGAACACGCCGGCGGAGCACGTCCGGGCGGGGAACACCCGCAGCAGCAGGTCGAGGGTCTCCCGGATGGCCCAGGCGTGCGAGTACGGGCCGAAGTAGCGCACCCCCTTGCGCTTGGCGCCACGCATCACCTGCAGCCGTGGGTATTCCTCGTTGAGGGTGACGGCCAGATAGGGGTACGACTTGTCGTCGCGGTAGCGGACGTTGAACCGCGGGTCGTACTGCTTGATCCAGGTGAACTCCTGCTGGAGCGCCTCGACCTCGGTGCCGACGGTGATCCAGTCCACCGACTCGGCGGTGGTGACCATCTGGCGGGTGCGCTCGTGCAGGTTCCAGACGTCGCCGAAGTAGGAGTTGAGCCGGCTGCGCAGATTTCTCGCCTTGCCGACGTAGATCACCCGGCCGGTGCCGTCGCGGAAGCGGTAGACCCCCGGTAGCTCCGGGATGGTGCCGGGTGCGGGGCGGTAGGTCGAGGGGTCAGCCACACCAACAAGCCTAGTCCGCACCACCGACAGCCCGTAGCAGGCGCTAGATCCACTCGGTGCCCCGGAAAGTCGGGGTGTCGGCAGGCCGCGGACACCCCGACCACCCGGAACACGAGTCGATCATGTAGCGGGAGCGCTGGCCGCGCCCCCGGCCGGTCAGGCGAGCGAGATCTGGTCGCCGGTCACCTTGATGTTCTTGGGCGGCAGCGGCTTGGTGGCGGGGCCGGCCTTCACCGAGCCGTCGTCGATCGAGAACTTACTGCCGTGGCACGTGCAGTTGATGGTGCCGCCGTCGACGTTCGTCACCGGGCAGTTCTGGTGGGTGCAGATCGGGCTGAAGCCCTTGAACTGGCCGGCCACCGGCTGGGTGATGACGACACCCTCGGCGGCGAGGACCTTGCCGCCACCGACCGGGATGTCGGCGGTGGTGGCCAGGGACTGGGCACCCTGCCGGTCACCGCCGCCGGCGTCACCGCTGCTGGGAACCGCCGGGCCACCACTGGTGGGGGCCCCGCTGCCGTTGCCGTCGTCACTGCCGCAGGCAGCCAGGACGACGGCCGCGCCGACTGCCCCGACACCGGTGAGCAGGGTACGACGCGTGTGCGTCCCCGGACCGGTCAGCGCCTGATCGTCACTCATGCCTCGCCTCTCTCTAGCCCGCTGCGCCGGTCAAGACCCGGTCACACCTGTCCACACGGGCAACTGTGCCGGATGGTTCACCACCGCATGCGTGCGACCCCGAATTCGGACGCGGCGGCCCCTCCCGCCAGCCGCACGCCGCGATGCACACGCGCGACGGCGATCGTGGACCGCCGCAGCGCGACCCGACCGGACCGCACCCGCCCCGGACGAGCCCGGCCGGACCACCCACAGACCGCCCGCACGAGGCCGGCCGGACCACCCACAGACCGCCCGCACGAGGCCGGCCGGACCACCCACAGACCGCCCGCACGAGGCCGGCCGGACCACCGACAGACCGCCCCCGGAGGACCGCACGCACGAGGCCGGCCGGACCCGCCTCCCGAGGTCAGCGCGCGGCGGCGGGCACCTTACGGCTGGCCCGCGCCTTGGTGACGCCGTTGGCCTTGGCCGCCCGGGTGGTGGCGCCGGCCGCGCCCTTGGCCGCACCGTCGAGCTTGAGCACCTGGCGCAGGAACTGGCCGGTGTGGCTCTCGGTCACCTCGGCGACCTCCTCGGGGGTGCCGGTGGCGAGCACGGTGCCGCCCCGGTGACCGCCCTCCGGACCCATGTCGATCAGCCAGTCGGCCGTCTTGATCACGTCGAGGTTGTGCTCGATGGTGATCACCGTGTTGCCCTTGTCGACGAGACCTTCCAGCACCATCAGCAGCTTGCGGATGTCTTCGAAGTGCAGGCCGGTGGTCGGCTCGTCGAGCACGTAGACCGTCCGCCCGGTGGAGCGCTTCTGCAACTCGGAGGCGAGCTTGACCCGCTGCGCCTCACCGCCGGAGAGAGTCGGCGCGGGCTGACCGAGGCGGACGTAGCCGAGGCCGACGTCGACAAGGGTCTTCAGGTGCCGGTGGATGGCCGGGATGGCGGAGAAGAACTCGGCGGCCTCCTCGATCGGCATCTCCAGCACGTCCGAGACGGTCTTGCCCTTGTAGTGCACCTCCAGGGTCTCCCTGTTGTACCGGGCACCCTTGCAGACCTCGCAGGGGACGTACACGTCGGGCAGGAAGTTCATCTCGATCTTGATGGTGCCGTCGCCGGAGCACGCCTCGCAGCGCCCGCCCTTGACGTTGAACGAGAACCGACCCGGCCCGTACCCGCGCACCTTCGCCTCGGTGGTCTCCGCGAAGAGCTTGCGGACGTGGTCCCAGACCCCGGTGTACGTGGCTGGGTTGGAGCGCGGCGTCCGGCCGATCGGCGACTGGTCCACGCCGACGACCTTGTCCACGTGCTCCAGACCGGAGACCCGGGTGTGTCGACCGGGGACCAGTCGGGCGCCGTTGATCTGGTTGGCCAGCACCGCGTAGAGGATGTCGTTGACAAGCGTCGACTTGCCCGAGCCACTCACACCGGTGACGGCGATCAGCTGGCCCAGCGGGAACGGGACGGTCAGGTTGCGCAGGTTGTGCTCACGCGCGCCGTGCACCACCAACTCCCGGGCCGCGTCCTGCGGGCGGCGCGTCTTCGGCGTCGGGATCGACCGCTTTCCGGACAGGTACGCCCCGGTGATCGACTCCTTGTTCTTCAGCAGGGCGGGCACCGAGCCGCTGTGCACGATCTTGCCGCCGTGCTCGCCCGCGCCGGGCCCGATGTCGACGATCCAGTCGGCGGTGCGGATGGTGTCCTCGTCGTGCTCGACCACGATCAGCGTGTTGCCCAGGCCCCGCAGCCGGATCAGGGTCTCGATCAGCCGGTGGTTGTCGCGCTGGTGCAGCCCGATCGAGGGCTCGTCGAGCACGTAGAGAACGCCCACCAGGCCGGAGCCGATCTGGGTGGCCAGCCGGATGCGCTGCGCCTCACCGCCGGACAGGGTGCCGGCCGGCCGGTCCAGCGAGAGGTAGTCGAGGCCCACGTCGAGCAGGAACCGCAACCGGGCGTTGATCTCCTTGAGGACGCGCTCGGCGATCAGCTTCTGCCGGTCGGTCAGCTCGATGCCGGCGAGCAGGTCGGCGCACTCCCCCACGGACAGGTTGCAGACCTCGGCGATGCTCTTGCCGGCGAGGGTGACCGCGAGCACCTCGGGCTTGAGTCGGGCGCCGCCACAGGCCGCGCACGGCACGTCGCGCATGTAGCCCTCGTACTTGTCGCGGGACCACTCGGACTCGGTGTCGGAGTGCCGGCGCTCGATCCACTGCACCACGCCCTCGAAGCCGGTGTAGTAGGAGCGCTCGCGACCGTACTTGTTGCGGTAGCGCACGTGCACCTGGTCGTCGGAGCCGTGCAGGATCGTCTTCTGCGCCCGCGCCGGCAACGCCCGCCACGGGGTGTCCACGTCGAAGTGCTGGGCCTCGCCGAGCGCCTCCAGCAGGCGCAGGAAGTATTCCAGATTGTGCCCGGTCGCCCAGGGCTGGATGGCGCCCTCGCGCAGGCTGCGCTCCGGGTCGGGGACCAGCAGCTCCGGGTCGACCTCCTTCTTGGTGCCCAGGCCGGTGCACTCCGGGCAGGCGCCGTACGGCGCGTTGAAGGAGAAGACCCGGGGCTCCAGATCCTCGATGGCCAGCGGGTGGTCGTTGGGGCAGGCCAGGTGCTCGGAGTAGCGGCGCTCCCGGTCCGGGTCGTCCTCCGGGAGGTCGACGAAGTCGAGCAGCACCAGGCCGCTGGACAGGCCCAGGGCGGCCTCGACCGAGTCGGTCAGCCGCTGCTTGGCGCTCGCCTTGACGGTGAGGCGGTCGATCACCACCTCGATGGTGTGCTTCTCCTGCTTCTTGAGCTTCGGCGGCTCGGTCAGCGGGTGCACCACGCCGTCGACCCGGGCCCGGGCGTAGCCCTTGGCCTGCAACTCGGCGAAGAGGTCGACATACTCGCCCTTGCGGCCGCGAATGACCGGCGCGAGCACCATGAACTTGGTGCCCTCGGCCATCGCGAGGACCCGGTCGACGATCTGCTGGGGGCTCTGCCGGGAGATCCGCTCACCACAGACCGGGCAGTGCGGCTCGCCGATGCGGGCGTAGAGCAGGCGCAGGTAGTCGTAGACCTCGGTGATGGTGCCGACTGTCGAACGCGGGTTGCGCGAGGTGGACTTCTGGTCGATGGAGACGGCGGGGCTCAGGCCCTCGATGAAGTCGACGTCTGGCTTGTCCATCTGGCCGAGGAACTGCCGGGCGTACGACGAGAGCGACTCGACGTAGCGGCGTTGACCCTCGGCGAAGATCGTGTCGAAGGCCAGGCTCGACTTGCCCGACCCGGACAGCCCGGTGAACACGATGAGTGCGTCCCGGGGCAGGTCGAGACTGACGTCACGCAGATTGTGCTCGCGCGCGCCACGGATGATCAGTCGGTCGACCACGGTGCGTGTACTCCCGGGAGAAGACGAAGCGAAGGATCTGTCCCGCTCTGGGATGATCTGAGCGGTCGTGCGGGCGCGGAAAACACGCCTCGGCAACTCTAGCCCCGAGGTATGACAGTTTCCCGCGCCCGCACATTCCCCCAGCTCAGCCCGGTCGGCCGCCGGTCAGTACCCCCCGGGCGACGGGGGCCGGGCGGTCCGTCGCCGGGCCGAACGCCATCCGCCACGCCGCTCCGCCGCCACCCGCGCTTCCCGCCGTCGGCTCTCGTGGGACAGCTCCCCCTGTAGGCGTCGCCAGCTCTCCCACCGGCGGGTGGGGAGTTCGCCGGTCTGCAACGCCTCGCGGACCGCGCAGGCGGGCTCGCCGTCGTGGCCGCAGTCGGCGTACCGGCAGCCCTCGGCCAGCCCGGCGATGTCGGCGAACGCCCGGTCGAGCCCGACCGCGCCGTCCAGCAGGCCCACCGCGCGCACCCCGGGCGTGTCGATCACGGCACCGCCGCCGGGGATCGGTACGAGCGCCCGCCAGGTCGTGGTGTGCCGACCCTTGCCGTCGACGCGCCGGATCGCCTGTGTGGGCATCATCACCGCCCCGACCAGGGCGTTGACCAGACTCGACTTGCCTGCCCCGGACGGCCCGAGCAGGCCGAGCGTGCGGCCGGGGGCCACCTCGGCGCGCAGCGGGCCCAGCCCGACGCCGTGTTCGGCGCTGACCGGCAGCACCGGCACCCCCGGGGCGACCGCGGCGAGCTGGCGGGCCAGCGCGGCCGGGTCGGCCGCGAGGTCGGCCTTCGTCAGCACGACGAGCGGCCGGGCGCCGGACTCGTGGGCCAGCGAGAGCAACCGCTCGATGCGGCCGACGTCCGGCTCGGGGTGCACCGGCTCCACCACGGCGGCCGCGTCCAGGTTGGCGGCCAGCACCTGGCCGCTGGAGTCCTTGCCGGCGGTACG
This sequence comes from Micromonospora sp. NPDC048935, assembly GCF_043197875.1. Lineage (NCBI taxonomy): Bacteria > Bacillati > Actinomycetota > Actinomycetes > Micromonosporales > Micromonosporaceae > Micromonospora > Micromonospora sp. NPDC048935. Next base: position 193,949 of record NZ_JBICTZ010000008.1, on the reverse strand, counting down.
CCGGATCAACGCGCCCCGCCGCGGCAGCACCGCCTCCACGGTGACGCGGTGGTCCGGCCAGTGGGTGAGCAACACCCAGTCTCCGACGCAGGGCAACGCGGACGGGTCGCCGGCCGCGGTGGCCAGCACCGCCGGGCCCAGGCTGGCCCGGATCGGGCCGGCCGCCGTGAGCACCGTGCAGACCCCCCGGTCCACCCGGGCCACCCGGCCCGGCTGGTGCTCGCCGCGTCGCGCGGCGTACGTGGCCCGCTCGGCGTCCCAGCCGAGCGCGGTCAGATCGATCGTCATGGCATCCTCATCGGTGTCGAAGCAGGTGATGGCGGAACACGCGTGCCACGTCCGGCATGATCACCACCTCCGTCCGATGTCCCGGTGCCGCGTCTGCCGCTGACGGTAGGTCGCCCGCCGACGCGCCGAAAGCGATTTCCCCGGCGACGGCGCGGGCGGCGGACCGCTAGGGTCGACGGGTGACCACGGATCCGCTCCTACTGATGGGCGAGGTGGACGCGGCCACCAGCCGACTCCTGCGTACCGCAGCGTCTTTCGACGCCGCGGACCTGGCCGGCGCGTCGCTGCTGCCGGGCTGGACGCGCGGCCACGTGCTGGCGCACCTGGCGCGCAACGCCGACGGCTTCGTCAACCTGCTCACGGCGGCCCGCACCGGCGCGGCGCTGCCGATGTACGCCTCGCTTGAGGTCCGCAACGCGGACATCGAGACCGGCTCGGGTCGACCACCCGCCGAGCACCTGGACGACCTGCGGCGCACCGCGGACCTGTTCGCCGAGGCGGTCGCGGCGATGCCGGCCGAGGCGTGGGCGGCGACGGTGCAGGCGCGGATGGGCCCGTGGCCGGCCGCGCTGCTCGTCTGGGGTCGCCTGCGGGAGATCGAGGTGCACCACCTCGACCTCGCCGCCGGCTACGGCGCCGCCGACTGGTCGGCCACGTTCGCCCACCGGCTGCTGCGCGAGGCCGCCAGCCATCACGCCACCGGGCCCACGCCGCCGTCGATGGTGCTACGCGCGGACGGGAGCGAGCACGACGTGGTGCTCGGCGACCGTGCCGGCGCCCCGATCGTCGCCGGTCCCGTTTCCGACCTCGCCGCCTGGCTGATCGGCCGTGCCGACGGCAGCCCGCTCTCCGTCACGCCCGACGGTCCCCTGCCTACTCCACCGGAATGGATCTAGAAACGTCATGACTTACAGCGGAGACGTCACCCACGGCGGCGCGCCGGCGGTACGCGAGCTGGACGGGCTCACCATCAGCAAACTGTCGGTGGGCCCGATGGACAACAACGCCTACCTGCTGCGTTGCACGGGCACCGGCGACCAGGTGCTGATCGACGCCGCCAACGAGGCGCCCCGGCTGCTGGAGCTGATCGGCGACGGCGGGCTCACCGCCGTGGTGACGACCCACCAGCACATGGACCACTGGGTGGCGCTGGAGGAGGTGGTCGCCAAGACGGGCGCGCGGGCACTGGTGCACGCCGACGACGCGGACGGGCTGCCGATCGAGGCGGAGCGTCTCGCCGACGGCGACACGGTGCCGGTCGGCGACTGCGCGCTGGAGGTCATCCACATCAAGGGGCACACGCCGGGCTCGATCGCACTGCTCTACCGCGACCCGGCCGGCACCCCGCACCTCTTCACCGGCGACAGTCTTTTTCCGGGTGGCGTTGGCAACACGGACAAGGACCCGGAGCGCTTCGCCGCGCTGATCGACGACGTCGAGCACAAGCTGTTCGACAAACTCCCGGACGACACCTGGTTCTACCCCGGCCACGGCAAGGACAGCACCCTGGGAGCCGAGCGCCCCGCCCTCCCTCAGTGGAAAGCAAGAGGCTGGTAACCCCCACCCCACACACGAAGAACCAGACGCCGACCGAGAGCGCCCAAGATCAACACCCCAGGTGGGGCGCGGCACCACCGGACGAGCCGCAACCCCGACGGGGGCGGGGCCTGCCGTGCCCGGCGCAGGGATCAGTTCGCCCGCGACTGGGCATGATCGACTCGGTTTTCTTGAGATCGGGGTGTCCGGGCGTCCGGGATGCCCCGATTTTCATGAACGCGAGTGGATCATGCCCGGTGGGGGCGGTTCGGGGACGCCGGTGCCTGACCGCCCGGAGCCGGGCACGGCAGGCCCCGCCCCCCACCGCAACCGGCCCCACCGCAAGCCGGCCCCACACCGCAAGCCGGCCCCGCCCCACCCTCAGCCAGCGACGGCGAACAACCGCCGCCGCGCCCCCAGCAGCACGACGGAGGCCAGCGCCATCCCGACCCCCATGGTCACCAGCAGCGGGCTGGGGTCCCCCGGCAGCAGCCCGGCCAGCGATCGGGATGCGGTGCCCAGCGCGAGGTAGAGACCGGCCCAGGCGGCGGCGCCGAGCGCCGCGCAGCCGAGGAATCGACGGTACGACATCCGTAGCCCGCCGGCGGCCAGCGGCAGCAGCGCGTTGAACACGGGCAGGAACGGCGCGACGACCATCATCCGACCGCCGCCGCGACGCAGGATCCCCTCGGCCGCGGTCCAGCGCGTCTCGCCGATCCAGTCGCCGATCCGGCTGTGTCGCAACCGCTCGGAGTAACGGCGGCCGATCACGAAACTCAGCGACCAGCCGGCCAGACAGCCGATCAGCACCGCGGCGAAGGTCGCCAGCCCGGTGGTCGGGCGGCCCACCCCGACGGCAGCCAGGATCGCCACGTCGCCGGGGACCAGGACACCCAGCAGGGGTACGGCATCGAAGAGCATGACGAGCCCGAGCGCACCCATCAGTAGCAGGATGGGCAGGTCGCCGATCTGGGCCAGCCATTGCGTCATGTCACCCACGCTAGGGCCGTCGCACCACTGCGGACATCGGGTTTCAGCCCCCAGGGCCCCCTGGTATCGGCCTCGGGGTCGTCCCTGAGGTGGCATCCGCGCTCAGACGGGCCGCAGCACCCGCACCCGGCGTAACGACGAGTCCACCGAGGGTTCGGTGGTGGGTACCGGGTAGTCGGCCAGGACGGTCAGGCGGTCCGCTGGCAGGTGCCCCCGGTCGGGGTCACCGACCAACACGTCGGTGCCCCTGGCGGCGACCCTCTGGAGGAAGGGCAGCATCCGGTCGGCCATCGCGCGGTCGTAGAAGACGTCTCCGGCGACCACCAGGTCGGCCTCCGAGTCGGTGTCGTCGAGCAGGTCGTCCCCGAAGACGTCGACGGCGACCCGGTTGGCCCGGGCGTTGAGGGTGACGGCGGCGACGGCGTACGGGTCGATGTCGTTGGCGACCACTTCCGCGGCACCGGCCAGCGCGGCGGCGATGGCCACCAGCCCCGAGCCGGAGGCGAGGTCGAGCACCCGACGACCGGCGGCCAACTCCGGGTGGTCCAGGAGGTGGCGGGCCAGGGCCTGGCCTCCGGCCCAGGCGGACGCCCAGTACGGGGCTGGCAGGGGATGCCCGACGGCGGCCTCCATCCGGGCCCACCAGACGATCGCGTCCTCGGCCAGGTGCAGCCGCACCTCGGGAACGAACGGAGTGGGCACCAACCGGAGCCGGTCCAGGCCGTCGCCGGGCGCGTCGATCTCGCGCTCCAGCTCGGTCAGCGCGTCGGCTGCGGCACCCTTCATCGGCGCAAGCATGCCCCAGCGGCGGGTGGTAGGGGTGGGTTTCGCGCGCCGGCGCGCAGAGTTCACCCGACTTCACCCGAAGACCTACGGCACTTCGGCCAGCGGATCCGGGTTTTGCCCGTTACTGTCGGACAGGTACGGGCGATCATCGGCCAGAGGCCGAGGGTCAGCCGCTTTGAACAGGGAGAGATGCATGGCAACCGGCACGGTTAAGTGGTTCAACTCGGAAAAGGGCTTCGGTTTCATCGAGCAGGACGGTGGAGGGCCGGACGTGTTCGTCCACTACTCCGCCATCGCCTCGAGCGGCTACCGGGAGCTCAACGAGGGCCAGAAGGTCGAGTTCGAGGTGACCCAGGGGCAGAAGGGTCCGCAGGCGGACAACGTCCGCCCGATGTAGCTCCGTGCCGGTGACGGCGGCCGGTCTCCCGGCCGCCGTCGCAGCGCACTCAAGACGCCACCGGGGCGGCGGGCAGGTCCCGCCGCCTCCGGATCGGCCCGATCAACAGGATCAACGGGGTGAGCGCCAACCAGGCGGTCATCACGAATATCGCTGTCCCGGGGCCGTAGCGCGCGCCGAGGGCTCCGGCGAGCACGGCCGCGAGCGGGATCGTGCCGTAGTTGAGCAGATGCATGCTCACCGTCACCCGGCCGAGCAGGTGGTGCGGCGTGTAGGTCTGCCGGAAGGCACCCTTGACCACGTTGCCGATGGCCACGCCGAGGCCGATCAGCACCCCGCCGAGGGCCGGCCAGACCAGCCCGACGCCCGGTGCGGCGAGCGGGATGAGCAGGGCTGGCGGGCCGGTGAGCACCCCGGCGATCAGCACTGCCCGTGCGGTTCCGCAGCGGCGGCCCACCGTGGTGGCGAGCAGCGCCCCGATGATCCCTCCGGCGCTCATCACCGCGACCAACGCGCCCACCAGGCCCGGTTCGAGCCGAAGCTCCCGGACCAGGAAGACCACCAGGACGGCCTGGTAGCCGATCAGCCCGATGTTGCAGGCCGCGCCGAAGGCCGTCAGCACCCGCAGGTACGGGTCCCGGATGACGAAGCGCAGCCCCTCGGCGATGTCTCGGCGCAGTGTTCGGGACCGGTCGGCCCGGCGTGCGCGTGGTTCGACGATGCGGATCCGCAGCAGAAGGATCGCGGAGGCCAGAAACGTGAACGCGTCCAGCACCAGCGCGGCGACGGCGCCGGTGAGCTGGGCGATCAGGCCGGCGAGGCCGGGCCCGACGACGTAGCTGACGGTCTGGGTGGCGTGCAGCTTCGCGTTGCCCTCCGGCAGTTGCTCGGGTCGCAGCACCACCGGCAGGTACACCTGGTCGGCGGTCTCGAAGAAGACCCGCGCGGCGCCGGCGCTGAGGGCGACCACCAGCAGGTGCGCCACGGTCAGCCGGCCCAGCACGGCGGCCAGCGGCACGCTGAGGAACGCCAACGCGCAGAACAGGTCGCACACCACCATCACCGGCCGACGGGGCAGCCGGTCGACCCACGCGCCGGCCGGCAGGCCGATCAGCAGCCAGGGCAGCCAGGCGGCGGCGGTGAGCACCGCCACCTGGAAGGTGCCGGCGTCGAGCACGGCCACCGCGACAAGCGGCAGCGCGACGGTGGTGACGTTGCTGCCGACACTGCTGACGGCCTGACCGGCCCAGAGCAGCCGGAAGTCCCGATGCCGCAGCAGCCCGCCGGGCGGGCGGACCGGCCCCGGGTCGGTACGGGTGGCCGCGGTCACGGCCGGGCCGGAACGCCGTACGCGAACACGAACACGGGTTGGCGCTCGACCCCGTCGTCGGGAACAGCGCGCTCGCCCCACCGGGCCAGCAGGTCGATCATCTCGCGGCTCAGCTCGGCCAGTTCGTCGGGGGTGAGGTGCAACCACCTGTCGGTGGAGAACGGCCCGTCCCGCCAGGCGGCCTGCGCCGCGTCGTCGGCGGCGTGCCAGGCTCGGGCCAGGGCGACCTGCCGGTCCAGGTTGAGCGAGGTGGCGGCGTCGGCGACCGCTCGGGCGGCGGGGTCGGCGTCGAAGTCGGTGTTGGACCAGCGCACCCCTCGGGCGACCAGTCGCCACCACCGCTCGCGCCGGTCGCGAGCCAGCTCGGGAGCCTCGGTGACCAGGTCCGCGGCGGCGAGGACCTTGAGGTGGTGGCTGATGTTCGCCGGCGCCTGGCCGGTGCGCTCGGCGAGCAGGCCGACGGTCGAGGGCCCGTGCACCTTGAGCATGTCCATCAGCCGGCGGCGCAGCGGGTGGGCCATGGCGGCCAGCACCCGCGCGTCGGTGACCTGACGCACATCGGAGTTGTCCATGGCTCCACCATCACATCCGCAAGGAATGTTGCGCAACAGGTATTGCGCAACTCCTCTTGCGGATGAGGAGCGCGGAGAGGGGCGACCCGGCGGCTACGGGCCGCCCCTCCGCTCAGGCGACCAGCCGGCGGGACAGCTCGTCGGCCACCTGCTTGGCGATGGTGGGCGGAATGGCCGCGGCGATCTCCTCCGGCGTGAGCCCGGCCAGGACGCCCTCGATGATCGCCGCCTCGTCGGTGAAGTCCTTCCCGGCCAGTGCGTTGAGCGTGGCCTGCAGAGCGGTGAGCTGCTTCGTCATCGCCTGCAGGTTCCAGTTGCCGGTCACCGGCGCGCCGGTGTCGTCCCGACCCTCCGCCATCCGGGTGTAGATCTGTCCGATCGGGTAGCGGCCGTCCAGCACGGTGAGGTTCTTGTGGACGGTGGCCAGCCAGTTGTGCTCTTCGGGGGTCATGTCGTCGTCCTCCAGGAGTCCGATGGAGCTGAGATAGCGGCGGAACAACGGCCGTTGGTCGCGGCCGGCCTTGATGGCGTCACGAAAGAAGCTGAAGTGGGTGTGCCAGCGGTGCGAGCTGTCGCCGCTGCTGCGTTTGCCGAGGCGGTCCCACCGCTTCACCGTGCTGCCGTCGGGGCTGTAGATGATCTCGCGGAGGTCCCGGGTGTCGGCCGCGTTCGCGACGCACTGGGCCACGCACCAGACCGAGAAGCTGGCCATGGTGTGGGTCCGACCGCCGGAGCGGACCTCGAACTGGCCGACGTCCAACGCCGCCGCGTCCAGGGTCAGTCCGGCCCGGTCCCGGGGTGACTCGACCACCGAGTAGTCGCCTTCGACCACCCGGTCCGAGCCGCAGTGGTAGCCGCCGCGGTGGGCCGGGTCGCCGACGATGCCGACCTCGTCCGGCTCCAGGTCGGCGGCGCGGACGGTGTTCGGGTCGACGTTCAGATGAGTGAGAAGAAGGCTTCGGACGGCCAACAGGTTTGCCGGGGCCCGCGTCATGGGGTCCCCCTCTCAGGTGGGGCGGGGACCGGGTACGACGTCACACCGCGTACGCGGTGTTGGGCTTCGGGCGATCCCGGTCTGCTTACTGCACGGCACCGGGCGTTGACCCAACCATAGCCCGCACTATCGATGAATGCCCAGCTCAGACGGGTTCTTTTTAGATTGGAGGCTCGGTCAGGCTGAGTGGACGGTCGGCAACAGCACCGCCGACGGGTGCTCCGGGTCGTGCAGAACCTGCCGCCAGCCGGCACGCAGCGTCACCGCAGTGCCGAGGGGTTCGCCGGTGCCGGGGTTGCGCGCCCACCGCGGATGGGCGCCACCGGCGACCTGCACCCGCAGCCGGTGTCCGGCCGCGAACCGGTACGCGGTCGGCCAGAGCGCCACCGGGACCCGCAACGCCCCGAACGCGTCGACGGGGAAACGCTCGGGGGTCACCCGCACCAGACCGTCGCACACGTTCCACGAGCGACCGCGCCGGTCCACGTCGCACAGTCGCACGAAGACGTCCAGGTGCGGCAGCTCACCGCGGACGTGGATCTCGGCGCGTACCGGGCCGATCACCTCGACCGGCCTGGTCAGCGGGGCACTGGTGTAGGTCAGCACGTCGGGGCGGGCCTCGACCACCCGGTTGTCCACCGGGCCGGCCCGCTTGGCGACGAGCAGCGGCCCTCCCCGCGAGGGGGTGGGGTCGGCCGGGTCGTACCGGAACTCGTCGGGTGCCGACGCGACCGGGGGGCGCTGCGCCAGCTCACCGCCCGGATGCAGGTGCCAGGCGGTGTCGGTGGCCGGCGGGGGCCAGTCCGGCAGGTCCCGCCAGCCGCCGCCGGGACCACCCACGTGCAGCCGGACCGGGGCGGACGCGGCGCGGCGCGACCGCCCGTCGGCCGGCGACGGAGCCAGCAGGTGCTCGTCGAGCCAGGCCAGCCCCTCCCGCAGGGCACCCACGAACAGCCCGGGGCTGCCGTGCGTCCAGGGGCCGATCACCAGGCGTGGTCGCGCGCCGGAGGCACGCAGGGTGGCGTGGTCGTCGAGTTGGGCGGGCAGGAAGATGTCGTGCCACCCGGTGACCATGAGCACCGGCGCCCGCACCCGGGCGACCCGGTCGGCGAAGACGCGCGCACGCCAGTACGCCGCCTGCGGGGTGTGGTGGCGCAGCCACTCCTGGAAGAACGGGATGGTCACGCCGGTGGCCACCCGGTCGGCGGCGGCCAACGGCAGGTGCGTGAGCGCGGCGGCCAGCCGGGGCTGGCCACGCTTGAGCTCCCACTGCCGGGCCAGCCACGGCACGGTCTGCGCGTGCAGCAGCTCCGCCCAGGTCAGCACGGTGTCCAGGGCGAAGGACTCCCCCGCGTACGTCGAGTCCCGGGTGGCCGAGGCGGTCACCACCGCCACCATCGCCCGCAGCTCGTCACCGGCGTCGGCGGCCAGCGCCCACTGCGCGAAACCCTGGTAGCTGACCCCGAACATGCCGAGTCGGCCGGACCACCAGGGCTGGCGGCGCAGCCAGTCCAGGGTGTCCACCCCGTCGTCGCGCTCGTGCACGAGCGGTGCGAACGTCCCACCGGACCCTCCGGTGCCCCGGCAGGACTGGATCACCGCGTGCCGGCCGCGTGCGGCGAGCAGCCGGCCGAGCAGCCGCAGCGGTCCGCCCCGCCCGTACGGGGTGCGGATCAGCACGGTCGGCGCGTCCGCGACGCCCGGGGCGTAGTGATCGGTGCGCAGCACCACACCGTCGCGGGCCCGGACCGGGATGTCGCGAGTGACCCGCACCGGGGCGGGGCGGGTCGGTGGCAACCGCAGCGCGACGCCGGCGAGGCGGGAGACGAGCCGGTCGGGCACCGCTCAGCCCGTCGGCGCGCGGGGGGACTCGGGCCGGGCGGCGCGCACCGCGTCCCGGTGCCCCCGCAGCGACTCGCTCATCTCCGCCATGAACCGGTGCACCACCTCCAGCTCGTCCTCGCCGAAGCGGGCCATCACCGTGTCGGTGCGCGCGCCCAGCGGCTGGAAGAACTCCATGGCCAGGGCGGCGCCCTGGTCGGCGTAGTGCAGCAGCACCTTGCGGCGGTCGGCGGTGTCCCGGTCGCGGCGGATGTGCCCGGCCCGTTCCAGCCGGTCGACCAGGGCGGTGACCGAGCCGGAGGAGAGGTTGAGCTGCTCGCCGAGGCGGCCCGGGGTGATCGGGTCACCGAGCAGCTCGGCGTCCATCACCGCGATCAGGGCCTGGAGGTCGGTCGGGTTGAGGCCGTGCAGGTTGGCGAAGGCGTGGCCGACGTGTTGGGCGTCCACCGCGTACCGCCGGAGGTTGTTGGTGATCTCCGCGACCAGCTGCTCGCGGCGCGTGTCGCGCCGTCGGTACATGCCGTGAGTCGCCACCTCGCGCTGCTCTTCCCGTCGTCGGTTCCCCCGGGTTGCAGCATAGAACAACCCTCGATAATCTCGACCATCAAGATACTTGGCTTCCGAAGGACCTTGAGGTCACCCTGATGTCCCTGTTCACCAGAGTCGCCCGCGGCAGGCTGGCCGCCTGGCTCACCGTGGCCGCCGCGATCGTCGTCGGCGCGGCGGTCTTCGCCACGCCCCGACCGGACAACCCGGCGCCGGTCTCCGCCACCGGCCTGTCCGTGCGGTGGCAGTCGACCCAGGTGCAGCGCCTGCAGGACCAACTGCCGTCGCGCGACGTGCAGCCGGCCGTCGTGGTGGTCAGCCGCGGCGACGGCGGCGCGCTGAGCGAGGCCGACCGGGCCACCGTCGGCGCCCGCGCCGACGACCTGCGCCGCTTCGCGGTGGGTGGGCAGGTCAGCCCCGCCCAGCTCGCCCCGGACGGCACGGTGGCCCTCGTCGCCGTGCCGCTGGACACCGCCGGCGGGCAGGAAGCCGTCACGGACACGGTGACCCAACTGCGTGCCGCCCTGGCGGACCTGCCCGGCGGGCTGACCGCCGAGGTGACCGGTGCGCCAGCGTTCACCGCCGACCTCTCCTCGGTGTTCGACGGCGCCGACGTCACCCTGCTCGCGGTGACCGCCGCCGTCGTGGCGCTGATGCTGCTGGTCACCTACCGCAGCCCGTTTTTGTGGATCGTGCCGCTGGTCGTGGTCGCCGCGACCGAGCAGCTCACCCTGCGCGCGGTGGACGTCATCGTGCCGGCTGTCGGCATCCACCTCCAACAGGGCCAGGTCACCGGCATCGCCAGCGTGCTGGTCTTCGGTGCCGCCACCGACTACGCGCTGCTGCTCATCGCCCGCTACCGGGAGGAGTTACGCCGCGCCCAGGATCGGTACGCGGCCATGCGCGCCGCGTTGCGTCGCACCGCCGAGCCCATCCTGGCCAGCGGCGGCACGGTCGTGCTCGGCGTCCTCACCCTGCTGTTCAGCGAGCAGGAGACCAACCGGGCACTGGCGGTGGCCTGCGCCACCGGTGTGGTCTTCGCCATGCTCTCGGCGTTGTTCGTGCTTCCCGCCGTGCTGGTGCTCTTCGGCCGCGGCCTGTTCTGGCCGTTCGTCCCCCGGGTCGGCGGCCCGGTCCGCGAGGGACGGCTCTGGGGCCGACTCGGCGTCGCCGTGCGACGCCGCCCGGTGCTGGTCGCGACGCTGGCCACCCTGTTGCTCGGCGGCCTGGCCCTCGGTGGGCTCGGCATCCGCACCGGCCTGTCCGAGACCGAACAGTTCCGGGCCGAACCCGAGGCGGTGACCGGGGCACAGATCCTGGCCAGGGCCTTCCCCGCCGGCAGCACCCAGCCGGTCGCCGTGCTCACCACCCCGGCGGCGGTGCGGGCGGTCACCGACGCCGCCACCGTGGTGCCCGGCGTCGCCTCGGTCCGCCCCGGTGCCGCCGGTGCCGCCGTCGCCCAGGTCGACGTGGTCCTGGACGCCGAACCCGGCACCACCGCCTCGGACCGCGCGATCGAGGCGCTGCGCGAGGCGGTGGCCGCCGTTCCCGACTCCGCTCCCCCGGCCGCCGCCGGCGCCGACGCGCCGTCCGGGGCGATCGTCGGTGGGTCCGTGGCCGCCACGTACGACTCCGACGAGGCCAACGACCGTGACCTCCGACTCATCCTGCCGATCATCCTGTTGCTGGTCGCCGGGGTGCTCGTGCTGCTGCTGCGCGGCCTGCTCGCACCGGTGTTGCTGGTACTCACCGTGATCGCGTCGTTCTTCGCCAGCCTCGGCGCGGCCTGGCTGCTCTTCGACCACGTGCTGGACTTCCCCGCACTGGACAGCGGGGTGCTGCTGCTCGCCTTCGTGTTCCTGGTGGCGCTCGGGGTGGACTACAACATCTTCCTGGTCACCCGGGCCCGGGAGGACGCGCGCGGCGCGGGCACCCGCGACGGGATGCTGTCCGCCCTGCGGGTCACCGGCGGCGTGATCACCAGCGCCGGGGTGCTGCTCGCCGCGGTCTTCGCCGTGCTCGGCGTGCTGCCACTGATCACGCTGACCCAGATCGGCATCATCGTCTGCATCGGCGTCCTGCTGGACGCCCTGCTGGTCCGCACGGTCCTGGTGCCGGCGCTGGCGTTCCTGCTCGGAGACCGCTTCTGGTGGCCCGCCCGGCTCACACCGGAGCGCCCGGCGGACACCGCGGTGCCGCCGGAGCCGGTCACCGTCCGCGACTGACCGGCGGGGGCCGTGGCGACACCGGCACGGCCCCGCCCGGGTCAGTAGTCCAGGCAGACGCACCCGGTCATCAGCGCCCGCACGTTGCGCACGTAGGACGGGTTGGGGATGGCCAGGGGCGCACCCTCCCGCGCCACCGCACCGTGCCCGACGTTGTACGCGGCGATGACCGCGTTGAGCAGGCAGGAATTCAACTCGGCGGTGCACAGGGCCGGGTCGAGGCGGAAGTCGGACTCGAAGTACATGTCGCCGATGTACTTGGTGGCCCAGGCCAGGTAGGTGGCACCGAGGCTGGCGTTGTCCCGGTAGTCGTCGATCTGGTAGCTCTGCTCGAACCGCTGGTTCATCCAGGTCGCCGTGTCCGGCATCACCTGCATCAACCCCACACCGCCGTCGCAGGCGTGGATGTTGGACTGCCAACCGCTCTCCTGCCAGGCGGTGGCCTTGAGCAGGTTGAGCGGCACCGTGATGTCCGGTGCGGAGACCGGCCAGTAGGAACGGCCGGCCGCGTCGGTCAGCGCCGCCTTCACCTCGGCCCGGGCCGCCTGGGCACCCTGGTAGGTCGGCTTGCAGGAACTCGGTGCCGGCTTCGGCGGGGCCGGCGGGACCATGGTCTCGGTGGGCGGCTTCGCCACCGCGAGCGGCTTCGGCGCCGTGCGGGTCGGCTTCTTCTTCGGCTTCGGAGACGGCGACGGGGACGCGCGACGACTCGGCGCGGCACCCATCGACTCCACGGCGCTCACCGACGGGCTCGGCTCCGCGGTGACCTCGTCGGTGGGGGCGTCCGACGGCGTGTCGGCGAGCGCGACCGGACCGGTCTGGTCCTGCGGGCTCGCCCCCTCGGTGGCGCACCCGACCAGCGCGCTGGACAACAGCAACCCGGCGAGCAGCACCGCGCCCAACCGATCGGTGCGCCGAACCATCCCGGTGCCTCCCCGTGTGACCGTCGCCGCACCCTAGCAAGGTTCCACCGGTCGGCGGTGCCCCTGCGGCGGCGTCCGGGCCTGGTCGTCCGGCTGCTCCAGGTCACCCACCGCCCGGTCCCGGGTGGCCCAGGCGACCATGAACACGACAGTCCAGAGCACCCCGAGCAGCACCGCCGCGGCGGTGCCGCTGGCCGTGTCCAGGCCCAGGTAGAGCCGCGCACCGCCGATGCCGAGCATGCCCGCGGCGGCAGCTGTCCACGCGGCCACCGCCACCGGCCAGCGGGAACTGCGCGACACCAGCCAGGCCAGGGTGCAGAAACTCGCCGCGACAACGGCGTTCTGGGTGGAGAGCGAGGCCACCTCGGTGACGCCCGGCGCCGTGCCGTGCGCACCTGTCACCTCGGCGGCCACGGCCAGCACCACCAGCGGCACGAACGCACCCACCGTGCCGACCACACTGAGCAGGTCCGCACGCCAGGGCCTGTTGCGCCACGCCAGCACCGCGGCCACCAGCCCCACCAGGGCGATCAACACCGACCCTCGGAGCACGGACACCACGAGCATCGTGGCGTCGGCGGCGTCCGGGGTACGCCGGGCGGCGAACCACCCCGCGATGGCGTCGTCCAGCGCGACCAACCCGCTGTTGCGGATGGCCACGGCGAGCAGGCCGGCGATGACGAGCCCGGCGGCGAACAGCAGCAGGAGCCCCGCGGCCAGATTGAGCAGCAGCGTCCAGGCCGGCCCGATCCGCATGGCCACCAGGAAGAACAGCACCCCGTAGCGGGCGGTGAGCCAGCGCACCGGGGGCAGCGCGCCGGCCCGGGACAACAGCGCGCGGACCGGGTCGGGGTTGCGACCCAGCCACCGGCCGACGAGCACGACCCCCACCATGCCGGCCAGCAGCAGCAGCGCCACCCCGGTGGCCCGGCCGAGCAGCCGGGAGACCGTGTCGTACGACTCACCGGCGAGGTGACCGAGCAGGACCGAGCCGCCCACCCAGGTCAGCACCCCGGCCAGGTTCCACGGTGCGAACCGCTGGTACGGCATGCCGGCCGCGCCGGCCAGCCGGGGCACCAGGGTGCGGGCGAACGCCACCCACCGGGCGGCGAACACACCCCGCCCACCGAGCCTTGCGAGCATGGCATCGGCCCTGGCCCAGCGCGCGGGGCCGACGCGGTGGCCCAGCCCGGCGCGCAGCCGGGGCCCGTAGCGCCGTCCGGCGCGAAAGGCCAGCCCATCACCGAGGACCGCGGCGACGATCATCGCGAGCAACGCCGGCCCGAGCCGCAAGGTACCGTTGTAGGTGAGGAAGCCGACGAGCAGCAGGGTAGCCTCACCCGGCACGAGCAGGCCGAAGATCACCGCGGTCTCGCCCGCCACGATCAGCGCGGCGACCAGGTAGATCCACAGGGCGGGCAGACTCTGCACCCAGGTCAACAGGTCGTGCACTCAGGCCCCCGGAACACGGGAGTCAGCATGCCAGCCGGGGGAACGACCGGGACAGCAGTTTCACCATAGATCAGGGGCCCCTGGGGGGTGACCCCGACGCGGCCTGCGCGAGCGCAGGCGGAAGGATAGAGGGTATGCAGCTTCGCACCGACCTCCGCAACGTCGCCATCATCGCTCACGTCGACCACGGCAAGACCACCCTGGTCGACGCCATGTTGCGGCAGGCCGGGGCGTACGGCGCCCGGGGCGAGAACACCGAGCGGGTAATGGACTCGGGTGACCTGGAGCGGGAAAAGGGCATCACGATCCTGGCCAAGAACACCGGCGTGCGCTACCTGCCGGCGGACGGCTCCGACCCGGTCACCATCAACATCATCGACACCCCCGGCCACGCCGACTTCGGTGGTGAGGTGGAACGCGGCCTGACCATGGTCGACGGCGTGGTGCTGCTCGTCGACGCCAGCGAGGGCCCCCTGCCGCAGACCCGCTTCGTGCTGCGCAAGGCGCTGCGGGCCCGGATGCCGATCATCCTGGTGATCAACAAGGTGGACCGTCCGGACGCCCGCATCAAGGAGGTCGTGGACGACACCTACGAGCTCTTCCTCGACCTGGACGCCGACGAGGAGCAGATCGACTTCCCGATCGTCTACGCCTGCGCCCGCGACGGCATCGCCTCGCTGACCCAGCCCGCCGACGGTTCGGTGCCGGAGGACAGCACCTCCCTGGAGCCGCTGTTCCGCACCCTGTTGGACACCATCCCGGCCCCCGCCTTCGAGGACGGCGCGCCGTTGCAGGCGCACGTCACCAACCTGGACGCCTCGCCGTTCCTCGGCCGGCTGGCGCTGTGCCGGGTCCGCCAGGGCACCATCAGCAAGGGTCAGACGGTGGCCTGGTGCCGCACCGACGGCAGCACCCAGCGGGTCCGCATCTCCGAGATGCTGATGACCGAGGGCCTGGAGCGTAAGCCGGCCGAGACCGCCGGCCCGGGCGACATCATCGCGGTCGCCGGCATCCCGGAGATCATGATCGGTGAGACGCTCGCCGACGTCGAGAACCCGGTCGCGCTGCCGCTGATCACCGTCGACGAGCCGGCCATCTCGATGACCATCGGCACCAACACCTCGCCGCTTGTCGGCCGGGTCAAGGGCTCCAAGGTCACCGCGCGGATGGTCAAGGACCGGCTCGACAAGGAGCTGATCGGCAACGTGTCGCTGCGGGTGCTGCCCACCGAGCGGCCGGACGCCTGGGAGGTGCAGGGCCGCGGTGAGCTGGCGCTGGCCATCCTGGTCGAGCAGATGCGCCGGGAGAGCTACGAGCTGACCGTCGGCAAGCCGCAGGTGGTCACGCGCGAGATCGACGGCAAGACCTGCGAGCCGGTCGAGCGGTTGACCATCGACGCCCCGGAGGAATACCTGGGCGCGATCACCCAGCTCCTCGCCACCCGCAAGGGCCGGATGGAGCAGTTGGTCAACCACGGCACCGGCTGGATCCGGATGGAGTGGCTGGTCCCGGCGCGCGGCCTGATCGGTTTCCGCACCGAGTTCCTCACCGACACCCGGGGCACCGGCATCCTGCACCACGTCTTCGAGTCGTACGAGCCGTGGTTCGGCGAGCTGCGCACCCGCAACAACGGGTCGCTCGTCGCCGACCGGGCCGGTGCGGTCACCGCCTTCGCGATGATCAACCTTCAGGAGCGCGGTCAGCTCTTCGTCGACCCGACCACCGAGGTGTACGAGGGCATGATCGTCGGGGAGAACTCCCGCTCCGACGACATGGACGTCAACATCACCAAGGAGAAGAAGCTCACCAACATGCGGGCGTCGACCTCCGACGAGACCGAGAAGCTGATCCCGCCGCGCAAGCTGTCGCTGGAGCAGGCCCTGGAGTTCTGCCGCGAGGACGAGTGCGTCGAGGTCACCCCGACCGCGGTGCGCATCCGCAAGGTGGTGCTCGACCAGCAGCAGCGGGGCCGGGCCGCCGCCCGCCGCAAGCACGCCGGCTGAGCACACCAGCACCCGACACCGGGCGCGTCGACCGCTTGCGGTCGACGCGCCCGCGCGTCTGCGGCGGGGGTACGCGGGCCGACCCGGGCGGCCGTCGCCGATCGGCTACCGTCACCGGCATGACCTGGGATGATCTCGACGCGCACCTGGACCGGGTGCCCGGCACCGTCTCGGCGTACGTGGGCCGGCTGGACGCGCCGCCGACCTGGACCCGCCACCCGGACGCCGCCCACTACGCGGCCAGCACCATGAAGGTGGCGGTGCTCGCCGCGCTCCACCGTGCCGCCGAGGCGGGCGCACTGGACCTGGACGCCCCGGTCCCCGTGGTCAACGAGTTCGACTCCGCCCAGCCCGGCGCGCCCCGCTTCTCCTGCGCCCCGCACTACGACAACGACGACGCGGTCTGGGACCGGCTGGGCGGCAGGGCACCGCTGCGCTGGCTGGCCCACCGGATGATCGTGCGATCCAGCAACCTGGCCACCAACCTGGTCATCGGGCACGTCGGGCTGCCCGCGGTGGCCGAGGTGTGGACGCTGGCCGGCGCCCGCACCAGCGTCACCGGTCGCGGCATCGAGGACTTCGCGGCCCGCGCCGCCGGCATCACCAACACGGTCACCGCCGCCGACCTGGCAGCGCTGCTCAGCGCGCTGGGCACCGGGGCCAGCACCCCGGGCCGACTCGCCTCGCCGGCCGCCTGCTCGGCCATGCTGGACGTCCTGCTCGCGCAGGAACACCGGGAGGACCTGGCCGCCGGCCTGCCCGAGGGCACCCGCATCGCGCACAAGAGCGGTTGGGTACGCGGTGTGCGCCACGGCGCCGGCCTGGTGCTGCCCGCCGACGCCCCGCCCTACCTGATCGCCGTCTGCACCACCACCGACCCGACCGACGGCAACGCCACCGGCGACGGGACCGAGGACGACGCCTGCCTGCTGATCGCGCACATCTCCGCGCAGGTCTGGGCCGCACGTCACCAGCTCTGACCCGGGATACGTCCGTCCGGCTACGCTGCTCGCACCCCAACCCGGAGCCGCCGATGCCCCGCAGTCGCAGCCTGCTGATCGCCTTCCTCGTCGTGACGGCGGCGAACCTGCTGGCCAACGCCACCGGCGGCGGCGTGGCCTTCCTGCTCACCAAGCCGCTGCTGATGCCGCTCCTGGCCGCGTACCTCTGGCGGGCCGGCGCCGAACGCGGAGCCCGACCGGACCGGCTGGTGCTCGTCGCGCTGGCCTTCGCCACCGGCGGTGACGTCGCCCTGATGATCGACGGCACCGGCTGGTTCCTCGCCGGCATGGCCTGCTTCCTCGGCACGCACCTCTGCTACGTCGCGGCCTTCACCCGGCACGGCGCCGCGGCCGCGCTGCGCCGTGCGCCGCTGGTCGCGCTTCCCCTGGGGTACGCGGTGCTGACCGTCGCCGCGCTGACCTGGATGTGGGCGGGGCTGACCGACGTCGGGCTCGCCGTGCCGGTCGCCGGCTACGCGCTCGCGCTGGCCACGATGGCCACCACCGCCGCCACCCAGGGCTGGCGGGTCGGTCTCGGCGCGGCGCTGTTCCTCGGCTCCGACCTGTTGATCGCCGCCGGGGTGGCCGAAGTGGCCCGACCACCCGGAGCCCCGGTGCTGGTCATGGCCACCTACGCCGCCGGCCAGGCGCTGATCGTCCTCGGCCTGGCCGTCCGCGTCGGCACACCTCCGAGAGCGCCGGTCACTCCAGCAGTCGCGCCCGCAACGCGTGCAGGGTCTCGTCGGTGAGCCCGAGCCCGTCACGCAGGTACGCGTCGAACGAACCGTGCACCCGGCGCACCTCGTCGTAGCCGGCGTCGAGGTACTCGGCTCGGACCTCCAACACCGGCAGCACCGCGTCGACGTCCAGTTCCGGCTGCCGCCGCCGCATCGCTTCGACGATCACCACGCGCAGGCTCTCGGTGAGGTCGTTGTTGCGCAGGTAGTCGGCGCGGACCGTCGCCTCGTCCACCCCGAGTGCCGTCAGCAGGATGACGGTGAGCCAACCCGTGCGGTCCTTGCCGGCGGAGCAGTGGTAGACCAACGGCAGGTTCTCCGGCCGCGCGGCCAGCCGGACCGCCTCGGCGAAGCCGACCCTCGCCGACTGCCCGGTGACGAACCACCGGTAGATGGCCGCCATCGCCCCCGCCGTGCCCTGCCGGGCCAACTCCGCGTACGCGTCCAGGTCGTGACCCAGCAGCACCGCCGAGACGTACGTGAAGACGGGGTGCTCCGGGTCGTGCACCGGCAGGCACACCACCCGTGGTTCACCGGCCAGCCGATCCGCCGGGGCGACCTCGATCTCCGCGGGGGCGCGCAGATCGACCACGCACGCCGGGCCGAGTTTCGTCAGCACCGGCAGGTCATCGTCGGTCAGCCGGCCCAGCGCCGGAGTGCGGATCAACTGGCCGACGCGCACCCGCCGCCCGCCCGCGCCGACGAGCCCACCCAGGTCACGCGCGTTCGGCGCACCCACCAGTTGCCAGCCCTGCCCGGTCATCCGGTCTCCCCTCCCTACGCCGAGGCAGTCCGCCCCGTACCGGCGTGCACGCGTACAGGGTGCCTGACGTGGCCTCCTCCGCGGCCCTGCGGGGCGGAGCCTTCTCGGTCACCCGGGGCGGCGTCGACGTCGCCAGCCTGCGCCGGTCAGTGCCGCAGCCAAAGGTGCGGCTGAGCTGCTCGGCCTGCGTGGCGGGCGGATGGAAGCGGCACCTGTACGCTCGCTTCACCGCCTGACCCATGCCTCACCTTCCAGCGGTCCACCGGGTAAGACGAATATCGAAGGGAGGTAGCGGCGTCTCCTGCTTCGCCTGCGAGCGGAGGGGTCTCAAGCCGCGCCCCACATGACGATCTCGGAGGTACGCACCCACCGGGTTTCCGCCCCCTTGCACACCCCGTTCGTCACCGCGCTGCGCCGTACCACCACAGTGGACACCCTGGTCGTCGAACTCGTCGACACCGACGGCCGATCCGGCTTCGGCGAAGCACCCCAGGTCTGGCAGGTCACCGGCGCGTCGGTCGCCGGCGCACGGGCGTGCGTACGCGAGGTGCTCGGTCCTAGGTTGATCGGTCGCGATCCGGACGACCTGGTGACCCGTTGCGCCGAGGTGCAGCGCGCCGTGGCGGGCAACGAGGCGGCGAAGGCAGCGGTGGACGTCGCCCTGCACGACCTCGCCGCCAGGCGGCTGGGCGTACCCCTGGTGCGGTTGCTCGGGGGCACCACGCTGCGGGTGCCGACGGACGTCACGCTTGCCGCGGGCGACGCGGTGGACCTGGCGGCGGCGGCGCGGCAGCGGCAGTCCGACGGCTTCGGCGTGCTCAAGTTGAAGGTCGGCACCGACGCGACAGGCGACCTGGACCGGGTGCGGGCCGTCCGCGCGGCCGTCGGCCCCGGGGTGCGGATCCGGCTCGACGCCAACCAGGGCTGGACGCCCCGGGAGGCGGTCCGGGTGATTCGCGGCATCGAGGACGCCGGGCTCGACGTGGAGCTGGTCGAGCAGCCGGTGGCCCGCTGGGACCTGGACGGGCTGGCCTGGGTCAGCGACCGGGTGTCCGTGCCGATCCTCGCCGACGAGGCGGTCTTCGGGGTCCGTGACCTGGTGGAGGTGATCCGCCGCCGGGCCGCCGACCTGGTCAACGTCAAGCTGGCCAAGTGCGGCGGCCTGCACCCGGCCCGTACCCTCCTCGATCTGGCCACCGCACACGGGCTCGGCACGGTGGTCGGCTCGATGATGGAGAGCCAGGTCGGTGTCGGGGCGGCGGCGAGCCTGGTCGCCGCGTACGGCACCACCGCGGTCGCCGACCTGGACGCCGCCTGGTGGCTGGCCTGGTCGCCGGTGCAGGGCGGGATACGCTACGACGGGTCTTACGTGGTGCTGCCGAACGCCCCTGGCCTGGGCATCTCCGGTCTGGCTGAAGCAAAGGTGCAGACTCGCGCTTGATGACCGTTGGTTTCTTTCATAGGGTTCCCCTGGACAACCGACTCGATCTGGGGGTTGACGTGGAGCTGCAACCGGGCCGCGAGGCCGTCGTCCGGGTCGCGGTGGCGACACTGTGGACCTCACCCGAGGCGGTCCGTCCGGCCGACCGGCCGGCGCTGAGCGCCGGAGCCGACATCCCCGCCTGGGTCTCCGGTCTCACCACCGACCAGCAGGTCGGCGACTGCGTGCTGAGCCAGCTCCTGCTCGGCGAGCGGGTCCTCGTCAACGAGCTACGCCCGGACGGCTGGGCCCGGGTCGTCGCCGTCGAGCAGCCGGCCGCCAAGCTGGACCCGCGCGGCTACCCCGGCTGGCTCCCCGCCGACCAACTGACCACCGTCGACCCGGCCACCGGCACCGACCACCCGCTGGTGGTGGACGCCACGGTCACCGGGCTGCGCGCCACCCCGGGCGGCGCGATGGTGCTGCCCGGCGTCGTCGTCGGCACCCGCCTCGTCCCGGCCGGCCCCGCACGCGACGACTGGCGGCCGGTACGCGTCCCGGGGCAGGCCACGCCGCTCTGGCTGCCCGACAGCCACCTGGTCCCGGCACCGGCCGCGTCACCGCACGCCGAGCAGCCGCTCGCGGTGGCACAGCGACTGCTGGACGTGCTCTACATCTGGGGTGGGCTCTCCGCGCACGGCATCGACTGCTCGGGGCTGGTGCACCTGGCCTGGCGGCGATTCGGGGTGCTGCTCCCCCGCGACGCCGACGACCAGGCCGCGGCCACCACCCCGCTGCCGCTGGGCACGGAACGCCCCGGCGATCTCTACTTCTTCGCCCGGCCCGGCCGCGGCATCCACCACATCGGCATCGTCACCGCCACACCCGGCGACAACGGCGAGCGGCGGATGCTGCACGCCTGTTACCGGCGGCGGCGGGTCATCGAGGAGCCGCTGCCAGCCGATCGGACCGCGACCCTGGTCGGCGCGCACCGGGTCTGAGCGGCCGGGCGCGTCGGGCCTGAGCGGCCGGGCGCCTCGGGCCTGAGCCGGCCGGGCGCCTCGGGCCTGAGCCGACCGAGTGTGTCGAACCGCACCGGCCGGGCGCGTCGGGCGCCCGGCCGGTGCGCGGTCAGCGGCGGGCGTCGGCCAACTCGCGGCGCCGGTCCCGGGAGGACTTGATCAGACTGGCGGCGGTGGCGATGCCCAGGGTGCCGATGATCACCAGCAGCGACAGCCAGATCGGGATGTGCGGCGCCCAACCGACGTGCTCACCACCGTTGATGAACGGCAGGTTGTTGTCGGCCAACGCCTCCAACACCAGCTTGACCCCGATGAAGCCGAGCACGACGGCCAGGCCGTAGCTCAGGTAGATCAGCCGGTCGAGCAGGCCACCGAGCAGGAAGTAGAGCTGACGCAGGCCCATCAGCGCGAAGACGTTCGCGGTGAAGACCAGGTACGGCTCCTGGGTGATGCCGAAGATCGCCGGGATCGAGTCCAGAGCGAAGATCAGGTCGGTGGTGCCGATCGCGATCATCACGATCAGCATCGGGGTGAACAGCCGCTTGCCGGTCGCGTGGGTGGTGAGCTTCGCGCCGTCGTAGTCCTTCGAGATCGGCAGCGCCTTGCGGCTCCACCGGATCAGGACGTTCTCGGAGAACTCGTCCTCGTCCGGCTCACCCTGTCGGGCCAGGTTGACCGCGGTGTAGATCAGGAACGCGCCGAAGATGTAGAAGACCCAGGAGAACTGCGAGATCAGCGCCGCACCGGCGGCGATGAACCCGCCGCGCATCACCAGGGCCAGCACTATGCCGACGAGCAGCACCTTCTGCTGGTACTGCCGGGGCACCCCGAAGCGGGCCATGATGATCACGAAGACGAAGAGGTTGTCCACCGAGAGGCTGTACTCGGTGAGCCAGCCGGTGTAGAACTGCCCGGCCGGGCTGGCGCCCGCACTCAGCCAGACCCCCGCCCCGAAGAGCAGGGCAAGCCCGACGTAGAAGGCGACCCAGAGGCTCGACTCCCGCACACTCGGCTCGTGCGGACGCCGACCGATGATCAACAGGTCGACGAGCAGGACCGCAGTCAGTGCGACAAGCGTCCCCGCCCACACCAATCCGGACACGTCCAACGTTCATTCCTCCGGCAGACACGCGGCGTCGGGCACACCGTACGCCCCTGCGGGGGCCGGCGTGCCACTGTCGCTCACTCTGGTGACTGTCGGAGGTCTCTTCCGCCGCCGCCCTGCAACAGGGTGGCGACCCACGGGGCCGGGTCGGGTCGCCGTGGTTCCGGCGATCGACCGTGCTGACGACTCCGTCGCGGGGGAATACTCCCCTCCTCGGTGACCATTGTTGCCCACCACGCGCCGTGATCACACCCCGGGCAGCCGGTGGCGTCCGAACGGGCCTCCGGTGCGGTGCACCGGCAGGGCGGCACAGCCTGCTCGGCGGCACAGCCGGCGGCACAGCCGGCGGCACACCCGGCGGCACACCCGGCGGCACACCCGGCGGCACACCCGGCAGGGCTTCCTAGGAGGCTAGTGTAGGTCGGGTGCGGCGATTGGGTCGGTGAGTGACCAGCCGGCGGCCAACAGGTCGTCGCAGGCGCGTACCGCGCGGGCCAGCCGCTCGGCGTGCGTCCCGGTCAACTCCACCACCGGCACCCCGCACCCGGCCAGCTCGCTCCGAAACCGCTCGGTCATCCAGGCCCGCAGGTGCTCGCCGTCGCGAAGTCCGTCGTCGGTGAAGGGCACGTCCCGGTGATCCGTCAGCAGGTACAGGGCCGGCCGGCGGGCCGCCGCCCGCACCTGCGGCGACGTGCTGCCCAGATAGCGTTCCTCCCACACCGCCGTGGCCCGCGCGTCGGTGTCGCAGACGAGCAGCGGCCCGCTCGTCCGGGCCGCCGCGTCCTCGGCCGCCTGCTGCTCGCGCACCACCGTGCGGAAGTCGCTCCGGTCCCACGTGACGTCGAAGACGCTCGCCTGCGCGACGCGCTCGCGCAACCGGGCCAACTTGCGGGCGGTCAACTCCCGGCCGTACTCCGGCACCCAGGTCGTGCCGTAGTGCGCCGCGAGTGCCGCGGCCATCGTGGTGGTGCCTGTCGACTCCGCGCCGACCACCACCACCCGCCGGACGAACCAGGCGCGCACCGGCGGGCTCAACCACCGCCAGTGACCCACCGGATCCGCACGGACGGCCGTGCCCGACACCGGCACGGTCCGCCGGTCCGGATCCACCGACACCGGCACCGCGTCGAAGCGACGAGCCAACTCCGCGCCGTACGCCTCGGACGAGACGACCACGTCCACCTGCCGGGAACCGACCGCGTCGCGGAACACCGCGCAGTGCGCGTCCCAGACCGCCGGGTCGTCGTAGTCGACCGGGTGGTCGTCGTAGCGGCCGACGAAGCGGACCCACGGGGTGTCCGCGTGCACCTCACGCAACCAGTCGAGCCGCAGCGTGAGCGGGATCGACTCCCGACGCGACGGTGCCACGACGACGGTGACCTCGGCGCAGCGGGCCGCGGCGGCCGCGATCAACGAGTGGTGCCCGGCGTGCGGTGGGTAGAACTTGCCCACCACCAACCCGTGCCCGAACTCCGGGGCGCGCGCTTGCGGACGAACCGGGGCCGGCGGGTCGGCGCTCACGGGGTGACCGGAGCCGGGCCGGCCGGGACCGGTGCCGGCCGGGCGACCCGACGCAGGTCCGCCCGCCAGGCACGCAGCCCGAGGACGCACAGGGCGAGGAAGACCAGGTAGAGGACGGCGGTCAGGTGCAGCCCCTTGTACGCGTACAACGGGATGTAGATCAGGTCGGCGGCGATCCAGAGCCACCAGCTCTCCACCCGCTTGCGGGTCTGCCCGTACGTGGCCAGCAGGGACAGCGCCGTGGTCAACGCGTCCGGCAGCGGCACGGTCGAGTCGGTGGCCCGGTCCAGCAGCACCCACAGCGCGCCGGTGAGCACCACCCCGACGACCGTCAGCGTGAGCCACTCCCGTCGCCCGCCCTGGCTCACCGTGAGGCGGCTCCGCCGCTCGCCGCCGAACATCCACTGCCACCAGCCGTAGCAGCCGAGCGCGACGTAGACGACCTGGAGCCCCGCGTCGGCGTACAGCCCCGCGATCCAGAAGACCAGCATGAGCAGCAGCACGTTGGCGATGCCGATCGGCCAGTTGGCGATCCTCTGCCGGGCCACCAACCACACGTTGAGCACACCCGTCGCGAACCCCAGCAGTTCCGCCCAGGTCGTGGCCGTGCCCGCCACCGAGAACGCGGTGCCGGTGAGCCAGTCAATGATCACGCTGCCACCCTAGGACGCACCCTCGGCAGCGGGACAGACCCCGCGACGCCGCCGATCCGGCCCGCCGTGGGAAACTTCCCGACATGGTGCTTGAGGTCGCGCTGATCGACGTACTGCCCGGACACGAGGACGCGTTCGCCGCCGCGTACGCCGAGGGTCACCCCGTGCTCGCCGGGGCAACCGGCTGCCGGTCCGTGCGGATGACCCGGGGAATCGAGTCGCCGACACGGTTCGTGCTGCTTGTCGAATGGGACTCGGTCGAGGCGCACGAGGAAAACTTCCGGGCCACCGAGCGGTTCGACAGGTGGCGGGCGCTGATCGGGCCACACTTCGCCGGGCCGCCCGTGGTCGAGCACTTCCTCGACGTACCGGCCTGATAAGACATACCGGCCTGATGAGACGTACCGCCTGATTCGACGCACCAGCCCGAGCGACACTGTCGTACCCGGCGAATACCGTGCCTGCGCACGCGACGGCCGCCGGTCCCGACGGGCTCGGGGGCGCCGGGCCCGGTGGCCGCGCGGCGTGCCGCCTACTCCCCGGCGCGACGGGCCAGCGCGGTGACCGTCTCCTCCGGTGACAGCGCGGCCCCCAGCAACGCCTCGGTCATCCGCTCGTAGCGGCCGACGTCGAGCACGGTGGCCAACCGGACGTCGGTGGTCAACGCCTCGATCATCACTGTCCGCGGGTCCGCCGGGTCGGGAAAGGCATAGCAGGAGTACGGCGTGAGCGGGTGCAGCCCGCCACCGGCCGCCCCCGGGGGCAGCAACCGCACGGTGACGTGGGACAGCCCGGTCACGGTGACCAGGTGCCGTAGCTGCTCACGCCAGACCGCCACCGGCAGGTCACCCGGATCGCAGACGGCCGCGGCGAGCACCGCCGTGTAACGCGGCGGATAGGCCCGCCGCAACACCTCCTGCCGCAGGGCGCGGGCACGCACCTCGGCCTCCACGTCGATCTCCGGCGTGAGCTGGGCGCCGGCCTCCACCAACACCCGGGTGTACGCGGGTGTCTGTAGCAGCCCCGGCACGACCGTCGGCTGGTACTCGACGATGTCGGCGGCGCCCGCCTCCAACTCGGCGTAGGTGCGCTGCCGTTCGCTCATCTCGCCAAGCGTCTTCCACCAGCCTCGGCTGGTCGCCGCATCCCGAGCGATCACGATCAGCGCGTCCCGGGTAGGAGTGGGCACCTTGTAGATGTCCAGCAGATCGAGCACGTCGGCGAGGTCCGGACGGCTCTGGCCCAGCTCGATGCGGGACAACTTCGACGTCGAGGCCCACCCCAGCCGGTCGCAGACCTGCTCCAGGGTCAGCGCCTCGCGCCGACGCAGTTGGCGCAGTTCTGCGCCCAGACGTGCACGTCGAATGACAGGACTCGTTGGCAGCGGCATCCCGGCCTCCCCACCGAGGGAGCGTACGCAGGACGATCACCCAGTGCAATAGCTCGCTCGCTCACCGCAATCAGGTCATTCGGCGCGGCCGGCCGCCCGGACCGCCTTCAGGGGCGGTAGGTGCCGAACGCCCAGACCGTGCCCGCCAGGTCCCGGGCGGCGTAGTCGCGGGAGCCGTAGTCGGTGTCGAACGGTTCTTGGGTGATCTCGGCGCCGGCCAGGCGGGCCTGGGCGCAGTGGGCGTCGACGTCCGGTACGGCCACGTAGACCGACCAGTCATCGTCGGCCGGCCGGGGCGCCGAGTCGGCCCGACCGGCGTCGGCGGGCCCGGATGTCGCATCGGCCCGACCGGCCAGCATGATCATGCCGCTGTCGAGGACGAGTTCGGCGTGCGCGACAGCGCCGTCCGGTGTCTCGTGCACGGCGTGCACCTGGAAGCCGAACGCGGAGCAGAGCCAGTCGATGGCCGCGCGGGGATCGGGGTAACGCAAGACCGGGTAGATGGTTCGCATGACCCCATTCTGCGGCCGGCGGCTCCGCTCCGGATTGGACGAATGTGACCTCGACCCCACGTCGGTCAGCGCCGTGCACGCCTGCTGGAAGCGCAGTAACCGGGCGACCGTCTTGGGCGGCAGCCCGATCTCCTGGCGGAACCGGGCGGCGAGGTGCCGCCGGCTCCAGCCCAGCTCGTCGGCGAGCACACCGACGCCCTCTCGCCCACCATTGGCGACCAGCCACCGCCAGGCCCGGTCGAGCCGGGCGTCGACGGGTGGCGACGCCGCCAGCCGGCCGGCGAGCGCACTGTCGAGAAGGGCGAACCGTTGCGGCCAACCGGCGGCCTCGGCGAGCCGGCCGCGCAGCCGATCCAGCCAACGGCCCGGGAGTTGCCCGACGTCGACGGCCCGGTTGGTCAGCTCGTTCAGCGGCAGGCCGAGGAGCCGACGGGCGGTCAGTGGGGCGAGCAGCAGCTCGACGCCCTGCCCCACACCCGCCGTACGCGTGGTGCACCAGCCGTCGAAGGTGCCGGCCACGAAGGAGTCGACCCCGCTGGCCCCGCGCTCCGCGCTGCGCGGGTCGGTCACGTCCAGCGGAGCGCCCCAGCCCAGGATCAGCACCACGAAGACGCCTGCCGACTCGCGGCGGACCAGCGGGACGTCCGCCCGCTCCCGGTAGCCGACGTACCGGTCGACGAACGGACGCAGGCTGACCTCGGGCAGCCCGACGACCATCTCGCCGACCGGTGCCACCGCCGTCACGCCCGCCCGCCCTCCGCACGCCGGAGGCGACCCAGCGGCTCGCTGGTCACGCCCGGCGGCTGGTCGTCACTTCACGCCGGCGGCGTCCATGCCGCGCAGCTCCTTCTTCAGGTCGGAGACCTCGTCACGGATCCGGGCCGCCAGCTCGAACTGCAACTCGCGGGCGGCGGCCAGCATCTGGTCGTTGAGCTCCTGGATGAGCTGGGCGAGGTCGGCGCGGGCCATCCCCTCCCGCGAGGTGGTGACGGCGGCGCCCCGGCTCCGGCTGCGGGTCTCCTTGACCGGCGCCTTGCCTCGGGAGAGCTGGCGCACCGCGCCGCCGACCCGGGAGTTTTCGGTGTCCTCCGCCTCGCGGTAGATGTCGTCCAGGATGTCGTGGATCTTCTTGCGCAACGGCTCCGGGCTGATCCCGTGCGCCTCGTTGTGCGCGATCTGCTTGGCCCGACGCCGATCGGTCTCGTCGATCGCCGCCGCCATCGACGGCGTGATCTTGTCGGCGTACATGTGCACCTGACCGGAGACGTTACGGGCGGCCCGCCCGATGGTCTGGATCAGGGAGCGACCACTGCGCAGGAAGCCCTCCTTGTCGGCGTCGAGGATCGCCACCAGCGACACCTCGGGCAGGTCCAGACCTTCGCGCAGCAGGTTGATGCCGACAAGCACGTCGTAGTCGCCCTTGCGCAGCTCGCGCAGCAGCTCCACCCGGCGCAACGTGTCGACCTCCGAGTGCAGGTAACGCACCCGGATGCCGTTCTCCAGGAGGTAGTCGGACAGGTCCTCGGCCATCTTCTTGGTCAGCGTGGTGACCAGCACCCGCTCGTCCCGGTCGGTCCGCAGCTTGATCTCGTGCATCAGGTCGTCGATCTGGCCCTTGGTCGGCTTGATCACGACCTCCGGGTCGACCAGACCGGTGGGCCGGATCACCTGCTCGACGAACTCGCCCTGCGCCTGCTCCATCTCCCACGTGCCGGGGGTCGCGGACAGGTAGACCATCTGGCCGACCCGCTCCAGGAACTCGTCGAAGCGCAGCGGCCGGTTGTCGGCCGCGCTGGGCAGCCGGAAGCCGTGGTCGATGAGCATCCGCTTACGGGACGCGTCACCCTCGTACATGCCGCCGATCTGCGGGATGGTCACGTGCGACTCGTCGACCACGGTGAGGAAGTCGTCCGGGAAGTAGTCGAGCAGGCAGTGCGGCGGGCTGCCGGGCAGCCGCCCGTCCATGTGCATCGAGTAGTTCTCGATGCCGGAGCAGAAGCCCACCTGCCGCATCATCTCGATGTCGTAGGTGGTGCGCATGCGCAGCCGCTGCGCCTCCAGCAACTTGCCCTGCCGCTCCAGCTCGGCGAGGCGCTCGGCCAACTCCACCTCGATGTCGCGGATCGCCCGCTCCATCCGCTCCGGACCGGCCGCGTAGTGCGTCGCCGGGAAGATCACCAGCTGGTCGACCTCGCGGACCACGTCACCGGTCAACGGGTTGAGGTAGTAGAGCTTCTCCACCTCGTCGCCGAACAGCTCGATGCGGACCGCCAACTCCTCGTACGCCGGGATGATCTCCAGCGTGTCGCCGCGGACCCGGAACGTGCCGCGCTGGAAGGCCATGTCGTTGCGGGTGTATTGGATGTCGACAAGCCGGCGGAGCAACTGGTCACGGTCGAGCTCCTGGCCGGCCTGCACCTTCACCGCCCGGTCCAGGTATTCCTCCGGGGTGCCGAGACCGTAGATCGCCGAGACGGTCGCCACCACGATCACGTCGCGGCGGGTGAGCAGCGACATGGTCGCCGAGTGCCGCAGCCGCTCCACCTCCTCGTTGATCGAGGAATCCTTCTCGATGTAGGTGTCGGTCTGCGGAATGTACGCCTCGGGCTGGTAGTAGTCGTAGTACGAGACGAAGTATTCGACGGCGTTGTGCGGCAGCAGCTCGCTGAACTCCTTGGCCAGCTGGGCGCAGAGCGTCTTGTTCGGGGCGAGCACCAGCGTCGGGCGCTGCAACCGCTCGATCAGCCACGCCGTGGTGGCGCTCTTGCCGGTGCCGGTCGCGCCGAGCAGCACGGTGTTGCGGTCGCCGCGCCGCACCCGGCGCGCAAGATCGTCGATGGCGGCCGGTTGGTCGCCGGCCGGCTGGAACTCACTGACGACCTGGAAGCGGCTGTCGAGCCGGGGAATGTCGAGCGCCATGCCGTCAACGGTACGCCGGAGGTCCGACAGGAACGGCCGTCACGCCAGGTACGTGATCAGCTTCAATATTCCCATTGTGTGGCAGATGTCACCGGGACTACGCTCTCCACGTAGGCCGCTCGCGGCGGCCGACCGGGCCGGTGGCCAGGCCAACATCACGGCCGGCCACCCCCGGCACTGCGGTCGCAGCACCCGGCTCGTTCGGCGTGCGCACCCGTGTGGTCGCGCTCGAGGCGCAGACCGGCCGCCGCGAGCGCCCCTGCTCGTCACCCCGGCGCCTCCCGCCCGTTTCACCTCCCGTGGACACCTCTGCGACCCCGCCGCCCGACACCACCACCCCCACGGGCACGCCCCAGCCGACCAGCACCAACCGGCGGAGCGCTTCCCCGGCGGGTAGGTCCGGCACGCCGGCCGCCGGACGGCGCGGCGCCGGACGGCACCGCACCGGCTCGGCCGGCGCCAACGCGACCAACCGGTCCACCGGGAGCCGGAGCGGGTCCACCGCCGGCCGGCCCGACACCGAGCGGCCGACCGACACCAACCAGCCCACCACCGAACGATCCATCGACACCGGAGGCCCCAGGGACACCGGACGGCCCAAAGACACCGGACGGCCCAAGGACACCAGACGGCCCAAGCACACCGGATGGCCCAAGGACACCGGAGGGTCGACCGACACCGACCAGCCCACCACCACCGCCCGACCGACCGGCAACGACCGGCCCACCACCGACCCACCGGCCGCCACGACCCAGCCCGCCACCGGCCGGTCCGCCGCGCCCCGGAGCAGCACCACCGCACGGCCCGCCCACCCCCGCCGAACGACCACCGGCCGGTCCGCCGCCAGGACGCCGACGACCAGCCGCACCGACGCCGACCCGGCCGCCGGCACCACCGGTCCGGCCTCGACCAGCCGGCGCAGACGTACCGTGCTGATGGCGCTCGGTCTGACCGCCGTGACGTCCGCGACGGCGTTGGTGCTCGGGTTGCTGAGCTGGGCGCCGGATCCGCCCGAGCCCGCCCGGCCGCTGACTCTCGCGGAGGGCGAGCGGCTGGCCGCCGTGCGGGTCACCAACCTGCGGGACCTGCGCGCCGGGGTCCGCGTCACCGCCGGCGTCGACGCGGCCCGGATCGAACTGGTCGGCTGGGTGGACTGGTCGCGGTCGCTGCTCTACCTCGACGTGGGCGGGCCCGGCGCGGGTGCTGAGCGCGGGCTGGTGCAGCGGGCCGGCTCGGTGCTGGTGATCCGGCCCGACGTGGCGGCGGTGCCCACCCCCGCCGCACCTCCGTTGGTGCCTCCGGCGGACCGTTGGCGGCTGCACCGCCTGCCGTCCGGGGCGAGCCTGGCAGCGGTGCTCGACCTGCTCCTCGGCCTCGCCGCCGACCGCCCGGACGCGACCCCGACGGTGCCGGACGGCGCCGCGCGCTGGATCGCCCGGGACACCGTGGCGGGCGGCCCGGTGGACGTCCTCCAGGCACCGCTGCTCGCCCGGACACCGGCGGGCAGCACCGCGGCACCCGCGCCGGAGGTCGGGTCGACGAGCACCGGGCCGGACGGGCAGACCCGGTACTGGCTCGACCCGGACGCCCGACTGCACAAGCTCGTCACCCGGCTGCCCGGCGTCGGACCGGTCACGGTGACCCTGCACCGGGCGGACCGGCCGACCCTCCGGCCGGTGGACGCCCTCGGCGGCCGGCCCGGTCTGCCCCGCGCACTGAACGACGCCGAGCAGCGTCGACTGGATCGGCTGCCAGCCCGGCTACGCGCCCAGGGCGGCGCGGCGGTCACGCTGACCGCGCCGACCGGCACGGACACCAACCTCCGGGGTGCCGGCTGGTTGAGTTGGACCGCGCGTACCGCGTACCTCACGGTCGCCGACCTGGGCGCACCGGATCGGCGGACCCTGCTGCGCCGCGACACCGCTGGGCTGGCCCGGGCGGATCTGCCGGCGGCTGCCGCTGGCGGCGGCACGGCGGAGGAGCCGGGCCGGCCACCCCTGCCGCCCCCGGCCGGAGCGTGGCGAGCCGCCCGATCCGGTGGGGACGACGTGAGCCTGCTCGTCGACGCCGCGGTGGCGGCCGGGTCGGTCGGGCCACGCGGCGCGGCCGTGCGGGTACGCGAGGACGTCATCGCCGGACGGGCCGTGGACGTCGTCGAGGCGGGTCCGGCGGCCGGACGGCTGCGCTACTGGATCGACCGCGACGGGTCGCTACGGCGGCTGGAGCTGCACACCAACGGCAACACGTGGGCCCAACTGGATCTCCACCCCGCCGTGGTGCCCCGACTGACGCCGGTGCCCCGAGCGCCTGCCAAGCCTCGACCACCGGCTCCCCGGCGTCGCTGACCCGTGACCCTCAGGGCCGCCAGCCGGTCTGCGCGGCCCACTGCTCGGCCCGCAGGTACTCCTCGTCGAACCAGGGGTCCCGGGCCGTGCCGGAGTCGCCGGTGACCGGAGCCGCATCGACCAGATCCCGCTTGAGCTGCAGGTACGCGGCCCGGTGATCCGGGTCGGCACGCAGGTGGTCGCGCATCAGCAACGCGTACCGCCAGCCCGGCGACCCCTCCAGCCGCACGTGCAGACGCACCGGACGAGCCGGGTCCGCGCTGCCGTGCAGCCGCTTCTCCCACCGACCACTGCCGGCCGGGCGCGGATCGTCCCACCACTGCCCCGGCACCCGCGGGAACCCGGCGTTCGCCAGCCGGTCGGCCAGCGCCCCGTCGGCGTCCACGAGGCTCGGCACGGCCACCTGCACGTCGATGACGTCCTGGACGGTAAGGCCGGGCACCGCGGTCGAGCCGATGTGGTCGATCCGCAGGGCGTCCGAGGCCAGTGTGTGCCGGATCCGGGCGGCCAGCCGCGCGTACTGCTCGGGCCAACTCGTGTCGGGCCCCACCGGGTCGCCACCACCCGGCGGGACCACCCGCCGCTGACGCAGGTTGTCCTCGTAGGGCAGCAGCCGCTGCGACCAGAGCGCGTCGACGGCGTCGTGCAACGCCACCAGGCTCCCGTCGTTGCCGAGCACCACGTCGGCAGCCGCCCGGCGGCGGGCGTCGTCGGTCTGCGCGGCAATCCGCCGCTCGGCCTCCGCACGCCCCATCCCCCGGCCGCGCACCAGCCGTTCCAGTCGGGTCGTCACGGCCGTCTGCACCACGATCACCAGGTGGTACGTGGGCGCGAGACCCACCTCCACCAGCAGCGGTACGTCGTTGACGACGA
Organism: Micromonospora sp. NPDC048935; assembly: GCF_043197875.1. Taxonomy (NCBI): domain Bacteria; kingdom Bacillati; phylum Actinomycetota; class Actinomycetes; order Micromonosporales; family Micromonosporaceae; genus Micromonospora; species Micromonospora sp. NPDC048935. Next base: position 161,804 of record NZ_JBICTZ010000008.1, on the reverse strand, counting down.
TCGCGTCGGGTGGTGCCGCGGCGGCCAACTCCGCGGTGCGGGCCCGGACCCGGGGGTGGGTGATCGACTCCAGCCGACGGCGGGCGGCCTCGTCGGCGAACACCACCGCGCCCAGCGCGGCACGGTCCAGGGCGCCATCGGCATCCAGCACTGTCTCGGAGAAGGCGGCAACGATCTCGGCCAGCCCATCGCTCCCCGGGGCGACGACCTCGCGGGCCACCCGGTCGGCGTCGATGAGCACCGCGCCCCGCTCGACGAGCCGTGCCGCCACCGCGCTCTTGCCCGACCCGATCCCGCCGGTCAACCCCACTCTCAGCACCCGACCAGTCAACCGGATCACGAGCCCTGCCGCCAAACCCACCGCCGGCTCGGCGAGGCCCCAGCCCGCCCCATCTGCGGCCGCTGCTTTCCCACGCCCCACGCCCCACGCCCCACGCCCCACGCCCCACGCCCCACGCCCCACGCCAAGATCATGCTCGATCCAGGATGTAGTGGTGTGTGGCGTCCGGGAGGCACCTACATCATGGATCGAGCACGATCTTGGCGGTCCACACCAACCGCGGAGCCCACGGCGCCACGGCCGCCGCCCAGAACGCCCCGCCACGGCGCCACGGTCGCCGCCCGGCGCGCCCCGCCACGGCGCCACGGCGGCCGCTCAGCACGCCCGCCACGGCGCCGTGGCCGCCGCTCAGCACGCCCGCCACGGCGCCGTGGCCGCCGCTCAGCACGCCCCGCCACAGCGCCCCGGTCGCCGGCCCAGCGCGCCCGCGACTCGCCCCCCGGGGCACGGGGCGGGCGTACGGCGACTGGCGCGGGGCACGGGGCGTACGGCGAAGGCCCCGCCCCCGACGATCCGGAGATCGCGGGGGCGGGGCCCGTCGTCGTTCAGTCGTTCAGTCGTTCAGCGGGTCACTTGCCGCCGGCGAGCTTCTCCCGCAGAGCGGCGAGCGCCTCGTCGGTGGCCAGCGTGCCGGCCGGCTCCTCGGCCTGCCGGCTCGGGGCCGGGCTGGACGAAGAGGTGGTGCCACCGCCGCCGCCACCGGCAGCGGCCGGGACGACCGGAGTCGGGTTGGCGGCAGCCTCGGCGTCGGCGGCCCGAGAGGTCTGCACCTGCTTGGTGTGGGCCTCCCAACGCTGACGAGCCTCCGCGTACTGGTTCTCCCAGGTCTCGCGCTGCTTGTCGTACCCCTCGAGCCACTCGCCCGTCTCCGGGTCGAAGCCCTCCGGGTAGATGTAGTTGCCCTCGGTGTCGTACGTCGCGGCCATGCCGTAGAGGGTCGGGTCGAAGTGCTCCTCGCCCTCGACGAAGCCCTCGTTGGCCTGCTTGAGCGACAGCGAGATCCGGCGGCGCTCCAGGTCGATATCGATGACCTTGACCATGACCTCGGAGCCGACCTGGACGACCTGCTCCGGGATCTCCACGTGGCGCTCGGCCAGCTCGGAGATGTGGACCAGGCCCTCGATGCCGTCGTCCACGCGGACGAACGCACCGAACGGCACCAGCTTGGTGACCTTACCCGGCACGATCTGCTGGATCGCGTGGGTGCGGGCGAACTGCCGCCACGGGTCCTCCTGGGTCGCCTTCAGCGACAGCGAGACCCGCTCGCGGTCCAGGTCGACGTCCAGGACCTCGACCTCGACCTCCTGGCCCACCTCGACGACCTCGGACGGGTGGTCGATGTGCTTCCAGGACAGCTCGGAGACGTGCACCAGACCGTCGACGCCGCCAAGGTCGACGAAGGCGCCGAAGTTGACGATCGAGGACACGACGCCCTTGCGGACCTGGCCCTTCTGCAGCTTGTTGAGGAACTCGGTGCGCACCTCGGACTGCGTCTGCTCCAGCCAGGCCCGGCGGGACAGGACCACGTTGTTGCGGTTCTTGTCCAGCTCGATGATCTTGGCCTCGAGCTCCCGCCCGACGTACGGCTGCAGGTCGCGCACACGACGCATCTCGACCAGGGAGGCGGGCAGGAAGCCGCGCAGCCCGATGTCGAGGATGAGGCCGCCCTTGACCACCTCGATGACCGAACCGCGGACGACACCGTCCTCGTCCTTGATCTTCTCGATCGTGCCCCAGGCCCGCTCGTACTGTGCCCGCTTCTTGGAGAGGATCAGACGACCCTCCTTGTCCTCCTTCTGGAGGACAAGGGCCTCGATGTGGTCGCCAACCGTCACAACCTCGGCAGGGTCCACGTCGTGCTTGATCGACAACTCACGAGAGGGGATGACGCCCTCGGTCTTGTAGCCGATGTCGAGCAGGACCTCGTCCCGATCGACCTTGACGACGGTGCCTTCGACAATGTCGCCGTCGTTGAAGTACTTGATGGTCTCGTCGATCGCGGCGAGGAATGCCTCCTCGGAACCGAGATCGTCGTGGGTGACCCGGGTGGCGCTCGAGGGGGCCTCGATGCTGCTCGTCATGTGGGCGGTTGCTCCGGTCGGTGGGTTGTCACAGCAGGCTGGTGTCGCAGTGACCTGTTCGCGCCAGCGGATCCGTCGCCGGGCACACCGAACGATCGCCTAGTGAGATCATGATGTGGCTCCGTCGACCGCGCACCTGCTCCCTGCCGAGGCAACGCGATCCGCGAGCGCATCGTCTAGCCTACCGTGCGCATTACCACAGCGTGCAAGCCCTCCCGGCTTCTCTCCGTGTGATGACCTGCGAAAGACGAACAATCGCCCGGAAAACACCTCTGCTGTCTCGTGCGTCACAGCCGCCCCGGACGTCGCACGCCCCCCGCACTCGCGAACTCGCGCCGATCGTGGACGCGCCGCCGCACCCAACCTGGCGGCTGGGGCCTAGCGTGGGCGCGTGGATGACGACAACCGGGTCACCCGGCGCCGGGTGGGTGACGCCGAGGCCCGGCGGGCCAACCGCGGCTGGTGGGACAGCGACGCCGACGACTACCAGGCTGAGCACGGCGCGTTCCTCGGCGACGTGGACTTCGTCTGGTGCCCGGAGGGCCTGCGCGAGGCCGATGCCCGGCTGCTCGGCGACCTACCCGGTCGAAGGGTGCTGGAGGTTGGCTGCGGCGCGGCCTCCGCCGCCCGCTGGCTGGCCACCCAGGGTGCCCGGCCGGTCGCCTTCGACCTGTCCGCCGGCATGTTGCGGCACGCCGCCAAGGCCGCCGACCGCACCGGGGTACGCGTACCGCTGGTGCAGGCCGACGCGCTCGCCCTGCCGTTCGCCGACCGGTCGTTCGACCTCGCCTGCACCGCCTTCGGCGCGATCCCGTTCGTGGACGACTCGGCGGCGCTGCTCGCCGAGGTGCACCGGGTGCTGCGCCCCGGCGGACGGTGGGTGTTCTCGGTGACCCACCCGATGCGGTGGATCTTCCTCGACGATCCCGGCGAGGGCGGGCTGACCGCCGTGCACTCGTACTTCGACCGCTCCCCCTACGTCGAGCAGGACGAGGCCGGCGTCGCCACGTACGTCGAGCAGCACCGCACCCTCGGCGACCGGATCCGGGAGCTAGTCGGCGCCGGCTTCCGGCTGCTGGACCTGGTGGAGCCGGAATGGCCGCAGGGGCACGAGGGCGTCTGGGGGCAGTGGAGCCCGTTGCGCGGTCGGCTCTTCCCCGGCACCGCCATCTTCGTCACCGAGAAGCCCGGGAGGTGAGCGCGTCGCACCCGCAGTCCGCCCTGCGTCGCATCGACCGCCGGTAGGTTCGTCCCGTGAGCGCCGAGCCCATCCCATCACCTGGCCCCTGGCGTCCGGATCCGATGCGGCAGCAGCGTGCCGACTACACGCTGGAGGACCTGCTCACCCTGCCGGACGACGCCCCCCGCGTCGAACTCGTCGACGGAGTTATCCAGGTAAAACCCTCCCCCACCCTGGGCCATCAAGACATCTCGTTCCTGCTTGCGCACTGGCTGCTGCAACACGTGCCGGCTGACCTTCGGGTCGTTCAGGCCGTCGGAGTCGGGCTGAGTCCCAACACCAGCCGACAGCCGGACGTTCTCCTGCGGCGGGCCGGCGTGGCGCCATCCCGATCCTCGCTGCGTCCGGCGGACGTGGTCCTCGCCGTGGAGATCGTCTCGCCCGGCACGCGACGGGTCGACAGGTTCGCCAAGCCCGGCGAGTACGCCGCCGCCGGCATCCCGTTCTACTGGCGCATCGAGCAGGACCCGGTGCACGTCTACGCGTACCGGATCGGCGACCGGGTGGGCCCCGGCGGTGAGCGGCAGTACGAGCTGGTCGCCGACGGCGCCGACGTGATCGAGCTGGCCGAGCCGTTCGACATCAAGCTGCCGATCGCCGAGATCACCCCGTAGCGCGTCCCCGGACCTGCCGTTTCGTCGCGCCGCTGTCGGGTAGCCGAGGAGCATGGCCGAGCAGCGATTCCGCGAGGGCGACCAGGTTTCCTGGTCGGCCCACGGCAGCCGCGCGTACGGCGTGGTGCAGGAGACGATCACCGAGCGGACGCGGATCCGCGGACGGGCCGTGAACGCGGCCCCCGACGACCCGCAGTACCGGGTTCGCAGTGACGGAACGGGCCGCGACGTGGCCCACCGACCCGAGGCGCTGCGTCATGAGCAAGGCTGACGACCAGGGCCGGGACACCTACCGGGAGTTCACCGAGGCGGTGAACATGAAGCCCGGCGAGCTGTCCACCTGGCTGGAGACCGACGAGTCGAAGCAGGTTGGCTGGCACAAGGGCGGCCGGTCCGGTGGCGGCGAGTCCGTCGGACACGAATCCGGCCGGAAGATCATCAACCTGCTCCGGCGCAAACGTGGCGACCTGTCCGAGGGCGACTACAAGCACATGCGCAAGGTCGTCGGGTACGTCCGCCGGCACATGGCACAGCGCCCCTCCGGCAACGTCCGCGACACGAGGTGGCGCTGGTCCCTCATGAACTGGGGCCACGACCCAATGAAGTAACAGGTGCTTCGCGCAAGATCCGCGCAACGTCGGTGAAGTTGATGCCTCACAACGACACGACCCAGCACTTTCCCCGAAGTTGCGCAGATCTTGAAACGGTGCCCGCCGGGCGGGCGGGGCCGGCGGGACGGGGGCGCTCGACCTGGCCGACGCCCACGAGGCCAACGGCCGTCACCAGAGCAACCTGGTCAGGGTCCTCCCGGCACACGGGCGACCACGACCAGGGCGACCGGTCAGGGGTTCCGGGGCAGCCCGACCCGCGCAGGGATCAAGCCTGACCACCCGGAGCGGGTCGGGCTGCCCCGGAACCCCCACACCGCAACCAACAATCAGTGATCAGCGCTGTTCCAGTCGAGCCCGTCGCCGACCGACACCGACAGGGGCACCGACAGCGGGTACGCCTCGCCCATCTCCCGCCGGACCAGTGCCTCCAACGCCTCCCGCTCGCCGGGGGCGACCTCGAAGACCAGCTCGTCGTGCACCTGCAACAGCATCCGCGAGCGCAGCCCGGCCTCGCCCAGCGCGGTGTCGACGTGCAGCATCGCCACCTTGATGATGTCGGCGGCGGAGCCCTGGATCGGGGCGTTGAGGGCCATCCGTTCGGCGATGTCGCGGCGTTGCCGGTTGTCGCTGACCAGGTCGGGCAGGTAGCGGCGGCGCCCCAGGATGGTGGAGGTGTAGCCGTCCTGACGGGCCTTCGCGACCACCTGGTGCAGGTAGTCGCGCACCCCGCCGAAACCGGCGAAGTAGTTTTCCATCAGCCCGCGGGCCTCTTCGGTGCTGATGGTGAGCTGCTGGGACAGGCCGAACGCGCTCAGCCCGTACGCCAGGCCGTAGTTCATGGCCTTGATCTTGCGGCGCTGGTCGGCGCTGACCTCGTCGACTGGCACCCCGAAGACCGACGAGGCGGTGGCGGCGTGGAAGTCGGCGCCGGAGTTGAACGCCTCGATCAGCGCGTCGTCCGAGGACAGGTGCGCCATGATGCGCATCTCGATCTGGCTGTAGTCGGCGGTGAGCAGGCACTCGTACCCCTCACCCACCACGAAGGCCCGGCGGATCCGCCGGCCCTCCTCGGTGCGGATGGGGATGTTCTGCAGGTTGGGCTCGGTGGAGGAGAGCCGCCCGGTGGCCGCCACCGTCTGGTTGAACGTGGTGTGGATCCGGCCGTCGTCGGAGACCGACTTGAGCAGCCCGTCGACTGTCGACTTGAGCTTGGCCACGTCCCGGTGGCGCAGCAGGTGGGCCAGCACCGGGTGCGGCTGCTGCGCGTAGAGCCACTGCAGGGCGTCGGCGTCGGTGGTGTAACCCGTCTTGATCTTCTTGGTCTTGGGCAGGCCCAGCTCGGTGAAGAGGATCTCCTGCAACTGCTTGGGCGAGCCGAGGTTGAACTCCCGGTTCACCGCCTCGTACGCGCCCTGCGCGGCGGCCTTCACCTCGGCGGCGAAGTCCGCCTCCAATTCGGACAGGTAGTGCGTGTCGGCGGCGATGCCGGTGCGCTCCATGCCGGCCAGCACCCGCATCAGCGGCAGCTCCACCCCGGCCATCAGCCGGGCGGACTGCTCGCCGTCACGGGACAGCTCGGCGTCGATCGCGTCGGCCAGGTCGAGGGTGGCCCGGGCCTGGAGCATCAGGTTCTGCTCGGCTACGCCCTCGTCGCCGAGCCCGTCGAGGGTGAGCTGACCGGACTCCGGGACGTCCACCCGCAGCTCCCGGTGCAGGTAGCGCAGCGCCAGGTCGGTCAGGTCGTAGGACCGCTGGTCGGGGCGGGCCAGGTACGCGGCGATCTGCGTGTCGCGGACGATGCCGGCGAGCTGCCAGCCGTTCGCGGCGCAGGCCAGCACGGCCGGCTTGCTGTCGTGCAGCACCTTGGGCCGCTGCGCGTCGGCCAACCAGCCGGCCAGGGCATTCTCGTCGGTGGCGTCGAGCCGCGTGGGGTCGACCCAGGCCGCCGCACCACCCGCGGTGGCCAACGCCAGCGCGAGGATGGGGGCGGTGTGCCGGCGGTTGGGACCGCTGTCGAGCTTGACCGCCAACCCGACCGGGATGCCGGTCGGGGCGTGCGTGGTCAGCCACCCCGCGAGCGCGCCGGGCTCGGTGAGCACCTCGCCGGTGAGGTCGAAGCCGGACTCGGCCTCCGGCTCGACCGCCTCCAGGTACTGGTAGAGACGGTCGCGCAGGATGCGGAACTCCAGGGTGTCGAAGACCTGGTGCACCGCCTCCCGGTCCCAGCCGGCCCAGCGGGCGTCCTCCGGGCGCAGCGGCAGCTCCAGGTCGGAGACGAGGCGGTTGATCTCGTAGTTGCGGATCACGTCGGCGAGCCGCTCCCGCAGACTGTCGCCGGCCTTGCCCTTGATCTCGTCGGCGCGGGCGATCACGCCCTCCACCCCGCCGTACGTGGCGATCCACTTGGCCGCGGTCTTCGGGCCGACGCCGGGGATGCCGGGCAGGTTGTCGCTTGTTTCGCCGACCAGCGCGGCGAGGTCCCGGTACTGCTGCGGCGGCACGCCGTACTTCGCCTCGATCGCCGCCGGGTCCATCCGGGCCAGGTCGGAGACGCCCTTGCGCGGGTAGAGGACGGTGATCTGGTCGTCGACCAGTTGGAACGCGTCGCGGTCACCGCTGCTGATGAGCACCGACATGCCCTGGTCGCGGGCCTGGCAGGCGAGCGTGGCGATGACGTCGTCGGCCTCGTAGCCCTCCATCTCCACCACCGGGATCTGGAGTGCGGCCAGGACCTCCTTGACCAGGCTGACCTGGCCCTTGAAGTCGGTCGGGGTCTCGCTGCGGCCGGCCTTGTACTCCGCGTACTTCTCGGTGCGGAAGGACCGGCGGGAGACGTCGAAGGCCACGACGATGTGGGTGGGCTGCTCGTCACGCAGCACGTTGATCAGCATGGAGGTGAAGCCATACACCGCGTTGGTCGGCTGACCCGTCGTGGTGGAGAAGTTTTCCACAGGCAGGGCGAAGAAGGCCCGGTATGCCAGGGAATGTCCGTCGACGAGGAGCAGGCGCGGCGTCGTAGCTGTCACGGCAGCGACTCTAGTCCGTCGCACCGACATCCCTGGCCGGCGGCACCGAGTGAACCGGGGCGAGAACAGCCGCCGGCCCGAACGCCGACGGCCGGCCACCCCCGGAAGGGATGACCGGCCGCCGCTCGGGTGGCTCAGGCCACGCCGAGGTACGCCTCCTTGACCGACGGATCGTGCAGCAGGTCCTGACCGGACCCCTCCTTCACGATCTGACCGGTCTCCAGCACGTAGCCGCGGTGTGCCCGCGACAACGCCTGCTGGGCGTTCTGTTCCACAAGCAGGATCGTCATGCCCTGCTGGTTGATCTCCGTGATGATGTCGAAGATCTGCCGGATCACCAACGGGGCCAGACCCATCGACGGCTCGTCGAGCAGCAGCAGCTTCGGTCGGCTCATCAGCGCCCGCCCGACCGCGAGCATCTGTTGCTCGCCGCCGGAGAGGGTGCCACCGGCCTGCTTGCGCCGCTCGGCCAGCCGCGGGAAGAGGGTCAACACCCGGTCCAGGTCGGAGGCGATGCCGGCGGAGTCCCGCCGGGTGTACGCCCCCATGTCCAGGTTCTCCATGACCGTCATACCCGGGAAGATCTGCCGTCCCTCGGGCGACTGACACAACCCCCGGACCACCCGCAGGTCGGCCCGGAGCTTGCTGATGTCCTCGCCGTTGAACGTGATCTTCCCGGCGGCCAGTGACCTGGTCCCGGAGATGGCCCGCATGGTGGTGGTCTTTCCGGCGCCGTTCGCGCCGATCAGAGCCACCACCTCACCCTCGTTGACGGTGAGGTTGATCCCGTGCAGCGCCTCGATCCGCCCGTACGCGACGGCGACGTTCTCCAGCTCAAGCAGCGTCATCGGCGGGCTCCCCCAGGTACGCGGCGATCACCTTCGGATCGCGGCTGACCTCCGCGGGCGCACCCTCGGCGATCTTGCGGCCGAACTCCAGCACCACGATCCGGTCCGTGACACCCATGACCAGCCGCATGTCGTGCTCGATGAGCAGGACGGTGAGGCCCATGTCACGGATCTGGCGAATCAGGGTGAGGAGCTCCTCCTTCTCCGCTGGGTTGAAGCCGGCGGCCGGCTCGTCCAGGCAGATCAGCTTCGGCTCGGTGGCCAGCGCGCGGGCAATCTCCAGTCGGCGCTGGTAGCCGTACGGCAGGTTGCGCGCCTCGTCGTTGGCCCGGTCGGCGATCCCGACGAAGCGCAGCAACTCGAGCGCCTTGGCCTCGGCCGCCCGCTCCTCCAGGATGTGCCGGGACAGACCGAAGATCTTCGCGGCCGACAGGCGCACCTGCTGCCAGGTCCGGGCGATCCCGGACGCGGCGGTGACCTGCGGCAGCTCCTCCGGCTTCGGTCGCACCCGGTAGAGCCGGAACAGCGCCCCGGGAACGCTCGTCTTGTGCCGGGAGTCGGTGCCGACCATCACGTTCTCGAGTGCGGTCATCTCCGGGAAGAGCCGGATGTTCTGGAACGTCCGGGAGATGCCCAACTGGCTGATCTGGTGCGGCTTGCGGCCGGTCACGCGCTGACCGCGGAACGTGACCGCCCCCGACGTCGGCTTGTAGACCCCGGTCATCACGTTGAAGCTGGTGGTCTTGCCGGCGCCGTTCGGCCCGATGAGGCCGAGGATCTCGCCCTCGTAGATCTGGAAATTGATCTTGTCGAGGGCGACCACGCCGCCGAAGCGGAGCGTGACGTCGTCGACTTCGAGCAGCACCGACCGAGGCCCCGCCTGAGTCGGGATCTTCGGCGTCGCGGTGCTGGTGGTCAGATCAGACACGAGCGGGCACCTCCTCTGCCTCCGCCGCGCGGTCTTTCAACTCGCGGGCACGCCGCCGACTCGGGACCAGACCCTGCGGACGCAGGATCATCACCAGGACCATGGCCAGGCCGAAGACCAGCCACCGGTAGTCGGCGAAGTCGCGGAACCGCTCCGGCAGGTACGCCAGCAGCACCGCGCCGAGCGAGACGCCGATCATGTTGCCGGAACCACCGACCACGACCATGGCGACGAACAGGATGGACAGGTTCGCGTTGAACTGGGTCGGGTCGATGAACGCGTTCCGGCTGCCGAACAGGAAGCCCGACAGGCCGCCCAGCGCCGCACCGATGGCGAACGCCCACAGCTTGAACTTGAACGGGTACACACCCATCACCGCTGCGGCGTCCTCGTCCTCACGGACGGCCAACCACGCCCGGCCGACCCTGCTGTGCTCCAGTCGACGCACCAGGAACACCATGACCAGCACGAAGGTGATCGCCAACCAGTACCAGGGCTTCGCGTCGATCAGACCGAAGACCTTGTTGTCCGCCGACGGGGCGCCCTCCGGACCGGGGATGGCCGAGATACCGACCGGCCCGTTGGTCAGCCCGGTGGCGTTGCGCGCGACGATCCGGATGATCTCGCCGAAGCCCAGCGTCACGATGGCCAGGTAGTCACCGCGCAACCGCAGCGTCGGCCAGCCCAGCAGCACCCCGGAGATCATCGTCAGCACGATCGCGATGAACAGGCAGATCGCCCAGGTCACCGCCCAGGTCGGCGGCAGGTTGAACTCCTGCTGGATCCACTTGACCACCGGCGAGTTCACCGAACCGAACAGCGCCACGCTGTACGCCCCGATGGCGAAGAAGCCGATGTAGCCCAGGTCGAGCAGACCGGCGAGGCCGACCACCACGTTCAGCCCGATCGCGACGAGCACGTAGATGGCGCAGACGAAGAGCACGCCCGCCCAGTTGTTGCCGCCCTCGATCGAGTCGGTACGCAACCAGGTCAGACCCGGGATGCCGAGCAGCGGCAGGTAGTAGAGGATCGCCACGAAGGCGGCCAGGCCGATCGCCTGCTGCCACTTCGTGAGCGCCCGCCAGCGGTCGCCGACCGAGGTCAGCGCGCCGACCCGGCGACGGTCTGCGGAGCGAATCTTGTCGATCATGCGCGGGCCCTCCCGAGCGATTCACCCAACAGGCCGGTGGGCCGGAACATCAGCACCACGATCAGCACCACGAAGGCGATGACGTCCTCCCAGTTGGAGGCGAAGAGCGTGGCGCCGTACACCTCGACGATGCCGAGGAAGAGGCCACCCAGCAGCGCACCGCGCAGGTTGCCGATGCCGCCGAGCACCGCGGCGGTGAACGCCTTCAGACCCAGCACGAAACCGATGCTGTTCTGCGTGAAGCCGAACCGCATGCTCCACAACAGCGCGGCGGCGCCGGCCATGATGCCACCCAGCACGAAGATCAGCATGATCACGCGTTCCTGGTTGACGCCCATCAGCGCGGCGGTCTCCGGGTTCTGGGCCACCGCCCGCACACCCCGCCCGTAGCGGGTGCGGTTGATGAACCAGTCCAGCAGGGCCATCATCGCCACCGCCGCGACGAAGACGATCAGCTGGATGTTCGTGATCGCGGTGTTGCCGATGGTGAACAGGGTCTCCTGCTGGATGATCGTCGGCATACCGACGATCTGCCGGGGCCGGCCGAACACATCCGGCAGCACACCACCGAGCAGCTTGGGCAGCACCTGCCCGAAGAGCTCCACGAAGACCAGCGACAGGCCGATCGCGGTGATCAGGAAGATCAACGGCGGCGCGTTCTTGCGCCGCAACGGCCGGTACGCGATCCGCTCCAGCGCGAGAGCGGTACCGCCCGAGGCGACCGCCGCGACGACCAGACCGAGCACCAGGAAGAGGATCGCCTGGCCGACAGGCGGGTTATTTTGCACGCCGAGCTGGGTCCACAGGATCAGCACCGCGAAGGTGCCGACCATGAAGACCTCGGAGTGCGCGAAGTTGATCAGACGAAGGACGCCATAGACGAGGGTGTAGCCAAGGGCGATCAGGGCGTAGATGGCGCCCTTGGACAGGCCGTCGACCGTGTGCTGGCCGAGATGGCCGATCAGTTCATCGAAATGCACCGGGGGTCTCCTTGAATCGAGTGCGGCCGGGGCGAAACACCCCGGCCGCACTCCATTTCGTGGGCGTCAGCTGAGCTTGAGCTCCTGCAGCGGCTCGATGGCCTCGCCCTTGACCTGGTAGGCCCAGATGACGACCTTCGTCGGGTCGACGTCACCCTTGGAGTCGAACTTGATGTACTTCGACACACCCTGCTTGTCGTACGACTTCACGAACGCCAGGATGTCGGCGCGGGTCTTCTTGCCGGCCTTGAAGGCGTCCAGGAAGACCGTCGCGCCGTCGAAGCCCTCGGCACCGTAGGAGCCCGGCGGGATGCCGTACTTCTTCTTGTAGTCGGCCGAGAAGGTGCCGCCGGCCTTGTCGGGCGGGAGGCACGGGCAGGTGATGATCGAGCCCTCGGCGCCACCGGAGGCACCCTTCGGGAACGCCGGGTCGTAGAGACCGTCCGGGCCGACGAACTTGGCCTGGACACCGGCGGCGCGCATCTGCTTCACCAGCGGAGCGGCCTCACGGGTGTAACCGCCGTAGAAGACGAAGTCCGCCTGCGCGGCCTTGATCTTGGAGATGGTGGCGTCGAACTGCGCCTGCCGCTCCTGGATCTTGTCCTTGTTCACGATCAGCGGGCCGAGCTGCTTGCCCAGCTCCTCGGTGATGCCCGCGCCGTACGCGCTGGCGTCATCGACGAGGAAGACCTTCTGCGCGTTCTGCGTCTTCAGGTAGCTCGCCACCGCGCCGGCCTGCGTGCCGTCGTTGCCGACCACGCGGTAGAAGGACGTGTTGCCCTTCTGGGTCAGGTCCGCCCGGGTCGCGGACGGGCTGACCATCGCCAGGCCGGCGGCCTGGTAGATCGGCATCGTCGCGTCCGACTCACCGGAGAAGTGACCACCGATGACACCGAGGAACGAGTTGTCCGACGCGATCTGGTTCGCGAACGGGGTCGCCACCGCAGGGTCACCCTGGGTGTCGAACCGCTGCATGGTGACCTTGCAGTTCGGGTTGGCCGCGTTGAACTGCTCCAAGGCGAGCTCCGCGCCGTTGAGCGACGGGATCACCAGACCCGCGTTGTCACCCGTGAACGCGCCGAAGATCGCGATCTTGCCACCGCAACTACCGGACGCGGCCTTATCGTCGCCACCACCGGAATCCTGGCAACCAGCCGCGACCACCAGGGTCGCGGCGAGCGCAACGGTGCCCAGCGCCCGTACATAGCTTCGCCTCACGGCTACTGACCTCCTCCAGATGCGGACGCGACTGACCCGTTGCGACGGCGACAGCACGCAGACCGCAATTCCACCCACCCCGCAGGGACTCCCCCTGCGTTACGGCTCGTGATGGCGGAGCGTACCGACACGACATACCGTCCCGGAAGGCCTGAAGGCGGGGTCTGCGAAACCGTTACGAAGACGTGGGCAATCATGTCGATGCCCGTAACAGGCGAATCCGCCAGTTGGTCCTTAAGCCCGGGTCCAGAGGGCGTCCGGCCACGCTCACAGGGGCCACCACAGCCCCACAGGACCCACCCTGAACAGCGATAACAGCCGGACGAAGCACAGCTGCGGGCGAAGCGTCGGCTTTCAGACTCCCGGACCGGACGCCCACCACAGCCCGGCCCGCGAGCCGTCGTCCGCCGCCAACCACCACCGGTCGCCCACCGCCACCAGCGTCACGTCCCGGTCGACGCCCGCCGACACACCCAGCGGCATCGCGACCTCCCGCCACGACCCACCCAGATCCGTCGACACCCACACCGAGTGCCGTGCGCCATCGGTCACCGCGGCGAACAGCCGATCCCCGGACGACACCAGCGACGCCACAGCCTGCACCCCGGCCCCGGCCCACCGCCCGAACGTCCCGCCGGCCACCCAGCCCCCGGCCTCCTGCCGCCACGCCCCGAACGTCGCCCCGCGCAGCCCGACCGCCACCGGCACCCCGCCGACAAGCGTCACCCGCTGCAACTCCTCGTACTCCGAACCGCCCGGCAACACCGTGCGCCGCCACGAGCGCCCGTCCGGCGACGACCACACCGCCGGGTCACGGTCGATCCGGCCAGCCGGCAGCAAACCACCCACCGCCAGCCAACCCGACGACGTCGCCACCGCGTCGAACGCCCAGGTCACCCCCGCCGGGTCACTGGCCAACTCCGGCGCACCCTCGACGAGCGCGAACTCCGCCGCGGCCGGTGCCGACACCCAGGACGCCGCACCCGCCGAACGGTTGCCGACGATCAACCAGCCCGGCGCACCCGCCGTCAGCCGGGACACGTTCACCGCCGTCGGCCCGCCGTACGTCTCGAACGACGCCTGCACCTCGACCAGCGCGCCATCGGCCACCTGACGCCACGTGCTCACCCGCGGATTGCCGTGCGCGCCGCCGACCTTGGCGCCGATCAACGCCGCCTTACCATCGCGGCACGCCACCGACAGGAACACGTTCTGCCGACCGTAGAAGGAATCCGCACGCACCGGTTGGACCGTCCACGTCGTACCGTCCACGCTGGTCCAGGCCGCCGGACGGGTGCCGCCCTGTGCGTCGAGCACGCCACCGACCAGGAACCACCGACCCGCGCACGACGTCGCGTCGCGAACCAGAAGGCGGCCCGCACCACCCGGCGGCGCCGGCAGCGCCAGGGGTTGCCAACCCGGCCGTAGCGCCGGCGCGATGGCCGGCGTCGCACCGGCGCGGCCCGGCGCGGTCGGCCCGTCGCAACCGCCGGCTAACAACAGCGCGAAGAGGCCGAACACCGCGATCACCCGTCGGACGGACACCCGTCGATGCTAACCACCGGGAGTCGCGCGCGGTGGCCCCGGCGCGGCCCGGATCGAACGGATCGGGGACTCAGACGGTCGGCTGCTGGGACACCTCGCCGCCGGCGGTCTCCGCGAGGATCCGCTCGGCAACCTCTTTCATGGTCATCCGGTGGTCCATCGCCGTGCGCTGGATCCACTTGAATGCCTGCGGCTCGGTCATCCCGTACGTGGTCATCAGCGCACCCTTGGCGCGCTCCACCGCCTTGCGGATCTCCAGACGGTCGGTCAGGCTCGCGACCTCCGCCTCCAGGGCCGCGACCTCCGAGTAGCGCGACAGCGCGATCTCCACCGCCGGGACCAGGTCGCTCTTCTGGAAAGGCTTCACCAGGTACGCCATCGCGCCCGCCGCCCGCGCCCGCTCCACGAGGTCACGCTGGCTGAACGCGGTCAGGATGATCACCGGGGCGATCCGTGCGCCGGCGATTCGCTCGGCGGCGGCCAACCCATCCATGATCGGCATCTTGATGTCGAGGATGACCAGGTCGGGCTTCAGCTCCTCGGCGAGGCGGACGGCGGTCTCGCCGTCACCGGCCTCCCCCACCACCTCGTAACCCTCTTCGACGAGCATCTCGGCGAGGTCCAGCCGGATCAGCGCCTCATCCTCGGCGATCAGTACGCGCCTGCGCTCGGCATCCGTCGGCATCTCAGCCACCAGCCCTACCCCCACCAGTTCGAACGCGTCACCCGCCCAGCCGGGTGTCACCGCCCTCAGCGTAGTAGGTATCCTATGTGAGGCCACCAGAGCACTCGGCCAAGCGTCCCCGTATTCCAACCGGCAGAGAAACGGAGCTCAAACCTCCGACAGTGTGGGTTCGACTCCCACCGGGGGCACCAAAAGTGTCGTACGGCTGTTCCAAAATCGTGATGTGCATCCACCTGAACTACGCATTCGTGCGCGGCAGGAGCACCTCGCTGGCAGTACGGTCGCCGAGGTTGCCAGACGTCTGAGACTTCCGTACCCGACGGTCAGGGGCTGGTGCAAGCACGAGGTCAAGCCGAGAAGGTCCAGCAGCGAGCTTCGTTGCTTTCGCTGCCGGCCCGAGGTCGAGAATCAGACAGCTCCATCTGCATACCTCTACCTGCTCGGTCTCTACCTGGGCGACGGGCATCTCGTCACCTCCGCACGAGTACCGGTGCTGCGCATCGCTTGCAGCAGTAGTTGGCCGGGCTTGATCGAGGCGTGCGACGCCAGCATGCGGCAGGTGCTCGCGGCGAAGGTCCAGCGTGTCCAGCAGCCTGGTTGCGTCAGCGTGCAGAGTTCCGCCAAGCACTGGCCATGCCTGCTTCCCCAGCATGGTCCCGGCAGGAAGCACGAACGGCCGATCGTCCTTGCCGACTGGCAGCGCGATCTCGTTGCCGCCCACCCGGGTGACTTCCTGCGCGGCCTGTTCCACTCCGACGGCTGCCGCATCGCCAACCGGGTGACCATGCGCGGCCGGGTGTACGTCTATCCGCGCTACATGTTCGTCAACGAGTCGACCGACATCATGGCGCTGTGCCAGTGGAGTCTCGACCTGCTGGGCATCGCCTGGCGGATGAACCGGCGCAACTCGCTCTCGGTGGCGCGGCGGGCCGCTGTCGCCGCCCTGGACCGGCACGTCGGCCCGAAATCCTGATCGCCTGTCGCGCGGATCACGTCGATCGTGGGAGCCTGACCGACGCGCGGGCGGATGGCCGGTTGCCGGGTCGACGACAGGGGTGCAAACCGATGCGGGTTGTTGTTTTCGGCGCGACCGGCATGGTCGGCCAGGGCGTGTTGCGGGAGTGTCTGCTCGCCGACGACGTGCGGGAGGTGGTGACGGTGGGTCGCCGACCGACCGGTCGGCAGGATCCGAGGCTGCGGGAGCTGACCGTCGCCGACGTGGGCGAGTTGGACCCGGTGCGGGCCGACCTGACCGGTGTGGACGCCTGTTTCTACTGCCTGGGGGTGTCCTCGTTGGGTCTGGACGAGGCGGCGTACACGCGGGTCAGCTACGACTATCCGCTCGCGGCGGCGCGACTGTTGGCGGAGGTGAGCCCGCAGGTCACCTTCGTCTACGTTTCGGGGCAGGGGACCGACTCGTCGGGTCGGGGCCGGGTGATGTGGGCGCGGGTCAAGGGTCGCGCCGAGAACGCGATCATCGAGCTGCTGCCCAACGGCTACGCGGCGCGACCGGGTTTCATCCAGCCGACGTACGGGGCGGTGTCGAAGACCCGGTGGTACCGGCTGGGGTACGCGGTCACGCGTCCGCTGTTTCCGGTGTTGCGGCGGTTGCTGCCGAACCAGGTGACCACCACCGACGGGATCGGTCGGGCGATGTTGCGGGTGACCCGGGAGGGCTCGCCGACCCGGGTGTTGGGCAACCGCGAGCTGCGCTGATCAGGCGATCGTGTCGAAGGCGGCGGCGAGGTCGGCGCGCAGGTCCTCGGGGTCTTCCAGGCCGACCGAGAGGCGCAGCAGGCCGGCCGCGGGTTTCGCGTCGCCCTCGACGGGGCGGTGGGTGAGCGAGGCGGGGTGCTGGATCAGGGTGTCGACGCCGCCGAGGGACACCGCGTGGGTGATGAGCTGGCAGGCGCCGGCGACGGCGGCCGCGGCGGGTGCGCCGCCGCGTACCTCGAAGGCGAGCAGGCTGCCGGGTCCGGACATCTGGCGGCCGACCAGCGCCGCCGGGTCGTGCGTCGAGGGGTGGTGCACCCGGTGTACGGCGGGGTGGCCGGCGAGCCAGCCGGCGAGTTTCTCGGCGCTGGCCTGCTGGGCGCGCACGCGCAGCGGCAGGGTTTGCAGGCCGCGGTGCAGCAGGTAGCCGCCGAGCGGGTGCAGGATCGCGCCGGTGACGGCGCGGACCTGGCGTAGTCGCACGGCCCAGTCGTCGTCGCAGGCGACGACGCCGGCCAGCACGTCGCCGTGCCCACCGATGCTCTTGGTGGCGCTGTGCAGGACGAGGGTGGCGCCGTGTCGGGCGGGTTGTTGCAGGACGGGGGTGGCGACGGTGTTGTCGACGAGCAGCGGGACGTCGCCGGCCGCGGCGGCGAGGGCGGCGATGTCGACCAGGTCGAGGGTGGGGTTGGCGGGTGTCTCGGCGATGACGAGCGCGGTGTCGGGGCGGATGGCGGCGGCGACCTCGTGCGGGCGGGCCCAGGTGACAGTGGTGCCGAGCAGGCCGGTGGCGAGGACGTGGTCGGTTCCGCCGTAGAGGGGTCGGACGGCGACGACGTGCCGGCGGTCGTCGCGGGCGGCGGCGAGCAGGGTTGCGGTGAGGGCGGCCATGCCACTGGCGAAGGCGACGGCCTGCGTGGTGCCTTCCAGCTCGGCGAGGGCGGTTTCGAAGCGGGCGACCGTGGGGTTCCAGAGCCGTTGGTAGACGGCGCCGCCGTCGGTGGGGAGGGTGCCGCCGGTGGCGAGTTGCTCGTACGCGGCGCCGCCGTCGTCGACCGAGGGCAGGGGGTTGGTGGTGGACAGGTCGATGGGTGGTACGTGCACGCCGAGGGTGCGCAGGTCGTCGCGGCCGGCGTGTACGGCCCGGGTGTCCATCGTTGTCATGCCGGTAGGTTCGAACATCCACCTGCCAGGAGGCAATGGGTCGGCAGATGATTCTGGAGTTGGCCCTGGTTTCGTTCGTGGATTCGGGCGAGGATGGCCGGATGTCTTCTGCGCCGAACGATGTGCGGCCGTATCCGGCCCTGGACGAGGTGGACCGGGCCATCCTGACCGAGTTGGCCGCGGATGGTCGCCTGCCGAACAATGCCCTCGCCGAGCGGGTGGGGGTGGCGCCGTCGACATGCCTGACCCGTACCCGGGCGCTGCGGGACCGGGGCGCGATCCGTGGTTTCCACGCCGAGGTGGACCCGGCCGCGCTCGGTCTGCCGTTGCAGGCGTTGGTGTCGGTGCGGTTGACCGCGCACGAGCGGGCCGCCGTGGACGCCTTCCGGGCCCGGTCGGTGCGGCTGCCGGGGGTGGTGTCGGTGTTCCACGTGGCGGGTGCGGAGGACTACGTGCTGCACGTGCGGGCGGCGTCCGGTGACGCGCTGCGCGACTTCGTGCTCGATCACCTGGCGGTGGACCCGGTGGTGCAGCACACCCAGACCAGTCTGATCTTCGAACAGGCACGTGGGATGGGGTGAGCGGCGGTGGAATGAACGGGCGGGCCGGGGAGTTGGCACTGCGTGTGATCACCGTACCGTTGTCTGTTCTTGATCTTGCCCCGGTCGCCAAGGGCACCACCGCCGGCGCGGCCCTGGAGGCGACCACCGAGCTGGCCCGCCGCACGGAGGAGCTGGGCTACCACCGGTTCTGGGTGGCCGAGCACCACAACATGCCGGCGATCGCCAGCTCCGCCCCCGCGGTGCTGCTGGCGCACCTGGCGGCGAACACGTCGACGATCCGCCTCGGATCGGGCGGGGTGATGCTGCCCAACCACGCGCCGCTGGTGGTGGCCGAGCAGTTCGGCACCCTGGAGGCGCTGCACCCCGGTCGGATCGACCTGGGCATCGGCCGGGCGCCGGGCACCGACCAGGTGACGGCGCTGGCGTTGCGGCGCACCATGGAGGGCCTGTCGGCGGAGGGTTTCCCGCGCGAGTTGGCCGACCTGATGAACTATTTCAGCGGCGAGAAGCCGGGGCAGATCATCGCCACGCCGGGTCGCGGTGAGCAGCCGGCCGTGTGGCTGCTGGGTTCCAGTGGTTTCAGTGCCCAACTCGCCGGGCTGCTGGGCCTGCCGTTCTCCTTCGCGCACCACTTCAGCTCGGCGAACACGCTGCCGGCGCTGGCCCTGTACCGGCAGAACTTCCGGCCATCGCAGTGGTTGGACAAGCCGTACGCGATGGTGGCGGTCAACGCGGTGTGCGCGGAGACCGACGAGCGGGCCGAGTGGCTGGCGGGGCCGAGCGCGCTGTCGTTCCTGAAGCTGCGCTCCGGTCGGCCGGAGCCGCTGTCGACGCCCGACGAGGCGGCGGCGTACCCGTACTCCGAGATCGAGCGGGAGTTCGTCCTGCAACGCCGCGACGGTCAGGCGATGGGCTCGCCGGAGACGGTGCGCCGGCAGCTCACCGAGTTGGTGGAGCGCACCGGCGCGGACGAGCTGATGCTGACCACGCTCGTCTACGACGTCGCCGACCGGGTGCGGTCCTACGAATTGATTGCCGAGCAGGTGGCGGGTGGTCTGCGCCGGGAGGCATGAAACACGATCTTCACGTCAGCGTCACCCCCACGACCCCGACGCTGCCTAATGTTGGTGCCGGTGGTGGTACGGCATCCCCGGTCGGGACGGGTCGGGAATGCCGCGGTGTGGCGCACCGGGCCGGAGCTGAGCGGATTCCGCGGCTGCGGCCCGGTGCCTGCCACCCTAGGCGACCCCGTTCGGGACCGCCAGGGGTCAGATCAACGTAGGTAGAT
The DNA here is from genome assembly GCF_043197875.1 of Micromonospora sp. NPDC048935. Taxonomy (NCBI): domain Bacteria; kingdom Bacillati; phylum Actinomycetota; class Actinomycetes; order Micromonosporales; family Micromonosporaceae; genus Micromonospora; species Micromonospora sp. NPDC048935. The sequence continues at coordinate 141,810 of NZ_JBICTZ010000008.1, read as the reverse complement.
GTTCGGGGTGGGTGGGCTGGCCATCTGGTCGCCGATGAAGAACCCCGGGTGTGGCGGCTGGTTGTAGGCGGTGTTCTGCCAGGCGACCGCCACCCGATACTGCGGGTCGTGCATCAGGGTGTGGATCCGGGTGCTGGTCGGCGTGGGCGTGCTGTAGATGCGCAACGCCCGGCTGTCGGTGGTCCGCCAGATCACCTCCTCCCGCCAGTCACCGAGGATGTCGCCGGAGAGCGCCGGGGTGGACTTGGTGCCGTTGTTGGACGCCACCCCGCTGCCATCGAGCAGTCGGGTCTCGCCGCCGGTGCCGTACTTGTCGATCTTCGTGCCGTCCAGCAGTTCGCGTACCGGGTCGCCGTCCCACCAGGCGAGGAAGTTCGTCGACGACGGCTTGCGTCCCACGTTCTGCCCCCTGGTGTTGGCCAACCCGCCGACGGCCGACGACCACGACTCCGCGCCGGGGCTGCCGGCCCAGATGTCCGCGGAGACGCCACGGCCGTTGTCACCGGAGGCCGGTGTGGACCAGAGGATCTGACCGGTACGCGCGTCGGCGAACCAGGAACTGGGCTTGCTCGCGTCCTCGTCGACCTTGAAGACCTCCAGGCCGGCGCGGCCCGGGTCGAGGTCACCGACGTGCATGGCGTCGCCGTGCCCGTTGCCCGTGGAGTAGAGCAGCCGGCCGTTGTCGTCGATGGTGGCGGCGCCGTAGACGATCTCCTGACGGCCGTCGGCGTCGACGTCGGCGACGGAGAGTTGGTGGTTGCCCTGGCCGGCGGCGGCGCCGTTGCCGGAGGAGTTCGAGTCGAACGTCCAGCGCCTGGTCAGCGTGCCGTTGCGGAAGTCCCAGGCGGCGACGACCGCGCGGGTGTAGTAGCCCCGGGCCATGATCAGCGAGGGGCGCTGCCCGTCCAGGTACGCGGTGCCGGCGAGGAACCGGTCCACCCGGTTGCCGTACGAGTCGCCCCAGGACGACACCGTGCCACGCGGCGGGTCATAGCTGACGGTGGATGCGATCGCGCCGGTCTGGCCGTTGAACATGGTCAGGTACTCCGGGCCGGCCAGCACGTAGCCGCTGGAGTTGCGGTGGTCCGCCGACGACGAGCCGATGAGCTGGCCGGTGCCGGAGCGGGTGCCATCGGCGGTCTTCATGGCCACCTCGGCGCGGCCGTCACCGTCGTAGTCGTACACCTGGAACTGGGTGTAGTGGGCGCCGGCCCGGATGTTGCGGCCCAGGTCGATCCGCCACAGCCTGGTGCCGGTCAGGGTGTACGCGTCGACGTAGACGTTGCCGGTGTAGCCGGACTGCGAGTTGTCCTTGGCGTTCGACGGGTCCCACTTGAGCACGATCTCGTAGCTGCCGTCGCCGTTGAGGTCCCCGACCGAGGCGTCGTTGGCACTGTAGGTGTAGTTCTCCCCGCTGGGGGTGGTGCCGCCGGCCGGGACCTGCAACGGCACGTCCAGGTAGCCGTTGCCGAACTGTAGGGCCGGTGCCGACGCCGCCTGCTCGGCGCCGCCGACCACGGCCCGCACGGTGTACGCCGAGCCGGCCGCCGCGCCGCCGTCGAGGTAGGTGGTGGCGCCGGTGATCGGGCTGGCGTTGACCCTGGTCGACCCCCGGTAGAGGTTGAACGCCACCCCGGAGGTCTCGGTGCCGAGCAGTCGCCAGGAGACCAGGTTGCCGCTGCCGGAACGGACGCTGATCAACCCCCGGTCCAGGTTCTCCATCTGTTTCGCCCCGGCCGGAGGTGTGGTGGGCGGTGGCGTGGTCGGGGGCGGGGTGGTGGGTGGCGGGGTGGTCGGGGGTGCCGTGGTGGGTGGCGGTGTCGTCGGTCCCTCGGTGGCCGGGGTGCCGGTGCAGGTGGTGCCGTTGAGCGCGAAGCTGGTCGGCACCGGATTGCTGCCGGTCCACGAACCGTTGAAGCCGAAGCCAGCGGTGCCGTTGGTGGCGATGCCGGCGTTGTGGTCGACGTTGCGGGCGGTGACCTGGGCACCGGACTGGGTGACGGCGGCGTTCCACGCCTGGGTGACCTGCTGCCCGGCCGCGTACGACCAGGTGAGGGCCCACCCGCTGACCGGGTCGCCGAGGTTGGTGACAGTGACGTTGGCGCCGAAGCCGCCCTGCCACTGGTTGGTTACTTGATAGTCGACCCGGCAGCCGACGGCGGCGGCCGAGGCGACCACCGTGCCGAGGGTGCCGGCCACGACGGCGGCCGCCGTCGTGCCGGCGAGCAGGATCAGCCGATGTCTGGACGGGTGCATGGACTGCCTCCGAGGATCCGCGGAAGATCGCGGCGGCCCACCTGCCCTGCCCGGGACGCGCGGTGGACCCGTCGCGCCACAACGGCGGCGGACGGCGATCTGATCGGGGGTGAACGCCCTGGAACTCGCGGATCCGACTCACCGCGCATCGTAGGGCAAGCGCTTTCCGCCACGCAACATCGACGACCGTTGCTGGATACCACTACGGCCCGTCTTGCCTCCACCCTCGATGGCTGATCAACTCGTGTGGATGAGCACCCCGCACATGGACCCCGCCGAGTTCCGTCGCGCCGGCCACGCGGTCGTCGACTGGATCGCCGACTACTGGACGACGCTGGCGCAACGACCTGTCACCTCCGCCGACCCGCCGGGCACGGTGGCCGCCGCCCTCCCCGCCGCCCCGCCCACCGCCGGCGGCGAACCGGTCGAGGCGGTCCTCGCCGACCTGGAGTCGATCGTCCTGCCGGGGCTGACCCACTGGCAGCACCCGGGCTTCTTCGGCTACTTCCCCGCCAACGCGTCCGGCCCGAGCGTGCTCGGTGACCTGGTCAGCTCCGGGCTCGGCGTCCAGGGCATGCTCTGGGCCACCAGCCCCGCCTGCACCGAGTTGGAGACGGTGCTCATGGACTGGCTGGCCCAACTGATGGACCTGCCGCACCGATTTCGCTCCACCAGCACCGGCGGTGGCGTCATCCAGGACTCGGCGTCCTCGGCGACCCTGGTGGCCACCCTGGCCGCGCTGCACCGGGCCAGCGGAGGCCGCTGGCGCGACACCGGCATCGACAGGCGCTACCGCGCGTACACCTCCGTGCACGGGCACTCCTCCATCGAGAAGGCCGCCCGGATCGCCGGGCTGGGCACCGACGGCATCCGGCCGATCGACGTCGACCCGGACAGCCAGGCACTGCTGCCGGGCGCACTCCGCGCGGCGATCGAGGCCGACCTGGCCGCCGGGGACGTACCCGCCATCGTGGTGGCAACCATCGGCACCACCTCCACCACCGCGATCGACCCACTGCCGGAGATCGGTGCCATCTGCGCCGAGTACGGGATCTGGCTGCACGTGGACGCCGCGTACGCGGGCGCCGCCGCCGTCTGCCCCGAACTGCGGTGGTCGCACGCCGGCCTGGAGTACGCCGACTCGTACTGCTTCGACCCGCACAAGTGGCTGCTCACCGGGTTCGACTGCGACGCGTTCTGGGTGGCCGACCGCACCGAACTGATCGACGCGCTGACCGTACTGCCGGAGTTCCTGCGCAACGCGGCCTCCGAGTCCGGCGCGGTGATCGACTACCGGGACTGGCAGGTGCCGCTGGGCCGGCGGTTCCGCGCCCTGAAACTGTGGTTCGTGGTGCGCTGGTACGGCGCCGAGGGGTTGCGGGCGCACATCCGCTCCGGGGTGGCACTGGGCGACCGGTTCGCCGAGCGGGTCCGCGCCGACGACCGGTTCGAGGTGACGGCGGCGCACCCCTTCTCACTCGTCTGCTTCCGACTGCGCGCCGACGACGACACCAACGCGGCACTGCTGGCCGCGGTCAACGCCACCGGACGGGTGCACCTGACGCACACCCGCGTCGCCGGCCGCTACACGCTACGGCTGGCGGTCGGCTCGCCCCAGACCACCGAGGCCCATATCGACGAGGCCTGGACACTGCTCGCCGAGACGGCCGACAACCTGCGTTCTCCCTGACCGCCGCAGCACCATCGCCCGTCGTCACGCGCGCCCTTCACTCCTGCGCCCCGCGCCCCGTGCCCCGTGCCCCGTGCCCCGTGCCCCGTGCCCCGTGCCCCGCGCCCCGCGCCCCGCGCCACAACATCCCCGAAAGTGCTGCCTCAGACACGCGGGAGACAGCACTATCCCCGATCTTGCGCGGATCTTGGCAACGAACACCACCGCCGGAAGACCGGGGCGGGGTGTGGGGCGCATACGGCGCCGGGCCACGCTCGAACCAGGATGTAGTGGCCACGAAGCGCCGGGGGAGGCCACTACATCCTGGATAGTGCACGATCTTGGTGACCCAACCCTGGCAGTCGCGACGCCAACCCGGTCCTATCGCGCTCTGGACCGCGCACCCTACCCCCCGGACGGCAGCCGCCGTCGATCATGGAGTTGTGGTGCCTCGCCGTCGGGGCAAAGCCCGACCGTGGGGCAAGCCCGACCGTGGCGCAAGCCCGACCGTGGCGCAAGCCCGACCGTGGCGCAAGCCCGACCGTGGCGCAAGCCCGACCGTGGCGCAAGCCCGACCGTGGGGCAAGCCCGACCGTGGGGCAAAGCCCGGAGGCGGACGGGGTTCAGCGTGGCGTGGGCGTACCTGTGGCGGCCAGGTCGGCCGCTACCGCACCGGTGGCAGCAACTTCGGGCAGCGCGGCGGGGACGGTCGCGACGGAGGGAGCGCTCGCGGCTTCGGCGCGGGCCCGGCGGGTGCGGCGCAGCGCTCGGACGGCCAGCACCAGGGCGGCCAGCCAGCCGGCGGCCAACAGGGCGTACAGGACCGGGCGGACCGGGCCGTCCAGTTCGGCGGAGCGGATCAGCGTGCGGGCGTTGCTCAGCACGATCACGCCGCCGACCGCCGCACCGAGCAGTTGGGCGGGCACGATGCGCACCAGCCAGGCGGCCAACGGGGCGGCGATGAGCCCGCCGATCAGCAGCGCGGCGACGGTGGGGAGCAGGAACCCCTCGGAGCCCAACCCGATCAGGAAGCCGACACTCGCCGCGGCGGCCACGACGAACTCGGCGGTGTCCACCGAGCCGATCACCTTGCGGGGTTCCATGCGGCCGGAGACCAGCAGCGCCGGCGTGGCCACCGGACCCCATCCGCCACCGCCGGTGGCGTCGACGAAGCCGGCGACCAGGCCCAGGGGGCCGAGGAAACGCCCGCGTAGCCGCCCGCCGACCCGATCGGTGCGCAGCGGTCGGGCGAAGCGGACCAGCAGGTACGCGCCGAGGGTGAAGAGGATGCCGGCCATCCACGGCGCGGCCGCCTCGGTGGAGATCGAGCTGAGCAGAGTGGCACCGGCGAAGGCACCGATGGCGCCGGGCAGGGCGATGCGGGTCACCACCCGCCAGTCGACGTTGCCGAAGCGCCAGTGCGCGACCCCGGCGGCGAGGGTGGTGCCGATCTCGGCCAGGTGCACCGAGGCCGAGGCGGCGGCCGGGGCGACCCCGGCGACCAGCAGCAGAGTGGATGAGGTCAGCCCGTACGCCATGCCGAGCGAGCCGTCGATCAGCTGCGCGACGAGCCCGACCAGAGCGAGTACCAGCAGCTTGCGCACGAGCGCCCCCTGACTTTTCGGTATCTCCTATCGACTTAGTCGACAATGCGGCACGGGGCGGCCCGGGTCAAGCCTCTGATCGGTGGATGGGACGCCCACCGTGCGACGCCAACCCAGGCAGCACGGCCGACCCAGGCAGCACGGGGCCCGGGATCGGGCCGGTGCTCAGATCCAGGCGCGCGGGTCGGCCACCAGCTCGGTGATTCGCGCGGGCAGGGTGCCCGCGGCCACGTCGGCGACGCTTACCAGTTCCAGGATCTCCCGTTCGCTTGCCCGCAGCGCGATCCAGACCTCCTGGAGCGCGCGGGCCGGGCCGTGGTAGCCGAGCTGCTCGGGGCGTTGCCCGCGGACGTGGGCCAGCGGCCCGTCGATCACCCGGATCACCTCGGCGAGCGAGATCTCCTCGGCGGGGCGGGCCAGCCAGTAGCCGCCCTCCGGGCCGCGCTGGGCGTGCACGATGCCGCCCCGGCGCAGTTGCAGCAGGATGCTCTCCAGGAACTTCGGCGGGATTTCCTGGGCACGGGCGATCTGCTCGGCCGTGACGGGCCGGCCGCGCCCAGGACCACTGGCCGTCGCGGCAAGCTCGGCGGCCGCGCGGAGGGCGTAGTCGACCCGGGCGGAGAGGCGCATGCCGGCAAGGTTAGCCCCCGGTCAACCGGCCGGGCGGGCGACCCTCGGCTGATCGGCTAAGCATCGATGGAATTCGCGTCATTCGCGCCCGTTCCGGCTGTCGTCGAGGACCAGTCAAAGTACGCCATGATCCACCGTGAGGTGGGGGCCGAAATGCCGGCATGAAGCGTCCTTATGCTGGGCGGGGGCACGACCGCCAGACCGTTGTGGCGGTGCCGGTCAGCAGATTGACAAACATCGGGGGAAGGCAACACGATGACCGATATCGCCACACGCACCTGGGATGGCATGACCATCCCGGTCGCTGGCACCTATCTTCTCGATCAGGCGCACAAGCGGATCGGTTTCCTGTCCCGGCACATGATGGTGAGCCCGGTGCGCGGCGAGTTCGCCGAGGCCACCGCGCAGATCTTCGTGGCGGAGGACCCGCTGCTCTCCTCGGTGACGGCGACCATCGCGTCGGCCAGCATCACCACCGGCAGCAGCGACCGGGACACGCATCTGAAGAGTGCCGACTTCCTCGACGTGGAGCGCTATCCCACGCTCGAATATCGAAGCACCGGCATCAGGTGGCAGGGCACCGAGGACCCCATCTTCCAATGGGCGCGGCTGCGCAGCCACCGGCTCGGTGGACGTGGTCGGAGTCCCATTGTTCCGCCGCAGTCCGACGCCACACCGGGGCGATTCGTGCTGACCGGTGAGTTGACCGTGAAAGGAATCACCCGGGCGGTCGACCTGGAGGTGAATTTCGGTGGTGCCCGTCGTGATCCGTACGGGCAGAACATCTTCGGGTTCAGCGCGACGGCCGAGATCAACCGCGAGGATTACGGCCTACTCTGGAATGTCCTGCTGGAGAGCGGCGGGGTCCTGGTCGGCAAGACGGTGCAGATCGAGATCGCGGGCGAGGCGATCCACCAGGCCTGACCGAGGCCCTCCCCGCCAGGTCCTGGCGGGGACGTGGTCGGGAGCGTCAGGCGCCGACGCGGCGCAGGAGGCCCTCCTGGACGGCGCTGGCGATCTGCTGGCCGTCCGTGGTGAACATCCGGCCGGTGGCGAGGCCACGCGCGCCGGATGCCGACGGGCTCAGGCAGTCGTAGAGGAACCACTCGTCGGCGCGGAACGGCCGGTGGAACCACAGCGCGTGGTCCAGGCTCGCGCCGACCAGCCCGCCCGGCCCCCACACCTCGCCGTGGACGGAGAGCACCGAGTCCAGCAGGGTGAGGTCCGAGGCGTAGGTGAGCGCGCAGGCGTGCAGCAGCGGATCGTCGGGCAGTTTGCCGTCGATGCGCATCCAGACGCGCTGGTGCGGGTCGGCCGGCCGGTCGCCGGGACGGACCCAGCCGGGCTCGCCGACGTAGCGTACGTCGATCGGCCGCGGGATCTGACCCCACATGCCGAGCCGCTCCGGGTACCGGGAGAGCCGGTCGCTCATCGTCGGGACGTCCTGCGGCGGCGGCACGTCCAGCGGAGCCGGGGCCTGGTGGTCCAGCCCCTCCTCGGCCCGTTGGAACGACGCCGACATGAAGAAGATCGGCTTGTCGTGCTGGAGCGCGACCGCGCGGCGGACCGAGAAGGAGCGGCCGTCGCGGATGTTCTCCACCTGGAAGGCGATCGGCTCGACCGGGTCGCCGGGGCGGACGAAGTAACCGTGCAGCGAGTGCACGAACCGCTCCGGGTCGACAGTGCGGCCGGCGGCGACAAGCGCCTGACCGGCGACCTGGCCGCCGTACACCCGTTGTGGGCCGACCGGGGGGCTCATCCCCCGGAAGGCCATCTCCCCGGTCGGGTCGAGGTCCAGCACTTCCAGCAGCTGGTCGACAGCCGCCTGGCCGACCGCGACCCGACCGTCGCTCACTGCAGCGCCCGCGCCGACGCCGCGTCGACAAGCGATCCGAGCTGGTGTACGCGCAGCGTGTTGGTCGAGCCGGGGGTGCCGGGCGGGCTGCCCGCCACGATCACCACGTAGTCGCCGGGGTTGGCCCGGTCGAGGCCGAGCAGCGCCTGGTCGACCTGGCGGAACATGTCGTCGGTGTGCTGCACGAACGGCATCAGGAAGGTCTCCACGCCCCAGGTGAGGGCGAGTTGGTCGCGCACCTCGGGGACCGGCGTGAAGGCCAGCAGCGGGAGGTCGCAGTGCAGGCGGGACAGCCGTCGCACGGTGTCACCGGTCTGCGAGAAGGCGACCAGGGCCTTGGCGTTGATGGCTCGGGCGATCGACGAGGCGGCGACGGTGAGCGCGCCACCGTGGGTACGCGGGTCGTGCTGCAACCGCGGCACCCCGATCGAGCCGGCCTCGGTGGTCGTCACGATCTTGGCCATGGTGCTGACGGTCAGCACCGGGTACTTGCCGACGCTTGTCTCGCCGGAGAGCATCACCGCGTCCGCGCCGTCGAGCACCGCGTTGGCGACGTCGGATGCCTCCGCCCGGGTGGGCCGGGAGTTTTCGATCATGGAGTCGAGCATCTGGGTGGCCACGATGACCGGCTTGGCGTTTTCCCGGCAGAGCTGCACGGCGCGCTTCTGGACCAGGGGGACCTGGTCCAGTGGCATCTCGACACCGAGGTCACCGCGGGCGACCATGACACCGTCGAAGGCCAGCACGATGGCCTCGAGGTGCTCCACCGCCTCCGGCTTTTCGACCTTGGCCAGCACGGGGCGGAACACGCCCTCCTCGGCCATGATGTTGTGGACGAGCTTGATGTCCTCGGCCGAGCGGACGAAGGACAGCGCGACCAGGTCGACGCCGAGACCCAGCGAGAAGCGCAGGTCCTCGGCGTCCTTCTCGGACATGGCGGGCACGCTGACCGCCACGTTGGGCAGCGAGACGCCCTTGTTGTTGGAGACCGGGCCGCCCTCGGTGACCAGGCAGCGGATGTCGTTGCCGGTGACGTCGGTGACCTCGACCGCGACGCGACCGTCGTCGATCAGCAGGCGGTCACCGGGCTTCACCTCGTGCGGCAGCTTGTCGTAGGTGCAGGAGACCCGCTCCTTGGTGCCCAGAATGTCGTCGCTGGTGATCACGACCGAGTCACCGGTGCGCCACTCGTGGGGGCCGTCGGCGAACCGGCCGAGCCGGATCTTGGGGCCCTGCAGGTCGGCGAGGACCGCCACCGGCTTACCCGCCGCCTCGGACGCCTCCCGGACGAGTCGATAGACCGACTCGTGGTCGGCGTGGCTGCCGTGGCTGAAGTTGAGCCTCGCCACGTTCATGCCGGCCTCGACGAGACCCCGGATGCGCTCCGGGGACGAGGTGGCGGGACCAAGGGTGCAGACGATCTTCACACGGCGTGTCACGCCCATCAGGCTAGTCTCTCCTTCAGGTCGGACTCGGGGCCGACCCATTGCAGGCAGCGGAACAGGTGTCGAACGACGCGCGGTGCGCGTCGGGCCGGCGGGCGGAACCGCACCGGGAACGTTGTGGCGACGGGCAACGGCGACCGCGCGCCGGGAATCGTACGCCTCCGTCGGTGTGCGGTGTCGGGGTGCTCCCGAGGAACGCTCACCGTGGGTGCACCGACGGGGGCAGGGTGGGCACCGCGGTCAGCAGGTCACGGGGGTCGTAACGGCGCTTGGCCCGGCGCAGTCGCGCCCAGTTCGCGCCGTAGGCGAGCCGGACCCGGTCGGTCTCCTCCGGGGCGAGCAGGTTGGGGTAACCGCCGGGCAGGGCGAGCCCGGCGAGCGCCGTCGAGGTGCGCTCCGCCCACTCCCGGTGCGGTCCGGCCGGCTCGCCCGGCGCCCAGACCGCGATGATCTCGGTCAGCAGGTGGTCGCGGCGCAGGCCGAAGGCCGTGTCGGCGAGCCGGACCCGGGTGGCCGCACCGTGGAAGTGGTGCACGGCCAGCGCCGAGTACGGCGAGCCGACCTGGTGGGCGGCGTCGACGAGCGCGTCCGCCACGCCGTCGGTGAGCGCGGGCAGCCAGCGGGTTCGCAGCAGGTAGTGGTTGCCGTCGACCATCCCGCCGTCGAACATCCGCAGCGCGTCCTCGTACGGCATCGGGGCGACCTGGTCGACGAGCGGGGTGCCCAGCGCGCGCAGCCGGGCCATCCACGGCAGCCCGGCGTCCAGGTCCGGCCCGCTGTAGAACGGGCAGACGAAGACCATCGGCTCACCCGCCGGGCCGGGCAGGAAGCCGGTCATCACGGTCAGCTCGTCGGGGGCCTCGGCGATGAGCGTGCCGTAGCCGCGCAGCACGGCGGGCGCCTCGGCCAACGCGAACATGATCATGCCGGCCAGCACGGCGGGCAGCCGGTGCGCGCGCAGGCGCAGCTCGGTGACCACGCCGAGATTGCCCCCGCCGCCGCGCAGCGCCCAGTACAGCTCGGCGTCGTGGTGGGGATCGGCGGTGACCCGGCGGCCGTCGGCGAGGACCACCTCCGCACCGAGCAGGTTGTCCAGGGTCAGACCGAACCGGCCGCACAGCGGGCCGTACCCGCCGGCGAGGGTGAGCCCGGCCACGCCCACGTCACGGACCACCCCGGTGGGCACCACCAGGTCGTACGGGCGGGTGGCGGCGAGCAGTTCGGCCGTCGTGGCACCACCGCCGACGGTCACCGTGCACGCGTCCGGGTCGACGCGGACGGCGCGCAGGGCGGTCAGGTCGAGCACCAGACCGCCGTCGCGCAGTGCCCGGCCGGCCCAGTCGTGCCCACCGGAACGGACCGACAGGGGCAGGTGGCACCGTGCGGCGATGCGTACCGCGCCGGCCACCTCGTCGGCGTCCCGGCATGTGGCGACCAGGATGGGCGTGCGGTCCACGGCGCCGTTCCAGAGCCTCGTGGTGGTGCCGAAACCGGGATCGCCCGGCTCGTGCAGCCGGTCGCCGAGCAGGGCTCGCAGCCGGGCGGTGGCCGTCGCGACATCAGGGGTGGCAGCGGAGATCATGGCGACTCCTCGACCGGGCCGACCCCACGCTTCCGGGTGCGCCCCGGCGGCGGCCCGCACTGGGCGCGACCGTAGCACCGGCACGCCGCCGGGCGCCGTCGCCATCACGACAACGCCTCGACTGACCGACAGCTCAGCTCTCGGTCTTGACCAGTGGAAACTCCAGGGACCCGGCCGGGCAGAGGAAGGTGAGCACGTCCACCCGGTAGAGCCCGGCCTGCACCGCGGGGTCGGCCTCCAGCACGCTGCGGACGTCGTCGACGCTGCCGGTGCGGGCCAGCCCGAAGCCGATCGGCGGTTCCGGCTCGCGGGCCGGCCCGTCGATCGAGCCGGCGACCAGGATGATCCCGCCACGCTGCAACGCCTGCATGTGCTCGGCGTGCTCCGACTGCAACCGCTGCACGGTCTCGGCGGGCAGCGCCCGACCGGCCGCGCCGGGATAGATCACGATGCACTCGTACGTGTCGAGCGCGAAGTTGACCTGCGGCACTCCCATGGGTGCTCCCTCCGCCGTCGCGCCGGACGGCACCGGCCCCGCCAGCGTCGCACGGGCACCCCGGTCGTACCGGGTGCTTCCCGGCAATCCGTCTCGATCCGCCCACCGCGTGTCCAGGCACACAGTCGACCGGCGGGCGGCATGCCCGTCGACTTCCGGGGGATGATCTACCCCATGGCGACAAACATCAGTGAGCAGCCCGCGAAGGCGTCCGGCACGTACCGGATCGGCGGGGACGTCACCGTCAACCGGCTCGGTTACGGGGCGATGCAGATCACCGGCCCCGGTGTCTGGGGTGATCCGAAGGACCCGGCGGAGGCGGTCCGGGTGCTGCGCCGGGCCGTGGAGTTGGGCGTGACGTTCATCGACACCGCCGACTCGTACGGGCCGTTCGTCTCGGAGCTGCTGATCCGCGAGGCCCTGCACCCGTACGCCGACGACCTGGTCATCGCGACCAAGGCCGGGCTGAGCCGCTCCGGGCCGGGCGACTGGCGCGCGCTGGGCCGCCCGGAGTACCTGCGTCAGCAGTGTGAGCTGAGCCTGCGCCACCTCGGCCTGGACACGATTCCGCTCTACCAGTTGCACCGGATCGACTCGAAGGTGCCGCTCGCCGACCAGTTGGGTGAGCTGGCGCTGTTGCGGCAGGAGGGCAAGATCCGGCACATCGGGCTGTCCGAGGTGAGCGTCGCGCAGATCGAGGAGTCGCGGGCGATCACCACGATCGCCTCCGTACAGAACCTGTACAACCTCGCCAACCGCAGCGCCGAGGACGTGCTGGAGTACTGCGAGAGCAACGACCTCGCGTTCATCCCGTGGTTCCCGATCGCCACCGGCGAGCTGGCCCGCCCGGGCGGGCCGCTGGACGCGATCTCCACCGCGCACGGCGCGTCGCCCGCGCAGCTCGCGCTGGCCTGGTTGCTGCGCCGCTCGCCGGTGATGCTGCCGATCCCCGGTACGTCGTCGGTGGCGCACCTGGAGGAGAACGTGGGCGCGGCCGACGTGCGGCTGACCGACGACGAGTTCGAGTCGCTGGCCAAGGCGAGCTGACCCGCCGGTGCGGACGCCGCCGGTCTCAGTCGGCGGCGTCCGGGCCGGGCTCCCGGGCGGCCCGCAGCGCCTCGGTCGCCTGGGCCAGCAGGCGAGCCGAATCGGTGCGGCCACTCACCTGCAACTCCACTTCGGTGTCCCCGGCCTGGATCCGGATGCTGGCCTCGGTGCGCTGCTGGTCGACCCAGGACTGCAACAGGTTGAACAGCCCGGGGAGCAGCCCCTGGGCCAGCACCGCGACGATCACCGCGTCGCTGAAGCCCGCCCGTCCCCCGCCGCCGGCCTGGCGGACCACCGGCCGGTACTGCGGGTTGCGGTGGATCCAGTCGAGCAGGGCGACCGGTGGCGGCTGCCGGTGCCGCGGACTGATGGTCAGCCGGACGGGCTGTCGCGCGGCGGTGTCACTGTCGGTCACGGTTGCTCCCGGTCAGTTGGCGGCGGGGCGGAAGTCGATGGTGTCCCCGTCGGCGGTGGCGACGCCCGTCACGGTCAACGTGTCCTCGTCGGTGAACGGCGAGGTGGTGCCGAAGTACGTGGTGGTGCCGCTGACCTGCACCCTGCCCCGGGTCTCGGACGGCGTGGCGACCTGTGCGCTCGCCGGGCCGGTCAGTTCGACGGTGATCTTCGGGTATTCCAGGATCTTCCAGGTGACCTTCTGCGCGGAGCCGCCGTAGTAGCGGAACGGGCAGCCCGGCGGCGCGGCGACCGTCTGCTTGGCGCACTCGTCCAACCAGGCGCGTACGCGGGCCTCGACGGCCTCGCCGGCCGCCGGCTTGAGCACCGGGGCCAGTTGCAGGGTGGCGGCGCTCTGCCCCGGGTCGACCGCCACGATCTCGCTCGGCGTCTCACTGAGCACGCTGGACGGGCCGGTCGCCGTGTACTCACCGGGCAGCAGCACCAGTGCGGGACCCTCGGCGGCGCCCGGCAGCGCCACCTCGTTGAGCTGCACGCCGGGGCCGGCGACCGGGGTGTCGAGCGTGGTCAGCCCGCCGTTCAACCGCCAGCCGTGGAAGAGCCCGCCGGTGGCCTCGTCGTCGCGGCTCAGGGCGAGACGAGTGGTACGCCGCTCACCGGCCAACCGGTACGCCACCGTGGCGGTGGCGCTGTCGCCGTCCCGCTCCACTTCGGTGATCTCGACGTCGGTCGGTGGTCGGTAGCCCTTGCCGCGCAGCAGCTGGGCGAGCAACCTGCGGTCGGTGACACCGCTCTGGTCGCTCAGGAGGTCGAGCGCGGCGTCGCTGTCGCGGTCGGCCAGCGCGGAGAAGTATCCGTCGACAGTCGCCTGCGGTCGGAAGAACGCCCACTGCACCACGCCGAGCCCGCCGGTGCCGAAGCAGGCCGCCAGCACGAGGGCACCGACCAGCAGCCAGGTGCGGCGGGTGCCGACCGGGCCGGAATGGCCGAACAACCGCTCGGCGGTGACGGGCTCGTCCGCTGCGGCGGGCACACCGGCCACCGACGCCCGCTCCAGCGCGTCGAGTCGCAGCTCGTGCGGCGGGTGGGTGGCGCAGACCGCCTCGTCCCAGCCGCTGCGGCCGGTCTCGAAGGACAGCCGCCGCTCCAGGATGCGGCGCATGCCGTCGACGTGCCCGGTGAGCACGGCGCCGAGGTCGGCCCGGTACTCGGCCGCCCGGACGTCGCGGGCGTGCAGCGGCAGCACCACGTAGCGCATGGTGAGCAGCACCGGCCAGAAGAACAGGAAGACCACGAAGTTGGTGCCCGGGTGCGGGAACGTCCGCATCAGCCAGGTCGGCAGCGCGTGCGCGAGGGTCAGCGGCAGGCCCACACCGCGCACGAAGGCGCTGGTGATCTCGTCTCCGGTGCGCCAGTGCACCAGCTCGTGACTGAGCAGCGCGGCGACCTCGTCGTCCGGCTCGGTCAGCACGGCGGTGGTGACCACCACGTGCCGGGCGTACGTGCGGGCGTTGCTCAGGACCGGGTCGTCCTCCATCAGCAGCCGGGGCACGCTGGCCAGGCCGAGCCGCCGGGCGCACTCGTCCAGCACGGGGCGCAGCCGCGCGGACTCCCGCCGGCTGGGCTGGCGGGCACCGGAGACCACCAGCAGGCGGGGTTCCAGCAGCACCCGGTAGAGGGTGTAGAGCACCCCGATCAGCGCCGCCGCGGCCACCGTGCCGACCAGACCGGTGATCACAGTGACCACCCCGTTCTCGGCGCCCAGCCAGGGTGCCACCAGCACGGCGAGGAAGCCGATCAGGAAGCCGGCGGCGAAGCCGGCCACCCCGCCGAGCACCCCGCCGGAGCGGGTCAGGAACGCCTCCAGCAGGGAGCCGATCAGCGGGGCGTCGCGCAGCACCTGGGGCACCTGGTCGTCGGCGCCCAACCCGCCGGCGAAGAGGCCGGTGACGGCGAAGACGAGACCGCCCCAGAACGCCAGCAGCAGCGCGACGGGCAGGTAGAACCAGGTGGCGACGAACGCGCCGAGCACGCCCCGCCAGTCCCGCACGATGCCGGCGCGCAGCCAGACCAGCGCGTTCGGATAGCCGGGTGGCCGGTCGGCGAACCCGCCGGTGGATGGTGGGGCCGCGGCGGTCGGTGGCTCGGCCGCCCGGACGTCGAGCTGCGGCACGGTCGGCGGGGTGCTCTCCGGCGGCACGGTGTGCGGCTCGGTCATGCGCGCTGCTCCTCTGGGACGTCGCGTCTGTCGGGAATGGACAGCCGGAGCAGGCTATCGAGCGCATCCGACGGCGAACACCCCCTTTCCCAGTAACGTCGTCCACCCGACATTTACCCGTCGCGCGTCCATCCGGGACCACCCGCGCACGCACCGCGCGAGGCGGTCGGGTCGGGCCGTCCACCGGGGCACCGCACACGACGGCGTACGAGGCCGGCGGTTCGGCGTCGCCGTACAGCAGACCCGCGCCCTGCGCGCACCCCCGGGCGGTGACCGCGAATGGCATGCTGTGGCCGTGGCCGCCGACGAACCTCCCGAGCGCCAGCTACGGGTGATGCCGTGGTGGCTGGTGCTCGTCGGCCTGCTCGTCGCCGCCGCTCTGGGCTGGCTGGTGCTGGGCCTGCTGCTGGCCGAGGCCGACCGGGCCGGCCAGCCGGACACCCGCGCCACGCTGCGCATCGACGCGATCCGCACCGGCCTGACCGTGGTCGCCGGCACCGGCGGAGGGCTGGCCCTGCTGCTGGCCG
This sequence comes from Micromonospora sp. NPDC048935, assembly GCF_043197875.1. Lineage (NCBI taxonomy): Bacteria > Bacillati > Actinomycetota > Actinomycetes > Micromonosporales > Micromonosporaceae > Micromonospora > Micromonospora sp. NPDC048935. Next base: position 126,067 of record NZ_JBICTZ010000008.1, on the reverse strand, counting down.
CCCGCCGACAGTGGATCACCGAGCGCGCCCAGCGACACCAGGAGAGCGTCGCCGCCCGGGACCAGGCACACCGCGACCGGGTGCAGGCGCACGCCGAGGCGGTGGCCGAGGCCGCACAGCGCCACCAGGACCGGCAGTCCGCAGCCGCCGAGCACGACGCGGCGGAGCGCCGGCTGACCGAGTTGTACACCCGGGCCGTCGAGTTGCTCGGCAACGACAGCGCGGCGGTACGCCTCGGCGGCCTGCACGCGCTGGAGCGCCTCGGTCAGGACAATCCGGCCCAGCGCCCGACGATCGCAGCGGTGCTCTGCGCGTACCTGCGGATGCCGGCGCCGGACGGCGAGCCGCGCGAGGCGGAGGTCCGGCGCACCGCGCAGCGCGTGCTCACCCGGCACCTACGCGCGGACGACGCGACCCACTGGCCGGAGCTGACGCTCGACCTGACCGGTGCCACGCTTGTCGACTTCGACGCCGCGGGTTGCACGCTCGTCGAGGCGACCTTCACGGCGGCGGCGTTCACCGGCACCACCACCTTCGCGGGCGCGACGACCCGGGGGCGACTCCGGCTCGGGGCGGCCACCTTCGGCGACGTGAGCTTCGAGGGTCTCGCGGCCGACGGCGAGGTCCTGCTCGACGAGGTTCGCGTCGGCGGTCTGGCCAACTTCGACGGGGCCGCGTTCACCGGCGGCCTGTCCTGTCGGCGGTCCGCCTTCGCCGGACTGACCTCGTTTCGCCGGGCGAGCTTCGGTCAGCCGACCAGCTTCGACGCGACCCGCTTCGAGGACGCCGCCTCGTTCCGGGAGGCCGTTTTCGACGCCTCCCTGTCGATGGAGCACACCGAGTTCGGTGCCCCGGCCAACTTCCACGCCGCCCGTTTCCGGCACATGACGGCGTTCCGCTGGGCGATGTTCGGCGCGGAGGCGTTGTTCGACCGGGCCCGCTTCACCGACGCCGCGAACTTCGGCCGGGCCCGGTTCCACGGCATGGCCAGCTTCCGCGAAGCGGAGTTCAGCGGGCCAACGTACGTCGACCAGGCCCGCGCGGTCGTCGATCCGGGGCACCGCTGGCCGGCGGGCACGGTGGTGGAACGGCTCGACGACGAGTGGCTGCTGCTCGTCGACCGCTGACGCCGGGTCAGCGGGTGGGAGCGCGCAGGCCGTCCAGGGCCACGCCGAGCACCCGGTCGCGTTGCTCCGGTGACGGGAACTGGGCCATGGTGAGACCGCTGATCAGGCGTATCACGTCGTCGAAGCTGACGTCGGCACGGACCGCGCCGGCACCCTGGGCGCGGCGCATCAGCGGCTCTCCGGCGGCGTAGATCTCCGTCCGGCAGCTGGTGAAGATCTCCGAGTCGTGCAGCAGTTGCTCGGCGAGCGCCCGCTTGGTGGCGACGTACGCGACGAACCGGTGCAGCCAGGCGACGAGAGCGTCCCACGGGGGCAGCTCGGCCAGGTCCTCGGCGGAGCGGCTCAGCGCCCGGACCTCCTCGACGTAGACGGCCTCGAAGAGGTGCCGCCGGCTGGGGAAGTTGCGGTAGAGCGTGCCGATGCCCACCCCGGCCCGCCGGGCCACGTCCTCCAGGGATGCGGCGGCGCCGTTCTCGGCGAACGCCTCGCGCGCCGCCACGATCAGGGCGTCGTAGTTACGCCGCGCGTCGGCCCGCTTGGGCCGCTGGGCGAAGACCTCGGGCGCCTGCCCCGCGCTGGTCATGACGTGCGTCACCTCACCCTGGTTGCATCCGGAGGAACCCCTCCGCTAGCTTAGTGGAGGCACCCCTCCGGAATCCCCGGAGGCCTGCCTCCGGTTAGCTTACCTCGGTATCCGCCCGATCGCCGCCTGGCCACCCGATCGCCCGGACCCGACAGCCCTGCCCGTCGCAGACGACGGGCTCAGTACGTAATCAGGGGAGTCCTCTCTCGTGGCAGTAACCTCCCGGCGCAGCTCGCGCCGGCTCACCTTCACCGTGCTCGCGGCCGGTGCCGGGTTCTTCGCGATGCTCCAGTCGCTGATCACCCCCGTGCTACCGACCATCCAGCAGGATCTGCACACCTCACAGAACACCGTGACCTGGGTCCTGACCGCCTACCTGCTCTCCGCGTCGATCTTCACGCCGATCCTCGGGCGGGTCGGCGACATGGTCGGCAAGGAACGGATGCTCGTCGTCTCGCTCGCCGCGCTCGCGCTCGGCTGCCTGCTGGCCGCCATCGCGCCCAACATCGGCGTCCTCATCCTCGCCCGGGTCGTACAGGGCATCGGCGGGGCGGTCTTCCCGCTGTCCTTCGGCATCATCCGCGACGAGTTCCCGGCCGCGCGGGTCTCCACCGCCGTGGCCGCCATCTCGGCGATCGTCGCCGTCGGCGGTGGCCTGGGCATCGTGCTGGCCGGCCCGATCGTCACCACGCTGGACTACCGCTGGCTGTTCTGGATCCCGATGGTCGTGGTCGGGCTGACCGCCGTGGCCGCCCACCTGTTCGTGCCCGAGTCGCCGGTCCGTACCCCCGGGCGCATCGACTGGCGCGCCACCCTGCTGCTCTCCGGCTGGCTGGTGGCGCTGCTGCTGCCGATCAGCCAGGGCGCGGCCTGGGGCTGGACCTCCACCCGGGTGCTCGGTCTGCTGGCGCTCGCCGTGGTGCTGCTGGTCGGCTGGCTTGTCGCCGAACTGCGCTCCAGCAACCCCCTCATCGACATGCGGATGATGCGCCTGCCCGGCGTCTGGACCACCAACCTGGTCGCCCTGCTCTACGGCGCGTCGATGTTCTCCGTGTACGCGTTCCTCCCGCAGTTCGTGCAGACCCCGACCGCCGCCGGTTACGGCTTCGGGGCGAGCATCAGCCAGGCCGGTCTGCTCATGCTGCCGATGCTCGTCGCGATGTTCGTCGCCGGTCTCGTCGCCGGCCGACTCCAGGCCGTCTTCAGCGCCAAGGCGCAGCTCGCCACCGGCGCCGCGTTCAACGTGGCCGCCTCCGCGATGCTCGCCGCCGCGCACGACACCCGCTGGGAGGTCGGCATCGCCGGCGGCCTGGTCGGCCTCGGCATCGGCCTGGCCTTCGCGTCGATGGCCAACCTGATCGTCGCCAGCGTGCCGGCGAGCCAGACCGGCGTGGCGACCGGTATGAACGCCAACATCCGCACCATCGGAGGCGCGATCGGCGCCGCCGTGGTCAGCGGCGTGATCACCGCCCACCCGCAGGCCAACGGGCTGCCGCGGGAGGCCGGCTTCACCACCGGGTTTCTCGTTCTCACGGCCATCGCGCTGGCCGCCGCGCTCGCGGCCCTCGCCGTCCCGTCCGCCCGGCGGAAGGCGGCCGGTCGCCGGCCGTCCACCGCGACGATCGTCGAGTCGGAGCTAGCCGGCGAGTTCGCCACCATGCCGGCGACCCGCTGAGGGAACGTGTCGCAGCCCGGGCGGTTCGCCGCCCGGGCTTCGCCATGTCCGGGAGTACGCTGGCCGCTTCCCCACCCCACGCCCGTCGTCTTTTCAGGATGCGCCCATGTCCGAGTTGCTGACCGCCGACCGTATCGAAGAGATCGGCGCACGGGGCCTCCAGAGCCCGGACCCGGCCGCGCTCGTCGCCGAGTTGGTGAGCGCCGTCGACGAGGGGCGGGTCGCCGACCCCGACGACACCGGGTACGCGCTGCTCGTCGCCGCGGACATCCTGGAGCAGGCGGGTGACCTGGCCGATGCGCTCGCGCTGGCCACCCGGGCCATCGCCGAGCAACCCGACGAGGACGTGTACGCCCGGTCGGTGCGCGCCGGTCTGCTGCTGCGCCTCGGCCGCTCCGACGAGGGCCTCGCCGAGCTGACCGCTCTGCGCCCACTGCTGGAAACCAACCCCACCGCCACGTACGTGGTCGACGAGCTGGCCGAATCCGGCCACACCGACCTGGCGCTGGAATGGCTCACCACCGCGCTGGACGCGATCCTGGAACGCACCCGAACCGAGCAGCACGACTCCGAGGACGCCCAGGACCGGGCCGCGGCCATGATCTACGGCCTGACCCAGCGGCGGCACAACCTGCGCGAGGAGATGGGCCTACCCCACGACGAGTACGACAACCTCGCCGACCGGCTGCGCGCCGCGAGCGACCACGCGCTCGACGCCCTCGACGACGGCCCGGCGACGCTGCTGTTCTGGCCGCAGGCCGAGTACAACGCGGCGCTGCTGCGCTGGCCCGCGCTGGTCGACAGCTACCCCGCCACCTGGGACGAACACCGCGCCCAGATCGAACGCGCCCTCGTCGAGGCGTCCGGGCTGGGCGGCGCCGACCTGGGCGTGGTCGTCGGCTCCGTCGCCGGGCTGGCGGCCTTCGCCGAACGTGAGGGCAGCGACCCCACCGACGAGGAAACCCAGGACGAGTACGCCGACTCCCTCACCGGGCCCGACCTGCGGGCCTGGCCGCCCGGCCGCAACGACGCCTGCTGGTGCGGATCGGGTACGAAGTACAAGAAGTGTTGCCTGCCACGCTCGCGCGGCTGACGGCGTACTCGCGGCTGGCGCGGTTTGCCGCGTGGGTGTCGTGCTCGCGCGGTTGGGCGGTGCGATGTCGCGCTCGCGCGGTTGGGCGGGGCGGTGTCGCGCTCGCGCGGCCGGCCCTCAGGAGGCTTCGCGGACGCGCAGGTCGGCCAGCCACACCTCGGCGAGGTCGCTGAGCGCGATGCCGAGGACCTCACTGAGGCAGACCACCGTGCCGAACGCGGGTGCCGGGAGCCGACCCACCTCGATCTTGCGGAGGGTCTCCGGCGAGATGCCGGCGGCCAGGGCCACCTCGACGAGGGGGCGGCCACCTCGCGCGACCCGAAGTGCCGCACCGAGACGTTGACCCGCGGCGATCTGCGCGGGCGTGAGCGGTGGGCGGACCATGTGAGCAGGATAGATCTGCCTCGGCGGAGCAGCAACGCCATCCGGGCGGGCGCGCCGAGGCGTGGTATAAATATACCGCTACGGACAGGGAGGGTTGGTCGTGATCGAGCTTAAGTCCCCCGAGGAGATCCAACGGATGGCCGTGACCGGCCAGTTCGTCGGTGAGTTGCTGGCAGATCTGCGCGAGGTCGCCGCCGTCGGGGTCAACCTGATGGACCTGGAGCACCACGCCCGCCGTCGGATCAAGGAGCGGGGCGCCGAGTCCTGCTACTGGGACTACGCGCCGTCGTTCGGCCGCGGCCCGTTCCGCAACGTCCTGTGCCTCTCGGTAAACGACGCCGTGCTGCACGGCCTGCCGCACGACTACGTCCTGCGCGACGGCGACCTGCTGAGCATCGACATGGCGGTCGGGATCGACGGCTGGGTCGCCGACTCGGCGCTCTCCGTCATCGTCGGCACCCCCGCCCCGGAGGACCTGAAGCTGATCGAGGCCACCGAGGTCGCGTTGACCGCCGCGATCGACGCCGCGCAGCCGGGCCGCCAGCTCGGCGACGTCTCCGCCGCCATCGGCGAGGTCGCCCACCGCTACGGCTACCAGGTCAACAACGAGTTCGGTGGGCACGGCATCGGCCGCACCATGCACGAGGCCCCACACGTCGCCAACAAGGGCCGCCCCGGCCGGGGGATGACGCTCAAGCCCGGTCTGACGATCGCGATCGAGCCGTGGTTCTGCCGCAGCACCGACAAGATCAAGTTTGACGAGGACGGGTGGACGATCCGTTCCGCGGACGGCTCCCGCACGGCCCACTCCGAGCACACCGTCGCGATCACCGAGGCCGGGCCCCAGGTGCTGACCACCCGCCCCGGGCAGGACACCCGGCCGGCCGACCGCAGTGGACAGTCCGCCACCACGTCCTGACCCGCGCGGTCGGCGAGACGACAGGCCATCCGGCACAATGTGTCGATCAGCGCCCGACACATAGGCGAGTGGGGCCGGGCCGGCCCCCACCGAGGAGACGCGCCGTGACCACGCACGAGCAGCACGAGACGATCGAGGACAGCCCGGTCGGCTGGGTCGCCGAGCACGTCCGGCGCTACGTGCAGACCGACGGCGCCGACGGCGAGACCTTCCATGGCGTACCGTCGCTGCTGCTCACCACCCGCGGACGCCGCACTGGCAAACTGCGCCGCACCGCGCTGATGTACGGCCGAGACGGCGACAACCACCTCCTGGTGGCCTCCAACGGGGGCGCCAGCACCCACCCGGCCTGGTATCTGAACCTCAGCGCCGACCCGGCCGTCGAGGTCCAGGTCGGCGCGGAACGGTTCGCCGCCCGGGCCCGCACGGCGACGGCCGAGGAGCGGGTCCGGCTGTGGCCCGTCATGACGAAGGTCTTCCCGACGTACGCCCGCTACCAGCAGGGCACCGACCGGGAGATCCCACTCATCGTCGTCGAACGCGCACCCCAGGCGGAGTCCCCGGTCGGCTGATCTTCCTCAGCGGAGGCGTTGCCCCGATGCGGCGGCACGCCCGCAGCACCGCCTGATCCCGTCGGTCGCGCTGGCTGGGGAAGCGAATTGACCGGAAGGTCACCGCCGTCCCCGGCCGGGGCTGGTCGGCACGCGACGACAGGAGCAGCGGCAGCTTTTCTCCCGCGGTTGAAGAGCCTCAGGTGAAGGGCGCGCTGGCCGATCGACCGCCAGCTCCGACGGAGGAACCGCAGGTCGCACGGATGGTTGGCGGGTTGCGCTGCCACCACCCGTGGTCAGTTTCCCAGCGCCCGGACCTTGGCGATCGTCTCCTGCACGTGCTGCTTGGCGGGGTCGCCACCCTGGGACGCCTGCGCGAGCGCCTGACGGTACGAGTCGATCATGCCAACCAGTGGACCAGCAGCCACGCCTTCCAGCGCACCGGCGACGAGTGCCCGTGCCTCGGCTGCGTCCTGTGCTGCCGCTGCGGTCTTGGCCTTCGCCTCGTCCAGCTTCTGCGACGCCGCCGCCAACCGCGCGATGATCTGTGCTGCGCTCACGCGCACACCTCCCCGTGATCGACCATCGACCTCCACCACCGCACCGGCGGAGACCACCTGGGAGCGTACGAGATCCGTGCACCCAGCGCGACCGCCCGATCGCGCGTCAGCAACCCCGCAGCGGTAGATCTTGGAAGAATTCGGCCCCTCAAGGGGCACTTTCCTTCCAAGATCGCATTGCGTCCACGGGTTCAGCGTTCGGCGACGAACACCCCGAGCCCGTGAACGCCTTGCACCCAGCCCTGAGTCTGCAGGACGAGGATGGCTTGCCGAACCACGGTCGTCGAAACGCCGTGCTGAGCCTTGAGCTGCACCGTGGAGGGGCTCCCAGGTCTGCAAACCCGGAGTTGGTCGTTCCCACCACGCAGGAAGCGCCCGGTCGGTCGGTCCCCCCATTCGGCCGGGTGTTCCGGGGGCGTGCCCGCACGCCGCCCCATGCAGAAGCCGTGTGCAGCCTAGGAGACAACCCGACGGGAGCCCTCCGACGCCCGATCGACCCGACGAATCCCCCACCGACCCCCCAGCCCCAGCCGAGCAACGCCATCGTCTCGTGTCCGATCAGGACGTCGAGGACGCCGACGACGTCGTCTTCGCCCACCCGCCCCGGGTGGTGCGGCGTTGGCTCTGCGAATGCGGCGTCGACCCGGTGCTGGCCGAGTCGCTGGTGTGGGCGGCGCTCGGTGAGCGTCCGCCCGTGCCCCACGACGTGGCGGCAATCGTCGCGCGGACGGTGCTGCTGCTCGGCCTGCTCGAAGACGAGGGTCTCACCGACCGCGAACTCGACGAAATCCTGGTTGCCGCCGCACACGCCGCCGGCGACTCGCCGCAGGGCACGGATCGCCACCAGGTAGGTGCTCCAGCCCAGTCCGACCGGCGGTGAGCGCAACAGGGCGCAAGATCGGCTCGGGTTTCAGGAAGTCGGGGTGTCCAAGCGGCCCGGACACCCCGACTTCCTGAAACCCGAGCCGATCAAGCCGAGCGCGGGCCGAGCAGGCCTGACACGGGCCGGGCGGGACCGCGGCGAGGCTCAGCGCAGGCCGCGCACCAACAGCAGGTAGGCGCAGTAGCCCATCGGGACCAGCAGAAAACAGATCAGGAATCCCAGCGGCAGATATCGCGGCGGGGTGCCGGCGACCATCGCGGGCCGTCCCCAGCGGCCCAGCACCAGGTACCCGCCGAAGAACGCCACCGCCGGCAGCCCCGCGCAGATCCACGCACCCAGGGTGAACCCGTCGACCAGGCCCACCCCGGAGGCGAGCACCAGGGCCAGCACGATCACCCCGGCGGCGGCCCCGCAACCGGCGTAGACGGCGACCGCCCGTGCCAGCGGTGACCACGTCGGCAGCAACGCCGGCCGCTGGGCCAGCAGCTCCGCCTGCTGCCCGTGCCGGTCGGCCTCGTCGGCCATCCGCCGGGCCAACTCCAACTCCACCACCGGGTCGACCACCGCCGCCCGCTGCGCCGGCACCCCGGCGCCCGCCGGACTCACCGCCGTCGGCAGCGCCAGCCGCGCCTCCCCCGCCGGCACCTGGGGGTACGCCCCGACACCCGCCCGCCCCGACACGCCGGCTGCGCCGTCGGGTCCCCCGTCCCCGGTTCCGGGTGCCGTCGAAGCCCCGGCAGCCGAGGCCGGGCCAGACCCCGCCGCACTGGGATGGACGGACCCGGCAGCGGAGGCCGAACCGAAGCCGGACGCGGACCCGGAGACCGGGTCGGAGCCGGCAGCGGAGGCCGGACCGAAGTCGGACCCGGAAGCCGCGCCGAAGCCGGAGGCCGCGCCGAAGCCGGAGGCCGCGCCGAAGCCGGACCCGGAGGCCGCGCCGGAACCGGAAGCCGCGCCGAAGCCGGACGCGGAGGCCGCGCCGGAACCGGAGGCCGCGCCGAAGCCGGACCCGGAAGCCGCGCCGGACCCGGAAGCCGCGCCAGAGCCGGAAGCAGGAGACGCGGGCGGCGTGTCGACGCCGATGGCTCGGCCGAGCTGGTCGAGGCGATGCCCCTGGGCGGTCAGCCGCTGGTGCAGGTAGTCGACGGCGGCGTGCAGGTCACGACGGCGCTCGGACTCGGCGGCGGCGTGCTGCTCGCCGGCACGGCGCTGCGCGGCGAGTTGTCGGGCCAGCGCCGTGTACTCCTCGAAGGACACTGTCACCGCTCCCCGTCCGGCTCGTGCTCCTCGCCGGCGAACGGGACGATCAGCCGGGTGCGCTGGTCGTGCCGGTCGATCAGCAGCGCCCGGTCGGCGCGGGGCGTGTAGGTCAGGTCGTGCGCCCCGAGGTGCAGGGCCAACTCGCTGCCGGGCACGTTGAGCGCCACCAGGCAGGCCGCGTCGTCGCGGTTCTGGGTGCCGCCGAGGTCGTCGGCGAGCCGGCGCAGCCCCCGCCACCAGCCGAGCAGGTGCACCCCCTGCCCGGGGCCCTGACGCAGCAGGGCGCGCAGGTCGTCCAGACCGGAGCGGAAGGTGCCCGGGTCGGTGGCACCGAGGACCGGCGCGGCGGCGTCCATGCCGAACACCACCAGGTATTCCCGGCCGGTGGGCTCGGCGGCCAGCGTGGCGATGCGCTCGCGCAGCCCGGCGGCGTCGAGGCGGTGCACCGGGTGACCGGCCGCCCGCAGGACCGCTTCGGTGTCGTCGGCGACCAGGTCGGCGGCGGTGACCAGGGAGGCGAGCTGGAACCGGGCGTCGCCGGGGTGGTGCTGGCGGGCCAGGCTGAGCGTCGCGGCGCGCAGCACGTCCGCGCCGGCCGGTGCGGTGCCCACCACGGCCAGGTGCCGGCCGGGGGTGGCGTCCATCAGGAACAGCGCGGTGGTGCCGTGCACGTCGACGGTCCGGCCGACCAGGGCCATCGGACGCCGGCCACCGGGGCGCAGCCCGGCGAAGGTGGGGTCGTCCTCGACCCGCGCGGCTTCGTACCCCTTGAAGACCGCCGGTGCCCGCGAGCCCGGCGGGCGGGCCTGCCACAGCTCGTGGCGCAACGCGGCGACGTCCGCCGCCGCGGCGTGCGCGTCCGGGAAGCGCAGCACCGTGTCGGCGCCGACCGCACCGGCGGCGGTGTTGACCACCGCGGAGCCGACCGGCAGGGCCGCGGCGGCGGTGTTGAGTTGGTCGAGCACCCCGCCACCGCCGGGCAGTGCCACCCGCAACGCGAACTGGCCGAAGATCGCCTCGGCCCGCCCGTAGAGGGCCTCGATGCCGGTCATGCTCTGGCTGGCCAGCACCAGGTGGATGCCGTACGAGCGGCCCTTGCGGGCCAGCTCTTCCAGCAGGTCGACGGATTCGCGGGCCAGGGCGTCGTTGCCGGCGAGCAACACGTGGAACTCGTCGATGACCGCCACGATGCGCGGCAGCGGATTGTCCCGGGGCAGGTCGGCGAGTTTGGTGACGCCGTGGCGCTTCAGCGCGGTGGCCCGGCGTTGCGCCTCCCGGCGTAGCTCGCGCAGGACGGCGAGACCGTACTCGCGGTCGGACTCGATGCCGACGGCACGGGCGTGCGGCAGCCAGGACGGGTCGCGGCTCGTGGGCACGAACTCGGTGAAGCTCACCCCCTCCTTGAAGTCGAGCAGGTAGAGCTGCAACTCGGCCGGAGAATAGCGGGCGGCCAACCCGTAGAGGACGTCGAGCAGGAAGACGGTCTTGCCGGCGCCGGTGCGCCCACCGACCAGCCAGTGCGGGGTGGCGTCGTCGAAGGCGAGCGTCAGCGGGGCGTCGAGGTCGACGGTCGGCGCGGTGCCGCCGGCCCGACCGATCACCGTCCGCAGGCCGTTGGCGGCGGACTCGTCCCACCGCCGCTCGGGCAGCAGGTCGGTGAAGGGCAGCGCGTCGGAGCGGCGGGCGGCGGCGGCCAGGTGGTCGGCGAGCGCGCGTACCGACGCCGCCGGCGGATCACCGTCGAGCAGGACGGGAGCGGCGAGACCGGTGCCGTCCGCGCTGAACGGGGTGCCGGGCGGGTCGCCGACGTGCGCGTACCCCTGGTGGAGCCGGATCGCGGTGGTGCCGCCCAGCGGCGTCGGGGTCTCGCCGGGCAGCCGCGACGGGTGGCCGGCGAGCAGCACGCAGACGGCGGCGGCCGGGCCGGCATGGGTGAGCGCGGCGAGCCGGGCCAGCTCGCGCGGCGGCGGCGCGGCGGTGGCGACCACCACCAGCAGGTGCCGGGCGGCGGGCTGGGCGTGCTGCGCCGCGCGGGCGTGCCGCTCGGCGGAGGCCAGAAGAGCGGCCACCTCGGCCTCGCCGGTCGCCGGCGGAAGCAGCACCCCGGCGTCGAGCAACGGGCGCAGCGGACCGAAGGTGGCGCCCACCGCGGCGGTGTCGATGCCGGCGACCCGGACCTGACCGGGCGGCGCGGTGGCGACCAGCCGCAGCACCAGCGCCCGCAACAACCCGGCGACCTGCGGGTCCCGGACATCGGCGTCCACCGCCAGGTGGTGGCCGCCGCCGAGCGGGACCAGCACCGGGAAGCCGCCGTCCGGGGTGGACGCCGCGCCGATCCGGACCGCGGTCGGCTCGTCGGTCAGCGGCGTGGCACCCGGCGCGGGAGTGGCCAGGGTGCCGCCGAGGTGGGCGAGGCGGGCCACCAGCTCGGCGGTGCCGGCCGGCGCGGCGGCCGTCGGCGCGGCGCCGAGCACGCCGCGGGCGGTGTCCAGGTGTGACCGGGCCGCCCGGTGGGAGTGAACCGCCTGCTCGTACGCCGACGCGAGCCTGCCCAACCTCTGCCCCCAACGCCAACGGCCGTCTGGTCCCAGGAACCCTAACGGACACCTGGGACAACCGGACAGTCCCAGGGCCGTGTCACGCCGGACCGCAGGTCGCCGGGGTGGACGCGTCGGCCACCCCACAGCGGAACACCTCCACCGGCGCCGTCGCCACGTCGGGCACCTGCTCCACCCGCATCAGGGCGAGCCGTTTGTCGACCGGCTCACCCGAGTCGGGGGTGAACCGGATCAGCCCGGCGACCCCCGGGTAGCCCTGGCCGGCGTTCTGCCGCAGCACCTCCGCGTGCACACCGACCGGGTTGACCGACGTCGGCTCCCAGCGTTGCCGCGGGTCGGCGTGGTGCAGCCGGGCGGCGAGGCTCTCCACCGCCCGGATCAGCATCATCGACGCGTCGTAGGCGAGGCTGACCCGCTCACCGACCTGCCGCTCCGAGCCCGGTCGGCAGCGCGGCTGATCGAGCAGGTCGTCGGCCTGGATCCAGGACAGGAAGCTGGCCCGGGCGTCGTCGCGCCGGTCCTGCGCCGCCCGCAGCGCCGCGCAGGTGGCCAGCGCGGCCTTGGAGACGTACGTGACAGGCAGGTTGCCGGGCGCGGCGGCGCGCAGCCCGGGGTTGGCCATGTAGCGGTTCGCCGAATCGTCGGCGACCAGGTGTCGGGGCGGGTTGGCGCCGCACTCGCGCAGCGCCCGCAGGAAACCGTCGAACTCGGACCACCGACCCGCGTAGAAGAGCAGACCCGGGTAGCCGCACTCGTCGGTCAACCGTTGACCGGTGCTCCACTTGTCCAGGCGGGTGATCCGCGTGCCGAACCGTTGCCGCAGCCCGTCGACGAGGGTGTTCACGTACAGGTCCTCGCTGAGCGTGCTGCCCTCCAGGGTCGTGTAGTAGACGTGCGCCTGGTCGACCTTCAACACCTGCTGGGCGTACGCGTCGACGAGCTTCACCTGGTCCTTGTTCGGGGCGGAGATCTGGAGGTAGAGGCGGGAGTTGGCGTCCATCTTGTCGGCGGAGAGGGTGGGGGCCAGCACCGGCAGCCCGACCCGGTTCAGCTCGCGCAACGCGCGGGCGGTGCTGGTGCGGCTCTCCACCAGCCCGACCACCCCGAGCACCGTGGGGTCGTCCCGGGCCAGCTCGGCCAGCATCGCCACGGCCCGGTCGGCGTAGCTCATCTGCCGGCCACCGTTGGCCACCACGATCCGCAGCAGCGCGGCCCCGTCGGCACCGGCCGACTCCTTCAGCAACGCGTACTGGGCGGTGGCCATCCCCTCCAACTCCTCCCGCTCGGAGACGTACGACTCCTCGTCGGCGCGGGTCCGGTTGCCGGTCAGGGTGCCCAGGTAGACCAGGGTGAGGAAGGGCCGGCGTCGGTCGCTGCGCTGCCAGACCTCCTCGGCGGCCCGGTTCTGCGCGAAGATCCGCCGCTGGATCGTCCGCAGCCCCTCCTGGCCGGGGTCGTTGTTGAACACCTGCGCCGCGCTGTCGCTGTAGCCGACGCACTCGCCGCTGCCGGCAACCTCGACCGAGATCCGACCACCGGTGAGCGAGGGGTGGCAGCCCGGGCCCCACCGGCTGCCCACCCACACGCCACCCGCGGCCAGCAGCACCAGGCTGAGCGCGGCCGGCAGGAAGCGCCGCGACCACCAGGGCGGATCGGGTGCGGAGAACGGTCGCATCCCGCCCCGCGACGGCGGGCCGGTGTCGGTCTCGTCGGGCCGCAACGCCACCAGCCAGGCGGCCGGGCGGCGCAGCCGCCGCATCTCCGGCAGCGCCTCGGCCCACTCGTCGTACGCCTCGTCGGCCTCGGTCAGCGGGTGCGGTTCGGGCAGCTCCGGTGGGGGTTGCCCGCCGGACGCGACGATGAGCAGCGGGTCGTTGCGGCCGGTCTCGGTGCGGACGTCGCCGATCAGGCGGACCAGTTCCCCGCCGACGTTGCCGGGCGCGACGTGGTCGAGCAGCAGCGCCGGGTACGCGGTGCGCCGCCAGTCCGACGGCCGCCACGGCCGACGGCGGTACGCCTGCCGCAGGTCCTCCAGGAACGCGTGCAGCAGCTTGTTGACCTGGTCGGGTTGCTCGCCGTCGCGCCACCCGGCGGTGAGCCGCTCGGCGAAACCGAGGAACGTGACCGACTGCCGGGGCGCGAGGTACTGCTGGCGCATGAACCAGTTGTAGTGCCGCCCGAGCACCGGCACCCGGCCGGAGACGGCGGCCCGGAAGACCACGCTGGGCACGGCACGGCGGACCAGCCAGAGCAGCACCTGCGAGACGATGCTGACCGCGTCACCACCGGAGGGCAACGTCTCCGGGGTACGCGGGCCGCGACGGTCGCGCAGCCGGCGTACCAGGGCCGAGCGGCTGTCGTCCGCGTCGACGCCGAAGGTGAGGCTCTGGTGCATCAGCCAGTCGGCGAGCGGGTAGTGCCGGAAGCGCAGCCGCGCGGCACCGAACGCCTCCAGGGAGAGCTGCCGGTGCAGCTCGCGCAGCAGCGCCGGCACGTCCCCGGCACCCGGCGGCGCGTCGGCGTCCAGCACGGCGTGCGGCACCCGCCGCCGGGGCCCCTGGCCGAGGAACCGGCGCAGCGGCACCATCAGATCCGAGCTGTCGGAGCGGCCCGGGGTGTCGGAGCGGCCCGGGGTGTCGGAGCGGACCAGCCAGAGCAGCGGCAGTCGCCGGTCACCGCGGCGGGGTCGCCGCAGCAGCCGGGCGAGCAGCGCGAAGAACTCCAGCCCGCCGGGCGGCAGCCGGTCCCGGCCTCCGGGCGACTGGCGCTGGCCGATCAACTCCCGTTTGGGCACCTCGGATCGCGGCACACGTCACCTCCGATCCACACAGTGTGACCTTGCGGCGCAAGGCACACCAGAGGGGGGCGACCGGCCATGGGCGCGCCGGGCCGGCGACGCTCACGGTTGTCGATTAGGTTGACGTGGCGAACACCCGATGGAGGGAGTCCCCCCGTGCGACGAATGTTCACGGCGGCCACCGCCGTCCTGACCCTCACCACCGCCGGCACCCTACTCGCCGGCACCCCCGGCCAGGCCGCCCCGACCGGTTGGGGCCGGCCCGTCGTCACCGCCGCGCCGCAACCCGGCGCGGCGGGCCTGGGCGACACCTACTTCCCGGACTACGGCAACGGTGGCTACGACGTCGAGCACTACGACGTCCGGCTGCGCTACGACCCGGCGGCCGACCAGCTCAGCGGCACCGCCACCATTCTCGCCACCGCCACACAGGACCTCTCGGCGTTCAACCTGGACTTCCTGCTCGACGTCGAGTCGGTGCGGGTCAACGGCTGGGCGGCGACCACCAGCACCACGGGTGTGCACGAGCTGGTGGTCACCCCGGCCCGCACGATCACCCGGGGCCAGCAGCTCACCATCGTGGTGCGCTACACGGGCATCCCGTCGGAGACGCTGGTCGACGGCTACACCGGCTGGACCCGTACCGATGACGGGGCACTCGCGGTCAACGAACCCGAGTCGGCGTGGTGGTGGTTCCCGAGCAACGACCACCCCCTGGACAAGGCCACCTTCGACATCTCGGTGTCGGTGCCCACCGGCGTCGAGGTGATCAGCAACGGCGTGCAGCCGAGGCCACCGGCGGCCGAGGCCGGCAACCGGACCCGGTGGATCTGGCGGACCACCTCACCCACCGCCCCCTATCTGGCCTTCATGGCCATCGGCCAGTACGACATCGTCACCGACACCACGCCGAGCGGCCAGCCGGTGGTCAACGCGTACAGCACCTCGCTGGGCGCGCTCGGGCCGGCCGCGCGGGCCAGCATCGAGCGGACCGCCGAGATCGTCGACTGGGAGAGCGGGATCTTCGGCCCGTACCCGTTCGAGGCCCAGGGCGGCGTGGCCGGCCCGGTCGACGGCATCGGCTTCGCGCTGGAGACGCAGACCCGACCGGTGTACGGGCCGGGCTTCTGGCGGCGCGGCGCCAACACCTACGTGGTGGCACACGAGAACGCCCACCAGTGGTTCGGCGACTCGGTCTCGGTGGCCGAGTGGCGCAACATCTGGCTCAACGAGGGTTTCGCGTCGTACGCCGAGTGGCTCTGGTCGGAGGAACAGGGCGAGGGCACCGCGCAGGAGGTGTTCGACTTCGCCTACGCCAGCTACCCGGCCGACAGCGAGTTCTGGCAGGTGCTCCCCGGTGACCCGGGGGCAAGCCGGATCTTCGACGACGCCGTCTACGACCGGGGCGCGATGACCCTGCACCAGCTCCGGCTGGCCGTCGGCGACGACGCGTTCTTCGAGATCCTGCCGGCCTGGACCGCCGAGCACCGGTACGGCAACGGCACCATCGAGCAGTTCCAGGCCCTGGCCGAACGGATCTCCGGGCTGGACCTGGACGGCCTGTTCACCACCTGGCTGTTCACCGCCGGCCGACCCGACGTGGCCGCCACCGCACGCAAGGCCACCGCCGCGCCGACCGCACCGAAGTCCTGGGCCAAGATCCGCGAGTCCCACGAGTTGCTGTCGCACTAGGGCGTGCCGACCGGAGGCGCCCGCCGCCCACGCGGAGGGCGCCTCCGGCCGCCAGGCGCCCGGCCTCCCCCGGCGCCCGGCTTCCCCCGGACCCCCGGACCACCGGACCACCAGGCCACCAGGCCACCAGGTCCAAGGCCACCAGGTCCCAAGCCAACGGGTCACCAAGCCAACGGGCCAACGGGCCAACGGGCCAACGGGCCAACGGGCCAACGGGCCAACGGGGCGAGGTCACCGCCCCAGGTATGGGGCAGCTCCACAGGCACCACCGGGGTACTGCTCACCCCCGCCCGACCAGCTAGCTGACGACACCCGTTCGGGAATGGCAGGGGCAGTTCCCGCGCTCGCCTCGATGGCGCGAATGTGCCGGTAGGCGAACCAGAGCGGCGGGAACGCACCGACCGCGAAGGACAGGTCGATGAGGGTCCAGAACCAGGGGATGTCCCGGATCGGGCCGCAGATCACCGCCAGTGGCACGATGCCCACACAGGCGATCATGCCGACCTGCACGACCCAGACGTTGCGCACCGGGTCGCGCAGCGGCCCCCAGAACGCCACCGCCAGCACCAGGTGCGCGAAGGCGAGCCAGTCGGTGCCGTAGAGCAGGAACGGGTAGTCCTCGCCGGCCGTCACCAGCCCGGTGTGCACCCGCTCGATCCAGCCCACCAGGGCGGGCAGTTGGCCGGAGAGCGGGTCCAGCGCGCGTAGGAGCCACCGCACCTCGATCTCCAGCGGGAACGCCGTGGCACCGCTCAGGAAGAGCCCGATCAGCACGATCCACAGCCACCGGCGGGTCCACCGTAGCCGCTCCTCGATGTCCATGATCGCAGCGTAACGATGATCTTCGTGGCGGTCGGTCCCGCAGGCCGGCTGGCCGGGGTGACCGCTGTCTCAGCGGCGTGCCGGCGGCCCGGCCGTGGCCAGCTCCCCGAGCCGGGACGCGCCCACCCCCACCCCGGCGGGCGCGATGACGCAGACCGCCCCGGCGGGTCGGACGATCCGGGCCGCCCTCCACGCCACTCGTCGTACCGGATGACGTGGCCGTGGTGCGACAAGCGCGAGGGCCGCGCGGGTGCGCTGGCGATCCAGGGCGACGGCCGCCGCCACCGTGGCGATCGCGGCGGTGGATCCGGCGAGCACGAGCGTCTGGCGGGGGCCGGCGTGTTCGGCGAGCCAGCCGAGCAGCGGCGCACCGACCGCGGCGGAGACCGAGCCGGTGACCGCCAGCGCGGCGAGCACCCGGCCCCGCATCGCGCCGTCGGTGTCGAGTTGGGCGCGGGTGCCGACGGTGGTGTCGATGACCACCGCGGCGGCGGCGATCGGCAGGATCACCGCGGCGAAGCTGAAGGTGCCCGGTGCGAGGCCGGCGACGATCTGCAGCCCGCTGGCGAGCATGCCCGCGACGGCAAGCGTCCGGTAGCCCAGGGATCGCTGCCGGGCCGCGACGAGCGCACCCACCACCGTGCCGACAGCGAACACGGTCGAGAGCACGCCGTAGCCGGACGCGCCGCCGTGCAACGGCCCGTCGCTCATCGCGGCCATCGTCACCTGGTAGTTGCGGCCCAGGCTGCCGAGCACGAACGACAGGGCGAGCGCGAGGAGCAGCACCGGCTGCCCGCGCAGGTAGGCGAACCCGGCCCGGACACCGCCCCGGTTCGATCCGCCGTCCGGGCCCGCAAGGCCGGGCGCGGCTCCCGGGCGTACGGCGAACAGCGCCACCACCACGGCGGCGAAGCTGGCCGCGTTGATCCCGAACAGCAGGGCGGGCCCGACGGCGGCCACCGCCACGGCACCGAGGCTCATGCCGAGGATGCGCCCGGCGGAGTTGGTGAGCGACCCGAGCGCCAGGGCATTGCCCAGCGTCTCCCGGTCGACGAGGGTGGCGGCCCAGCGCCCCATCACCGGGCCCTCGATCGCCGAGACGGCACCGGTGGCCAGGGAGATCGCGAAGATCAGCGGCAGGCCGCCGACCCCGGTCAGGGCGACCGCCGCCAGGCCGGCGGCGAGCGTCGCGTGGGCCACCTGGGCGGTGATCAGCAGCGGGCGGGCGGGCAGGCGGTCGGCCAGCACACCGCCCCAGACGCTGAGCAGCAGCGTGGGCGCCGCCTGGAGCAGCACCGCGAAGCCCATGGACGTCGCGGAGCCGGTCTCCTTCAGGACGTACCAGTTGACCCCGAGGACCTGCATCCAGGTGCCGATGACGGAGACGAAGCCGGCGAGCGCCCAGATCCGGTAGTTGCGGTGGCGCAGCGCGGCGAAGGTGGCACCGGTGGCCACGACGAACCTCCCACGATCGACAGATGATCGAGCCGATCGCGGCGCGGTTCGGCAGCCGGCAAGTCTTGCCGACCTAAACCTTTTTGCCCATGTTTGTGAGTGGACTCACCGGCGGGAATGTCCGGCCGGCACGGCAGCAAACTGCCGCACCGGCCGGACGCCCGAGGGTCAGCGAACGGCGAGGGCCTGCGCGCCCGGGCCGACCGGGGCCGGCAACGCACCCACACCGCCGAGGTAACCGTGGATGGCGGCGGCCGCCGCACGACCCTCGGCGATGGCCCAGACGATCAGCGAGGCGCCCCGGTGCATGTCACCGGCCACGAACACCCCGTCGGCGTCGGTCTGCCAGTCGTCGCGGGCGTCGATGGCACCCCGCGCGTTGCGGGCCACGCCGAACTGGGCCAGCAGCGGCTGCTGCTCGGTGCCCTCGAAGCCGATCGCCAGCAGCACCAGATCGGCCGGCAGCTCCCGCTCCGAGCCGGGCACGACGGTGACGACCCGCCGGCCGTCGCGCTTCTCCACAGTCACCTCGGCGATCCGCACCGCCCGCACCTGGCCGGTGCCGTCGTCCACGAACTCCTGCACCGCGACGGCGAACACCCGCTCGCCGCCCTCCTCGTGCGCCGGATAGCTGCGCAGGATCCACGGCCAGGTCGGCCACGGGTCCCGTGCCTCGTCGCGCTCCTGCGGCGGCTGTGGGTACAGGTCGAGTTGGTGCACGCCGGCCGCGCCCTGCCGGTGCGCCACGCCGAGGCAGTCGGCCGCCGTGTCACCACCACCGATGATCACCACGTGCTTGCCGGCCGCGTCGATCGGCGTGCCGTCCGGCAACACCGCCCGCCCCGCCCGGCCCTCGCCGGTGGCCACGACGCCGGGCTCGTCGGTGGCCGCGGTGGCGACCGCCCGATTGGCCGCGACCAGGTGCGCCATCGCCTGGTGTACGCCCCGAAGCGCCCGCCCCGGGGTCTCCGGAGTGTCCCGGCCCTGCAACGCACCGCAGGTCAGCAGCACCGCGTCGTGCTCGGCCCGCAACTGCTCGGCGGTGACGTCCACCCCGACGTTCACGCCGGTGCGGAAGCGCACCCCCTCGGCGGTGAGCTGGGCCAGCCGGGCGTCGATGTGCCGCTTCTCCAACTTGAAGTCGGGGATGCCGTACCGGAGCAGGCCACCGATCGCGTCGTCGCGCTCGTACACCGTCACCGCGTGACCGGCGCGGGCCAGTTGCTGGGCGGCGGCCAGACCGGCGGGCCCGGAGCCGACCACGGCGACCGACCGGCCGGACGGCGCCGGCACCGGCGAAGGGGTGAACCCACGCGCCGCGGCGGCGTCGGCGATCTCCACCTCGACCTGCTTGATGGTCACCGGTTGGCCACCGGAGATGCCCAGCACGCAGGCCGCCTCGCAGGGCGCCGGGCAGAGCCGGCCGGTGAACTCCGGGAAGTTGTTGGTGGCGTGCAGTGACTCCACCGCCGCGTCCCAGTTGCCGGTGCGCACCAGGTCGTTCCAGTCCGGGATGCGGTTGCCCAGCGGACAACCGTCGTGGCAGAACGGGATGCCGCAGTCCATGCAGCGGGTGGCCTGCTCACGGACCAGCTCCTCGCCGGCCGGTGGGTACACCTCCCGCCAGTCGCTGATCCGCACCGGCACCGGGCGGCGGGCCGGCAGTCGCCGGTCGTAGCGCAGGAAACCGTTCGGGTCAGGCACGTGCCACCTCCTGGGCCGCCACCCGCGGGGCGGGCGGCACCGGCGCGGCGGGTGCGCTGAGCGCGCTCATCACCGCGTCGTCGACGTCGCGGCCGGCGGCTTCGGCGGCCCTCATGATCTCCATAACCCGGCGGTAGTCGCGGGGCACCACCGCGGTGAACTCGGTGACCGCCTCCGGCCACCGCTTGAGCAGCTCCTCGGCAACCGCCGAGCCGGTCTCGGCCACGTGCCGCTGGACCAGCTCGTGCAGCAGCGTCTGCTCCTGCTCGCTCAGCGGCGCCAGGTCGACCAGCTCCGCGTTGACGCGGGAGTGGTCCAGGTGGTGCACGAACGCCGTACCGCCGGACATGCCGGCGGCGAAGTTACGGCCTGTCGCGCCGAGCACCACCACCGTGCCACCGGTCATGTACTCGCAGCCGTGGTCACCGACACCCTCGACCACCGCGACCGCACCGGAGTTGCGCACCGCGAACCGCTCCCCCACCCGCCCGCGCAGGAAGACCTCGCCCGCGGTGGCCCCGTACAGGATGGTGTTGCCGGCGATGATCTGGTCCTCCGCGCGCTTGCCCGGCTCGGCGTCCGGGTCGAGGAACGGCGCGGCGGCGTCCGGACGGACGACGAGCCGCCCCCCGGAGAGGCCCTTGCCCACGTAGTCGTTGGCGTCGCCGTGCAGCCGCAGGGTCACCCCGCGCGGCAGGAACGCGCCGAACGACTGCCCCGCCGTGCCGTGCAGCACGAACTCGATGGTGTCGTCCGGAAGGCCGGCACCGCCGAAACGACGGGTCACCTCGCCGCCGAGCATCGCGCCGACGCTGCGGTGCTCGTTGCGCACCGCCACCTCGACCCGCACCGGCGCGCCCTCGGAGAGCGCGGGACGGGCCAGCGCGATCAGCTCGTTGTCCAGTGCCTGGTCCAGGCCGTGATCCTGGGCGCGGACGCCGCGCCGGGCCGCGCCGGCGGGCAGCTCCGGGAGGTGCAGCACGGGTGCCAGGTCCAGGCCGTGCGCCTTCCAGTGCGTCACCGCCGGGGCCACGTCGAGCAGTTCGGACTGCCCGATCGCCTCCTCGATGGACCGGAAGCCCAGCTCCGCCAGGTAACCCCGGACCTCCTCGGCGAGGAACAGGAAGAAGTTCTCCACGAACTCCGGCTTGCCGGTGAAGCGCTCCCGCAGCACCGGGTTCTGGGTGGCGATGCCGACCGGGCAGGTGTCCAGGTGGCAGACCCGCATCATCACGCAGCCCTCGACAATCAGCGGCGCGGTCGCGAAGCCGAACTCCTCCGCGCCGAGCAGCGCCGCGACCAACACGTCGCGACCGGTCTTGAGTTGACCGTCGACCTGCACGGTGACCCGGTCACGCAGCTTGTTGAGCAGCAACGTCTGCTGGGCCTCGGCCAGCCCCAGCTCCCACGGGGTGCCGGCGTGCTTGAGCGAGTTCATCGGGGACGCGCCGGTGCCGCCGTCGTGGCCGGAGATGAGGATGACGTCGGCCTTCAGCTTCGCGACACCGGCCGCGACAGTGCCGACGCCGACCTCACTGACCAGCTTGACGTGCACCCGGGCGGCCGGGTTGACGCACTTCAGGTCGTGGACGAGCTGGGCCAGGTCCTCGATGGAGTAGATGTCGTGGTGCGGCGGCGGGGAGATCAGGCCGACGCCGGGCGTGGCGTGCCGGGTGCGGGCGATCCACGGCCAGACCTTGTTGCCGGGCAGTTGGCCACCCTCGCCGGGCTTGGCGCCCTGCGCCATCTTGATCTGGAGGTCGTCGGCGTTGACCAGGTATTCGCTTGTCACACCGAACCGGCCACTGGCGATCTGCTTGACCGCCGAGCGGCGAGTCGGGTCGTGCAGCCGCTCGACGTCCTCGCCGCCCTCACCGGTGTTGGACTTGCCGCCGAGCCGGTTCATGGCGATGGCGAGCGTCTCGTGCGCCTCCGCCGAGATCGACCCGTACGACATGGCACCGGTGGCGAACCGCTTCACGATCTCGGAGGCCGGCTCGACCTCGTCCAGAGGCACCGCCGGACGGACCCCGGTACGCAGCGTGAACAGCCCCCGCAGCGATCCGGCCTGCGCGGCGAGCGCGTCGACCTTGGCGGTGTACTGCCGGAACACGTCGTACTGCCGGCTGCGGGTGGCGTGCTGGAGCAGGAAGACCGTCTCCGGGTTGAACAGGTGCAGCTCACCCTCACGGCGCCACTGGTACTCGCCGCCGACCTCCAGGCGGTCGGAGTCGGCGGTGCCCGCCGGCGGCCAGGCCAGCGCGTGCCGTGCCGCCACCTCGGTGTGCACGCCCGCGAGACCCACACCACCGATGCGGCTGGGCGTACCCCGGAAGTAGCGGTCGATCAGCCGGCCGTCCAGGCCGACCGCCTCGAAGACCTGGGCCCCGCAGTACGAGGAGACCGTCGAGATGCCCATCTTCGACATGATCTTCAGGACGCCCTTGCCGAGCGCCTTCGCGTAGTTGCGCACCGCGGCGGCCGGTTCGACGCCGGGCAGGGCACCGGTGGCGATCATGTCCTCCACCGACTCGAACGCCAGGTACGGGTTGACCGCCGCCGCGCCGTAGCCGATCAGCACCGCCGCGTGGTGCACCTCCCGGCAGTCGCCGGACTCGACGATCAGTGCCGCCTGGGTGCGGGTCTGCTCCCGTACCAGGTGCTGGTGCACGGCGGCGGTGAGCAGCAGCGACGGGATCGGCGCCAGGTCGGCGTTGGAGTCCCGGTCGGAGAGCACCAGGATGCGGACGCCGTCCTCGATCGCCTCGGAGACGTGCCGGCAGATCTCGGTCAGCCGCGCCTTGATCCCGGCGGCGCCCTCCCGGATGCGGTACAGGCCGGACACCCGGACCGCTTTGAAGCCGGGCAGGTCGCCGTCCTCGTCGATGGAGAGGATCTTCGCCAGCTCGTCGTTGTCGATGATCGGGTGTGGCAGCACGATCTGCCGGCAACTCGCCGCACCCGGGTCGAGCAGGTTGCCCTCCGGCCCGATCGTGGACGCCAGGCTGGTCACCAACTCCTCGCGGATGGCGTCCAGCGGCGGGTTCGTGACCTGGGCGAAGAGCTGGTGGAAGTAGTCGTAGAGCAGCCGCGGCCGGGTGGACAGCGGCGAGATCGGAGTGTCCGTGCCCATCGAGCCGAGCGGCTCGGCGCCGGTACGGGCCATCGGCGCGAGCAGGATCTTGAGCTCCTCCTGGGTGTACCCGAAGGTCTGCTGCCGGCGGCGTACCGAGTCGTGGGTGTAGACGGTGTGCTCGCGGGCCGGCAGGTCGTCCAACTCGATCAGCCCGGCGTGCAGCCACTCACCGTACGGCTGCGCGGCGGCCAACTCGGACTTGATCTCCTCGTCGTGCACGATGCGACCGGCCACGGTGTCGACCAGGAACATCCGGCCCGGCTGGAGCCGCCCCTTCGCGACCACGTGCGCCGGGTCGAGGTCGAGCACGCCCGCCTCCGAGCCGAGCACCACCAGGCCGTCGTCGGTCTGCCACCAGCGACCCGGGCGCAGCCCGTTGCGGTCCAGCACCGCGCCGACGATGTCGCCGTCGGTGAAGGCCACCGACGCCGGCCCGTCCCACGGCTCCATGAGGCTGGCGTGGAAGCGGTAGAAGGCCCGCTTGGCCGGCTCCATGCCCGGGTCGTTCTCCCATGCCTCGGGGATCATCATGAGCACCGCGTGCGGCAGGCTCCGACCGGCCAGGTGCAGCAGCTCCAGGACCTCGTCGAAGTTCGCCGAGTCGGAGGCGGCGGGGGTGCAGACCGGGAAGACCCGCCGGATGTTGCCCGGCACGTTCGGCGAGCGCAGCAGCGCCTCGCGGGCCTGCATCCAGTTGCGGTTGCCGCGGATCGTGTTGATCTCGCCGTTGTGGGCGATGAACCGGTACGGGTGCGCCAGCGGCCAGGACGGGAACGTGTTGGTCGAGAAACGGGAGTGCACGAGCGCGATCGCGCTGTCCACCCGCTCGTCGCGCAGGTCCGGGTAGAACGCCGGCAGCTGGTCGGGGGTGAGCATGCCCTTGTAGACCATCGTCCGGCTGGACAGCGACGGGAAGTAGGCCGGCACGCCCCGCTCGGCGGTCTCGCGTTCGGCCTGCTTGCGCAGGCAGAACGCCACCCGGTCCAGCTCGATGCCGCTCAGCGCGGAGCCGGCCGGGCCGGCGGGTGAGTCGGTGAGCCGGCGCGCGGCCACGAAGACCTGCCGGACCCGGGGCATCGCCGCCAGGGCGGTCTCGCCGAGCCCCTCCGGGACGATCGGCACGTCCCGCCAGCCGAGCACGTCGGCGCCCTCGACCAGTGCGTACTTCTCGACCACCTGCCGGGCACGCGCCTCGGCGGCGTCGTCGTCGGGAAGGAAGACCAGCCCGGTGGCGTACTCGCCCGCCGGAGGCAGCGCGACGCCGGCCGCCGCGCGCAGGAACGCGTCGGGCACCTGGATCATGATGCCGGCGCCGTCGCCGGTGTTCGGTTCCGCGCCCCGGGCACCCCGGTGGTCCAGGCGGCAGAGCGCGCCGAGCCCGTTGGCGACGACCGCGTGTGAACGGCGACCGTGCAGGTCCGCCACGAAGGCCACCCCGCAGGCGTCGTGCTCCTGCCCGGGGTCGTAGAGGCCCTGGGCGGACGGACGGGCGCCGGGCATCGGGGACGCCTGCGGGCTGTGCGGGTGCGGCTGTGTCATTTCCGCGTACGGCTGAACCACCGGGCCTCCTGTCGTCACTCAGGTTGATCATGGTGGGGACGACGTCGGCCCGTGGGTCTATTGAGTCTACGTTAGGGCCAGGCACGCACTGCCACC
The DNA here is from genome assembly GCF_043197875.1 of Micromonospora sp. NPDC048935. Lineage (NCBI taxonomy): Bacteria > Bacillati > Actinomycetota > Actinomycetes > Micromonosporales > Micromonosporaceae > Micromonospora > Micromonospora sp. NPDC048935. The sequence goes on along the minus strand of NZ_JBICTZ010000008.1, from coordinate 101,212 downwards.
CGAGATTGATCACACCGTCCAGAGTCTGGGACGTGTAGTCTCGCGCGGTGGATCCGCTACACAGGGACATCTTCGACCGGTTGGAACGCTTCTACGACGCGGTGCCCCGCGACGTCGCCGGTGCGGAGGAGCATGGCGGGCTGGTGCTGTTCGTCCGCGAGGGTGCCGGTTGGCCGTTCTACGCCCGTCCCCGGATCGGCGCCAGCGAGCCGCCGTCCCTGGCCGACGTGACCTCGGTACGCGAGCGGCAGCGCGACCTGGGCCTGCCGGAAGCCTTCGAGTGGGTCCACGAGACGACTCCCGAGCTGCTGGCGGTGGCCCGCTCGGCGGGGCTGAGCGTGCTGGAGGCGCCGCTCATGGTGCTCGACCCGACCGCGCTGCCCGACCCGGCGACGCTGTCCGACGTCGCGGTGCGGGTGCTGGCCGCGGACTCCCCCGGCTTCGCCGCCGACGTCGCCGCCCGGCGCGCCGTGGCAGCGGTGTCGTTCGCCGCCGCCGGCACCGCACCAGGTGAGGCCGGCCCGGCCGAGCGGGACGCCGCCGTCACCGAACTCGAACTGGCCGCGCTCGACGAGGAGCGCACCCGGATCGCCGACGGCCGACGGATCTCCGCGCTCGCCGCCACCCCGTCCGACGGTGCGCTGGCCAGTGGCATGGCCATGCGCGTGGGTGACGTCGCGGAGATCGCCGGCGTGGCCACCCTGCCGGCCGCTCGCCGACGCGGGCTGGGCGCCGCGCTCACCGCCACCCTCGCCCGCGAGCTACACGCGGCCGGCACCGACCTGATCTTCCTCTCGGCGGGCAGCGACGACATCGCCCGGGTCTACCTGCGGGTCGGCTTCCGCCGAATCGGCACCGCCTGCATAGCCGAGCCCACCCCCCTCATCCCGTAATCCCACCCCGCGCACCCTGCCCCGCGCGATCTTGCCCCGCGCACACCGCCCTGCCCCGCGCGATCTTGCACTTTCTGCCGCGACGAAACAGGGCATTGAACGCATATCGGCGACAGAAAGTGCAAGATCGGCGCGGTGGGGTGGGGTGGGGTGGGCGCGGGGTGGGTTGCTCAGGCTGGGGGGCGCCACTGGGCGGCGGAGGCGGCGGCGCTGGAGAGTAGACGGGTGTTGATCGTGCCCAGTGCGGCGTCGCGGGCGCGCAGCGCCAGCCGGCCCCGGGTCTGAAGCACCGCCGACATCCGCCGGGTCTGCCGGACCACCGTCGCGGCCCGGGGGCGGCGTACCCGGTCGTACGCCTGGACCGCGTCGGGCAGTCGAGCCTCGCGCAGCAGGGAGGCGAGCGTGGCGGCGTCCTCGAACGCCAGGCAGGCGCCCTGTCCCAGGTGCGGCGGCATGGCGTGCGCCGCGTCGCCGAGCAGCACCACTCCGCCCGGCCCGACCGGGAACCCGTACGTACGGGGCAGCGGACGTAACTCGCGGACCTCCTGCTGGACCAGGTCGGCCGGGTCGGTGGCGTCGAGCAGCGCGCCGATCGGGGCGGGCCAGCCCGCGTACCAGCGGCGTAGGAGGGCGAGCTGGGTCTCCGGTGGCTCCGGGCGTGGCGCGCCGGCGGCGGTGGCCACCCAGTAGATGCCGCCTCGGGTGGACCCACCCGAGGAACCGCGATCGCCGAGCGACGCGGCCACGAACCGGTAACCGGCACCGAGGATCTCACCGGCCAACGGTTGGTCGTCGGGCAGCCGAGGTGCCTGGTACCAGGGAATGACGGCCCGCCACGCCGCGCATCCGGAGCTGATCACCCGGGACTCGGGGGCGAGTTGGCGGCGGATGCCGCTGTCCGTGCCGTCGGCGGCGACCACCAGGTCGGCCTCGATGAGGTGCCGTCCGTCGCTGACCGCGGGCCGTTCCCCCGGCTCGACCCGGACGTGGCGCACGGTCACGCCGGTACGCAGCTCGACCCGCTCGCCGAGGCCGGCGATCAGCGCGTCGTGCAGGTCCTCGCGGTGCACCACGACCGGCATCCGGTCGGCCGGGATGGGCCGAGGCTGCACGAGCCAGTGCCCATCGGGGCGACGGACCCCACCGTCGGGCAGCGGGGTGGCGATGGCGGCCAGGCCCGCGCCGAGGCCGAGGGCCTGCAACGCGCGGACTCCGTTGGGCCAGAGCACCACGGCGGTCGGTTCGGGGCGGATCCGTTCGGCCCGCTCCAAGACGGTGACCTGCCAGCCGGAGCGGGCCAGCGCGCCGGCCACCGCGAGGCCACCGACCCCTGCGCCGACCACCACCGCGCTTCGCATTGGTGCCGCCTCCGCTCAGCTGTCCCGGTCGGCGGGCCGCACGCCCGCGGCGTCGGCCCGCTCGGCACTCGATGCCGTCGCATCGTCCGGCGACTCGTCGTCGGTCGACGAGCCGGCGACGGGTGCCGCGGCACCGAGCGGCTCGCCGCCCGGGCGGGAGCCCTGATCGGTGGCCGGCTCCGGTGGCATGACGCCGGTGTCCTGCCAGGCGGCGTACTGCTCCTCGCTGACCACGCGGTAGCCCTCCGGCGCGGTGACCCGGGCGGGGGTCTCTCGCTCGGAGAGATCGACCTGGGACAGGTCGGAGGTGGGGGGCGGGGTCGGCGTCGCCGCCGCGCCGAGCGGGATCAGGTAGTCGCGAGGACCACGCACCCGGACGAAGTAGATCAACGCGCCGAGGAAGACCAGGGCGGCGGTCCAGACGTTGAGTCGGACCCCGAAGATCTGGTTGGCCTCGTCGGTGCGCATCTGCTCGATCCAGAACCGGCCGGCGGTGTAGCCCATCACGTAGAGCGCGAACGCCCGGCCGCGGCCCAGCTTCAGCCGGCGGTCGAGGATGAGGACCAGGGCGACGACGCCGAGGTTCCACAGCGCCTCGTAGAGAAACGTCGGCTGGTAGAGGCCCGGTTCGAGGATCGGCTGCCCGGCGTCGTCACGCAGCGCGTGCCCCGGGTTGTCCGGATCCATCCGGTGGATCTCAAGGCCCCACGGGAGGGTGGTGCGTCCACCGAACAGCTCGTTGTTGAACCAGTTGCCGACCCGGCCGACCGCCTGGCCCAGCGCCAGCCCCGGTGCCACCGCGTCGGCCACCACCCCGAACGGGATGCCGAGCTGCCGGGCGGCGATGTACACACCGACCGCGCCGCCGGCGACGGCGCCCCAGATGCCGAGACCGCCCTCCCAGATGGCGAACGCCTTCATCGGGTCACCACCGGCGCCGAAGTATTTCTCCGGTGAGGTGACCACGTGGTAGATCCGGGCACCGATGATGCCCGCCGGCACCGCCCAGACGGCGATGTCGAGCACCGCGCCGGGCGCGACGCCGCGCTGCCGCAGCCGGCGCTCCGTCACCCAGCAGGCCAGCACGATGCCGGCGATGATGCAGAGCGCGTACGCCCGGATCGGCACCGGCCCGAGTTGCCAGACCGCGGTGCTGGGACTGGGCAGGGCCGCCTGGGGGGACAACGAGGCGAGGGTCACGGGTGCACACGCTACCGCTGCACACCCCCGCAGCGGCACCCCGGGCCACGGCGGCGCGCATTTCGGTGACTTCTGGTTTGCACCGCCGTACGCTCTTTGTCCATGAGCGCGCTCACCTGGGCGGTCGCCGCGGTCGTCACCGACGACACCGGTCGGGTGCTGCTCTGCCGGCAGGGCCGGGGTGAGCGTCGCCACGCGCTACCCGGTGGACGGCTGCGCCCGGCCGAGAGTCCGACGCTGGCGGCCCTGCGCGACATCCGCGCGGAGACCGGCTGGGAGATCGAGCTCGTCGACCTGGTCGGCCTCTACCACCTGACCGGTCCGCCGAGGCAAACCCCGGCCGGACGCGCCGGGCCGCTGCCGGACGTCCTCGTGCACGTGTTCCGAGCCCGCGCGGTCGACGTTCGACCGACCGCCGACCCACTGCCGGGTTGCCGCCTGTCCTGGCACGCGCCCGCCACGCTGCCCGAGGCGGCCACCCCACTCACCCGGGCCGCGGTCACCGACGCGCTCGCCGGCCGATCCGGCACCCTCCGGCGTGTCCTCCGGGTGCCCGACACCCTCGACCCCGCGCCACCGGTCACGCCCCATCCCACCGAGCAAAGCCAGCCACCGGTCACACCCCGTCCCACCGAGCAAAGCCAGCCATCGGTCACGCCCCATCCCACCGAGCAAAGCCAGCCGGCGGGAACGAACCAGCCGACCGGGGCGGGCCCGCCGGCCGCTGAGCATGACGGGCGGCCGGGCGCGGGCCAGCCGCCGGAGCAGCGCGGCGAGGCGTCCACGGACCCGTCCCTCCTGCCCTGACGGAGCACCGGTCCGAGACCGACCCGGCCGGGCGTGCCCGGCGGGTGCCGCACGAACAGCGCAGCAGCAACGCGGGCGAAGGGCAGCTCAGCGGGTGGGGTTGTGGACGCCCTCGGCCAGCTCGGCGCTGAGGGTGCGCAGGGCGGCCAGCCCGTCTGCCTCGGTGGGCGCGTCGAGCAGGCAGCGGATCAGCGCGCTGCCGACGATCACCCCGTCGGCGTAACCGGCGACGGTGGCGGCCTGCGCACCGTTGCCCACGCCCAGGCCGACGCCCACGGGCAGGTCGGTGACCTCCCGGACCCGGGAGACGAGCGTCGGGGCGGCATCCGAGGTACGCGTCCGGGCACCCGTCACACCCATGACCGCTGTCGCGTAGACGAAGCCCCGGCAGTGCTGCACGGTCATCGCCAGCCGTGCGTCGGTGGACGACGGCGACACGAGGAACGTGCGGTCCAGCCCGTGCGCGTCCGAGGCGGCCAGCCACTCGGCCGCCTCGTCGGGAATGAGGTCGGGGGTGATCAGACCGGTGCCACCGGCGGCGGCGAGGTCACGGGCGAACACGTCCACGCCGTACCGCTCGACCGGGTTCCAGTAGGTCATGGTGACCACCGGAGCGCCGGTGGCCGCGACCGCCTCGACGATGCGCAGAGTGTCCCTGGTGCGGACGCCGCCGGCCAGCGCGATGTCACTGGCCTTCTGGATCACCGGCCCGTCCATCACCGGGTCGGAGTAGGGAATCTCCACCTCGATGACGTCGACGCCGGCCTCGACCATGGCGGTCATCGCGGCGATGCTGCCCTCGACGGTCGGGAACCCGGCCGGCATGCAGCCGACCAGCAGGGCCCGTCCGTCGGCGCGGGCCTTGTCGAAGGCCACCCCGATCCGGCTCATCTCACCGCTCCTTGTCGAGGATGCCGAAGTAGTCGCCGGCGGTGTGCACGTCCTTGTCGCCCCGCCCGGACAGGTTGACCACGATGGTCGGCTCCCGGCCCAGCTCGGCGGCGAGCTTCGGGGCCAGCGCGACGGTGCCGGCCAGCGCGTGCGCGCTCTCGATCGCCGGGATGATCCCCTCGGTGCGGCAGAGCAGCTCGAACGCGGCCATCGCCTCGTCGTCGGTGACCGGCAGGTAGTTCGCCCGGCCGGTGTCGTGCAGCCAGGCGTGCTCGGGCCCGACGCCCGGGTAGTCCAGACCGGCGGAGATCGAGTGCGACTCCAGCGTCTGCCCGTCGGCGTCCTGGAGAACGTAGGTGCGGGTGCCGTGCAGGACCCCGGCCGACCCACCGGTGATGCTCGCCGCGTGCCGGCCGGTGGTCACCCCGTCGCCGCCGGCTTCGAAGCCGTACAGCCGCACGTCGTCGTCGCCGACGAACGCGTGGAAGATGCCGAGCGCGTTGGAGCCACCGCCGACGCAGGCGGTGACCGCGTCCGGCAGTGCGCCGGTCAGGTCGAGGCACTGCTGGCGGGCCTCGTCACCGATGCCCCGGACGAAGTCGCGGACCATCGCCGGGAACGGGTGCGGACCGGCGGCGGTGCCGATCAGGTAGTGCGTCTCGTCGACGTTGGCCACCCAGTCGCGCATCGCCTCGTTCATCGCGTCCTTGAGGGTGCGCGAGCCGTTGGTGACCGGAACGACCGTGGCACCGAGCATCCGCATCCGGGCCACGTTGAGCGCCTGCCGCTCGGTGTCGACCTGGCCCATGTAGACCACGCACTCCAGGTCGAACAGGGCGGCGGCGGTCGCGGTGGCCACCCCGTGCTGGCCGGCACCGGTCTCGGCGATCACCCGGGTCTTGCCCATCCGCTTGGTGAGCAGCGCCTGGCCGAGCACGTTGCGCACCTTGTGCGCGCCGGTGTGGTTGAGGTCCTCGCGCTTGAGCAGCACCCGCGCACCGAGCTTCGCGGAGAACCGCCGGGCCTCGTAGAGCAGCGACGGCGTGCCCGCGTAGTCGCGCAGCAGCGCGTCGAACTCGGCCCGGAAGGACTCGTCCGCCATCGCCGTACGCCACGCCCCGTCGAGCTCGTCCAGCGCGGCCACCAGGGCCTCGGGAACGAACCGACCGCCGAAGCGGCCGAAGTGGCCGGCGGAGTCGGGCTGCGGGCCGGCCTGCGGGGCCAGCGCGTCGGCGCTCATCGGAAATCCTCTCGGTGGGGTGGCACTGCGGTGCGGGGTCAGCGCACCGGCCGGGGCGTCGCCGGATGGTTACCCGCGTTGACCAGCTCGGCGACCGCCTCGCGGGGGCTCTTCTGCGTGACCAGGCCCTCGCCCACGAGGACCGCGTCGGCGCCCGCGGAGGCGTACCGGATCAGGTCGTGCGGACCACGAACGCCGGATTCGGCGATCTTGACGACACTGCTGGGCAGGCCGGGCGCGATCCGCTCGAAAACGGACCTGTCGACCTCCAGGGTACGCAGGTCACGGGCGTTGACCCCGATCACCTGCGCGCCCGCCTCCAGAGCGCGGTCGGCCTCTTCCTCGTCGTGCACCTCGACCAGTGCGGTCATGCCCAGCGACTCGATCCGCTCCAGCAGGCCCATCAGCACGTTCTGCTCGAGCGCGGCGACGATCAGCAGGACCAGGTCGGCACCATGCGCACGTGCCTCGTGCACCTGGTAGCTGGAGACCACGAAGTCCTTGCGCAACACCGGCACGCTCACCGCGGCGCGGACGGCCGCCAGGTCGTCAAGTGAGCCGCCGAACCAGCGCCCCTCGGTCAGCACGCTGATCGCCCGCGCCCCACCGGCGGCGTAGTCGACCGCCAGGTCAGCCGGATCGGCGATCTCGGCCAGCCGCCCCTTGGACGGCGACGAGCGCTTCACCTCGGCGATCACGGCCACGCCGGGCTTACGCAGCGCCGCGTACGCGTCCAGTGGCGGCGGTGCCGCCGCGGCCAGTTCACGGATCCGCTCCAGCGGAACCTGCTCCTGGCGTCGGGCGACGTCCTCACGCACGCCAGCCAGAATCTCGTCGAGCACGCTTACGGACGCTGCCTGACCGGCCTCGTCCCCCTCCGCGTGCGCATGCTCAGCAGTCACCAACGGACTCCCCTCTCCGGGCGTCATGGGCCGATGCTAGGGGCAGCCGACCGACGCCGAATGCCGGGGGTATGGCGCTGCTCACGAAAAGGGCTGCGGCATAATGGCCGACTTGCCGTGAACGGTATGTCACGCAGCGCCACCTCCCGTATCGACAATCGCCACGCGGTATGGAGCCTGGCGGCCACGGGCGGACCGTGCCGTTGCATCGATCATGCCACCAGTTCCCGACCGGCGCCCGACGACAACGGCGTTTGTCGATGTTGTGAGCAAGGTCAAGGCCGAACGGACGGGCCCTGGTCACGGCCGGGGCGGGACAGTTGACCGGGCGGTCACGACGGCGAAACGTCAGCCGGTCAGCATCGTCCTCAGGCAGACTCGATGACGCGCCTGCCCCGACCGTCGCAACCCCTCGTGCGAGGTGACCATGAGCATGTCCGAGCCGCAAGCGACAATCGGCCTGACGACCATCTCGCGGACGGTGGCGTCACTCGCCGTCGGGATGGTGCACACGGTGGAGCGGGCCGTGGTGGGCGAGGCACGGATGCGCACCGCACGGGGCAACGCCTGGGAGGCCGTCTGCGCCGACCGGGCCCGCGCCGACCGGCGTGCCGAACTCAACCGCCTGGTGGCCGAGCTGACCGCAGCCCGCGCCGCCAGCCACCGACCGCAGCGGGACCGTCAGCCAGTCGGCTGACAACCCCATCGGCGGTACGAGCCGTCGCGTCAGTCGGCCGTCGGGTCCTCACCCCGATCCAACGCGTCCCACGCCTCGGTGGTCCGCCGCCCGGCCACCGGGGCGGACGGCTCCGATGCGCCGGCTGGGGCGGACGCGGCCCCCCGAGCGGTCCGAGCCGGCCGCTCGTACCGGGCGCCCATCGCGGGCCACCCCCCACCGCGCGACGCCGTCCAGAACCCGCCCACGGCGGCCAGCAGGCCACCGAGCAGGCAGAGCGCCGGCCACTGCCGGCTCACCGAGCCCTCGACGTCGACAACCAGCCCGTACCCACCGCCGGCCGCCACGGCCAGAGCGAGCACGCCGAGCAGCGCGCCGAGCACCCGCCGCAGCCGGCCCCGGGTAGCCAGCACCGCGCCACCACCGGCCACCGTCACCAGGGCCAACGCCGGCAGCCAGGGCAACAGCCCCGCACCGCTGTGGGTGTCGCGTACCGGCGGCAGCGGCGCCGGACGGACGGTCAGCTCCACCGACCAGATCCGCGTCGCGGCCCACAGCGCCAGGCCCGCGCCGACCAGACAGAGCAACACGGCGTACGTCAACTCGCGCCGGCCCACGGAGGACCGCTCGCCGGCACTCACCGGGCCGACCCTTCGTTCGCGACTGCGGGGCTCCGCCGCGCTGCACTCCTCGCGCTCACCGGGCCGACCTTTCGTTCGCGACTGCGGGGCTCCGCTGCGCTGCACTCCTCGCGCTCACCGGGCCCACCTTTCGTTCGCGACTGCGGGGCTCCGCTGCGCTGCACTCCTCGCGCTCACCGGGCGGGGCGCAATGTCTCGGCGGCCGCGATCGCCGCCAGCACGGCGGCGGCCTTGTTCCTCGTCTCCTGGTCCTCGGCGGCCGGGTCCGAGTCGGCCACCACCCCGGCCCCGGCCTGCACGTAGGCGCGGCCGTCGCGAATGAGCGCGGTCCGGATGGCGATCGCCATGTCCAGGTCGCCGCCGAAGCCGAAGTAGCCCACCGTGCCGCCGTAGAGGCCACGGCGCACCGGCTCCAACTCCTCGATGATCTCCATGGCGCGCACCTTCGGCGCACCGGAGAGGGTGCCGGCCGGGAAGGTCGCGGCGAGCGCGTCGAACGCGCTCTGGTCGTCGCGCAGCGTGCCGGTGACGGTGGAGACGATGTGCATGACGTGGCTGTACCGCTCGATGGTGGCGAACTCGGGCACCTCGACGCTGCCGGGCTGACAGACCCGGCCCAGGTCGTTGCGGCCGAGGTCGACGAGCATCACGTGCTCGGCCCGTTCCTTCGGGTCGGCGAGGAGCTCCGCGGCGAGCACGGCGTCGGCGGCGGGGGTGCCGCCGCGCGGCCGGGTGCCGGCGATCGGGTGCAGCAACGCCCGACGCCGCCCGTCTACGTCGCCGGTGACCTTCAGGTGCGCCTCCGGGGACGAGCCGACGATGTCGAACCCGTCGAAGCGCAGCAGGTACATGTACGGGCTGGGGTTGCTGGTGCGCAACACTCGGTAGACGTCCAGCGGGTCGGCGTGCGTCGACCGTTCGAAACGCTGGGAGAGCACGATCTGGAAGCACTCCCCGGCCCGGATCGCCTCCTTGGCGGCCTCCACCGCCTTCGGGTAGCCGCCGTCGGGCGTACGGCAGAGCACCTCCCCCGCCGGCGGACGCTCGACGGTGGAGATCATCGGCGGGATGGGCCGGGACAGCGCCGTGGTCATCGCGTCCAGTCGGCCCACCGCGTGGTGGTACGCGGCGGCGACCTGCGGGGCGCGGTCCGGGGCGTCCAACGGGGGCAGGACCGCGTTGGCGACCAGGATCGCCGAGCCGTCGTAGTGGTCGAGCACCACCAGGTCGGTGGCGAGCATCATGCCCAGCTCCGGCACGCCGAGGTCGTCCTCGGTCAGCTCGGGCAGCCGCTCGAAGCGGCGGACCAGGTCGTAGCCGAGGTAGCCGACCATGCCCCCGGTCAGCGGCGGCAACCCGTCGGACGGGTCCCCCACCGGGCCGGCGAGCGCCGCCACCGTCTCCCGCAGCACCCGCACCGGGTCACCCTCGGTGGGCAATCCCGCCGGCGGCTGGCCGAGCCAGGTCGCCACGCCGTCGCGTTCGACAAGGGTCGCGCTGCTGCGTACGCCGATGAACGAGTATCGCGACCAGGCCAGGCCGGCCGAGCCGACGCCCTGCTCGGCCGATTCGAGCAGGAACGTGCCCGGCCCACCGGCCAGCTTCCGGTAGACCCCGACCGGGGTCTCCGCGTCGGCCAGGAGCCGTCGGGTGACCGGCACCACCCGCCAGTCGGCGGCCAGCTCGCCGAAGGTGGACAGGTCGGGGCTGACGGTGCCGTCGGTCATGGCTTGGCTTGCCTTTCGTTCGCGACTGTGGGGCTCCGCCGCACTGCGCTGCGAGCGCTCACCGTGCCTCCGGGGCGGTGACGGGCAACTCGGTGAAGAAGCACGTCCGGTGCCCGGTGTGGCAGGCGGCACCGACCTGGTCCACGCTGACCAGCAGGGCGTCCCCGTCGCAGTCCAGCGCGACCGACCGGACGTACTGGTGGTGCCCGGAGGTGGCCCCCTTGACCCAGTATTCTCGTCGGCTGCGCGACCAGTAGGTGGCCCGGCCGGTGGTGAGGGTGCGGTGCAGCGCCTCGTCGTCCATCCAGGCGACCATCAGCACCTCGCCGGAGTCGTGCGCGCGGACCACCGCGGCGACCAGACCGTCGGCGGTGCGACGCAGCCGGGCCGCGATGGCCGCGTCGAGTCGGGACGGGCGAGCCAGTGCGGCTGTCACCGGGTCACTCGGATCGCTGGGGACGCCGGTCGCCGGCGCGTCAGGTACGGACACAGTGACCAAGTCTCCCGCACGGGGCGCGGGTACCGGCGACCGCTCCCGGTCAGGCTGCGGCGCGGGCCCGTCGGGCCGGGCCAGCTGGGCCACGTACCGCTCCAGCCGGCCGTCGACCAGGGCGGCGGCCAGGTCCGCGCCGGCCACCTCGGCGATCTCCTCGGCGTACGGCCGGATCAACGGCAGGGTGCCGGCGACCAGCCGTACGGCGGCGGCCCAGAGCTGGCCGGTCGTGCCCGGGCGCAGCCCGAGGCAGAGCAGCATGTCCGCCCGGTAGCCGGGTGGGGCCACCGGTAGGTCCAGGGCCGCCGCGAAGGCCGCCCGTCGGGAGTGGACCCGCACCGACGGGTTGGCCGGGCGCAGCACCGACGGGCAGAGTCGGGCCAGGTCGGCGACGGCGAGCCGGACCCCGAGGCGGTCGTGGGCCGACCGGGCCGCTGCCGCCTTACCCAGCGTGGCGATCAGCTCTTCGAGTCGGGGTGGCTCGGCGGGTTGGCAGAGCACCGGCAGGTCGATCCGGGGCCGCCAGTGCGGGTCGGCCCAGAGCAGCCGCGCCGGCGCGGTGACCGGCAGCCCGAACGCCCAGTCGGCCGGCTCGCCGAGCCGGTGCACCCAGGAGCGGACGTCGCGGGCGGCCACCGAGACGTGGGTGACCCGGCCAGCGGACTCGGCCAGGTACACACGCCGCTCGGCGTACGGCGCGCCGCCGACCAACACGTCGAGGTCGACGTCACTGTGCGCGGTGGCGGCGCGGCGGGCGTGGCTGCCGCGCAGCAGGATGCCGACGACCGGCCGCTCGACGGTCTGCCGCAACCGTGCGGCCCAGTCCTCAAGAAAACCGCTATCCGGTAACGGAGCGTGACCCACGGCGCCATCGTGCCGTACGCCCGATCGGCGCGCAATGCCCGTTGGCGGACTCCGTGTCCGGTCCGAAGCCTACTGCCCGTTCTCGCGTTGGGCGCGGGACCGGCAACCGTTCGCCGATTCGGCCGTTGCACCGGGAGCAGCATTTCATCTAGCGTTGAGTTCAACAGGTGATGAGTTTCTTCGGAGGTGTGTGATGGACGACGCGATAGCCGTCCGCGACCTGGTCGTGGACCGGGGAGGGCGGCGCGTGCTGGACGGCATCAGCTGCCGGGTCCCGCGCGGCGCCGTGACGGGGCTGCTCGGCCCCAGCGGCAGCGGCAAGACCACGTTCATGCGGGCCGTCGTCGGGGTGCAGGTGGTCAGCGGCGGGACGGTCACCGTGCTTGGTCGTCCGGCGGGCACCCCGGCGCTGCGGCACCAGGTCGGCTACCTGACCCAGGCGCCGAGCGTCTACGCCGACCTGACCGTCCGGGAAAACGCCCGCTACTTCGCGGCCCTCCACGGGCGAGGGCGGGTCGAGGCCGACCGGGCGATCAGCGATGTCGGCCTGGCCGAGGCGGCCGGCCAACTGGTCGCCACCCTCTCCGGCGGTCAACGCAGCCGAGCCTCGCTGGCCTGCGCCCTGGTCGGGGAGCCGGAGCTGGTCATCCTCGACGAGCCGACAGTCGGTCAGGATCCGGTGCTGCGGGCCGACCTCTGGGCCCGGTTCCACGCGATGGCCGCCGCGGGCACCACCCTGCTGGTGTCCAGCCACGTGATGGACGAGGCGGCCCGCTGCGACCGGTTGCTGCTGATCCGCCAGGGGCGGCTGATCGCCGACGACAGCCCGGCCGCCATCCGCGCCACCGCCGGCGTGGACGACCTCGACGAGGCGTTCCTGCGCCTCATCCGAGCCGGCGAAACCGGCCCGACCACCACCGTCCCGAAGGCCGGACAGGAGCAGTCATGAACGCCCGGATCCTGGCGGCCACCACCGGCCGCATCCTGCGCCAGCTCCGGCACGACCGGCGCACCATCGCGCTGCTCGTGGTGGTGCCGGCCGCCCTGCTCACCCTCATCCACTTCATGTACGCCGACCAGCCGACCCCACCCGGGCAGCCCGGGACGTTCGACCGGGTCGCGCTGGTGTTGCTGGGCATCTTCCCCTTCGTGATCATGTTCCTGGTGACCAGCATCGCGATGCTCCGGGAGCGCACCTCCGGCACCCTGGAGCGCCTGCTCACCACGCCACTGGGCAAGCTCGACCTGCTCTTCGGGTACGGCATCGCGTTCGGCCTGGCCGCCGCCGTGCAGGCCACGGTCGCCGCCGGTGTGGCGTACTGGATCTTCGACCTGGACACCGCCGGCAGCATCGGGCTCGTGATCGGGATCGCGGTCGTCGACGCCGTGCTCGGCGTCGCCCTCGGGCTGCTGTGCAGCGCCTTCGCGCGCACCGAGTTCCAGGCAGTACAGTTCCTGCCAGTCGTGGTGATCCCCCAACTGCTGCTCTGCGGGCTGTTCGTGGCCCGCGACGAGATGGCCGGTTGGCTCCAGGCGCTCAGTGATGCCTTCCCCCTGTCGTACGCCATCGAGGCGTTGCAGGAGGTCGGCGCCCACGCCGAGCCGACCGGCACAATGTGGCGGGACGTGGCGGTGGTGCTCGGCGCGGTGGTGCTGGCGCTGGTGCTCGCGGCGGCAACCCTGCGCCGGCGCAGCGGCTGACAGCCTGCGCCGGCGCGGCGGGTGACAGCCCAGCACCGGCGCGGGCGGGTGCCGCGCGGCGGGTGGCCGCTGGCGGGTGGCCGCTGGCGGGTGCCGCCACGCCCGTACGTACGGGGCGGGTGCCGCCTCGCCCGCACGTACGGCGCAGCGGGTGCCCGTGCGGGGCACAGCGGCGGCGGGGCGGAGACGACCGGCCCACGGCGGGCCGAGGTGAACGAACGAGGGGCGGCGATGACGCGGCGGACCGGCCGGCGGCCCGGCAACCCGGGCACCCGGGAGGCGATTCTCGACGCGGCGCGGACGGCGTTCGCCGAACGTGGCTTCGACGCCGCCTCGATCCGGGCCATCGCCGGTGCGGCAGAGGTCGATCCGGCGCTGGTGCACCACTACTTCGGCAGCAAGGACCAGCTCTTCCGGGCCGCGATGGACTTTCCCTTCGACCCCGGTCAGCTGGTGCCGAAGGTGCTCACCGGCGACCGGGACGGCGCTGGTGAGCGGATGGTGCGCATCTTCCTCGGCGTCTGGGACTCCCCGACCGGCAGCGCCGCGCAGGCCCTGCTGCGCTCCGCGGTGAGCAACGAGTGGACCGCTCGGCTGCTACGCGAGTTCGTCACCACCCAGGTGCTGCGCCGGGTGTTGGAGAACCTCGACGTCGATCCGGCCGAGCTACCGCTGCGCGGCTCCCTGGTGGCCACCCAGATGATCGGCCTGGCCATGATGCGGCACGTGGTGCGCCTCGAGCCGATCGCCTCGGCGGACCCGGAAACCCTGGTGGCCGCGATCGGCCCCACAATCCAGCGTTACCTCACAGGCCCCCTACCAACCTGACCCGCACCCGCACCCCGCCCCGCGCCCGCGCCCCACGTCCGCGCCGATCTTGCACTTTCTGCCCCGACGAAAGGCGCGATACGGGATGAACCGGCGACCAGAAGTGCAAGATCGGCGCGGGGCACGGAGCGAGCACGGCACGGCGCGAGCACGGCACGGCGCGAGCACGGCACGGCGCGAGCACGGCTCGGGGATTAGCGCGGGGGGTGGGTGTTCGCCGGGAGGCGCAGTGGTGGTAGCAGGCGTGGCAGGTCGGCTGGGTCGGACAACGGGTGGGGGAACGTCAACCGGATGCGGCGTCGGGCACCGGGGCGGCCGAGGGCGACCACCAGGCCGTAGCGGTCGATGCGTACCACCCGGGGTGGCCCGTCGTTGCTCTGGTCGGTCAGGCCGAGCTGCCGGCACAGGTATTCGGTGACCTGGGAACCGCCGCGCTCGGCGAGGTCGGCGAGCAGGCGTGCCTCGACCGGGTGCACCGGGTCCGGTTCTGCTTCCGCGTACTCTCCCGGGTCGACCCGGTGCACGACGCCGGCCCGCTCCCAGCGGACCTCGATCACCTCGAAGCGGAACAGCCGGAACCGGGTGCCCAGGTCGAGCAGGTCCCCGGTCGGCTCCACCGCCGCGAAGTCGATCGCCGCCTGGCGGGCCTCGTCGCCGTGCAGCTCGGCCGCCCAGCCGGAGACCCAGGCCCGACCCAGACCTGGCGCACCGGCCGCGGGTGGCAGGTCGAGCACGTCGAGCACCACCGCGATGTCGCTGGTCCCGGCGGCCGGCTGTAGTGCGGCGGCCAGGTGGCTGGCCACCGGCACCAGCAGTAGTACCCGCCCGTCCGGGTCGGTCACGTGCCGGGCGTGGTGCGGGCTCGGCCGATGGGCGAGATGGACGAGGCCGGGCAGCCGACCGGCGACGAGGGTACGGACGATCTCGGCGGGGTTGGGCCGCATGGGCGCGACCTCCTTCGAAGGTTAGGCTTACCTAAGACGGAGCCTAGAGCACTCGACCGTCGGCGTCCACCGCACCCACGCACCTCGTTACCGGGTCTGCTCCAGCCAGGAGGCGTAGAGCAGGCCGTAGACCGAGTCGGCGTCACGGACCAGCTCGTCGTGCGGGCCGCGCTGCACCACCCGACCCCGGTCCACCACGATCACCTCGTCGGCGGCCTGCGCCGTGGAGAGCCGGTGCGCGATCGCGAGGGTGGTCCGTCCCCTGGTGACCGCGTCCAGGGTGCGTTGCAGGCGCACCTCGGTCGCCGGGTCCACCGCGCTCGTCGCCTCGTCCAGCACCAGCAGGTCGGGATCGGCCACGTACGCGCGGGCCAGGGCGACCAACTGCCGCTCACCGACGCTGAGCGCCTCACCGCGCTCCCCGACCGGCGTGTCCAGACCCGCCGGCAGACCCTCCAACCAGTCCGACAGGCCCAACTCGGTGAACGCCACGGTCAGTTCCTCGTCGGTCAGCTCCGGCCGGGCGAACCGGACGTTGTCCCCCACCGTCGCGTCGAAGAGGAACCCGTCCTGCGGCACCATCACCACGCGGGAGCGCAGCGAGTCGAACCGCACCTCGGACAGCGGCACCCCGGACAGCAGCACCGCCCCGGCCGACGGGTCCATCAGACGGGTCAGCAACTTGGCGAAGGTGGTCTTGCCGCTGCCGGTCTCACCGACCACCGCGACCCGGCTCTTCGCCGCGATCTCCAGCTCGATGTCGTGCAACACCGGCGGGCCACCCGGATAGGCGAACCGCACACCGGCGAACCGGATGTCCAGCGGCCCGGCCGGCAGCTTGCGCCCCTGCTCCCCCGGGTCGGCCACGTCCGGGGCGACGTCCAGCACGTCCAGCACCCGACGCCAGCCGGCAATCGCGTTCTGCGCCTCGTTGAGCACCTCGGTGGCGATCTGCACCGGCTGGATGAAGAGCGTCACCAGGAAGAGGAACGCGGTCAACTGGCCGATCGACAGTGTGCCGTCCACGCCCAGCGTCACGCCGAGCACCACCACACCGGCCAGCGCCAGCCCGGCGGCCAACTCGCCGACCGAGCTGCCCACGATGCTGATCCGAATCGCCCGCTGCTGCGCCAGACGCTGCGCGTCGATCGCCTCGTCCAACCGCCGCTCGGTGCGCCCCGCGATGCCGTACGCCCGGATCACCGGCGCGCCCACCACGCTCTCGCCGATCGTGCCGAGCAGCGTGCCGGTGCGCTGGCGCACCGTCGCGTACGCCGAGCCCAGCCGGCGTTGCAACTGCCGGATGACGAACACCGCCGGCAGGAACGCCGCCAACACCACGAGGGTCAACTGCCAGGAGTACGCGAGCATGACGGCGGTGGTGACCACCAGCTGACCGAGGTTGACGAGCAGGATCACCCCGCCCCACTGGAGGAACTGGGTGATCTGGTCGACGTCGCTGGTGACCCGCGAGACCAGCGATCCCCGCCGCTCGGACTGCTGGTGCAGCATCGACAGGTCGTGCACGTGCCGGAACGCCCGGGTGCGTACGTTGGCCAGGGCCGTCTCGCTGACCGTGAAGAGCCGGCGCATCATCAGGTAGCCGCAGACCGTCGTGATCACCAGGATCCCGGCGGTGACCGCCACCACCGTCCAGACCACGTCCAGGTTCAGCCCGCCGACGAGGCCGCGGTCGATGCCCTGCTGCACGGCCACCGGCACGGCCACCCGACCGACCATGTAGACCAACGCCAGGGCCAGGGTGCCGGCCAGGCCGGTCCGCAGCTCCGGCGACAGCGCCAGACCTCGGCGCAGGGTCTGCCAGGTCGTCTCCTCCCGCTTGGCACCATCCACCGTCGTCGTCACCGGTTCCCGCCTCTCGCCCGCGACCGCGGTGCTCCGCTTCGCCGCACTCCTCACGCTCACCGGAGCCGGCCTATCGTTCGCGACCGCGGTGCTCCGCTTCGCCGCGCTCCTCGCGCTCACCGGTCCACCTCGATCTCCAGGCCCGAGGGCAGCGGCGCGACCTCGTCGCCGTACGCGCTCTCCTGCGCCCGCTCGGCCTCCGCCTGCTCGTAGGCGGTGACCAGGTCGACGTAGCCGGGCACGGTGGCCAACAACTCGCTGTGCGTGCCCCGTGCGATCACCCGGCCCTGCTCCACGTAGATGACCTCGTCGGCGAGCGCGATGGTGGCCCGGCGGTACGCCACCACCAGGATCGACGCGGCCGGCGCCCCCGGTTGGGCCGTCGACGAGCGCAACCCGGCCAGGATGGCCGCCTCGACGCGGGGGTCGACAGCGCTCGTCGCGTCGTCGAGCACCAGCAGGCGCGGCCGACCGGCCAGCGCGCGGGCCAGGGTGAGCCGCTGGCGCTGCCCACCGGAGAGTGAGGTGCCCCGCTCGCCGACCATGGTGTCCAGACCGTCGGGCAGCGCGGCGACGAACCCGTCCGCCTCGGCCAGCCGCAGCGCCGCCCACACCGCCTCGTCGTCGATGCCCGACCGGTCCAGGGCGATGTTCGCGCGGACCGTGTCGTCGAAGACGAACGGCACCTGGGCGACGAGCGCCACCGTGCCGGCCAGCGAGGCGGCGGTCAGCTCGCGCACGTCGACCCCGTCCAGGGCGACGGTGCCGGAGTCCGGGTCGACGAGGCGGATCGCCAGGGAGGCGATTGTCGACTTGCCGGCACCGGTGGGCCCGACCAGGGCCACCGTCCGGCCCGCCGGCACGGTGAAACCGACCTCGCCGAGGACCTGCGCGCCGGTCTGGTGCGCCTCGGCCGGCGGGTAGGAGAAGTGCACGTCGCTGAAGGTGAGGGTGGCCGGGCCGGAGCTGCCCGGGTCGAGCACGCGCTGCCCGTACGGCATCTCGCCGGTGGCGTCGAGCACCCGGCGGACCCGGTCCCAGCCGGCGACGCTGCGCGGCAACTCCGCCAGGACCCACCCGATGGCCCGGACCGGAAAGGCGAGCACCGTGAAGAGGAACGCCACGCTGACCAGCTCGGTCACGCTGATGGCACCCTGGCGCAGTCGGAACGCCCCGACCACCAGCACGGCGAGGGTGCCGAGGCTGGGCAGCGTCTCCAGCAGCGGGTCGAAGACGCCGCGCAGCCGACCGACGGCGATCAGCGAGTCGCGCAGCTCGCCGGCGCGGCCCGCGAACCGGGCGGTCTCCTGGGCCTCGCGGCCCATCGTCTTGACCACCAGGGCACCGTCGAAGCTCTCGTGGGCGATGCCGCTGACCTCGGCGCGCAGCCGCTGCGCCCGAGCCTGGCGGGGTGCCATCCGGCGGGAGTAGACGACGTTGAGCGCGAACAGCGCGGGGAAGACCGCGAGGCCGACGAGGGCGAGCGCCCAGTCGGTGGCGAAGAGCGAGACGATCGCGCCGACGAGCATCACCAACGTGCCGACGGCGAAGGGCAGCGGTGCGATCGGGTACCAGGCCGCCTCCACGTCGGAGTTGGCGTTGGACAGCAGGGTGCCTGTCGAGTTGCGGTGGTGCCAGGACAGCGGCAGCTCCAGGTAGCGGCGGGTGACCCGGCGACGGTAGGAGGCCTGGAGGCGGTACTGCATGTATCCGGCGCCGAGCCGGCGCCCGAAGATGCCCGCCACCCGCAGCACGCTGATCCCGAACAACGCGGCCGCCGCCAGCGCCAGGGTGCCGGCGCCCACCTTTCCGCGGGCGATGGCCGGCAGCGCCACCTCGCCGACGACCGTCCCGACGACCCGGGCGCTGACGATGATCATCCCGCCGAACAGCACGCTGCCGACGACCGCGATCGTGAAGATCCGGGGCTGCTCGCGGATCGCCTGCCGCAGGACTCCCAGCCCTCGGCTGAGCACGTCCCGACTTGTTTTGCTCGCCACGCTCTCCCCCGCCGTAAGCCGCAATTATCTCCCTCATCCTTACCGGTCCGGGCCAGCACCGCCGACCCGGTCGGGATATGTCGACCATCACGTATCGGACGGCGACGGGCGGCGGGCGCCGGGCCGGCATCCGCCGCGCAGGGCGGCGGGCCACCGGGCCTACGATCGGGCCATGCCGCGGTACGCCCGAGCCGAGCGCGAGGCGCTGGCCGATCTCCTGCTGGCCCTCGGGCCGGACGCCCCGACGATCAACGAGGGGTGGGCGACCCGTGACCTCGCCGCCCACCTGGTGCTGCGGGAACGCCGCCCGGACGCGGCCGGTGGGATCGTGCTGCCGCCGCTGCGCGGCCACGCCGAACGGGTCCGTCGTCGACTCGCCGCGCGGCCCTACCCGGAGCTGGTGGCGCAGGTGCGACGGCCGCCGGTGTGGAGCCCGGTCAGCAATCCGCTGACCGATGAGCTGGCCAACACGATGGAGTTCTTCATCCATCACGAGGACGTGCGACGGGCCGTCGCCGGGTGGCAACGACGCGACCTGCCCGCCGGCCTGCAGAGCGCCCTGTGGAAGCGCGCCGCCCCGCTGGCCCGGCTGACCCTGCGGCGCTTCCCGGCGGACCTCTACGTGCAGGCGCCCGGCCACGGCGAGATCTCCGTGGGTCGTGGTGGCGAACCGCTGCGGCTGGTCGGTGCCCCCGCCGAACTGGTGCTGTTCCTCTCCGGCCGGCAGCGGGTGGCGAAGGTCCAACTGGACGGGACGACGGAGGCCGCGCGTCGACTGCGCGCCGCCAAGCTGGGCATGTGACTCCCTGAGCTTATTCGGTCACAGAGTCGGTGTGGCGTTCCCCACACCCAGCGAAACACGCTGATTTTCCCTCCCGTACGCTTCACCGCGCCGCTCTGCGCCGAGCGGCACGAAGTGGGGGGCGCACTGTGCGGAATTTTGCGATTTCGGCGCTGCGGGAGCCCCCGTTTCGCGCCGACCACCACGGGGCCACGGAGCAGGTGGCGAGCGAGAGCGTCGAGTGGGCGCGTGCGTTCGGGCTGGTCGATTCCAGCCATCGCGTCCACCGACTGCAACGGGCCGACGCCGCCGGCCTGGCCGGGCGCGCCTGCCCGTACGGATCGGTGGACGGGCTACGACTGCTCACCGACCTGATCAGTTGGCTATTCGTCATGGACGACGCCTGCGACGAGGACGGGCTCGGCGCCGACCCGGCCCGGCTGGGGCCCGCGATCAGCACCCTCATCGACGTGCTGGACCGCTGCGGGGACCCGGAGGTGGTGCCGCCCGCCGTCGGGCCGCTCGGTGACACGCTGCACGACCTGTGCCGCCGGACCCGGCTGCACGACCGCCCGACACTGCTGCTGCGGTTCGTCAGCCAGATGCGGGAGTACCTGCTGGCGCTGCTGTGGGAGGCGGCCAACCGGGAGCGGCGGCGGATACCCGAGGTGGCGGAGTACGTCCAACTGCGGCGGCACATCGGCGGCGTACGCCCCTGCCTCACGCTCACCGACCTGGCGGCGGCGCGACCACTCGGGTCGCGCCTGCGCGCCGACCCGGCACTTGTCGCCCTGGACCTGCTGACGGTGGACCTGGTCTGCTGGTGCAACGACCTCTTCTCCTACGGCAAGGAGAGCCAGGCGGACCCGGACGCGCACAATCTGGTGACGGTGCTCGCCCGAGCCAGCGGCGCGGACGAGGCGACCGCGCTGTGGGCGGCGGCGAACCGGTTCAACGAGGGGCTTACCGCGTTCGTCGATGCCGAGGAGGCGCTGCTGGCCAGGGGCGGCGAGGGCATGCGCGACACGCTGGCCGCACGGCGCAACTGGGTCCGCGCCACCTACGACTGGTCGGTCGTGGCCGCCCGGTACGCCTGATCCGACGGTACCGATCGGCGGGGCGCGACGGCCGGACGATCACCGGGGCTAGCCGACGCACCGCGCCAGGCAATACTCTTCGGTAACCATCATGACGTGACGACCGTCACGCCACCACCCCCGAAGGCGGCTACAGCGATGGCTCTCGATGTCCCGTACCGCTCCATCCCGGACATGTTTCTCAGGCGCGTGGCGGCCACCCCCGACCGGCACGCGTTCGCGTCCCCGGCCCCCGACGACGCGGGACCGGTCTGGCTGACCTGGGAGCAGGTCGGCCAGCGGGCCAAGGCGGTCGCCGCCGGCCTGCACGGTCTGGGCGTCGGCCCGGAGGACCCGGTCGCGATCCTCGCCAACACCCGACTGGACTGGGTGGTCGCCGATCTCGGCATCATGTGCGCCGGCGGGGCGACGACCACCGTCTACCCGACCACCGAGCCGGCGGACGCGACGTACATCGTCGCCGACTCCGGCTCGAAGGTGCTCTTCGCGGAGAACCCGGCCCAGGCGGGGAAGATCGCCGGCGCCGACCTGCCCGCGCTGACCCACGTGGTGCTCCTCGACGGCGCCGTCGACCCCGCCGCCGCGATCCCGCAACTGACGCTCGCCGAGTTGGAGGAGCGGGGCACCCGCGCGCTGGCCGCCGAGCCGGAGCTGATCGACATGCTGGTGGCCGGCATCGGCCCCGACCACCTGGCCACCCTGATCTACACCTCCGGCACCACCGGTCGGCCCAAGGGCGTCGAGCTGCTGCACGGCGGCTGGTGCTGGGAGGCCGTGGCGCAGGCGGAGGTCGGGCTGCTACGCGACGACGACCTGCAGTACCTGTGGCTGCCGCTGGCCCACTCGTTCGGCAAGACGCTGCTCTGCGGCGCCATCCACGTCGGCCTGCCCACCTATGTCGACGGGCGGGTGGAGAAGTTGGTCGACCTGCTGTCGGTGATCCGCCCGACGCTGATGTGCGGTGCCCCCCGGGTGTTCGAGAAGGTCTACAACCGGGCGGTGACCACCGCACAGGGCGCCGGCGGCGCGAAGGCGAAGATCTTCGCCTGGGGCGTCCGGGTCGGCAAGGAGAAGGTGGCCCTGGAGCAAGCCGGCAAGCCGGTGCCGGGTGGGCTGAAGCTGCGCTACGGCCTGGCTGAGAAGCTGGTGTTCAGCAAACTACAGGCCCGCCTCGGCGGCCGGATGCGGGTCTTGGTGTCCGGCGCGGCTCCGCTCAGCCCGGAGATCGCCACCTTCTTCGCCGCGGCGAACCTGCCGATCTCCGAGGGCTACGGCCTGACCGAGACCAGCGCCGGCAACTTCGTCAACCCGCCGTCCGGGCTCCAGATCGGCACGGTGGGCCGGGCGATGGGTGACCTGGAGTGCAGGATCGACACCGACGGGGAGATCCTGGTGCGGGGTCGGCCGGTGATGCGTGGCTACCACAACCTGCCGGAGGAGACCGCCGCCGCGTTCACCGAGGACGGCTTCTTCCGTACCGGTGACATCGGCACCCTGGACGAGCGGGGCTACCTGCGGATCACCGACCGCAAGAAGGACCTGGTCAAGACCTCGGGCGGCAAGTACGTGGCACCGTCGCACATCGAGGGGATGTTCAAGGCGATCTGCCCGTACACCTCGCAGGCGATCGTGGTCGGTCAGGCCCGCAACTTCTGCACGATGCTCGTCACGTTGGACCCGGAGGCGATCCGGGGCTGGGTCGCCGGCGGCCCTCTCGAAGGACGCGACTACACCGAGATCGTCGCCTCGCCGGAGGCCCAGACGATGGTCGAGGAGTACGTGGCCCAGCTCAACGCCAAGCTCAACCGCTGGGAGACGATCAAGAAGGTGGCCATCCTGCCCCGCGACCTGACGATCGAGGACGGCGAGATCACCCCGTCCCTGAAGATCAAGCGACGGGGCGTGGAGAGCAACTTCGCGGCCGAGATCGACAAGATGTACGCCGGCAGCCTCGCCGAACTGTGACGCGTCGCCGGTGGCCCCGCACCCGCCGGTGCGGGGCCACCGGCTTCTCCGTCGGTCCGGCTCAGGCGATGACCGCCGGTTGCCGCCACCGCTGCCCGCCGGTCCGGTCCAGGTCGTAGCGGACCGCCGCGATCCGCCCGACGGCCTCCACCAGATCCGCGGCGGGCAGGGTGAACGGCAGCCGCAGGAAACGCTCCAGGGTGCCGTCCAGGCCGAACCGGGGGCCGGGCGCCAGCCGTACGCCGACCTCCTCGGCGGCCCGGGCCAGCGCGCTGGAGACCGGGCCGTCCAACTCGGCCCAGAGCGTCACGCCACCGGTTGGCACGGTGACCCGCCAGTCCGGCAGCCGGTGCGCCAGCGCGCCGAGCAGGGCGTCGCGCTGGCCGGTCAACTGGACGCGGCGGTCGGCGACGATGGCCTCGGCGTCGGCGAGCAGGTGCACCGCCACCAGTTGGTCCAGCACCGGGCTGGCCATGTCCACCCCGACCCGGACGGCGGCCAGCCGCTGCACCTGCGGCGCGGAGGCGCGCACCCAGCCGATCCGCAGGCCGCCCCAGTAGGTCTTGCTCATCCCGCCGATGCTGATCACCCGACTGTGCCGGTCGTAGACGGCGACCGGGGGTGGCGGCTCGCCGCCGTCCAACGCGAGGTCCACGAAGGACTCGTCGATGACCAGGTCGGTGCCGACCGCGTGGGCGGCGGCCACCACCCGCTCCCGAAGCACGGCGGGCATCAGGTGCCCGGTCGGGTTCTGGAACTCCGGGATCAGGTAGGCCAGCTTGGGCCGGGTCTGCCGGAGGCTGCCCAGCAGCAGGTCCGGCTCCCACCCCCCGACGTCGGCGGCCAGGCCGTGGGTGGTGATCCGGGCGCGGCGGCCGGCCAGCGCGGCGAGCGCGTTGGGATAGGTCGGTGACTCGACCAGGACGTTGCCGCCCGGGGCGAGAGCGAGTCGCAACACCAGGTCCAGTGCGTGCTGGGTGCCGCTGGTGACCATGATCTGGTCGGGCGAGGTGGGCAGACCCCGGGCGGTGTACGCGCCGGCCACCGCCTCGCGCAGCTCGATGATGCCGGTCGGGTGGTAACCGGCCCCACCCAGGTATCGGGGCAGGTCCTCCGTGGCCGCGCGGGCGGCCGTCAGCAGTTGCGGCGGGGCGGCCAGCGCGGCGACGCCGAGGTCGAGCATGTCCCGGTCGTCGAGCGGGGTCCACAGGCCGGTGCTGGCCACCCGGTGGTTGCCGGGCAGCATCGTCCAGCTGCCGGCACCGCGGCGGCTGGCCAGGTGCCCGGTCTCGCGTAGCTGCCGGTACGCGGCGGTGACCGTGGTCCGGCTGATCCGCAGCGCCTCGGCCAGTTCCCGTTCGGCCGGGAGGCGGACGCCCAGCGGCAACCGGCCGTCGGCGAGCAGCCCGCGCACCGACCCGGCGAGTGCGGCGTAGTCGGGGCTGCGCCGACGACCCGGCAGGGCGTGCCACTGGCCGAGCAGACGGGCCAATTGGACGCCACGCACCTGCCCGGTCATAACCACTCCTGGAATATTGGCTTCTTCCTCGCTGAGGATTGGCACCTAGAGTGGCATGCATGGCACTGCTTGGCAATCTGCGGCACCGGCCGGTTCGGCGACTGGCGCAGCTCTACCTCGGGCTCACCCTCTACGGCGTCAGCATGGCCCTGATGCTCCGCTCCGACCTGGGCCTCGACCCCTGGGACGTGTTCCACCAGGGGCTGTCCAAGCTGACCGGGCTCTCCTTCGGCACCGTCACCATCGCCGTCGGCGCGCTGGTGCTGCTGCTCTGGATCCCGTTGCGACAGCGACCGGGTCTCGGCACGGTCAGCAATGTCGTGGTGATTGGCCTGGTCGTGGATGCCACGCTGGCCCTCCTGCCCACCGGTGGCCCGCTCGGCGTCCGGATCGCGCTGCTGGTCAGCGGGATCATCGCCAACGGCGCCGCCACCGGCCTCTACCTCGGCGCACGACTCGGGCCGGGCCCCCGGGACGGGCTGATGACCGGCTTCGCGGCCCGCCGACCGGGGCTGTCGATCCGGCTGGTGCGCACCGTCATCGAGGTCACCGTGCTGGCGCTCGGCTGGCTGCTCGACGGCACGGTCGGTGTGGGCACCATCGCGTACGCGTTGGCCATCGGCCCGTTGGCCCAACTCTTCATCCCGATGTTCGCGGTGCCCGACGGCGCGGACGACGCCGCGCCCACCCCGGGCAGCGCCGCGCAGGTCACCCCCACCGGCTGAACCTCACCCACCGTCCGCGAACCGGTACGTCGTGGTGCTACGACATACCAGTTCGAAGGGTGGGTGTTCCCTTCCGCGACGCGCGCCGTCATCATCTCTGCATGGGGGAGAACGGTTGGCGCTGGACGGACGCGTGGATCTTCGTGTCGCTGGTCATCGCCAGCGGGGCCGGACGGCACCGTCGGTCGGCGACAAGTCGACGGCCGGAGGGCGTGCGTCTGACCGACGTGCTCTCCACCGCCGACCACCTCAACCACGCCATTCCGCAGCGGCACGAGGTGGAGGCCGCCGTCCAGCGGCTGGTCGGGGCCGGGCTGGTCAGTGTCAGCGACGGCTGGTTCCGGATCACCGCCGAGGGTGAGCAGCTCTGGCGCACCCGCCCACGCGCGGGCGTGGCGACCATGGTGGACACCGTGCAGGGCGTGCTGACCCGCCGGCACGCGCCCGGCAGCGCCGACTGGCGCCTGGACGAGGCCGACCACGCGGCGGCCGTCCAGGAATACGCCGTCCGCTCGATCCCCACGCCCCGCCGGTCACCGGAGGGGCACTCCGGCGGGCACTGACCGGGTCAGCGCACCGGGTGGCCGCTGTGCCGCAGCGCGTCCTTGACCTCGGCCACGGTCAGCTCACCGAAGTGGAAGACACTGGCGGCGAGCACCGCGTCCGCGCCCGCGCCGATCGCGGGTGGAAAGTGGGCCACCTCGCCGGCGCCCCCGCTGGCCACCACCGGCACGTCCACCACCGCCCGCACCGCGGCGATCAGCTCCAGGTCGAAGCCGGCCTTGGTGCCGTCGGCGTCCATCGAGTTGAGCAGGATCTCGCCCGCGCCCAGCTCGGCCCCCCGCTGCGCCCACCACACCGCGTCGATGCCCGTGCCGCGCCGGCCGCCATGGGTGGTGACCTCGAACCCGCTGGGGGTGATGTCGGTCGGGGCCCGGCGCACGTCGAGGGAGAGCACCAGCACCTGCCGGCCGAACCGGTCGGCGATCTCGGCGATCAACTCCGGCCGGGCGATGGCGGCGGTGTTCACGCCGACCTTGTCCGCCCCGGCGCGCAGCAGCGTGTCCACGTCGGCGACCTGCCGGACCCCGCCACCGACGGTCAGCGGGATGAACACCGACTCGGCGGTGCGGCGCACCACGTCGAGCATGGTGCCCCGGTCACTCGAGGACGCGGTCACGTCGAGGAAGGTCAGCTCGTCCGCCCCGGCCCGGTCGTACGCAGCGGCCAACTCCACCGGGTCACCGGCGTCGCGCAGGTCGAGGAAGTTGACCCCCTTGACCACCCGCCCGGCGTCCACGTCGAGACAGGGGATCACCCGTACCGCCACCGTCATGCCGCGAGCCTATCCTCCGCACGCGCCACGGCGGTCGACCCGATCGGGTCGACCGCCGTGGACGAGGTCCAGGTCACACCTTGACGAGCATCTTGCCGACGTTGTCGCCGCGCAGCAGACCGAGGAACGCGTCCGGGGCGTTCTCGATGCCGTCCACGACCGTCTCGTCGTAGGACAGCTTGCCCTCGCGCAGCCAGCCGGAGACGTCGCTGACGAACGTCGACCGCATGTCGTTGTGGTCGTTTACCAGGAAGCCGCGCAGGGTGAGCCGCTTGCCGATGACCAGCGTCAGGTTGCGCGGCGCGGCCGGCGGTTCGGTGGCGTTGTACTGCGCGATCATGCCGCAGACGGCGACCCGGCCATGCAGGTTCATGGCCGAGATCGCCGCCTCCAGGTGGTCGCCTCCGACGTTGTCGAAGTAGACGTCGATGCCGTCCGGAGCGGCGGCCTGCAGCGACTCGCGGACCCCGTCGTGGTAGTCGAAGGCGGCGTCGAAGCCCAACGCCCGCAGCCGCTCGACCTTGGCCGGCGACCCGGCGCTGCCGACCACCCGGGCGGCGCCCTTGAGCTTGGCGATCTGGCCGACCAGGCTGCCGACCGCGCCGGCCGCGGCGGAGACGAACACCGTCTCGCCGGGCTTCATCGCGGCCACCTCCAGCAACCCGGCGTACGCGGTCAGCCCGGGCATGCCGAGCACACCGAGGTACGCGCTGACCGGTGCCAGGCTCGGGTCGACCGGCCGGGCGGAGGTGGCGTCGAGCAGCGCGTACTCCCGCCAGCCCAGCCCGTGCAGCACGGTGTCGCCGACCGCGACGTCCGGTGACTCGCTGGCCACCACCTCGCCGACCGCCGCACCGTCGAGCGGGGCGTCGAGGGCGAACGGCGGCACGTACGACTTGACGTCGTTCATCCGTCCGCGCATGTACGGGTCGACGGACAGGTACTGGTTGCGGACCACGAGCTGGCCCGGTCCGGGTGTCGGGACGTCGGTCTCGACGAGCCGGAAGGTGTCCTCGGTGGGCCAACCCTGCGGGCGGTTGGCCAGGTGGATCTCACGATTGCCGGTCACGGGGTGGTCGTCCTCTCGTCCGTGGTGGGGGGCCTGGGTCCGCGACGTCACGCGGCCGAGGTCTCCCGGACGGTCAGCGCGACGTCGATGTTGCCGCGGGTGGCGTTGGAGTACGGGCAGACCTGGTGGGCCTGCTCGACGAGCTGCTCGGCGGTCTCGCGGGAGACGGCGGGCAGGTCGACGACGAGCCGCACGGTGAGCCCGAACCCGCCGCTGCCGTTCGGGCCGATGCCGACCTCGGCGGCGACGACGGAGTCGCTCACGTCGGCCTTGGCCCGCCGGCCCACCAGCCGCAGGGCGCTGTGGAAGCAGGCCGCGTAGCCGGCGGCGAAGAGCTGCTCGGGGTTCGCGGCACCACCGGCGCCACCCATCTCCTTCGGCACGGCCAGGTCGAGCGCGAGGGTGCCGTCGGAGGTCTGGACGTGGCCGTCGCGGCCGTCGCCGGTCGCGGTCGCGGACGCGGTGTAGAGAGCCTGCATGAGAGTCACTGCTCCTTCTGTCGGTGGATGGTGTCGGTGACCCGGGTGAGGGTGTCGCGCAGCGCGACCAGCTCGGTGATGCCGAGCCCGGTGGCCTGGGCGATCCGCAGCGGAACGTCGCAGAGCCGCTCCCGCAGTGCCGCACCCCGCTCGGTGAGGCCCACCTCGACCCGCCGCTCGTCGCGCGCCGACCGGCGCCGCACCACCAGGCCCGCCCCCTCCAGCCGCTTGAGCAGCGGGGAGAGCGTGCCGGAGTCCAGTCGCAGCTCGGCGCCCAGCTCGGACACGGTGGGGGCGTCGTCGGGGCGCTCCCAGAGCACCAGCAGCACCAGGTACTGCGGGTAGGTGATCCCGACCTCGTCGAGGATCGGCCGGTAGACGTCGGTCAGGGCGCGCGACGCGGCGTAGAGCGCGAAGCACACCTGCCGGCGCAGCACCAGGTCATCGGTCACCGGTGAACCATAGCCCACAATTAAGTTGTGCACAACTTAATTGGCCGCACGTCGCCCAGAAGCACCGCCCGCCGGACCTCAGCGACCGCCGAGGTACGCCTCCACCTCCACCTCGACCAGGTGCTCCGGATCCAGCAGACCGGCCACCACCACGAGCGTCGCCGCCGGCCGGACCGCACCGAAGACCACGTTGTGCGCCCGGCCCACCTCGTCGGCGTGCAGCCG
Organism: Micromonospora sp. NPDC048935; assembly: GCF_043197875.1. Taxonomy (NCBI): domain Bacteria; kingdom Bacillati; phylum Actinomycetota; class Actinomycetes; order Micromonosporales; family Micromonosporaceae; genus Micromonospora; species Micromonospora sp. NPDC048935. Next base: position 72,533 of record NZ_JBICTZ010000008.1, on the reverse strand, counting down.
ATCGGTCACGTACATCCTGGTCCGGATCACGTCGCCCGGCTCGGCGCCCACCTCGGCGAGCGCCGCCAACGCGATCCGCAGCGCCTGCGCGGTCTGCGCGGCGGCGTCACCGACGTGCACCACCCGGCCGTCCACGGTCGCCGTACAGCCGGCCGTGAAGGCCCGGTCGCCGGCCCGGACCACCCGCGAGTAGCCGTAGTGCTGCTCCCACGGGCCGCCCGAGCCGAGTCGGGTGACGGTCACACCTCGGCCAGGGTCCGCAGCGCCTCGGCCACCGTGAAGGCCCCCGCGTAGAGCGCCTTGCCGGCGATCACGCCCTCCACCCCGACCGGCTCCAGGGTCGCCAACGCCCGCAGGTCGTCAAGCGTGGACACACCGCCGGAGGCGATCACCGGCCGGTCGGTGCGGGCGCACACCTCGCGCAGCAGGTCCAGGTTCGGACCACGCATCGTGCCGTCCTTGGTGATGTCGGTGACCACGTACCGGCTCGCGCCCGCCTTGTCCAACCGCTCCAGCACCTCGAACAGGTCGCCGCCGTCACGGGTCCAACCCCGCGCGGAGAGGGTCTGACCCCGCACGTCCAACCCGATGGCGACCCGGTCGCCATACTCCCCCACCACCCGGTCACACCAGACCGGGTCCTCCAGGGCCGCGGTGCCGATGTTCACCCGGGCCGCCCCGGTGCCCAGCGCCGCACGCAGGGACTCGTCGTCACGGATGCCACCGGACAGCTCCACCTTCACGTCCAACTGCCGCACCACCTCGGCGAGCAGGTGCGCGTTGGTGCCCCGACCGAACGCCGCGTCCAGGTCGACCAGGTGGATCCACTCGGCGCCGTCGCGCTGCCAGGCCAGGGCTGCGTCCAGCGGCTCGCCGTAGTTGCTCTCGCTTCCGAGGGCGCCCTGCACGAGCCGGACGGCCCGGCCGTCGGCGACATCCACGGCGGGTAACAGGGTGAGGCTCAACGTCTTCTCCTCGATCAGGTACGACGGTCCAGGGCGATCACGACGATCGCCGGAAGTACGAGCAGCAAGAGCACGATCAGCGCGACGCGCAACGCCAGGTTGTCGACGAACGTCCAGATCAGAATCAACGCCGCACCGGTGAGCAGCACGATAGCGGCCCGCTCACCCCGGGTGTGCCGCGCCAGCCGCCCGGAACGGCCCCGCCGCAACCGCGGCGTCAACCGGCGGACCACCGCGCGACGGCGCTGCCGGCGCGCCACCTGACGCTGCCGCACCGCCCGCTCCCGAGCCTGCTGCGCCTCCCGCTCCGCCCGCCGGCGGGCCCGCTCCCGGCTCACCGCGACACCCGCGGACCGGGCGTCGGGCGACGACGCTCAGCCACCGCTGGGCAGCGTGGCGAGCCAGTTGCGCAACAGCGCGGCACCGGTGTCGGCGGACTTCTCCGGATGGAACTGCGCCGCCGACAGCGGACCCCGCTCCACCGCGGCCACGAAATCCGTGTCGTGCCGGGCGGTGGTCACCACGGCACCGGCAGCGGCAAGCGCCGCCGGGTCGCCCATCGCGTACGAGTGCACGAAGTAGAAACGGCTCTGCTCCGACAGCCCCGCGAAGAGCACCGACCCGGCCGGCGCCCGGACCGTGTTCCAGCCCATGTGCGGCAACCGGGTGGCGGCCAGCCGGGTCACCCCGCCGGGCAGCAACCCGAGCCCCTTGGTCACCACACCGTGCTCGTCACCGTGCTCGAAGAGCACCTGCATGCCCACGCAGATGCCGAGCACCGGCCGGCCGGCGGCCACCCGCTCGGCGATCACCGGGCCGGCGCCGAGCGCCTCGATCCCGGCCATGCACGCGGCGTACGCGCCCACCCCCGGCACCACCAGACCATCGGCGTCCGCCGCGGCGGCCAGGTCGTCGGTCACCCGCACATCCGCGCCGGCGGCGACCAACGCCCGCTCCGCCGAGCGCAGGTTGCCCGAGCCGTAGTCGAGCACCACCACGGCGCTCACGCGTCGCCACCCGGCAGCAGCCACAGCACCCCGCCGACGGTGGCGAGCACCGCGAGCAGCGCGGTGACGACCACCGCGCCCTTCGGCGCGCCCTGGCGGTGAAGCGACCACGCGCCACCGACAAGCACCCCGGCCAGGATCAGCAGCAACGTCGGCAACACGCCGCCCATCAGGGCCACCTCCCATTCGCGACCGCCGCGCTCCGCGCGCTCATCAGAGGGCGCCCTTCGTGCTCGGGATCGCGCCCGCCGCACGGGGGTCGATCGCGGTGGCCTCGCGCAACGCCCGGGAGACCGCCTTGAACTGGGCCTCCACCACGTGGTGCGCGTCCGGGTGACCCCCCGGCCGGGCCGCCCGCAGCACGTCGACGTGCAACGTGACCCGGGCCGCCTGACCGAAGGACTCCCAGATGTGGCGGGTCATGCTCGTCGCGTACACCGGCCCGATGTACGGCGCCAGCGCCGGCTCGTCGTGCACCACGTACGGCCGACCGGACAGGTCCACCGCGGCCCGGACCAGCACCTCGTCCATGGGCACGGTCGCCGAACCGTACCGCCGGATGCCGGCCTTGTCGCCCAGCGCCTGGTCGAACGCGGCGCCCAGGGCGAGGGCGGTGTCCTCGATCGTGTGGTGCGCGTCGATCTCCAGGTCACCCACGGTGCGGACGGTCAGGTCGAAGCCGCCGTGCCGGGCGATCTGGTGCAGCATGTGGTCGTAGAAGCCGACGCCGGTGCTGATCTCGGCGGTGCCGTCGCCGTCGAGGTCGATCTCGACGAGAACCTTGGTCTCCTTGGTGATCCGCTCCACCCGGGCGGTCCGACTCATCGCGAAGTCTCCATTGCAGAAAGGAAGGCGTCGGTCTCGGCGGCGGTGCCGGCGGTCACCCGCAGCCAGCCGGGCAGGCCGACGTCACGGACCAGCACCCCCTGCGCCAGCAGGGCGCGCCAGACGGTGGTCTGGTCGCCGCCCACCTCGAAGAGCACGAAATTGGCGTCGCTGTCGGCGACCCGCAACCCGCGCTCGCGCAGCGTCGCCACGATCCGGTCCCGCTGCACCATGATCGCGCTCACCGTACCGAGGAGGGTGTCGCGGTGGGTCACCGCCGCGCGGGCGGCGGCCTGGGTCAGCGCGGAGAGATGATACGGCAGTCGGACGAGTTGCACCGCCTGCACCACCGCCGGGTCGGCGGCCAGGTAACCCAGCCGCCCGCCGGCGAAGCCGAACGCCTTGCTCATCGTCCGGGTGACCACCAACCGCGGGTGGCCGGGCAACACCGCGAGGGCGCTGACCGTCCCCGGTCGGGCGAACTCGGCGTACGCCTCGTCGACGACCACCATCCCGGGCGCGACGTCGAGCACCGCGGCGATCACCGCCGGATCCAGGGCGGTGCCGGTGGGGTTGTTCGGCGAGCAGAGGAAGACCACGTCGGGCCGGTGCTCCCGGACCTGGGCGACCGCCTCCTCGACGGTCAGACCGAAGTCGACGCCGCGCCGCGCGGGCACCCACCGGGTGCCGGTGCCGAGGGCCAGCAGCGGGTGCATCGAGTACGCCGGAACGAAGCCGAGCGCACTGCGCCCCGGCCCACCGAACGCCTGGAGCAACTGCTGCTGGATCTCGTTGGAACCGTTGGCCGCCCACACCTGCTCGACGGTGAGCCCGTGCCCGAGATATTCGGCCAGGTCGGCGCGGAGCGCCACCGCGTCCCGGTCCGGGTAGCGGTTGAGCTCCCGCAGCTCGGCCGCGAGCGCCTTGCCGATCGCATCGACCACCGGCTCCGGCACCGGGTGGGAGTTCTCGTTGGTGTTGAGCCGCACCGGCACGTCCAGCTGCGGCGCGCCGTACGGCGACAGCCCTCGCAGGTCGGCACGGATCGGCAGGTCGTCGAGGCTCGTCACGCGACCGGGTTTGCTGGTGCGCTCGCTGCGCCCGCTCACGCCGATGCTCCCGGGAAGCGGGCCTGGACCGCCTGGCCGTGCGCGGGCAGATCTTCCACCCCGGCGAGGGTGACCACGTGCGGGGCAACGTCGCGCAACGCGTCCTCGGTGTATTCGATGAGGTGCACGCCGCGCAGGAAGGACTGCACCGACAGCCCGGAGGAGTGCCGGGCGCAGCCGCCGGTGGGCAGCACGTGGTTGGACCCGGCGCAGTAGTCGCCGAGCGACACCGGCGACCAGGCGCCCACGAAGATCGCCCCCGCGTTGCGGACCCGCAGGGCCCACTCCCGGGCGTCCACCGTCTGGATCTCCAGGTGCTCGGCCGCGTACGCGTCGACCACCCGCAGCCCCGCCTCCAGGTCGTCGACGAGGACCACGCCGCTCTGCTCGCCGGTCAGCGCCGTGGTGACCCGCTCGGTGTGTTTGGTCGCCGGCACCTGCCGGGCCAACTCCCGCTCGACCGCCTCGACAAGCGCCAGCGACGGGGTGACCAACACGCTCGCGGCGAGCGGGTCGTGCTCGGCCTGACTGATCAGGTCGGCGGCGACGTGCGCCGGGTCGGCCGTGTCGTCGGCCAGGATGGCGATCTCGGTCGGCCCGGCCTCGGCGTCGATGCCCACCACGCCGCGCAGCAGCCGCTTGGCGGCGGTCACCCAGATGTTGCCGGGGCCTGTGATCAGGTCGACCGGGTCGCACCGCTGCGCACCCGTCGGGTCGACCGCCGCGCCGTACGCCAGCATCGCCACCGCCTGGGCTCCACCCACGGCGTACACCTCGTCGACGCCGAGCAGCGCGCACGCGGCGAGCACCCGGGGGTCGGGCAGACCGCCGTTGTCCTTCTGCGGCGGGCTGGCCACCACCAGCGACCGCACTCCGGCCGCCTGGGCGGGCACGACGTTCATCACCACCGTCGACGGGTACATCGCCAGGCCACCCGGCACGTAGAGGCCGACCCGGTCGACCGGCACCCACCGCTCGGTGACCGTGCCACCGGGCACCACCTGGGTGGTGTGGTCGGGGCGTCGCTGGTCGTCGTGCACCTTGCGGGCTCGGGCGATCGACTCCAGCAACGCGGCGCGGACGGCCGGGTCGAGCACGCCCTCGGCCTCGGTGATCGCCTCGACCGGCACCCGCAGCACCTCCGGGGAGATGGCGTCGAACCGCTCGCTGGCCTCCCGGATCGCCGGGTATCCATGCTCGCGGACCGCCTCCACCAGAGGGCGGATCCGCTCGACGGCAACCGACACGTCGAGCTGGGCACGGGGCAGCAGGCGGCGCGGGTCACCGAGACCGTCGCGCAGGTCGATCCGATTCAGCACCCTGTGAGTCTAGGCGGCCGGCGCGGACGCCACCCGAGCCGCCCGGCCGCCGCGACGGTGAGCCGGGCCACGCCCGCGGAGCCGAGATTGGTTAGGCTCGACGATGTGACCGCACGGCTGCCGGTGTTCCCCCTCGCAACAGTGCTCTTTCCCGGGTTGGTGCTGCCGCTGCACATCTTCGAGGAGCGCTACCGGGCGCTGGTCCGCCACCTGGTCGACCTGCCCGAGGGCGCTCCGCGTGAGTTCGGCGTGGTGGCCATCCAGGCCGGGTGGGAGGTCGCGCCCGCCGGTCCCGGCGCCCGCGCGACGCCGAGCGGCGGCGAGGTCACCCTGCACGAGGTGGGCTGCACCGCCGAGCTGCGCCAGGTGACCGAGTTGGCCGACGGGGGCTTCGACATCGTCACGGTCGGCCGGCGTCGCTTCCGGATCGCCGAGGTCGACGACAGCGCCGCGCCCTACCTGACCGCCGACGTGGAGTGGCTGCCCGACCCGGCCGGCCCGGACGAGGTGGCCGAGCTGCTGGCCGCCCGGGTGATCGCGGTCTTCCGGCAGTACCTCGGCCTGATCCGCTCCGACCCGGAGGAGATCTCCGAGCAGTTGCCGGAGGACCCGACGGTGCTGTCCCACCTGGTGGCGGCGACCGCGGCGCTCACCGTCGACGACCGGCAGCGCCTGCTGGCGATCGACGACACCGCCGCCCGGCTCCGCGCCGAGCTGCGGCTGCTCAACCGCGAGGCGGCTCTGCTTCGTCAGGTGCGGGCGGTGCCGGTGCCGCTTGCGGAGTTGGCGTCCCCGCCGACACCCAACTGAGCCCCGCCGGGTCGGGCTCCGGGCGCAGCCCCGGCCACCGTGACCAGCCGGCCAGCAGGGTGTACATGACCGCCGCGCCGAACGCCGGCAGCAGCAGGTTGCCGTGCGGCACCGGCAGCACGTCGAGCAGCCAGTCGACCCCGCCGGCCCGCAGGTCGGCGGGCTTGGTGAAGGCCTGCCCGGCCGGGGCGGTGTCCAGCAGCCGGTCGAAGGTCGCCAGGCCGACCCGTCGACCCACCTGCCAGGCCACCGGTGCGGCGGCCAACGCGCCGAGCACCGCGGCGAGCAGCCCGACCGGGCCGCGCCGCCGCCGCAGCACGAACCACAGGGCAAGCGCCACCAACAGCCCGAAGCCGAGCCCGAGCAGGCTGAACCACCCGTCCGCGGCGATCGGCTGCTCCGGTTGCGGGTCGGCGTAGATCGCCCCCTCGGCGGTCTTGAGCACCGGGGTGTCCGGCGCGAGCGCGGCCCAGAGCAGCCCGAACGGCACACCCAGCACGGCCAGCGCGAGCACGGCGCCCAGCACCGTCGCCGCGGTGCGCAGCGGACGGCGCGGCTCGTCGAAGCTCAGCTCCAGAGAGCTCTGGTACGCCGTCGAAGGCGCAGCGTCACCCACCCCGAGCCCGGCCCGCTCGCCAACGGGCGGTTGCTCGCCAGCCGCCGGCTGGTCGGCGACCGCCGGCTGCTCGGTGCCTGACGGCTGGTCGGCGACCGGCGGCTGCCCCTCGGCCGACGGCCGCTCGGCGACCGACTGCCCGCCGACCGGCGACTGTCCCTCGGCCGACAGCCGGTCGGCGATCGGCCGCTCGGCGACCGGCGGCTGCTCGGCGGCTGGCGGTGTCGCGCCCGACGCTCGGGGCGGTGCGGATGGGTCGGGCTCGTCGACGGGCCGCTCGCGGTCGGGGTTGTCCGGGCTCACCCGATGATCCTCTCAGGCCCGGTGCGGGGCCGGGGCGCCGGTGGCGGCAGACCAACTCACCGGGCGAACGGCTCCACCATCATGGCCGCCGCGCGCAGCCACGCCTGCCGGGTCTCCGGCTGGAGTTGGTGGTACTCGATCGACGAACCAGTCTCCAGCGCCGCGTCGTACGGCACCACTGCCACGCCACGGGTACGGGTGGCGAAGTGCCGCTCCAGGTCGTCCTGTAGGGGCGAGCGACCCGAGGTCGGGCAGGAGATGAGGGTGATCGCGTTGTCCGCCAACTCGCCCATGCCCTCCTCGTGCAGCAGGTCGAGCATCCAGTCCGCGCTGAACGCGGCGTCCTCCCGGGGCACGGTGGTCACCACCAGTTGGTCCGCGGCCTGCATCACCGTGCGCCAGTTGGGGCTCTCCACGTTGTTGCCGGTGTCCACGCACACCACGTCGTGGGTACGCCGCAGCAACTCCAGCACGCGTCGTACGGTGAACTGGTCCAGTCGCTGGGCGAAGCGCGGGCTCTCCTCGCCGGCCAGCACGTCGTACGAGCCGTCGGAGGCGTGCCGCAGGTAGTCGTCCAGCCGACCCAGCAGGGTCGAGCCCTCGAGGATCTCGATCTGGGCCAGGTCGCTGATCAGGTGCCGGATCGTCCGGGCGTGCCGGGCGCTGCCGGCGCGTAGCCCGAGGGTGCCGCGCAGTTCGTTGTCGTCCCAGGCCAGGACGCCCTGCCCCCGCACGCTGCCGACCGTGGCGGCGGCGAGCACGGTGGCGGTGGTCTTGTGCACCCCGCCCTTGGGGTTGGCGAAGGCGAACACCCGGGGCGTGCCCAGGTCGCGGCGGAGCACCCCGTTGGCCCGCTCCTGCTCCTGGTCGACGCCCTGCGGGCGCCACTCGACCCGGGCCGGATAGGCGCGTTCGGCGATCGCCGAGCCGGCCGACGGGGTGGGTGGCGGCACGATCGGCGCGGGCGCGGCAGGTGGGGGTGGTGGCGCGGTCACCGGGTAACCGGTCTCCGGCTGGTAGCCGGTCTCCAGCAGCGCGTACCGGGACTCGGCCGGTGGGTCGCCCTGCCGGTAGCCGTTGTCCAGCAGCGCGTAGCGGGACTGGACCGGGTCGGCCTCGCGGGTCGGCGTCGCGGGTTCGGCCCGGTACGTCGGCTCCGCCGGATAACCCGGCTCGGCCCGGTAGCCCGGCTCCGCCCGGTAACCCGGATCAGCCCGATAACCCGGCTCCGCCCGGTATTCCGGCTCCGCCCGGTAACCCGGCTCGGCCCGGTAGCCCGGCTCGACCTGGTAGCCCGGCTCGGCCCGGTAATCCGGCTCGGTGCGGTAGCCCGGCTCGGTGCGGTAGCCGGGATCGGCCCGGTATTCCGGCTCGACGCGGTAGGCCGGCTCGGCCCGGTACGCGGGCTCGGCCCGGTACGCCGGTTCCGACCGGTACGCGGGCTCGGCCCGGTAGTCCGGCTCGGCCCCGTAGCCGGGATCCGCCCGGTACGCCGGCTCGGCCCGGTAGGCGGGGTCGACGCGGTAGGTCGCCTCGGCCCGGTAGCCGGGGTCCGCGCCGTACGACGGCTCGGCCGGATGCCCGGCGGCGGGCGCACGCCCGGCGTACCCGTTCGGGGCCGCGCGTCGTGGCAGCGGGTCCGGCGGCGCCTCGTCGGCCCGCCGTTCCGGCTCGGTCTGCTCCGCGCCGCGACCGCCCAGCCGGGCACGGTCCAACAACGCACGCCACCGCGGCGCTGGTTCGGCCGGCCGGCCCCAGCCGGTCTCACTGCCCTCCACGGCCCGCCCTCCCAGCACCATCGATCTCCGTCTGACAGGCTACGAAGCAAACCCTATTCGGACCACACCTCAGAACGCACACCAGCCGACGCAGATCACGACGACGTGGGCGTCGGCGGTTCGACGGCGGTGGTGTCCGGCGAGGTGGTGACGCTCGGCGGCGCTGTCTCGGCGGGTTCCGGCGACGACGGGGCGGGTGACGGAACCGTCACGACCGGTGCGGGTTCCGACGATTCGCCCATCGACGTCGGGGGCACCGGCCGGTCCGGTGCCGGCTCGGACCGCCGCGTCGGAGTCGCCGCGGCGCTCGGGCCGGTGTCGGCCGGCGGGCGTACCACGTCCCGCTGCTCGGGAAGGGGCGGCAGGAAGACGGTGCGGTCCAACCGGTACACCTCGGGGGCGGGGTCGACCGCCCGCACGTCCGGGCGGGCCGCCATGCTCCGCAGCACCACGGGCGCCGCGCGGACCACCGCGGCGTAGACACAGGAGCAGCCGGTGCGGTACGCGGCCGCCTCGGCGGTCGCCACCTCGGCACCGCTGGCGTACCGGGCCCGCAGCTCCCGCTCGTCCACACCCTCGCCGTCGACCGCGGCGGCCCGGGCCCGGTAGTCGGCGGCTTCGGTGTCCTTGCGGGCCGCCACCTGGTCCATCCCGGCGACGACGTCGTCCGGCACCCGCAGCGCGGGAATCCTGACGATCTCGGTCTGTCGCCCGGGCAGCGGGACCCGCCCGAAGACCGCCGAGACCGGCACGTCGCCGAGCACCGTCGCCAGGCGCTGCGGCGGCAGGTACGCGACGAGCGTGACGAGCGCGTACGTCCCGTCGCCTGCGGTCGGGGCCGACTCGGACAGCGCGGCCAGGTCGGCGGCGGCGGAACGCAGGTAGCCGGGCACGGAGTCGCCGTCGGAGACTCCGACCCGGGTCACCTCGCCCACCGTCCGGTCGCCGACCGGAGTCTCGTCGGCGGCCCAGAGCGCGGTCCCCAGCACCGCCGCAGCGGACAACGCGGCCGCCCAGGTGAGCACCCCGGACCGCGCCGACCGCTCGCCCAGCCGGGCCACGGCCCGGGTCAGCGGCGGCAGCAACCGTTGGTCCAGCTGCCGCAGCAGGTTGCCGGCGCGCACGGGCGGGATCCCCTCGTCGGATTCTCGGGCGGTCGCCGCTCAGTCACGCAGGATCTGAAGCGCGCGGTCCAGGTCGTCAGGGTAGTCGCTGACGAACCGGACCTCGTCCCCCGTTCGGGGGTGCAGGAAGCTCAGTTCGCGGGCGTGCAGCCACTGTCGGGCCAGGCCGAGACGGGCCGAGAGGGTGGGGTCGGCACCGTAGGTCAGGTCACCCACACACGGGTGCCGCATGGTGGAGAAGTGCACCCGGATCTGGTGGGTCCGGCCGGTCTCCAGGCGGACGTCGACCAGGCTGGCCGCCGGGAACGCCTCCAGGGTGTCGTAGTGGGTGATGCTCGGCTTGCCGCCGGAGACCACCGCCCAGCGGTAGTCGTGGGTGGGGTGCCTGTCGATCGGCGCGTCGACGGTGCCGCGCAGCGGGTCCAGGTGACCCTGCACCACCGCGTGGTAGCCCTTGTCCACCTCGCGGTACTTGAAGGCCCGCTTCAACGCCGTGTACGCCTGCTCGCTCTTGGCCACCACCATGATCCCGGTGGTGCCCACGTCGAGCCGGTGCACCACCCCCTGCCGCTCGGCGGCGCCACTCGTGGAGATGCGGTGCCCGATCGCGGCGAGCGCGCCGATCACCGTCGGGCCGGTCCATCCGGGGCTGGGATGCGCGGCGACCCCCACCGGCTTGTCCACCACCACGATGTCGTCGTCGGCGTAGACCACCCGCAGGCCGGGAACCGCCTGCGGCACCACGGTCGGGGGTGCGACCGGGGCGGGCAGTGTGACCTCCAGCCAGGAGCCGGCCTTGACCTTGTGCGAGTTGGCCCGGGAGGTGCCGTCGACGAGCGCGTCCCCGGCGTCGACCAGGGCCGCGGCGGCGGTGCGGGAGAGCCCGAACAGACGGGACACCGCCTGGTCCAGTCGCATGCCGTCGAGGCCGTCCGGGACGGGGAGGGAACGGTGGTCGCCGCCAGCGGCGAACGCGGAGGTCATGCCCGCTCCCGCTGGTCGCTGCCCTGCACGGCGTCCGCCTCGGTCGGGTCGCCGTCGCGGCCGGCCCGCCCGCCGTCGCGCTGGCGGCCGGTCAGCTCCAGCAGCACGGCCAGCAGCACACCGCAGACCAGCGAGCTGTCGGCCAGGTTGAACACCGGCCAGACCTGGCCGTACGGGTCGAACAGGCTGATCATGTCGACGACGTGGCCGTGGAAGGGCGCGGGGGCCCGGAAGATCCGGTCGACGAGGTTGCCCAGCGCGCCGCCCAACACCAGGCCGAGGCAGATCGCCCAGGGCAGTGAGCGCAGCCGCAGGGCCATCCAGACGATCCAGCCGACCACACCGATGGTGATCAGCGGGAAGATCCAGGTGTGGTCCGCGCCGATGCTCCAGGCGGCACCGCTGTTACGGGTCAGACTCAGGTAGACGGTCCCGCCGAGCAACCGGACCGGCTCCCGGTCGGTCAACGCGGCAAGCGCGAGGTGCTTGGTGACCAGGTCGGCCAGCAGGGCCACCAGGGCGACTCCGGCGAGGATCGCGACGGCCCGGGAACGGCGCGTGCCGCCGCCCGGGTCGGTGCGGCCGGGTTCGGCGGACGGTGCTGCGGTCATGCGCTCCCCATCGAGGTGTCTCGGCGGTGATCGCTCACCGTCTCATCGCCGCCGGGGAGCGGACCTCAGCGCCGCTCCTCCAGCTGCTTGCACGTCACACACTGGGTGGCCGACGGGAAGGCGGCGAGGCGCTCGACCGGGATCGGGTTGCCGCACCGCTCGCACCAGCCGTAACCACCCTCGTCGAGACGCTCCAGAGCGCGCTCGACCTGCGTGGTTCGTTCCAGGATGCTGTTGGCGAGAGAGATCTCCTGCTCCCGCTCGAGCGTCTTGGTGCCCGTGTCGGCCTGGTCGTCCCCGGCCGAGTCGGTCAGCCGATCGCGCTGCAGCTCGGTGATCTCACTCAGCGTCTGATCGTACTCGGCGCGAAGCTCGTCCCGCCGCGCCGCCAGCGCCGCCCGGATCTTCTCGGTCTCGGCCGTGCTGCGGGTGGCCTTCGCCACCGGCTTGCGCCCGGCGGTCCTGGTATCGGCTGGCTTCGCCATGGGTCGCTCCCTCGGCCGGGGAGCCGCGTGTCCGCGGCGCCTGGTCAGGGGGCGCCAACCACGGCGTCCCCTAAAATTGGACGAAAAGGGGCACACGGCAACGATGGCCGCGCACTCCGGAGGTTGGCAAGAATACGGAACGTACAGGCGTCCGACAACGTGCCGCACCGTCGCACCGCTCAACTACCCCTAGCCCTGCCTAACTAGGGCAAAGGGAACGCTAGCAGGTCAACCGACCGCCTCATCCCCGTACTCGCCAAACCATCGGGCCAGGCGACCCCGCCGGCTGACCGCCCGCAGCCGCCGTTCGGCGGCGTCGCGCACCCCTGCGGTCGCCACGATCAGCAGACTGTCGCCGGTCTTCAGCCGGGTGCCCGGCGTGGGCACGAAACCCACCCCGTCGCGCAGCACCAGGGTGACCGACGCGCCCAGCGGAAGCCGCAACTCGTCGACGTGCACGCCCGCCAACCGCGAGCCCGGCGGCACCTGCAACTGCAGCAGGTCCGCCCGCATCCGTTCCAGAGGCGCGGTCTCCAGGTGGATCTCGGTGGCCTCGGCCGGCGCGGTCACCCGCAACCGGCGGGCGAACGGCCCGAGTGTCCCGGTCTGCACCAGCGTGAAGATCACCACCAGCACGAAGACCACGTCGAAGAGGCGTTCCGCCCCGGGCACCCGCTCGGAGAGCGGAATGGTGGCCAGCACGATCGGCACCGCCCCGCGCAGCCCCGCCCAGGACAGGAACGCCTGTTCGCGGAGGCCGACCCGGAACGGCAGCGCCGAGACGGCCACCGACAGCGGGCGGGCCAGCAGCACCAGGGCCAGCCCCGCGACCACCGCGGGCAGCACCGCCGCGGCCAGCCGGCCCGGCGAGGCCAGCAGACCGAGCAGCACGAACAACCCGATCTGGGCGAGCCACGCCAGCCCGTCGGCGAAGCCGAGGATCGCCTGCCGGTGGGACAACCGGGCGTTGCCCAGCAGCACCCCGGCCACGTAGACGGCGAGGAACCCCGAGGCGTGCACCACCGCCCCCGCGGCGTACGCCAGCACGGTGATGCCCACCGCGGCGATCGGATAGAGCCCCGCCGAGGGCAACGCGGCCCGGCGCAGCGCCCACGTGCCGGCGACGCCCGCACCAACACCCACCGCCGCGCCGACGCCCAACTCGTAACAGACCAGCCCGACCTCGTACCACCACGGGTGCGACCAGCCCTGGTGCGACAGCAGCACCACCAGCAGCACCACCGGGGCGTCGTTCATGCCCGACTCGGCCTCGAGCGTCGCCACCAGCCGGGGTGGCAGCCGCAGCCGGCGCAGGGTGGCGAAGACCGCCGCCGCGTCGGTGGACGAGAGCACCGCGCCGTAGAGCAGCGCCAACCGCCAGTCCAGCCCCAGCAACAGGTGCACGGCGATGCCGACCACCACGATGCTCACGACCACGCCGAGCGTGGAGAGCGCGGACGCCAGCCCGAGCACCGGGCGCAGCGTGGTCCACCGGGCCGTCAGGCCACCCTCCGCGATGATCACGATCAGTGCGCAGAAGCCGAGGGTACGGGTCAACTCGACGTCGTCGAAGCGGATGCCCAGCCCGCTCTCGCCGATCGCCACGCCCAGCGCCAGGTAGACCAGCAGGCTGGGCACACCCAGCCGGGTGGAGAGGCGCACCGCGCCGACGGCCACCAGCAGCACGGCCGCACCCAGCAGCAGCGCGACATCGAACCCGGGCGTCACGGCTGCCCGGCCTGGACGTTCCTCACTCGGCGGATCCGTCGCGTAGTCGGCGCAGCACCTCGGGAAGCTCGGGGCTGGGCCGGTCGACGAGGAAGAGCTTGTCCCGACTGGCCGCGCCGGCGCGCAGGGTGACCGCGGACCGCCGGACACCCAGGGCGGCCGCCAGGGCCCGCCGGGCCGCCTCGGTCGCCCGACCGTCGACGGCCGGATCGTGCACCGCGATCACGAGGGCGGGACCGTGCGGGCCGTCGAAGCGGCCGCCCACCCGGTCGGCGGAGGCGGCGGGCTTCACCCGTACCGCAACGGTGAGCGTGTCCTGTGCGGGCACCGGTGCCGCTTCAGATCGGCCGGGCGTCGGCGAGCAGGGCGGTGGCCGGCGCGCAGGTGGCGCACGGGGTGAAGCCGAGCTCGGCGGCCTCGGCGACCGGCAGCGTCTCGGGCACCCGGCCCACGAGATGCGGGCAGCTGTCGAGGTGGTAGCGGGGGTGGCCGTCCACCACCTGGACGGCGTCGGACAGCCGCGCCACCCGGGCCGCCTCGGCGGGGGTGACCAACTGCTCGGCCGGCTCGTCGGTGGCCGAGGCACCGTGGCTCAGGTCGTCGTCGGTCGACGTCGCCACCGACGCCGGGCTGACCGGCCTGGCCGCAGGGGACACGTCGTCGGCCGGCGTCACGAACGGCGCCCCCGCATCGAACGGGGGCGCGTCGTCGACGCGTGGGTCGAATCCCGGGGCGTCGTCGACGCGTGGGTCGAATCCCGGCGCGTCGTCGACGCGTGCGTCGAATCCCGGGGCGTCGTCGGCGGGTGCGACGTGGTCGACCGGCGGCGCGGGTGGTTGCCGCCACCCGGTGCCGCCGGTCCCCGCTGTCGTGGGCACGTGCTGGACCGGCACCTCCGGCTCGACCAGCGGCGGCCCGTACGCGACACCCGGGGTGGCCTGGCTGGCCGTGCGGGGTGCGTCGGTGTGCCGCCGGCCGATCCGGCCGGGATCCGTCGTGGCGCGGTTGGCGGCTGCCTGGCGGGCGCCCACCACCAACGCCACGGCGGCCAGCAGACTGGCCGCGATGGAGATGATCAACAGGAAACTGGAGCCCCCGGCCAGGCCGAGCACCAGGAGCACCACTGCGACGAGGATGAGCAGGAGACTTGCGACTATCACGGCTCACCCCCGCCGCGTCGTACCGTCCAGACAGGGCCGGCGACCGTCACCATCTGCGGTAAGCGATCGCCGGCCGGTGCTCAGCGTCCGGCTTCGAGGGCGCCGGAACGCCCGCCGCCGTACGAACCGGCGAGACCCGCAGCGGCGAGCCCGTTGCCGCCGGCGACCCGGCCTGCCTCGGAGCGGGTCATCTCGGCCTCCAGGCCCTGGCCGCGACCGTCGAGGTCACGGAGCTGGCTCTCCAGGTACGCCTTGAGCCGCGTGCGGTACTCACGCTCGAACTGCTTGAGCTCCTCGATGTGCTTCTGCAGGGCCGTGCGCTTGGCGTCCAGGCCGCCCATGGCCTCCTGGTGCCGCTGGCGGGCGTCCCGCTCCAGGGCGTCGGCCTTCGCGCGAGCCTCGCGGGTCACCTCCTCGGCCTTGCCACGGGCCTCGGACAGCAGCTGGTCGGCCTCGCGGCGCGCGTCGGACACGTGGTCGTCGGCGGTGCGCTGGGCCATCATCAGCACGCGCAGGGCCTGCTGCTCACCGTCACCGGTGACGCCGCCGGCCGGGCCGCCGGTCGCGCGGACCTGCTCCAGCTCGGCCTGCATCGCGCGGGCCGCCTGCTCGGCCGCCGACTTGTCGCGCTGCACCCGGTCCAGTTGGGCCTTGACGTCGTTGAGCTCCGCCGCCAGTCGGGCGTCGCCGCCGGGGCCGGCGGGGGCGCCGCCACGGCCGCCGCGCTCCACCTGGGCGCGCAGCTCGTTGTTTTCCTCGATGAGACGGGCGAGCTCGCGCTCGACCTCGTCCAGGAAGGCGTCGACCTCCTCCTCGTCATACCCCCGCTTGCCGATCGGCGGCTTTTTGAAGGCGACGTTGTGGACGTCGGCCGGGGTCAGCGGCATCGAAACTCCTCGGGTCAGTTGCGGCCGCGAAAGCGCGTCGGTCATCAGGCAGATGCCGTGATCGACGGCCCTAACACGAACTCCATCAGCACGAACAGGATAACCAGGAGCACAAGGGAGGCCAGGTCGATGCTCACGGTACCAATTCGCAGCGGAGGGATCACACGCCTCAACGCGTTGAGAGGGGGATCAGTGACGCTCCACACGGATTCCAATCCTGCCGATGCGCCACGCCCCGGTTGCCAGC
Source organism: Micromonospora sp. NPDC048935 (assembly GCF_043197875.1). NCBI lineage: Bacteria > Bacillati > Actinomycetota > Actinomycetes > Micromonosporales > Micromonosporaceae > Micromonospora > Micromonospora sp. NPDC048935. The sequence goes on along the minus strand of NZ_JBICTZ010000008.1, from coordinate 56,575 downwards.
GACGGCCGTACTGCAGGACGGCGCTCAACACGAACCGGGACAGAAGAAGAAGCAGGAAGACATAAAGGATCAGGTACAGCACTTGCAGTAAGATCGACAACACGGTCAGCGACGTCCCTCGGGTCGGGCGGGGTCAACTCAAACTGAAAAAGCCGCCCTCAGCGATCTTGGCCTTGTCCTCAGCGGTGACCTGGACGTTAGCCGGTGAGAGCAGGAACACCCGATTGGTCACGCGCTCGATCGTACCGCGCAGGCCGAACGCCAGACCGGCCGCGAAGTCAACCAGACGGCGGGCGTCGGCCTCATCCATTTCGGTGAGATTGATGATCACCGGGACGCCGTCGCGGAAGTGCTCGCCGATCGTGCGCGCCTCCCGGTAGGTGGTCGGGTGCAGCGTGGTGATCTGGTAGCGCTGTTCCTCCTCGGGAAGGGCACGCTCCCGCGACGCGACCTGCGGCGCGAGGGCCAGGTTGTCGCGGGTGTGGTACGACAGCGCGCCGGACGTCTCGCCCGCCGACGACCGGGTGATCGACCGTACGCTGGACCGCTCGACCCGCTCCGCGCGCTCGCCGTCACCACGCTCGGACTCGCTCAACCGCCCGCTCGTCCGCTCGGAGAGTCGACCCCGCTCAGTGACGCGCGGCCGGGGAGCCGGCGGCTCCTCGGTGTCGTCCTCGTCCTCGTCGGCGAACTCCTCGGCGTACCGGCTCTGCCGGTACCGCGAGTCGCGGTAGCCACCCTTGTCGTAACCACCGTCGTCGTAGGCCCGCTCGTCGTCTTCTTCGACCAGACCGAGCCAGACCCCCGCCTTGCGCAGTGCACCCATCCCGCGCCCTTCCGTCCGCCGTGCGGCACGCGCCCCCGTGCCATGTCGCCCGTCGCGAGTGGACAACCATGCCCATCGGACCGGAACCGCAATCCCCCAGCACGCGATTCGCGTCGCGCGCCCGACCCCGACCAGGAGCGCCGCTCCTGCCAAACAACACTGATGTAATTTGCTTGTCTCGCGGTCAGGCTACCGCAGCGTGGGACGCATTCCGAGCAACGCGCTTCCGACGCGGACATGTGTCGCGCCGTATCGGATCGCGATCTCGAAATCCCCACTCATCCCCGCGGACAGCCCGGTGGCTCCCGGATGGACCGTCCGAAAGGCGCCGGCCACCTCGGCGAGACGGGCGAAGGCACGTTCCGGCTCCCACCCCAGCGGAGCCACCGCCATCAGACCGACCAGACGCAGACCCGGCGCGTCGGCGACCGCCTCGGCCACCGGCTCCAGCCCGGCGCCGGGATCGGCCGAGCCGGGCAGCGCACCGCCCCGGGCCGCGTCGCCGTCGATGCTCACCTGGAGCATGGCGTCCAGCGGCACCTCCCGGTCGACGGTCGCGGCCGCCAACGCCCGGGCCAGCCGGACGCTGTCCACCGAGTGCACCGCGTCGGCGTAGCGGACCACCGAGCGGGCCTTGTTGCGCTGTAGTTGGCCGATGAAGTGCCAGCGGGGACGTACCCCGGCGGCGGCCACCTCGGCGGCCTTACCGGCCGCCTCCTGGTCGCGGTTCTCCCCCACGTCGGTCACCCCGAGCCCGGCCAGCGCCACCACGTCGCTGGCCGGGTAGGTCTTCGTCACGGCGATCATCGTGACCTCGGCGCGGTCCCGACCGGCCTGCGCGCAGGCGTCGGCGATGCGGGACCGGATCTGGGCCAGGCCGGCCGCCAGTTCGGCGTGCCGGTCCGGTCGTGCCGTGGCTGAGCTGTCGGTCATCGGCGGTGCTCAGGACCCGTTCTTGAGGAAGTCGGGGACGTCCACGTCGTCGAAGAGCACGCGGCGCGGCGACTGGGCCGGCGCCGGGTTGCTGACCGGCGCCGGCACCGGGGTGCTCTGCGGCGCTGGCTGGTTGGTGTTGGTCTTGCGGGTCGGCTCGGCCGCCTTGTACGCCGGAGTGCCGCCGTCGAAGCCCGCCGCGATGACCGTCACCCGCACCTCGTCGCCGAGCGCGTCGTCGATGACCGCACCGAAGATGATGTTGGCGTCCGGGTGGGCCGCGTCGGTGACCAGTTGGGCGGCGTCGTTGATCTCGAACAGGCCCAGGTCGGAGCCGCCGGCGATGGAGAGCAGCACGCCCCGCGCGCCGTCCATGCTCTGCTCCAGCAGCGGGCTGGAGATGGCCGCCTCGGCCGCCTCGACCGCGCGGTTCTCCCCGCGGGCGCTGCCGATGCCCATCAACGCGCTGCCGGCGCCGCTCATCACGCTCTTGACGTCGGCGAAGTCCAGGTTGATCAGACCCGGGGTGGTGATCAGGTCGGTGATGCCCTGCACACCGGAGAGCAGCACCTGGTCCGCCGTGCGGAACGCGTCCATCATGCTGATGTTGCGGTCACCCAGGGCCAGCAGCCGGTCGTTCGGGATCACGATCAGCGTGTCGCACTGGTTGCGCAGCTCGTCTATTCCCGTCTCGGCCTGCACCTGGCGGCGCTTGCCCTCGAAGGAGAACGGCCGGGTCACCACGCCGATGGTCAGCGCGCCGAGCTTGCGGGCGATGTTGGCGACCACGGGCGCGCCACCGGTGCCGGTGCCGCCGCCCTCACCGCAGGTCACGAAGACCATGTCGGCGCCCTTGAGCACCTCCTCGATCTCGTCGCGGTGGTCCTCGGCGGCGTTCTTGCCGACGTCCGGGTTGGCCCCGGCCCCCAGACCACGGGTCAGCTCCCGGCCGACGTCGAGCTTGACGTCGGCGTCACTCATCAGCAGCGCCTGGGCATCGGTGTTGATCGCGATGAACTCGACGCCCTTGAGCCCAACCTCGATCATCCGGTTGACGGCGTTGACGCCGCCTCCGCCGATGCCGACGACCTTGATGACCGCCAGGTAGTTGTGCGGAGGTGTCATCTCCGGTCCTTTCCTTCGAGATTGGCTTCGGCCGACCGGGTACGGCGTGGCCAGACCAGCGGCCGACGACAGCTGTCACCAGCGAGAGTCAGGGGTGAACCCTCACCCTCTACTAGAGGCTTACAGTTATGTCAACCACTGAACCTCTTCGGGGCAACGTAAGCGCCACCGCGCGATGAGCCAAGGACCCGCCCGGCGTGTCGCCGACCCGAGCGCGACGGCTCACCCTCCACGCCGCTCCCCCCGGTCAGCGAAAGGTCACCACGTCGGGCGCGCTCACGTCGATCCGCGCGGCGTCCTCGTCCAACAGGGCGGTGGCCACCCGGGCCTTGTCCGTGCCCCGCGTCGCGTCCCCCCAGACCACCGTCCGGTTCCCCTTCAACCGCAGGCTGATCCGGGCCAACCCCTCCACCCGGACGTCCACCAACTCGGCGCGCAGCCGCGGCGTCAGCGCGGTGAGGACCTCCAGCGCGGCCCGGGTGCCCGGGTCGTCGGCGGCCGGGCGGGTCACCGTCACCTGCGGCAGCTCGGCGGGGCGTCGGTCCACCGTCCGGAACGCCACCCCGCTGCGGTCGATCAGGGCGAACGCCTCCCCCTGTGGCACCACCGCCACCGGGGTCCGCTCGGTCACCCGCACCACGAGCGCGTCGGGCCAGTCCCGGGAGACCGTCGCCCGCTCCACCGCCGGCAGCGCGCCGACCCGGCGGGCGGCGGCGGCCAGATCCACCCGGGCCAGCGGCACCCCGTCCGGCACCGCGACCGCGTCGTGCACCTGCACCGGGGTGACCAGGTCGGCACCCTCCACCCGCACCTCCCGGACCCCGAACAGCCCGGTGCCGAGCACCGTCCAGGCGACGAGCCCGGCCAGCGCGAGCGCCCCGGCGCCCACCGCCCACGGCAGTGCCGCACGCATGCGACGCTGCCGCGCACGAGCCATGAACCGACGGGTCGAGGGCGGCACCGCGTCGCGGCCCGCCCGGACCAACTGCCACCGCCGCGCCGGACCACGGCGCGGGGCGCCACCGTCGGCGGCGCGGGTCCGCCCTCGGGCCGGGCCGGGACTCATCCGGCCAGGGGCGCCGCGCCGCCGGGTGCGGCGGTGCCACCGAGAGCCGCACCGTCGCCGCCGGCCGCGGCCCCTCCCGGCACCGGATCGCCGATCGCCGGGGACGTGGCCACCGGGTCGACGGTCGCGGTCGGTGCGGAACCGGCCGGGCGGTCACCCAGGGCGGCCAGCAACTCGTCGCCCATCAGCGAGATCGGCGGGGCGCCCATGGTGACCACCACGTCCCCCGAGCGGGCCCGGCGGGCCACCTCGACCGGCGCCTGCTCCCACGACTCGACGAAGACCTTGCGGTCGGCGGGCAACGCCACCGCCGCGATCAGCGCCGCCGAGCCCTCGCCGGGCTGGCGCAACTCGCCCGGCCCGAAGACCTCCAGCAGCACCACCTCGTCGGCGAGGGCCAGCGCATCGGCGATCTCGGCCTGGTTGTCGCGGGTGCGGTACAGCCGGTACGGCTGGAAGACGACGATCAGCCGGCCACCGCCCGCGACCTCGCGCAGCGTCTGCATGGCGAGGGTCATCGAGGTCGGGTGGTAGGCGTACTCGTCGTAGACCAGCACACCGTCCGCGATGCCCTTGCGCTCGAAGCGCCGTCGCACGCCGGGGAAGACCGCCAGCGCGGCCTCCGCCGCCTCCAGGGGCAGTTTCAGCAGGTACGCGGTCAGCACCGCGGCGGCGCTGTTCAGCCCCATGTGCCGCCCCGGCACCGGCAGCCGGAACTCACCGAGCGACCGGCCGTCGATCGCGGCCAGGTAGCGCACCCCGCGTGCGGAGGAGACGACGTCGGTCAACCGCAGGTCGGCGTCGGCGGCCTCGCCGTAGGTGAACACCCGCCGCCCCTCGGCGCGCAGGCTCTCGGCCAGCCGTCGACCGCCCGGGTCGTCGGCGCAGGTGATGATGAACCCGTCCGGGTCGGTGAGGCGGGCGAACTCCACGAACGCCGCCTCCAGCGTCGCGTAGTCGCCGTAGGTGTTGAGGTGGTCGGCCTCCACGTTGGTGATGATCGAGACGTACGGGCGGTAGATGAGGAACGAGCGGTCGCTCTCGTCCGCCTCGACCACGAAGTGCTCGCCGGTGCCGTGGTGGGCACCCGAGCCGACCTCGGAGATCTCCCCGCCGATCACGAAGGACGGGTCCACACCGGCCTGCTGGAGCACCATCGTCACCATCGAGGTGGTGGTGGTCTTGCCGTGCGTGCCGGCGACCGCCACCGCCCGGCGGCCGGTCATCGCCGCGGCCAGGGCCTCCGAGCGGTGCAGCACCCGCAGGCCGCGCCGACGTGCCTCGACCAACTCCAGGTGGTCTGGTGGGATGGCCGACGAGTAGACGACGGTGTCCACACCGTCGAGGTTCGTCGCCTCGTGGCTGAGGTGGATGGTGCCGCCGAGCGCCCGCAGGCCCGCCAGCGAGGGCCACTCCCGCAGGTCGCTGCCGGAGACCCGGATGCCGCGGGTGAGCAGCAGTCGGGCCACACCGAGCATGCCCACCCCACCCACGCCGATCAGGTGGACGGCGCCCAGGTCCTCGGCGGTGAGCGTGCCGGCCGGGGTGAACTGGGCGGTCATCGGGCCACCGCCTCGATCACGAAGGACCGCAGGGCCTCGTCGCCGTCACGCCGCCCGTACGCCGCCGCCGCCGCGCCCATCGCGTACAGCCGCTGCGGGTCGCGGATGAGGGGGATGACCGTGCGCTCCAACCAGTCCGGTGTGAGCTCCGCGTCGTCGACGAGCAGCCCGCCGCCGGCCTCCACCACGGGCAGCGCGTTGCGCCGCTGCTCCTGGTTGCTGTGCGGGTACGGCACGTAGATCGTGGGCTGCCCGATCGCGGCCACCTCGGCGACGGTCATCGCCCCGCCCCGGGCCAGCATCAGGTCGGCGGCGGCGTAGCCCAGCTCCATCTCGGACAGGTAGGGCAACGTCACGTACGGCACCGGCAGGTCGGTGGGGATCGGCACCGGCTCGTTGCGCGCGCCCATCACGTGCAGCACCTGCACGCCGTTGCGGGCCAACTCCTTGGCCGCCCCGGAGACCGCCAGGTTGATCGAGCGGGCACCGGACGAGCCGCCGGAGACGAAGAGCACCGGCAGGTCCGGACGGAGCCCGAAGTGGGCGCGGGCGGCGTTGCGCAGCGCGTACCGGTCCAGTCCCGCGATGCTGCGGCGCAGCGGCACCCCGACGATCGTGGCGTCGCGCAGCGACTCGGCCTGGCTCGGCTGGTGCGGAAAGCCGACGGCGATGTTCTTGGTGAACTTCATGCCCAGCCGGTTGGCCACGCCCGGCGGCACGTTCACCTCGTGGATCACCATGGGCAGCTCCCGGCGCCAGGCGGCGAGGTAGGCCGGCACCGAGACGTACCCACCGAAGCCGACGACCACGTCGGCCTTCACCTCGTCGATCACCTTGCCCGCGGCGCGCGCCGCGGTCCACATCCGGCCCGGGGTACGGACCAGGTTCATGTTGACCGACCGGGGCAGCTGGTACGCGGGGATCTGCCGCAGGTCGTAGCCCTGCGGCGGAATCAGGTCGTTCTCCATGCCCTTGGGTGTGCCGAGGCAGGTGATCCGGACGCCCGGGTCGTGTCGGCGCAGGCAGTCGGCGAAGGCGAGCAGCGGGTAGATGTGCCCCCCGGTGCCACCTCCCGCGAGCACCACCGAACGCAGCGGACCCATCAGCGTCTCCTCTCGCTCGCCGTACCCCCGCGGTTGCGGTCCTGGCGGACCCCGCGCGGCGCGGCCTGGTCGTCGTGGCGCCGCTCGCGGGACCGGGGCACGGACCCTCGGCCAGCCGGCGGCGTCGCCGGTCGGCGGCGCCGGCCGGGAAGCGGCGGCAACGGGGCCCAGAGTAGTCGGACCCACCGGGCCGGCGGACGGGCATGCAGTGCTCTGGCCGCATCGGGTTCGGCACGGGCGAAGGATGCCAGCATGCCGATCGCGGCCAACGTCACGACCAGGGCACTTCCGCCGTCGGAAATGAACGGCAGCGGCAGGCCGGTGATCGGCAGCAGCCCGACCACCCCACCGATGTTGATCACGGCCTGGCTGACCAGCCAGGTGGTCACGGCGGCGGCGGCGAGCCGGCGGAACGGATCGTCGACCCGCCGGGCGATCCGCAACCCGGTGTACGCGAGGACCGCGAACAGGCTGAGGATGACGACGCACCCGATCACGCCCAACTCCTCGGCGATGATCGCGAAGATGAAGTCGTTGTGCGCCTCGGGCAGCCAGTCCCACTTGAGGCTGCCCTTGCCCAGCCCGACACCGAACCAGCCGCCGTGCTCGATGGCCAGTCGCCCCTGGTAGAACTGCAGGCAGTCGTTGAGTTTGCAGGTCTCCGGGTCCGGCGGATTGAAGAACATGTCCAGCCGGGCGAGGCGGTAGTTGTCCGCGCCGCGCTCGCCGGAGCCGGCGCCCAGCGAGGCCACCGCGACGAGCAGGCCGATGCCGACCAGACCGGCCGCGGCCAGGGCGCCGAAGACCCGCATCCGCACCCCGGCGGCCCAGAGCAGACCGACCACCAGGGCCAGCAGGCAGAGCATCGTGCCGGTGTCGTTGTAGCCGACCAGGACGAAGAGCAGGCCCAGCACCGGAAAGAGGGGGGTGGCCAACTCCCGCCACCAGCCCAGCGCGGCGCCCTTGCGGGCGATCACGTGCGCGCCCCACAGCACCAGCGCGAACTTGGCCAGCTCGGAGGGCTGCACCTGGATCCCGCCGACGAACAGCCAGTTCAGCCGCGCCTCGACCGGCCCGAACACGACCGACTTCTGACGGGTGAGCCGGCCGTAGGCCACCAGCAGGTTGAGCACCAGCAGCAGCGCGATCGAGGTGAACAGCAGCGGCCGGCCCAGCGACCGGTAGGTGCTGGCGGGCAGTCGCTGGCAGGCCCAGAACGCCCCGATACCCAGCACCGCGAAGATCGCCTGTTTGGTCACCGACGCCGAGGCGTTGCCGTCCTCGGCGAAGTCCTTCACGCTTGTCGCCGAGAAGACCATGGTCAGCCCGATCAGCAGCAGCAGGCCGGCGCTGGACAGCAGCAGGTAGTAGGAGGCCAGCGGCCGGTCCAGCAGGCCGCGCAGCGCGGCGAGCCCGCCGGCCGCGTCCAGCCCGCGCAGCGGCACGGCCGGCTCCGGCTCACGCGCCGCCACACCGGGGTCCGGCTCGCGTGCCGCCGCACCCGGCCTCGGCGCACGCGACGCCGTGCCGGGCTCGGGACCGGGCCGGTCGTCCGGGCCGCGCGGCGGCATGGTGCCCGCCGAGCCCGATGACCGCCTCGGCCGGTCGGCTGTCCTGTCGTCGGTGCCTGGTTCCTCCCCCACCCCGACATCATCGCCGCTCGCCACGCCGGGCGAGCCCACAACGAAACCCCCGGCGTGTCGAACCGCCAAGATCCGCACAACGTCGGGGACGTTGCACGGATCTTGGGAGGGCGGGGCGGGCGGTGCGGATCAGGTCATGTTCGCCAGGAACTCGCTGTAGAACAGGCCCAGGGCGATGGCCACCCCGATGCCGGCGATGATCCAGAAGCGCACCACGATGTTGACCTCACTCCAGCCGGCCAGCTCGAAGTGGTGCTGGAGGGGCGACATCCGGAACACCCGTTTACCCGTGGTCTTGAAGGAGATGATCTGGATCACCACGGACATCGTGATGATCACGAAGAGCCCACCGATGATCGGCAGCAGCAGGATGGTGCGCGTCGACATCGCCATGCCGGCGATCAGACCGCCCAGCCCCAACGCCCCGGTGTCGCCCATGAAGATCCGCGCCGGGGACGTGTTCCACCAGAGGAAGCCCACACAGGCCCCGGCCGCCGCCCCGGCGATGAGCGCGATCTCCAACGGGTCACGGACCTCGTAGCAGTACGGCTGCTTGTAGTTCGGGTCGGCGCACCAGTGCCGGTACTGCCAGAACGCGATCAGCGCGTACGAGGCGAGCACCATCACCGACGCGCCGGTGGCCAGACCGTCCAGACCATCGGTGAGGTTCACGCCGTTCGTCGCGGCCATCACCACGAAGATGAAGATGATCACCGCGCCGACCTTGCTGACCTCCAGGGCGTCGATGTCCCGGATGAAGCTCAGCGTCGTGCTGCCCACCGTCTCGGTGTTGGTCGCCACGCCCGACCCGTTGGTCATCGTGCTCGGGAACCACAGCGCGATCACCCCGAAGACCGCACCGACCAGGATCTGACCGAGCAGCTTGCCGCGCTTGTTCAGACCGGCGCTGTTGCGCTTGCGCACCTTGAGGAAGTCGTCGAGGAAACCCACCGCGCCGGAGAAGACCATCAGCCCCAGCAGCACCAGCGCCGTGATGGTCGGCTCCACCTGGGCGATCTGCTGGTCCGGCAGGGTGGTCAGGGCGAGGTGCCCGGCCACGTACGCGATCACCGTGGCCAGGATGAAGACCACGCCACCCATCGTGGGCGTGCCCTTCTTGCCCTGGTGCATGGCCGGGCCGTCGGACCGGATCGGCTGACCGGCCTTGAGCCGGGTGAACACCTTGATCGCGATGGGGGTGCAGAACAGCGAGACGATGAACGCCACCCCGATGGCGACGATGACCGCCCTCATCGGGTCGACTCCCCGCCGGTGTCGGCGCGCAGGGCGTCGGCCACCTCCCAGGTCCGGTACCGGGAGCCCTTGACCAGGACGACGTCACCCGGTCGTAGTTCGCCCCGCAGCACCTCGACGGCCGCCGCCTGATCGGTGAGCAGCACCGACTCTCCTCCCCAGTTCGCTACCGCTGTCGCGCCTTCGTGGATCGGCGCGGCCGGCTCGCCCACCACGAGCAGCCGGTCGACACCCAGCTCGGCCGCGAGTCGGCCGACCTCGGCGTGGCCGTCGTACTCGAACGGACCCAGCTCGGCCATGTAACCAAGCACCGCGACGGTACGCCGTCCCTGACCGATGCTGGCCAGCGCCCGCACCGCCACCGCCATCGAGGCCGGGTTGGCGTTGTACGAGTCGTCGATGACCGTCACCCCGTCGGGGCGGTCGAAGACGTCCATCCGGCGGGTCGAGACCAACCCCAACTCGCCGAGGGCCGGCGCCAGCTCGGCCAGCGGCATGCCCAACTCCCGGGCCACCGCCGCCGCGGCGAGGGTGTTGCCGACCTGGTGCCGCCCGGTCACCCCGAGCCGCACCGGCGCGCGCCCCTCCGGGGTGACCAGGGTGTACGACGCACGCCCCCGCTCGTCCAACGTGACGTCCTCGGCGCGCACGTCGGCGTCCGGCGCCTCGCCGTAGCGGACCACGCGGGCCCGCGTCCGGCTCGCCATCGCGTCCACCCGTGGGTCGTCGGCGTTCAGCACGGCCAGCCCGTCCGGTGGCAGCGCCTCGACCAGTTCGCCCTTGGCCTGCGCGATGGCCTCCTGCGAGCCGAACTCGCCGATGTGCGACGTGCCGACGTTGAGCACCACGGAGATCCGGGGCGGCACCAGCTCACACAGGTAACGGACGTGCCCGATCCCGCGCGCGCCCTTCTCCATCACCAGGTAGCGGGTGTCCGGCCCGGCCCGCAACGCGGTGTGCGGGTGCCCCAGCTCGTTGTTGAACGAACCGGGCGGCGCCACCGTGGCCCCGAGCCGGGCGGTGAGCTGACCGATCAGGTCCTTCGTGGTGGTCTTGCCCGACGAGCCGGTCACGCCGATCACGGTCAACCCGGGCAGCCGGTCCACCGCCGCGCGCGCCAGCCGACCCATCGCGGTCAGGGCGTCGTCGACGAGCACCATCGGCACCCCGGGCACCTCGCGGCTGCCGAGCACCGCCACCGCCCCGGCCTGGACCGCCGTGGCCGCGTAGTCGTGCCCGTCGACCTTCTCCCCCGGGAAGGCCACGAAGAGCGAACCGGACCCCACCTTGCGCGAGTCGAACTCCACCGAACCGGTGACGGTGGCGGTCGGGTCGGCGCCCACCAGCCGCCCGTCGACGGCAGCGGCCACCTCGGCCAGGCTCAGCGCGATCACCGCTGACCCGCCAGGTTCCCGAAGCGAGCCCGCAGCGCGTCGGCCAGCTCCGTGTTGTCGTCGAACGGAAGCACCTCGCCCGCCACCTCCTGGCCCCGCTCGTGCCCCTTGCCGAGCAGCGCGATCACGTCGCCCGGCTCGGCCAACCGAACCGCCTCGTCGATCGCGGCGCGCCGGCCGGACACCTCGATGATCCGGGCGGCCGTGCCGGCCCGGTACGCCCCGGCGAGCACCTCGGCGCGGATCTCCGCCGGGTCCTCGGTACGGGGGTTGTCGTCGGTCACCAGCACCACGTCGGCTCCCTCCGCGGCGGCGGCACCCATCACCGGCCGCTTGCCCCGGTCCCGGTCGCCGCCGGCGCCGATCACACAGATCAACCGGCCGACGCTCAGCTCACGCAGCGCGGCCAGCGCGGCCACGATCGCATCCGACTTGTGCGCGTAGTCGACCACCCCCCGCACCGGCCCGACGCTGTCGACCAGCTCCAACCGGCCGGGCACGCCACCGCAGGCGGCCACACCGGTCGCCGCGGTCGCCGGGTCCACCCCGGCGCCTACCAGGGCGGCGATGGCCAGCAGCGCGTTGGCCACGTTGTGCCCGCCGGGCAGCGCCACCCCGGCGGACAGGACCACCCCGTCCGGGCCGTGCGCGGTGAACCGCTGGGCGTACCCCTCGCCGCCCACCCCGTCGGCCCACCAGGTCGCGCCCTGGTCACCGGCCGCCGAGTAGGTGACCGTGGCCGGCTTGCGCAGCGGCAGCAACGCCGGGTCGTCGTGGTTGAGCACCTCGACCGCGCAGCGCCCGTCGAAGAGCTGGGCCTTCGCGGCGAAGTAGTCGTCGCGGTCGGCGTGGAAGTCCAGGTGGTCGGAGCCGAAGTTGGTGTAGCCCCCGACGGCGAACCGGACACCGCCCACCCGACCCATGGCCAGCGCGTGGCTGGAGACCTCCATGACCACTGCGGTGACCCCCCGCTCGCGGGCGGTGGCCAGCATGGCGTGCAGGTCGGTCGCCTCGGGGGTGGTGCGCACGCTGTCGATCACCAGGTCACCGAGCCGGGTCTCCACGGTGCCGATCAGCCCGGTGGTGTGCCCGGCGGCCCGCAACCCCGCCTCGACCAGGTACGCGGTGGAGGTCTTTCCGGCGGTGCCGGTCACGCCGATCACGGTGAGCGCGGCGGTCGGGTCGCCGTAGACCGCCGAGGCCAGCTCGCCGAGCACCGCGCGGGGATCGGGCACCACCAGGGCGGGCAGACCGCTCGCCGCCGCCAACTCGGCGCCGGCCGGGTCGGTCAACAGGGCCACCGCGCCGGCCTCGGCGGCGCCGGCGGCGAACTCCGCGCCGTGCCGGCGCGCACCGGGCAGCGCCGCGTACAGGTCGCCGGGGCGGACCTCCTGGCTGGCGTGGGTGGCCCCGGTGACGGTCACCGCGGCGGCGTCCGCCGGGAGGTCGACGGCGAGCCGGACGGCGAGATCACCGAGCCGGACTCCGGTCACGGTACGTGGACGTGGATTGCCGGGCACGGCGTCAGACCCTACCCGGTCGTCCGGTTCCGGCCGTACAGCCGCCCCGGTGGTTCGTCGGCACCCACCGATGATGTCCCGCCGCCGCTGCTCAGCGCGGATAGACCACGAACTTGGGTGCCGAACCACCGGTGGACGGCGGCACCCGGTAGTGACGCAGGGTGAACTGCATCATGTCGCGAAACGCCGGATTGGCGATCGCCGCGCCCCCACCGTCGGGCGCGTAGACGAAGACCGCGATCACGTACCGGGGGTTCTCGGCGGGAGCCATGCCGATGAAGGAGGACACCTCGCCGCGCTGTTTCTTGCCGTCCACCAACCGCCAGCCGGTGCCGGTCTTGCCGGCCACCCGGTAACCGGGCACCGCGGCGGTGACCCCGGTGGCGTCCTCGACCGTGGTGACCGCCTCCAGCATGGTGCGCAGGGCTGCCGCGTTCTGCGGGCTGAGCACCGACCGGGTCACCGGCGCCGGCGCGGGGGTGCGCTTGCCGTCCGGGCCGATCACCTCCTTGACCAGGTGCGGCTGCACGTAGGTGCCGTTGTTGGCGATGGCGGCGTACGCGGCCGCCATCTGGAGCGGGGTGGCGTCGACGCTGTGCCCGATCGGCACCGACCCGTACGACGACCCGCTCCACTCCTCGGCCGGCAGCAGCCGCCCGGTCGCCTCCCCCGGCATTCCCTCACCGGTGGGCCGACCCAGCCCGAACCGCTTCTGGTAGTCGATCAGGCGGTCCCGGCCGAGTTTGTCGGCGACGGTGATGGCACCGACGTTCGAGGAGTAGGCGAGCATCCCCGGGATGCTCATCCGCTTGCCGTTGGCGGGGTGCGTGTCGGAGAACCAGGTGTCGCCCATCTTGATGCTGTTGGCGATGGGCAGCGTGGTGTCCGGCGTGATCACCCCCTCCTGGAGGGCCGCGCCGTAGGTGATCGCCTTGTGGATCGAGCCGGGATCGACGATGAAGCTGGTCGCCGCGTCCTCCCGGTCGACCGGGTCGCTGTCCGCCGGCTTCGCCGCGCTGTAGGTGGGATCGCTGGCCTGGGCCAGCACCGCCCCGGAGGGGATTTCCATGATCACGGCCGCGCCGGTGCCACCGCGCTGCTTGGCCATGCCCGCGCTGAGGATCTGCTGCGTCCGGAACTGTAGGTCGCCGTCGATGGTGAGGCCCAGCGAGCTGCCCGGCTTGGCGGGAGTGGTCTGGCTGTAGCCACCCGGGATCGGCGCGCCGAGGTCACCGAGGCCGGCCTCGTACCGCCGCTGGCCGTCCTGCCCGGCGAGCACGTCGTCGTAGCGGGCCTCCAGTCCTTCCAGCCCGACCATGTCCTGGCTGGTGAAGCCGATCAGGTTGGCTGCCAGGTCACCACTGGGGACCTCACGGCGCTCGTCGCGGTGCACCCCGATGCCGCGTAGTTCCAGAGCCTGCACCCGCTTGGCGGTCGCGATCTCCACCCCCCGGGCCAGGTAGGTGAATTGGGAGAGGTTGCCGTTCTCCAGCTTGCGCGGCTTCATCAGCTCGACGAGCTTCGACGCCGGGATGCTGAGCAGCGGGGAGAGCGCCTTCGCGGTGGCCGCCGGGTCCTGCACCTCGGTCGGGTCGGCGAACACGTACCGCGCCTCGACGCTGCGGGCCAGCGGGGCGCCGGTGGTGTCGTAGATCGCCCCCCGCGGCGCCGGCAGTTCGACCTTGATGGTGCGGTCCGCGACACCGCCGCCGGCGTACGCCGGGGCGTCGACCGCCTGGAGGAAGATCAGCCGGATCCCGATGGTCACGAACAACGTCAGGGCCAGCGCGGTGCCCAGCCGCAGCCGCAGCCGCGAGTCGGCCAGCTTCGGCGGGCGTGGTGGCTTGCGCGACGGCCGCCGGGCCGCCGGGCGGTCGGCGCGGCGTGGCGCACGCGGCGTGGTCCGTCGGCGCGGCGGCGGTTCGTCGACACCCGGACCACGCGGGGTACGCGGCGCGACGGTGCGTACCACCCCGCCGCGTCCGGCGGCCGGGGCGTCGCGCCGGCCGGCCCGGGCGGCGGCCCGGCCACCGTCGAGCACCTGCAACGCCGGCCGGAACGGGTCGCCGGAGCGGGTGCTGCGCGGGGTACGCCGTTGCTCGGCGCCCACACCGCGCGGTGGCGTACCTCGCTCGTCGCGGACGGTGCGGCCCCGTGGCGTGTACGCGCGGGCCCCGGAGATGCCCCCGATGCCCGGCTCACCGGTGCGCGACTCGGAGTCGGTGGGGGTGGCGTCACGCGAAGAACCGCGCCGGGACCCCGTGGGGTCCCGGCGCGGCTCGTCCGACCGTCGTGGCACGGGTCAGCCTCCCGCACCCTGGCTGGTCACCGACGGCTTACCGCTCGCCGGCTGCGGCACGCCGATGGTCTTGCCGTCCGGCAGCCGGATGTAGCCCGGCTCGCCGGCGTCCACCAGGCCCAGCCGCCGCGCCTCGGCGATCAGGTTGCCCGGCGCCTCGGACTCGGCGATCTGCTTGTCCAACTGCTGCTTCTCCAGGTCCAGTCGAGCCTGCTGCTGCTGCAACCGCTCCAACCGGAACGCGTTCTCATTGATCTTGGTGTTGACCGCCAGGATGCCCAGCACCCCGCCGACCACCAGCACCACGATCAGCGCCGCGAACGGCGCACGCGGCACCGAGATCGGCGGCGGCGGTGCCACCCGCAGCCGAGGCGGACGGGCGCCTGTGGCGCTGCCGGCCTTCTCGACCGGCCGCAGCGCGGCGGTGCCCTGGGTGGGGAACTCGCGCGCCCCCCGGGCGCGAGTCTCCCCCTGCCGGTTCACTCGATCGATGCGTGGCGTACCGTTTCCGAGGCGCGGAGCCCGCTCCGCCGCGGTCCGGCCCCCCGACCGCGGTGCGCGCTGCCCGCCGCCGGTGACGTCCCGGCGGTCGCGCTTGTCAATGCTCATGTCCCTCCCCCTCAACGTCCGTCCCTCTGCCGTCCCGGTGCCCCTGACCCCCCACGGATCAGGCGGACCCCGTGCCCGGTTGGTGCATTCCCTTCACCCGTCGGCGAGACCGTTCGCGGTCGGTCCGCCCCTGCTCTGTCGCGTTCGGGTCGAGTCGTTCCGCTGCCCGCAGCCGCACCGAGGCGGCCCGCGGGTTCGCGGCGACCTCCGCCTCCGTGGGCAGCTCGGCGCCCCGGCTGAGTAGCCGGAACGTCGGACCGGACCCGGGAAGCTCGACCGGGAGGTCGACCGGGCCCTTACTGCGGACCCGGTCCGCGAGCGCCACCTTGGTGAGCCTGTCCTCCAACGAGTGGTAGGACAGGACCACCATGCGACCGCCCACGGTCAGTGCGTCGAGTGCGGATGGCAACGCTGACTCCAGCGCCGCCAGTTCTCTGTTTACCTCGATCCGTAAAGCCTGAAACGTTCTCTTTGCCGGGTGTCCGCCTGTTCGTCGAGCTGGGGCCGGAATGGACTCCCGGACCAGCTCCGCCAACCGCGCGGACGACGTGATCCGGCCGCGTTCCCGCTCCCGCAGGATCGCCGAGGCGATCCGGCCGGCGAACTTCTCCTCGCCGTAGACCCGCAGCACCCGGGCCAGGTCCGGATGCGCGTAGGTGTTGACCACCTCTTCGGCGGTCACCCCCCGGGTCTGGTCCATCCGCATGTCCAGTGGCGCGTCCTGGGCGTACGCGAACCCGCGGTCGGGCGCGTCCAACTGCAGCGACGAGACACCCAGGTCGAACAGGATGCCGTCGATGCCCGGATAGCCCAGCCGGTCCAACACGTCGGGCAACTCGTCGTAGACGGCGTGCTCCAGATGCACCCGATCGGCGAACCGGGCCAGCCGGACCCGCGCGTGAGCGAGGGCCTCGGTGTCCCGGTCGAGCCCGATCAGGACCGTCTCCGGGTGCGCCTCCAGCACCGCCTCCGCGTGCCCGGCCAGGCCGAGCGTCGCGTCGACGTGAACAGTCCGGCCGCCTCGACCCAGCGCGGGGGCCAGCAGCTCAAGACACCGCTCGAGCAGCACCGGCACGTGCGTGCCGCGCAACTCCCCCATGATGACCCCCACTGGTTGAAACGTCCGTTCTCCTCGTGCGCCTGTCGTCGGACGGCGCTGCCGTCGTACCGCCAGATCCCCATCCGCTCCCGCCGGACACCGGACCGTCGCCCGATGACTGGATCGTGCGCCTGGCACCGGGGAAGGGGTGCCAGGAACTCGAAAGCGGCTGGAGATCTCGCAGTACGTCGGGCGCCGTTCCGCCCTACAGACCGCCGGGCAGCACCCCCTCCGAGATGTCGGCGAAGTCGTCTTCACTCTCGGCGAGGTAGGTCTCCCAGGCGGCCCGGTCCCAGATCTCCACCCGGGTGCTCGCGCCGATCACCACCAACTCGCGTTCCAGCGCGGCGTACGCCCGCAGGTGGGCCGGAATGGTCACCCGCCCCTGCTTGTCCGGAACCTCGTCGTGCGCGCTGGCGAAGAAGACCCGGCTGTAGGCCCGGGCCGCCTTGTGTGTCATCGGCTGCGCGCGCAACTGGTCGGCGATCCGCTGGAACTCAGGGGTCGGGAAGACGTAGAGGCAGCGCTCCTGCCCTTTGGTGACCACGACACCCCCCGCCAGCTCATCCCGAAACTTGGCCGGAAGGATCAACCGGCCCTTTTCGTCCAGGCGTGGAGTGTGGGTGCCGAGAAACACCGGCCCTACCCCCTCGCCCCTGAGCGGCGTTCGCGGCGCCGCTGACCCCCCGGGCCGGTGAGCCCTCCCGGCCTCACCATTGGTCCCCACTCTACTCCACTTCCCTCCACCTGCAACCAGATTCGCCCGCGCGGCGTGTCCAACCCGAGGGCAAAACAGCACGTCAAGAGGGGTGGAGCGGAGTGGAGGGCCCCGACCGCCCACCGGCGTGGTCCGCTTTCCGACATAGATCGACTCCGTCCGGTGGACTGCCTCCCGGCCGCCCGCGCAGCCACCACGGCCGAACGGTTCACCGTCGGCGGCGATCTGGTGGGGCGGGCGGTCCGGTAACCTCGCTCGCGTGACGGACGCGAAAATGCCCCTACGGGCCAAGGTGGCCAGCTCCGTGTCACGGACCGCCGCGGCGCTCTCCCGGGCGGCCGGCCGTGGCGACGGTTCGGTGATCGGCGGGTGGATCGGCCTGAAGATCGACCCGGACCTGCTGGCCCACCTGTCGGCCGGGCGTGCGATCGCGCTCGTCTCCGGCACCAACGGCAAGACCACCACCACCCGGTTGACCTCCGCCGCGGTCGGCGTGCTCGGCCGGGTCGCCACCAACTCGTTCGGCGCCAACATGCCCAGTGGGCACACCTCGGCGCTGGCCAAGGCCGGCAGCACCCCGTACGCGGTGCTCGAGGTCGACGAGCACTACCTCGCCCAGGTGCTGGAGGCGACCGAGCCGCACGTGGTCGCGCTGCTCAACCTCTCCCGCGACCAGCTCGACCGCGCCAAGGAGGTCGCCATGATGGCGCAGCTCTGGCGCGCGGCGCTGGTCCGGCACACGAACGTCCGGGTGGTGGCCAACGCCGACGACCCGCTGGTGGTCTGGGCGGCCACCCCGCCGGGTGACCCCGCCCGGGGCATCAACCCGCCGCACGTGACCTGGTTCAGTGCCGGCCAGCGCTGGCACGACGACTCCTGGGTCTGCCCGGAGTGCGGCTCCACCATCGCGCGCTCCGGCGAGCAGTGGTGGTGCACCGGCTGCCCGCTGCGCCGACCGGAGCCGCACTGGGTCGTCGAGGACGAGGGGGTGCTCGACCCCACCGGCGCCTGGCACAAGGTCTCCCTGCAACTGCCCGGCCGGGTCAACCTCGGCAACGCGGCGACCGCGCTGGCGGTGGCCGCCGAGTTCGGCGTCCGCCCGGTCGACGCGGTGTCCCGCCTCGGCATCGTCACCTCGGTGGCCGGCCGCTACGCGCAGGTCGACAAGGACGGGCGCAACATCCGGCTGTTGCTGGCGAAGAACCCGGCCAGTTGGCTGGAGGCGTTCGACATGGCCGACAACGCCCCGACCCTGCTCTCCATCAACGCGCGCGACCCCGACGGCCTGGACACCTCCTGGCTCTACGACGTCGACTTCGCCCCGCTGCGTGGCCGGCAGGTGTTGATCACCGGTGACCGGGCATACGACCTGGCGGTCCGCCTGGACGTCAACGACGTGCCGTTCCAGCACGTCCGCACGTTCGACGACGCACTCCGGTCGGTCCCGCCCGGGCGACTGGAGGTCATCGCGAACTACACCGCGTTCCAGGACATCCGAGCGGAGTTGGACCGTGTCATCTGAGAGCCTGCGCATCGTCTGGATCTACCCCGACCTGCTGTCCACCTACGGCGACCGGGGCAACGCCCTGATCCTCGCCCGCCGGGCCCGCCAGCGCGGGATGCCCGTCGAGGTGCTGGAGGTCCGCTCCGACCAGCGACTGCCCGCGACCGCCGACATCTACCTGGTCGGCGGCGGTGAGGACGGCCCACAGTCGCTGGGCGCGCAGCGCCTGATCGCCGACGGCGGTCTGCACCGGGCGGTCGCACAGGGTTCGGTGGTGTTCGGCGTCTGCGCCGGCTACCAACTGCTCGGCACCTCGTTCTTCGCCAAGGGCGTGCAGTGCCGTGGCCTGGAGCTTCTCGACCTGCAGTCCGACCGGGGCGCGAGCCGGGCCGTGGGCGAGCTGTCCGGTGAGATCGACCCCCGGCTGGGCCTGCCCCCGCTCACCGGCTTCGAGAACCACGGCGGTCGCACCCACCTGGGCCCCGAGGTCTCCCCGCTGGCCCGGGTCACCGCCGGGGTGGGCAACGACGGCGCCACCGAGGGCGCGTGGCGCGGCAAGCTGCTCGGCACCTATTCGCACGGTCCGGCGCTGGCCCGCAACCCGGCCCTGGCCGACCTGCTGCTGCGCTGGGCCACCGGGGCACACCAGCTTCCGCCGTTGGACGACACCTGGCCCGACCGGCTGCGCAACGAGCGCCGCTCTGCGGTGGCCGCCGCCCGGGCATGATCCGTGCCGTCCGTCGGCTGCTGCGGCAGCCGTCGGCCGCCCGGTTCGCCCTGCTCGTGCTGCTGATCGCCGGCTGCGGGCTGCTGCTGCTCCTGGCACCCCGACCGGATCCGGAGCACCTGCCGCTGTTGGCCGACCGGCTGGGCGACCTCGCCCCGGTGGCGGCGATCCTCGGCGGCGCGCTGCTGCTTGTCGCCCTGGTCCCCCGGACGTTCGTCACGCTCGCCGCGGGCGCGATCTTCGGCCCCCTGGAGGGCGCGGCGTACGCCCTGGGTGCCGCACTGGTGGCCGCGGCGGTCGGGTTCACGGTCGGCCGGCTGCTCGGCCGGGAGTTCGTCGCTGAACGGGTCCGTGGCCGCCTGGCCCGCCTCGACGGCTGGTTCGCCCGGCAGAGCGTGGTCGGCGTGGTCACCGTCCGGCTGCTGCCGATCGCCGGCTTCGGGCTGGTCAGCTACGGCTACGGCACGACCGGTGCCCGGATGCTGCCGTTCCTGGCCGGCAGCGTGATCGCCTCCGCGCCGACCGCCTTCGGCTACGCGGCGATCGGCGCGTCGGTCAGCTCACCCGGGCACATCAACTGGTACGCCGCCGCCCCGGCCAGCCTGGGCCTGATCGCCAGCCTGGTGCTGGTCCACATGTGGTGGCGCGCCGAACGACAACGCCGCCGGATGCCGGTGTGACCGTGCCCGAGCCGACCCACGACGTCGAGGAGCCGCTCACCGGCGGCTTCGTCGCCGAGGTGGTCCGGATCGGCGACACGGTACGACGTACCCCGCCGGCCAACCCGGACTTCGTCGGCGCGCTGCTGCGTCACCTGGCCCGGGTGGGCGCGGACCTCGCGCCCCATCACCTGGGCGTCGACGAGCGCGGCCGGCAGGTGCTCAGCTACGTTCCGGGGCGGGTGCCGTGGCGGGACTCCGAGGATCCCGCGTTCTTCGCCGATCCGGCGCTGGTCCGGCTGGCCAAGCTGATCCGGCGTCTGCACGACGCGTGCGCGGGCACCGACCTGGCCGGCGACGCCGAGACCGTGTGTCACCGCGATCTGTCGCCGAAGAACACGGTGTACCGGGACTTCCCGGGCGGGCCGCTCCCGGTGGTCTTCATCGACTGGGACCTGGCCGCACCGGGCCGGCGGATCGAGGACGTGGCGTTCGCCGGCTGGCACTGGACCACACTGGGTGACGGTGCCGATCCCGTCGAGCTGGGTCGGCGGTGTCGCGTCCTCTGTGACACCTACGACGCGGCCGGCCCCGGGCTGCTGCCCCGAGGGGAGCTGACAGACCTGATGCTCCGCCAGGTCGAGGGCACCTGGCACACCATCGACACCAGCACCCACCCAGCCATGCGCCGACTCCGCAAGGCGGGAGTAGGCGCGCTGATAGCTCAGTGGCACGACTGGCTACGGGCGCACCGCGCCGTCGTCCAGAGGTCGATCATGGAGTCGTGACGGTGGACAACCCCTGGGCAGGGGATGAACCGACCACCACAACTCCATGATCGACGCGGGCGGGACCGGGCGCGGAGTTACACCACCACCGAGACCATTCGACCCTTGACCACGATGACCTTGCGGGGCTCCTTGCCGGCCAGGCTGGCGGCCACCGCCTCCAGGGCCGCCGCGCGGACGGTCTCCTCGGCGGCGTCGGCGGGGACCTCGACGCGGCCACGGACCTTGCCGTTGACCTGCACCGGATAGGTCACCGTGTCGGCCACCAGCAGCGCCGCGTCGGCGGTCGGGAAGTCCGCGTACGTCAGCGAGGTGTCGTGGCCCAGCTTGCGCCACAGCTCCTCCGCCAGGTGCGGGGCGAACGGCGCCACCATCAGCACCAGCGGCTCGGCCACCTCGCGGGGCGTCGCCGACAGCCCGGTCAGCCCGTTGGTCAGCTGGATCAGCTTGGCGATCGCCGTGTTGAACCGGATGCCGTCCATGTCGCCACGGACCCCGTCGATCACCGTGTGCAGCAGCCGGCGGGTCGTCTCGTCGGCCGGGTCCTCGGTGATCCGCAGCGCGCCGGTCTGCTCGTCGACGACGGCCCGCCACACCCGTTGCAGGAACCGGTACGACCCGACCACCGCCCGGGTCTCCCAGGGGCGGGACACCTCCAGCGGGCCCATCGACATCTCGTACACCCGGAAGGTGTCCGCACCGTAGGCGGCGCACATGTCGTCGGGGGTCACCACGTTCTTCAGCGACTTGCCCATCTTGCCGTACTCGCGGTTGACCGCCAGGTCGCCCAGGTAGTAGGCGCCGTCGCGCTCGAAGACCTCCTCGGCCTGCACGTAGCTGCCGCGCGAGTCGGTGTACGCGTACGCCTGGATCATGCCCTGGTTGAACAGCTTGCGGAACGGCTCGAACGACGACACGTGCCCCAGGTCGAACAGCACCTTGTGCCAGAACCGCGCGTACAGCAGGTGCAGCACGGCGTGCTCGGCGCCACCGACGTACAGGTCGGTGCCCCCGCAGTCGCCCTCGCCGCGCGGACCCATCCAGTACCGCTCGTTCTCCGCGTCGACGAACCGCCCGCTGTTGGTCGGGTCCAGGTAGCGCAGCTCGTACCAGCAGGAGCCGGCCCACTGCGGCATCACGTTGGTCTCTCGGGTGTAGCGCTGCGGCCCGTCGCCCAGGTCCAGTTCGACCTCGACCCAGTCGCGCCGCCGCGACAGCGGGGTCTCCGGGTTGCTGTCGGCGTCGTCGGGGTCGAACGTCTTCGGGGAGAAGTCGTCCACCTCCGGCAGCTCGACCGGCAGCATCTCCTCCGGCAGGGCGATGGCCGCGCCGGACTCGTCGTAGACGATCGGGAACGGCTCACCCCAGTAACGCTGGCGGGAGAACAGCCAGTCGCGCAGCCGGTAGGTCACCGCGCCGGTGCCGTGCCCGTTCGCCTCCAGCCACGAGATGATCGCCGCCTTGGCGTCGGCGACCCCCAGGCCGTTCAGGTCCAGGCCGCGCTCGGGCGCGGCGCTGTTGATGGCCGGGCCGTCCCCGGTGTACGCCTTGCCGTCGAAGCCCTCCGCCGGCTGCACGGTACGCACGATGGGCAGCTCGAAGACCTCGGCGAACGCCCAGTCCCGCTCGTCCTGCGCGGGCACCGCCATGATCGCGCCGGTGCCGTAGCCGGCCAGCACGTAGTCGGCGATGAAGATCGGGATCTGCCCGCCGGTGACCGGGTTGGTGGCGTACGCGCCGATGAAGACGCCGGTCTTCTCCTTGGTGTCGGACTGCCGCTCGACGTCGGTCTTGGCGGCTGCCGCCTTGCGGTACGCCTCGACGGCCGCCCGGGGGTTGGCGTGCCCGCCGGTCCAGGCGTCCCGCGCGTCGTCCGGCCACGCGTCCGGAGTCAGCGCGTCGACCAGCTCGTGCTCGGGTGCCAGCACCATGTAGGTGGCACCGAAGACGGTGTCCGGTCGGGTCGTGAACACCCGCACCGGCGCCTGCGCGGTGGGAAAGTCGATGTGCGCGCCGGTGGAGCGGCCGATCCAGTTGCGCTGCATCAGCTTGATCGGCTCGGGCCAGTCCAGGCTGTCCAGGTCGTCCAGCAGCCGGTCACCGTACGCGGTGATCCGCATCATCCACTGCTTCAGGTTGCGCTTGAAGACCGGGAAGTTGCCCCGGTCGGAGCGGCCGTCGGCGGTGACCTCCTCGTTGGCCAACACGGTGCCCAGCCCCGGGCACCAGTTGACCGGGGCCTGCGAGACGTACGCCAGGCGGTGGTCGTCGACGACCTGGCGGCGTTCGGCGACGCTCAGCTCGGCCCAGGCGCGGCCGTCCGGGGTCTGCCGGTTACCGCCCTCGAACTCGGCGATCAGCTCGGCGATCGGGCGGGCCCTGCCGGCGTCGCGGTCGTACCAGGAGTTGAAGATCTGCAGGAAGATCCACTGCGTCCAGCGGTAGAAGTCGGTGTCGATGGTCGCCACCGAGCGGCGCTCGTCGTGCGCCAGCCCCAGCCGGCGCAGCTGCGCCTTGTACCGCTCGATGTTCGCCACGGTGGTGGTGCGGGGGTGGGTGCCGGTCTGCACCGCGTACTGCTCGGCGGGCAGGCCGAACGCGTCGAAGCCCATCGCGTGCAGCACGTTGCGACCGGCCATCCGCTGGTAGCGGGCGTAGCAGTCGGTGCCGATGTAGCCCAGCGGGTGGCCGACGTGCAGGCCGGCTCCGGACGGGTACGGGAACATGTCCAGCACGTACAGCTTGTCCGCACCGGCGCGGGGGTGGGTCGGGTCGGCCAGCGGGCCGGTCGGGTTCGGTGCGTGGAAGGTGCCCTCGCGCGCCCAGGTGTCCTGCCAACGGATCTCGATCTCGTCGGCCAGGGCCGCGGTGTACCGGAACGGGGGAATGTCGCCCGCCGGTGCGGCTGCCTCACTCATCGTCTCTCCTCGCTTCGCTTCGCTTCGTCTCGGCACCACCGGGCCGGGCCGGCGGCGGGCACAAAAATGCCCCTCGCGCAGGAGGGGCCGCCGTGCTGTCGCTGGGAATCAGCGCATCAGCACGGCCCGGTAAGAAGCAGGAAGACTCCGGCCATGTCCGGCAGTGTACCCCGCCGACGGTCCGGCCCGCCGGCCCCCGGGGTGGGCCGGGCCGCGTCCCCCGACGTGGCGAATATCGGGGCGTAACCGACGGACCGCCTGCGGGGGTCGGCGATAACGACAAACATGGTTAGCCTGAGAGGCTAGTGAGAATTCTGCGGCAAACGAGGCTCGACGTCGCGAACCCAACGGCGGGTCCAGGTGCTCTCTACAGAGCTGCCGTGACGGCGACGAGGAGGAGGCCCGTGACACAACAGACCTGGGACGAGGTGGGCGGCCTACTGCCGCACGACGAGTTCCGCGCCGCCAGCGAGGCCATCGTGGCCAACATCGAGCAGGTCATCGAGGGTAAGACCGCCACCGTGCGACTCGCCCTGGCCGTGTTGCTCGCCGAGGGTCACCTCCTGATCGAAGACGTCCCGGGTGTCGGCAAGACCAAGCTGGCCAAGGCCCTCGCGCGGTCCATCGACTGCACGGTACGACGGATCCAGTTCACCCCCGACCTGCTGCCCAGCGACGTCACCGGTGTCAGCGTCTACAACCAGGAGACGCACGACTTCGAGTTCCGCCCGGGTGCCGTCTTCGCCAACCTGGTGGTCGGCGACGAGATCAACCGGGCCTCGCCGAAGACCCAGTCGGCGCTGCTGGAGTGCATGGAGGAGCGGCAGGTCACCGTCGACGGCGTGACCTACCAGTTGCAGACCCCGTTCATGGTGATCGCCACCCAGAACCCGATCGAGATGGAGGGGACCTACCCGCTGCCCGAGGCGCAGCGCGACAGGTTCACCGCCCGCATCGCGATGGGTTACCCGGACTCGCACGCCGAGCTGGCCATGCTCGACGGGCACGGCGCCACCGACCCGCTGAACGAGCTGCGCGCGGTCTCCGACGCGGCCATCGTCCGACAGCTCATCGCCACCGTCCGGCAGGTGCACGTCGCGGACGCGGTCAAGCAGTACGCGATCGACCTGGTCACCGCCACCCGCGAGGCACCCGACCTGCGACTCGGCGCCTCCCCCCGCGCCACCCTGCAACTGCTGCGCACCGCCCGGGCGGTCGCCGCCCTGGAGGGTCGTGACTACGTGCTCCCCGACGACCTGCAGGCCCTGGCGGTGCCGGTGCTCGCGCACCGGATCATCCCCACCGCCGACGCGCAGTTGGCCCGGCGCACCACCGACGCGATCGTCTCCGAGCTGGTGCACCGCCTGCCGCTGCCGCACGACCGGCAGCGCAACCCGTACGACACCCGGCCCGCTTCCGGCAACGGCCGCGCGCCCTACGAGCCGCGGAGGCCATGACGTGCGTGCCGGGCTGCGCGGGCTGACCACCCGCGGGCGTTCCTTCCTCGCCGCCGCGGTCGCGGCGGCGATCTCGTCCGGCATCCTCGGCGAGAAGGACCTGCTCCGGGTGGCGGTGCTGCTGGCCGTCCTGCCGTTGCTGGCCGCCGCCTACGTCGGGCGCAGCCGCTACAAGCTGGCCTGCAACAGGTCACTCGACCCGCACCGGGTTCCGGTCGGTGCCAACTCCCGGGTGGTGCTGCGCCTCCAGAACCTCTCCCGGCTGCCGACCGGCACCCTGCTCCTGGAGGACCGGCTGCCCTACGCGCTGGGCAGCCGGCCCCGGGTGGTGTTGGAGCGGCTCGGCGCGCACCAGGCCAGCTCCGTGGCGTACACCGTGCGCGCCGACGTGCGGGGCCGTTACGACGTGGGCCCGCTGGTGGTCCGGATAACCGACCCGTTCGGCCTCTGCGAACTCACCCGCTCCTTTCCCAGCACCGACCACCTGACGGTCATCCCGCAGGTCACCCCGCTGCCATCGGTCCGGCTCCCCGGGGAGTACGCGGGCAGTGGCGACAGCCGGGCCCGGTCCGTGGCGGTGCACGGCGAGGACGACGCGGCGACCCGGGAGTACCGGCGCGGCGACGACCTGCGCCGGGTGCACTGGAAGTCCACCGCCCGCACCGGCGAGCTGATGGTGCGCCGCGAGGAGCAGCCGTGGGAGAGCCGCGCCACCGTCGTTCTGGACACCCGGGCGTACGGCCACCGCGGCGAGGGGCCGACGGCCAGTTTCGAGTGGGCCGTCTCCGCCGCCGCGAGCGTCGCCGTCCACCTTCGACAGGCCGGCTACAAGTTGCGCCTGGTCACCGGCTCGGGTGTCGACGTGGACGCGTCGGAGGCCGGCGGTGACGGGGCACTGCTCGACCACCTCGCCGAGGTGCGCCTGGATCAGCGCGCCGAGGTGACAGGTCTGGTGCAGCGGGTCCGCCAGCGCGCCGACGGCGGGCTGATCATCGGGCTGTTCGGCACGGTGAGCGCGGCCGAGGCCGAGCTGTTGGCCGGGCTGCGGGGCAACGGCGCCACCTGCATCGGGTTCCTGCTCAACAGCTCCACCTGGCTCAGCCTGCCGGAGAAGGCCCGCGCCGAGGCGGAGCACGCGCACGGTGCGGCAGTCCTCGCCATGGTGCAGAGCGGCTGGCGCGTCGTCGGTGTCGACCACGGTGCCCGGCTGCCGGTCCTGTGGCCGCAGGCTGGCCGGGGCTCCCAGGGCTTCGCCCTGCGCGCCGCGCTGGCCGAGACGGTCGCCGGCGGCGTGCGATGAACGGAGAGTTCCCCTCATGATCGCCAGTCGGAACATCGGCCTCGTGGCGGCCACGGCCACACTGCTGGCCGCCGCACCGCTGTCGGCCATCTTCCAGAGCTGGACGTGGCTCGTCGAGTCCGTCATCGCGGTCGCCGTGGTGGCCGGGGCCGCCGCGCTGACCAGGCTCGTCCGGGCTCCGCTGTGGGGCCAGGTGCTGGGCATGCTGGCCGGCCTGCTGCTCGCCCTGACCTGGTTGTTCCCCAGCAACCAGGAACTGCTCGCCATCCTGCCCACGCCGAGCACGTTCGCGCACTTCGCCGACCTGCTCACCGGCTCCATGCAGGACATGCGCTCGTACGGGGTCGAGGTCCCGGACACCGACCCGCTGCTGTTCATCGCCGTGCTCGGCGTGGGCGCGGTCGCCGTACTCGTGGATGTCCTGGCGGTGGGGCTGCGCCGGCCCGCGCTGGCGGGGTTGCCGATGCTCGCCATCTACTCGGTGCCGGTCGCCGTCTACGTGGACAGCGTCCCCGCGACGCCGTTCGTGGTGGGCGCCGCCGGTTACCTCTGGTTGCTGGTCACCGACAACGTCGACCGGGTCCGCAGGTTCGGGCGCCGGTTCACCGGCGACGGCCGCGACGTCGACGTGTGGGAGGCCTCACCGTTGGCGTCGGCCGGCCGTCGGCTCGCGGTGCTCGGGGTGGCGGTGGCGGTGGCGCTGCCGTTGGCGGTGCCCGGCATGAGCGGCGGGCTCCTCGACTCCCTCAGCCGGGGTCCGGGCAACGGCACCGGCAACGGGTCCGGCTCGGGCGGCACGTCGGGTCGGATCGACCTGTTCGCGTCGCTCGCCGGTCAGCTCAACCAGTCCCAGGTGGCCGACCTGGTCAAGGTCACCACGTCCGAGCCCAACCCGTTCTACCTGCGCTACGCGGTCGCCGACGAGCTGCGCCAGACCGGTTTCCAGGCACGCAACCCGACCGGCCGGGCGGTCAACCGGGACCTGCCCGACCCGGCCGAGCGGGCTCGCCCCGGCGTGCAGCAGACCACCTACCGGGCGACCGTCGAGGTCACCAAGAGCCTGAGCATGTCGCTGATGCCGGTGTACGCGGAGCCGGTACGCACCGACGACCTCAGCGGCAACTGGCTCTACGACCCCAACCAGCAGGTCGTCTTCTCCAACCGGGAAAACTCCCGGGGCCGGAAGTACTCCTTCGACTACGTCCGCTCGACGTACACGCCGGCGACGCTGCGGGCCACCCCACCGCTGCCGGCCGACCACCCCCTGAACCGGCAGATGACCGCCACCCCCGGGCCGGTGCCCGAGGTGGAGGAGCTGGTCAAGGGACTGACGCAGGGCAAGCGCACCGACTACGACCGGGTGTTGGCGATCTACCAGCACTTCTCGGCCGACAACGGGTTCAGCTACCGGCTCAGCACCGAGAGCGGCAGCAGCGGGCAGGACATCGTCAACTTCCTGACCAACAAGGTCGGCTACTGCCAGCAGTACGCGGCCGCGATGGCGTGGCTGGTCCGCTCGGCGGGCATTCCGGCCCGGGTGGCGTTCGGGTTCACCAACGGCAGCAAGCGCACCGGTGACACCTACACGCTGACCAACCTCAACCTGCACGCCTGGACCGAGGTCTTCTTCGACGGGGTCGGCTGGGTGCCGTTCGACGCCACCCCGACGTACGGGGTGCCCGGGTCCACCCGCTCGGCCTGGGCACCGGACACTGACGCGCCGGAACCAACCACCCCGGGCACCGGGGTCACGGACACCCCGGCGGGCCCCGAGGCGTCGGCCGGTCCGGCCGGGCCCGACAACGCCGACCGGGACGTCGACGACGGGCTGTCCCTGGGCGGCACCACGCCGGCCGAGCAGCCGCCGGTCTGGCCCTGGTGGGCGGCGGGTCTGCTGGCCCTGCTGGCACTGCTCGCCATCCCCGCGCTGCGCCGGCTGGCGCTGCGCCGCAGGCGGGGTGGCCAGCCGGCGAGCGCCGCGGTGGCCTCCCCAGCGGCCGTCGACGACGGCGTCGAGCCGGGGACGCGGGTGGTGATCGTCGGCGTGGACGCCGACCGGGCCCGCGCGGACGCACACGCCGCCTGGGCCGAGTTGCTCGACACGATGGTGGACTTCCGGGTTCCGGTCGACCTGACCGAGACGCCCAGGGCGACCGCCGACCGGCTGGTCCGAGACACCCTCGGCGACGACAGCGCCGCGACCGGGTCGGCGCGGCTGCTCGGCCAGGCGGAGGAGCGGGCCCGCTACGCACGGGACCCGCTGACCGGTGAGCGGCTGTTGCCGGCGCTCCGCGCGGTTCGTGGGGCGCTCGCCGCGCAGGCGGACCGACGCACCCGTCTGGTCGCCGCCGTACTGCCACCGTCGGTGCTGCTGCGCTGGCGTACCACCCTGGCGGACACGTCCGGCCGAGTGGCGGCCCTGACCGGGCGAGCCCGGTACCGGTTGCTGCGCTGGAACCCGCGACGGCTGTTGGCCGACCGTGCGGCCCGCTGACCTGTTCGGCTGACCACCGCCCGTTGACGGCGGGGGTGGCGGTCCACCGGACCGCCACCCCACCCGAACACCCCACCCGACAGCGCTCCCACCCGACAGGCCGCCCCGCCGCGCCCCCAGCCGGCAGCCCGGCCAGCCCGCCGCGCCCGACAGTCCCGCCCGCCGGCAGCCCGCCGCGCCCGACAGCCCCGCCCGCCAGCAGCCCGCCGCCCGCCAGCAGCCCCGCCCGCCGGCAGCCCGGCCCGGCAGCCCGGCGCTCCCGCCCCACCTACCGCGGCGGCAGCGCGGCCGCCGCCCGCGGATCACCGCCGACTCCATGCGGGTTCGGCGCAGGAGTAGGGCCACGCGGGTTCGATCACGGCCATGCGGGTTGGACGCGTGAGCCGGACGCTGCGGGCAGCGGTGGAAGGTTGCTCAGCGGAGAAAGGGCGCGCGGGTACCACGGAGGTCGCCGGCGCTGTGCCCGGCGACCCGCTCGTCGCGGCGTACGGCCCGCCTCAGCGGCGGGACTGGCTCAGCGGTGCCCCTCCGGGCGCTGCCGCCACCTGTCCTCCATGCGGTCCAGGATCGACGACCGGCGACCGGATCGGCCACCACGCGGACGGCGACGACTCGTCGTGCCGCCCACCACGTGCAGGTCGGGTGACTGCGCCCGCCGGTGCGACTGCACCGCGTACGCGGCCGACGCCAGCATGACGACAAAGCCCGCCACCGCCAGCGGTGGAGTCTTGATCACCGCGCCATAGACCAGTAGAGCCAAGCCAGCGATGACGACGCCGGCGGCGACGAGCAGGCGACGCCGCGCGTGAAAGCGCGGATCGCTGGCGCGCACGGCCGAGGCGAATTTGGGGTCCTCGGCAAGCGACCGCTCGATCTGCTCGAACAGCCGCTGCTCGTGCTCCGAGAGCGGCACGGCACTCCTCCCCGGTCACGTTGGTCGGGCCCACTCGGGCCGACAGACCGTGGCAGCCATCCGGCTGCTTACCCGCAAGTCTACGAGGGGGGTCGCGCGTCGGAAAGCGGGACGACCTACGGGTGGGGTGGATTTTCCTTTCGTTGGGCGTCACGGTCGCCCATCAGACTGGCCGGACCTATGACGGACCGCCCGAATCGGGCAGCGGCGGCGTCGGCGGCAGCTTCCGCCTCCCGCCAACCACGCTCGGGCGCGCCGAGGGTGAGCTGCCGGGGCGCGCCCAGCGCCGTGCTGAGCCCCTCCACCCGGACACCGACGAGCCGGATCCGCTCGCCCGGGTCCAGTGCGGTGTAGAGCGCCCAGACCGTGTCGAACATCTCGCGGGCGGTGTCCGTGGGCACGTCGAGGGTGCGGGACCGGCTGACGGTCCGGAAGTCGGCCAGCCGCACCTTGAGGGCGACGGTGCGCCCGACCTGCCCGGAGCCCCGCAACCGGACGCCGACCTTCGCGCTGAGCGCGAGCAACGCGCGGCGGATCTCCAACGGGTCGGCCACGTCGGCGTCGAACGTCACCTCGGCGCCTATCGACTTGTCGACGTGCTCCGGGCTGACCCGGCGCGGGTCCCGGCCCCACGCCAGTTCGTGCAGGTGGGCCGCCGACGCCGCGCCGACCGCCTTGCGGAGCATGCCCAGCGGGGCTTCGGCGAGGTCGCCCACGGTGGCCAGGCCGAGCCTGCGCAGCGCCTCGGCGGCGCGCTCACCCACGCCCCAGAGTGCGTCCACCGGCAGCGGGTGCAGGAAGTCGAGCACCTGCCCCGAGGGCACCACCAACAGACCGTCGGGTTTGGCTCGGGTGGAACCGAGCTTGGCCACGAACTTGCTCGGCGCCACCCCGACCGAGCAGGTCAGCGCCTGCTCGTCGGCGACCCGTCGGCGGATCAGCCGGGCGATGGTGGCCGGGGAACCGAAGAGTCGGCGGGCGCCGCTCACGTCGAGGAACGCCTCGTCGAGGGAGAGCGGCTCGACCAGCGGGGTGACGTCCCGGAAGATCTGCATCACCGCCCGCGAGGCGGCCGTGTAGGCGCTGAACTCCGGTGGCAGGTAGACCGCGTGGGGGCAGCGGGCTCGGGCCTGGCTGGTCGGCATCGCGCTGCGTACGCCGTAACGGCGGGCCTCGTAGCTGGCCGAGCTGACCACCCCGCGCGGCCCCACACCGCCGACGATGACCGGCCGGCCGCGTAACTCGGGCCGGCGGCGCACCTCGACGGCGGCGAAGAAGGCGTCCATGTCGACGTGCAGGATCGGGCTGCCGGCGTCGTCGGCATCCGGCCCGAAGCGCGGATCGCCGCCTCGGGGCAACGACTGACTGCGGCCCATCCCGGCAGGTTAACCCGGAGGTACGACATCCTCGGCGGCCAGCGAGCCGGAGGACCTCCGCAACGGCCGGCGACCCACCGGGCCGCGGCAGCCACCGGGCCCCGGCAGTCACCGCGCCGCGGCCGCCACCGGGCCCCGGCCGCCACCGGGCCGCGGGACAGAGCCGGTCGCCACCGCGCCGCGGGGCAGAGCCGGCGGCCAGCGGTCAGCCGCGTACGACCAGCAGCGGCACGGTCAGCTCGGCGGCGGTGTCCGAGCCGTGGTAGGCCACCAGCTTCGACGCCATCGGCCGCTCGGTGCGGCTGGCCATGATCGCGTAGGTGTCGTTGCAGGTCACCACCACGTCGCCGATCCGGGCGAGGTGTTCCTCGGGCACCGGCCCGAACCAGCCGGTGGCCACCACCTCGTCGCGGGTGCGTACCCGCGCGGCGTCACCGAGCACCGTCGACCAGGCGGCCACCACGTCGTCGAGTGCGCCCGGCGCGACGTGCAGGTAGCGCACCCGGGCCTCGCCGGCGACCACCCGGATCCCGTCGCGCAGTCGGGGATCGGTGTCCAGGTCGAAGCGGTGCGTGGCGGGAATGTCGAGCTGGCCGTGGTCGGCGGTCACCAGCAGGGCCGCGTCCGGCGGCAGCCCGTCGACCAGTCGGGCGACAAGTGCGTCCACCTCGGTGGCGGCGTCCCGCCAGGGCACGGAGTCGACGCCGCTGACGTGGCCGTGCCGGTCCAGGTCGGCGTGGTAGCCGGAGACCAGGGTCGGCCCGGAGCCGGCGGCCAGCGCGGCCAGCGCGGCCAGCATGGCGGCGGCCACCGCTTCCCCACCGGCGGCGCCCCGGAAGTCGCCGCCCCGGTTGGCGGCCAGGGTCAACCCGCTGCCGCCGAACTCCGGCCGACTCACCACTGTCGTCGTCACCCCGGCGGCGCGGGCGCGCTCGAATTGGGTGGTCACCGGCTGCCAGCTCAGCGGCGACGGGTCCCCGGCCCAGTCGGTGTGGGTCAACACCCGGTCCGTGCCGGGCACTCGCACGGTGAAGCCGAGCACCCCGTGCGCGCCGGGCGGCACGCCGGTGCCCAACGACACCAGACTGGTCGGGGTGGTGGACGGGAAACCGGCGATGAGCGGACGGCCCACGGTCGCGGCGAGCCCGGCGAGCGTCGGCGCGTACGGGGCGGCGGTGGGTAGCTGATACCAGCCGAGCCCGTCGACAAGCAGCACGGCGATCCGGCGTACCCCGGCCAGCGTGGGCGCCAGCCCGAGCGGGTCGGCCGAGTCGGGCACGCCCAGCACGGCGAGCGCGCTGGGCAGCACCTCGGCGAGACGGCCGCCGCCGTGCTCCGGCCCGAGGATCGCCAGCGGCGCCGGGGTCGGCGAGCCGCTCATGCCGGCCGGCGGGCGAACAGGTGCAGCTGGGCGGCCAGGTCCCGGTAGGGCGCCTGGGCGGCCAGGACGCGTTCCAACTCCACCACCGCGGCCTGCTGCCCGTCGGCGACCGCGGCCGGCAGCAGGTCGGCCAGCACGCGTACCCCGTGGATCTCCTCGACCACCAGCCCGGCGGCGCCGAGCAGCGCGGCGGCGCCCGGGGCGTCGTAGCGCCGGCGCAGTGTGTCGCGCGGCCCGGCGGTGCCTGCCGGATCGGCGGCCAGGGCGGTCGCGACGTCCAGGTGCCCGTTGATGGCCCGGCCGAGCACGGCGGCGGCCCGGCCGGCCACGAGGACGCTGACCGCCCCGCCCGGACGCAACGCGGTGGCCAGCGCGGCCACCACCGGCGTCGGGTCGTCGACCACCTCCAGCACGGCGTGGCAGAGCACCAGGTCGACGCCGGCCGGCTCGACCAGCCCGGCGAGGGCGTCACCGTCGCCCTGCACCGCGGCGATCCGGTCGGCCACCCCGGCCTCGGCGGCCCGGCGGGTGAGCGCCGCGAGGGCGTCGGGGCTGGCGTCGACAACCGTGACGCGGTGCCCGGCGCGGGCCAGCGGGACGGCGAAACCGCCGGTGCCGCCGCCCACGTCGAGCACGGTCAGCTCGGCGTCGCCGCGCCGGTCCAGCTCGGCGCGGAGCACCGACCAGATCACGGCGGTACGGGGTGTCAGCGGCGGCTCGGCGAACCGGCCTCGGGTCTGCTCCACCCGGTCGAGCCTAGTGGGTCAGGAGTCGGTGCCCTCGGCCTCGTCCTCGGCCCGGGACCGGCGTTCGTTGGCCACCGGCCCGTTTGTCACCTCGTACTCGCGAGGGTCGGCGAGGTGCGCCGGCACCCAGCCGGTGCCCAGCCTGGTCCGCCGGGCGTTGGCGATTCCACCGGTGTACGCGTGATTTCCCGTCACTGTCGTTCCCCCTCATGGCTCACGGGCCGCTCTGCCCGCTCAGGACGAGTCTCCCGCTCGACGGCGCGAGAAACCGTAATGTGGATCACTCTCTTAACGGAAGTCGCGGGAGGCGGGGCTGACCGGCGGTTCGATGGCGTCCAGCCGGTCGGCGACCAGGTTGGTCACTCCCTCGTGCCGCTGCAACCGCCCCCGGACCACAAGCGCGGCGCTGGTGCGGGCCACCCGCCGATAGCGCTGCCACAGCCCCGGCGAACAGGTGACGTTGAGCATCCCCGTCTCGTCCTCCAGGTTGAGGAAGGTGACCCCGCCCGCCGTCGCCGGGCGCTGCCGGTGGGTGACGATGCCGCCGACGCGGATCCGTTGGCCGGGCTCCACCCGACCGAGCCGGGCGATCGGCACCGCCCCGAGCACGTCGAGCTGACCCCGGATGAACCGGGCCGGATGGCTCTCCGGGGACAACCCGGTGGCCCACACGTCGGCGACCAGCCGGTCCACCGCCTCCATGCCGGGCAGCGTGGGCGCCGCCGCGCCGGTCACCGTGCCGGGCAGCCGGCCCGGCCGGTCCTGGGCCGCCGCGCCGGCGGCCCACAGCGCCTCCCGCCGGGTCAGCCCGAAACAGGCGAAGGCGTCCGCGGTGGCCAGCGCCTCCAACTGCGGCGCGGTGAGACCGACCCGCCGGGCCAGATCGGACATGTCGCGGTACGCCCCGCCGGCCGCCCGCTCGGCCGCGATCCGCTCGGCCACGTCGGCGCCGAGGGTACGCACACCGGACAGCCCCAGCCGGACGGCCGGGCCGCCCAGCCCCCAGGCGTGCGGCGGCTCCCCCGGCCCACTGCCCCACCGGGTGTCCGGGGTGGACTCCAACACCGCAAGGGCCCCGCTGGCGTTGATGTCCGGGCGGCGGACCTCCACCCCGTGCCGGCGCGCGTCGTCGACCAGGGTCTGCGGGGAGTAGAAGCCCATCGGCTGGGCGTTGAGCAGCGCCGCGAGAAACGGTGCCGGGTGGTAGCGCTTGAGCCAGGAACTGGCGTACACCAGGTAGGCGAAGCTCATCGCGTGGCTCTCCGGGAAGCCGTAGCTGGCGAACGCGGTGAGCTTGCGGTAGACGTCGTCGGCCAACTCGCCGGTGATGCCCCGCTCGGCCATCCCGGCGTAGAGCCGGTCGGCGATGCGGGTCATCCGCTCGACCGACCGTTTGGCGCCCATCGCCCGGCGCAGTTGGTCGGCCTCGGCCGCGTCGAAGCCGGCCAGGTCGATGGCGAGCTGCATCAACTGCTCCTGGAACAGCGGCACCCCCAGCGTCTTCTCCAGGGCGTTGCGCATCAGCGGGTGCGCGAACGTCACCGGCTCCTGGCCGTTCTTGCGCCTGATGAACGGGTGCACCGAACCGCCCTGGATCGGGCCGGGGCGGATCAGCGCCACCTCCACCACCAGGTCGTAGAACTCGCGGGGCTTGAGCCGGGGCAGGGTGGCCATCTGGGCGCGGCTCTCCACCTGGAACACCCCCACCGAGTCGGCCCGGCAGAGCATGTCGTAGACCTCCGGGTCGTCAAGCGTCATGTCACCCAGGTCGAGGCTCTCACCGATCATGTCGTAGCCGTAGTGCAGGGCGGAGAGCATGCCCAGCCCGAGCAGGTCGAACTTGACCAGGCCGACCGCGGCGCAGTCGTCCTTGTCCCACTGGAGCACGCTGCGCCCGGGCATCCGCCCCCACTCCACCGGGCAGACCTCGATCACCGGCCGGTCGCAGATCACCATGCCGCCGGAGTGGATGCCCAGGTGCCGGGGGAACGTCTGCAACTCGTTGGCGTACTCCACCACCTGCTCGGGGATGTTCTCGACGTCGACCGTGGCGACCGAGCCCCACCTGTCGATCTGTTTGCTCCAGGCGTCCTGCTGCCCGGGTGAGAAGCCGAACGCCTTGGCCACGTCCCGCACGGCCGACCGGGGTCGGTAGGAGATGACGTTGGCGACCTGGGCGGCGTGTTCCCGGCCGTAGCGGGTGTAGACGTGCTGGATCACCTCCTCCCGGCGGTCGGACTCGATGTCCACGTCGATGTCCGGTGGGCCGTCCCGTTCCGGGGCGAGGAAACGCTCGAAGAGCAGCCGGTGCCGGACGGCGTCCACATTGGTGATCCGCAACGCGTAGCAGACCGCCGAGTTGGCCGCCGAGCCCCGACCCTGGCAGTAGATGTCCTGCTCGCGACAGAACGCGACGATGTCGTAGACCACCAGGAAGTAGCCGGGGAAGCCCAACTCCTCGATCATGTTCAGCTCGTGGTCGAGCTGCGCGTACGCCGCCGGGTGCGCCTGCGGCGGCCCGTAGCGCTCGTGCGCCCCGTCGGCGGTCAGCTTGCGTAGCCAGCTCATCTCGGTGTGCCCCGGCGGCACCGGGTACGCCGGCAGTTGCGGCGCGACGAGTTGCAGGTCGAAGGCCAACTCGGCACCGAACTCGGCGGCCCGCGCCACCGCACCCGGGTACGCGGCGAACCGGGCCGCCATCTCCGCGCCGCTGCGCAGGTGGGCGGTGGCCGCCGCGGGCAGCCAACCGTCGATCTCGTCCAGGCTGCGGCGGGCCCGGACGGCGGCGACGGTGGTGGCCAGCCGACGCCGGCCCGGGCTGGCGTAGTGCACGTTGTTGCTGGCCACCGTCGGCAACCCGGCCGTGGCGGCCAGCTCGGCGAGCGCGTCGTTACGGTCGGCGTCGATCGGATGGCCGTGGTCGGTCAGCTCCACCGCGACCGTCTCGGCACCGAAGAGCGCGGTCAGTCGGTCCAACTCGCGGGCCGCCGCGTCCACCCCCTCGGTGAGTAGCGCCCCCGGCACGTGCCCCTTGCGGCAGCCGGTCAGCACCAGCACATGGTCACGCAGCTCGGCGGCGACCTCCTCCAGGTCCCCGTAGACCGGGCGGCCCTTCTCCCCGCCGCGCAGTTGGGCACGGGCGATGGTGGTGGCCAGCCGGGCGTACCCCTCGTGGCCGTGCGCGAGCACCAGCAGGTGCGCGCCGTGCGGGTCGGGTTCGCCGTTCTGCGGGCCGGGCAGCCCGAGGGACAGCTCCGCGCCGAAGATGGTCGGCAGGCCCAGCGTGCGGGCCGCCTCGGCGAACCGGACCACCCCGTAGAAACCGTCGTGGTCGGTGACGGCGAGTGCGGTGAGCCCCAGCCGGGCCGCCTCCTCGGCCAGCTCCTCCGGGTGGCTGGCGCCGTCGAGGAAACTGAAGTTGGTGTGCGCGTGCAGCTCCGCGTAGGGCACCACACCGTCGGGGCGGGTCAGCTCCGGTGGCTCGTACCGCTCGCGGTGGCGGCTCCAGGCCGGGGAGTCTCCCCCGTCGGCGTCCACGGCGAGCGGGTCCACCACGTGCAGGTGCCGCTCCTCGCGCGACCGCCCGCCGCCGGAGCCGCCGCCGGCCTGCCCGGAGCCGCCGCCGGCCCGGCCGGAGAGCACCCGCTCCAGCTCCGACCAGGGCATCTTGGGGTTGTGGAAGCTCACCTGGCCGCCACCTCGCCCGGCCAGAGCGTGATCGACTCGGCCTCCTGAAAATCGGGCGGTCCGCACAGGCGGGACACCGCGGTTTTCAGGATGTCGAGTCGATCACGGCCAGGGGACGTGTGCTCAGTCATAGATCGCCTCCACCAGCCACTGCCCGGCCTCGACGGCGAGCAGCAGAGCGGTGCCGTCGGCGAGGCCGACCTGGAACCGCGCCCGACGGCGGGCCTCGGCCGGGGCCCACCACCGCTCGTCCACCGGCCACGGGCCGACCCAGCCGACGATCTCCGCTGGTCGGCCGGTGCCGACCACCAGCCGGGCCGGTGCAGCGCTCACCGCCAGCCGCGCACTGATCACCACCGGCTCGCCGGCGGCGTCGTGCACGGTCGCGGCGAGTGGGCTGGGCAGCACCACCGCCGGCGCCGGCGCCGGGAGTCGTCCGGGCCACGGCGGCACCCCGCCCGTGCCGCGGGCAGCAGGCCGACCGGCACCGGCCCGGGCACCGCCGCTGGCGCTCGCCTCACTGGACAGCGGCACCGACGCGGACTCACCGGGCAGCGGCACCGAACCAGACCGCACGACCGACTCACCCGACAACGGCACCGAACCAGACCGCACGACCGACTCACCCGACAACGGCACCGAACCAGACCGCACGACCGACTCACCCGACAACGGCACCGAACCAGACCG
>NZ_JBICTZ010000008.1:0-18688 GCF_043197875.1 Micromonospora sp. NPDC048935 | reverse complement strand
ACCGCACGACCGACTCACCCGACAACGGCACCGGGCCAGACCGCACGACCGACTCGCCGGGCAGCGGTGCCGGGCCGGGACGGGCGGGTAGGCGTTCGTCGCCCCACGGCACCAGTCGGATCTGGTCGGCCGGGGAGCGTCCGCCGCCGAGCACCGCGGTGACCACCGCCTCCGGGCCGAGGATGCCCTGCACACGGCTCAACGCCCGGTGTGCCCGTTCCCGCTCCTCGCCGGTCTCCCCCCACAGGCCGGCCTGCAGACCAGCCTGGGCGATCACCCCGTCCGGGACCAGCCGCAACCGGATGATGCCGGCCGTCGGCCGGGCCGGTCGGGCGCCGGTACGCCCGCTGCTGCCGGAGAGCCAACCGTCGAGCTGCCAACGCACCCGGTCGGCGATGGCCGCAGCGGTGAGCAGGCCATCGTGGCGCCACACCCGGTGCAGCTCCTGCCCGTGCTCGGTGACCGCCTCGATGCCGAGCCGGGTGCAGGCCAGCCCGTGCCCGGCCAGCCCCTCGTGCAACTGCTCGGCCAGCGCGCGGCCCGCGAACGCCGCCGCGTCGACCCGGTCGATCGGTTCGTCGTAGTCGGCGGTCACCGTCAGGTCGGCCGGTGGCTGGCGGACGGCGAGCGGGCGGTGGTCGCGCCCGGCCGCGAGCCGGTGGGCCAGCGCACCGTCGAACCCGAACCGGGCCAACACGTCGCCGGCCGGCAACGCGGCGAAGTCGCCGAGACTGCGCACCCCCAGGCGGCGCAGCAGGTCGGCCAACGCCGACCGGCCGAGCGCCTCGACCGGCAGCCCGGCCAGGAACTCCGGTGTCCCGCCCGGTGCCACCACCCGACCGGCGCGGGCAGCCAACCCGGCCGCGAACACCCCGTCGGCGATGCCGACCTGGCTCTCCACCAGGCACGACTGGGCGACGTGCTCGATGATCCGCTCGGCGGCCGCCTCCTCGCCGCCGAGGTAACGGCCCGGCCCCCGGGCGGCCACCGCGCAGGCGCCCGGACGGACCACCTCCACGCCGGCGACCAACTCCTCCACCGCGGCGACCACCGGCTCGAACGCCCGGGTGTCGCGGCCCGGGTCGTACTCCACGACGGTGAGTTGCGGGCAGCGACCCTGCGCCTCCCGCTTGCGCAGACCTCGGCGTACCCCCTCGGCGCGGGCCCGCTCGGAGCAGGCGACCACCCGGTTGGCGTGCAGCACGGCGACCGGGCCGGTCGCCGGCACCCCGTCGACGATCTCGGCGGCGAGCACCGGCCAGTCCGGGCACCACAGCAGCAGGGTGCGTGGCGGAGAACCGGTCACCCCCGACCGACCAGGGCAAGCGGCGTGGCCGGTCGGCCCACGGTCGACGGCACCGTGCGGGGAATGACCCGGGTCAGCTCGTCCCCCGGGAGCCAGACCTTGATCTCCTTGGGTCGGGCGGCCGCCCCGCGCCCGCGCGCCGAGACGGTGACCTCCCGGCGGCGCAGCCGCCCCCGGCCCTGCCCGAGCCCTTCCCACACTCCACGGACCACCTGAAGAGTCACGTCCGCGCCGTCCCACCGGCCGTACGGGACGAGCACGCTGCCGCGCTGCCGCGCCCGGGCGGCCAACCGGGTGGCGACCGAGGCGGAGACCGTGGCCGGCACGGTGGTGACCACGACGTCCACCCCGTCGATCAGCGCGGCGACCACGGTGGCCCACTCGGGGCCGGGGTTCGGAATCAGGGCCAACCGGTCCAGGGCGATGCCCAGCTCGGCGGCCGCCCCCGCACCGAACGTCGGCACACCGACCACGGCGCACCACGAGCCGGCCCGGGACGCCTCGGCGAGCAGGGCCAGCATCAGCGAGGTGCCACCGCTGCGCTGGGGCTGGCCGGCGGCGACCGCGATGGTGCTCCCCCGGCGCAGGCCCCGGTTGGGCAGCAGGCCGGTCAGCTCGGGTGCCACCGGCAGCACCCGGTGGCCGCCGACCTGGTCGGGTGCGCTCGCCGGGCGCACCAGATCGGCAAGTGCGGCGGAACCGACCACCATGCGGCCCGCCATTGGACCAACCCCCCGTCGTTGCTGCTGTGGATCACGTTCAGGACCGGCACGCCGTGCCACCGGCCGCCCGGCTCCCCCCGCGGGGCGGTCGGTGGCACGGCGGGATCATGCGGCGAGGCCGTCCAGGGCCGGTTGGTGGGAGACGCCGAGCGCGGTCTCCACCACCGTGACGAACTGTTCGGCGGCGCGGAGCAGATCGTCGGCCTCCCTGGCGCTGACCACCCGGGGGATGCCGGCCTCGGCGGCGGCGCGTTTGCTGGCTCCGGCGGCGAAGAACCGGGACCACTCGTCGAGCTCCGGAGCGACGGCGCAGAGGAGGACCCAGACGCTGGTGATCCGGTTGCGCCGACTCGGGGCGGGCCGGGCGCGGGCGGCGAGCAGGGCAGCCGCCGCACGCAGCGCCGCCAGGTGGGCAGCCGCGTAGCGCAGGCCGTCGGGTCGGGTCTGGCCGGCCTCGACCAGCCCGCGCCGGGCCAACGTGAGGAGTTGGGTGGGGGTGCGGTGCGGCAGCACGTGCGCCGGCACCGTCGGTGCCTGAGCCGGGTTGGTCGGCATGGGTGTCTCCTCCACGTGGCCGGGCGTCGCCTCGGCGCGTTGGTGCCGCCGACGAGACGCCGAGGTCGGGTGGTGCGGAGGAAGACGCACCGGGTGTGGCCGGCCGGGTGTGGACGCTTCCCCACACCACACCCGGCCGGCGTACCGGCGGGTGCGTCGTCCGCTGCCCGGGGGTCGTGGGCAGCGGACGACGCTCCTGCCTGTCGGGACCAGGCTCGCGACTGCCCGGAAACCCAGGTGCGGCCCGCGGAGCCACACCGCCCGGAGCTGGCGCCGCGAAACGCCGCGCCCCGGCTGGTTGGAACGGGCGTTCGAGGCAATCGAACACTCGTTCTAACTGCTGCTGACAGTACACCTCCCCACCGACGAAAATGCAACGTGTGACGCGCGGGGCCCGCCGGCCGGGTGAACCGCCCCCGGCGGACCGGGAAGAATGGCGGCATGCAGTCACACCCGAACGTACGGGCGGTGCAGGACGCGCTCACCGCCGCCGGCACGCTCGACGGCGCCGGTGAGCCCAGCACGATCCGTCTGCTGCCCGACGCGGTGCACACCGCCTCGGCGGCCGCCGAGGCACTCGGCGTCGAGGTCGGTCAGATCGCCAACTCACTGATCTTCGACGCGGACGGCACGCCGCTGCTCGTGCTCACCTCCGGCGCGCACCGGGTCGACACCGCCGGCCTGGCGGCATCGCTCGGCGTCACCCGGCTGCGCCGGGCCACCCCGGAGTTCGTCCGGGCCCACACCGGGCAGCCGATCGGCGGGGTCGCCCCGCTCGGGCACCCGCACCCGCTGCGCACCCTGGTGGACACGGCGCTGGTGGCGTACCCGGAGATCTGGGCCGCGGGTGGCGTACCGCAGGCGGTCTTCCCGACCACCTACGCCGAGCTGCTGCGGGTCACCGCCGGCACCCCGGCCGAGGTGGCGTGAGCGAGCGAACCGGCAGCGACGCCCCGGAGCTGGTCACCCTGCACGCCTGGCGGACCTCCCGCGGCGCGTTGCCCCGGGCGCTGACCCGGATGGCCGTGGACCCGCGCCGGCTGCGGGCCCTGCCCGGCGTCCGGTTCGGCAAGCTGCTGGGCACCGGGACCGGCACCGGCTTCGGGCCGGGCGACGCCGACCTGACCCGGTGGGCGGCGCTGACCGTCTGGGAGTCCCCCGCCGCGGCGGCCAGCTTCGACGACTCGCCGGTCGGGCGTGCCTGGGCCCGCATCGCCCGCGCCCAGGCCCGGGTCGATCTGCGTCCGCTGACCAGTCGGGGCGAGTGGTCCGGCCAACGACCGTTCGGCGAGCCCGCGGGCGGTCGGGTGACCGGCCCGGTGCTGGCGCTGACCCGGGCCCGGCTGCGGGTCCGCCGGACGGCCACCTTCTGGCGGGCGATCCCGCCGGTGGCCGCCGCCCTGCGGGACGCGCCCGGGTTGCTGGCCCGGTTCGGGGTCGGGGAGGCACCGCTGGGTTGGCAGGGCACGGTGAGCGTGTGGCGCGACCCGACAGACCTGGTGGCGTTCGCGTACCGTCACCCGGAGCACCGGGCGGCGATCATGCGAACCCCCACCGCGGGCTGGTACGCCGAGGAGCTGTTCGCCCGGTTCGAGGTGCGCGACGTGGTCGGCGACCGGTCGGTGCTCGGGTGGGTCGCCGACGGCGGTCCCGAAACGGTGAAGGGTGGACGGGCATGAGGTTGGTGCGCTGGACGCCGGACGATCTGGTCCGGCGGCTGGACGACGTGGTGGCCGTCTACGGCGAGGCGATGGGATACCGCACCGACCTGTTGGAGGCCCGGCGCGGCTACATCGCCACCCATGTCCGCCGGCCGGGTTTCCGGGCGGTCGCCAGCCTGACCAGCGAAGGTCACCTCGCCGGCTTCGGCTACGGCTACCTGGGGGCCTCCGGTCAGTGGTGGCACGACCAGGTGCACCGAGCGCTGGACGCCCCGAGCCGGGCGCGCTGGCTCACCCACTGCTTCGAGGTGGTCGAGCTGCACGTCCGGCCACCGGCGCAGGGGCACGGCCTGGGCACCGGCCAACTGCGCGCGCTGCTCGGCATGGCCGAGGGCGACACCACGCTGCTGTCCACCCCGGAGGCCGACGAGCAGACCTCGCGGGCCTGGCGGTTGTACCGGCGGTTCGGCTTCGTCGACGTGCTGCGTAACTTCCACTTCCCCGGTGACGAGCGGCCGTTCGGCGTCCTCGGTCGGGATCTGCCACTCGAGCCACCGGCTTCATGACCCGGCGGTTCTCCTGGACGCTGCTCGCCGTCCTGGTGCTCGCCCAGATCTGTTACCCGCTCACCACCGGCGCCACCCGGGCCGGGCTCACCGTGGCCACCGTCGTGCTCGGGTGGCTGCTCTCGGTGGGCCACGCGCTGTTCAGCCGGGGCCGGCGGGTCGCGGTGGCGCTGGTCGCGGTGGCCACCGGCGGCGGGTTCGCGATCGAGGCGATCGGGGTGGCCACCGGCGTGCCGTTCGGCAGCTACGACTACTCCGGCGAGTTGGGCCCCAAGCTGGCCGGAGTGCCGTTGATCATCCCGCTGGCCTGGACCTGGATGACCTGGCCGGCCTGGCTGGCGGCGGTCCGGCTGACCGGCGGCACCGTGCCGCGCGCCAGCCGCGACGGCGGCGCACCGACCGGCGACGGCGGCGGATCGTGGACCGGCCGCGGTGGGTCGGCCGGTCTGTGGGTACGGCGGATCGCGCTGGCCACGGTGGGGTTGGCCGCCTGGGACCTCTTCCTCGACCCGCAGATGGTGGCCGAGGGTTACTGGGTCTGGCGGGACGCCACCCCCGCGTTGCCCGGTCTGGCCGGCATCCCGGTCAGCAACTATCTGGGCTGGCTGCTCTTCGCGGTGCTGCTGATGAGCGCGTTGCGTCCGTTGGCCGGGTCGGCCGCCGAGCGCACCGACCGGCGCGACGACCCGATGGTCACGCTCTACCTGTGGACGTACTTCTCCAGCATCCTGGCCCACGCGGTCTTCCTCGACCTGCCCGCGTCGGCGCTCTGGGGGGCGGCCGGCATGTCGGTGACCGCCGTCCCGCTGGCGGTGACCCTGCTGCGGGCCCGCCGGGGCCGTGCCACCCGCCGGGAGGCCCACCAGCCGCACCGCCCCGGTGTCGACGCGACCCGATGATCGTCCTGCTCGCCCTGCTGGCCGCCGTCGCCGCGTTGACCGGGCACACCTGGCTCAACGCCGCCCGCTGGTTGCGCCGGCCCACCGACCGACCCGACGAGGTCGACGAGCGGGTCGCCGTGCTGCTGCCGCTGCGCGACGAGGCCACCCGGGTCACGCCCTGCCTGCGCGCCCTGCTCGCCCAGCGCGGCCTGCCCGGGCTGCGCGTCGTCATCCTCGACGACGGGTCCACCGACGGCACCGCCG
Organism: Micromonospora sp. NPDC048935; assembly: GCF_043197875.1. NCBI lineage: Bacteria > Bacillati > Actinomycetota > Actinomycetes > Micromonosporales > Micromonosporaceae > Micromonospora > Micromonospora sp. NPDC048935. The sequence goes on along the minus strand of NZ_JBICTZ010000008.1, from coordinate 12,733 downwards.
AGGTGGTCCGCGCGGTGGCCGGCGACGACCCCCGGGTCACGCTGCTCACCGGGGTCGCCCCGCCGCCGGGCTGGCTGGGCAAACCGCACGCCTGCTGGCAGTTGGCCACCCGGGCCGACCCGGACGCCACCGCGCTGGTCTTCGTCGACGCCGACGTGGTGCTCGCCCCGCACGCGGTCGCGGCGGCCGTCACCGAACTGCGCGCCGCCCGCGTGACCCTGCTGTCGCCGTACCCCCGGATCGTGGTGGCGACGGCGGCCGACCGGCTGGTGCAGCCGCTGTTGCAGTGGCTCTGGTTGACGTTCCTGCCGCTGCGCGCGGTGGAACGCTCGCCGCGGCCGTCGCTGGCCGCGGCGGGCGGGCAGTTCCTGGTGGTGGACCGGGCCGGCTACACCGCCGCCGGCGGGCACGCCGTGGTCGCCGACCGGATCCTGGAGGACGTCGAGCTGGCCCGGGCGGTCAAGCGGGCCGGTGGGCGGATCGCCCTGGCCGACGGTTCCCGGCTGGCCACCTGTCGGATGTACGACGACTGGCCGCAACTGCGCGACGGGTACTCGAAGTCGCTCTGGGCGTCGTTCGGGCACCCGGGCGCGGCGGCGGTCGTGGTGGCGCTGCTGCTCCTGCTCTACACGGCACCGCCAGCGGTCGCGGTCATCGCGCTGCTCGCCGGCGCGCCGGGGGTGGCCGCCGTGGCCCTGGCCGGCTACCTGCTGGGGGTGGCCGGACGGGTGCTCACCGCGCGGGCGACCGGAGGCCGGTGGTGGCCCGACGCGCTCGCACACCCCGTGTCGGTCGTGGTCCTCGGTTGGTTGACCCTGCGGTCGTACCATCTGCGAAAGCGGCGCCGCCTGACCTGGCGGGGCCGCCCGGTCAGCTAGGAGGGCGCGGCATGGCGCGGATCGTGGTCGTCGGCGCCGGGGTGGGTGGCCTCGCCACCGCCGCCCGGCTGGCCGCCACCGGGCACCAGGTGACCGTCTTCGAGGCCGCCGACGCGGTCGGTGGCAAGCTCGGCCGGTACGCGCACGACACCCCGGCCGGCCCGTTCCACTTCGACACCGGGCCCAGCCTGCTCACCCTGCCCCAGGTCTTCCACGACCTGTTCGAGGCGACCGGGGCGAAGCTCGACGAATACCTGGACCTGGTCCCGTTGGACCCGATCGTCCGGCACGTCTTTCCCGGCGGCGGCCCGACGCTGGACTCGTGCGCCGACCCGGTGGAGTTCACCGCCCGGATCGGGGCCGCCCTCGGTGACCGGGCGGCGGCCGACTGGCAGCGGCTGTGGCACCGCGCCGAACGGGTGTGGCGGGCCTCCGAGCGCGACATCCTGCGCCGTGCCGTCGACTCCCCCCGCGATCTCGCGTCGCTGGCCTGGCGGCTCGGCGACCTGGCCGCCATCGCCCCGGGCCGCACCCTGCGCGGGCTGGGCCGGCGGCACCTGTCCGACCCGCGGCTGCGGATGCTGCTGGACCGGTACGCCACCTACACCGGCGCCGACCCGCGCCGGGCACCGGCGGCGTTGGTCGCGGTCCCCTACGCCGAGTTGACCTTCGGCGGCTGGTACCTACGCGGTGGGCTGGGCAGGCTCGCCGACGCGCTGCTGACGCGCTGCCTGGACCACGGCGTGGTCGTGCAGACCGACACCACCGTCACCCGGATCGACGCCACCGGCGGCCGGGTGCACGGGGTACGCCTCGCCGGCGTCACCGCCCCGGTGCCCGCCGACGTCGTGGTGGCCAACGTCGACGCGCTCACCGTCTACCGTGACCTGCTGCCGCACCCGCGTCGGCTGGCCGGGCTGACCGACCGCAGCCTCGCCGGTTTCGTGCTGCTGCTCGGCGTCTCCGGCAGCACCGGGCTGGCCCACCACACCGTCTTCTTCCCCGGCGACTACGACGCGGAGTTCGACGCGGTCTTCGGAAACCCCGGGCGAGGGGTACGGGCCCGGCCGGCGGTCGACCCGACGGTGTTCGTCACCGTGGCCGACGACCCGATGGTCCGCCCCGCCGGGCACGAGGCGTGGTTCGTGCTTGTCAACGCACCCCGCCACGGCACCGCGGCGGGTGCTGTCGACTGGCGACGGCCAGGGCTGGCCGACGCGTACGCCGATCGGATCCTGGAGGTGCTGGCGGAGCGCGGTGTGGACGTCCGCGACCGGCTGCTGTTCCGCGAGGTCCGCACCCCGGCCGACCTGGGTGCGGCGACCGGCGCGCCGGGTGGTTCGATCTACGGCACCGCCGGTGGGCTGCTGCGCCCCGCCAACCGGGGCCCGGCGAACGGGCTGTGGCTGGTCGGCGGCTCCACCCACCCGGGCGGCGGGCTGCCGATGGTGACCCTCTCCGCGCAGATCGTCGCCGACGAGATCGGCCCCGCCTGGTAGGCGCGGCGGCCTCAGCCGGCGCCGAGCAGGGCCCGGCGGCCTCAGCCCGCGTCAAGCAGCGCGCGGCGGATGGTGGAGAGCAGTTGCCCGAGGCCGAAGCCGGCAAGCAGCACCCACACCGCGGTCGCCATGGTGATGGTGCCGGCGGCCAGGTCCGGCTCGATCAGCCCGGCCAGCCCGGCGACCACCAGGCCCGCCAGCGCGACCGAGACCCGGGTGGGGCGTTCCCCCACGGTGACCGCACCGATGTCGCGCATGCCGGCGGCGACCGCCCGAGCCCGCACGTACTCGTGCAGCCAGGACAACGCGCCACCCGCGACGATCAACGCGCCCGGCGCGCCGACCAGCCAGAACGCCAGCAGCCAGGCCACCTCACCGAGCCGGTCGGCGACCGAGTCGTAGACGTAGCCGAGCCGGGTGGTGCGGCCGGTGGCGACCGCCACCGCACCGTCCACGCTGTCGGCCACGGCGGCGAGCAGCACGAACAACGCGCCCAGGAAGGGACCGTCCCCCGGCCGGGTCACCAGCAACGGTACGCAGAAACAGAGCAGCACCCCGGCCACGGTGACGGCGGTGGGGCTGACCCGTAGCCGCCCCAGCACGTACCCGACGTGGTAGGCGAACCGCAGCCAGGCGCGTACCACCGGTGCCGCGACCCGGGGGTCGAACCCGCCGTGCAACCGCGCCCAGGCCGTGGCGTACTGGTCCCAGTTCAGCTGTGTGCCCACCACTGATCAACCGTCGTGCCGGGCATCAGGTAGCGCAGGCTCCGCATTCACACCCGCGCGCCGGCCTTCAGGTTCTGCCAGACCTCGCGGGTCGCGGTGGACCGGTTGAGGGTGATGAAGTGGATTCCCGGCACACCCTCGTCCAGCAGTCGGCGGCACATCTCGCTGGCCTGCTCCACACCGAGCCGGCGGACGGCTTCCGGGTCGTCGGCGACGCGTTCGAAGCGGGCCGCCAGTGCCGGCGGGAACGGCGCGCCGGACAACTGCACGGACCGCTCGATGGTGCCGATCTGGGTCACCGGCATCACCCCGGCCAGGATCGGGGTGTCGCAGCCGGCGGCGGCCACCCGGTCGCGCAGCCGCAGGTAGTCGTCGGCCTCGAAGAACATCTGCGTGATCGCGAACTCGGCACCGGCCCGACACTTGCGGACGAACTGCGCGGTGTCGCTGGCCACGTCGGGCGAGCGGGGGTGCTTGTACGGGAAGGCGGCAACGCCGACGCTGAAGTCACCGGCGTCACGCACCAGCCGGACCAGGTCCTCGGCGTAGTCGACGCCCTCGGGGTGCCGGACCCACTCGCCGCTCGGGTTGCCGGGCGGGTCACCGCGCACCGCCAGCACGTTGCGCACCCCCACCCCGGCGAGCCGGCCGACCACGTGTCGCAGCTCGGCGACGGAGTGGTTGACCGCGGTCAGGTGGGCCATCGGCAGCAGGGTGGTCTCGGTGGCGATGCGTTCGGTCACCGCCACGGTGGTGTCCCGGGTCGAACCGCCCGCGCCGTAGGTGATCGACACGAACGACGGGCGCAGCGACTCCAACTCGCGGATGGCCTGCCAGAGCAGTCGCTCCCCCGCATCCGTCTTGGGCGGGAAGAACTCGAACGAGAAGGTCGGTTGGCGCTCACGAATGAGCTCCCCGATCGCCGGCTGCGGGTTGGGGAGGACCGAGGGAAGACCGAGCGCCACGACCCGACTCTAGCGGGCGACGCCACCACGGCCCAGGCGCTTTCCACCTCGGGGTCCGATACCGCCTGCCGGCCCGCTCGGGGCGGGCGGAAGGCGTCGTACCCCCGAGGTAGGAATGGGTGGCGTGGGAGGGGCGACGGGGGCGGCGCCCGGGGTCCCGCGCGGGGGTCAGCAAGCACGCGGTGACGCCGGTCCCGTCCGCTCGGGCGGGTGGGCCGTCACCGCGCCGACGCCCGCCAGGAGGACGCATGACCCCGCCTCGACCGCCGCGCCCGGCGCAGCTCGGCCCGTTGCTGGCCCGGTGCCGGCTGGCCCGCGGCTGGAGCCAACAACGCACCGCCGCCGAGTTGTGCGCCGCCGCCGGGGTGCCGACGTTGAGCCGCCACGAGGTGTCCCGGTGGGAACGACAGCGACGTGTTCCCGGCGCGTTCTGGCTCGGCTGGCTCGCGGTCGTCCTGGACGTGCCGCTGGTGACGCTCGCCGAGGCCGCCGCGGCCACCCGCCGAACCGGCTCGACGCGGGCCCCCGGCCCGGGCCGCACGGCGGTGGCCGGTGTGCGACCGGCGGGGCGTAGCGGACCCGGCCGCACCGACGGGACTACGCGTGGCGGTAGGGCGCGGAGCGCGGCGACCCGCTAGCGTCGGGGCGTGACCCACGCTGCCCCCGTCTCACCCGTCGACCGTGCCGGCCTACGGCAGCGGGTCGACAAGGCCCTCAGCGAGTTCCTGACCGGCCAGCGGGTTCGGCTCGCCGCCGTGGACGACGCCCTGGCCCCGGTGGCCGAGGCGATCGAGGCCTTCGTGCTCGGCGGCGGCAAGCGACTTCGCCCGGCCTTCGCGTACTGGGGGTTCCGGGGCGCGGGAGGGGTCGACGGCGACCAGGTGCTCACCGCTCTGGCCGCGCTGGAGTTCGTCCAGGCCAGCGCCCTGATCCATGACGACCTGATGGACCGCTCCGACACCCGACGCGGCGAGCCCGCGGTGCACCGACGGTTCGCCGCACGGCACCGGGAGGCCGGCTGGGGCGGTGACCCGGACGGCTTCGGCGACGCCGCCGCCATCCTGCTCGGCGACCTCTGCCTGGTCTGGTCCGACGAGTTGCTGCACTCCGCGGGGCTGGACCTGTGGGCGTTGGCCCGGGCCCGGCCGGTCTTCGACGAGATGCGCACCGAGGTCACCGTCGGGCAGTACCTCGACGTGCTGACGCAGGTCACCGGCGACACCTCGGTGGAACGGGCCAGCAAGGTCGCCCGGTACAAGTCGGCGAAGTACACGGTCGAGCGTCCGATGCTGCTCGGTGCCGCGCTGGCCGACGCGACGGCCGACGTACGGGCGGCCTACTCGGCGTACGGGCTGCCGCTGGGCGAGGCGTTCCAGCTCCGCGACGACGTGCTGGGTGTCTTCGGTGACCCGGCGCTGACCGGCAAACCGGCCGGGGACGACCTGCGCGAGGGCAAGCGCACCTACCTGGTGGCGGCAGCCGTGGAGACCACCGACGACGCGGGCCGCGAGCTGCTGCTCAGCCGGCTCGGCGACCCGGAGCTGGACGAGCGGGGGGTGGCCCGGCTGCGCGAGCTGATCTCCGCGAGCGGGGCGTTGGCCCGCACCGAGCAGCGGATCGTCACCCTCACCGACACCGCGTTGGCCGCGCTGACGCACGTCGACCTGGACACCGAGGCCCGCCAGACCCTGGTGGACCTGGCCATCGCCGCAACCCGCCGAGCAGACTGACCCCGCCGCTCGCCCTCGCCCGGCCCCGGCCCGCCGCCTGGGCGGTTGATCATGAGGTTGACGACCTCGGTCGCGGCGTGTCGCACCGCCAACCTCATGATCAACGTGGCTCGCCGGGGGTCAGAAGCCCAGGGCCTGGGCTCGGCGTTTCACCTCGCGGGCCTGGTCGCCGGAGAGGGCGGCGGCCGGGGTGTTGCCGGGGAGGGTCTCGTCCGGCTCGTACAGCCAGCGCAGGGCGGCCTCGTCGTCGTAGCCGTTGTCGGTGAGCAGGTTGAGCACGCCGGGCAGGTGCTTGAGCACGACCTGGTTGGCGACCAGGTCCGCCGGGATCCGGCGGACGCCGTCGCGGCGGACCGCCAGCAACTCCCGGTCACGGATCATCTGGTGCACCTTGCTGATCGACACGTCGAGGCGCTCGGCGACGTCGGGCAGGGTCAGCCAGCCGGCCGGGTCGGCGGGGCCGGCGAGGTCCAGGCTGGGCACGGCCTGGTCGGGTACGGGTTCGGTCACCCGACCACCCTGCCACGGCACCGTCGCGACGGGCCACCGGCACCCCGAGCGGCGCTCTCGTGGCACCGCTGACCTGCGGGTGCGGGGACGAGGAGCGCGGCGGGACAGACCCGTTCGGCGCCCGGCTGTAGCATCCTGTTCAACCTTCACCCCCTGGACACATAGACTGCCTGCCGATGGACACTCAGGTCGCCGACACGTTGCTGGGCTCGCTGATCGACGGGCGCTACCGCATCCGCGGTCGCGTGGCCCGTGGTGGCATGGCGACCGTGTACACCGCCACCGACGAACGCCTTGAGCGCACCGTCGCTGTCAAGATCATTCATCCGACCCAGGCGCCCGAGGCGCGGGCCCGGATCGCCAACTTCGTGGCCCGGTTCACCGACGAGGCGAAGACCATCGCGCGGCTGACCCACCCGAACGTGGTGGCGGTCTACGACCAGGGCACGCACGCCGGTCTGCCGTACCTGGTGATGGAGTACGTGCGCGGTCGCACGCTGCGTGACGTGCTGGCCGAGCGGCGCCGGCTCAACCCGGACGAGGCGTTGGCCATCATCGAGCAGATGCTCGCCGCGATCGCCGCCGCGCACCGGTCCGGGCTGGTGCACCGCGACGTCAAGCCGGAAAACGTGCTGGTCGCCGAGGCGCCCACCGGTGGTGTCGCCAATCTGGTCGACAGCGTCGTCAAGGTGGCCGACTTCGGTCTGGCCCGGGCGGTCGAGGCGAGCGCCGACGAGGAGCAGGGCAACCAGCTGATGGCCACCGTGGCGTACGTCGCCCCGGAGCTGGTCACCGAGGGCCGAGCCGATCCCCGTACCGACGTCTACTCGGCCGGCATCGTGCTGTTCGAGATGCTCACCGGCCGCGTGCCGTACGACGGGGACCGCCCGGTGGACGTCGCCTGGCAGCACGTCGACCGGGACGTACCAGCACCCTCGATGCTGGTGCCCGGCCTGCCGCCGGTCCTCGACGACCTGGTGCAGCGGGCCACTCGGCGCGATCCGGCGGCGCGGCCCGCCGACGCCGGCGCGCTGCTGGCCGAGGTGCAGGTCGCCCGGGATCGCCTGGGTGACGCCAACACGCACACCGCCGTGCTCCGCCCGGTGACCGACGACGCGCCACTGTCTCAGCCGACCATGGTGGTCGCGACGGTCCGCCCGACCGACCGCCCGGCCTGGGCGCGGCTGCCCGAGGGCGCCAGCCAGGGGCCGGGGCGACGACGGGCCGCCCCGGAGCCCGCGGAGGGTCTCGGGGCCCGGCTCGCGGCGCTGCGCGGCACACTGCTGGCGAGCCCACGCGGCCGGTTGGCCGTCGCGGCCGTGGTGGTGACGCTGGGCCTGGTGGCCGCGATCGGGGGCTGGTGGTTCGGCGTCGGCCGTTACACGGATGCCCCGCAACTGGTGAGTCTGAGCAAGGCCGAGGCGCAGGCGCAGGCCACCCGCGCCGGGCTCACCCTGAAGTACGGTGAGCCGCGCTTCGACGAGAAGGCACCGAAGGACAGCGTGCTGGGGCAGAGCCCGGCATCCACCACCAGGATCGTCAAGGGCGGCACGATCACCCTGACCCTCTCCCTCGGCCCGGAGCGCTTCCCCGTGCCGGACGTGATCGGCAAGGAGTTCGAGCTCGCCGAGGCGGACCTGCTCAACGTGAAGCTGGTGGTGGCGAGGGGTGCCGCCCGCTACGACGACAGCCTGCCGGCCGGGGTCGTACTGGACACCTCCCCCAAGGTGGGCGCCGAGGTCAAACCCGGCGCGACGGTCACCCTCATTCTGAGCCGGGGCAGGGCGCCGGTGACGGTGCCGAACCTGGTCGGCAAGAACCTCAACGACGCTCGGGCCGCCCTGGCCCAGCTCAACCTGGTGCTGGTGGAGACCTACAAGGACTCCGACAAGCCCAGGGACGAGATCCTCGGGCAGAGCCCGGCCGACGGCGCCGGCGTGGAGAAGGGCACCCAGGTCAAGCTGGACGTCAGCAAGGGCCCGGCGGCGATCGTCGTGCCCCGGGTGATCGACCTGCCCTGCCAGCAGGCCAAGCAGGCCCTGGAGGGCCAGGGCTTCCCGGTGACGGCGCTCATCAACCCGAACGCCACGGTCCGGATCCAGGCCCCCGGTGAGAATTCGCAGGTGCCGCCGGGCACCCCGGTCACCCTGACGTGCTTCTGATGTCGGCTGCCACCTCGCGTCCGGTGGGCGCGCACACCCCGACCTCCGGTGGGCTGGCCAAGGCCGCCCTGCCGTACGCCGACGCGACAGGTGCCCGGGTGGTGCAGGTCTACGTCTCCAACTCCCGGGGTTGGGCGCTGCCCAGCGGTGATCCGGTCCAGGACGCCCTGTTCCGCGACGGCTGCGCCGAGCGGGGCATCTCGGCGTTCATCCACGCCTCGCTGCTGGTCAACCTCGGCTCGCCGACTCCGGCCACGGTCGAGAAGTCGGCACAGACACTGGCCCACGCCCTTCGCCGGGGCGTGGCGATCGGCGCCCAGGCGGTGGTGTTCCACGCGGGCAGCTCCGTCGACGAGGCGTACGCCGAGGCGGCGATGCGACAGGTCCGCCGCGAGCTGCTGCCACTGCTCGACTGGGCTGCCGACTCCGGCGGGCCGATGTTGCTTGTCGAGCCGAGCGCCGGCGGCGGCCGGTCACTGGCGTCCCGCGTGGAGCAGCTCGGCCCCTACCTGGACGCGGTGGACCGCCACCCCATGCTCGGGGTCTGCTTCGACACCTGCCACGCCTGGGCGGCCGGGCACGACCTGGCGGCCGAGGGCGGCATGACGGCAACCCTGGACACCCTGGTGGCCACTGTCGGCACGGACCGGCTGCGGCTGGTCCACGCCAACGACTCGAAGGATCTGTGCGGCTCGACCCGGGATCGGCACGAGAACATCGGCAAGGGCACCATCGGCGAGCCCGCCTTCGCCGAGCTGATGGCGCACCCTGCCACCGCGGGCGTCCCGATCGTGGTGGAAACCCCGAGCGAGAAGCAGCTCGGCCACGCCGCCGACATCTCAACCCTCACCCGCCTCCACCACCCCTGACCCGTGTTGATCAAGAGGTTCGCGTCGTCCGGAGACCGGAGCCTGACGCAGACCTCTTGATCAACAGGGGCGGCGGCGTCAGGCTGCGGCGAGGATGCGGGGCAGGGCCGCGAGAGCGCGGTCGATGCCCGCGTCGGTGAGGCCCAGGTGGGTGACCAGACGGGCGGTACGGGGGCCGAGCACCGAGACCAGCACACCCTCGGCCCGCGCGGCGGCGGCCAGCGCACGTGCGTCCAGTGCGTGCTTCGTCAGATCCAACGCGACGAGATTGGTACGCACCGGAGCGGCGAGCACCCCGAACGGCGCGACGGCCTCGGCGAGCCGGACCGCCCGGGCGTGGTCGTCGGCCAGCCGGTCGATGTGGTGCGCCAGCGCGTACCGGCCGGCGGCGGCGAGGATGCCGACCTGACGCATGCCACCGCCCATCCGCTTACGGATCAGCCGAGCCCGTCCGATCTTCTCCGCACTGCCCACCACCAGCGAGCCGACCGGCGCGCCGAGGCCCTTGGAGAGACACACCGACAGCGTGTCGAAGAGCCGGCCGTACTCGATCAGGGGCACCCCGTCGGCGACATGCGCGTGCCAGATCCGCGCGCCGTCGCAGTGCATCGCGACGCCCGCGGCGTCGGCGACACCCCGCAGCTCCCGCAGGGTGGCCAGCGGAATCACCCCGCCACCACGGCTGTAGGTCTGCTCCACGGCGATCGCGCGGGTGGGGACGGCGAAGTAACCGTCCGGCCGGATCATCCGGGCCACCTGCTCCGGGTCGACGTCCGCGCCGACCGCGGGCCAGGTCCGCGAGGAAATCCCGCCGTACGCCGCCGCGGCACCGATCTCGTACGTGACCACGTGCGCGTCGGCGTCGGCGAGCACCTCGTCGCCGGGTGACACCAACAGTTGCAGGGCGATCTGGTTGGCCATCGACCCGCTCGGGGCGAACAGTGCCGCCTCGTGCCCGAACAGCGCGGCGACCTCGGCCTCCAGCGCGTTGACTGTCGGGTCCTCGCCGTAGACGTCGTCACCGACCTCGGCGGTGGCCATCGCCTCCCGCATCGCGGCGGTGGGCCGGGTGACCGTGTCCGACCGCAGGTCCACGAGATCAGCCACTGTCATCCCTCCGGCTGCCGACCGCGGGGTTCGCACGCTCACTCCCCGCATCAGCCACGGAGCATTTCCGCCACCAGGAAGGCCAGCTCCAACGACTGCTGGGTGTTCAGTCGCGGGTCGCAGGCGGTCTCGTACCGGTCGGGCAGGTCGAGGTCCTCGATGCCCTGGGCGCCGCCGAGGCACTCGGTGACGTCCTCGCCGGTCAACTCGACGTGCAGGCCACCGGGGTGGGTGTCCAGCCCTCGGTGCACCTCGAAGTAGCCGAGCACCTCGTCGACGATGCGGTCGAAGTGGCGGGTCTTGTAGCCGTTCGACGACTCGTGCGTGTTGCCGTGCATCGGGTCGCACTGCCAGACCACCTTGGCACCGGCGGCGGTGACCTTGGCGACGATCGGCGGCAGGGCGTCGCGCACCCGGTGGTTGCCCATCCGGCTGATCAGGGTGAGCCGGCCGGGGACGTTGTCCGGGTTGAGCTTCTCGCACAGCTCGATCGCCTCGTCCGGGGACGTCGTCGGGCCGAGCTTGACGCCGATCGGGTTGGCGATGCGGGAGATGAAGTCGATGTGCGCACCGCTGATCTGCCGGGTGCGCTCGCCGATCCAGAGGAAGTGCCCGGAGAGCCCGTACGCCCGGCGGTTGGAGACCCGGGTGAGCGCCCGGTCGTACTCCAGGGCGAGCGCCTCGTGCGAGCAGTAGAGCGTGACGGTCCGCAGCGCCTCGTCGTCGGTCATCCCGCAGGCCCGGATGAAGGCCAGCGCCCGGTCGATCTCCCGGGCGATCGCCTCGTAGCGCTCCCCCGCCGGGGAGTTCTTCACGAAGCCCTTGTTCCAGTCGTGCACGGCGTGCAGGTCGGCGAGCCCACCGGCCAGGTACGCCCGGAGCATGTTCATCGCCGCCGCCGAGTTGGCGTACGCCCGGATCATGCGCTGCGGGTCGGCGACCCGGGCGGCCGGGTCGGCCTCCAGCGAGTTGATCATGTCGCCGCGGTACGCGGGCAGACCGCGCGCGTCGGTGGGCAGTGAGCGGGGCTTGGTGTACTGCCCGGCCACCCGGGCGACCTTGACCACCGGCAGGGACGCGCCGTAGGTGAGCACGATCGCCATCTGGAGCAGGGTGCGGGCGTTGGCCAGCAGGTGGCTCTCGGTGTTGTCGACGAACGTCTCGGCGCAGTCACCGCCCTGGAGCAGGAACGCCTTGCCCTCACAGACCAGGGCGAGCTTCTGCCGGAGCTGGTCCACCTCGTAGGGCGCGACGACCGACGGGACGGTGTCGAGGACCTTGCAGACCGCCGCGACGGCGGCCGGGTCGGACCACGGTGGGACCTGCTCACGGGGCAGCTCCCGCCAGCGGTCCAGGCCGAGCGCGGCGTCCTCCGCGGAGTCGACTGTCGGTCGGCTGGTCTGCAGGCCCGGGCTACTCACCGCGGGATGGCTCAGCTGATGCCACTCATGGCGCATGACGGAAAGCGTACGGCGACGGTCGGGGCGACCGGGCGGCGAGGGGGACGGTTCCGGCAGATGGGAGATCAATTCGCGGAGGGCTGGCCCGGCTGCCCGGGCACGAAGAGGCCGGTCGGCGTGGGCGTGGGCGTGGCGGGTCGCCCGCCCGGCATTTCCCCGGCGATGCACCAGTCGCCTCCGTCGCGGGTAACGGTGAACACCAACGGCCGGACGACCGTGCGGCCGTTGGCGGCGACCGAGACCGACACGCTGACCTCCTGCCCGAGCGGACCGGACCGGACGTCGGTGATGGCCGCCTGCGGCACCTGGAAGTGATCGGCGAAGTCGCCGTTGGGGCCGGTGGCAGCCTGGTCGAAGCTCTCGTGCAGCAGGGCACAGAGCTGACTCCGGCCGGCGGCGACGTCCTTGGCGATCATCGCGTCGAGGTACGCCTGCACGCGCTCACGGGAACGGCTGGCGGCCTCGTCGGCGGGGGTTCGGGTGGGCGTGGCCGGCGGCAGCTCCTCCTTGGCGCCGTCCCGGGCATCGTCGACCATCCCGCAGCCGACCAGGGGCGCCGGCAGCAGCAGTGCGGCGGCCGTTGCCGCCAGCCTCCGGTGGGTCGCTCGCATGACCACCTCCGTCGAGGGTGAGATCGAGACCTGTCGCGCCGCGAGTCTGCCACATTGACCTGGCCTAACCCACCGACGACGGGCCCGGGGGGGCGGGGGGGGGGGCGGGGCGCGGGGGGGCCCGGGGGGGGGGGGGGGGGGGGCCCCCCCACCCCCGGGGGGGGGGGGGGCCGGTCTACCACACAGCCCACGACCCCCAGTATAGCGCCGATAT
>NZ_JBICTZ010000007.1:438862-439476 GCF_043197875.1 Micromonospora sp. NPDC048935 | reverse complement strand
TCGGCTGGAGCCGCGTCGTGCCACTCGCCGAGAGGCGACCTGCACACCGACACCAGCGCCGCCCCCGGCCCACCGGCCGGGGGCGGCGCTGTCTGCGCTCTTCTGTCAGATGACGCCGGCACAATGTCCGGGTGACTGATGCAGAGCCCTGGTCCGAGCAGTCGGGCTTGCTCGTACTGCCCAGCGGGACGACGGTGCGCGGACGCCGCGTCGCCGCGTCGACCTCGCCCGCCGACTTCGCCCTGCTGTTGGCGGATGGCCCGGAGCCAGCCTGGCCGCACCGGCGGATCCGGTGGCCCGATTTCTGGGTGCCGACCGACCGGGCGGATGCCCTGGACGCATTGCGGGAGGCGCTGCGACGGGCACACGACGGTGCGCGCGTCGAGGTGGCGTGTCGGGGCGGGGTGGGGCGCACCGGAACGGCACTGGCCGCGCTGGCGATCCTCGACGGCCTCCCGGCCGAGCGGGCAGTGGCGTGGGTTCGCGAGGGTTACCACCCGAAGGCGGTGGAGACGCCCTGGCAGCGGCGCTGGCTGCGCCGCGTCGCCTGACCTTCACCGCACCCCACCGCAGCGCACCGGCAACGCGCCACCGCACCGCACCGCGCCGCAGCG
>NZ_JBICTZ010000007.1:195651-438762 GCF_043197875.1 Micromonospora sp. NPDC048935 | reverse complement strand
CACCGACACCGCACCGCGCCGCAGCGCACCGACACCGCGCCGCGCCGCAGCGCACCGACACCGCGCCGCGCCGCAGCGCACCGACACCGCGCCGCGCCGCAGCGCACCGACACCGCGCCGCAGCGCACCGGCACCGCGCCGCGCCGCAGCGCGCCACCGCAGCGCACCGCGCTGTAGCGCGCCGGCACCGCACCGCCGCACCGCACCGCACCGCGCCACCGCGCCGTAGCGCACCGGCAACGCGCCGCGCTGCCGCGCCGCCGCCGCACCGCCTCCGCGCTGTACCGGTCGGCGGCGCGGCGGTCGGCGGTATTACCTCTGGCCGACCACTGCCGGCGCGTTGACGTACTCGCGCAGGTGGGTGGCGGTGAGCGTGTCACCATGGGCGACCAGGTCGGCGGGCGTGCCGGTGAAGACGATCTGCCCGCCGTCGTGGCCGGCGCCCGGGCCGAGGTCGATGAGCCAGTCCGCGTGGGCCATGACCGCCTGGTGGTGCTCGATGACGATCACCGTGTTGCCGGCGTCGACCATCCGGTCGAGCAGGGCCAGCAGTTGGTCAACGTCGGCGAGGTGTAGGCCGGTGGTGGGTTCGTCCAGGACGTACGTGGTGCTCTTCTCCGCCAGGTGGATGGCGAGCTTGAGTCGTTGCCGTTCCCCGCCGGACAGGGTGGTCAGCGGCTGACCGAGGCTGAGGTAGCCCAGCCCGACGTCGACCAGCCGACCGAGGATGAGGTGCGCCGGACCACCCGGGAAGAACGCGTACGCCTCGGTGACCGACATGGCCAGCACCTCGCTGATGTTCTTGCCGCGCAGCGTGTACGTGAGCACCTCGTCGGTGAAGCGCCGCCCCTCGCACCGTTCGCAGACGCTGGCGACGCCGGCCATCATCGCCAGGTCCGTGTAGATCAGCCCGATCCCCTTGCAGGCTGGGCAGGCGCCCTCGGAGTTGGCGCTGAACAGGGCCGCCTTGACTCCGTTGGCCTTGGCGAAGGCGGTACGGATCGGGTCGAGCAGGCCGCTGTAGGTGGCCGGGTTGCTGCGTCGGGACCCACGAATGGGGGACTGGTCGACGATGACCACCCCGGATCGGCCGCGCAGCGACCCGTGGATCAGCGAACTCTTGCCGGAGCCGGCCACACCGGTGACCACGGTGAGCACCCCGAGCGGGATGTCCACGTCCACGTCGCGCAGGTTGTGCAGGTCGGCCTGGCGGATGGCGAGCTGACCGGTGGGTTGGCGTACCGCCTCGCGCAGGGTCACCCGGTGGTCGAGGTGCCGGCCGGTGAGCGTGTCGGAGCGGCGTAGCGCGGGGACGTCGCCGGTGAAGCAGATCCGCCCGCCGTCGGTGCCGGCCCCCGGCCCGAGGTCGACCACGTGGTCGGCGATGGCGATGGTCTCCGGCTTGTGTTCCACCACCAGCACGGTGTTGCCCTTGTCGCGCAGCCGCAGCAGCAGGTCGTTCATCCGGGCGATGTCGTGCGGGTGCAGGCCGACTGTGGGTTCGTCGAAGACGTACGTGACGTCGGACAGGCTGGAGCCGAGGTGCCGGACCATCTTGACCCGTTGCGCCTCGCCGCCGGACAGGGTCGCGGATTCGCGGTCCAGGCTGAGGTAGCCCAGCCCGATCTCGACGAGGGAGTGCAGCAGGTCGCGAAGGTTGGCGACGAGCGGTGCCACCTCGGGATCGTCGATGCCCCGGACGAACGCGGCCAGGTCGCTGATCTGCATGGCCGAGCAGTCGGCGATGGTGCGCCCGGCGATCCGCGACGACAGGGCCGCCGCGTTGAGTCGGGTGCCGCCGCAGTCGCCGCAGGTGGTGAAGGTGACCGCCCGGTCGACGAAGGCACGGATGTGCGGTTGCATCGACTCGCGGTCCTTGGCCAGGAGGAGCCGCCTGACCTTGACCGCCAGGCCCTCGTACGTGAAATTGTTGCTGCCCACCTTGATCTTCGTGGACGGCTTGTGGAGGAGGTCGTCCCACTGTTGCGGGGTGAAGTCCTGGAGTTTGACGTCCGGGTCGAACAGGCCGGAGCCGACGATGGTCTGCCAGTACCAGGAGCCGACCGCGAAGTTGGGCGCGGTGATCGCGCCGTCGTTGAGGGAACGTTCGACGTCGACCAACTGGTGCACGTCGAGGTCGGTGACCCGGCCCAGCCCTTCGCAGGTGGTGCACATGCCCTCGGGCAGGTTGAAGCTGAACGCTCCGGCGCCGCCGACCTGCGGGTCACCGAGCCGGCTGAAGAGGATCCGCAGCATCGCGTACGCGTCGGTGGCGGTGCCGACGGTGGAGCGGGAGTTGACGCCCATCCGCTCCTGGTCGACGACGATGGCCGCGCTGAGGTTGCGCAGCGAGTCGACGTCCGGACGGTTGAGGTTCGGCATGAACGACTGGAGGAAGGCGCTGTAGGTCTCGTTGATCATGCGCTGGGACTCGGCGGCGATGGTGCCGAAGACCAGCGACGACTTGCCCGAGCCGGAGACGCCGGTGAAGACGGTCAACCGGCGCTTGGGGATGTCGACCGAGACGCTTGCGAGATTGTTCTCCCGCGCTCCGCGTACCTCGATCAGGTCGTGGCTGTCGGCGGCGGACCATGCTGGCTGCGACATGCGAACCCTTCACAGAGTCGTGGCGGGACTCGTCCCCCGCCGAAGCTGACGGGTTCCATTGTCTCATTCATCCCCACATAGAGACTTTCGGCGACATTGCAGCGGGGGGAGCGGCGGGACGCCCCGGAAAGTCTCAAATCACGACGTAAGCGGTACGGTGGCTGGCGTGGACGTCGCCCCGGAGGAACGGTTACGCGCTGTGGACCTGGCGGCGACCGTCGGGATCTCGGTGCAGCAGGTGCGCAACTACGTCGAGTTGGGGGTGCTGCCGCCGGTGCGGCGTACCCCGAGCGGCTACCGGATCTTCACCAGCGAGCACGCGCGGGCGCTGGCCGTGGCACGGCGGCTGGCCGAGGGGCACGGCTGGAGCCGTACCCGGGAGATCATGGCCGCGGTGCACTCCGGTGACCTGCCGGCGGCCCTGGCGGCGCTCGACGGCGGCCATGCCGAGCTGGACCGGGAACGCGCCGAGATCCGTCGGGTCCTCGGCGCCTTCGAGACGGTGCTGGCCAGCCCACCGGCGGCCCGGCCCGCGGCACGTCATGGCGCCCGCATCGGCGAGGTCGCCACCCTGGTCGGGGTGCGGACCTCGCAGCTGCGCCTGTGGGAGCAGCGCGAGCTGCTGCGGCCGCGCCGCACCCCGGGCACCAACTACCGGGTGTACGACGAGGCGGAACTACGCGCCGCGCAGGTGATCGCGTTGCTGCGCCGAGGCGCGTACCCGTTCGAGATCATCGAGGCGGTGCTGGGGGAGTTGCGGACCACCGGCAGCCCGCAGCGGGTTCGCGCCGAGCTTGCCCGCCGCGAGCAGGACCTGCACGCGCGCGGCCTGCGCCGGCTGCGGGGCAGTGCCGCCCTGTACGACTACCTGCGCGCTCGCGGCGACGCGGGTTGACAGTCATCCCGTCCCGCCGGGCGATCTTGTTGACTAGGGTCGGGCACATGAGAGCTGCGCTGCTGGCCTCCACGGCGTCCGCCATCCTGCTCGCTCCCGCGCCGGTCGCCGCCGCGGGAACGCCGGCCGGGCCACCCGTGCGCTGCCCGCGGGTGCCGGCCCCGGCGATGTCGCGTCCGCCCCGGCCCTCGCCCCCGCCCGCCGTGCCCGAGCAGCGGGTGGTCGGCGGCGCGGCGCTGGACACGAGCGGCCTGGTCGTGCCGGCCGACGCCGCCGCGCCACCGGCGATCACGGCCACGTCGTGGCTGGTCGCCGACCTGGACAGCGGCCAGGTGCTCGGCGGTTGCGGCCCCCACGAGTACGGCACGCCCGCCAGCGTGCAGAAGCTCCTGCTGGCGGCCACGATGCTGCCCCGGCTCGACCCGAAGCAGACGGTCACCGTCACCGAGGACGACATGCTCATCGAGCCCGGCTCCTCCGCCGTGGGTCTGGTCGCGGGCGGTCGCTACACCATCGAGACGGTCTGGTTGGGCCTGCTGCTCAACTCGGGTAACGAGGCCGCGAACGTGCTGGCCCGGCTGGGTGGTGGGGCGGACGGCGCGGCCGGCGGCGTACGCGCGATGAACGAGCAGGCCCACCGACTCGGCGCGCTGCAGACGCACGCGGTCACCCCGTCGGGGCTGGACGGCAGGGGCCAGTTCACCAGCGCGTACGACCTGGCGCTGATCGCCAGGGCCTGTTTCGCCGAGCCGACGTTCCGCCGGTACGTGTTGACCGAGCAGGCGGAGATTCCCACCCAGGCGGCGCAGCGCACCAAGGGTTTCCAGATCCAGAACGACGACCAGCTCATCTACCGGTACCCGGGTGCGCTCGGGGGAAAGACCGGCTTCACCGACCTGGCCCGGCACACCTTCGTGGGTGCGGCCGAACGCGGCGGGCGGCGTCTGGTGGTGACCCTGTTGGGCGCAGAGTCGGCGCCGATGCGCGGCTGGGAGCAGGGTGCGGCCCTGCTGGACTGGGGCTTCACACTGCCCCGGGACGCCTCCGTCGGCCGGCTGGTCGAGGCGGGGGAGTTGACCGCCACGCCGTCGGCGGCGCCGTCCGCGTTGGCGGCACCCGGTGCGCCCCGGCGGGCGGCGGCCAGCGGGCCCGCGCGTACCGGCTCGGGGTGGTGGTGGGCGGTGACCGCGGCGAGCGGCGCGGCGGTGCTGGCGCTGTGGGGTGGGCTGCTGTGGCGGCGTCGCCGCCGGATGCCCTGAGCCGCGGACCGCACAGAGTCGGCGGCTGCGCTGGGCCGGCGGTTGCCCGGACGGATCGACATCGGACGCGGGTCTCCATAGACTCCGGTCGTTCTGGCACCACGAGTCCAGGAGGATCACCGTGTCGAGTGAACTCGAACCGCGCCCCGGCGTGGCGGCACCCCGCCGACCGCTGCGCGCCCTGTCCCGCCTCGGGGGAGCGACAGTGCTCGCCGGGGCGCTTGTCGTCGGGGCGTCCGCGAGCGCGGTCGCCGCGCCGGCCGCGCCGGTGGGCGCTTCCGCCGCGTCGTCCACCACCGCTGACGCCGCCACCCGACCGCCGCGCACCACCCACGGCCCGTGCGCGTACACCGAGACACCTGACGAGCCCGCGGCCCGGCCGGTGCCGCTGCCACCCGACCCGCGACGGACACCGGCCCGGGGCAGCATCCGGGTGACCCTGAAGACCAACCACGGGCCGATCGGGCTGACCCTGGACCGGTCCGCCGCGCCGTGCACCGTGCAGAGCTTCCTGCACCTGGTCGGCAAGCGCTTCTACGACCGCACCCCGTGCCACCGGCTCACCGCCTACCCCACACTGAGTGTGTTGCAGTGCGGTGACCCGTCCGGCACCGGCGAGGGTGGCCCGGGATACCGGTACCGCGACGAACTGCCGACCGACCTCCCGCCGGCACCCACCGACCCGACCGGGGAGCGCCGGGTGTACGCCCGGGGTGTGCTGGCCATGGCCAACGCCGGGCCGGACACCAACGGCAGCCAGTTCTTCCTGGTCTACGCCAACTCGGCGCTGCGGCCGAACTACACGATCTTCGGCGAGGTCGACGCGGCCGGGCTGGCCACCCTGGACCGGATCGCCGCCGGGGGAGTGGCACCGACCGCCGAGGACCCGGCACCGGTCGACGGCGCGCCCGCGCTGCCGGTAACCATTCGCCAGGCCGTCCGCGCGCACCACCACCACTGACCGCGCGGCACGGTGGGCGACCCCCGGTCGCTCACCGCGCCGCCGTGATCACCCCGGCACCCGAAATTTTCGGGATCGGACCGGAACAGGTCCACCCGGTCTCCGACCCGGTTCCGACCGTCACGACGGGCCGGGCGAGCCGGACGGTGGGGCGGTGCTGTCGCGGACGACCAACTCGGTGGCGAGTTCCACCCGCGGCGAGTCGATGCCCTCGCCCTGGGCCAGGCGCAGCACGGTCCGTGCCGCCAGCCGTCCCATCTCGACCAACGGTTGGCGCACAGTGGTCAGTGGTGGCGACGCCCAGCGGGCCTCCGGCAGGTCGTCGAAGCCGATGACGCTCACGTCGTCGGGCACCCGCAGCCCTCGGCGCCGGATGGCCTCGTAGACCCCGAAGGCCATCTGGTCACTCGCGGCGAAGATGCCGGTTGGCGGATCGGCGAGGTCGAGCAGCGCGGTTCCGCCGGCGAACCCGGAGGAGTGGTAGAAGTCGCCCGGGTAGATCAGCACGTCGTCCACCGGCACGCCGGCGCTCTCCAACCCGGCCCGATAACCGTCGAGCCGCGCCCGGCTGCACAGCAGGTGCGTCGGCCCCGCCACCAGGCCGATGCGCCGGTGCCCGATCGCGAGCAGGTGCTCGGTCGCGGCCATCCCGCCGGCCCAGTTGGTGGCACCGATCGTCGGCACGTCCATGGCCGGGACGCCGGCCGGGTCGACGACCACCACCGGCACGTTGAGGCGGCGCAGTTGCGCGTGCAGCGGCGGGCTCAGGTGCGAGGTCACGAAGATGACGCCGTCGGTGGCCCGGGTGCGCAGGTTCTGGAGCCACTGCCGGGCGGCGGTGGGCTGTCGGTGGATCGCGGAGACCACCGTGCCGACGCCCGCGCCGTGCCCGACATCCTCCACACCCCGGATGATCTCCACGGCCCAGGGGCTGTCCAGGTCGTTGAAGACCAGGTCGACCAGGCCGGCGCGGCGGACGCTGCGGCTGGTGCGACGCCGGTAGCCGTGGTGGCGCAGCAACTCCTCGACCCGCTCCCTGGTGCCCGGGGCGACATCGGAGCGACCGTTGAGCACCCGCGACACGGTCGGCACCGACACCCCGGCCTCCCGTGCGATCGCGGTGATGGTCACCCTGCGTCCGTCGTCCGCGCCCACCCGCGTCTCCTTCACCGAGCCGGAAGAACGACCACGAGCGTCGTCAACCGAGGATCCCGGAACGGTGTGCCCGTTCCACGCGTCATCTTGCCTCACCGACGGGGGTTGACGACATGCCAGGTCGGTTCTAGCGTTCGGCAAAGTTGCGGAAGCTTTCCGGAAGTTCGCGGACCGAGGGCGGCATGTACACCGATCTACCTGAGGAACAGCTACGCGACTACCGGGGCATCGTCCGGGAGCCGACGGACTTCGACGATTTTTGGGCCGGCACCCTGGCGGAGGCCCGGGACGCCGGCTGGCCGGTCCGGACCGAGCCGATCGCGACCGAGTTGACGAGCATCGACGTCCTGGACGTGACCTTCGCGGGGTTCGCCGGCCAGACCGTGCGAGCCTGGCTGCGGGTGCCCCGCGGCGCCGACGCGGCCCTGCCCACGGTGGTCCAGTTCGCCGGCTACGGCGGCGGGCGTGGGCACCCGCTGGAAAACCTGCTCTGGGCGGCGGCCGGGTTCGCGCACCTCCAGATGGACACCCGGGGGCAGGGCTCGGGATGGAGCCGAGGCGACACCCCGGACCTCGGCGAGGCCGGCCCCGAGGCGCCAGGCGTCACCACCCGCGGCATCACGGATCCGAAGACCTACTACTACCGGCGGCTGATCACCGACGCGGTCCGGGCGGTGGACGCCGTCCGGACCCTGCCGCTCGTCGATCCGACCCGGGTGGCGGTGCTCGGGCACAGCCAGGGCGGCGGGCTGGCGCTCGCCACCGGCGCGCTGGCACCCGGGGTGCGGGCGGTGGTCGCGCACGTGCCGTTCCTCTGCGACATGCCACGCGCGGTGGTGGCCACCGCCGCCCGCCCCTACCGGGAGATCCGCGACTACCTGGCGATCCACCGCGACGCCGAGGAGCGGGTGCTGACCACCCTCGCGTACGTCGACGGGGTCAACTTCGCCCGCCGCTGCCGCCGCCCGGCGAAGTACTCGGTGGCGTTGATGGACGACATCGTGCCGCCCTCGACGGTCTACGCGGCGGTCAACGCGCACGCCGGGCCGACCGAGCTGGCAGTGTGGCGCTACAACGGCCACGAGGCCGGCGGGATCGACGACGACGAGGCGGCGCTGGTCTTCCTCCGCGACCACCTGACCGAGGCTGAGTCGGCACGGCGTGCCGGGCGGGGCTGAGTCGGCACGGGGTGCCGGGCTGGCTGATCCGGCACCCCGTGCCGGACGCGGCTGATAGACAGGACTCGTGCGCCACCGCATCGCCGTCGTGCTCGCGTTCGCCGCGCTGCTGGGTGGTTGTTCGCGACCGGAGCCCCGCCCCGCGCCGGCCGCACCACCGTCGACGCCCGCCAGCACCACCCCCACGCCGAACCCCGCCCCCACCGTGTCCGCCACCGCTGCCGCGCCGCCGCTGCCGGGGTTCGTGGTGCTGACCGACCTGGACCCGCGCATCCACGCCGACATCCGCTACGCCACGGCGCACAACTTCGTCGGCCGCCCGATCGCCGGCTACGCCGAGCCGCTGTGCCTGCTCACCCGGCAGGCCGCCGAGGCGCTGCGCCGGGTGCAGGACGCCGCGCTGACCGGTGGGCACAGCCTCAAGGTGTACGACTGCTACCGCCCGCAGCCGGCGGTGGACGACTTCGTCGCCTGGTCGAAGCGCCCCGGTGAGCAGCAGACCAAGGCCGAGTTCTACCCGGACGTGGCCAAGGACCGGCTCTTCGCCGAGGGCTACATCGGGGCACCCACCGCGCACAGCCGCGGCAGCACCATGGACCTGACGCTCGTCGACGAGCCCGCCGCCGGCCAGCCCGCGTACCGGGCCGGGCAGCCGCTTGTCGCCTGCACCGCACCCCGGGCGCGGCGCTTCGCCGACAACAGCATCGACATGGGTACGGGCTTCGACTGCTTCGACTCCCGCGCGCACACCGCCGACCCCCGGATCACCGGGACGGCGCGGGACAACCGGCGGTTGTTGCAGAGGCTGATGACCGACGCCGGCTTCGTCAACTACGACCGGGAGTGGTGGCACTACAGCCTGCGCGACGAGCCGTACCCGGACACGTTCTTCGCCGCCCCGGTCGCCCGCCCGTCGGTCGGGTGATCAGGTCCAGTAGAGGATCCGGCAGGCCGGCACCCGGGCGGCGAGTTCGGCGGCGAACCAGGCGCGCAGCTCCGCCATGGTGTCGCGCGGGTAGACGTACTTCACCGCGCCGAACCTGCCGTGCTTGCGGCTGCGCGACTGCTCGTCCATCTCCAGCCGGGTGCGCGGGTACCAGCCGAGCAGCACCTCCTTGCTGCCCGGCGTGAACCGGTGGGTGATCAGCTCGGCGGTCAGGTCCAGCTCCGGCACCCCGTCGACCGCCGCGCGGACCTCGTCGAGCAACTCGCCGTAGCGGTTCCGCCAGTCGGGCATCGCGATGATCGGGGCGATGGTCAGCCCGACCGGGTAGCCGTCGAGGGCGAGCCGGCGCAGCGCGGCCAGCCGCTGCGGCACCCGGGCGGTGCCGCCCTCGAAGCGCTCGCTCACCGGGGCGCAGTTGACGCTGAAGCGGACCCGGGTGCGGCCGGCGTGCGGCAGGCCGACGAACGTGTCCACGTCGGCGTACTTGGTGGTCCAGCGCAGTTGCACCGGCGCGTCCCAGCCGGCGAAGTGCTCCACCGCCCGCCGCCAACTCCCGGTCAGGTGCTCCAGCGCCAGGGGGTCGGTGTAGCAGGACGCCTCGAAGGTGGTGCCCTCGTCGGCGCGCCGCGCGTTGCGGCTGGTCACCGTCCCACGCCCGGCGTACGCGGCCAGCCCGGCCAGGATGTCGTCGAGGTCCGCGTACACCCGGGTCACCGGTGGGCCGGACAGCGAGCCGGCGAGGTAGCAGTACTGGCAGTGCGCCGGGCAGCCCTCGGCGAGGTCGACCCGCCAGTCGGCGCTGGGCGCGATCGGTTGCAGGGTGCGCCGTGAGGGTGGGCTCACCACGATCGCCATGGTCGCCTTGGCCCGCGCGTACGTCTCCCGGTCGGTAGGTCCGCGTACCCCGGTGAGCCGGTTGGAGCGCAGGTGTTCCACCTCGATGCCCTGTGCCCGCACCCGCTCGACGATCCGCTGGCCGTGCGGGTGGTCCAGTGCGGCCGGGGTGGCCACCACCCGACGCGGGGTCCAGCGGCGGGCCGGCCGGGCCGCGGGTGCGAGCCCGGCGAGGTCACGGGTCGGCACCCACTCGCCGCTGGCATCGTGCGGCGCGGCGGGCACGTCGACGGCGAGCGGCTGGTCGACGTCGACGGCATCCGGGCTGGTCATCCGGCCGGGGTACCCGCTGTCGCAGGAATCCCACCCGATCGACCGACGCGCGATTGACGCCACCGGTGACACCGCATAACCTTTCGTCTATCTGTAAACCTTGTGAACAGATGAAGGTCGACGCGGCGGCGCGCGTCCCCACCGAAGGGACGATCAGGTGATCGCAGAACTCTCCTCCCGTACCAGACGAATCCTGTCGTTGTTCGTCGCCCTGGTCGTCGCGCTGAGCGCCGGCCTCGCGGTCAACGCCTCGCGGAGTGCGCAGGCCGCGCCGACGTTCAAGGTGCTGGCCTTCTACAACGGCACCTGGGACGCCGCGCACATCGACTTCGTCAAGGACGCCCGCGCCTGGTTCCCGCAGGCCGCCGCCCAGTACGGCTTCTCCTGGGAGGCCACCAACAACTGGAGCCTGCTGAACACCGCGAACCTGGCCCAGTACAAGGTCGTCATGTTCCTCGACGACGCGCCGCCCACCGCGCAGCGCGGCGCGTTCCAGCAGTACATGCAAAACGGCGGGGCGTGGCTGGGCTTCCACGTCAGCGCGTGGACCGACAACCCGTCGAGCTGGAGCTGGTACTACAACACCTTCCTCGGCTCCGGCTCGTTCCAGACGAACACCTGGGGGCCGACCCGGGTCACCATGCGCGCCGACAACCGCACCCACCCCGCCACCCGCAACCTGCCCGCGACGTTCCCCTCGTCGATCAGCGAGTGGTACTCCTGGAGCAACGACCTGCGACAGAACCCGAACATCGACATCCTCGCCTCGGTCGACGCATCCAGCTTCCCGGTCGGCACCGACCCCAACCAGTCCTGGTACGGCGGCTACTACCCGCTGGTGTGGAGCAACCGGCAGTACAAGATGCTCTACGCCAACTTCGGGCACAACGCGATGAACTACAGCACCAACACCGGGCTGTCGTCCACGTTCGACAGCGCGCAGCAGAACCAGCTGCTGATCGACGGGCTGCACTGGCTCGCCGGCGCGGGCACCGTCCCCCCGACCACGCCCCCGCCGTCCGGCGACATCTCGCCGACGGCCTGGCACACCGTGGTCAACCGAGGCAACGGCAAGTGCGTGGACGCGCGGGCCGCCGCCAGCGCGAACGGCACGGCCATCCAGCAGTACGCGTGCAACGGCAGCGCCGCGCAGCAGTACCAGTTCGTGCCGACCAGCGGCGGCTACCTGCGGGTCAACAACCGCACCAACGCCGCCCAGGTGCTCGACGTGACCGACCGCTCGACCGCCGACTCGGCGCCGATCCAGCTCTGGTCCTACAGCGACGGCACCAACCAGCAGTGGCGTGCCGAGCCCGAGGGCGGCGGCTACTACCGCCTGGTCAACCGGCTCAGCGGCAAGTGCCTCGACGTGCCCAGCGCGTCCACGGCGGACAGCGTCCAGCTCATCCAGTACGCCTGCAACGGCACCGCGGCGCAGTCGTTCCGGCTGGTGCCGCAGTCCTAGTCTCGCCCGGTAACCTGCCCGGCCCGACGAGCCCGTCTGCCGCCCCGCCTCATCGGACGGCACGATCAGGGATCGGTACTTCGGCTCCGTCACCACGACACTGGACGATGGTGGCGGGGCCGAAGCGGGGCAGCTACGACACCTGAGCGGCGCGACCGAACCGGGCGGCGACGGCGCGCACGACCGCGTGCAGCTCCGGCGGGTCGAGTACGTCGAAGTCGACCTCCAGGGTGCTGACGAAGGCGGCCAGGTTGGTCAGCGACTCCCCACCGGTGTGCAGCAGGCAGGTCCGCTCGTCGATCGCCTCCAGCAGGCCGGCCGTGCTGGGGATGCGTTGCGCCATCTGGTCCGCCGACGCGTGCAGGCGTACCCGTGCCGGATGCGGCCAGGCGGCGGAGCCGACGCCGCGCAGCACGTGCGCGACCGCGTCGCCACCTGGCGGCTCCCGGGGTGTGAAGCGCGGGCCGGTCGGCACCCGGGGCTGGATCCGGTCGGCGCGGAAGGTGCGCCAGTCGGCCCGGTCGGTGTCCCAGCCCAGCAGGTACCAGCGCCGCCCGGTGTAGACCAGCCGGTACGGCTCGACGTCGCGCACGGTGGCCGTGCCGTCGTGCCCGGCGTAGTCGAACCGCAGGCGCTCCGCCCGGTGCGCCGCCGTCGAGATGGTGGTGATCGTGTCGGCGTCCACGGTCGGGCCACCGCCCGCAGCCGAGACCGTTGCCGCCCGCAGGGCGTCGACCCGGTGCCGCAGCCGCGACGGCAACGACTGCTCCAGCTTCGCCAGCGCGCGTAGCGAGGTCTCCTCGATGCCGGTCACCGAACCGCCGGCGGCGGCCCGCAGCCCGACGGCCACCGCCACGGCCTCGTCGTCGTCGAGCAGCAGCGGCGGAAGTGCCGATCCGGCGCCGAGCCGGTAACCTCCGGCGACCCCCGGGTGGGACTCGATCTGGTAGCCCAGCACCCGCAGCCGCTCCACGTCGGTGCGGATGGTGCGGGTGGTGACCGCCAGCCGGTCGGCCAGTTCCGCGCCGGACCACTCCCGGCGGACCTGTAGGAGGGTCAGCAGCCGCAGCAGGCGCACCGAGGTCTCCACCATGCCCGCGAGTCTGCCCTACGGCTCCCGGGAGCCCGGCTCGCCGACGGTCCGCCGCCGCGCCTGCGGGTCCTGGGTCGGTCGTGCCCGGAGCGCCGCCTCGGCTCGACCGGGATTCGACCTAGGTCCTCGGACCCTGTAGAGCTGCCCCGTGGGTGGGGCGGACCGAGTGCCGGCGGTGACGGTTGTGTCTGGAGTCCGTTGGTCCGATCGGTGGGTTGGACACGAGGTGTTCGTGACGTGTAGAGCTGCCCCGTGGGTGGGGCGGACC
This sequence comes from Micromonospora sp. NPDC048935, assembly GCF_043197875.1. Classification (NCBI taxonomy): domain Bacteria; kingdom Bacillati; phylum Actinomycetota; class Actinomycetes; order Micromonosporales; family Micromonosporaceae; genus Micromonospora; species Micromonospora sp. NPDC048935. The sequence goes on along the minus strand of NZ_JBICTZ010000007.1, from coordinate 425,768 downwards.
GAGTGCCGGCGGTGACGGGCGCGGCGGGCTGACCCGGTCAAGCCGCTTCGCCGTGGTAGGCGCTGTGGCGGTGCGATGCCGTGTGCGCAGATGCGCAGATGCGCTGTGGCGCTGTGGCGCTGTGGCGCTGCCCCACCTGCGGGGCAGCTCTACAGGCAGCGAGGGTGACATCCGCCTGGGCCGGGCTGCGGCGAGCGGGCTTTGAGCGAGGGTGACATCCGCCCGGCGAGCGCACGTGCTCGCCGGGGGTCTCACGTCCTGCGCTTTAGGAGGGTGATGCTCAGCAGCGGGTACCGCCAGCGCTCCGCCTCCCGGTAGCCGGCGCTGATGCGCTCCCGCTTGCCGGGCACCATGTCGCGTAGCGGGTCGGCCGAGGGATCGGCTCCGACGACCCAGACGCGCGGTGGTGTGCCGAGGCAGGTGGCGTCCGGGCATTCGGTCGCCAGGAACCGGCCGTCGCTGCGTTGCGGGGCGACGCGCAGCACGTCCGGGGGGCGTGGGGCGGGCAGGTAACGCTCGTAGATGTCGCGTGGTGACCAGGGGATGCTCGGGTGGCTGTCCGGGAACACCACGACGTCGCCGGGTCGGTAGCGGGGACCGATGACCGCCGCGATGCGGTACGAGTCCTGGCTGTGACCGGCGTGGGCGCGTACCGCGACGTGTGCGGGAAAGGCCAGGACGACGGCCAGGCCGACCGCGACGACTGCCGACGACCGCCCGGCCTGGGCCAGGGCGGACGCGGCGAGGACGGCCAGCGCCGGCAGCACGACCAGCACGTAGCGGGCCACCCAGACGTGCAGGTGGGTGCCGGCGAGCAACAGCAGCGCCAGCGGGACGAACGCCGCGCCGGCCAGGCAGACGGACGCCGGGGCACGACGCACGCCGAGAACCGCGAGGACGAGGACGAGCCCGCCGACGGCCGCGGAGTGGAAGAGCCGCTCCGGGAACGCCTGGAGGGCGGCCAGGTTGACGAGCGCGATCCAGGACACCTGGGCCGCCTGCCCCCAGCCCCAGACGGACAGCACGAGCGCCGGCAGCACTCCCATACCGGCCGCCGCCACCCACCGCCGCACGGTCCGCCAGCCCTGGGCACTTCGGGAAAGCTGCCACCAGCCGACCGCGACGGCGTGACCCGCGAGCATCAGCAGACCGTTGAGCGGATGCAGGAGCCCGACGAGACCGACGGCGGAGGCGTACCCGACAAGGTGCCGGCGCCTGGGCTCCTCCAGCAGGCTGACCAGGAACCACACGGCGACAGCGGCACCGAGGATCACCAGGGCGTAGGACCGGGCCTCCTGCGCGTACCGGGAGGTCACCGGCAGGATCGCGAAGAGCAGCCCCGCCAACAGGCCCGTCGCGGTGCCGCCGAGTCGACGCCCGAGCGCGGTCACCACCACCGTGGCGACGGTGATGGCGGCGACCGAGGGCAGCCGCAACGCGGCCGTGGACGTGCCGGCCACGGCGGTGTACGCCTTCATCAGGGCGTAGTAGGGCGTCAGGACCGCGTCCACCGAGCCGGCGAGTTGCCAGAGCTGCGACCAGCTCAACCGGACCGCGCCCCAGGTGGCCAGTTCGTCGGCCCAGAGCGCCGGACCGGTCAGCCGCCACCGGCCCAGCACCAGCGCCACCAGCGCGGGGACCACCCCGCTCAGCACCGCCCAACCAGACCCCGTGCCGTACGCCCTCCGACCCGCGTCCTTGCCCGTCAGGTCCGCTGCGGTGTCGACCGTGCCGGTGCGGTGCGACGGCCAGGTGGTGGTGATGGTGGCTCTCCCGGAACAGGGGCGGACAGTGCCCGCGCGAAGCTAGCCGCGCCAGGTGAGCGCGGCACGTCGCGCAGTCGGACGGACGGTGAACAGGCGCGCAGGCGGTCGACGGCCCGGGGGGGCGGCGATATCCATTGCGGACGCGCCGCAGCCCTCCTAGTCTCGTCGGTGCAACCTCGACCGAGCACACCCGGAGGGAGTACGCCGTGCCGCGACGCATCCGCACCGATGCCGCCCGGCGCCTGCTTCCTGCCGGCGCGTCTGTGCTCGGCACTGCCACATCCTGTGCCGATGGCGCGTTGCGGGGCAACGAGCCGGGGTGGCGCGACTGACGCCGACGCTGACGCGTCCGCCGGCCGCCCATCCCACCGGGATCGGGCGGCCGTTTCGTATCCGCCCCCGAAGCCCGACCCGGCCGGACAAGACTTGATCATTATCGGTCACCGCACGACAGAAGGAGACCACGATGGGATTCACCCCCCTCGCCGGTACCCGGGCACCGGTCCGGGTCTGGACCGACCCGTACGCCATCGAGCCGCAGGCCGCCCGGCAACTGCGCAACATCGGCGCGCTGCCCTGGGTGCAGGGCGTCGCCGTCATGCCCGACGTGCACTTCGGCAAGGGCGCCACGGTCGGCTCGGTGATCGCCATGCGACAGGCCGTCTCGCCGGCCGCGGTCGGCGTCGACATCGGCTGCGGCATGTCGGCGGTGCGTACCTCGCTGACCGCCGCCGACCTGCCGGACGACCTGGCCGGGCTGCGGTCCGCCATCGAGGCCACCATCCCGGTCGGTTTCGCCCAGCGGCAGGACTCGGTCGACCCGCGTCGGATCCGTGGCCTGGAGCAGGCCGGCTGGGACGACTTCTGGGGCCGCTTCGCGGGCCTGGACCGGCGGGTGGCGCAACTGGAGACCCGGGCGCGGCGGCAGCTCGGCACCCTCGGTGGGGGCAACCACTTCATCGAGGTCTGCCTGGAGCAGGGCGGTGCCGACGAGGGCCGGGTGTGGCTGATGCTGCACTCCGGGTCCCGCAACATCGGCAAGGAGTTGGCCGAGCGGCACATCGGGGTGGCCCGGGGGCTGCCGCACAACGCCGACCTGCCCGACCGGGACCTGGCGGTGTTCCTCGCCGGCACGCCGGAGATGGACGCGTACCGGCGGGACCTGTGGTGGGCGCAGGAGTACGCGCGGCGCAACCGGGCCGTCATGCTGGCCCTGCTCTGCGGTGTGGTGCGCGAGCACTTCCCGCAGGTCGGCTACGACGAGCCGATCTCGTGCCACCACAACTACGTGTCCGAGGAGAGCTACGACGGGGTGGACGTGCTTGTCACCCGCAAGGGCGCCATCCGGGCGGGCCGGGGTGACCTGGGCATCATCCCCGGCTCGATGGGCACCGGCTCGTACATCGTGCGGGGTCGGGGCAACCCGGCCGCGTACTGCTCGGCCTCGCACGGGGCCGGGCGGCGGATGTCGCGGGCGCAGGCCAAGCGGACGTTCAGCACGGCGGACCTGGCCACGCAGACCGCCGGGGTGGAGTGCCGCAAGGACGCCGGGGTGGTCGACGAGATCCCCGGCGCGTACAAGGACATCACCGAGGTGATGGCCCAGCAGGACGACCTGGTCGAGGTGGTGGCGCACCTCAAGCAGGTGGTCTGCGTGAAGGGCTGACGTGCCGCGCGGGCCGGGTCGACCGGCCCGCGCGGCGACGCTCAGAAGCCGACGAAGACGCGGCGCAGGTCGTCGAGGGTGAGCGGGCCGGTCACCCGCACGCCCTCCGGGGTGTACGCGGAGCCGAGCCGGCCGACCGCCAACCGCAGCCACGCCTCGGCGGGTGCGGTCAGCTCACCGTCGGCCTGCGCCGGCGCGTCGACGATCTCGACCTTCTCGCCCAGCCGCAGCCCGAACGTCCGCTCCGGCGCGTGCAGGCGAACCAGCAGGGTCGCCTCCCGCCCGGCCAGCTCCTGCGGCCGGCTGGTCCAGCCCAGCATGCCGGCGACCTGGTCGAGCAGCAGCGACACCGCATCCGGCGTCACCGCCGCGAACGGGTTGAACGCCACCTCGACGTCCCACTGGTGCAGCGCGAACTCGCTGAGCCGGAACCGGGCCGCGGTGGCCACGTCGACCGGCGCCGGCAGGAAACCGAGGTCGATCCGGAGCGAGGCCCTGGTCTCGGCGTCCAGCGCCTCGTACGCCTCGACCAGCCGCTCGTTGGCGGCGAGGAACCCGGCGGCGTGCTCGGCCGGGGACATCGCGTCCCAGCGCGCCCAGACGCCGGGGTTGAAGTCCGCGTCCGGTGCGGGCGCGCCGGTGCGGGCGGCGTCCAGCGTCGCCAGGTTGATCTCGGCGCCGCTGCCCAGGTGGCTCAGCACCTGGGAGACCTGCCACTCGCTGGCCCCCGACGGGCGGAGCAGGTCGTCCTCCTTGAGGTCCCGTACGAGCGCGGCAAGCTCCTCGTGGCCCGCGCGCAGAGCGGTGATGATCTGGTCAGCAGGGGTTGACATGGATCTCCTCAAACGGATTTTCGACGATGGTCGGACGCTACCCGACGTGGCCGCCGACCGGTCCACCCCACGCTCGGAGCGGCCCGGCTGGCGGCCACGTCGGTCGGGCTCAGCCCATGTGCACGGTGTTGCCGGTCGGGACGTCCTCCTTGCGGACCTTCACCAGGACCAGGGTGGCCAGTCCGGCGAGCACGATCAGCGCCGCTCCCCAGGCGAACGCCACCCGGTAACCGTGTACCAGGGCGTCGACCTGGGTGACCGGGTTCGGCGCACGGCCGACCAGGTACGCGGCGACCGCGCTGGTGTAGAAGGTGTTCAGCAGCGCGGTGCCCAGCGAGCCACCGACCTGCTGGGTGGCGTTGAGCGTCGCGCTGGCCGCGCCCGCGTCGTGCTCCGGCACCCCGACCAGGGCGAGACTGGACAGCGGCACGAAGGTGAAGCCCAGCCCCAGGCCCAGGATCACCTGGGCGGGCAGCAGGTGGGTGAGGAACGAGGTGTCCACGTCGATCTGGGTCAGCACCAGCATGGCCAGGGCGGCGAGCACGGCACCGGCGAGCATCAGCGGCTTGGCGCCCAGTCGTGGCATCAGCTGGCTGGCGCCACCCGCGGCGATCAGCACACCGGCGGTGACCGGCAGCGACGCGAGACCCGCCTCCAGGGGCTTGTACTGCAATACCACCTGGAAGTAGAAGGTCAGGAAGAGGAACGCCCCGAACAGGCCGGCGCCGATCAGCGTGGAGGTGAGGAACGCCCCGCCCCGGTTGCGGTCCAGGACGATTCGCAGCGGCAGCAGCGGGTGGCTGGAGCGCAGCTCGATCACCACGAAGACGGCGAGCAGCACCACGCCCGCGGCGATGAAACCGAGCGTCGCGGCGGCGTCCCAACCGTCCTCGGCGGCCTTGGTGAAGCCGTACACCAGGGAGACCAGGCCGGCGGTCACCACGACCGCGCCGGGCACGTCGTAGCGGGTGTTGCCGTGCGCCCGGCTCTCCGGCACCAGCGGGATCGCGAACGCGATGGCGATGGCGGCGACCGGGATGTTGACGAGCAGGCACCAGCGCCAGTCGGCGTACTCGGTGAGCACCCCGCCGAGCAGCAGACCGACAGCCGACCCGCCGCCGGCGATCGCGCCGTACACCGCGAACGCCTTGGCCCGCTCGGTCGCCTCGGTGAACAGAACGGTGAGCAGCGCCAACGCGGCGGGGGCGAGCAGCGCGCCGAACGCACCCTGCAACGCGCGGGCGGCGAAGAGCATGCCGCCGGTGGTGGCCAGGCCACCCAGGGCGGAGGCGAGCGCGAAACCGGTCATGCCGACCAGGAAGGTGCGCTTGCGGCCCCAGTAGTCGGCGATCCGGCCGCCGAGCAGCAGCAACCCGCCGAAGGCCAGCGTGTAGGCGGTGATCACCCACTGCCGGTTCGCGTCGGTGATGCCCAGGTCGGACTGGGCCTGCGGCAGTGCGATGTTCACGATGGTGGCGTCCAGGACGACCATCAGCTGCGAGACCGCGATGACCGCCAACGCGATCCAGCGCCGCGGGTGCGGCGTGCTTGTCGACGCCCCGGCGCCGGGTGCGCCAGGTGCGGTCGAGGTGGTTCCGGGCATGGTGAAGCCTTCCGTGTCGCGGATGTCGATGAGTCAGGCCTGAGAGGGGCGGTCGGGCTGGTAGCGGAGGACCGGGATGAGCACCTGGTCGACGACCTGGGTGAGGAACGTGTCGTCGGCGGGCAGGCCGTGCGCGACGATGCGGGACAGGGTGAGCGCCGGCGCGAGATCGTGGAACAACTCCCGTTCGCCGGCCTCGGGCGGGATCTCCCCGCGTGCGGCGGCACGGACCAGGATGGCGGTGCTGGCCACCCGTCCGGCCGGCAGCACCTGGTGGCGTACCAGGCGTTCCAATTCGGGGTTGGTCCGCATGGCGAAGGTCAGCGCCTGCATCAGGTCGCAGTCGGCCACGCAGATGTCGGCCGTGGCGCGCAGCAGCTCGATCAGGTCGCCGCGCAGGGTGCCGGTGTCGGGCGGGTTGTGCACCCCCACGTGCCGGTCGCGCAGGGCGGCGACCACCAACTCGGCCTTGCCGTCCCAGCGCCGGTAGATGGTGGCCTTGCTGACGTGGGCACGGGCGGCGACGGCGTCGATGGTCATCCGGTCGAAGCCGACCTCGCGCAGCAGGTCGATGACCACGGCGAACAGGCCGCTGCCGGTGCACCGGGGGACCCGGGCGGCCGGAACCTCGGCACCCGCGCCCACCTGCTGACCACCCAGCATGCCGCACCCCCCGCGAAACGATGTCGTACTGACCCTAGTTCGCGTTCGTGTGATCGTGCAGGGTTTCGTGAGTTGCGTCGCACCGCCACAAGGAAACGATTGCGTTTCCGGTTGACGTCCGTCAGATGAATCGGGTGGTCGACGTTGCGCCGTCCGTAGAACTGCCGGCGTCGACCGAGTACCAGCCTGGACCGCGAGGCGGATACCACGTTCGTGGTATGTCGTCGGGTCTGGCAGTCCGTACAGTCTGGCGGTATGCGGCGGTGGGTCGTGGAGACGATGATCGTGGCGGCCGTGGGTGTGCTGACTGCGTACCGGCTCGCGACGACGCCGGTGGCGCTGGGTGACCGAGTGCCGGACCTGTGGGCGTACGCGGCTGCCGCCGTGATGGTGTTGGTGCTGCCCGTTCGACGGCGGTGGCCGGTCGGTGTGCTGATCGTCGTGGGCGGGCTCTACCTGGCCTACCACATCAACCACTACCCGGGTGGCGCGCCGTCGGTGCCCGCGTGGGTCGCGCTGTACTCCGTCGGTGCGGCGTCGCGGCGGCGCGTGGGTCTCCCCGTCGCGGCCCTGTTCGTACTCCTGGACGCCCAGGGGCGGGTGGCGGTGGCCGGCGCGAGACCGTTCGACGCGTCGCTGGACAGTTCGACTGTGGTATTCGTCGCGGCGTTGCTGCTCGGTGAGGTGGTGCGCGGGCGCCGGACCCAACTGGCGTTGCTGGCGGCCGACCAGAGCCGGGCCGCCGAGCAGCGGATCGTCGAGGACCGTATCCGCATCGCCCGGGAGCTCCACGACGTCACGGCGCACACCCTGGCCGTGGTGTCGGTGCAGGCGGGCGTCGCGGCCGACGTGCTGAACGAGGATCCCGCCCAGGCCCGAGCCGCGCTGCGTGAGGTGCGCCGGGCCAGCCGCGAGGCGATGGTGGAGTTACGCGCGGCGGTGGGCGTGCTGCGCGACGGCACCCCGGCGGCCGGCCGGAGCCGCCGACGCCCACGCTCGATCGGCTGCCCGCGCTGGCCGAGTCGACAGGTGCGGTCGTGACCTGCGACGGCGTGCCGCGCGCGTTACCGCGGGCCGTGGAGACCACCGCCTACCGCATCGTCCAAGAGGCAGTGACGAACGCGTTGCGGCACGCCGGTGCGGCCCAGATCGAGGTGCGTGTCGGATACCGTCCCGACGGGCTGTCGGTGACGGTGCGCGACAACGGGCGGGGCGGCGTCCCGGTAGCCGGCAACGGGCTGCGTGGCATGGCCGAGCGCGCCGGCGGGCTGGGCGGTTGGCTTCGAGCGGGGCCGGCCGACGGCGGAGGCTTCGAGGTGCGGGGGTGGCTGCCGGTATGACGGTTCGCGTCCTGCTGGCCGACGACCAGAACCTCGTACGCGCGGGCTTCCGGGTCCTGCTGGAGCGGGCGCCGGACATCGAGGTGGTCGCGGAGGCGGTCGATGGGGAGGAGGCGATCGCCCTCACCCGAGCACACCGGCCGGATGTCGTGTTGATGGACATCCGGATGCCGGGCACGGACGGTTTGACGGCCGCCCGGCGCATCCTCGCCGATGCCAGGTTGCCCGACGTACGCGTCGTCGTGCTGACCACATTCGAGTTGGACGAGTACGTCTTCGCCGCGCTACAGGCCGGCGCGAGCGGGTTCCTGCTCAAGGATCTGGAGCCGGACGAACTGCGCCGGGCGGTACGCGTGGTCGCCGCCGGTGACGCGCTGCTGGCGCCCACCGTGACCAGACGGCTCATCGCCGCCTTCGCCAGCGGCCCAGAAGTACCGGGCCTCGACAGCCTGACCTCGCGCGAACGGGAGGTGGTCGGCCTCGTCGCCGACGGCCTGTCGACCGTGCAGGTGGCGGAACGGCTGAGGATGAGCCCGGCCACGGCGAAGACCCACACCAACCGGGCGATGACGAAGCTGGGGGCTCGGGACCGGGCACAACTGGTCGTGTTCGCGTACCGCAGCGGGCTTGTCGGTCTACCGCGACCGCGGTAGGTCGACGCCCACCGATGGCAGATCCGGTACGGATACGCCGCTCGTAGCGTTCCGGTCATGTTTCTCATCCTGGGCCCGGCGCTGAATCTGCTCGCCGGCTTCTTCTGGCAGAACGACACTCAGGGCGTCACCGCCGGCACGATCATCGTGTTGTCGACCGCGTGCTGGCTCATCGGGCTGATCGGGTTGTTCGAGCGGCTGCGGCCCCGCACGCCGAAGTACGTCGCGGTCGGGTTGCCGGTAACGGTGTTCGGCGCGATCGGCGGCGTGGCCTACGGCGTGCAGAGCATCCATGAGGGACTGTTCGCCGTCTCCCACGCCGACGCGGTCGAACGACTCGGCGAGCACCCGTTCGCCGCGTTCGCGGTGTACTGGACGTGCGGGCCGCTGTTTCCCCTCAGCCTGTTCGTCCTGGGCATCGTGCTGGCCAGGGTGCGCGTGGCACCGCTTCCGGTCGGCATCATGGTCAGCGTGGGCGCGGTCGTGTTCCCGCTGAGCCGCGTCACCCGGGAGGCGTCCGTCGCGCACCTGGCGGACCTGTTCCTGCTGTTGCCGTTCCTCTATCTGGGGCTGCGGTCGATGTCGCAGTCCCGGGGCGTACCAGGTCCCCACCGCCACCGTGACGCCGTGGTTTCCTAGCACAGCGTCTTCGGCGGATCGTGGTGACTGGTGGTCGGCCCCGGGTGGATGACCGGCGGGCGCTCGCCGGGGTCCAGGCCGACGCGGATCGCCTTCGACGGCCTGGGTGGCGTGGTCGCTGCGGGTAGACACCTCGCACCGGCGGAGTGTTGATCTCGACGCGGGCTGCTGGGATCATCGGTCGCTCGGACCGGCACACGGCCTGGTCCGGCGGTCAGCGCGCATCGTCCACCACGGCCACCGGCCGGCGGACGGTGTGCGGCCGTTGATCGTGGCCCCCGGGCCAGCTCGATTCGACCAGTTCACACGAGGGGGCACGACGTGCAACGTCATGGCTGCGTGATCCGACTCCGCCCGGAGCAGCGGGAAACCTATCTGCGGTTACACGCCGACGTCTGGCCGAGCGTCGAGCAGACGCTGCGGGAGGCGAACTTCCGCAACTACACCATCTTTCTCCACGACGACCTGCTCTTCGGCTACTACGAGTACGTCGGTGACGACTACGAGGCCGACCTGCGGCTGATCGCGGCGGACCCGCAGACGCAGGAGTGGTGGAAGCTGACCGACCCGTGTCAGGAGTCGATCGCCGAGCCCGGCTCGGGGGACTGGTGGGCCCCGATGCGCGAGATCTGGCACCTGACCGACAAGACGCCCAACCAGCCCTAGCCCGCGGTCCCCAAGCCCGCCACCCCACGTCGATCTTGCACTTTCTGCCCCGACGAAAGCCGCAAGGCGGAACATTTAGCCGACAGAAAGTGCAAGATCGCGGCGGGGTGGGGCGCGTCGCAGATTTTTTGGGCGTACCTGTCGATCGGCGTTGGTTCAGTTCGTAGCTCTGGTGAGGGCCCGCCACCACGGCGGGCCACACACCCACCGGAGGACACGATGACCACCACAGCGACCACCGCCCCCACCACCACGTCGACAGTCGGCGCGCTGATCCGGGCCGGTATCGCCGCCACGGTCGCCGCGAGCGCCGCCACCATGGCCGTCGCCGCCGTCGGCCGCGCGGCGGGGATCAGCCTCGACGTGGCCGACGCGCCGATTCCGGTGTCGGGCTTCGGTGTGCTGACCGCCGCGTTCTCGCTGGTCGGGGTGATCCTCGCCGCGGTGCTGTCGCGCTTCGCCCGGCACCCGCGGCGCGTGTTCGTTCGCACGACGGTCGTGCTGACGGTCCTGTCGCTGGTGCCGGACGTGATCGTCGACGCGGGGGCGGCCACCAAGGCGCTGCTGATGCTCACTCACCTGGTCGCGGCCGCGATCGTTATCCCTGCTGTCGCCCGTCGCCTGGCCGCCTGACCGACCGCCCGTCCCACCATCGAACCAGCGGAGGATCGTCATGAAGCAAGTACCTGCTGTCCGTGCACGTCGTCGAGGGTGAGCCGGACCCGTCCGACGAGGAGACGCAGACCATGTTCCGGGAGACCGGCCGGATCAACGACGAGATGCAGGCCGCGGGCGCCTGGGTCTTCGCCGGAGGGCTCCGGTCGCCGGACAGCGCCACAGTCGTTCGGATCGAGAACGGTGCCACCGCCATGAGCGATGGGCCGTTCGCCGAGACGAAGGAGCACATCGCCGGGTTCTGGGTCATCAAGTGCGCGGACCTGGACCAGGCACTCGCCTGGGCCGAGAAGTGCGCGGCGGCCTGCGGCCCGATCGAGGTGCGCCCCTTCGACGACCTGTCCCAGGCCTGAACGGGAGCCGGTCAGCCGACATGGACCTGGCGAGCATCTACCGCGCGGAGTACGGCCGCTGCGTCGCCACCCTGACCCGCCTCCTCGGTGACATCAACCTTGCCGAGGAGGCGGTCCAGGACGCCTTCACCACCGCGTTGCAGAAGTGGCAGAGCCCGCCGCCGAACCCTGGCGCCTGGATCGTGACCACCGCCCGCAACCGGGCGATCGACCGGCTCCGCCGGGAGTCGACCCGGGAGGCCCGGCACGCCCAGGCCCTGCTGCTGCACCAACAGGACCAGCCCCGAGAGGTGGGACCGGTGCAAGACGACCAACTGCGACTCATCTTCACCTGTTGCCACCCGGCGCTCGGCCCGGACGCGCGGACCGCCCTCACGCTTCGCCTGCTCGGCGGTCTCGACGTACCGGAGATCGCCCGGGCCTACCTGACCCAGGAGTCGACAGTCGCGCAGCGGATCGTGCGCGCGAAGAAGAAGATCCGCGACGCGGGCATCCCCTACCGGGTACCCGCCGACCACGAGCTGCCGGACCGGCTGCCGTACGTGCTCACCGTGCTCTACCTGATGTTCAACGAGGGCTACGCGTCCACCGCCGGCCCCCTGATCAGAACGGACCTGTGCACCGAGGCGATCCGGCTCGCCCGCGAGCTGGCCGCGTTGATGCCCGACGAGCCCGAGGTGCTGGGCCTGCTCGCCCTGCTGCTGCTGACCGAGGCACGCCGCCCCGCCCGGCTCGGCCCGACCGGCGAGTTGGTGCTGCTGGCCGACCAGGACCGGTCACTGTGGAATCGGGCACTCATCGCCGAGGGGCACGACCTGGTCCGGCGATGCCTGCGGCGCGACCGGCCCGGCCCGTACCAGATCCAGGCCGCGATCGGCGCGGTGCACACCGACGGAGCCGCCACCGACTGGTCGCAGGTTCTGGCGCTGTACGACCAGCTCCTCGCGCTCGCGCCGACCCCGGTCGTCGCGCTGAACCGTGCGGTCGCCGTCGCCGAGGTGCACGGACCGGCGGTGGCCCTCGCCGAGTTGGCGGGCCCCGACCTCCCGGGCTACCACCGGCTGCCCGCCACCCGAGCCGAGCTGCTGGTCCGGCTCGGACGCGACGACGAGGCCCGGGCCGCCTACGACCAGGCCATGGCACTGACCAGCAACGAGACCGAGTACGCCCACCTGCGGACACGTCGTGCCGCACTCACCCACAGCAGGAGCGCATCATGACCGCCACCTACACCGTCGACGTCTTCTCCAGCCTCGATGGCTTCGGCACCACCAGCGGCAACTGGGGTGGTTACTGGGGTAAACAGGGCCCCGAGCTGCTCGCGCACCGGCTGGACGCCTACACCGCGGAGCAGCGCATGGTCTTCGGCGCCCGCACGTACCGGGTGTTCGCGCAGATGCTGGCCGCGAGCACCGAGGAATCCGAGGTCCGCGACGCCTGGGTGACCAGGATGAGGGCCCTCCCGGCGACAGTGGTGTCGAACACGCTGGAAGGCCCCCTCGACTGGCCGGACGCGACTGTCGCGCGCGGCGACGCCGTCGACGTCGTCGCCCGGCTCAGGGAGGAGTCCGAGGTGCCCCTGCGCTCGCACGGCAGCCTGTCGATGAACCGGGCGCTGATGGCCGCCGGTCTGGTCGACTTCGTCCAGGTGACGGTCTTCCCGGTGATCACCGGGAAGACCGGTACCGAGCCGATCTTCCAAGGTGCGGCCGACTTCGACCTGGAGCTGATCGAGAGCCGGATCCTCGACGGCCGCACCCAGGAGCTCGTCTACCGGCCCACCCTGCACGCCTGACCGAAGCCCTCGGCCATCCGGATCCCTCGTCGGCCTACCGCATCGCCGCCGAGAGGTCGGCCGCGGCCTCGAACGTCGGCGCCGCGCGCCGGGTCTCGTCGGCACTGAGTACGACGGCTTCCGCGCGGGCCAGCAACTGCCGTGCGGTCTCCTGGTCGCGCAGCACCATTGCCAGCTCGGCGCGGTAGACGAGGACCTCCACCTGCGCGACCGGGTCGTCATCGGGTTGTGGGCGGGCGAGTGCGCTGTCGAGGATTCGGATGGCCTGCTGGACGTCACCCCTGGAGTCGCCCTGCACGACGGCGTTCGCCAGGGCTTTCGCGAGCCGTCCGGGCGGCACCGTCGCCGCCGCGGGCGTTTCGGCGACGTTCTGGACCACGCGGATCCAGTTGCCGCCCGGGTCGATGACGCTGAACCCGCCCACGCCGTCGTAGTTTCGTCGCGCCCGGGGACGCGTCATCCGCGGTGTCCCGGACACCAGGACCTTGCCGTACGCGGTCCGCATTCCCGCCGCGAATGCCCGGTGCAGCTCCGCGATGTCCGAGGTGAGGACCAGGCAGGAGCCGTAGGACTGCTCGGGGTCGAAGCCGGCCATCTCGAAGAAGTGCAGATGCAGGTCGTCGCGTCGCAACGCCACGTACGGGTTGGGTTTGCGCTGCTGGTACGTGGTGTGGAAGCCGAGAACCTCGTAGAAGGTGACGATGTCGTCGATGGACGCGCAGGGCAGCAGGGGAACGGTCACCTCGTTGGTCATGGGTCCTTCCTAGGCGTCGTGAGGTGTCCGTCGCACATGAAAAAAGCCGATCATCGCCATTGCTCGTCCAATCGGGTGATGACGGCCGAGTCCCGGCCTTGGCCACCACGTACACCTCAGACGGCGCCCCGGACCTCCGGCCGACCGTGGCCGGTGCCCGCAGGTGACCAGGTCGGCGGTGTGTCCGTCCGACCGTCGGGGACACCTCGGCGGGGACGCGCGGGTCGCGTCCCCGCCGCCGGCCTGGCGGGGTCACCCACACCTTTCACCCTGCGGTACGGTGCCGGGCACACCGACACCCCGGAGGTGGAGCCGTGCCTGCCGTCGTCGCCCTCATGTTGACCCTGGCCCTCGCGCCCGCGCCGTCCCCGTCGGCCACCTCGGACCCGGTGGGGGACCTCCTCGGTGGCGTCGGCCGGATCGTCGACGACCTGCTCGGCCACGGCGCGACGCCGAGCGCGACGCCGACCGCCACCCCGGCGGCCACGCCCGGGTCACCAACGGCCACCGACCGCCCCACCACCGCGGGGCCCGGCGCGACCCCTGCGCCCGCCGGGTCGTCGGTCGCTGTCCGAACACCGGCGGCACCCGCCGCCCCCGCCGGCCCCACCACCGGCACGGGCACCCGCGAGGCCGCCGTGTCCCCGCGCGACGGCGTCGACACCCCCGCTTCGGCTGCCTCGCCGGTGCTCGTCAGCCCCGCTCGCGACGGTTGGCCCCTCGCGTACTCCCTGCTGGTCGCCGCCGCCCTCGCGGTGCTGGCGCTGCTGTTCCTGCGCCGCCGCCGGGCGTCCTCCGCGCCCGTGCCGTCCTCCGCGCCCGTGCCGTCCTCCGCGCCCGTGCCGTCCTCCGCGCCCGTGCCGTCCCTCGACCCCGAGGCGGGTCCCGACCCCACGCCGGACAACGTCCGGCGGCTGCCGACCAGCCTCACCGACATCTACGAGTTGGGCCGGCTGGACGAGCGGGTCGAACAGGAGCGTCGCCGCTCCTGAGGCACGGCCTCCGGTCGTCGGGATCAGGGCGCCGAGTACGCGCCCTCACGCCGCGGGATGTCGTCGTCGTACGCCCCGACCGGCCCGCTGTAGCGGGCCGTGCCCTTCGGGTACGGCCAGGCGTTCGCCGTGCAGCCGTGCAGGCCCAACGTCTGCTGCTGCATCACCGGCGCCGGCCGGCCCTGCCCGGGGCACCGCTCGTGACCGAACCCGAGCTTGTGCCCCACCTCGTGGTTGACCATGTACTCCCGGTAGGTGGTCAGGGTCGCGCCGTAGCCCGGCACCCCCTTGACCCAGCGCGCCACGTTGAGCACCACCCGGCCCCCGTTGCGGCACGAGGTGTAGGCGTCGGGCACGTCCTGGCAGAGCGTGTCACGGGTGCCGGGGGTCGCCAGGTAGATGGTGAAGTCGGTCGGGTCACCGGCACCCACCCGGCGCAGCCGCCACGCCCCGCCGGCCGTCCACCCGCGGGGGTCGTTCAAGGTCGTGGAGATCGCCGTGGCGATGTCGTCCACCGGCAGGCCCCGGATGTCGCGCTCCACCGCGATCCGGTAGCGCAGCAACCGACCGCCGGTCCCGTGCGCGGCTGCGGCCTCGGCGGACGCCGTCGACCAGCGGTTGCTGCCGGAGGCGGGGTAGGCGACCGGGACGGCGGACGCGGACGTGGGTGGGACACCGGTGACTCCGGTCGGCCGACCCGCGGCGGTGGTCGGAGCCGACCCGCGGGGCGGGGGCGCGGCGGCGACGGGGTCGGCGTCGGCCTGCCCGGGGGTTGTCGGCGCACACCCGGTGAGCAGCGCCACCACCAGCAGTGACGCCCCCGAGGCGATACGCCACCGGCGGGTAACCTTCGTCGACATGTCTCTCCCCTCGCTCCGCCGATCGGCGGCAGCGGAGGAGAAGACGGGCGAGACCGGCGAAAGGTTGAGGTGATTTCGGCTCAACCTTTTTCCGGTCTCGCCCGTCCCTAGCAGTGGTGGCACGGGGGAGGGTTCACGGTGGCGCGGGGTGACGCGGAGTTCGTCGAGTTCGCGAGAGCGGCGTCCGCGCGACTCGTGCATGCCGCGTTCCTGATGACCGGCGACCACCACCAGGCCGAGGACGCCGCGCAGACCGCGCTGGTCCGCACCTACGCGTCCTGGTCGCGGGTCCACGACGACGATGCCTACGGGTACGCCCGCCGTACCCTGGTCAACCACCTGGTCGACGGGTGGCGGCGACCGATGCGGGAGTATCCGACCGACGAGGTGCCGGAACAGCGGCGCGACGACGTGGCCGACGAGGTGGCCACCCGGCAGTGGTTGATCACCATCCTGGGCGCGCTCAGCCCTCGTGAGCGGGCCATCGTCGTGTTGCGCTACTACTTCGACCTTCCGGAGGCGCAGGTGGCCCGGGACCTCGCCGTGTCCGTGGGCACGGTCAAGAGCACCAGCTCGCGAGCTTTGGAGAAGCTGCGCACCGCCGCGCCGCGGCCGGCCGACAGGGAGGCGCGCCGATGAGCGAGTGGGAACGGCTCCGCGACGCCATGCGGGCGACCGAGCGCCCCGACGCCATGCTCGACCTGACCCTGGTGATGCGCGAGGGGCGTCGGCTGCGTACCCGTCGGCGGGTCGCCGGAGCGGGAACGGCGACGCTCGCGGCCGGGGTCGCCGCCGTCGTCGTGGTGGGGGTCGTCACCCGGCCGGGCGATCCGCCCGCCTCCGAGCGTCCACCGCCGGTCGCCGTCGGGTCGCCGTCGTCCGGTGTCTCGATGGTGCCGGAAGCGATGAAGCCCACGCCACCGCCGACGAAGGTCCGCGACGTCCCGGCCCCGAAGCCCCAGGGCCAGCTGATCGACAGCGGGGTGCGGCACGGCTCCGACCGCCGGGTCTACTACATGGTCGGGGTGTCGGTGTCCGGCGAGCCGGGGGTGACCATCGGGTTGGCCGCCGGTCGTCAGGGTCCGGACGGCCTGCTGACCACGGACATCCTGGTCAACGACGTCGACGGGTCCGACCGCAGCGCCGGGTTCCACGAGATCGGCTACGACGAGAGCCTGTCCGCCGAACCGGTGCCCACCTTCGGTTACTTCGTCGGCCCCGCCGTCCGGATCATCGGCACGGTCGCCGGTCGGCAGGTCGATGCCCGGTTGGCCCGGTGGAGTCTCGACAAGCAGGTGGTGATCTTCTGGTTCGAGCCGGCCACGCTGACCCCGGGGGAACGGCTCGACGGCATCATCGCCCGCGACGCCAACGGCCGCCGACTCTGACGCGCCGACCTGTCGCGCCGACCTGTCGCGCCGACCTGTCGCGTCGGGCCGGCTCAGGCCGGATCGTCCAACCGGCGCTCGATGGTCACCGTCGTGCCCTCGGCCGTGGAGACCAGCCGCACGTCGCCGTAGGCGTTCATCAGCAACGCGCCGCGCCCGCGATCCATCGCCGGCCGGCGGTCCCGCCAGGTGCCGAAGTCGCGCACCGAGATCCGGATCAGCCCGCCGCCCACCTGGAGCCGGACCCGCACCTCCGGGCGGCTGGGCCGCTGCGCGTGCTCGACGGCGTTGTTCATCGCCTCGGACGCGGCGAGCAGAAGATCCTCCACCACGTCCGGGTCGACGTCGAGGTCGTCGAGCATCAGCCGGACGTCCCGACGCATGGCCGCCGCCGAGGTGGGTGCGGACGGGTAGGTCCACCCGACGTCCACGAGGTCGCCCAGCCCGTTCGGGTCGCCCAGCCCGTTCGGGTCGGTCGGGGCCTGCGCCAGGACCGGCGCGTCCCGCCCGACCGCGACCGGCCGGGGCGGCGCGACCGTGTTGCGGGGGTCGGGCCGCGCCGACGCCACGTCGACCGCCGAAGGTGGGGTGGCGGCGGCGGCCGAGTGGCGGCGGGCCCGCCGGATGCCGGCCCGGACCCGGGCGATCAGCTCGGCCGCGGCGAACGGCTTCACCAGGTAGTCGTCGGCGCCCAGGGTGAGACCCTCCACGCTGGCCTGACCGCCGGCACGGGCGGAGAGGACCAGCACCGGCAGGGACCGGGTCGCCGGGTCCGCGCGGAGCCGGCGGACCAGGTCGAAGCCGTCCAGCACCGGCATCATCACGTCGGTGAGGACCAGGTCCGGACGGTCGCGGTGGACCTCGTCGAGGGCCTGCCGGCCGTCGGTGACGGCCCGCACCCGCCAACCCTGCCCGGTGAGCAGCCGCGTGAGGTATGCCCGCATGTCGGCGTTGTCGTCGGCGACGAGGATCCGAGCCCCGGCCAGCTCGTCCACGGCCGGACCGGAGGCGTCGCCGGGCTCGGGCGGGTCGCCGCCCGGCTCGGTGAGCCAGCCCATCGCCTCCTGGGCGGTGGCACGGGCCGCGTCGCCCCGTCCGACCGGCGACGGCTCGCTCACCGCCGTGCGGCGAGCCGCCGACCAGGGCAGCGCCACGGTGAACGTGCTGCCGACACCCACCCGGCTCGCCACCCGCACGTCGCCACCCTCCAGCCGGGCCAACTCGTACGCCAGGGCCAGGCCGATGCCCGTGCCCTCGTGGCTGCGGGAACGGGCACCCCGGACCCGGTGGAAGCGTTCGAAGAGTTTCGGCAGGTCCGGTTCGGCGATGCCGATGCCGGTGTCCGTGACGGTGAGGCGGACCTCCTCGTCGTCGGCTTCCAGGGCGACCCGGATGCGGCCGATGAACGTGTACTTCAGGGCGTTGGACAGCAGGTTCGTGACGATGCGTTCCCAGTTGACCGGGTCGACGGTGACCGGGCGGGGCAGCGGCGGGCAGACCACCTCGAGGGTCAGCCCGGCCCGCTCGACGGCGGCCCGGAACACGCCGGCCAGCTCGGCGGTGAGCGCCGCCAGGTCGACCACGCGGGCGTCGCTGCGGGCCCGTCCGGCCTCCAGGCTGGAGAAGGTGAGCAGGCTGTTGACCAGGGTCAACAGTCGGGTGGCGTTACGCCAGGAGGTCTCCACCCGCTCCCGCTGCACCGCGGCCAGCGGCGCGGAGGCGTCGGAGAGGGCGTCGGTGAGCGGGCCGAGGATGAGGGTCAGCGGGGTGCGGAACTCGTGGCTGACGTTGGCGAAGAAGTCGTTCTTCACCCGGTCCAGTTCGGCGAGCGCCTCGACCCGACGCCGCTCCTGCTCGTACTCCTGTGCGTTGCGCAACGCCACGGAGATCTGCTGGGCCAGGAGTTGGTAGAAGGACCGGTACGCCTCGTCGAGCCCCCGGCTGGGGCTGACCCCGGCCAGCAGGACACCGAGCGGCTGGTCCTCACCGCCCGAGGGCAGCGGCAGCGCCAACGCCGTGCGGACCGGGTCGCCCCAGGGGCCGCCGGGCAGTGGCAGCCGGTCGGCGACGTCGGACACCCGGCTTGCTCGGCCCTGCGCGGCGTCCGCCAGCCCCCACGCGTCCGCGACCGGGCCGGGGTCGGCCAGCTCGACGGTGTCCGGCAGTGCCCCCGCGTACCCCTGGTCGCCGCCCGTGCAGGCGACCCGCCGCAGCACCGCGCCGTCGCGCAGGTAGATGGCGGTGAACGGCACGTCCAGCGGATGCTCCTCGATCGCGTCGGTGAGCCGGGTGCTGGTGGCGTGCACGTCGACGGTGCGCCCGTCGCCGAGAACGGACAGGTCACGCAGCAGCCGCAGCCGGCGTTCGCCGACCACCTGCTCGGTGACCTCGCTGCACACGGTGAGGACGCCGACGGTGCGGCCGTCGTCGTCGCGGACCGGGGCGTGCGAGACGCTGAAGTACGCCTCCTCGCGGTAGCCGGCCCGCTCCAGCAGCAGCCGCAGGGCGGGGACCCAGCTGGCCACCCCGGTCGCCGTGGCCTGCTCGATGAGCGGGGCGAGGACATCCCAACCCTCGGCCAGGGTGACCCGTACGTCGTCGCCGAGCGCGGCCGGGTGTTTGTCGCCGATCAGCGCGGAGTACGCGTCGTTGTAGAGCTGGGAGAAGGTCTCTCCCCAGAGCAGCAGCATCGGGTACCGGGACGAGAGCACCATCCGGACGGCGGCGCGCAGGCTCTGCGGCCAGCCGCTCACCGGACCGAGTGGGGTGCGTGTCCAGTCCAGCTCTGCCATCAACCGGCCGGTGTCACCGCCACCGGTGAACAGGTCGCTGCGGGGTCCCGTCACGCTTGACCCGACCCCATCGCAAGCCCCCGTTCCGGGCCCCACGACCCCTGCTGGCGTTACCTACCCATCCTGACACCTCTACTCACCTGTGCCGACGCCGGTACCTACCGTCGAAGCGGTGGCGGTTCGAAACGAACGACCGATGCTCGCGACATAGACATCTGTAAGTCTCACGGGTATCTCTCCAACCCCCGAGGAGCCCCCATGAGAGGCAGAACGCTGAGCGCGGGTGTCGCGCTCGCCGTGTTCGCCGGCATGACGGTGACGCTGGCCGCCCAGCCGGCGACCGCGTCGCCCACCACCGCGACAGTGGCCCGGCCGATCGCCGCGTCCGCCGCCGCCCTGGCCGCACCGGACATCTCCGTCGCCAACGTCCAGGCCCACCTGACCCAGTTCAACGCCATCGCCAGCAGCAACGGCGGCAACCGCCGGGCCGGCTCGGCCGGCTACACCGCCTCGCTCGCCTACGTGAAGACCAGGTTGCAGTCGGCCGGCTACACCGTCAGCGAGCAGTACTGCTCCAGCTGCACGTACCCCTCGAACAACCTGGTCGCGGAGTGGCCGGGCGGGCCGGCCGACCAGGTCGTCATGTTCGGCGCGCACCTGGACGGGGTCTCGGTCGGTCCGGGCATCAACGACAACGGCACCGGCTCGGCGACCCTGCTGGAGAACGCGCTGGTCCTGGCCGCGCAGAACCCGACGATGACGAAGCGGGTCCGGTTCGCCTGGTGGACCGACGAGGAGCAGGGGCTCAACGGCTCCCGGTTCTACGTCAACTCGCTCAGCAGCACCCAGCGCGGCTATATCAAGGGCTACTACAACTTCGACATGGTCGGCTCGGTCAACGGCGGCTACTTCATCAACCGGGTCAGCTCGACCACCGCGGCGCCGCTGAAGGCGTACTGGGACTCGTTGGGCCTGTCGCCGGAGGAGAACGTCGAGGGTCAGGGCCGCTCCGACGACTACTACTTCCAGCAGGCCGGCATCCCCACCTCTGGCTACGCGGCCGGCGCCAGCGCCCGCAAGACCAGCTCCCAGGCGGCCAAGTGGGGCGGCACCGCCAACTCCGCGTACGACCCGTGTTACCACCGGGCCTGCGACACCACCGCGAACGTCAGTGCCACCGTGTTGAACCGGGCGGCCGACGGTGTGGCGTACGCGCTGTGGCAGCTCGCCGTCAGTGGGGGCACCCCGAGCTGCACCGGCGGTCAGGTGGTCGGCAACGGTGGCTTCGAGAGCGGCGGCACGCCGTGGACCGCGTCCTCCGGTGTGATCACCAATGCCGGCGGCCAGCCGGCCCGGACCGGGTCGTACAAGGCGTGGCTGGGCGGCAACGGCAGCACCCGCACCGAGAGCCTGTACCAGTCGGTGACCCTGCCGGCCGGCTGCGCCACCTACACGCTGTCGTTCTGGCTGCACATCGACACGGCCGAGACCACCGGGTCCACGGCGTACGACCGGCTCGCCGTGCAGGTGGGTTCGACCACGCTTGCCACGTACTCGAACCTCAACGCCGCCTCCGGCTACGTCCAGCGCAGCTTCAACGTGGCCGGGTTCGCCGGGCAGACGGTGACGCTGCGGTTCACCGGGACCGAGGACTCGTCGTTGCAGACGAGCTTCGTGATCGACGACGTGACGTTGCAGGCGAGCTGACGGGCGTCGGGTGGAGGCGGGCGGCGAGCGTCCCCTCCACCCGACCTCTAGTCACGCTCGTCGATCTCTGGTAAAAACCCTTCAAGGCCGGCCCCTGATTCGCAAAATTTCACCCCTCATGCGAACGGGAGTGCCATGTCATCCACCCGACCCACCCTGCGCCGCCGCGTGCTCACGCTGCTCGTGGCCACCCTCGCCGCGGTCGGCGCCGCGCTGGGCCTGGCCGCCCCGGCCTTCGCCATCAGCCACTCCAGCGCCACCTCACAACTGCGCGCCGCCGGCATCTCCTGGACCTCCAGCGGCGGCTGTAGCGACCGCAACGTGCCCACCTGCACCTCGTTCGACGGGGTGCGGCAGGTCACCATCGACGGCATCATCACCTTCAAGCGGGCCAGCGGCTGCGCGGTCACCGTCACCGCCGGCACCGAGGTCGGGCACGCCGGGGGCACGTACAGCCACTGGAACGGCTACAAGCTCGACATCGCGTTGAGCACCTGCATCCAGAACTACATCTCGGCGAACTACACCTACGTCGGCTACATCGCCGGCTTCGGCTACCAGTACCGCGCTCCCTCCGGCAACCTCTACACCAGGGAGGGCAGCCACTGGGACATCCTCTTCTACAGCTGCGGTGGCTGCTGAGCGACCTGCGTCGAGTCGGGGTACGCGGGTCGCCCGCGTACCCGGAGACGGGCCGCCGCCGTGGGAGCCGGCGGCGGCCCGGTCGCGGCCGTGGTGTCGCGGGTCAGGGGAGCTGCGGGTAGAGTGCGGCGACACCGCCGGCCAGTCCGGCCTGCACCTGCCGGCTGATGTCGTCGGCGACGATCTCGTACGCGTCGGCCTCGATGCCGTCCACGCCGAGCCGGGCGATCACCGCCGGGTCGGACTTCGCGCTGGTCACCGTCGCGGCCATGTCGGTGTCCAGGTAGCCGACGTGCAGACCGGCGACCCGGACGCCCCGCTCGGCGAGCTGGAGGCGCAGCGCGTTTGTCATCGCCCACTCGGCGGACTTCGCCGCGCCGTAGGCCCCGTGCATCGGGAAGTTCACCCAGGAGAGCACGGAGAGCACGTTGAGGATCGTGCCGCCGCCGTTGCCGGTGATGACCGGCGCGAACGCCCGGATCGTGGACAGCGTGCCGACGTAGTGGGTCTCCAGCTCCAGCCGGATGAGGTCCAGGTCACCGTCGATGAGGTCGGTGCGGGTGTCGATGCCGGCGTTGTTGATCAGGAGGTTGACGTCGCCGGCCTGCTTGGCGGCGGCGGCCACCGAGGCGGGGTCGGTGATGTCGAGGCGCACCGGCGTCACGCCGGGCAGGTCGACGGTGTCCGGGTTGCGGGCGCCGGCGTAGACGGTGGCGCCACGGGCGAGGAGTTCGGCGGCGAGGTGGCGGCCGAAGCCGCGGTTGGCGCCGGTGACGAGGGCGGTGCTGCCTGCGATCTTCATGGCGGCGACGCTATCCCACCTGACTTCTGTGTGCCAAAGTCAGCCATCTCACACCGGGGCGACCCGTCCCGATCGGGAATACGACGGGATGCGGTCACCACGCGGCGGGTGACGACTCGTATCCTTTCCGCGAACCTCCGCACGAGCCGAGATGGGAGACGGTGTGAGCAACCAGGCCGAAACGTTGGAATTCCAGGCCGAGGCGCGTCAGCTCCTCCAGCTGGTGGTCCACTCGATCTATTCGAACAAGGACGTCTTCCTACGGGAGCTCATCTCGAACGCGTCCGACGCCCTGGACAAGCTCCGGCTGGCCACGCTTGTCGACAAGGACCTCGTCGCCGACACCGACGACCTGCACGTCGCCCTCGAGGTCGACCGGGACGCCCGCACCCTCACCGTGCGGGACAACGGCATCGGGATGACCCGCGACGAGGTGGTCGCGCTGATCGGCACCATCGCCAAGTCCGGCACCGCCGAGCTGCTGCGTCAGTTGCGCGAATCCGCCGACGCCCACGCCAAGCAGGACCTGATCGGCCAGTTCGGTGTCGGCTTCTACGCCGCGTTCATGGTCGCCGACCGGGTCACCCTGCTGACCCGCAAGGCCGGCGAGACCGGCGGCACCCGCTGGGAGTCCACCGGCGAGGGCACGTACTCGATCGAGGCCGTCGACGAGGCACCGCAGGGCACCACGGTGACCCTGCACCTGAAGCCGGTCGACACCGAGGACAACCTGCACGACTACACCGCCGAGTGGACCATCCGCGAGATCGTCAAGCGATACTCCGACTTCATCGCCTGGCCGATCCGGATGACCGTCGAGCGCCCCGGCACCGACGGCGAGGCCGCCACCAGCGAGGTGCAGACCCTCAACTCGATGAAGGCACTCTGGGCGCGGCCCCGCGACGAGGTCGACGCCGCCGAGTACAACGAGTTCTACAAGCACGTCAGCCACGACTGGGCCGACCCCCTCGAGGTCGTGCACATGAAGGGCGAGGGCACCTTCGAGTACGAGGCGCTGCTGTTCCTGCCCAGCCACGCCCCACTGGACCTGTTCTCCCCGCAGGGCCGACGTGGGGTCCAGCTCTACGTCAAGCGCGTGTTCATCATGGACGACTGCGAGGCGCTCGTCCCGACCTACCTGCGCTTCGTCAAGGGCGTGGTCGACGCGCACGACCTGTCGCTGAACATCTCCCGGGAGATCCTCCAGCAGGACCGGCAGATCCAGATCGTCCGCCGCCGCCTGGTCAAGAAGGTCCTCGCCACCGTCAAGGACCTGAAGGCCAACCACGCCGAGCGCTACCGCACCTTCTGGACCGAGTTCGGCGCGGTGGTCAAGGAAGGGCTGATCGACGACACCGACAACCGGGACACGCTGCTGGACATCCTGTCGGTGGCCTCCACCAACGACCCCGCCGAGCCCACCGACCTGGCCGGCTACGTGGCGCGGATGAAGGACGGCCAGAGCGACATCTGGTACGCCACCGGTGAGTCCCGGGCCGCCATCGAGAACTCCCCGCACCTGGAGGCGTTCCGGGCCAAGGGCCACGAGGTGCTGCTGCTCACCGACCAGGTCGACGAGGTGTGGGTCGAGCGGGTCGGCACGTACGACGGTCGGCCGCTGCGCTCGATCGCCAAGGGCGAGATCGACCTGGACACCGACGAGGAGAAGCAGCAGGCCGAGGCCGAGCGCGAGCAGCAGCGACAGGAGTTCGCCGGGCTGCTCGACTGGCTGGGCACCACCCTGACCGACAGCGTCCGGGAGGTCCGCCTGTCGTCCCGGCTGACCACCTCACCGGCGTGCGTCGTCGGCGACGCCCAGGACCTCACCCCGACCCTGGAGAAGATGTACCGGGCGATGGGGCACGAGATCCCCGCGACCAAGCGGATCCTGGAGATCAACCCGGGGCACCCGCTCGTCTCCGGGCTGCGCAAGGCCCACGAGCAGGGCAGTGACCCCACCGCCCTGACCGAGACCGCCGAGCTGCTCTACGGCCTGGCGGTGCTCGCCGAGGGCGGTGAGCTGACCGACCCGGCCCGCTTCACCCGGACGCTCGCCGACCGGCTGGCGCGCACCCTGTAAGCCGTCTACCAGGTCGCCTCGTCGATCATGGAGTTGTGGTGGGTGACAAAGCGCCCGTCACAGTGCCCAACAGGCACCACAACTTCATGATCGACGAGGCTGGTGCCCCTCGCCTGGTAACGTCGGCGACCTCAAGGTCCGCACCCTCCCGGCCAGCGGGAGGCGCAAGATCTCCGCTTTCGTGCTGGGAGTCTTGCCATGCCCGCAGACAATCGACCGACGAATCCATCGCACACCCGTCTGCGCCTGTTGACCGCGGTCAACGCCCGCAAGGATGCGGGCAGCAGCCCCACCGGGATCGTCGGGCGGAGCCTGGCTCGGCAACTGCTGGGCGCCGGCGACAGGGTGCGGGTTCTCGCCGAGCCCGGCCAGGCCGATGACTGGCCCGACGCGGTCGAGGTCGTCGAGGGATCCATCACCCGCCCGCGCGAGTGCGCCGGGGTCTTCGACGGCGTCCACGGCGTCTTCCTCGCCGGAGCCGTTCCGACGACGGTACGGGATGCCCTGGAGGCCGCCCGGGATGCCGGTGTACGGCGCGTCGTCGTGCTGTCCTCGCACGGGCCGGAGTACGAAGAGAACCATCCGCCGGAGACGTGGTTCTGGTTGGCCATCGAGCGGGCCGCCGAGTGCTCCGGGATGGAGTGGACGCACATCCGCCCGTCGGCGGTGCTGGGGGCGATGATCGAGGGCACCTATCCGGCGACGGGATCGGACTGGCCGGAGATGATCCGGGGCGATGGTGTCGTACGGGAGGCGTTTCTGGGCGGCGGCCACTACCCCTTCATCCACGAGGACGACCTCGCCGCGGTCGCGGCGGCGGCGCTGCGCGTCGACGACCACGTCGGCGCCGTGTTGGAGGCCGTCGGTCTGCCGATCAGCAGCCGTTCGCGGGTGGCGAGCATCGCCAGAGCCATCGGCCGCGACATCGCCACCGTCGAGGTGACGCCCGACGAGAGCCGGGCGAGGTGGCGGCGTGGCGGCTGGCCCGACAGTGGCATCGACGTGACGCTGTACGCGCTCGAGGAATACGGGGCGCGGCTCGCTGAACTCACCGCCTGGACGCTCGCCCAACGGCCGACCGTGCACGAGATCATTGGCCGCCCACTACGCGGCGTCGACGACTGGGCGGTCGAGAACGCCGAACTGTTCCGCTGAGCGTCGGTCGCTCCACCCGCGTTACCGCATCGCATCGTTCCCTGACTCCGCCGCCGGTCACCGGCCCGGGACCACCAGGCCGGACTCGTAGGCGACCATCACCGCCTGGGCTCGGTCGCGCAGGTGCAGCTTGGCGAGCAGGTTGCCGACATGGGTCTTCACCGTGTGCTCGCTCAGGTGGTGGTGCGCGGCGATCTCCGCGTTGGACAGGCCGGCCGCGATCAGGCGCAACACGTCCGCCTCGCGGGCGGTCAGGGCGGTCACCGCGGCCACGAGGGCCGGGTCCGGGTGACCGCGCCGGTGCAACTCGCCGATCACCCGTGCGGTGACGGCGGGAGCGAGCAACGCGTCGCCGGCGGCGACCACGCGTACCGCGTTCACCAGGTCGGCCCGTGGGGCGTCCTTGAGCAGGAAGCCGCTGGCACCGGCACGCAGGGCCGCGTACAGGTAGTCGTCGGTGTCGAACATGGTCAGGGCCAGGACCCTGCTCGGCGTACGGGCGCACACCTGACGGGTCGCGGCAACACCGTCGAGGACGGGCATGCGCATGTCCATCAGGACGACGTCGGGCCGGTGCACGAGGGCGGCCCGCACGGCACCCGCGCCGTCGGCGGCCTCGGCGACCACCTCGATGTCCGGCTCGGCACCGAGGATCGTCGCGAACCCGGCCCGGAACAGGTCCTGATCGTCGGCGAGCACGACGCGCAGCATCAGCACGCCGCCGGTGCCCGCAGGGGGAGGGTGGCGGTGACGGTGAAGCCGTGGCCGTCCGGGGCGGGGCCGGTGTGCAGGGTTCCGCCGCAGGACTGGGCCCGCTCGCGCATGCCGATGATCCCGTAGCCGGGCAGGCCGGCGGCACAGCCCCGATCGCCGTGGCCGTCATCGGTGATCGACACGGTCAGGGCCTCGGCCGTGTAGTCCAGCAGGATACGGACCGACCCGGCCTCGGCATGCCGGACCACATTGGTCAGCGACTCCTGCACGATCCGGTAGGCGGCGACCCCCACGTCCGCGGGTGGTTCCACGGGCGATCCGGCGACATGCCCGGCCGGCGGCTCGGGCCGCGGACCGGAGACGGGTCCGGACGCGACGGTGAGCACGGCGTCCAGCCCGGTGGCGCGGACGCGTTCGACGAGGGCGCCGAGGTGGGCCAGACCCGGCTGGTCGAGTGGGTGGTCGGCGGGCTCGCGCAGGCTGCCGACCGCGCGGCGGAGCTGGACCACCGCGTCCCGGCCGGTGGCGGCGATCGTGGCGAAGGTGGCGTCGGCGCGTTCCGGGTGGGGGCGGACCAGGAGCGGACCCGCCTCCGCCTGGACGATCATGACACCGACCGCGTGGGTGAGGATGTCGTGCAGGTCGTGGGCGATGCGGGTGCGTTCGCGCAACACGGCCGCCGCCCGCTCACCGACGACGCGACGATCACGTTCGGCGAGGGCGGTGGCCTGGGTGCGGCGGGCGCGGGCGCTGGTCCCCAGGGCGTACGCGAAGACGTAGGCGACCGACAGGTACCGCAGCACCTCCACGTCCGGGTGGGGATACAGCAGTGACAGCACCAGGCCGGCGGCGGTGAGCACGATGCCCAGCAGTCGGATCGGCAGGGCGGACCGTGCCGCGAACGTGTAGAGGCAGACGAGCGGGCCGACCGGCAGCAGCGGAGGCGCGCCGAGCGCGGCGGAGACGGTCGTGGCGACGCCCACGACGACGGCGACCGGGATCAACGCGCGGTCGCGCCACAGCACCGGCACCGACGACGCGACCGCGAGCGGCAGCGCCCACCAGGCGCGTGGTCCGCCGGCCAGGGCGGGCAGCACTGTCGTGGCGACGGCAGCCCCGGTGACGGCGAGATTGACGTACCGCTTCACGTCGGCAGTATCGTCCCGCCCGGCACTCCCGCGCCTCCCTCCACGGGACCAGATCAAACCCGCTTCGTACGGCGATCCGCGCCCCCCGCTCCCGCCGCACGATCGACCCATGATGACGATCGTCGCCGCGCTGCTCAGTGGCCTGCTCTGGCTCGGTGGCACCGGCCTGCACCCCGTTGCCGCGCTGACCTGGCTCGCCCCGATTCCGCTGCTCCTCGCCGCACTGCGGGTCCGCCCGCGGACCGCACTCGGCGCGACGGTCCTCGCCTGGTCGATCGGCCAGCTCGGTCTGGTGGGGTACTACCTCGACACCCTGCACCTCCCGGTCCCCGTGGTGGCCGGCGTGACCCTGCTCGGCCTCGCCCTGGCCGGCGGCACGGTCCTGCTCGCCCGGGAACTGCTGCTGCGCGGACGTTCCGTGGCCGCCGTCCTCTGCGTGCCGTCCGTGTGGGTGCTGGGCGAGTACGCCGCGTCGCGCC
Source organism: Micromonospora sp. NPDC048935 (assembly GCF_043197875.1). Classification (NCBI taxonomy): domain Bacteria; kingdom Bacillati; phylum Actinomycetota; class Actinomycetes; order Micromonosporales; family Micromonosporaceae; genus Micromonospora; species Micromonospora sp. NPDC048935. Next base: position 397,603 of record NZ_JBICTZ010000007.1, on the reverse strand, counting down.
TGCTCCCCAACGGTGCCTGGTGGAGCCTCGCCTACACGCAGGCCGACGTCCGCCCGGTCATCCAGGTGACCGCCCTCACCGGCGTCTGGGGCGTCACCTACCTGCTGCTCGCCGTGCCGATCGCCCTCGCCGCCCTGCTCGGCGGTGCCCGGCCGACCCGCATCGGTCGACGCCCCGCACTGGCCTGCCTGCTCGCCCTTCTGCTCGGCACCGGCGGATGGTCGGCCTGGTCACTGAGCCGTTCCCCCGATCCGGCCGCGCCGCTGACCGTCGGCCTGGTCGCCCTGTGGCAGCCCGAGGACGGGCTCCCGATCGACGAACCGGCCGGGCGTGACCTGCTCACCCGTTACGGTGCGCGGGTGGCGGGCCTGGCCGCCCGCGGGGCACGCGTCGTCGTGCTGCCGGAGAAGGTGTTCGCCGTGACGGACTCGACGCTGCCGCTACTCGTGGACGCGCTGCACCAGACCGGGGCCCGGGTCGTCGTCGGCGCGGTACTCCGCCGAGCCGGCACGGCGAGCAACGTCGCTCTGGTGCTGGACCCGGACGGGACGAGCACGACGTACACCAAACAGCGCCTGGTCCCGGGCCTGGAGGACTGGATGGCGCCGGGGGACGACGACGTGCTCCTGGACGGGCGGTTCGGTGTCGCGATCTGCAAGGACCTCGACTTTCCGGGCCTGGTCCGGGGGTATCGGGCGCAGGGTGCCACGATGCTGCTCGTCCCGGCCCTGGACTTCACCTCCGACGGCTGGCTGCACGGCCGGATGGCCCTGGTCCGTGGTGTGGAGAACGGGCTCACCGTGGTCCGCGCCGCCGCGCTCGGACGGCTGACGGTCACCGACCCCGGCGGCAGAGTGGTGGGGGAGACGACCAGCGCCGGCGACGTGGAGCTGCTGGTCACGGCCGCTCCGACGAGCGGATGGGGCACGGTCTACTCGCGTACCGGAGACTGGTTTGCGGGCCTGTGCCTGGCCCTCCTGGTCGTCGCCGTGGTGCGGACGCGGCGAACGCCCGGCCGGTGACCTGGCCGAGCGTTCGTGCGTGCGCTGAGTGACCGCGTGCCCGTCACGCCGCAGAAGCGGACGCCTTGGGGCCTCGCTGCGCCGCGACCGGGCCGGCGTTCCAGCCCCAGCGGGGTGCGGTGCTCTCCCCGGGCCAGCCCGTGCCGCCCTCGTCGCCGTCGATGCTCGTCTCGACCGCGTCGGGGGTGCTGCGGGCCAGCCGCAGCGACTGCTCCGCGCCGTTACGGGCCGCGCACGGCCAGGACTGCCCGGCGCACTGGAGGTTGCGGCAGTGACCCTCGTCGTCCGGCTCGTGGGCGCTCAGCACGTCGATCGCCAGCTGCCACAGCAGAGGATCGGTCACGTCGTGCGGACGCTCGGCGCGGCGACTCGGTCGGTTGCTGGTGTCGTCGGACATCATGGGTCCCCCCTTGTCAGGCTGTACCCCACAAGGGTCACCCGTCCGCCGCCGGTTAAACCGCCGACCTGCTGTGATGTGTCTCCCGTCGCAGCAGGCCGGGTGGACGCCGCACGCAGATCGGTCAATCCGGCAGGAGCGGCATCTCGACGCCGGGCTCGCGGCCCAGCAACACCGCACGGGTGAGCGCCGCCGATCCGAACCGGTCACGGACCGCGTCCACCGCCGCATCCAACTCCGCACCCGGGTCATTGTGGAACGGCAGCTCCGGCTGCACCGGATTGTCGTCCAGGTTGCCCACCGAGACACCGATCAGTGTCACACCACGGCGATCGATCTCGGGCAGTGCGGCCCGTAGCAGCGTTCGCGCGGCGGCCAGCAGCGGCGTCGTGTCGGCCGTTGCCTTGCCGACGGTGTGCGACCGGGTCGCCCGGGTGTAGTCGCCGAACCGTAGCCGCACCATCACCGTGCGTCCGGCCCGCCCGGCCGCCCGCATCCGCCGGCTGACCCGGTCGACCAGACCGGTGAGGATGGCGTCCAACTCCGCCGGGGCATGCGGGGTGCGGCTCAGCGCGTGTTGCGCGCCCATCGAACCGCGACGGCGGCCGACCTGCACCGCCCGCGGGTCGCGGTTGTGGGCCAGAGCGTGCAGGTGCCGCCCGGCGCCCGAGCCGAGCAGCGACACGAGCGCGGCCTCGCCGAGCCGGGAGACCTCCCCGACGGTACGGATCCGATGCTCCCGCAACGTGGCGGAGGTGACCGGGCCGACGCCCCACAGGCGCTCGACCGGCAGCGGGTGCAGGAACGCCAACTCGGCGTCCGGTGCGACCACCAGCAGCCCGTCCGGCTTCGCCACCTGACTGGCCACCTTCGCCAGGAACTTCGTGCGGGCCACACCAACCGTGATCGGCAGGCCGACCCGGTCCCGAACCTCCCGGCGCAGCCGCTCGGCGATCTCGGCCGGCGACCCGACCAGCCGCCACAGGCCACCCACGTCCAGGAATGCCTCGTCGATGGAGAGCCCCTCGACCAGCGGGGTGGTCTGCCGGAAGATCTCGAAGACCGCGCGGCTCGCCGCCGTGTACGCCGACATCCGTGGCGGCACCACGATCGCGTCCGGGCACAGCCGGCGCGCCTGCTGGCCGCCCATCGCACTGCGTACGCCCCGCGCCTTCGCCTCGTAACTGGCCGCGAGGACCACCCCGCCGCCGACGATCACCGGCCGCCCGCGCAGGCGCGGGTCGTCACGCTGCTCGACCGACGCGTAGAAGGCGTCCAGGTCGGCATGCAGGATGTGGGCGCCGGGCGACACGTACACATGTTCGCACGACGCCCGGCGAGGACGGCAGTGAGCTGGGTGAACGCCGGATCAGTCGAGGCAGAACTCGTTGCCCTCGGGGTCGGCCATGATGAGGTGGCCGGCCCCGAGCGGGGGAGCGGGCTCGTGTCGACCGAGCCGGGTGGCGCCGTGCGAGACGAGGCGGTCGGCCTCCGCCTCCAGGGCCGCCATCCGGGGCGCCCCCTCCAGCCCCGGAGCGGCTCGCACATCGAGGTGGACGCGATTCTTCACCTTCTTGGGCTCCGGCACCTTCTGGAAGAACACCCGGGGCCCCGAGCCGTCCGGGTCGACCACCGCCGACGCGTCGTTGCGGCGCTCCGGCGGCACACCCATCGCTTCCAGCGCCTGATCCCACGACTCGAAGTCGCCGGGCGGCGCCTGCACCTGGTAGCGGAGCGCCTCGGCCCAGAACGTCGCCAGCGCGGCCGGGTCGGCGCAGTCGAACGTGATCTGGATGTCGCGGGCCATGTCTGTTCCCTCTTTCCTGGTCATGATCTGCAGCCTCTCCCGGATAGCGGACAGTTTCGTTCCGCTATCGGTGCAACGATCGGCGCATGACCGTCGAGGCGACGACCGAGCGGGTCCTCCGGTTGCTGGCGCTGTTGCAGCGGCGACCGTCCTGGACGGCCGCCGAGCTGGCCGCCGAGCTGGGGGTCACCAGCCGATGTGTGCGCCGCGACGTGCAGCGTCTGCGGGTGCTCGGCTATCCGGTGTACGCGACGGCCGGCGTCGGCGGCGGCTACCAACTCGGTGCGGGCACCCGGCTGCCACCGCTGCTCCTGGACGACGAGGAGGCGATCGCGACAGCGATCTCCCTTCGCCTCGCCTCGGGAGGCACTGTCGCCGGTGCGGCCGAGGCGGCGCTGCGGGCACTCGCGAAGCTCGACCAGGTGATGCCGTCCCGGCTGCGCGCCGAGGTGCGGGCGGTGCACGGGTCCACGGAAACCCTCGTCGGCCCGGTGGCCGAGATCGACGCGGAGGTGCTGGTGACACTCGCCCGGGCCTGTCGCGACGCCGTGCGGGTCCGGTTCACCTACGCCACCCGCGACGGCGGGGAGGGTGAGCGGACTGTCGATCCGATCCGGATGGTCACGACCGGTCGCCGCTGGTATCTGATGGCCTGGGACGTCGACCGCGACGACTGGCGCACGTTCCGCCTCGATCGGATGGGCACGGCGGTGGCGACGACCTGGCGCTTCCGGGCCCGCGAGCACCCGGATCCGGTCGCCTTCGTGCAGCGGTCGGTGACCGCGGCGCCGTACCGGTATCTGGCCCGGGCGCGGGTGCACGCCCCGCCCGAGCGGGTGCGGGCGTTGGTGCCGCCCGAGGTGGGGCGGGTCGAGGACGACCGCGACGGGTGGTGCGTGCTTGTCGTCGGCGGGGAGAGCCTGGACTGGCTCGCCGCACACCTCGCACGCCTGGACTACGAGGTGGAGGTGCTGGAGCCTCCGGAGCTGCGCGAGGCCGCCGGCCTGCTCGCCCGCCGCCTCGCGGCGCTGGCCGGGGCGGCGTCGGAGCGCAGCGCGTAGTGACGCAGCGACACCGGGCTGCCGTCCGGGGCGGTCCACGGTGCGACGCTGACGCCGGTGCACCGCCATCCGGTGCGCTCGTAGAGGGCGGCGGCCGCGACGTCACCGCAGGTCACGTCGAGCACCAGATCGGTTCCGCGGGCGGTCGCCCACTGGCGGGTCCGGGCCAGGAGCGCGCTGCCCAACGCCAGCCCTCGGGCGGCCGGCGCCACGAACAGGCGAGCGACCTCGGCCGTCGGTCGGCCCGGCGGCCCGGTCGCCGGGCTGGGCAGCCGGTGTACCGCGACGTGCCCCACAATGGCCGCCTCAGCCTCAGGGTTGACGGCGACGGCGACCCAGGCGCGTGCCGGGTGTGGTTCGCGCAGCCAGCGGTGTGGGTCGGCGGGCCAGTTCAGCGGGTATCCGTCGAGCCGGTGGACCTCCGCGAGCGCCGCGACACATCCGTCGAGGTCGGTGGCTCGCCGGCGGCGAATGCGCGGTGGGATCACAGGTCGTCGAACGGGCCCGCGTAGCGGAACTCGCCCCGGATCGACTCGCGCCAGGCATGCATCGGTCGGGCCATGAAGTACTGCGAACCCCACGGCTGCGGCGGGGTGACGCCCACCTCGACGGCGGGCCGGAACCCGAAGCGCGGGTAGTAGTCGGGGTGCCCGAGCAGCACCACGAGCGGCTCGTCACGGGCGTCGGCCGCGCCGAGCACCGCGTGCATCAACGCGCTGCCGACGCCGCGCCGCTGCCACCCGGGCAGCACGCCGAGCGGACCCAGGCCCAACGCGACAGGCTCACCGGCCACCCGGCCGCGGGTGGCCACCACGTGCCCCACCACCCGGCCGTCCGAATCGGTCGCCACCAGGGAGTACGCGGGCAGCCAGCCCTCGTCGACACGCAGCGCGTCGACAAGCGTCGCCTCGACGGGCACACCGGCACCGCCCGTGGTCTTGGCGAAGGCAGCCGAGTGCACCGCCCGGATGGCATCGACGTCGGCGGGCATCTCACGTCTGATCAGCACCAAGCCAAGATAAAGGCACCCCAAGAAACACCCCCCACCCCACCCCACCCCGCGCCGATCTTGCAGTTTCTGTCGCCGATGTGCTCTCAATTGCCCCTTTTTGTCGCGGCAGAAAGTGCAAGATCGCGAAGGACACGGGGGTGGGTGGGGTTCAGCCGACGGCGGTGGGGGAGGGGGGTGCGCTGCCGCCCTGGGGGGCCTCGGGGGTCATCAGCCGGATGATCTCGGCCTGGTCGGAGGGTGAGGGTAGGCCCCATTCCGGTCGGTAGCCGTACACCTCGTGCAGTGGGGTGGAGCCGGTGCGGCCGTCCAGGATCTCCACGGCATCCGTGCCGATCAGGCCGGGGTGCTCCACGCCGCAGGCCTCGGCGACCTTGGTCAGGTCGCGGCGCAACGTCCGCAGGTAGTTCGCCGCCCGCACCGACTTCAACGCCGGGTCCAGGCCCCGGGCCAGCCAGGCGTTCTGCGTCGCCACGCCGGTGGGGCAGGTGTCGGTGTGGCACTTCTGCGCCTGGATGCAGCCGATCGACAGCATCGCCTCCCGACCCACGTTGACCATGTCGCAGCCGAGCGCGAACGCCACGACGGCGTTGTCCGGCAGGCCGAGCTTGCCGCCGCCGACGAAGACCACCTGCTCGTGCAGACCGTGCTCGGCGAAGATCCGGTAGACCCGGGAGAAGCCCTGCTGGAACGGCAGCGACACGGAGTCGCTGAAGATCAGCGGCGCGGCACCGGTGCCGCCTTCGCCGCCGTCGATCGTCACGAAATCCACGCCCCGGCCGGTGTCGCGCATCAGGGCGGCCAACTCCTGCCAGAAGCCCAGGTCGCCGACCGCCGACTTGATGCCGACCGGCAGGCCCGTCTCGGTGGCCAACAGCTCCGCCCAGTCGAGCAGGCTGTCGCAGTCGGAGAACTCGGCGTGCCGGGAGGGGCTGACGCAGTCCTGTCCGGCGGGGATGCCACGGGTGGCGGCGATCTCGGCGGACACCTTCGCCCCGGGCAGCAGCCCACCGAGGCTCGGCTTGGCGCCCTGGCTCAGTTTGATCTCCAGTGCCCGCACGGGTGCGCCGGCGATGACGTCCTTCAGCCGCTCCAGGCTGAACCGGCCGTGCTCGTCGCGGCAGCCGAAGTACGCCGTGCCGAGCTGGAAGACCAGCTCACCGCCGTTGCGGTGGTACGGCGACAGGCCGCCCTCGCCGGTGTTCTGGAGGCAGCCGGCGAGCGCGGCCCCCTTGTTCAGCGCGGCGACGGCGTTGCCGGACAGCGAGCCGAAACTCATCCCGGAGATGTTGACCACCGACTCCGGTCGGAAGGCGCGGGGTCGGCCCCGGGCCGCGCCGAGCACCTTCGCGCAGGGCAACCGCACATCGTGACCGGCGGTCGGTGTCGACGGCGGCACCGCCCGGCCGAACGTGCGGTGCTTGATGATCGGGTAACCGCGGGTGTGCTCGATGTCGTTGTCCATGCCGAAGCCGAAGTAGTTGTTCTCCTGCTTCGCCGACGCGTACACCCAGCGGCGCTGGTCGCGGGTGAACGGCCGTTCCTCGTCGTTGCCGGCCACGATGTACTGCCGAAGTTCCGGCCCGATCGCCTCCAACAGGTAGCGGGCGCGGCCGAGCACCGGAAAGTTGCGCAGCAACGCGTGGTCGCGCTGGATCAGATCCCGCGCGGCGAGCGCCGCGACGGCGGCGGCAGCGGCGGGTACGGCTCGACGGGCCCATCTCATACCGGGGACTCTTTCCGTCCGGACGGCGGATCAAACCGGTGAGCTGGCTGGTGGCGGTGCGGCCGCGACCCGCACCGCCACCTTGAGGCTCAGCGGTGCCGGAACGACTCGCGGACCGACCCGCCGACGATCGCGCACCACGTACTCAGGCTGAGCTTGCCGTTGCGGGGCAGCCCGTGCAGCGACTGAAGGTCCTGCACGGCCGTCCGGGTGGCGTGGTCGTACGCCCCGGTGACGGTGACCGCGTACCCCTTGGTGGCCAGGATTTCCTGCACCGCCGTGACCGGCGCGCCGGTGGCGTGCGTGTCGAGTTCCGGGACCAGCGTCTCCCAGGTCGCCGGGGTGAGGGTGGCGTCCACGTCCACCGGAACGCCGTTTCGGGCCTGCCAGTCCTGCACGGCCGCCACGGTCGCGGCGTCGAACGTGCCGCTGACCGTCACCGCGTAGCCCCGGTGGGCGAGCAGGTGCTGCACGACCCGGACCGAGGGGGAGTTGACGAAGCGCCACAGGTCCGGCCAACGACGCGCCGGCACGTCACCCAGCCTGGTGCCGAGCGCCGCGTGCACCCGCCGCCGCAGCTCGGGGAACTGCCGGTAGAACGCGGCGCCCGGGCACTCGGTGGTGCGGAAGTCCCAGTGGCCGAAGATGTCGAAGGCGTGCAGCCCGTACTGGCGGCAGACGGCGACGCAGAGCTTCACCAGCGAGTCGGTCAGCGCCTTCGGCGGCGTCTCGGTGACGTAGGTGCCCTCGTTCTCGATGCCGATCGCCCGGCCGTTCTCTCCCGGGCAGTGCGCCGAGATCATCTGTCGGTCGCCGGCTTCGAGGCGTTCCAGGCTGCCCCGGCGGCCCTCCAGCACGTAACCGCCGCGGCTCACCGTGAAGTGCTGGCCGGTGTCCGACCAGCCGTTGCCGTCCATGTGCAGGTCCTGGCAGTCGTGGGCCAGCTTCACCGCCTGCTCGCGGGAGTAGTCCGTGACGTTCGGGAACGCCATGTGGTGCACGATGATCTTGTTGGTGGCGATGGCGCTCACCGACAGTGGGTCCTTCGGCGGGCGGGCGGCCCACTCGTCACAGCTGATGATCCAGTCCAGGTCGGTGCCGGGTGCGGCCTGTGCCGTGGCGGGGAAGGCGAGTTCGCTCCCGACGACGGCGACCGTGGCGGCGCCGAGACCGGCCCGCAGCAGTGTCCGGCGGTCCATTTCGGAATGGTCGACGTGCATGACATCTCCTCCTGCGGCCGGCGGCGGGGGGATGAAAAGTAGCTCCAGTGGCCGCACGCACTCCGGAGAATATTGCCAAAACTCGTCCTCGCGCTAGAGGGCGGCCAGCCAGGGCGCAGCCGAAAAACCGGTCGGCCAGAAGATCAAGCCTCCGCTAGCCTGACCGCTGACCTGGGAGGTGGACGATGAAACTTGGTGAGGCGCTGACCGAACGCGCCGAGGCAGTGCGACGGGTCGAGCAGTTGCGGACCCGGATCAATGGCAGCGCCCGCTACCAGGAAGGTGAGCTGCCTCCGGAAGACGCAACGGTGCTCCTGACCGAACTGGACCAGGTTCTCGACAACCTGGAGTCGCTGATGCGGCGCATCAACCGGACCAACGCCGTGGTGCCGGTCGGCGACCTCGGCACGCTCACCGACGCGTTGGCCCGGCGCGACGTCCTGCGACTGCGGCACGCCGCCATCACGGCGGCCGCCGACGCCGCCGCCGGCAGCGGGCGCGGTCACCTGGCCCGGCAGCTCCGCTCCGAGCTGAAGATGCTCGCCGCGCTGCCGGTCGCCGAGCTTCGGGGGCGCGCCGACGGGATCGCCGGCCAGCTCCGCGAGCTTGACGTGCACATTCAGCGCACCAACTGGGAGGTTGACCTGCTGGACTGATCGACTCCAGCAGCGATGTGGAGCAGGTAGCCGTCGTGGAGGCGTGTACACACAGCGCCGGGCTGTAACCCCGGCACCTCCCGGAGCGCGGTGGGCAGCGCGGGGTTCGACTCCCCACCGACAACGCAGCCCCGCACCGAGGACAGGTGACATCGCAACACGCACATCACATCACCACGTACAGATCCACGACGGCGAGGGCGGGCTCGGGGCACTCCACATCCACCTGACCGGGTGTTCTTCGCTGGCCAGCACCCGGTCCTGAGGGCGCGCCGCCCTGGTCGGCGTTTCCGCGCGTCGGGTCGGGGGTAGGTCCGGGGCTGACCGTCCCGGCTGCCCCTTTTAAGGAATGACCAGATGAGTGACAACGTCAGCGACGCGGTGGGCGACGCCCTCCGCTCGGTGATGCTCTTCCTGCCCAAGGCCGTCGCCTTCCTGGCGATCCTGGTGGCCGGTTGGCTGATCGCCAAGGCCGTCCTGAAGATCGTGGAGAAGGTCCTCGAACGGGTGGGCTTCGACCGCGCCGTCGAACGCGGCGGCATCCGTCGGGCGTTGAGTCGATCCCGGTACGACGCCAGCGACATCGTCGCGAAGCTCGTCTACTACGCGGTGCTGCTGTTCACCCTCCAACTCGCCTTCGGCATCTGGGGGCCGAACCCGATCTCCGACCTGCTCGCCGCGGTGATCTCCTGGCTGCCCCGAGCCTTCGTCGCGATCGTCATCGTCGTGGTCGCCGCCGCCATCGCCAACGCCGTCAAGGACATCATCAGTGGCGCGCTCGGCGGTCTGTCGTACGGCCGGGTGCTGGCCAACATCGCCTCGGTGTTCATCCTCGGCCTCGGCGTCATCGCCGCGCTGAACCAGATCGGGGTGGCCACCGCGGTCACCACGCCCGTGCTCATCGCCGTGCTGGCCACCGTCGGCGGGATCCTCGTCGTCGGTGTCGGCGGTGGCCTGATCCGCCCGATGCAGAGCCGTTGGGAGGGGTGGCTGAGCCGCGCGGAGCAGGAGTCGCAGTTGATCGCCTCGCACACCCGCGCCTACCGGGCCGGCCGCCGCGACGCCGAGGCCGAGTTGGCCCGACCGTCCGCTGCGACCGACCGGGACGCCGACCCGGCCCGTCCGTCGAGGGCGGCAGGCGATCCGGAGGCCACGCAGGTGGTGACCCGGCCGTCCGACCCGGAGGCGACGCAGGTGGTGACCCGGCCGTCCGACCTGGACCAGGCGCGGGTGTCGAGCCCGGCAGGCGACTCCGAAGCCACCCAGGTGGTGGGCCGGGGTGATGCCGACACGACGCAGGTGGTGGGTCGCGATGCCGACACGACGCAGGTGGTGGGCCGGGACGCCGACACGACGCAGGTGGTCACCCGGGACGCCGACGCGACCCAGGTGATCAGCACCGGTGCCGGCGGCACGGTGCCCGGCCAGCGCACCGGCGACGACAGCGAGACCACCACGGTCATCCCGCCAGTCGACCCGCACCGCCGCTGACACAGGCGATGCCAGCGGGGTGGGGTCCGGAAGGGATCCCACCCCGCGACCGTCTGCCCGGCACGCCGAAAGCGCTCGCCCACGCCGCGGGACGCGGCTAGCATCGCCGGCATGACCTGGCGACATTGATCCCGCAGCGTAGGCCGAAACCGTGGGCCACCACGGGCACCGCACCTCCGGTGTCCGTCTCCACCCCCACGGGAAGGCCTCATGATCCGCATCGCCTCGCGCGTGCCCGACCCGCCGGTCCGCCGGCTGACGTCCACCCTCTACGGGTACGCGTTCCTCAGTGACCTCGTGCTGCTCTACCCGCTGTACGTGGTGTTCTTCGCCGACACCGGGCTGTCGGTGGGGCAGATCTCGTCGCTCTTCGTCATCTGGTCGGCGGCCGGCATCCTGTTCGAGGTGCCCTCCGGCGCGTGGGCCGACGTGGTGTCCCGCCGGCTGCTGCTGTGCCTCGCCCCGCTGGTGACCGCCACCGGGTACGCGCTCTGGGTGGTGCTGCCGTCGTACCCGGCGTTCGCTGTCGGTTTCCTGCTCTGGGGCGCCGGCGGAGCGTTGGTCTCCGGCGCACTGGAGGCGCTGGTGTGGACCAAACTGGACCGGCTCGGCGCGGTCGGCAGTTTTGCCCGCGTGCTCGGTCGTGCCCGCACGGCGGGCGTGTTGGGCGTGGTGGCCTCCGGCGTGCTCGCCGGCCCGGTGCTCGCCGCCGGCGGGTACCCGGCGGTCGCCGTGGCCAGCGTGCTCGCCTGCCTGCTCGCCGCGCTGGTCGCCACCCAACTCCCGGAGCACCGCCCACCGGCCGTCGAGCCGACGCGCCCACCGGCCGTCGGGCTGACGCGCCCACCGGTTGTCGGGTCTGCTGGCTCACCGGCCGATCGGGACGACGACGATGGTGGCCTGGGCTGGTGGGAGACGCTGCGGGCCGGTGTGGCGCAGGTTCGCACGCGACCGCCGGTGCGGGGCGCCGTGCTGCTGGTCTCCGTGGTGGCCGCCGACTGGGGTGCGCTTGACGAGTTCACCCCGCTGCTGGCCCTGGAGACCGGTGTCGGAGCGCAGGTCGTGCCGCTGCTGCTCCTGCTGCTCTGGGCGGGGGTGACCGTCGGCGGGCTGCTCGCCCCGGTGGGGGAGCGGCTGAGCCGCCGAGGCTACGCCGCCCTGCTGGGCCTGGTCGGCGTCGCGCTGGCCGGTGGTGCACTGCTACGGCACCCGGCAGGTTTCGTGTTGCTCGCGGTGGCGTTCGGAGCCGCGCAACTGGCCACCGTGCTGGCCGACGCGCGGTTGCAGGCGAGGATCACCGGCGGCAGTCGCGCCACCGTCACGTCGCTGGCGGGGATGGCCACCGACGTGCTGATCATCGGGACGTACGCCGGCTTCGGTCTCCTCGCCACGATGGCCGGCACCACCGTGGCGTTCGCGGTGACGGCCGGACCGTACCTCGTCGTGGGGCTGGTGCTGCTGACCCGCCGTCGGCGCGGTGCGGCCGTGCCCACCGGCGGCACCGCGGGCGGCCCCGACTGAGCAGGGCCCGGCGGCGGTGTGGTCGCCGCCGGGCCCACGCTCAGCCGGCCAGGTGCAGGAACGACCACTGGTGGCCGTCGAGGTCGCGGAAACCGCGCATGTACATCGGCCCGTTGACCGTCCCCGCCCCGAGCGACTCCCCGCCGGCGACCGCGGCCCGGTCGACCAGTTCGTCGACCTGCTCCCGACTCCGCGCCGACAGGCCGACGATCACCTCCCGGCTGGTCTGCGTGTCCGTGGTGGCGACCCCGGTGTACGCCTCGAAGGCCGACCGGAGGTGCAACATCAGCCGGGTGCTGTCGGAGACGGTGAGCATCATGCTGTCCCCGTCCGGCTCGATCTGGTCGCTGGTGAAGCCGAGCGCGCGGTAGAACTCGGCGGCGGTGGTCAGGTCGCGTACCGGCAGGTTGATGAACGTCATGGTCATCGGTGGTCTCCGTTCGCTTCGAGCAGTGCCTTCAACGCGGCGAGCCGCTCCCGCCAGTACGCCTTCAGTTCGGCGGCCTGCTCGGCCCCGGTGAGCTTCTCGTGCAGGATGCTGACCCGGGCCTTCGACGCGCCGACCGCCTCGATGCCGACCACGATCCGGGTGGGTCCACCGGCCCAGTCGGCCCGGAAGCTGCGCGGCGCGGTCGCGGTGCGGACGCGCACCTCGACATCGGGCAGCCAAGAGGTGCGTGCCGTCTCGTCGGTGAAAGCCGCGAACAGCCGCGCCGCCGGCACCGCCACCGTCCGGCTGGCGTTGGCCTCGAAGCCGCCGCCGCGTCGTTGACCTGGTGCGCGTAGCCCGCGTGCCTGCTCGTACCCGACGGTGATGGTCTGTGCCCACCAACCTGGCACCTCGTGCTCGACCACCAGGTGGCGGGCGATCTGGGTGTGCGTCTGCTCGGTGGCGGCCGCGGCGTCGAGCAGGGCGAACCACTCGGCCCAGCCGCGGCCGGTCCGGGCGCGGAGCAGGTCGTCGGCGATCCGCTCGGTCTGCGCGGCGGCGGGTTCCGCGGACGGCTCGGTGGTGGATCCTGCCGTGGCGGGTTTCGCGGATGGCTCGGTGGCTCGCTTGATCAGCTGGCGGCGGGCCGTGGTGTAGCTCTCACCGGTCTTCGCCATCCGGGTTCGGACCCGGGCCTTGAACGATCTCTGGTTGGTCATCACATGCTCCCGGTCAACGGCACGGTCACCGGGATCCACGCTCCCGCCGACCCCGCCGGAGTGGGGCATGTGGCACCACGTCCCGAGGGCTCCAGGCCCCCTTTGCCTCCGCGTGGCCGGCGGCGTGAGCGCCGGGAGGGAGGTGCGGCGCAGGGCGGCGCCGATGCAATCCTACGCCAGAACAGCCGTCAGGGCTGGTCGCCGTCGAGGTAGACCCATCGGCCGTCCTCGCGGACAAACCGGCTGTGCTCGGTCATCGTGCCGGGCCGGCCCGCGTCCCGGTAGTGGGCCTGGAACGTCACGGTGCCGGAGGTGTCGAGCAGCCCACCCCGCTCGGTGTCGACGATCTCCAGCCGGGTCCACCGCTGCCCCGAGGTCAGCTCAAGAACCTCCGGCCGGGTCGAGGAGTGCCAGCTGCGCAGCAGGTAGCCGGTGTCACCCAGGGCGAAGGCGCTGAACCGGGAACGCATCAACGCCTCGGCGGTCGGTGCGTGCGCGTCGCCGCCGTGCAGGGGCGCGCAGCAGTCGGCGTACGCCCGACCGGAGCCGCACGGGCAGGCCGCGCCCGTCGTCGCGTTCGCCCGTCGGCGTGTCGAACCCTTACCCACGCACCCCATCCTGCCCCACCCCCGACCTGCCCGCGCCCCGCACCCCCTCCCGTACCCGTGCTGCGCCCCCCCTCCCGCGATCTTGCACTTTCGGTCGCGGCCTAAGTCGCAAAACCGGGCGTAACGGCGACAGAAAGTGCAAGATCGCCGAGGCGGGCCGGGCGGGGCTGGGCGGGCGGGGTCTGGCGGGGCCCGGGCGGGCGGGGTCTGGCGGGGCCCGGGCGGGCGGGGTCTGGCGGGGCCCGGGCGGGGTGGGCCGGGGGCCTGGGCCGGGGTAGGGGTAGGGGTCAGAGCCAGCCGGAGCGGCGGAACAGGCGGTACAGGGCCAGGGCGACCACGGCCATCAGGGTGAGGGCGCCGGCGTAGCCGTAGCGCCAGGCCAGCTCGGGCATGTGGTCGAAGTTCATGCCGTAGAGGCCGGCGATGCCGGTCTGGGTGGCGGCGATGGCCGCCCATGCCGCGATCTTGCGCATGTCGTTGTTCTGTTCGACGGCGAGTTGCGCCAACCGGGACTGCACGATCGAGGTGAGCAGGTCGTCGTACGCGGCGACCCGGTCGACGGCCCGGCTCAGCCGACCGTCCACGTCGACGAACCAGCGGTGCAGTGTGCGTGGTGGGCCGTCGGGGTCGAGCAGCGTCCGCATCGGCGCCTGCAACGGCAACACCGCCCGTTTGAACTCCACCACCTCCCGCTTGAGCTGGTAGATGTGCTGGATGTCGGCGCTGCGGTCACGGGCGAACACGGCCTCCTCGACCCGTTCCAGGTCCCGCTCCACGTGCCCGGCCACCTCCAGGTAGGAGTCGACCATCCGGGCGCACACCGCGTATGCCACCGCCCAGGGCCCGGCGGCCAGCAGGTCGGGGCGGCGCTCGATGTCGGCGCGGACGCTGCGCAGCGCCCCGGCGGCACCATGCCGCACGGTGATGGCGAAACGGTCTCCGAGCAGCACCATCACGTCCCCGGTGTCGATCACCTCGGAGGTGTCGGTCAGCTCGTCGTGTTCCACGTACCCGGCGGTGCGCAGCACCAGCAGCGTGACCGGCCCGTGCCTCTGCACGGTGGGCCGGTGCCCGTCGGACAGTGCCTGCTCGACGGTCAGCTCGTCGAGGCCGAAGGTCCGGCCCACCGCGGCGAGCACGGCCGGACCCGGGTCGTGCAGGCCCAGCCACACGAAGGCGTTGCGGCCGTGCCGCGCCCGGGCGTACGCGTCGGCGTAGTGCGGCTGGCCGGGCTCGCGTCGACCGTCGACGTAGACGGCGCAGTCGACGACCGCGTCCGGGTTGGACCGTCGTGGGGTGGGGGAGTCGTCCTCGACGCGGCCGAGCAGTCGACGGGCCAGGGCGCGTACGCCTCGACCGGCCCGGTCCCGTACCGGTCGCTGCTGCACCGCGTGCCTCCCCCGTCGTCCGCGCACCGCCCCGGTCGCGGTGCCCGCGGGGGATGGTGTCACCGCATTCTGCCGAGCGGGGTCCGGCGCCCGACAGGCGGGCGACAGTGTTCAGGCGGTGCGGGTGGCGAAGACGACGACGTTGTCGACGTAGTTGCCGGTCGTGGCGTCGAACCGGCCGCCGCAGGTGATCAGGCGTAGCCCGGCGGCGTCCGCCGGACCGTAGACGAGCGTGGTGGGGAAGTGCTCCTTCGGGTACGCGCGGACGTCCTCCACGGTGAACGTGGTGACCTGCGCGTCGGCGCGGGTGATCCGGATCTGCTCGCCGCCGCGCAGCCGACCGAGGTCGAAGAAGACCGCCGGTCCGGCGGGTGAGTCGACGTGTCCCACCAGGACGGCGTTGCCGGTTTCGCCGGGGCTGACCCCGTGCCGGTACCAGCCGGCGAGGGTGGGCCGACCCAGTGGTGGCACCTCCAGCACCCCGGCCGCGTCCGCGCCGACCGGGATGACCTCCGCGCGTACGCCGATGGCGGGGATCTGCACCCGGACCGGCGCGGCCCGGGGCAGCGGTGCCAGGTCCGGTGCGGGGTGGGTGCGCCGCGGCGCGTCGGCCGGTGGCCGTGGTGGCCGTGTCGGGTCGGCGCTGAGGCCGACGGTGATCAGCCCCAGCCCGGTCACGCCGAGCAGGGCGACCACGGCCGGTAGGGTCCGCCGCCACCACACGTGGGCACCTCCCGTACGGCATCGTCGGGGTGCCCGCTCCGGTGTCACCGGCGCGGGCACCCGTCCTCAGGGATGGAACGGTCGCCGATCAGGCGACAGTGGACACCGGACGTCGCCGGCGGATCAGGACCACCGCGCCGGCGAGGGCGGTGCCGAGCAGCGTGCCACCGGCGGCAAGGGCACCGGTGTCGCGGCTGTCACCGCCGGAGCCGGCCGGTGCGCCGCCGATCGGGGTGACGGTGAACGTCGCGGTGCCGGCGGAGCTGCCGTCGCCGCAGGTCGCCGCCACCGTGTACGTGCCCAGGGTGAATCCGGCGGTGAAGAGTTCGGCGCTGAGACCGCCGCCGGCGGCGGCAGTGGTGGATCGGACGTTCTGGTCGCGGTTGGGGCCGGTGACCCGGAAGAGGGCGTCACCCGACTTCGGGTTGCAGGTCGTCGCGGTGAGCACGACGGTCCCACCGACCGGGGTGGTGGCCGGTGACACGGTGGTGTCGGCCAGTGCGGCGCCTGGCAGCAGGAGCGTGCCGAGGCCCACGCCGAGCGCCGCCGAGCAGAGTGCTGTTGAGACCTTCATACGCGTCTTCCCTCACTTTTCGTCCGCTGACTGCGTGGGACGTCGTTCGGGTGGCCAACTCCGTGACTAGCACCGGTGTGCCCAACACTAGGTGGGTTGGGTCCTCGATCAGGTGAAAATGAGAAATCCTCGTTGCCGTCACGTGTCCACCCGAAGGCCGGGAGAGCTGCGGAAAGGCCCGGACGATCCGACCGGCACCGGTGCTCCGATCGATGTCGGGCTGTCGTCGCTGGGCCGGTGGACGAGGTATTGCCGGAGACGGCGCGAATGCACCGCCCGGCCGGCGCGATCCGCCGTCGGGCTCCTTCCAGGATCCGCACCGGAACCGGGATGTAGGTGCCTCACGCGGTCTGGAGGCCACGACACCCCCGACGTTGTGCGGATCTGGGACCGGGCCCCCCGTCCCTCCGCTGGTGGCGGCGCGCGTGCGGGCCGGGCGGTGTGACAGCGTGGAGCGGTGACCGATTCCGCGCCGCTCGACGTCGACATCGCGCTGCTCGGTGGCGGCGGCGCGGCGTCGTTGCTGCTCGCCGCACTGGACCGGCACGGTGTCCACGGGCTGCGCATCGCCGTCGTCGACCCGGTCCGCCGGCGCGGTCAGGACCGCACCTGGGCGTTCTGGGGCCACCCCGACAGCGACCTAGATCCGCTGCTCAGCGCGAGCTGGCAGCAGGTCGAGGTGGCCACGGCGGCGCGACGCCGCGTCCTGGACCTCACCCCGCTGCGGTACGCCATGCTCCGCTCCAGCCCGGTCTACGACCGGGCTGCCGAGGCGGAGCGCCGGCTGAACGCCACCCGCCTGGTCGCCTCCGCCGACACGGTGGCCGACGACGGCACCCGGGTGCGGGTGCGCGTCGGCGACGGGCGGACCGTGCGGGCCGGCTGGGTGCTCGACTCCCGCCCCCGCCCGCCGGCACGGGCCGGACGGACCACCTGGTTGCAGCACTTTCGTGGCTGGTGGCTGGAGGCCGACCGGCCCGTCTTCGATCCGGCGCGGGCGGTGCTGATGGACTTCCGCACCCCGCAGCCGCCCCGGGGCGTGTCCTTCGGGTACGTGCTGCCGGTGAGCGACCGTTACGCCCTCGTCGAGTACACCGAGTTCTCGCCCGACCTGCTCACCGACACCGGGTACGACACGGCGCTCGCCAGCTACCGGGACCTGCTCGGGCTCGATCCGGCCGGGCTGCGGTTGCGCGAGGTGGAGAACGGGGTGATCCCGATGACCGATGCCCCGTTCCCGGCCCGACCGTCACCCCGCGTGGTCCGGCTCGGCACGGCCGGCGGCGCGACCCGCCCCTCCACCGGCTTCACCTTCTCCGCCATGTACCGCCAGGCCGACCAGGTGGCCCGCGCACTCGCGGCGGGCCGACCGCCGGTGCCTCGGGCGGCGTACCCGCGCCGGCACCGCTGGATGGACGCGGTGGCGTTGCGGGCGCTGGACCGGGGTGGGGTGGGCGGTCCGGAGTTCTTCGACCGGCTCTTCGACCGCAACCCGGCCGAGCGGGTGCTGCGCTTCCTCGACGGCGGCACCACGCCGGCCGAGGAGGTCGCGATCATGAACTCCACCCGACTGCTGCCCATGATCACCGCGACGGCCGGCGACGCGGCGCACCGCGTTCGCGACCGGCTGCGCCCGACCCGCCCCGCACCGGCCGTCCCGCCCGCGGTGGTGGGTGACGCGCTGGGCTCGCCGCCCGGGGCGGATGGAGCACGTCACCCGACCTGACCGGCGTCGTCTCCCGCACTGCCTGTCGAGCTGCCCCGGCAGTGGGGCTCCGCAGGCGGTGCCGCCACCTCGGCATGCCGGCCGCGGGCCTCGGTGTGTTGGTCCCGGGTCTCGGTGTGCCGGCCCGGGTCTCGGCGTGTTGGTCCCGGGTCTCGGTGTGTTGGTCCCGGGTCTCGGCGTGCCGGCCCGGGTCTCGGCGTGCCGGCCCCCCGCGCGGGGAGGACGACGTCCGTGCCCGGTAGGTTGCCGGGCATGGTGGACGCGGCGGCCGGCAGGGGCGTGCAGATCTGGACCGACGGGGCGTGCAGCGGCAACCCCGGGCCGGGCGGTTGGGGTGCGCTGCTGCGCTACGGCGACCACGAGCGGGAGTTGTGCGGCGGTGAGGCCACGCCGACCACCAACAACCGCATGGAACTGATGGCGGCCATCCAGGCGTTGGAAAGCCTGAACCGGCCGGTCACCGTGGAGTTGCACACCGACAGCACGTACGTGCGTAACGGCATCACCAGTTGGCTGGCGTCGTGGAAGCGCAACGGCTGGCGGACCGCCGCGAAGCAGTCGGTGAAGAACGCCGACCTGTGGCAGCGGCTGGAGGCGGCCTGCGAGCGGCACGAGGTCACCTGGCTGTGGGTCAAGGGGCACAACGGTCACCCGGAGAACGAGCGGGCCGACGGGCTCGCCAACAAGGGCATGACCGAGGCCCGGAGCGCGCTGACCAGCCGCTGATCCCAGCTCAGCGGGTCGCGTCCGGGTGCCCCGGCATGCTCGACCCGCCGCCGCTGCTGCCGGACGAGCCACCGGCGACGCCCGAGTTGTCGGGCTCGGTGACGATGTCCGGCCGGACGTCGGTGTCCGCCGGTGCGGGGACCTCGGTGTCCGTCTCGACCTGCACCAACGGCACCTGGCCCGCCTCGTCCTCGCTGTGCTGCGGGTCGCCCGGCAGCTCACCGTCGCGCTTTCGGTAGCCCACGCCGTGCCCCCCGTCGATGCCGGTCCGCGTCGGCGCTGGCTACCCGGCGTCGTCACGGCCGAAACCTCCGACCAGCGGTGTCGGCGGCGCGGGTCAGCGGCGTCGGCGGCGGGCGGGGGATCGGGTTGGCTGGCGGACCGGGGTGAGGGGCAGTGCTGTCCAGTGCGCCGGTCGGGTGCGCGTCGCCGGCAGGCCGGTGTGCGTGTCGCCCCGGGCGGCGTCGAGCTGGGTCTGATGCAGGAAGAGCGTGCGCCGCAGGTCCGCGCCCCGCAGGTCGGCCCCGCGCAGGTCCGCGCCGGTGACGTCGGCCAGGCTCAGGTCCGCACCCCGCAGGTCGGCGCCGATCAGCAGGGCCCCGCGCAGGTTGGCCCGGCGCAGGTCGACCCGGCGCAGGTCGGCGCCGAGCAGGTGGGCACCCCGCTGGTCGGCACCCCCGGGGGAGCGGGCCGCGTCGCTTGCCCGGGACAGCAGCGGGTTGACCCGGTCCCGATGCGCGTCGACGTCCACCGTGCCCAGGCGTGTCGGGTCACCCTGGGTGAGTGCGGCGGTCTCGGTGCGGGCGCGTTCCAGCTCGGCGCGCAGGTCGGGGGGCAGGCCCAGCGCCACCGCCTCGGTGAGGAACCAGAGCAGCTCGTGCAGCGGGCGCAGCACCGCGAACGCCTGCGCCATCGCCGGCAGGGTCTCGGGCGCGTCGCGCCAGTCCCGTCCGCCGAAGGTGACCTGGGCGACCTGCTGGCCGGCGCCGAAGCAGTCGAACACCGTACAGCCGGGGAACCCGCGTTGCCGCAGCTCGGTGTGGATGCCGCAACGGTGGTCCCGGCGCAGGTGGGGGCAGGGCTGCCCGGCGGGCTTGTCGATGGCGAAGTCGGCGGACGCGGCGAACGCGGGCACCACGCAGCACAGCCCGAAGCAGCGTTCACAGTCGGCGCGCAGCTGCGCCGGCCCGGCTGGCGGTGCGGGGGTGGGCGACACGCGGATGGTCCTCCTGGCAGTCACGGTGGGCCACCATTGTTTCCGGCGCGCTGTCGATCGGGTGCGCGGGGGTCACCGTCCGTGCGCGTCGCCGGCCGCCGCGGCGCGAGGTGCGGGGGGACGCGGGCTGCCCGGGGGTGGGACCAGGCGGTAGATCTCCCGTTCCCCGTCGCCGTGGCCGTACTTCTGGTCGAAGTGCCGTTTCACGACGGCGACCGGCGGGTGGTCGCCGTCGGACGGCTCGGCCAGCGTGAACACCGCAGGGGCGGCTCCCGGTGCGCGGGGTGGCAGGGCCGCCCGCATGGTCACCAGCCCGGTCACCCGGAACCGGCGGCAGTCGACGTAGTGCTGCCCGTCGACAGTCGCGTACGGCACCCGCACCTCGACCACGTCCGAGTCCTCGTGGCGCAGCGTGACCGTGACCGACCAGTACCGCTCCAGGTCCAGCGTGGCCTGCTCGTGCTCCCACAGCTCCTCGAACCGGGCGTGCACGAACCCGCCCCACGGGCTGTCCATGTCCACCTCCAGTTGCGGAACGTTGAACGACAACTTCCCGATCGGGAAGAACGAGATCAGCGCCCGCCCGTCCCACTGGTAGAGCTGGATCGACGGGGACGCGTCGTAGAGCCGGACCTGTAGGCGCTGCCGCAGCCGGGAGTCGAGGGCGTCGGCGAAGGCGGCCAGGTGCCGCAGGTTGGTGCGGATCTGCCGGGGGACGTCCACCCGCTGGCGTTCCAGCTCCTCGGAGCGTTGCTGCGCGGCGGTGCAGTCCGGGTCGAGCAGCAGCAACTGCACCTGGGCGCCGTTGCCGAGCGCCGTGCGGATCGCGGTCAGGGTGTCCTCGCGGTGCCGCTGCTCCAGCAGGATCGTCCAGGTGTCGAGGATGCGCACCCGGCGGCCGGAGCGGTGCAGCCGGGTCACGAACGCCTGCTGGTCGAAGCTCAGGTGCTCCTGCACCCGTGCCTTGCGCGCCTCCTCGAACAGCGGGTCGAAGATGACGTACGAGACGGCCGCGAGCACCACGCTGGCACCGAGGTTGAGCAACAGGTCGCTGAGGAAGCCGGTGGTGCGCCAGGCCGCCACCAACATGAGGGCGGCGCTCACGAGCAGCGGCCCTCCGACGGCGAGGGCGCGTCGTTGCCGTCCGCCCCGACCAGGCCACCCGGGCATCCGCTCTCCCTCCACCGTCGGTCGGCCCCGCCGCCTACTGATCACCGGAATGCGGAGAATACGTGCCGGCTTTGCCGCCCGCTGTCCCGTTCGGGACTGCCGGGTTCGCCGTCCGAACCGCCGCCATCGCTCATAGGGTGACGGTAACCGAGTTGGGCGACTGCGGAGGGTAGGCGGGATGGGTGACGGTGACCGCGAGAAGGCGCTCCTCGCCGCCCTGACCACCGAGCACTTCGCGTTGCAGACGTCGCGGGCCGGCACCATCGCCGAGGCCACCGGTCGCGCCACCATCTTCCTGTCGGTGTTGTCGGCGGCACTGATCGGCCTCGGCTTCGTCTCCAGCAACGACCGGGTGGTGCGGCCCTACCTGGCCGCGGTGCTGCCGACCCTTGTGGTGATCGGGGTGCTGACGTTTCTGCGGCTGGTGGAGACCACCGTCGAGAACTCGTTGGACCTGCGGCGCATCCAGCGCATCCGGGCCTACTACCAGCACGAGTTGGCCGGTGAGCGGGAGTTCTTCGCCGACGCGGTGATCGCCGACGACAGCATGGAGTCCGCGTGGAGCCTGGTCGGTACCCGCCCGGGGCGGTGGGAGTTCCTGCTCACCACGGCGGCTCTGGTGGGCGCGGTCAACGCGGTGTTGAGCGGGCTCGGCGTCGCCCTGGTGGCAGGGTCGCTCGGGGCCGGCACCTGGCTGACGGTCGTCGTCGGGGTGGTGGTCGCGTTCGTGGCGTTCGGCGTGCAGTTCACCTACATCGTCCGGGCGACGGCCCGGCGGATGCGCTGACGGCCAGCGGCACGGCATGCACCTGCCGGCCCGGATGGACGGCGGCCCGTACCAACCCGTCCGCCCGGGTGCCACCTGCTCACTCACCCGGCGGGTGGACCGGCCGGCCGCGACCCTCTGGCATCACCCACATCCGCACGGTGCCACGGAGGACCACGTCTGCCGCGGCCTCGCCGGCATGGTCATCCTCGACGACGAACGGGAGGCGGCGCCGCCGCTGCCCCGCACCGGCCGATGCACATGACTGATCGGCCGAGGGCGTACCGTCACCTCGTCCCCGGCGACACGGCCCGACCGACGTCGCCCCCGGACGTCTCGGTGTCGAAGCGGGGCGCGGTGGCGGTCAGCACCGCGTGGCTCGTGGGCGCGGACCACTCGTCGGTCAGCTCCCGTACCAGCGCGGCGACCAGCCGGTTCATCGTCGGTTCGGCGTCGGCGTGCAGCGCCTCGGCGACGATCAGCACCGACGAGGTGCCGGCCCGCACGGCGGACCACCCGCTCTGCCGGTTCGTCCAGCGCCGGGCGTGTGCCCGCCCGGCGGTGTCGGCGAAGGTCACCTCGCCCGGCTCGGGATGCTCGGTGTCGCCGGCGAAGGTCTGGTACTCCTCGTCGCCGCGTGCGGGTCGGACCACCAGGTCACCGTCGACCCGGTCCAGGTCCAACGCCGCGATCGGGATGGCGTACGCGGCGGAGACGGCGTTGCAGAGGTCGACGAGTGGGTGCACCCGGGGCAACTCGCCGTCCAGTCGCAGGCGGCGCAGCAGTGCCTCCGCCGCGCACCGGTACCGGGTGGGTCGTAACCCCATCGCCGCGTACGCCCGCCGCCACGCCTGGATCTCCGGGAAGCCGCTCTCGGGCCCGCCGGCCAACCGCTGGCGGGCGACGGCGAGGTAACCGGCCGTCCGGCGCGCCACGTCGGCGGTGGCGGTGATGCCGGTGGCGTGGACCACGCCGGCGACCAGATCGGGGTACGCGGCGCGAAGCCGCGTCGAATGCTCGAACTGCACGGCACTCCTATCGTTGGGTGAGGGCGAGGGTCACGCCGAGCGCGACGAACGTGCCGGCGACGGATCGACGCAGCCAGTCGGTGACCCGGGGTCGGGTCAGCACCCGGTCCCGCAGCCGGGCCGCGAAGATGCCGTAGCCGCTGAACACCACGAAGGTGAGCAGCATGAACACCGCGCCGCAGGTGAGCATCGCCTGGGTGGAGCCCACCGCGGAGGCGCCGACGAACTGCGGTAGGAACGCGACGAAGAACAGCGTCGGCTTCGGGTTGAGCAGGTTGACCACCACGCCGGAGACGATCACCCGGGTCGCCGAGCGGGGTGTGTCGTCGGTCGTCGCCGCGAAGGCGCTGCGGTCGCGCACGGCGGACCAGGCCAGGTAGAGCAGGTAACCGACACCGAGGTACCGGACGAGGTCGAACGCGACGGCGCTGGTCTGCAACAGCGCGGCCAGCCCGGTCATCGCCGCCAGCAGGTGCGGCACCGTGCCCAGCGTGCAGGCGAACGCGGCGAGCACGCCGGCTCGGGCACCCCGGGACAGGCCGGCGGAGAGGGTGAAGAACACCCCAGTGCCGGGGGTGACCACCACGATCAGCGTGGTGACCAGGAACGGGATGGTCACGATCGTCCTCCGGTGGAGTTGACGGGTCTGGCTCCTCCTCACTCTGCTGCCACAATGGTCCGATGGGCAGAGCCAAACCGTCGGCCTCCGAGGGGTCCATATCGGCCGGGTCCGACTTCCTGCACCTGACCGTCACCGACGCGCCGCCGGGCGGGCGCACCGACTGGCTGACCGACCGGCTGCGGCAGGCCATCGCCGAGGGGCGGGTGCCGGCCGGCCAACGGTTGCCCCCCACCCGGGTGCTCGCCGCCGACCTCGGTGTCTCCCGGGGCGTGGTCACCGAGGCGTACCAGCGCCTCGCCGAGGAGGGGCACATCTCCGGTCGGGGCCGGGCCGGCACGGTTGTCGTCGGCGCGCCGGCCGCGCCCACACCCGCCCCGGCCGCCGCGCCGGCACCTGTCGCGACGTTCCCGCCGGCACCGAACACCGACATCTTCGAGGCGGTACGCGCGGCACCCGCCTCAATCGACCTGACGCCCGGCGTACCCGACCTGACCGCCTTTCCCCGCGCGGACTGGCTGCGCGCCGAACGGGCCGTGCTGCGCCGCCTCGCCGCGGCCGACCTCGGCTACGGCGACCCGTGCGGCGCGCCGGCGCTGCGACAGGCCGTCGCCGCCTGGTTGGCCCGCAACCGCGGTATCAGCGTCGACCCCACCGAGGTGATCATCGTGGCCGGCGTCTCGCAGGCGCTCGGGCTGCTCGCCCAGGCACTCACCGCCGCCGGCGTCGACCGGATCGGGGTCGAGGACCCGGGATCGCTCGGCGTGCGGCAGCACCTGAACAACTGGCGGATGGACACCCCGCCGATCACCGTCGACGACGCTGGGCTACGGGTCGACGAGTTGACCGCCAGCGGCGTGCCGGCCGTGATGCTCACCCCCGCACACCAGTTCCCGACCGGCGTCGTGCTCGACGGTGACCGCCGCCGCCAGCTCGTCGCCTGGGCGCGGGCCGGCGGCCTGATCATCGAGGACGACTACGACGCCGAGCACCGCTACGACCGTCCTCCGGTGCCGGCGCTGCGGGGCCTGCTGCCCGAGCAGGTCTGCTACGCCGGCAGCGTCTCCAAACTGCTCGCCCCCGCCCTGCGGGTCGGCTGGCTGCTCGTGCCGCCGCGACTGCGCGACGCGGTGGTGACCGCCAAGCGCAACGCCGACCTGGGCAACGCCGTCCTACCGCAACTGGTGCTGGCGGAGTTGCTGACCTCCGGCGCCTTCGAGCGGCATCTGCGGCTGCTCCGCCGCCGACACATCCGTCGGCGGGACGCCATGATCGCCGCGCTGGCCGGCGCGTTGCCATCGGCGACCGTGCACGGCGCCGCCGCCGGTCTGCACCTGATGATCACGCTGGACGACGCGGTGGTCGACACCGAGCTGGCGGCGGCGACGCTGGCGCGTGGGGTGAAGGTGCAACCGCTGTCCTGGCACTGCCAGCGTCCCTACCGGCCGGGCCTCGTGCTCGGCTACGCGGCCCGTACGCCCACCCAGATCGAGGCCGGCGTCGCCGGAATCGCCGCCGCGCTCGGCGCACCGAGAGTGGCCGGATGACCGGTCAGCCCAGGAACAGCTGGACCAGCACCAGCGCGGCGAGCAGCGCCGGCCCGCGTGAGCCCTGCCGCAGCAGGTCGACCGGGATCATGCCGAACGGCGTGTTGACAGTCGCGCCACCGTAGTTGATCGGCGGGCGGGTGCCGGCCCGGAACGCGGCGGCCACCACGCCCAGCGCCAGCGTCGGCGCCAACCAGGACGGCCCCGGCTCGACGCTCGGGAGGGTCGACAACCACCACAGCCCCGCGCCGAGGGCCGGCACCACCACGTGGATGCCACGCAGCAGGGCGTCGCTGCCGCCGAGGGCCCGTCGCAACCCGGGTGAGCGGCTGATTGACCGCAGGCCACCGGTCAGCCGGTTGGCGGCGAGGTACGCGAAGACCACCTGCGCGGCCCCGGCCAACCCGGGTACGGCGAGCGCGGCAGCGTACTGCACCCCGATCAGCGTCGCCCAGATCAGCAGGGCGCTCGGGTGGCGGCGCAACCGGCGTACGTCGGCCTGCAGGAACGCCCACCAGCCGGGCCCGGGGAGGAACCGGCGGCTGCGGACCCGACCGATCCGACGCCACCGGCGGCTCTCCACCAGGCCGGTGAGCAGGCTCGGGTCGAGCAGGATCGTGGCCGTGGCGGCGGCGTTGGCGAACTGCGCACCGGTGGTCAGCGTGGCCCGGTCGACGCGGGGCAGCGCGCGCACCGCGCGGACGGTGCCCAGGCCGGCGAGGGGCACCGCGAGGGCGAACAGCGCGACGGTCGGCGTCGCCGCCGGCCGGGGCAGCCCGTCACCGAGATGACCGAGGAGCACCACCCCGGCGGTGAGGACGGCGGCCACCACCATCGGCACCGCGCCGGCCAGCACCGGCCATCGCCGTCCCGACCGGCTGCTCTGGGCGACGACGCTCAGTGCCAGCGCCGCCGCACCCCACCCCGCGCCGGCCGCGGCCGCCCAGCCCAGCGCGGCCGGATCGCTGACGCCCCCGAGCGCCGCCACGGCCACCCCGAGCGCCGCGGTGCCGGCCGCGGCCCCCAGCAGCAACAGGACGAAGCGCGGCACCAACCACGCCCGCCTGTCGACAGGCGCGCTGACCGCCCAACTCTGCGTGGCCGG
Source organism: Micromonospora sp. NPDC048935 (assembly GCF_043197875.1). Taxonomy (NCBI): domain Bacteria; kingdom Bacillati; phylum Actinomycetota; class Actinomycetes; order Micromonosporales; family Micromonosporaceae; genus Micromonospora; species Micromonospora sp. NPDC048935. The sequence goes on along the minus strand of NZ_JBICTZ010000007.1, from coordinate 371,348 downwards.
GGTGACCAACAGTGGGCCGAGCGCACGCAGGCCACGCCAGGCCAGACCGGCGCCGGCCAGCAGCGCGGCGACCGCCAGCCACCAACGCACCCCCGGCTCGGCCTGGCCGACCGTGGGGGAGTCCAGCAGGTCGCGGCTGGCGCTTATCGCGAACCAGCCGTACATGCCCGTGAACAGGACGATGACGTACGCGTCGCCCAGCACGTCGCCGAGGGAGTGGTCGTGGTGCCGGCTGCGGGCCCGGCGCAGGTGGGTTCGCAGTTGTCGGGCGGTGGGCACCCCGGTCGGCGTGTCGGCGATCGTGGCCGGCGGGGCGGTCACCGGCCGATCTCGATGCGCTCGTCGACCACCGCGTCGATCAGCTCAGGGTCGTGCGAGGCCAGCAGCACGGCGGTGCCGGCGTCGCGTTCCCGCCGCAGCCGCTCGGCGAGCCACTGTCGCCCGCGCACGTCGAGGCGCTGCTCCGGCTCGTCCAGGATCAGCACCCGGCGTGGCCGCACGAAACAGGAGGCCAGCGCCAACCGGCGACGTTGCCCGCTGGACAGGGTCACCGGTAGCTGGTCGCGGGCCGGCTCCAGACCCAACTCGGTGAGCACCTCCTCGACCGGCTCGGCGCTGCTCCCGTGGGCGTACGCGACGAGCTCCAGGTGCTCGACCACGGACAGGTCCGGGAAGAAGTCGATGTCGTCCAGGGCGGCCGCCACCAGGGCCCGCACCTGCGGGTCGGTCTCGTCGGCCCGCCGACCCTGCACCAGCACCTCGCCCGCGTCCGGGCGGTCGGCGCCGACCACGCAGCGCAGCAAGGTGGTCTTGCCGCTGCCGTTGGGCCCCAGCACCACCGCGATCCGGCCGGCCGCGAGCGTGAAACTCACGTCGTCGAGCACGACCAGGTCGCCGAAGTTGCGGCTAAGTCCCCGTACCGAGAGCGCATCCACGACCACAGAGTCTCCCAGAGCGGTGCCGGCGGCCAACCTGAGCGACCTACGTCACGCGGTCGGCGGCGTCGTCCTCGAGTCGAGCGTCGGCGGCAACCAGGCCCTGCTCGTCGGCGACCTCCTCGGCCACCGCCGCCGCGTCCGCCCAGTGCCGCCGCGCTTCGGCCCGGTCGCCCAGCGCCGCGCAGGCGTCACCCAGGTAGAGCAACGTGCGGGCCAGCCCCGCGGTGGGCGGTGTCTCCTCGCGGAGCCGCCGGCTCTCCGCCAGCAGGTCGTACGCGGCCCGCGCCTGCCCCGGCGTGCTGCTCAGCAGCGTCGCCCCGGCGTTGAGCAGCGCCGTCGCCCGGCTGGTCGGGTCGTTGACCGACTCGTACTCGCGCAGTGCGGCACGCCACGCCTGTGCGGCGTCCAGGTGCTCGCCCAGCGCCGCGTGCACAAGCACCAGGTTGGTCAGCGCCGCCGCGTACCCCCGTGCGTCACCCACCGCCCGGAACGTGTTCGCCGCCCGCACCAGGTGGTGGTGCGCGGTGTCCGGTTCGCCCCGGGCCAGTTGCGCCGCGCCCAGGCCCAGGTCGGTGAGGGCGTGCCCGGCCCGGTCGGCCCCGGAGCGGTGCCGACGGGACATCTCCAGGTGCTCCACCGCGTCGTCGAGCTGGCCCAGGTCCAGCAGGGCGAGGCCGAGGTTCATCCGGGCCTGGGCGGTGCCCCGGCGACCGCGTTCGTTCACCGCGAGGGTGAGCGCGGCCGCCGCCCCCTGCGGGTCGTGCCGGCGGCGGCGCAGCACACCCAGCTCGTTGTGCGCCCACCCGGCGATCTCCGGTCGGTCGTCGGCGGTCGGGGTTGCCAGCACCGTGCGGCAGACCTGCTCCCACTCGTCGAGCCGTTCGACGTACGCCAGCCATCCGCACAGCGCCACGGCCAGCCGGAACCACCACCGGCGCACCCGGCGGGGCAACGTCTCCGCCGCGCCGGCCGGCACCCGCACCACCGCCAGCAGCAGCTCCTGGTGCAGGTCGAACCAGCCGTACGGGTCGTCGTCCAGCGGCAGCGACCACTCCCGGTCCGGTGGGGCGCCGAGCGCGGCCAGGTTCGCCGCGTGCCGTTCGGCCCGGCGGGCCAGGTGTCGGGTCAGCCGGGCCTGCGCGGCGACCCGGGCCCGAGCCGGATCGGCGTCGCGCAGGTGCAGTCGGGCACTGCCGGCCAACAGCGGGCGGACCTCGTAGCGGTCGCCGGGCGCGCCCACCACGAACGCCGCGGCGGCCAACTGGTCGAGCAGCGCGGTCACCCGCTCGGGGTGCCGCCGGGCCAGCGCGGCGATTGTCGGACGGTCCACCGGGGCCGGAATCAACGACATCACCCGGTACAACCGGCGGGCCTCGCGGGTCAACGCCCAGTAGGCGGTGTCCCGTTCGGTGACCAGGCGGGCGGCCGGCGAGACGGCGAGCCGCTGGTGTGGTGGCGTCTGCACGGCGCGGCGCAGCGCGTCCAGCACATCGGAGTGTCGCCAGCCGTGCTGCGCGGTGCGGTATCCGAGCGCGCGGACGGTGCGGGGCTGTCGCCCGCACAGGTCGACGACCTCGCGGACCGCCGGGTCGGTGCGCGGGTCGGCACGGCGGACCCGGGCGGCGGGCGCGGCCCCACCGGCGGCGGCGAAGAGCTCGACCGCCTCGGACGTGCCCGGCTCGGCGATCCAGTGTGCGACCACGCCCTCGAGCCCGACCAGCGCCGGGCCACCGGCGAGCAGCAGGCGGCAGGCGCGCGCGGTGGGCGGCAGCAGTGGTCGGACCTGGTCCGGACGGTCGACGTTGTCCAGCACGAGCAGGATCCGGCGGCCGTCGAGCTGCCCGCGCAGCGCGTCGGCGGCGACCGCGAGCGCGTCCTGCCGGCCGGAGAGCGGTGCCGGGGTGCCCAGGATCCGGGCCAGGGCGGTGAGCACCTCTCGGGCCGAGCGGGGTCGGCCGCCCCGTCGCAGGTCGAGGTAATACTGCCCGTCCGGGAAGTCGTCGCGGCACCGGTTCGCGGCCTGCACCGCGCACGCGGAGGTGCCCACCGCGCGCCGGCCCAGGACCGCCACCGCGTGCTCCCGGGCGAGCAGCCGGACGATCGCCTCGACATGCTCGTCGCGACCGGTGAACTCGGCCGTGTAGGGCAGGGTCGGCGCGCCGGGGGCCGGTGTCGTGAGCACGTCCGTCGGTTCGGGGTCGACCTCCCGGCCGGCCCGGCGGCGGCGCAGCACGAAACCGACGAAGCCGATGACGCCGCCGACGACTGTCACGACGATGCTCGCCGGCCCGAGCACCCTGGTCGTCAGATCGGAGAGCAGGTCGCTTGTCAGGTTGAGGATCACGTTGGCGAGGACGCCGCCGACCACCCCGCCGATCCCGACAAGTGCCGGCCAGCGTGGGCTCCGGCGGGAGCCACCCGCCCCGGTCACCGGACACCGCCGGAGACGAGCCCGGCGACCAGGTGCCGCCGGGACAGCACCACCAACACCACCGGCAGCACCGAGGCGAGCACCGAGCTGGCGGCCAGCGCGCCGCTGTTGCTCACGAAGCTGCGGGTCTGCTCGGCCAGGAACGGCCCGAGCGGCGAGGCCCCCGGCCCGCCGAACAGCCGACCCACCACCAGGTCGTTCCAGACCTGGACGAACTCCAGCACGGAGACCGCCACCACCGCGGACAGGTTGTGCCGGGCCAACCGGCGCAGGGTGTGCCACCACCGTCGCCCGCCCAGCCGGGCGTCGCGGACGTGCTCGACCGGCAGGTCGGCGAACGCGTTGCGCAGCACCAGCACCGCGAACGGCACGCCCAGCGCGATGTGCACAAGCGCCAGGCCCAGCGCCGTGCCGGAGGAGAGGACCAGGCCCAGCACCTCGTTGACCGGCCCGGCGGTGGCCTGGATCGGCACCACGCTCGCCGCCAGCAGCAGCAACCCGGTGGCCTGCGCGGCCGGGCCGGTCAACCAGGCCAGCGGGTACGCGGCCAGCAGCGCGACCACCAGCACCGTGGCGGTCACGGCGGTGGCCAGGAGCAGCGTGAAGCCCAGCGTGTGCCACAGCTCCGTGCCGGTGACCAGGTCGCGGTAGGACTCGCCATTCGGCGCCGTCGACCACCAGCCACGCGCGGCGGCGTCCACCCTGCCGTGCGCCGACGTGGCGACAAGCACCGCCAGCGGCACCAGCCAGGCGATCGCGGCGCCCGCCGCGAGCAGCCGGAACACCCGCCGGGGCGGGGCGACGGGACCGGGCTCGGGGACCGCCTCGACGCGCGGCGGAGGCCAGGCCTGCCGGACGAAGAGCGCGGCCACCATGATCCCGCCGACGACTGCCACCAACCACACCACCCCGAGCGCGGCGCCCTCGCCGTTGGTGGTGCCACCCGAGGTCTGCCAGATCCGCAGCGCGAGGACTGACGCGTCGTCCCGGACCGAGCCGGGGGTCATCACCAGGATCAGGTCGAACGTGCGGCTGGTGCCGACCGCCACCAGAGCGAAGACCACGGCTGTCGTGCGCAGCAGCAGTGGTCGCCACTGCGCGTCCCACAGCACGTGCCGACGCCCGCCGCCGTAGGCGCGCACCGCGTCGGCGAGGCTCGGCGGCACCGCGTCCAGCGCGGACCGGAAGACCAGCACGGCCAGGCCCACCCAGGCCCAGACGAACGCCGACATCAGCGCCACGGTGACCAGCCCCGGCCCGAGTAGCTGCGGCGCGTCGTCGGCCGATCGGCCGGTCAGCCGGACCGCGACCAGGGTGGCCAGCCCTCGGCTCGGGTCCGGGTCGTACATCAGCCGGAAGGTGACCCCGGTGACGACGAGCGGCAACGCCACCGGCACCAGGAGGATCAACCGGACCAGGCCGCCCTCCTGCGAGCGGCGGGACGCCGCGGCCAGCAGGTAGCCCAGTGCCGTCACCACCGCCGGGACCAGCAGCGCCCAGAGGAACGTGCGGCCGACCACCGCACCGGTGTCCGGCGCGGAGAGCGCGGTGCGAAAGTGCGCCGCGCCGACCCAGCGGCCGTCGGTGGTGACGCTGGCGTGCAGGGTCCGCAGCACCGGCCACAGCACCAGCCCGCCGAGCAGCACCGCGGCGGGCAGCAGCAGCGCCGACGTCGCACCCGCCGCCGGATAGGCCCGACCTCGTCGAGGCGGCCCGACGTCGTCGAGGACCGCCAGCTCGCCGAGCACCCGGAGCCGGCTCACCGGCCGCCCCCGGCGTTGCGGGCCGCCGCGGCGAGCTGGCCGGTGGCGCGGCGGATCGCCTCGTTGGCGCGGACCCCGTCGGTGACGTCGGCGAAGAAGCCCTGCATGATCCGCCAGATGCCGACGCCGTCCGAGCCGGTGAACGCGCCGGGCAACTGGTCGGAGAGGTCGAAACGCAGCGTGCCCGGGGCGCGCATCTCCCGGGCGAGCCGCTGGCCGACCTGGTCGGTGTAGCTGGTGATCGAGACGGTGGTGTTGGGGGACAGGTAGCCGCCGGCGCGTAGCCAGGGCTGGAACGAGTCGGCTCTGGTCAGCCACTCGACCAGCTCCACCCCGCCCCGGGTGTCGGCGAACGCCACGGCCGCGTCCCCGCCGACGATCAGGGGACCGCCGCCGGGCCGGGCGCCCGGAAAGCGGAACGTGGTCGGCGCCTCCGGGCCGCGCTGGAACGGGCCGACCACGTCGGCGGTGAAGTCGGCCCCGACGAGCAGCACCGCCCGACGCGTGTGCACCACCTGAATCACCGACTCCTCGTACTGGGTGAGCAGGGCGCGACGGCCACCGCCGAGGAACGCGCCGTCGATGCTCCACAGCTCGGCGAGCCGGTCCAGGGCGTCGCGCACCGGCCCGCCCTGCCAGTCGGCGTCCGGCCCCGCGAGGGTGTCGTAGCTGTCCGGGGCCACGTCGGCCAGGACGTTCTCGAACCAGTCGGTGAGCACCCAGCCGTCTGCGGCGCCGAGGGCCAGGGGCGCCGGGCCGCCACCGCGCCGGGCCAGCCCACCGAGCCGACGGGTCAGCTCGACGAGCTCGTCCCAGTCGGCCGGCTGATGCGGCAGCACCGACGGCAGGTGCCAGACCAGCGACTTGTGTGCCGCCTTCACCCAGACGCCGTAGCGGCGGCCGTCGTCGGTCAGCAGGTTGCTCAGCCCCTCGGGCACGGCGTACTCGGTGGACGGACGCACCGGGCTCAGCCAGCCCCGTTGGGCGTACTCGGTGACGAGGCCGGGCCGGGGCAGGATCGCCACGTCCGGGGTGGTGCCGGCGAGGTGCCGGGCCCGCAGGAAGGCGTCGATGTCGTTTCCGGCGCTGACCACCTGCACCGGGGCGGGGTAGTCGGCGACGACCTGACGGAACCGGTCCAACTCGCTGGTGCTCCAGACCACCGCGACCTGCACCGACCGGGTCCCGCCGGAGCAGCCGGCGGCCAGGGCGGTGACACCCGCGGCGGCGGCGCGCAGCAGTGCTCGACGGCTCGCCCGGGCGGTCGTGGTCGTCACCGCGCCTCACTCGGCTCGGTGACCAACTCGTGCCGCAGGGGAATCTCGGCCAGGGTGGCCGGATCGGCGGTGCAGACGAGCACGGCCACCCCGGGGGCTTCCGGCGGGGAGAGCCGGGGCAGCAGGTCGCCGAGGCGGCTGTCGCCCGCCGAACCGGCCGGCAGGTCGACCACGAGCACCTCGGGCAGGCAGGCCGCAGCCCGGGCGAGCGCCACCCGGAACCGCTGGGCGGCAGAGATCTGGTGCGGCAGCAGGGTGAGGGACAGCGCCAACTCCAACCGGTCCACGACGGTGGCCGTCCAGTCGTTGGCCACCTCGTGCACCCGTTCACGTTTACGCTGGCCGTACTCGATGTTGCGCCGAACGGTGAGCTGCGGCAGCAGCGCGCCGCCGGCGGGCACGTAGCCGATCTGCCGGCGGGGCGGCGGCAGGGCGGTGACGTCCCGGTCGCCGACCAGGATGCGACCGGTCACCGGGGCGGCGAGCCCGGCCAACACCCGGGCGACCGCCGTGCCGAACCGGGGCGGTGCCACCAGGGCGGCGAGTGTGCCGGCGGGCACGTCGAGGGTCACCGGGCCGGTGCCGGGGACGGCGACCAGAGCGCGTAGCTGTAACGTGACCCTCACCTCCGGTGACCACCGATGACCACCCCAGAGTGGCACACCGTGCCGACAGTCGATGCCCCTGACCCTTCCACAGTGGATGACCAGGGGCCGGTCAGTCGGGTGCGTAGAGCGCGGCGAGCCCGGCGGCGGTGGCGGCCAGGCGTTCGCGCAGCGCGGCGGGGGTCAGCACCTCGACGTCGGCGCCGAGGCGCAGCAACTCGCCGTGGGCGTGGGTGAGCGACTCGATCGGCAGCACCGCGGTCACCCAGCCCCGCGCGTCCGGCGGCTGGGCACTCGCGTCCATCGCGGTCACCACCGGGTCGCTGCCGACCTCGCGCAGCCGTTGCCGACCCGCCGGGGAGAGCCGGACGGTGGCCTCGTCGCGGTGCAGGCGGGCCCGGAACTGCACCACGTGCGCCCGCCACCAGGCCGGCAGGTCGAAGTCGGCGGGTCGGACGAACTCCTGCGGCAACGGGGTCAGCGCGAGGATCTGGTTGACCCGGTACGTCGCCGGAGCCCCTCGGCCGGGCTGGTCGGCCACCACATACCAGCGGCCGCCCTTGAGCACCAGGCCGTACGGCTCCAGCACCCGGGTCACCTCGCCGTTCCAGCCGCGGTAGCGCACCTCGACGCGGTGCTGCCGCCAGACCGCCTCGGCCGTGCGGGCCAGCTCGGGGGAGGCGTCGCCGTCGGCGTACCAGCCGGGAGTGTCGAGGTGGAAGCGTTGTTGGAGCTGGGCCGCCCGGTCGCGCAGCGGAGCGGGGAGCGCGGCGTGCAGCTTGAGTTGCAGTGCGGCAACCACGTCGCCGTAGCCCAGCTCGTCGGCGGGGCCGGGCAACCCGGCCAGGAACAGTCGGTCGGCCTCCTCGGTGGTCAGCCCGGTCAGCCGGGTCCGCCAGCCGTCGACGAGGTGGTAGCCGCCGGCGTGCCCGGCCTCGCCGTACAGCGGGATGCCGGCGGCGTGCAACGACTCCACGTCCCGGTAGATCGTGCGGGGCGAGACGGTCAGCCGCTCGGCGAGCTGGGTGGCGGTCAGCCGGCCGTGTTGTTGGAGCAGCAGCAGGAGGGAAAGAAGTCGAGAGGCCCGCACTCCACTGACACTAGTTGTCAGGGGACCCGTCCTACCGTCCCGACATGGCTTTTCGGGACAAGGAACTACGGACGCCGGGACCGATCACGGTGGACGGCCAACAACTCAAGCGTTACCACATAGAGCAGCCGGAGCGACCGATCGAGCCCGAGGTGGAGAAGGCCGCGTACGAGCACCTGCCCCTGCTGTTGGTGGACATCGTCGACGACGGCACCCCGGCGGCCGGATGGGTGGTGCTGCACCGGGGCGCGGGCACCGGCGCCTACCTGCTGGCGTACACCTGGGTGTGGGACAACGCGCTGGAGGTCCGCGCCGCCGCGGCCGGGCAGCCGGCGCTGAACTGCCCGGACGACGACCCGACCCACTTCGTCGAGCTGCGGCGACCCGCCGCCGGCTGCGTCTGGGAGTTGGCGGTGCTGGAGCACGAGCGGGCCGCCTGGGTTCGGCACCTGCTTGCGCCGGCCACCCCCAACCTGGCTGGATATCTCAACGACACGCGAGCGGAAGGGCCGGTGGGCCGCTGATGGGCGACTTCGACTTCTTTGTGGGCACCTGGAACGTCGTGAACCGGCGGCTGCGCAAGCGGCTGGTGGGCTCCGACGAGTGGGAGGAGTTCCCCGGCGTGTCGGTCGCGCACGGCTTCTTCGCCGGCGGCGGCCACTTCGACGAGATCACCTTCCCGACCAAGGGCTCCGCGGGCGCCACCGTCCGGATCTTCGACCCGGCCCGCCAGGAGTGGTCGATCTACTGGATGAGCAGCGTCGACGGCGTGCTGGGTCAGCCGCCGATGGTGGGCCGCTTCGTCGACGGGGTGGGTCGCTTCTACGCCGACGACCAGCACGAGGGCCGACCGGTGCGGTGCCGGTTCATCTGGTCGGACATCAGCGCGACCACCGCCCGCTGGGAGCAGGCGTTCTCGGTCGACGGCGAGCAGACCTGGGAAACCAACTGGATCATGACGTTCACCAAGGCGTCCGACTAGTCGTTTCCTCCACCCGGGCGCGGTGTTAGTGTCCGTCCACCGCGCCCGGATGGAGGAACGCGATGGCCTCCGACCACGTCGACGTGCTCATCGTCGGCGCCGGCCTGTCCGGCATCGGCGCGGCCTGCCACCTGCGCCGCGACTGCCCCGACAAGACGTACGCGGTGCTGGAGGCACGCGACGCCATCGGCGGCACCTGGGACCTGTTCCGCTACCCCGGCATCCGCTCGGATTCGGACATGTTCACCCTCGGCTACTCGTTCAGGCCGTGGACCGCCCCGAAGGCCATCGCCGACGGCGCGACCATCCGCGAGTACGTGCGGGCGACCGCCCGGGAGTACGACGTGCCCCGGCACATCCGCTTCCGGCACCGGGCGCTGCGTGCCGACTGGGACAGCGGCACCGCCCGGTGGACGGTGCACGCCCAGCGCACCGACACCGCCGAGACGGTGGTGCTGACCTGCTCGTTCCTGTTCGCCTGCACCGGCTACTACCGCTACGACGAGGGTTACACCCCGGCGCTGCCCGGTGTCGACGCGTACACCGGGCGGTTGGTGCACCCGCAGCGCTGGCCCGACGACCTCGACCACACCGGCAAGCGGGTGGTGGTGATCGGCAGCGGCGCCACCGCGGTCACCCTGGTGCCGGCGCTGGCGCAGCGGGCCGCCCACGTGACGATGCTCCAACGCTCGCCGACGTACATCCTGGCGCTGCCCTCGCGCGACCGGCTGGCCGACGCGCTGCGGCGCCGGCTGCCGGCGGCGGCCGCGTACCCGGTGCTGCGCTGGAAGAACGTGCTGCTGTCCACCGTCACCTTCCAGCTCAGCCGGCGTGCCCCCGGCCTGGTCAAGCGGGTGCTGCGCCGGGCCGCGCGGCGCCAGCTCCCGGTGGGGTACGACGTCGACACGCACTTCGCGCCCCGCTACGACCCGTGGGACCAGCGGCTCTGCGTGGCCCCCGACGGCGACCTGTTCACCGCCGTGCGCGACGGCCACGCGTCGGTGGTGACCGACACGATCGACACCCTCACCGCGCACGGGGTCCGGCTCACCTCCGGCGCGGAGGTGCCCGCCGACATCGTGGTCACCGCGACCGGGCTCAACCTGCTCGCCCTCGGTGGCCTGCGGCTGCGCGTGGACGGCACCGACGTCGACCTCGCGAACACCGTGGCCTACAAGGGCATGATGGTGTCCGGTGTGCCGAACTTCGCCCTGACCGTCGGCTACACCAACGCGTCGTGGACGCTCAAGGCCGACCTGGTCGCCCGGTACGTCTGCCGGCTGCTGCGCCACCTGGACCACACCGGCCAGCAGATCGTCACCCCGCTGCCGCCCTCCGACGGCGCGCGGACGCCGCTTGTCGACCTGCGGTCCTCCTACGTGCTGCGCAGCGTCGACGCGCTGCCCAGCCAGGGTGTGCGCGCGCCCTGGCGGCTGCACCAGAACTACGCCCGCGACGTGCTGCTGATGCGGCACGGCCGACTCACCGACCAGGGGGTGCGGTTCTCCCGCGCCACCGCGCAGGCCGCACCGCGTCCCGTCCCGACCCGTCCGACCGCGCGTCGGTGACCGTCAGCGCAGGAGCACCCATCGTGCGGAGATTCGACTTCACCGGCGCGACAGCCGTGGTGACCGGGGCGGCCAGCGGCATCGGCGCGGCGCTGGCGCACGCGCTCGCCGGCCGGGGCACCGACCTGGTGCTGCTGGACCGCGACGCCGAACGGCTGGACGCGGTCGTCACCGCGATCCGCGCCACGCACCCGGCCCGTCAGGTGCACACGTACCTGGTGGACCTCGCCGACGTGGGCGCCACCGCCCGGGTCGCCGTCGAGATCGGCGAGCGGCACCCGCGCGTACGACTGCTGGTGAACAACGCCGGCGTCGGCCTCGCCGGCCGGTTCGACCAGGTGACGTTCGACGAGTTCAGTTGGGTGATCGACGTCAACTTCCGGGCCGTGGCGCAGCTGACCCACGCCCTCCTGCCCGCCCTGAAGGCGGAGCCGGGCGCGCACCTGGTCAACGTCTCCAGCCTCTTCGGGTTGATCGCGCCGGCCGGGCAGACCGCGTACGCGGCGAGCAAGTTCGCGGTGCGCGGCTTCACCGAGGCGCTGCGCCACGAGTTGGTCGACGACGGCATCGGGGTGACCTCGGTGCACCCCGGCGGGATCCGCACCCGGATCACCGCGAACGCCCGGATCGGCAGTGGCGTCGCACCCGAGGAGTACGCGGCCGGCCGGGCACAGTTCGAGAAGCTGCTCACCATCGCGCCGAGCCGGGCCGCCGAGGTGATCCTGCGCGGTGTCGAGCGGCGTCGGGGTCGGGTGCTGATCGGCTGGTCGGCCAAACTGCCGGACCTGCTGGCCCGGGTCCTGCCCGCCTCGTACAACCGGCTCCTGGTCGCCGGCCTGAACCGGGGCGTCGTCCGCCCGGCGTCGCCGGTGCCGGCGCAACGCCCCGGCGACGCCGACCCGGCCCGCGAGGTGGCCTGATCGGCGGCTCGGTCACGGTGGTGTGTCGCCCCGCTTCTCCTCCTGGGCCAGCACCGCCTCGCGGTGCTCCGGCTCGTCGCGGCGGTCCAACTCGGCGGCGAGCCGCGCATCGGTCATCAGCCGGGCCCGGTTGCGGTGCAGGAAACTCTCGAACCCCCCGGTGTACGGGCAGGCCAGGTCGCCGAGCGCCCGCTCCGGCGTGTAGCGGCAGCCGGTGCAGTAGTCGCTGATCTCGTCGATGTCGGTGCCGTCCACCGCGTACGGGCGGGTGTCCACCCGGGCCAGGTCGGCGTACTGGCTCATGCCGATCACCGTCGCGTTCATCACCCAGTGGGTGCCGTCGACGAAGCAGCGCTGGAACCAGTCCGCCACCTCGGTGGGACGCCAGCCGCGTTGCAGCGCGTAGTTCGCCAGCACCAGCAGTCGGGGCGTCTGGTGCGTCCACGCGGTGTCCCGGACCGCCGCGAGGACGTCGGCCAGGCAGTGGGCCTGCACCGCGTCGGCGTCCAACTCGGCGAACCACTGCGGCATCGGCTCGGTCGCGGCCAGCCAGTTCGCCCCCCGGTAGCGCGGCTCGAAGTACCAGTAGAGCTGCCAGAGGAACTCCCGCCAGCCGAGCAGCCCCCGGATGAACGGCTCCACCGCCGTACGCGGTGCCGTGCCGGCCCGCCACGCCTGCTCGGCGGCGCGCACCGCCGGCTCCGGGTGCAGCAACCCGAGGTTGAACGAGGACGACAGCATCGAGTGCGCGAGCAGCGGATCGTCAACGCTCATCACGTCGGCGTAGTGGCCGTACCCGGGCAGGCGGCGGGTCAGGAAGTGGGTGAGCCGGGCCTGCGCCTCGTCATGGGTGGCCGGGTAGCGGCGGGGGCCGTCCCGGCCGACGAACCGCACCCCGTCGGCGGCCCACCGGTCCAGGTCGCGGCGGACCTCCGCGTCGATGTCGTCCTCGACGATCGGTGGGGGCGGGGGTGGTGCCACCGGCCCGGACCGGGTCTCGGCCCGGGGCCGGCGTCCCGGGCCCGGCGCGGCGGTCAGCACCTCGTGGCGGCGGCGGGCGTGCCGGTAGAAGTCGGTCATCCGCAGCGGGCCGCGTCGCGGGCGGTCCGCCCAGCCGGCGAAGTCGGCCTGGCTGGTGATGAAGCCGCGTGGTGGCAGCACGGTCAGCCCCGGCACCGACCGGGCGAAGCGCAGCGCCGCCCGGGAGTGCGGATGGCACACCTCCAGCGGGTCACCGACCTGGGCCAGCGCCTCCCGGAACGTGTCGGTGCGCAGCAGCAGCGCCCGGTCACCCAGCTCGGCGGCGCGGTGGCGCAGCGCGGACAGGATCAGGTGCGCCTTCTGCCGGTGCATCGGCCGGCGGCGGAACAGCTCCCGGATCTCCACCAACAGCACCGGTTGGTCGGGGTCGTCGAGGAAGTGCGGCCCGAGTTGATCGGCCAGCAACCATCGGCGGCGAGGCATGCCGCAATTCTGCCTACTTTCCGGTTGCCGCGCCCGGTTGCCGCGCCCGGTGCCGGTTGCCGGCCGCCCGCCACGGCGGGTCAGGCCCGGTTGACCCCGGCCACCGCGGACCTCGGCCCGACGTCGCGCCGCCGTCTCCACACGGTGAGCGTCACGAGGGCGACAAGCAGCGCCGCGAGCACGTGCACCGGGGCCGGGCCGAGCGGCGCGACCAGCGCCAGCAACGCGACGACGGGAAAGGCGACGAACACCGGGCCGTGCTGCTGGCGGCGTACCTGCAGCACCCAGAGCGTGAGCAGGAAGACGGCGATCGGGATCGCCACCGCGTACCCGGCGGTGCGCCCGGAGACGTGCGCGAGGTGCCGCTCGACGTCCACCGACACCGCCAGGCCGGCGCCGATCGCGGCGATCGCGGCGAAGACCAGGTAGTGCCCGTAACCCCAGATCAGGGAGTACGGCAGCCGGTCGGGCGCCTCGCTCGGCCGGTCGAAGTAGAGCCACCACAGCGCGAACACGATGACCGCGCCAGCCGCCGCGAGCGACCAGAGGCCGTGCTCCCCGGCGTCGAGCCCGGTCTGGATCGCGATCGAGATGGCCAGGACGGCCTCACCGAGCACGATCAGGGTGAACAGGCCGTACCGCTCGGCGATGTGCTCGGGGTGCCAGGGCGTCATGCCGGGGCGTTCGGCCACCACCGGCACCAGCAGGTCGGCCAGCACCAGCAGCACGAACGCCGCGCTGCTCCACTCGACGGGCAGCACCAGCCGCAGCAGCCAGCCGAGCTGCACCACCGTCACGCCGATCCCGTAGCGGCGCGCCGTCGTGCGGTGCCGGGGGTCACCGGCGGCGGCCCGGGTCCAGTTCACGACGGCGGCCAGCCGCATCACCACGTACCCGTAGGTGATGACGACGAAGTCGCCGTCGGCGAAGGCGCGCGGCACCCCGGCCGCCAGGATCAACGCTCCGGAGATCTGCACCAGTGTGGTGATCCGGTAGACGTCGTCGTCGGTGTCGTACGCCGAGGCGAACCAGGTGAAGTTCACCCACGACCACCAGATCGCGAAGAACACCATGGCGTAACTGGTCGCGGCGTGCCGGAGGTGACCCTCGGCGACGTCGTGGTGCAGGCTGCTGGCCGCCTGCGCCACCGCCACCACGAAACAGAGGTCGAAGAACAGTTCCAACGGGGTGGCCGCGCGGTGCCGTTCGTCCCGGCGACGTGGCCGCATCGGCCGGTAGAACGGCCGCACCGACCGAGAGTGGGTCACCTCCGCTCCTCAGGCTGGGCTCACCGGCGTCGACGGCCGTGGGTCAGCCCCTCCAACACCAGGGTCAGCCCCGCGCCGACCAACCAGACGTCCTTGGCGAGCCCGGCGCCCTGCTGGGTCGGGCGGATGCTGCCCGGCTCCCGCATGCCCGGCGTCTTCAGGTACAGCTGCACCAGACCCGCGCCGAACGCGGTCAGGCCCAACCCGACGAGCGGGGCCGGGACGACCGGCGCGAGCAGCGCGGCCCCCAGGGCGATCTCCGAGTACGACAGCAGCTTCGCGAAGCGCGGTGGGTCCAACTGGCGCAGTTGCGGCATGGCGGCGACCGCCATCCCGTGCATGCCCTCCGCGGCGGCACCCTCCAGGTTCCGCTTGCCCAGACCCGAGTTGAGAAAGTACGCGCCGATGCTGAGCCGTAGCGGCAGGTGCGCGAGTTTCATGGCTACTCCCGTTGGCCGTTGTCGAGTGCGGCCCGCGTACCCCGCAGCGCCCGCGATAACCCGTCCGGCCGGCTGGGCGGGCCGTGGTGGTCGCGGTAGGTTCGCCCGGGGGTCCGACGCCGCGCCCGTGGCACACCCGCCCACCGGCGTCCGGCCCTGCCGACACACCACCAGCAGGAGGCGAAGTGAGCCAGGAAGTCCGGGGAGTCATCTCCCGCAGCAAGGGCGCGCCGGTCGAGGTCACCACCATCGTGGTGCCCGATCCCGGCCCGGGGGAGGCGATCGTCCGGATCCAGTCCTGCGGGGTCTGTCACACCGACCTGCACTACCGCGAGGGTGGCATCAACGACGACTACCCGTTCCTGCTCGGCCACGAGGCGGCGGGCATCGTCGAGCAGGTGGGCGAGGGCGTCACCGACGTCGCTCCGGGCGACTTCGTGGTGCTCAACTGGCGCGCGGTCTGCGGGGTCTGCCGCGCCTGCCGCCGGGGCCGCCCGTGGTACTGCTTCAACACGCACAACGCGAAGCAACGGATGACCCTCACCGACGGCACCGAGCTGGCCCCGGCGCTCGGCATCGGCGCGTTCGCCGAGAAGACCCTGGTGCACGCCGGGCAGTGCACGAAGGTCGACCCGGCCGCCCGACCGGCCGCCGTGGGTCTGCTCGGCTGCGGGGTGATGGCCGGGCTGGGTGCGGCGATGAACACCGGCAACGTCACCCGCGGCGACTCGGTCGCGGTGATCGGCTGCGGCGGCGTCGGAGACGCGGCGGTCGCCGGTGCCGCCCTGGCCGGAGCCACGACGATCGTCGCGGTGGACACCGACAGCCGCAAACTCGACTGGGCCCGGAAGTTCGGGGCCACGCACACCGTCAACGCCTCCGAGACCGACCCGGTCGAGGCGATCCGTGCCGCCACCGGCGGCTTCGGCGCCGACGTGGTGATCGACGCGGTGGGTCGACCGGAGACCTGGAAGCAGGCGTTCTACGCCCGGGATCTGGCCGGCACGGTGGTGCTGGTCGGCGTACCGACCCCGCAGATGCGGATCGAGCTGCCGCTGCTCGACGTCTTCGGGCGCGGCGGCGCCCTCAAGTCCAGCTGGTACGGCGACTGCCTGCCCAGCCGGGACTTCCCGATGCTCACCGAGCTGTACCTACAGGGCCGGCTCGACCTGGACGCGTTCGTCACCGAGGAGATCACACTCGACCAGGTCGAGTCCGCCTTCGACCGGATGCACCACGGCGACGTGCTCCGCTCGGTGGTGGTGTTCTGATGACGGCCCGGGTCGACCGCGCGGTCACCGCCGGCACGTTCTCCCTGGACGGGCAGACGTTCGAGGTCGACAACAACGTCTGGGTGATCGGTGACGACCGCGAGTGCGTCGTCCTGGACGCGCCGCACGACGTGGCCGCGATCCTCGCCCTGGTGGGTGACCGGCAGGTCCGGGCGATCCTGGCCACCCACGCCCACGACGACCACGTCCGGGTGGCACCCGAGCTGGCCGAGGCCACCGGCGCGCCGGTGCTGCTGCACGCCGCCGACCGGGTCCTCTGGGACCTGGTCCACCCGCACCTGCCGCCGCACGGCGAACTGCACGACGGGCAGAGCGTCGAGGTGGCCGGCACCACGCTGCGGGTCCTGCACACCCCCGGGCACAGCCCCGGCGCGTGCAGCTTCCACGCCCCGGACCTGGGTGTCGTGTTCACCGGCGACACACTCTTCGCCGGTGGTCCGGGTGCGACCGGCCGCTCGTACAGCGACTTCGACACCATCGTCGCCTCGATCCGCACCCGCCTGCTCACCCTGCCGGCGGAGACGGTCGTACACACCGGCCACGGCGACGACACGACGATCGGCGCGGAGGCACCACACCTGAAGGAGTGGCTGGCCCGCGGCCACTGAGCGGCGCCGGGCGCGCTGGCGGGTGGTCGGCGGGCGCGGCGCTGGTCGGCCGCGGGTGGTCGACGGGTGCGGCGCTGGTCGGCCGCGGGCGGTCGACGGGCTCAGCGCTCGTCGGCCGCGCCCAGCACCGGTTTGACGTCCACGACCGGCGTGCCGTCCAACGCTTCCAGGTCGGCCACCCGCACGCGCAGCCCGTCCACCGCGAGCACCCGCACCCGGTGCAACCCGATCGGGTTGGGTCGGTGCGGGGACCGGGTGCTGAACACGCCCGTCTCCGGCCGGCTCCCGTCGCCCCGCGGGTGCACCGCCAGCACGTCGCGCCGGGCACGGTCCAACCACGTCAGCACCAACAGGTCCGCCCCGGCGTGCAGGTCGCGCAGCGCCGGCGCGACGTGCGCGTCGAAGACCAGCCAGGCCTCCGGTGCGCCCTCGTCACCCTGCCGTGGGGCGCTCGCCGCGTCGGTCAGCGGCGAGACGACCCGCCCGACCGGGCGCAGCAGGTATGCCTCGTCAACCATGTCGCTCCCCTCCGGCCGGTTGGCCCCGACGGTCGCCGCCAGGGCCTGTGGCAACGTCCTGAGCCCCCGCCGGCCGGCCAGGGGCGTGGACACAGACCCTAGGATCCCGCTCATGGCCGCCGACTCGCCAGTACCCGTCGTCCGTCAGTTGCGTCTCGTGGTGGAGGCCGCCGACCACGAGGCTGCCGTCGCCTTCTTCCGCGACGCGCTCGGCCTGCCCGAGGAGGCCGCGTTCAGCGGCGACGGGGACGCCCGGGTGGTGATCCTGGACGCCGGCCGCGCCACCCTGGAGATCGCCAACCCGGCGCAGAAACGCATGATCGACGAGGTCGAGGTGGGGCGACAGGTCGCGCCTCGTATCCGGGTGGCCTTCGAGGTGGACGACGCCCGGGCGACGACGGCCCGCCTCGTCGCCGCCGGGGCGAGCGAGATCGCGCCGCCCACGCGCACCCCGTGGCAGTCGCTCAACTCCCGCCTCGACGCCCCCGCCGACCTCCAGATCACCATCTTCGAGGAGCTTCGAACGCCCGAAGCGGATGTCCGGGACGACACCGACAACGGGTGACCCAGGGCCCTCCGGGCCCCAACCGCCGATCTCGACCGTTTGGGCGGGCCGGCGGAGCGCCCGAGCATTTCCGGAATGCCCGACACGTGAACTCGGTTGTGTCCCCCGTACCGCCGGAACCCAAACCCTCTTCCGCGGTCATCTCCCCAGGAGCGTTCACCCCGGAGCGCTCCGCACGATCGAGAGGGCAACCATCGTGAAGGTCGACTTCACTCGATGGCTCCCCGCCATCGCCAAGGACACCCGATGGCTCCCCGCCATCGCCAAGGACTCGTACCGCAAGACCGCACTCAGCGCTGTGGGTGTGGTCGCCCTCGGCGGTCTGGCGCTCGCACCGACCGCGGCCGCCGCGCCGGTCACCTCCGGACCGCACCAGGGCGCCGTGGCCGCCATCGACCTGGCCACCGGCAAGGCCACCGCAAAGGCCGCCACCCCGGCCCGGCAGGAGGACCAGCCCGTCGAGTCGGGGCTGACCACCGGCTCCGCCACCGGCAAGCCGCCGGCCGGTAAGCCCAGCCGCGACCAGTTGATCCCACACGGCATCGAAGGCGCGCAGTCGCGCATCCCGCTCGACGACGCACAACTGGCCAACGCACGGGCGATCGTCGACGCCGCCAAGAAGACAGGTGTCGGCGACCGGGGCGCGGTGATCGGCGTCGCCACCTCGTTGCAGGAGTCGAAGCTCTACAACCTCGGCCACCTCGGCGCGTACAACGACCACGACTCACAGGGCCTGTTCCAGCAGCGTCCGTCGTCCGGTTGGGGCACGCCCGACCAGATCACCGACCCGGAGTACGCCGCCACGGCGTTCTTCACCGCGCTCAGGAACGTCGGCGGCTGGCAGGACCTGCCGCTGACCGCCGCCGCGCAGACCGTCCAGGTCTCCGCCTTCCCCTACGCGTACGCGCAGTGGGAGGAGCAGGCGGCGGACATCGTCCAGCAGATGTGGTGACACCCGTGCGACCGCCGGCCGGCTCCCGATCCGGGGGCCGGCCGGCGTCGTCGTCGCTCAGCAGGCCGGGTAGAGGCGGCGGGTGCCGACCCCGGCGGCGTACGCGTCCCGGTCGCTGAACCGGCAACCGTAGTCGGGTCGGGCCACCACCCCCGGATCCGTCACGGTGTCACCGGCCGGGCGCTTGCCGGTGCGTACCCAGGACACCAGGTCGTCCCAGGCGGCGCCGGCCTCGGCCGGGGTGAACTCGCAGTGCTGCGTGGTTCGGATGGCCCGCTGGACCACAAGCCCGCCGCGACCGTGCCGTGCCACGTCGGCGGCGTACGCCTGCTCCATGCTGAACGGCACGTACAGGTCACCGAGGCCGTGCAGGCTGAGCACCGGCGCGCTGGGGCGACCGGCGATCCGCGGCACCTCGGTCAACGTCGGCAGGAGCCGCTGCACGACGTTCTCCGGTGCGACCCGCCGCACGGCGGCGTCGACGTTGACCGGGCTGTTCGGGGTGTAGCGGGTGAGCAGGTTGGTGGAGAGCTGACCGGGCCGCTGGGCGGGGGAGTTGCCGCTCCCGGTGGGCACGCTGATCGAGAAGAGGAAGTCCTTCCACACGGCGAACGCGGCGTCCGCACCGGGACGAGGGCCGCCCGAACGGTTCACCGTGATCGCCCGCAGTTGCCTGCCCCGCTCGGTGGTGGTGTCCGGCCCGGTGGGAGTCAACCCCGCCAGACCCAGCGCCACCTGGATGCGGGGCACCGCGTTGGTCAGGTAGTCGGCCGGAGTGGGATGGGCCGGCACGTCGGCGAGCGCCTGCGCGACCAGGTTGTAGTCCAGATAGAAATCCAGCAACGTCTGGTCACCGAGCACCCCGCACATCGGCAGCGCGCCGTCGTAGTAGCGGGGGTACTGCTCCAGCGAGCGACCGATGACGTACCCGCCCATCGACACCCCCGCCAGGTAGGTGTGCTGTGGCCGGCGAACCGTCCGGCCGAAGTGGTCGGCGAGATCCCTGGTGCCCAGCACTCCGGAGCGGATGTCGAAGCCGTTGCGGTCGTACGAGGACGACGCCCAGGCGTACCCCTGCTCCAGGAGGCGCTCGCGCAACCCGAAGGCCGGCGGCTCCGGCGAGAGCACCCTGCCCTGCCCGCGGTAGCCGTGCGCCCACAGCACCAGGTCGCCGTTCCACCGGGCGGGGACCTCGATCAGGTACCCGGCGTGGCGGTGCACGCCCTGGCGTACCGTCGTCGGTTTGCCGCCCACGACCAGCGGGGCCAACGATGGGATCTCGACGGTGTACCCGGGCAGTGGCTGGCCGCCACCCGGGTCCCGATCGGTCGCGCTGGCCGGTGCGGCACCGACCAGCCCGACCGCCAGGATCAGCGGGACGGTGGTGGCGAGCAGGCGGCGGAGGGTACGAACGGGTGCGGACAGCATCGATGCTCCCCATCACGGATGTCGCCCCGGGGCGACCAGGCGGGACGGTTGCCTACCGGCCGGTAGCGTCCTGAACCTAGGGCGGCCGTAGATATGTGTCAATGGCTACGCTGACCGGCTGGTCAAGCGTGACTGTCCGGCCGAGCAGTAGGTCCTGCCGAACGCCCTCGCGCGCTCCGTCCGGCTCCGGTGTCCCGCCCGCCGCCGCCTCCGCGAGCCCCGTCCGGCTCCGGTGTCCCGCCCGCCACCGCCTCCGCGAGCCCCGTCCGGCTCCGGTGTCCCGCCCGCCACCGCCTCTGCGCGCCCCGGTGACGGGGTGCGCGATCCTCGCCGCCCGGCGGGCGTACCCGGTTGCCCGAGTCGGTGGGCCGGTCGGGTTGACTGGTCGGCGTGGACGAGTTGATCTGGAAGGCGGCCCGGGCGTCGCGCGACTGGCTGGACGCGGCGAACGGCACCGGGCAGACCGAGCTGACCTGCCGCATCCTCAAACTGACCGAGGAGGCGGGGGAGGCGTCGGCCGCCTGGATCGGTGTGCTCGGCCAGAATCCTCGCAAAGGTGTCACGCACACCCACGAGGATGTCGCTGCGGAGCTGGCCGACGTCGCGTTCACGGCGTTGGTGGCCATCGAGAGCCTGGGACTGGACGCGCGAACCGTCCTGGACGCCTGCGCCGCCAAGGTGCGCTCCCGCCTCACCACCTGAAAGGCGCTCCGCGCGTTCGCGCCCACCGCGGGTCGTGATCCACTCGACTTTCAGGAAGTCGCGGTTTCCAACGCGGTGCGACGCCCTGGTTTTCAGAAAGTCGAGTCGATCATCGCCCGTCACCCGCGTCGATCATGAGGTTGACGGGCGATGTGCTCTCTGCCGGACCCGTCAGCCTCATGGTCGACGGGATGGGCGCGGTGGCCCGGGGCGCTTGTCCGCTTTGGGGTGTTTGGCGTGTGACCGGTCGCACCCGTGGGCCGGAATGATGGCCGGGGCGGGGTCGTTACACACCCTGACGATCGCAGGACCACCGCTCAGCGCCCCGCTCCTGGGGCGAGAACGGCAGGTAGCGGGGCTGGAACAGCGGTCCGGACCGCATCGTTGCAGACCGCCGCTCGACCGGATGCCAGGGTCGGCCCGGCCCCCGGAATGACCCCCGGCCCTCGGTCGTTGCAGTCCCCACGAGCGACCGCAGGCACCGCCTTCACGAGGGTGCCGGCAGGTGGGCCACCCCCGGAATGACCCCGGCCCCCCGGTCGTTACACCTGGACCCGGCGCCCCGAGCCCCCGCTCGCAGGCCGTCGACCCCGAAGACTTTCCCCCTTTGTATGTGCAGCGCCGGACGAGGTGCTCACACCCGCCGTCGCCGTTCCCCCGATCGGTGCGGTCGGGTGTCCTACCCCCGAAGGAGCTACCCCCATGAACACGATCATGCGTAAGAGCGTGCTGTCCGTTGCTGGTCTCGCGTTCGCCGGTGGTGTGTTCGCCGGCCCGATCGCCGCTCACGCCGCGACTGCGGTCGACGCGCGGCCGGTTGCGGTCGCGGTGCAGGCTGACAAGCCTGACCCCGCCAAGCTGATCCCGCACGGCACCCAGGGCGACCAGTCCCGGATCACCCTCAACGACGAGCAGACCGCGAACGCCAAGGCGATCATCGCCGCCACGAAGAAGGCCGGTCTGCCGGAGCGGGCCGCGGTTGTCTCGATCGCGACGAGCCTGCAGGAGTCGAAGCTGGAGAACCTGGGCCACCTGGGCGACATGAACGACCATGACTCGCTGGGTCTGTTCCAGCAGCGTCCGTCCAGTGGTTGGGGTACCCCGGAGCAGATCACCGACCCGGCCTACTCGACGACGGCGTTCCTCAAGGGCCTCAAGCAGGTCGACGGGTGGCAGGACATGCCGCTGACCGAGGCCGCGCAGACCGTCCAGGTCTCCGCCTACCCGGACGCCTACGCCCAGTGGGAGCAGCAGGCCGCCGACCTGGTCGGCCAGTACTGGAACAGCTGACCCACCGCACACCACCGCAGGACATCGACCGCTGGCCGGCACCCCGCAACTCGGGTGCCGGCCAGCGGCGTTCCCCGACGCGGACGCGACCACGGACGCGACCACGGACGCGACCACGGACGCGACCACGGACGCGACCACGGGCACGACCACGAACGCGGTCCGGCTCTCGGTGGGCCCCTGAGCAGGAAGCGCTGCGGCGACGGGTGGGCGTGCGCGTACAGTCGGGCGGTGGAGCGGACTGAATCGATGCTGGCGCAGACCCGGCCACCTGGCGTGGCCGACGTGGATCCCGGCAGTGTGCTGTTGCCCGGCCACGACGTGCCGTTGGGTCGGTACACCACCGTGCGGAGGTTGCTGCCGCAGCGGGCCCGCCGGATGGTCGGCGCCTGGTGTTTCGTGGACCATTTTGGCCCGGACGATGTGGCACAGCGTCCCGGCATGGAGGTGCCGCCGCACCCGCATACCGGCCTGCAGACGGTGACCTGGCTGCTCGACGGTGAGATCCTGCACCGTGACAGCCTCGGCAACGTCCAGCCGATCCGGCCCGGTCAACTGAACGTGATGACCGCGGGGAACGGCATCGCCCACTCCGAGCGCTCGCCGGCCGTCCATCCGCCGGTGATGCACGGCGTGCAGCTCTGGGTGGCACTGCCGGATCCGGCGCGGGCCGGTGCCGCGGACTTCGCGCACCACGCCGACCTGCCGCGTTGGCGCGACGGCGATCTGGATCTCACCCTGTTGGTCGGCGAGTTCGCCGGGCGGCGGTCACCGGCGGTGGTGCACACCCCGCTGGTCGGCGTGCAGGTCGAGCTGCGCGGCGAGGCGCCGACGACGCTGGCGTTGCGGCCCGATTTCGAGTACGCCGCGCTGGCGATGTCCGGGTCCGCCGAGGCCGCCGGGGTCGGGTTCGAGCCGGGGGCGCTGCTCTACCTGGGTTCGGGCCGCCGGGAGCTGACCGTGCGGGGCGGGGTTGGGGCGCGGCTGCTGCTGCTGGGCGGTACGCCGTTCGAGGAGCCGCTGGTGATGTGGTGGAACTTCGTCGGCCGCTCGCACGAGGAGATCGCCGCCGCCCGGGAGGACTGGATGGCGGGGGACGCGCGCTTCGGTGTGGTCGCCGATGATTCGGCGCCGCCGCTGCCGGCCCCCACCCTGCCCACCACCCGCCTCAAGGCCCGCGACCGCACCGGCACCCTGCACGGCTGAAACCACCCCGCCCACACCCCGTCGATCTTGCGGTTTCTGTCGCCGTAATGCGGCGTTCAGCGTCATTTGTCGCGACAGAAACTGCAAGATCAGCGGGGCGGGCGCGGCGCGGGGGCGCGGGGTGTGTGGGTTTGGTGGTGGGGTAGTCGTCGGGATGGCGACCACTCTGATGACGCCCGTGGCGGACCGGAAGCGACTGGCGCGCCGGCTTGCCGGCAGCGGGCGGGGATTCGCTGAGCAGTACGGCTTCCGGGTGACCAACAACCCGGCGAGCCTGTTCCAGGTGCTCTACCTGTCGGTGCTGCTGGCCCGTCGGGGCGACTTCCGCCGGGCGCTGGACGGGGCGCGGGCGGTGCGCGACGAGGGATGGGACAGCGCCGCCCGGTTGGCGCGTTCGCTGCACGAGGATCGGGTACGCGTGCTGCGTGCCAGCGGTCAGCGTGGCGACGTGGACGCGCTTGCCGACGTGTTGGGCGACCTGGCACGCACGGTGGTCGAGCGGTACCGGGGCGATCTGCGCCGCCTGCGGGCGGTGGCACGGCACGACCCGCGCCGGGAGCGGGCGCTGCTCGCCGAGCTTCCGGGTGTGGACGGGCAGGTCGTGGAGTTGTTTCTCCGGGAGGCGCAGGCGTTGTGGCGGGAGGTGGCCCCGGTGGCCGACCGTCGGGCGTTGGCCGCCGCGCGTCGGCTCGGGCTGGGGCGGTCGGCGGACGACCTGGCCGGCCTGGCCAGTGGCGAGTCGGAGCAGTTGGCCTGGCTGGTGGGGGCGCTGGCCCGGGTCGACCTGGAACACCGGTACGCGGAGGTGACCGGTCGACCGTGACGTGCCCTGGCCCACACTTCGTCAAATTCTGACCAAACGGAGGATGTTCTGTCGTATGGTTGGACCCGGCAGTGCTGCCCGCTCGGTTCGAGCGGGCATCCACCGCCTGGTGACCGCGACCGGTTCGGGCGTGGTTCACCGCCTGGGCAGGCTTGCGTGGCGCCCTGGGTCGCGGTTCGTGACCAGGGGCGCCCGCCTGTCCCGGCCCTTCAAACGGCCCCGCCCCGTGTCGCACTCCCGGGGGTCCGCGCGGCCGGAACGGCACAGCCGCCGCCTCAGCGGGCCAGGCCGGCCAGCAGGTTCACGGTCACGGCGATGATGAACGCGCCGAACAGGTACGACACCATCGAGTGCCGCAGCACCGTACGACGCATCTCGTTGCTTGTCAGGTTGGTGTCGGAGATCTGGAACGTCGTCCCGATGGTGAACGCGACGTACGCGAAGTCGGAGTAGCGCGGCGGGTCGGGTTGGTTGAAGTTCACCCCGCCATCCGGGCCCGTGTAGTAGATCCGGGCGTACCGGGCGGCGAACACGGTGTGCACCACGAACCAGGAGAGCACCACGCTGAGCACGCCCAGCCCGCCGTGTGCTTCCCGGCCGAGGCCGGGCGGCGCGCTCTGGGCGCTGGCCACCACCAGTCCCACGGCGAGCAGGCTGGCCAGGCAGGCGACGAGCAGCAGCGCGTCCCGGATCGCCCGGTTCGGGTCCTCGTGTACGGCCAGTCGGGCGGTCCGCTCGGCGTCCATCGGCCAGAGCTTGCGCCAGACCAGCGTGAGCCAGCTCAGTGCGCCCACGTCCCAGCCGGCGAGCGCGGCGAGCGGCAGCGGCAACAGCAGCGCGAAGAGGAAACCGGCGATGACGCCGACCACCGCCACCACGGCGAGCTGCACGGCGGCCGGGAAGCGCACGTCGGGCGGGCGCGAGGGCGGCCGGGTCATCGGCGAACTCCGTGTGTCGCAGCCGTGGCCGCCACCGTCGGGTCAGATGCCGCGTAGGTGCTGCGAGACCCGGTTGTGCGTCTTGTCCCGGGCCTGCTCGGCCCGTTGGGCGGGGCCCACCTCGGGCGCGGCCTCGATGCCGGCCGACCGGGCCACCTCGGTGCCGTTGGCGTAGTCCACAGGTGGCAGGGCCCGCAACGCCTTCAGCACGTCCGGCGGGGCACCCTCTCGTTCGGCCTCGCGGACCACGTCGCTCTTCTCGGCCGGGTAGTCCAGGCTCGACAGGTACTGCAGGACGTCGGCGTAGCTCGCCATGGCGTGGGCTCCCTCGGGGCATCGATGTGGTCACGACCGGCGGCGGTTACCCGCCCGCCGGACGGTCACGCCCACACCGGGGAGAAATGCCGGCGCCGTTTCCCCTCGGCGCCGGCGGGTACCCGCAGGCGCCGACGCGAGCCTCAAGGGAGTACGCGATGAACTACGACACCTTCATCGACCAGGTTTCCCAGCGCACCGCGACGTCGTCCGAGCGGGCGGTCGAGCTGACCCGGGCGGTGTTGAAGACGTTCGCCGAGCGGCTGACCGGCGGTGAGGTTCTGGATCTCGCGGCCCAGTTGCCCCAACCGTTGCAACTCGTGCTCAAGCCGAGCCCGAGCACCGAGCAGGCGGACCGGTTCGGGGCGGCCGAGTTCGTCGCCCGGGTGGCGTCGCGCGCACGTGTGCAGGAGCCGGCCGCCCGGGACGCCACGCGGGCGGTCTTCACCACGTTGCGTGAGGCGATCACCGGTGGTGAGTTCGATGACGTGGCCACGCAACTACCGCGGGACTATCGGGGCCTGGTGGAGCAGGCGATGGCTCCGGGGGCGACGCTGCGCCGTGCCTGACCGGGTCCTACACAGCGGTTTACCAGGGCAACCATCGACGTCCCGCTTGGCATGGCGATTCGGCACGGCCTAACCTTGTCGTGCGAGGGGAGTACTTCCCACGAACCATTCCGGTCAGTACGGCGCGCCCGGCGCGCCTCGGGTGGTTGCCCATCAGGTGATGGGTGAAGGAGACCTCGAACATGACGGTGTTCGAGGAGACCCCAATGAGTGACGTGTCATATCTGTCCGCCGCCAGCGACCTGGCGTCGGTGGGCACGCCCACGATGTGGGCGCTGACCATCGTCGGCGTGCTGCTGCTGTTGGTGCTTGATTTCCTGGTCACCCGCCGCCCGCACGAGGTGTCCATGCGGGAGGCCATCGGCTGGTCGGCGTTCTACATCGCCCTGCCGTTGGCGTTCGGTGGCTGGCTCTGGGCCCGCTTCGGCTCCGACCAGGGTGTGGAGTACCTGACCGGTTACCTGGTGGAGAAGTCGCTCTCGGTCGACAACCTCTTCGTCTTCATGCTGCTGCTCGCCGCGTTCGCGGTGCCGGCGGTGCTCGCCCAGCGGGTGCTGCTCTACGGCATCGCCGGCGCGCTGGTGCTGCGGGCCGTCTTCATCGCCCTCGGCGCGGCGGCGTTGCAGACCCTCGACTTCGCCTTCCTGCTCTTCGCGATCATCCTCATCGCCACGGCGGTGAAGCTGCTGCGCGACGCGATGTCCGGGCACGAGCAGGAAGTCGACATCAACAAGATGCGCTCGGTGAAGCTGCTGCGCAAGGTCATGCCGGTGGTCGACGAGTACCACGGCACCAGGATGACGGTCCGGCAGGGCGCGAGGCGGGCCCTCACCCCGTTCGCCCTGGTGGTGGTCGCGGTGCTGGCCACCGACATCGTCTTCGCGGTCGACTCGGTGCCGGCGGTCTACGGCATCACCGAGGACCCGTACCTGGTCTTCGCCACCAACGCGTTCGCCCTGCTCGGCCTGCGGGCGCTCTACTTCGTCCTGCACGCGGCCCTGAGCCGGCTGGTGCACCTCAGCTACGGCCTGGCCGTCATCCTGGCGTTCATCGGCCTCAAACTGGGTCTGCACTGGGCGCACGGCATCTGGGACAGCGTGCCGCAGATCCCCACCCTGGCCTCGCTCGGCGTGATCATCGGTGTGCTGGTGGTGGTCACGCTGACCAGCCTGCGCGCCACCCGGGGCGGCGACGTGCCCGAGGACCGCGAGGTCGTCACCGAGCGGCACTGACCGCGCCGCGCCGCGACGACCGGGAGGTACGCCGGAAAGCTCCCGGCCGGGCGGCGCGGATGGTACGACTGTGCCATGGGAATCGTGTCACCGGGCTTTCAGGGTCGGCCCCGAACGCAGGAGCCGGCTCTGCCACCGGGTCAGTACCTGACCGAGGACTTCCCGGTGCTCTCGGCCGGCCCGACGCCCCGGGTCTCTCTGGACACCTGGGAGTTCGTCATCTCCGCCGAGAACGGCAGCGAGCACCGGTGGTCGTGGCAGGAGTTGATGGCCCTGCCGCAGGAGACACCGATGGTGGACATCCACTGTGTCACCCGCTGGTCCAAGCTCGGCACCACCTGGCAGGGCGTCTCGCTGGACACGCTGCTCGACGGCGTCGACACCGGAGCGCACTTCGCGCTGGCGCACTCCTACGGGGGGTACACCACCAACCTGCCGCTCGACGACCTGCGCGGCGGGCGGGCCTGGGTGGCGCACACCTTCGACGGTGCGCCGCTGCCCGCCGAGCACGGCGGGCCGGCCCGGCTGCTGGTGCCGCACCTGTACTTCTGGAAGTCCGCCAAGTGGGTCCGCGGTCTTCGGCTCAAGACGATGGACGAGCCCGGTTTCTGGGAGACCGCCGGCTACCACGACTACGGCGACCCGTGGCGCGAGCAGCGGTACCAGGGTGACTGAGCGCGCCGTGGCGACGAGCACGCCGAGCCGGGCACCCAACAAGTGGCACGTCAGCCGGTTGGTGGAGCGCCGGGTGGAGACACCGACCGCGCAGACCCTGGTGCTGGAGGTGCCGGACTGGCCGGGGCACCTGCCGGGGCAGCACGTCGACGTGCGGCTCACCGCGCCGGACGGCTACCAGGCGGCCCGGTCGTACTCGATCGCCGGGCCGGTGGTGGACGGCCCGGGCGGCCCCCGCATCGAGGTGACAGTCCAGCGGGTGCCCGACGGCGAGGTGTCCCCGTACCTCATCGACGTCTTCGCCGACGGCGACCCGGTGGAGGTCCGCGGACCGCTCGGTGGCTGGTTCATCTGGCGGCCCGAGGAGACCGCGCCGGTGCAGCTCGTTGCCGGTGGTTCCGGCATCGTGCCGCTGATGGCGATGATCCGCGCCCGGCGGGCGACCGGCAGCAAGGCGCCGTTCCGGCTGATCTACTCCGTGCGGACGCCGGGCGACGTGATCTACGCCGACGAGCTGCGCCGCCGGATCCGCGACGACTTCGGCCTGGACATCGCGTACGTCTACACCCGCGAGGCGCCCGAGGGCTGGCGCGGCGAGCCGCACCGGATCGGGCTGGCCGACGTCAACACGCACGGCTGGCCACCGGACCTGGAGCCGCTCACCTACGTCTGCGGCCCGACCGCGTTCGTGGAGACCGTGGCCGACCTGCTGGTGGGGCTGGGTCACCCGTCGCGGCGGGTCAAGACCGAACGCTTCGGCCCCACCGGCTGACCGCCCGCCCGCTCCCGTACCGCCGAGGAGATCCGATGACCGAGATGTCGTACCTGGACGGCAACATGCTCGACGGCCCGATGCGCGAGCTGTTCACCGTCGACCTGAGCACCGCGATGGGCCGCTGCGAAAACTGCGGGACGACCGGCTCGATGGCCAGCCTGCACGTCTACTCGCACGCCCCGGGCCTGGTCGCCCGCTGCCCGTCCTGCGAGGCGGTGATGCTGCGACTGGTCCGCGGACCGGACCGGGCCTGGCTGGACCTGCGCGGTACCACGTTCCTCCAGGTGCCGATGCCGATGGAACAGCCGTTCCCCAGCCCGCTCTGATCGGCCCGCGCGTCCGCGCCGGCCCGCGCGCCCGCGCGGCATGATCAACTCGGGTTTCTTGAAATCGCGGTGTCCGGATGTCGCGGTTGCCTCGAGTTCAAGGAAACCGAGGTGACCTTGCCGCGGGTGAACGCCGGCTGGCCGTTTTCAGGCGCTGGCGACGGTCCTGATCGCGCGGATCGCCTCGGTGACCCCACCGGACCACGGCGTGCCGTGGCCCGGTAACACCCACGATGCCTGGATGTCCTCCAGGTGGCGCAGAGACGCCAACGCCTGGTGGGGATCGTCGGTGAAGGGCGCGGGTTGCGGGCCCCGCTGGCCGGTCAGCACGTGCCGGGTGGTCAGGGCGTCACCGACGAAGACGGCGTCGGCGATCGGCACGTGGATGGCGATGCTGCCCGGCGAGTGCCCGGGGACGCCGATGACGCGCGGCGCGCCGGGCAGGTCGAGCACGACGCCGTCGTGCACGGCGACGACCTCGGTGAGGTGGGTGGTGCGAAGCCCACCCCTGCGCATCGCGTACCAGATGAAGCCTGCCGTCGCACCGAGCTTCATCTTGCCCCACGAGGTGGCGGCCTTGACCTCGCCCCGCGCGCGGGCGGCGTCCGCCTCGTGCACGTAGACCGGCACACCGTGGTCGCGTCGGAGCCGTTCGGCGAACCCGAGGTGGTCGGTGTCGCCGTGGGTGAGGACGACACCGCGGATGTCGTCCACCGAGCGGCCCAGGTCCGACAGCTCGGCCAGCAGTTCGCGCCAGTGCCCGGCCAGGCCGGCGTCGATGACTGTCACGCCCTCGTCGGTGTCGACGAGGTAGACGGCCACGATGTCGTTGCCGATGCGGCGCAGGTGCGGGCCGAGCCTCATCGCCGCACCGGTGCCGGGATTGCTATCGTCTGCATGATGGCTATGCTACCTAGCCATCATGGCTACGGTCAATAGCCATCGCAGCGAACCCACGACCCGGAGGAGAGTGGCATGCCGACGCCCGACCGGACGTCCCTCGACGCCATCGTCCGCGCGGGCCGCGACATCCTGGAGACGGCGGGCATTCCCGGCCTGACCATGCAGGCCGTCGCCGACCGGGTCGGCGTACGCGCACCGTCGCTGTACAAGCGGGTGCGAAACCGCGACGACCTGATCCGCCTCATCACCGAAGCCACAGTCCGCGACCTCGGCGAACGGCTCGCGGCGATCGGTGCCGACACCGACCCACGCCGCGAGCTGGCCGAGCTGGCCCGGGCCTTTCGGGCGTTCGCGCACGACCGGCCGAGGGGCTACCAGTTGATCTTCGCTCCGAGATCCGACCTCGTCGGGCCCAGCATCGAAGCCCTCACCCACGCCGTCGAACCCGTGCTGCGGGTGACCACGAACCTGGCCGGCGAACACCACGCCCTGGAAGCCGCACGCACGCTCACCGCGTGGGCGAACGGATTCGTCAGCATGGAACTGGCCGGCGCCTTCCAACTGGGCGGCGACGTCGACAAGGCATACGAGTTCGGCATCGCCCGTCTCGCCGACGCCCTCGCCCGATGAGAGCCGGTAAGGGCCTGCCGCCGCGCCGGAAACTCGGGTGCGGGTGACCCGGCTCGTCCCTAGGCTTCCGCTCCAACGGCTGGCACGGCGTCCGGCCCGAAGGGGAGATGAGCGAAGCGATGACGGCACACCTGTTCGCGATCAGCTTCGACGCGCGCCAGCCCCTGCGACTCGCGGGGTTCTGGTCGGGGCTTCTCGGCCGGGAGATGGTCGACGACCCGCACGACGGCGTCCTGCTCCTGCCCGCCACCGACACCGATTTCCGGATCCGCTTCGCCCCGGACGAGCGGCCCAAGGTCGTCCAGAACCGGATGCACTTCGACCTGACGAGCAGCTCCCTGGAGGACCAGCGGCGGTCGGTGGCCCGGGCACTGGAACTCGGCGGGCGACACATCGACATCGGCCAGGACCCGGCGGACGATCACGTGGTGCTCGCCGACCCCGAGGGCAACGAGTTCGACGTGATCGGGCCGGGCAACGGGTTCCTCGCCGGCTGCGGACCGATCGGCGCGCTCGCCTGCGACGGCTCGCGGAAGGTCGGCTACTTCTGGAGCGCCGCGCTGGGGTGGCCGCTGGTCTGGGACCAGGGCGAGGAGACCGCGATCCAGTCACCTGAGGGCGGTACGAAGATCTCGTGGGGCGGTCCGCCGTACATGCCGAACGGGGGCCGGGATCGGGTGCGATTCGACATCGCCCCGGCCGCCGGCGTTGACCGGCGGACGGAGATCGACCGTCTGGTCTCGCTCGGAGCGACGGTCGTCGACGCCGACCCGAGCGCTGCCGGCGGCCGAGTGCTGATGGCCGACCCGGACGACGGGGAGTTCTGGCTCCTGACGCCCCGCTAGGGTCTGTGTCGAAGTCCTCCGTCGAGCTGGGCCCGCCGCAGGCCGGCCAGGCGCTCTGACACAGACCCTGGCGCCGTCCACGGCCCGGAGGCCCGCGTCGGGTGCGGACGGCGTACGTCAGTCGAAGACCGAGACGCGGGTGCGGTGGTGTCGGGGGGTTTCGATCTCGTCGATCACCGCGACCGCGAGGTCGGCGTACGACAGGGTCGAGGATCCCGCCGGGGGGACCGAGTCCCCGCCCAGTTGGTAGCGGCCCAGTCGGGGGCCCGCCACGTCCAACATCGCCGGCGGGGTGAGCATGAGCCAGTCGACAGCGGTGTCCGCCGCGCGGAGGCGGTCCAGGCCGGCGGTGTGCGACAGGGCGAACGGGCGCAGGTGGCTCGGGAACACCGCGGGGTCGTCCAGGACCAGGCGGCCGTGCTCGTCGCGAAGGTTGGCGAACAGGCCGATGAGGACGAGGCGACCCACTCCGGCCTCGGTCATTCCGTGCAGGAGCGCGTCGACGGCGTTGACGTAGAACTGGTCGTCGAGGCGGCCGAGGGCGGCCAGGGCCTCGGGTCCCGAGGCGGGGCTGACCGTGCTGACCACGGCGTCGTGACCTCGGGAGATGGTGAACGTGGAGCGCGGGTCCGTGACGTCGCCCCGCACCACCGCGACGCCGTCCGCGCCGATGTCGCCCGTCGTGTCCGGATTCCGGACGACCGCGGTGACCCGGTGACCACGGGCGCGCGCCTCGGCGGTGATGGCCCGTCCCGCTCTGCCGCCCGCCCCGAAGATGGCAATGCCGCTCATGAATCCGTCCCTTGCGTGGTTGTCACTGTGGACCCCGGGAACGGTATCTACGAGATACTGGTTACTGCAAAGGAACTGGGATAGGTTGGGGCATATGGTGACGGATCTGGATCCGGAGATGTTCGATCCGATGTGCCCGTCCGGTGCCATGCCATTCCAGATCGGTGACAAGTGGACCGGAATGGTGGTGCTCTGTCTGGAGGACGGGCCCCGCCGCTTCACCGAGATCCGGGTGCCCCTGCGCACCGTCACGCCGAAGGTGCTGACACAGACCCTGCGGGCGATGGAACGTGACGGGCTGGTGGTGCGCACCGCGTACCCGGAGAATCCGCCCCGTGTCGAGTACGAGCTCACCGAGCTGGGGCGCACCCTGTTGACGCTTATCGAGGCGGCGCGGGCCTGGAGCAGGGATCATCTCCCCGCCCTGCTCAGGGCTCGGGAGGAGTGGACAGGAGCGGCACCGGTCGGTCAGGGTGGTCGGCCGTGAGATACCTGCGTACCGGTGGTCCGGCCGCGATCCGGCGGCCCCGGCCCACCGACTCCGGGGAGTTCGTCGCTGCCACGCGGCGCAGTCGGGACCTGCACCACCCGTGGCTGGTCGCGCCTTCCACACCGGAGGAGTACGACCGCTACCTGCGGCGGATCCGTCGTCGGGACAGTGCCGGTTACCTGATCTGCGACCGGGCCAGCGGTGCGATCGCCGGCTACGTGAACATCAGCGGGATCGTGCTGGGCGCGCTGCGCGGCGGTTACCTGGGCTACGCGGCGTTCCAGCCGTACAGCGGCACCGGGCACGCCTCGGCGGGTGTCGCGCTGGTGATCGACCACGCGTTCCACACGGTCGGGTTGCACCGGCTGGAGGCCAACATCCAACCGGGCAACGAGGCGTCCCGCCGGGTCGCCCGCAAGCTCGGGTTCCGGTTGGAGGGCTTCTCCCCGGACTATCTGTTCATCGACGGCGCCTGGCGCGACCACGAGCGCTGGGCGATCACCGCACCAAACCCCACCTGACCGGCGGCAGGGCGTCACCGCAGGGGCGGAGTCCGCACTTTCACCCGGACCGGGTGATGACGCCCAGTTCCGTGCTCCTTACGGTGGGTGTCATGGCTGCCGTTCGCGCGACCCCTGCCAGCCCTGGTCCGGGCGTTCGGCCAGCAGTGGGAGTTGGAGGCGGTGGGCCGCAGCGGCCACGTCCGGCTTCAGCCGAGCTGACCGCGCCCGACGTTTGTTCGGGGCTCCGACGGGAAACGGCCCGCAATGACGAAACCTCGTGTGGTGATCGTGGGGGCCGGGTTCGCCGGTTACCACGCGGCGAAGACGTTGAGCCGGATCGCCCGGGACCGGGCCGAGATCGTGGTACTGAACTCCACCGACTACTTCCTCTACCTTCCGCTGTTGCCCGAGGTGGCGGCCGGGGTGGTCGAGCCGAAACGGATCGCGGTGCCGCTGACCGGGACGCTCAAGGGCGTACGGGTGGTGGTCGGCGAGGCGGACCACGTCGACCTGCAGAACCGTTGGGTCGGCTTCACCCAGGCGGAGGGGGAGAAGAACCGGCTGGCGTACGACAGGTTGATCCTCGCCGTGGGCAGCGTCAACAAGCTGCTGCCCATCCCGGGGGTGACCGAGTACGCGCACGGCTTCCGCGGCCTGCCCGAGGCCGTCTACCTGCATGATCACATCGTCCGGCAGCTCGAACTGGCCGAGCAGGCCGAGGACCCGGCCGAGCAGCAGGCGCGCTCCACGTTCGTGGTGGTCGGGGCGGGCTACACCGGCACCGAGGTCGCCGCGCACGGGCAGTTGTTCACCGACGCGCTGCACGCCCAGCGGCCCCGGCTCACGGTCCGGCCGCGGTGGATGCTGCTCGACGTGGCCCAGCGGGTGCTGCCCGAGATGGACGAGCGGATGTCGAACACCTCGCACCGGGTGCTCAACCGCCGTGGTGTGGACGTGCGGCTGGGCACGTCCGTGGCGGAGGCCACCTGCGACGGGGTGAAGCTCACCGACGGCGAGTACGTGCCGACCTGCACCCTGGTGTGGTGCGTGGGTGTGCGCCCCGACCCGTTCGTCAACGAGCTGGGTCTGCGCACCGACCGGGGGCGGCTGGTGGTCGACGAGTTCCTCAACGTCCCCGGCTACCCGGAGGTGTTCGCCTGCGGCGACGCCGCCGCCGTGCCCGACCTGGTGAACCCGGGCAAGATCTGCGGGATGACGGCCCAGCACGCGCAGCGGCAGGGCAAGCGCGCGGCGCACAACATCGCGGCGTCGTACGGCTTCGGCAAGCGCAAGCCGTACAAGCACCACGACCTGGGCTGGGTCGTCGACCTCGGTGGCAAGGACGCGGCGGCGAACCCGTTGCAGGTCAACCTGGCCGGCTTGCCGGCCAAGACGGTCACCCGCGCGTACCACCTGATGGCGATGCCGGGCAACCGCACGCGGGTCGGCGCCGACTGGGTGCTGGACGCCGCACTGACCCGCTCGGCGGTCCAACTGGGGCTGGTCCCGGCGAACGCGGTGCCGTTGGAGAGCACCACACCCGAGGTGGCGACCCGGGGCCGCTGAACGACCGCGCCTCAGCCCTGGTGTGCGGGACCGGCCGACCGCGCACCCGGGCCGGCCGGCGGGGCGGGCCGCAGCCGGCGCGGACCGTACTCGCGCAGCAGGGTCTGCACGATGCCGGCGGCGGGAATGGCCAGCAGCGCGCCGAGCAGGCCGGCCAGCTCCGCCGCGAGCAGCACGCTGACCAGCACACTCAGCGGGTTGAGTCGGACCGCGCGGGACAGGATGAGCGGCTGGAGCAGGTGGTTCTCCACCTGCTGGTAGACCACGAAGAAGACAAGCACCACCACCCCGGCGGTGGGGGAGTGCAGAAATCCGGCCCCGGCCGCGATCACCGCGCCGAGGGTCGCACCGACGAGCGGTATCAGGTCGGCCACCGCCACCAGCAGGGCGATCACGGCCGCGAACGGCACCCCGGTGACGACGAGCACCACGAAGGTCAACACACCGCAGAGCACGCTGATCAGCAGGTTGCCGGTGAGATAGCCGGTGACGGTGCGCGACACCTCCCGGCCCACCCGGCGTAGCCGCTCACCCTGACCGTCCCCGGCCACCGCGAGCAGGCCGCGGGTGATCCGCGGTGCCTCCAGGACCATGAGGTACGCCAGCACGATGACCGTGACCAGCCCGGCGACCGTCTCGACGACGCCGCGCAGCACGCCCACCGCGGGTTGCCGCAGCCGGGTACCGACGTCACGGAGCTGCTCGGAGTGCTCGCTGACGTAGCGGCGCGCGCCGGTGCGCTCCAGCAGGTGCCCCCAGGGGCCCCGGCCGGCGCGGGCGTCGTGCAACAACCCCGGTGCCCGGTCGGCGAACCGGCCCAACTCCCCGAACAGCGGCACCAGGATGAGCGCGGCCAGGATCGCCAACAGCACGAACACGACGAGGAACACCAGCAGCGTGGCCAGCGACCGTCGCCGCACGAGACGACGTTGCAGCAGGTCCACGAGGGGCTTGAGCGCGACGGCGAAGAACGCCGCGACCACCGCCCAGACCAGCACCCGGCGGGTCGCGTACACGAAGGCGAGCGCGAACGCGGTGGCCAGCACCAGACCGATCACGATCAGGGTGCGGCGGGCGGTCGTCCGGTCGTCGGCGTTGCTCATCCGCCGCGCCTTCCCCGCGCTCGCCGTCGAAAACCCGGCATTGCGGACGCCCATCCGGCGAGGGGGCCGAAACCGCTCAGCGACGCCCGTTCTGCGGGTGTGCCATTCCACGCCGGACAAGGGCCGTGAGGGGCCGAAGTCGCTCAGTCGTCCGGGTCGCTGAGCGGGTGAGCGCCGGCCACGAACGTGTCGAGGGCCGCGGCGTGCAGCAGCCCGCCGGGCACCGGGTCGCGCAGCGCGGCCACCGCCAGCCGGCCGACCGGCAGCCCGCCGGGTCGGGACGTCGCGGCCAACACCACGTTGCCGTAGCGCCGACCGCGCAGCATCCGCCGGTCGCCGAGCACGCACACGTCGGCGAAGACCGCCCGCACCGTCGCCACCTGGACCCGGGTCGCGACCAGGGGAGGCAGGTCCGTCACGTTGACCAGGAACATCCCGTCGGGGCGCAGGGCACGGGCCACCTCGGCGGCGAACTCGACGGTACGGACGTGCCGGGGCATCCGGGCCGCCCGGTAGATGTCGGCGATCACCAGGTCGCAGGACTCGGCCGGGGTGGCGGCGAGCGCGTCCCGGGCGTCGGCGATCTCCACCCGCACCTGCGGCGGCAGCGGCGGCAACTCCCGGGCGACCAGCTCGACCACCGCCGGGTCCCGCTCGACGACCCGTTGCGGGGAGCCGGGCCGGGTGGCGGCCAGCCAGCGGGGCAGCGTCAACGCGCCACCACCCAGGTGCAGAACACGCAGCGGTACGCCCGCCGGTGCGGCCGCCTCCACCGCCGAGGCGATCCTCCGGACGTACTCGAAGTGCAGGTGCCGGGGATCCTCGACATCCACGTACGACTGCTCGACGCCGGCGGACAGCAGGGTCCGCCCGGTCCGCCGGACCGGATCGGCGACCAGCTCCAGCCCGTCGGCGGCGCGGCTCATGCCCGGCACGCTAACCCAGGCCCACCCGCCGGCCGACGCGCGGCCCGGCACGACCGACGGGCCGGCGGAGCGGAACTGCCCGCGCCCACCGGCCCGTCGCTGCCACTGTGCCGGTCAGCCGCCGGCCATCCCGGCTCCCACCTCGTCGATCGTGTCGTCGATGCGGTGGGCGAGGTCCACGTCGAGCGCGGTCACCCCGTCGGCCTGGCTGGTTCGTACCGTCAACACGGCGGCGGTGTCCCCCGGACGTCCGATGCTCGGGCCGCGCCCGGTGTCCTGACGCATCCGGTCGAGCCGGTCGAGCACCCGGTCCAGGTTGTCCGGAGGCAGCGCGACCACCCGGTAGAGGCCCTGACCGTCGCCGGTCCAGTAGGGCAGGTCGTCGAGCGCCGCCTCGATCTCGTCCGCGTCCAGGGTGGGTGTGGTGGTGGACGCGCCCACCAGGCCACCGCCGGCCTCCGGCGGATTGAGCAGGTCCCGCAACCCGGCCGGTACGTCCAACGACTCGACCAGGTCGCCATCCTGCGCGGCGAGCGCGGCGATCGTCGCCTCCGCCTGGTACCGGGCCTGCTCGGGGGTGTTGCCGCTGATCCGGCCCACCTCGGCCAGGAAGCCGGGCAGGTCGAGGTGTCGCTCGACGCCGTCGACGGGAAGCACGTCGTGCAGAGACGACGGCACCGCCGCGAGTAGGCGCTGCCGCTCGGCGGCTTCCAGGGCGAAGGCGAGGACCAACACTGTCGCCTCGGTGCCGACCTTGGCCGTCTTGAAGTCGACCCCGGCCCGACGCCGTACCTCGTCGACCAGCTCGTGGTAGCCCATGGCGCGTACCCCGGCCGTGCCGCTCGGCGGGGACGGTTGCGGCCGCGGGTTGTCGGCGCTGCCGACCTGCGGCGGTGCCGGCCCACCGCGCGTACTGTCCGGCTTGTGCGGCCCGGCCGACGGTGGGCCGGCCCGCTTGCCCGCATCGAGGCTCGTGAGCTGCTTGGAGGCGCTCAGGCTGGCACCGATCTCGCTGGGTTGGCGATTCTGCTCGCGGGCCTGCCGGGCCAGCGCCCGACGCCGCTGGTTGTCGCCCTCCATCTGCTTGCGCATGGTGGCACCCCTTCCGCTGGGGATCGTGGCTGTGCCAGTCGCCTTCCCGCCGTCCCGGGAGCCGAAACGGACGCCGCCGGGCCGGGTCGGCCCGGTGTCCGCGACGCTTCATCCGGCGGGGGTGAGGGGTGCTCACCCACCCGGCCCGCATGCTCGGGGCAGGACCGAAGTTCTTCCGAGGTACGCGGAAGGAAGGTCGTCATGAAGCAGATCATCGAGATCGTCCCCGCCCGACGCGGCTGGTACGCCCGCTGGCAGCTCACACCGGAGGTCACCAGGTGTTACCCGGTGAGCCTGTGGGCGCTGCTGGAGGAGGCCGACGGGACCGGCCGTGAGGTCATCGGGATGGACTGCATCGGTCAGTGGCCCGGCGCGGACGACAACGAGGCGGGTGGGCAGTTCGTCCGCTATCTGTATCAGACGCCCGATTCGGGAGAGCCCGCGGACGTCGACCCGGCCCCGACCGGCGAACTGCGCGAGGACGGGCCCCGCCTCCAGTCGATGACGACACCCTAGACATTCCTCCGGCCCCCGACCCCAGGTCCCAGGGTCGGGGGCCACCCCGGCGGGGCGGCCCAGGACGACGCCGTCGAAGGCCCGGCCGCCGACCGGAGGCGGCCGCGGATCAGCCGATGGCGCGCAGGTCGTCGGCGGTGTGCTCCACGGTCAGCAACTCGGTCAGACCGGTGCGGTCCAGCATCCGTTGCAGGTGCGGGGCGGCCCCGGTCAGCCGGATCGCCCCGGCGGCGCGGCGCACCACCAGCAGCGCGCTGAGACCGGAGGAGTCACAGAGGCTCACGCCGGTCAGGTCGATCAGCACCTGCTGGTCGTCGCGAAGGTCGGCGGCCACGGCGATCAGCTCGGGCGCGGAGGCGTAGTCGAGCTCGCCGGTCAGCCGCAGTCGGACGTGCCCGGCGTCGAGCCGGGTGGTCTCGATGGTCAACAGCTGGTCGGACATCCCACCATGTTCCCAGCCGGGCGGACGAACGCAAGTCGGGGGCCGGCGACGCTTGCGCCCGCCCCGCTCAGGTACTGGTGACGGTGCCTCGCGAGCCGCGCTGGGATGCCGCTTGCCGGGGACCGGCGTAGGCTGGGCCGCAGAGTTTTGACCATAGACGCCGGTTCCGGTACGGGTTCGGGTGGATGACAAGGAGTGAGGCTCAGCTGGTGACTGCTTCCGACGTCAGGGACTGGGACCCGGGCGACGGACGGCTCGCCACGCCGAGCACACCCCGGTCTCCGGCGTGGCCCGCCGACCGCT
This sequence comes from Micromonospora sp. NPDC048935, assembly GCF_043197875.1. NCBI lineage: Bacteria > Bacillati > Actinomycetota > Actinomycetes > Micromonosporales > Micromonosporaceae > Micromonospora > Micromonospora sp. NPDC048935. Next base: position 332,277 of record NZ_JBICTZ010000007.1, on the reverse strand, counting down.
CGCCCCACCCCGGCGCCGCCCCGCCGCCTCGGTCCGGCGCCGCTCCGCCGACTCGGTCCGGCGCGACGCAGCCGCCTCGATCCGGCGCGGCCCCGCCGCCGGTGGACCTCGCGCGCGGTTCGGCCGCGCCCGACTGGTTCGAGGTCGTCGAGCACCTCCGTGAGGGCCTGGTGGTCTGTGACGCCGACGGCGTCGTGCGGCACGTCAGTCCGGTGGCCGGGCGGCTGCTGCCCGGCGTACGGCCCGGCGAGCTGCTCAGCGCGGCAGGCGTGCCCGGCCTGAGCGCGGGCAACCCCGGCGGCTTCACCTATCGCGGGCGTCGACTGACCGCCCGCCAGGTGGCGCTCTCCGACGGGCGCTGCTGCTGGTACGTCGAGGACGTCACCGACAGCGTCGGCCGCGCCGACGCGCTGCTCGCCGAGCGGGCCCGCTCGGCCTTCCTGGCCGTGGTCGGTGCCAAGCTGGGTAACCCGCTGCACCCCGACCGGGCGGCCGCGGCTGTCGTCCGACTCGCCGTACCGACACTGGCCGAGGTGGCCGTGCTGGTCCTCGCACCGCGTGCCGGTCGGGCCCGCTGGTGGCGGGCCACGCGCACCGACGACGAGGCACCGACGCTGGACCACGGGGCGCTTCCCGGCGGCGACCTGCCCGGCGCCGTCGCCGACGGGCTGACCGGCGTCGAGCCGCACGCGGTGGACTGGCTGGTCGAGCAGACGGTCGACGCTGGCTGGCTGCCCGAGTCCGCCGAGATCGGCACCGCCGCGCGGGTCGTCCCGCTGCCGGGCCGGGACGCACCGGTCGGTGTGCTGCTGGTCGCCCGTCGCGCCCCCGGCTCGTACGACGACGCCGACGCGGAGCTGATCCGCGCGTTCGCGGCCCGCGCCGGCGCGGCGCTGACCACCGCGCTGCTCTACCGCGACCAGACCGAGGTCGCCGACACCCTCCAGGCAAGCCTGTTGCCGGTCGAGCCGGCCGAAGCCGCGGGCGTGCAGTGGGGCACCGCGTACCGGCCCGCGCAGGCGGGGCTGCGCATCGGGGGTGACTTCTACGGCTCGCACCGGCTCGCCGACGGTGGCTCGGTGTTCTTCCTCGGCGACGTCTCGGGCAAGGGGGTCGAGGCGGCCGTCTTCACCGGCCAGTTGCGCCAGTGCCTACAGGCGCTGCACCGGCTCGAGTCGCACCCCGGGCGGTTGCTGCGGCTGCTCAACGACGCCTTGTTGGAGACGACCCAGGCGCACGGCCAGGGCCGCTTCGCCACCATCGTGCTCGGCGTGGCCCGTCCACAGCGCGACGGCGGCCTCACCCTCACCATGGCCGGCGGCGGGCATCTGCCACCGCTGGTGCTGCGCGCCTCCGGCGCGGTGGAGTCGGTGCCGCTGCGCGGCATGCTGATCGGCGTCGTACCGGACCCGCGCGTCGGCGAGGTGACCGTACGGCTGGCACCGGGGGAGACCTGCCTGCTCTACAGCGACGGGGTGACCGAGGCCCGCGGTGGTCGGCGCGGCGACGAGCAGTTCGGCACCGATCGCCTGGTCGCCGCGGTGACCGACTGCCAACAGATGCCGGCCCCAGCCCTGGCCGAGCGGATCGAGCAGGTCACCTGCGACTGGTTGGCGCAGGGCGACCACGACGACATCGCGGTGCTGGCGCTGCGGGCGACCGGCCCGGGTGGGCGCGCGTCGCGGCACCTGCACGCGGTGCCCGCCCCGCCCGGCGGCGACCGGCGCGGCGAGGTCGACGTGACCACCGCCCCGACCGCCATCGACCTGGGCGACGCGTGACCGCCACCCCGGCCCGCGGCGACCGGCGCGACGAGGTCGACCCGTGACCGCCACCCCGGCCGCGATCGACCCGGGTGACGCGTACGTCGGCTACCTCGACCACCTCGCCGACGCCGACGAGGACGCCGCGATCGACCTGGCGATCGGCCTGCTCGACGGGGGCGTACCGGCGGAACGGGTGCTGCTCGACCTGGTCGCGCCCGCCCAGGCCGAGGTGGGCGAGCGGTGGGCGCGCAACGAGTGGAGCGTCGCGCAGGAGCACGCGGCCACCCACATCAGCGAACGGGTGGTGGCGGCGGTGGCCGCGCACGTCAACCCCCGCCCGACCGGTGGACGGGTCGTGGTCGCGTGCATGGACGGCGAGTGGCACGCGCTGCCGCCCCGGCTGGTGGCCGAGGTGCTGCGGCTGCGCGGCTGGCAGGTGACGTTCCTGGGTGCCAGCGTGCCCGCGGCGCACCTCGTGTCGTACCTGCACCGTTACGACGCGCACGCCGTCGCGCTGGCGTGCGCGCTGCCGATGCGCCTGCCGTACGCCCACCGCATGATCGAGGCCTGCCGCCGCTCGGACGTGCCGGTGGTGGTCGGTGGGCGCGGGTTCGGCACGGACGGCCGGTGGGCACGTCGGCTCGGCGTGGCCTGGGCGCCGGACGCGCCCTCGGCGGCTGCGCTGATCGCCGACGAGCGGGCGTTGCGGGGGGTGTCGCCGGCGTGGTTGGCCCACCTGGCCGACGACGAGTACGCCAGCCTGGTGCGGCGTCGTGCCGAGCTGGTTGACAGCGCGTTGGCCGACCTGCGGGAGCGGGTGCCGGTGACGCGCACGTACACCGCCAGCCAGCTCGACTCCACGGTCAGCGACCTGGGTCACGTCGTGGACTTTCTGGCGGCGGCGGTCTACGTCGACGACGCCTCGTTGTTCACCGAGTTCGTCGAGTGGCTGTCGGAGATCCTGCGCAGTCGGGGCGTGCCCGCGGCGGCCGTGGCCCATCCCCTGGAGCACTACGCCGTCGCGCTGCGCGACTTCCCCCGGGCGGGGCGCGTGCTGGCCGTGGGGCGCGCCGCGCTGCCCGACGACGGCCGCTGAGCGTCCACCCGCCGACGCCGGTGTCGATCACCGCGCCCTGCGGTTCGCGGGGCGACCCTGCGTATACTTGCCGCACCGCAAATGTCCCACCCGCGGGTGGAGCGAGGGGGAGAACGGTGACGTTCAGCGTCAGCTACGTCGAGAGCGACGGCGGTGGCGCCTGCCTGCGTCTGGCGGGCGAGCTGGACATGAGCACGGCCCCCCAGCTGACGGCCGCGATCGACAGCCTCACGGCCGACGGCGAGTCCCGGGTGCTGCTCGACCTCACCGACCTCACGTTCTGCGATTCCACAGGCATGGCGGTGTTCGTCCGGGGGGACAATCAGGCGGCGGCCGACGGTGGCTGGCTTCGGCTCGTCGGTGCCCACGGTCGCGTCGAGCGGGTGTTGCGGGTGACCGGCCTGGCCGAGGTGTTGCGCTACGAACCGGAATCGGTCGACCCCGCGTCCCGCAGCGCCCCCTGATGGGCTAGATTTCCCCGCCAACACGGTGACCGTCAGGTCCCGTCCCCGCCGACTCCGAGGCAGGTAGTGATGGGCGTAGACAGCCCACAACCGGTACGCATCCTGGTGGTCGACGACGACCCGGGCGACGTCCTGATGATCGAGGAGGCGTTGGCGGATTCCGACGTCGAAAAGGTCATCGACGTGGTCAGCGACGGCGAGGAGGCGATGGAGTTCCTGCGCGCCGAGGGCCGCCACGAGCACGCCCGCCGACCGGACGTGATCCTGCTGGACCTGAACATGCCGCGGATGGACGGCCGGCAGGTGCTCGGCGCGGTCAAGCAGGACGAGGATCTGCGCACCATCCCGATCGTGGTGCTGACCACCTCCAACGCCGACACCGACATCGTCGGCAGCTACACGTTGCAGGCCAACGCGTACGTCACCAAGCCGATCGACCTGGACGACTTCAACGACGTGGTCCGCCGCATCGACGAGTTCTTCGGCCGGGTGGTCGTGCTGCCCAAGCGCGCCTGACACGGGCCCTCGCGCACGCATGCTGAACATTTTTCCCGAACCGCCTCGGCGGTCGCGGTCGCGGCCGAGGATCCAGGTGGGGAAGTAACAGCAGCTGCCTGGGGGGCGACAGGATGAGATTCTCCGTCGTTGAGACCGGTTACGACAAGCGGCAGGTGGATTCGTGCCTGGACGAGTTGGGGATCCGGCTGTCCCGGCTCGCGGCGCGTGCCGGGGGTGCCGCCGAAGCCTCCCCTGAGTGGGACGAGATCCGGCAGGAGGCGGCCTGGCTCAGCGGGCTCCTCCAACGGCTCGACCTCGGCGACACCGCCGGCACCCGATCTGCCGGTGACGCCGTGCGGGGCGAGGCCGCCGAGATCCTGGCCCGGGCCCGCGCCGAGCTGGACGAGGCCCGCGCGGAGGCGCGGCGGGTGCGGGAGCGGGCGTACGAGGAGGCCGTGCAGGCCCGGCGCGACTTCGAGGCCGCGCTGTACGTCCGGCGGCGGCGCGAGGCCCGGCTGGACGAGATCCTCGCCCAGGTGACGCCGGAGCAGGTGCCCGCCGACACCCCGACCGCCGCTGCCGGCGTACCGGGGGGTCGGCTGGTGGCCGGCGGGCTGGATCCGGGCGCGAAGCCGCCGTCCGGCCGTCGCTGAGACCTGGGGCTCCGGCTCAGGTGAGCGCTGCCGCGACGGTGGCGGCCCGTTCCTCGTGCTGGGCGTACGCGTCGGGGTAGGCGGAGATCTGTACGGCCTGGGCGGCGGCGGTGACGCTCATGTCCTGCCAGCCCGGGATCTCGTTGAGGGCGCTGTAGAAGGCCCGTGCGGCGTACGACGGGCGCATCAGTTCGGCCACCGTGCCCCAGCCGCTGCTGGGCCGCTGCTGGAACAACCCGACCGAGTCGTGGTCGGAGCCGCTGCCCTGGTTGGGATAGTCGAACGACTCGGGGAGGACGTCGCTGGCCAGGTTGTAGAGGTTGCTCTCCTGCATGGCGGTGGACAGTGCCACCACCAGGGCGCGACGCGGCATCTTCAGGTCCAGGCCGACGTCCACGATGATCTTCGCATTGTCCATCTGTGCCTGGTCGAGGCCGGCGACCGGTCGGGGTCGGCGGGGCTTGACCGGCTTCCTGGGCGCCTTGCGGGCGACGGTCGGCGCGGGGGTGGGCGTCGCCGTCGGGCTGGGGAGGATCCGCGCGGGGGCGAGGTCACGGTCCAGCGAGCGGGAGGCACGTTCGTCGGCGATGGCGGCCCGGTCGGCCACCGCCTCGGCGAGCGGCTCCACCGTCCGGGGCGTGTCGTCGTCGTTGCCCCGGGCGGTGGCGACCGCGACGAGGCTGAGGCAGCAGGTGACACCGGTGGCCAGGGCGACCCGCACCGGGGTCGAGCCCAGCAGGGAACGCCGGGGCGGTTCGGGGACGCGGTGACGGCCGATCGTCCGTTCGGTTGATGCGGCGTCGCCGGAAGGGGTGGTCGGGCGCGCGTCGGTCAGCTTCTGGTCGGCGGGGTCGTCGGGATGCACCTGACGAGGCTAGAGAAGCGGCCGCCCGATGCCATCGGCCCTTCCGGTGGCATGCGCCACAATTTGCCCCGATCGTGGTGACTTCAAGCCCCAAAAGGTAGCAGCACTCATAACCCTCGCCGATCGGACCAGACGGTTATTCCCGATTCGCCGGGCGGTTGCGGTCGGGCATTCGTGCCTGCCGTCGAGAATCCAGCCTCGACCGAGGATCACCCGATTGCCCGATGCCAACTCCACCGAAAGGTCAGTGCCGCCTCACGCAGTCGCATGATCGTGCTCGATCCTGGATAGAGGGGCCTCAATGACGAACGATGCCACTACAACCAGGATCAAGCACGATCATGAGGCGGGGCGGCCGAGGAAGGTCGGCGGGGGCGAGCGCGACCGAGGTCAGTGTCGGCCGTTCTCCGCCGGCGTGACGGTCAGTCGATGCCGGCTGGCGTCGCCACTGGAGAACGGCCAGAGCCGGTCGGCGTACTCGACCAGGTCGGCCAGTTGATCTCGGCTCAGCCCGGCGGAGGAGATCGAGGCGTGCACGTCGGCCCGGTACAGGCCGTCGTCGTCGCGCCCCAGCTTCGCCTCCGCCCGCACCTGCACGGTGTGTGCCTCGTCGGTGATCTCCCCGGCCGCCTCGACCGCCGCGTGGTGCAGGCAGGACGCGAAGGCGGCGGCCAGCAACTGCTCCGGTCTCAGCCCCGTGCAGTGCGCCGCCAGCGGCGAGGCCAGCGGGGTGGAGAGCCCCCCGTCGTCGGTGCGTACGTGACCGCCCTCGGCGGTCGCTGTGGCCTCACGCAGCCAGGAACTCTGATCCGGCATCGCGTTCTCCCGTCGCTCACCGGCTCGGCTACCCGGCCGCCGCCCGCCGAAACGCCGTTGAGCCCACGGTCAGCGCCCGGAGGCCCCGCTCGGCTCGTCGACCATGGCCACCGCCTCGGTCACCTCGGCGGCAGCCCGTTCGGTCCACGGCGACGTCGGGGTCGACCGGCGGGGCGCCGGGATCGTCATCGGGACGTACACCCGGGCGTCCACGGCCTCGGCCAGCAGCAGTGCCGCGACCATGCTGGTCGGGCGCTGGTCGGGATCGTCGGCCAGGCAGGAGTGGCACAACTCGGCCACCTCCGGCGGGAGCCCGTCGATCTCGGGCAGCGGGCTCGGCGGCTCCCGACGGCGTACGCCGAGCAGTTCGTTGGTGGTGGCCGCGTGGTACGGCAGGCGGGCGGTGAGGCAGTAGTAGAGCAGCACGCCGAGCGCGTACATGTCGGCGGCGGGGGTGGCCGGCGCCCGCTGCAACTGCTCGGGCGCCAGGTAGGCAGGTGTGCCCAGCACCATGCCGGTCGGGGTCGGATCGGGTGCGCCGGCGGGGGCGGCGATGCCGAAGTCGAGCACCTTCACGCCCGACGGGGTGAGCATGACGTTCGCGGGTTTGACGTCGCGGTGCACGATGCCCTCGGCGTGCGCGGCGGCCAGCGCCGCGGCGACCTCCGCGCAGACCCGCACCGAGATCCGCCAGTCCAGTGGGCCGGCCCGCAGGTGCGCGGCGAGTGTCTCGCCCTCGGCCAGCTCCATCACGATGTAGGGCAGCGCCCGACCCGGCCAGGTCGAGGCGGTGCCGAAGTCGTGCACGCTCGCCACGTTCGGGTGCACCAGGCGGGCGGCCGACCGGGCCTCCGCGCGGATCCGGTCCACCGGGCCGTCCGGGCCATCCTGGCCGTCCGGAGCGTCCGCGCCGGGCAGGATGAGCTTCACCGCGACCGGCCGGTCCAGCACCTGGTCGTGCGCCCGCCACACCTCGGACATGCCACCCACGCCGATGCGCTGCTCGAGCTGGTACCGCCCGTCCAGTGTGCGCATCGACCACTCCTCGCCCTCACTCCGCCGACGGCGGGTGCTCCGATCGCGGTACCCGGCCGCCAAGCTGGGCAAACCGCAGCGGTGTTCGGGGTGGCCCCCGCGCGCACCACGCTGCGCCGACGACGGCGGGTGCGGTAACTTGCGAACCAGAGCCGGTGTCACCGAATGTGCCGGCACGGTCACCCCAGGGAGTGCCGCGATGGGCGAGGTCACCGTACGCTTCGTCGGCGGACCTGCGGACGGCCTGGTCCGGCTGCTGCCGGCCGGGTCGGACGGCACCCCACCACAGCGATGGATCATGCGGCACCCGGACGGCACCGGTCCGGTGCAGCCCGGCCCCGACCACCTCTACGAACGCGACAGGCCCGACGACGCGGGCGGTTGGAGCATGCGGTTCGTGCGCACCGACGCGTCCGGGGTGTCCGAGTGACCACGGGGCGGGGCTGACCGGTGGTGCCGCCGGCATCGCGTCGGGCCGGCCACACAGCCGGCACACAGCTCCCGCAGGGGCGGGGCACAGACGTCCCGGCCACGATGGGGGCCATGGTCACCAACGGGCAGGTCGCGCCGAGCCGGATCGAGTTGCGTCGCCCCGACGGCGAACCCGTCCGGGTGCTTGTCGTCGACGACGAGGCGACGCTCACCGACCTGCTGTCGATGGCGCTGCGCTACGAGGGCTGGCAGGTGCGCAGCGCCGGCGACGGCATGGCGGCGTTGAGCGCCGCCCGACAGTTCCAGCCGGACGCCGTGGTCCTCGACGTGATGCTGCCCGACCTGGACGGCTTCCAGGTGCTGCGCCGGCTGCGCGAGCACGCCCCGACCGTGCCGGTGCTCTTCCTGACCGCCCGCGACGCCGTCGAGGAACGCATCGCCGGCCTGACCGTCGGCGGCGACGACTACGTGACCAAGCCGTTCAGCCTGGAGGAGGTGATCGCCCGGCTGCGCGCGCTGCTGCGCCGCTCCGGCTTCGCCGTCGCCGCCCGGGAGGACGCCGTGCTCACCGTCGGTGACCTCAGCCTCGACGAGGACAGCCACGAGGTGCGCCGCGACGGCCAGCTGGTCACCCTCACCGCGACCGAGTTCGAGCTGCTGCGCTACCTGATGCGCAACCCACGCCGGGTGCTGAGCAAGGCGCAGATCCTCGACCGGGTGTGGCACTACGACTTCGGCGGCCAGGCCAACGTGGTGGAGCTGTACATCTCGTACCTGCGCAAGAAGATCGACGCCGGTCGGGCGCCGATGATCCACACCCTGCGCGGTGCGGGCTATGTCCTCAAACCCGCCGAGTAGCCGCCGCCCGCTGCGCGTCGCCCGCCGGTGGCTGGCGGGCCGCTCCCTGCGTACCCGACTGGTGTTCGCCCTGGTCGCGCTGCTGGCGGTGGTCAGCGTCGCCATCGGTGGCCTCACCACCGTGTCGCTGCGGCACGTCCTGATCGACAGGCTCGACGCGGAGTTGGCGCCCGCCACGGTCATGCGGGGTGAGCGCCCGGGTCGGCCGGCCTTCCCGGGCACGGGACCGGCCATCCCACCCGGGTCTCCGTCCGGCACGGTGGTCGCCGAGATCGTCGACGGTCGGGTGACGAGCGCACGGACCCTGACCAAGAGCCCGTCCAGCGACGACCCGTTCCCGGACGAACAGACCGTTCCGGTCGGGGAGGTCGCCACCCTGGCGGACCTGCCGATCGGCGCCGAACCGCGCACCGTCGACCTGGGTGCCCGTGGCGACTACCGGGCCGTGGCCCGGCAGTACTGGGACGGCAGGGTCCGCGTCGTCGCCGTCCCCCTCGCTGGCGTGCGGGAGACCGTCCGGCGACAACTCGCCGCCCAGACCGGGGTGGCCGCCGTCGGGCTGCTGATCGCGGGTGCCGCCGGCGCGCTGATCGTGCGGGCCACGCTGCGCCCGCTCAACCGGGTGGCCGCCACCGCCACCCGGGTCACCGAGCTGCCCCTGGACCGCGGCGAGGTGGCGCTCGCCGTCCGGGTCCCGGCCGTGGACACCGATCCGCGGACCGAGGTCGGCCAGGTCGGTGCCGCGCTCAACCGGATGCTGGGGCACGTCGCCGACGCGCTGTCCGCGCGGCAGGCCAGCGAGACGCGGGTACGCCAGTTCGTCGCCGACGCCAGCCACGAGCTGCGCACGCCCCTCGCTGCGATCCGCGGCTACGCGGAACTGGCCCGGCGCGGCCGTGACGAGGTGCCCGCCGACGTGGCGCACGCGCTGCGGCGAGTCGAGTCGGAGAGCACCCGGATGACCAGCCTCGTCGACGACCTGCTGCTGCTGGCTCGGCTGGACACCGGCCGGCCGCTCGCGGCCGACCCGGTCGACCTGACCGCCCTGGTGGTGGACGCGGTCAGTGACGCGCACGTCGCCGGCCCCGACCACCGCTGGCGGCTCGAACTGCCGGAGGTGGCGATCCGGGTGCCCGGCGACGTCGCGCGACTGCACCAGGTGGTGGCGAACCTGCTGGGCAACGCCCGGGTGCACACCCCGCCCGGCAGCACTGTCGTCACCACGCTGACCGTCGACGCCGACAGCGCCGTGCTCACCGTCGCCGACGACGGGCCCGGGGTGCCGGCCCAGCTGCGACCGGAGGTGTTCGAACGGTTCGCCCGCGGCGACAGCTCCCGATCCCGGGAGCACGGCAGCACCGGTCTGGGCCTGGCGATCGTCGCGGCCGTGGTGGAGGCCCACCACGGCACCGTCGAGATGGACAGCCGCCCCGGCCGAACCGTGTTCACCGTCCGGTTGCCCCATCCCACCGCCGACGCGTAGCCGGCGTACGGAGACGCCCGAGGGTCAGCCGCGCAGCACCTCGGTGAGGACCTCGACGACGCGTCGCGTGTGGCGTCCGTCGGGGTCCTCGTCGGTGTTCAGGTCGGTCACGCTCATCCCGAGCAGGCGGTCGGCGCGGGCCAGGGGAGTGACGAGCGCGATCAGGTCCGCCCAGCGGGGCCCGTCCGGCTCCGGGTAGGTCACCGCCGGCAGGTCGCGCGGGTCCACCACGTCCAGGTCGAGGTGCAGCCACGCCGGGCCGTCCCCGTCGGCGGCCAGGCCCGCCCCGACCGCCCCGGCGCCCCGGCGCAGCAGCTCCGGGGCGGGCACCTGGTGGACCGCCGGGTCGATCCGGGCCGCCTCGACAGTGCTGCTCTCGTCGGTGGGCGGGCGGTGCCCGAGCAGGTGTACGCGGCTCGGGTCGAGCAACGCGCCGCCGGAGGAGACGGCGGCGGGGCCGTGCCCGGTGACCACCGCGAGGTCCATGTCGGCGGCCTCGCCGGTCGGTGAGGTCACGCCGTCGAGGAAATCCGGATGCGCGTCGACGAACCACAGCACGGTCGCCGCAGGCAGGGCCGGGCAGATGCCGGGCAGGATCGCGCAGTCCCCGCCGAGCACCAGCGGTCGGCGGCCGGCGGTGAGCACCGTGGCGACCCGCGCGGTGATGGCCGCGCCCGCCCGGCGCAGGCCGGCGGCGCCGATCACGCCGCTCGCCGGATCGCGGACCGGGTCGCGCAACCACGCCTCGTCGATGCGCCCACCGTCGTCGGCGGCGAGCGCGTCCAGCAGGCCCGCCCGGCGCAGCGCGTCGGGCGCCCGTTCCTCTCCGCGCCCGGCTCCGGAGGAGTCCAACGGCGCGTCCACCACCACCCAGCGCACGTCCGCAGCGTACCGGCGGGGTCGGTCTCCCGGTCGCATTCTGTGGCGAGGCTGGGAGTCCACGAATGTGCCCGCGACGCGGATGGCGATCAGCGTACGGTGAGGGACAAGTCCGGCTATCTAGGTCAAAAGCCTCATCGGTGTACGCCTGGGACCGGGGTCAGGACGGGCGAGGGCAAGGAGCGATCGGTGAGACATCTGGCCTACCTGGACGCGGGATCCGGCAGCCTGATCGTGCAGGCGGTCGTCGGCGGCGTGGCCGGCGCCGCGGTCGCCGCGAAGCTCTACTGGCGACGCCTGGTCGACCGGTTCCGCCGGCAACCGACCGACCAGCGGTGAACGGGCCGGTCCCGACGATGGCGATCTCACCCACCGGGGTACGACCCGAGCCGGCGTCCTTCCGCGACCCGGCCAACCGCGTCTTCCACGTCGGCGACGAGGTGCTGCGCGGGCTCGACACCCGGGCCGCCGCGCACTGGCGGGCCCTGGCCGGCAGCACGTTCTTCCCGACTCTGGTCGCCGCACGCAAGGTCTGCGCCACCGAGGACGCCCCGTCGACGCTGGTGCCCGCCACGACCGGAGCAGGGTGGGCCACCGTGCTGCGCCACGAACGCATCCCGTTCGTCTCCCACCCGTACGAGTGGTCGTTCAGCATGCTGCGCGACGCCGCCCTGCTGCACCTGGAGATCCTGCGCGCCGCGCTCACCGACGGCTTCACCACCAAGGACGGCTCGGCGTACAACCTGCAGTGGCGTGGCGCCGAGCCGGTCTTCATCGACATCGGCTCCTTCGAGCCGGCCCGCGACGGCGAGCCGTGGGCCGGCTACCGGCAGTTCTGCCAGACCGTGCTCTATCCGCTGATGCTCACCGCCCACCTGGGCGTCGACTTCCAACCGTGGCTGCGCGCCCGGGTCGACGGCATCGAGGCCGACGAACTCCGACCCCTGTTCGGCGGGGTCCGCCGGCTGCGCCCCGGCGTGCTGACCCACCTGCACCTGCACGGCGCCATGCAGCAACGCAACGCCGCCGCCAGCACCGCAGACGTCCGCGACCAACTGCGGGCCGCCGGCTTCTCCCGGGAGCTGCTGCTGGCCACCGTCCGCGGCATGCAGAAACTGGTCCGCAGGCTGGACCACCGCCCGGCCGGGAGCCACTGGGCGGACTACCAGCACACCTGCGGCTACTCGGCCCGCGACCGGGTGGCGAAGGAGCAGTTCGTCGCCGCCGCGGTGGCCGCCGGCACCCGCCCCCGCCTGGTGCTCGACCTCGGTGCCAACGACGGCCGGTACTCCCGCCTCGCCGTCGGGCACGCCGACTACGTGGTCGCCGTCGAGCAGGACCCGGCCGTGGTCGACGAGCTGTACCGAAAACTGCGCGCCGAGGGGCAGCGCCGGATCCTGCCGCTGGTGCTGGACCTGGCCGACCCGTCACCCGGCGGAGGCTGGCGGGGCGTCGAGCGGGCCGGCTTCGCCGACCGGGCCTCCGCCGACGTGGTGCTCGCCCTGGCCGTGGTGCACCACCTCGCGATCGGGCGCAACGTGCCACTGCCGGAGGTCGTCGACTGGCTGGCCGGGCTGACCGCGCCCGGCGGGGCGCTGGTGGTGGAGTTCGTCGCACCGGAGGACCCGATGGCGGACCGGCTGCTGGCCAACAAGCCCGCCGGCCTCTTCCCGGACTACCGGCGCGACACCTTCGAGGCGTTGCTCGCCGCCCGGGGCCGGATCACCGACCGACTGGAACTGCCCTCGGGCAGCCGCACGCTCTACCGGACGGTGATGGGTGGCTGACCGGTCCCCGGGCGGCGTGGCGGGCCCGGTCGGCGCGGCGGCCTCGGGCGACCCGCCGGGCCCGGATGCCGGGCGGTGGGACCGGGGCTGGCGGGGCGAGCTGGGCCGGCTGCTGGAGGTGGCCGCGCTGGTCGGGCTGGTCGTCACCCAGCCACTGCTGGACGTGCTCGGTCGCAGCCCCGACTTCTTCCTCTTCCACCGCGCCGCCCCGGCCCAGATCCTGCTGCTGGCCGCCCTGGTGGCGGTGCTGCCCACGATCGCGGTGGCCCTGCTCGGCGCGCTGAGTCGACTGGCCGGCCGGACCGCCCGCTCCCACATCCACACCGGGCTGGTCGGGCTGCTGCTCGCCGCCCTCGCCGTGCAGGTGGGCCGACACGTGACGCCGCTTCGGGGCGTACCCCTGCTGCTGGTGGCCGTGCTCGTCGGTGCCGGCGGCGCGGTCGGACACCGGCGGTGGCGGGCGCCGCGCCGGGCGCTGCGACTGGCCGCCGCCGGGCCGGTGGCGTTCGTGGCGCTCTTCCTGCTGGTCTCACCCACCTCGGCGGTGGTGCTGCCGCGCGGCGACGGCGGTGCGGCCGGCACCGCGCAGGGCGCCGGCGTGCATCCGCCGGTGGTCATGCTGATCCTCGACGAGCTGCCGCTGGTCAGCCTGCTCGGTGCCGACGGGCGGATCGACGCCGCCCGGTACCCGCACTTCGCCGAGTTGGCCGGCGCCTCGACCTGGTACCGCAACGCCACCGGGGTCAGCGGGTGGACACCCAACGCGCTGCCCGCGATGCTCACCGGGCGCTATCCGGCGCGGCAGGTCGCCCCGCACTACTCGCAGTACCCGGACAACCTCTTCACCGCCTTCGGCGGCCTCTACGACATCCGGGCCGAGGAGACCATCACCCGGCTCTGCCCGCCCAGCCGCTGCGACCAACCGGCCGCCCCCGAGCAGGGGCTCGGCGTGCTGGTCCGGGAGACCGGCAAGCTGCTCGGCCGGGTCGCCGGGCCGACGGAGAGCGCTGTCGACCCGGAGGACTCCTACCGTGAGCAGAGCCGGGCCGAGGCCGGGCTGGACGCCGCCGAGCCGGTGCCGGCCGACCCGAAGTTCCGCTGGGACAGCCTGGACGACAACCAACCGGCCCGGTTCACCCGCTTCCTCGCCGGGCTGCGGCCGACGACCCGGCCCACCCTGCACTTCCTGCACCTGCTGATGCCGCACTCGCCGTGGACGTACCTGCCCTCCGGGGCGCGCTACGACGCCCCCGAGGACCTGCCCAACGACGGCGCCGGCTGGGTCGACCTGGCCCGGCAACGCCACCTCGCCCAACTCGGCTACACCGACCGGCTGATCGGCGAGACCCTGCGCACGCTGCGCGCCAGCGGCCTCTACGACCAGGCCCTCGTCGTGGTCACCGCCGACCACGGGGTCAGCTTCCGTCCCGGCGCGCAGGGCCGGGGCCTGGACGCGATCAAGGCCGCCGCGGGTGAGGTCGCCTGGGTGCCGATGTTCGTCAAGGAACCCCGACAGCAGACCGGCCGGGTGGACGACCGCAACTGGGAACACGTCGACCTGCTGCCGACCGTGGCCGACGAGGCCAACATCCGGCTGCCCTGGCGGGTCGACGGCCGCTCCGCCCGGCAGGCCCCCCGCACCGACGGCACGAAACACTTCTACGACCGCCCCGGCGAACCTCTCACCTTCCCCGGCGGGGTGCCCGCCGCACCGCCACCGCCGGCACCGCACCCCCTGGTCGGCACCGAGGTACGCGCCGGCCCGGCCGGTGGTAACGCCCGGGTGGCCGACCTGGCCGCGTTCACGGCCACGGACCCGGACACCGGCACCCTTCCGGCGCTGGTCTGGGGGGACGTCCCGGACCGGATCCCGGACGGCACACTGCTGGCGGTGGCCGTCAACGGCCGGATCGGGGCCGTCGTACCGGCGGTGCCGCCCGACCCCGGCGGACGCCGGTTCGCCGCGCTGCTCACCGACGACAGGCTGTTCCGCGCCGGCAACAACCAGCTCGACGTCTTCCAGGTCACCACGGACGGTACGCTGCGGCGCCTCGCGCTGTCCTGACTGTGCGGCTGGCCGGGTCGGCCTGACTCCCCGGGTCCGGTCCGGCCCGGTCCCGGCTGGCGGGATGCGGGTTTCCCGGCGGCCCGGTCGGGAATCGGGTGACGCATACCTCACCGCCGAACCACGGCGGGCGTTGTCCCCGGAGCCGCAATTACGGTAGAAGCGAAGGCAATTCAACGTAGATCTGCCGGCGAAGCGAGGAACCACATGACGGAAGTCAAGCTCGATCACCCCGGTGGGCAGCTGTCGATGCCGGTGCACCCAGCGGTCGAGGGCCCCGCCGGTATCGGGGTGAGCAAGCTGCTCAAGGAAACCGGGATGACGACGTACGACCCCGGTTTCGTCAACACCGCGGCCGCCTCATCGGCGATCACCTACATCGACGGCGACGCGGGGATCCTGCGTTACCGGGGATACCCGATCGAGCAGTTGGCCGAGAAGTCCTCCTTCCTGGAGGTCTCCTACCTGCTCATCTACGGTGAGCTGCCGACCGAGCAGCAACTGGCCGAGTTCACCGAGTGGATTCGCCGGCACTCGCTGCTGCACGAGGAGATGCGTCGCTTCTTCGACGGCTTCCCCCGCGACGCCCACCCGATGGCGGTGCTGTCGTCCGCGGTGAGCGCCCTGTCCACCTTCTACCAGGACAGCCTGGACCCGTTCGACTCCGAGCACGTGGAGATCTCCACGGTCCGGCTGATGGCGAAGGTGCCGACCATCGCCTCGTACGCCTACAAGAAGTCCATCGGGCAGCCGCTGCTCTACCCGGACAACTCCCTGGGGTACGTGGACAACCTCCTGCGGATGACGTTCGGCGTGCCGGCGGAGCCGTACGAGGTCGACCCGGTGATGTCGAAGGTGCTGGACATGCTGTTCGTCCTGCACGCCGACCACGAGCAGAACTGCTCCACGTCGACCGTCCGCCTGGTCGGCTCCAGCAACGCCAACCTGTTCGCCTCGGTCTCGGCGGGCGTGAACGCGCTGTTCGGCCCGCTGCACGGCGGCGCCAACCAGGCGGTGCTGGAGATGCTCCAGCAGATCCACGCCGGCGACGACGACGTCCGCTCCTTCGTCCGCAAGGTCAAGAACAAGGAGGACGGCGTCAAGCTGATGGGCTTCGGCCACCGGGTCTACAAGAACTACGACCCGCGTGCGGCGATCGTCAAGAAGGCCGCGCAGGACGTGCTGGGCCGGATGGCCAAGCCGGACCCGCTGCTGGACATCGCCATGGAGTTGGAGGAGATCGCCCTCGCCGACGACTTCTTCGTCTCCCGCCGGCTCTACCCGAACGTGGACTTCTACACCGGCCTGATCTACAAGGCCATGGGCTTCCCGACCAAGATGTTCACCGTGCTCTTCGCGCTCGGCCGGCTCCCCGGCTGGATCGCCCAGTGGCGCGAGATGATCGGCGACCCGGAGACCAAGATCGGCCGTCCGCGGCAGGTCTACGTCGGTGCCCCCGAGCGGGACTACGTCCCCTTCGCCGAGCGCTGACCGTTCGTCCGCAGCACCACCGCAGGCCGTCGACCCCTCCGGGTCGGCGGCCTGCGGCCTTCCCCGCGATCGCGGTCGTTCCTGGTCGTTCCTGGGCGGCTCCGGTCGACTCCGGTCGACTCCGGTCGCCTTGGTCGCCTTGGTCGCCTTGGTCGCCTTGGTCGCCTTGGTCGCCGTCCCGTCGGCGCGCTTGCGCTTGATCGACTCGGTTTTCATGATGTCGCGGTATCCCGCTGCGGTGGATGGCCCGACTTTCAGGAAGGCGAGTGGATCACGCCGGCAGACACCCCGACTTTCAGGAATCCGAGTCGATCACGGCGCGGCGGAGGCTGGGCGGGTGCCACCGACTCGCGGCGGAGGCCGGGCGGGTGCGACCGACTCGCGGCGGAGGCCGGGCGGGTGCGACCGACTCGCTGCGGCTGCACCCGATGGCGGGGCGTCAGAAGGCGGAGATGTCCTGTGCTCGTTCGCTGCGGCTCAGGGCGCTGATCAGCGCGGACTGACCACGGCGGCGCACCGCCAGCCGCACCAGCAGGTCGCGTACCGGGTCGAAGACCTCCGCGGGGAACTCCGGCGTGGGTACGCCGACGCTCACCGCCAGATCGTCGGAGTGGACCACGACCTCCAGTTGGCGGGTGAGCAGGAACTCGCCGCGCCGCAGGGCCCAGCCCTGCCACGGGATCGGCACGACGTCCCGGGCGGCTCCGCGCGAGAGCAGGTCGCCGACCTCGTTCAGCGATTGAGCGCTGCGGGCGTGCAGGTCCTCCGGCCCCCGTACGGCGTCGGCCTCGTCCGGGCCCGACGCGACCGACGCCTCGTCCGGAGAACCCTCGGTCACCCAGGCGGCCCGCTCGTAGTGGTCGTCGGCCGACCCCAGGATGGGCAGGTCGGTCGTCATCGGCAGCAGCTCCGCCGCCCGTACCGCCTGACGCCCCAGGTGGCAGGCGAGACCTCCCACGGACAGGTGCGGCAGCGCGCTCGGGCGTGACCACCGCTCGGTCACTTCCGGGCGTCGGATCAGCTCCAGAGCGATCGAGGCGGCAACCGGAAAGGCGGAATCCAGGGCGTCGAAAGAACGAGACATCCGCACATCCTGGCAGGCACAACCGGACCCCGCCGGACAGCGAGGCACTGGCGGACCCGGCCAGACAGCGGGCACTGACGGACCCGGGCGGTCCGCGGGGCACTGGCGGACCCGGGCGGTCCGCGGGGCACTGGCGGGGCCCGGGCGGTCCGCGGGGCACTGGCGGGGCCCGGGCGGTCCGCGGGGCACTGGCGGGCCCGGCCGGTCCGCGGGGCACTGGCGGGCCCGGCCGGTCCGCGTCGGGCACCGGCGTGATCGACTCGGGTTTCAGGAAGTCGGGGGGTTCTCAGCATCGGGACACCCCGACTTCAAGAAAACCGAGTCGATCACGCGCCGTGCGCCGTGCGGATTAGCGCAGGCCGGCGGCGGCGAGCAGGTTGCCCTCGGGCAGCGCCGGGAGGGCGCGGCCCTGGGCCATGCGCTGCTCGGCGCGTTGGGCGGTGAACGCGGCGTCGGTGGCGATGGCGGCGGCGTAGCTGTCGGCGGTGCGCTGGGCGATCGCCGTCCAGCCGTACTGGTCGTGGACCATGCGGCGGGCACGGCGGGCCATCACGCGGGAGCGGTCGGGGTCGGACAGCAGCGCGTCGACGGCGTCGGCGAGCCCGTCGGGGTCGTGTGGGCGGAAGGTCATCCCGGTCACGCCCGGCTCGACGATCTCGGCGAGGCCACCGGTGGCGGCGACGGCGAGGGGTGCGCCGGCCGCGGCGCCCTCCAGGGC
Organism: Micromonospora sp. NPDC048935; assembly: GCF_043197875.1. Taxonomy (NCBI): domain Bacteria; kingdom Bacillati; phylum Actinomycetota; class Actinomycetes; order Micromonosporales; family Micromonosporaceae; genus Micromonospora; species Micromonospora sp. NPDC048935. The sequence continues at coordinate 314,287 of NZ_JBICTZ010000007.1, read as the reverse complement.
GACCATGCCGAACGGCTCGTAGATGCTCGGCACGGCGAAGCAGTCGGACGCGGCCATCAGCGCCGGCAGGTCGGTGCCGCCGAGGAAGCCCGGCATGGTGACCATGCCGCCGAGGCCGCGGCGGTGCACCTCGGCCTCCAGTTCGGCGCGGTACGGGCCGTCGCCGGCGATCACGGCACGCAGCCCCGGGTGCCGCTCGCGCAGTCGGGGCAGCGCGGCGATCAGGTGCTGGACGCCCTTCTCGTAGACGAGGCGGCCGGCGAAGGTGACAAGCGGGCCGTCCCCGGCGAACCGGGCGCGGGCGGTGGCCACCGCGCGGGCGGGCACCCGCCAGCGGTGCGGCTCCACGCCGTTGGCGACCACGTCGACCCGAGCGGCCGGTACGCCGAACAGGGCGTTGACCTCGTCGCGCATGTAGCCGGAGCAGACGATCACCCGGTTGGACTCGCTGGTGAGCCACTGCTCGACGCCGTGGATGGTGCGGTTCATCTCCTCGGGCAGCCAGCCCTGGTGCCGCCCGGCCTCGGTGGCGTGGATCGTGCTGACCAGCGGGATGTCCAGGTGGTCGCGCAACGTCATCGCGGTGTGGGCGACGAGCCAGTCGTGGGCGTGGATGACGTCGTACGAGCCGGCCTGGGTGGCGCGTAGGGCGGTGCGGGTGAGGGTGTGGTTGAAGGCCATGGTCCAGGCCAGCAGGGAGTCGGTGGCGAGGGGGAAGGTGACGGGGTCTTCGGGGGCGCGCAGGATGCGTACGCCGTCGGCGTACTCCTCCATGGGTGCGCCGTCGGTGTGGCGGGTGACGACGGTGACCTCGTGGCCGGCGGCGGCGAGGGCGACGGAGAGGGCGTGCACGTGGCGGCCGAGGCCGCCGACGAGCACCGGCGGATATTCCCAGGACAGCATCAGGATGCGCCGGGTCTGCGGGGGCACCCCGGGGCCGGGCTGCGCCGGCACGGTCGCGCCGGGCTGCGCGGAGAGACCGGGCTGGGTCGGGAGCGGGGACCGGGAGGTCAGGGTGGGCCGGTGGGCCCGGTCCTTGGTGGCAGTGTGCTGCTCGTCGACCCGCAGGGTCACATCAATCTCCGTCCATGCATGGTGATACGCCGACGTCAGTGGCGGCGGAGTGAGGTGTAAGGGGTGGCAGAGGGCCTGACGGAACACACGCGAACGCTTGTCCCCGGTCAAGGAAAGTGCATCGGGCCCGAGAACGCACCTCGAAAAGGGTCATCGTGACGGAGGACACCTGAGGGTGTTGCCCGCATCAGACGGGTGGTTTTCGCTCACCGCCTGAAAGGATGGATTGGCGCTGCCGGGCGGGGGGCAATACCTGCGTGCGCGCGGGCATGCGTCGGCCGGCGCGGGCACAACCATGGTCTAAGGAGCAACATGCAGGTCTGGCCGGGCGAGCGGTATCCCCTGGGCGCCACCTACGACGGGATGGGCACCAACTTCGCCATCTTCTCCGAGGTGGCCGACAAGGTCGAGCTGTGCCTCTTCGACGAGTGGGACACCGGGGCGGAGCGCCGCGTCGAACTGCGCGAGGTGGACGCCTACGTGTGGCACGCGTACCTGCCGGGCATCGAGCCGGGGCAGCGCTACGGCTACCGGGTGTACGGCCCGTACGACCAGGCCAACGGGCTGCGCTGTAACCCGCACAAGTTGCTGCTCGACCCGTACGCGAAGGCCATCGACGGTGACGTGGGGTGGGACCCGGCGGTCTACGACTACGACCTGGCCGAGCCGGAGAAGATGTCGGAGACCGACTCGGCGCCGTTCATGCCGAAGTCGGTGGTGGTCAACCCGTACTTCGACTGGGGCAACGACAAGCCGCCGCGCACCCCTTACCACCACTCGGTGATCTACGAGGCGCACGTGCGCGGGCTGACCATGCGCCACCCGGACATCCCGGAGGAGCTGCGCGGCACGTACGCGGCCATCGCCTCCCCGCCGATGATCGACTATCTGACCCGGCTCGGGGTGACCGCGATCGAGCTGATGCCGGTGCACCAGTTCATCCACGACAACCGTCTCGTCGACCTGGGGCTGCGCAACTACTGGGGCTACAACACCATCGGCTTCTTCGCCCCGCACCACGGCTACTCCGCGCTGGGCCGGCTGGGCCAGCAGGTGCAGGAGTTCCGGGGCATGGTCAAGGCGCTGCACGCGGCCGGCATCGAGGTCATCCTCGACGTGGTCTACAACCACACCGCCGAGGGCAACCACCTCGGCCCGTCGCTGAGCTTCAAGGGCGTGGACGCGCCCAGCTACTACCGGCTCAGCGAGGAGGACCGCCGCTACTTCGTCGACTACACCGGCACCGGCAACAGCCTCAACGTACGCAGCCCGCACTCCCTGCAACTGATCATGGATTCGCTGCGTTACTGGGTGACCGAGATGCACGTCGACGGTTTCCGCTTCGACCTGGCGGCCACCCTGGCCCGCGAGTTCTACGAGGTGGACCGGCTGTCCACGTTCTTCGAGGTGGTCCAGCAGGACCCGGTGGTCAGCCAGGTGAAGCTGATCGCCGAGCCGTGGGACGTCGGCCCCGGCGGCTACCAGGTGGGCAACTTCCCGCCACTGTGGACGGAGTGGAACGGAAAATACCGCGACACGGTACGCGACTTCTGGCGCGGCGAGCCCGCCACCCTGGCCGAGTTCGCGTCGCGGATCTCCGGCTCGGCCGACCTCTACCAGGACGACGGCCGCCGCCCGTTCCACAGCATCAACTTCGTCACCGTGCACGACGGGTTCACGCTCAACGACCTGGTGTCGTACAACGACAAGCACAACGAGGCCAACGGCGAGGACAATCGCGACGGCGAGAGCCACAACCGTTCGTGGAACTGCGGGGTCGAGGGCGACACCGACGACGAGGCGGTGCTCGCCCTGCGGGCCAAGCAGCGGCGCAACTTCCTGGCCACGCTGATGCTGTCGCAGGGTGTCCCGATGATCGGCCACGGCGACGAGTTGGGCCGCACCCAGCACGGCAACAACAACGTCTACTGCCAGGACAGCGAGCTGGCCTGGGTCGACTGGGACAACGTCGACGAGCAGTTGCTGGAGTTCGTGCAGACGTTGACGGCGTTCCGCAAACGGCACCAGGTGTTCCGCCGCCGCCGCTTCTTCACCGGCCTGCCGGTGAACGGGCGCGGCATCGACGAGCCGCTGCCCGACCTGGCCTGGCACACCCCGGACGGGCGGGAGATGACCGGCGAGGACTGGGGCAACGACTTCGGCCGCTCGGTGGCGCTGTTCGTCAACGGCGAGGGCATCCGCGAGCGCGGCCAGTACGGCCAGAAACACCACGACGCGTCGTTCCTGCTCTGCTTCAACGCCCACGACGCGCCACTGGACTTCACCATGCCCGGTTCCGAATACGGCCAGAAGTGGGAACGGGTGATCAGCACGGCCGAACCCGAACCGGGCGACGCCACCGTGATCAGCGCGGGCGGCACCATCCGGGTGCCGGACCGGTCCCTCGTGGTGCTGGAGAGGACGATCTGACATGTCGGCCACCCCTCCCCAGGCCACCTACCGCGTCCAGGTCCGCCCCGGCTTCGACCTGGACGCCACCGCCGCGATCATCGACTACCTCGCCGACCTCGGCGTCAGCCACCTCTACACCGCCCCGCTGCTGGCCGCCACCCCCGGTTCGCAGCACGGCTACGACGTGGTCGACCACCGGGCGGTCAACCCGGAGCTGGGCGGGGAGGCCGCCCGGCAGCGACTGCTGGGCGCGCTGCGGGCCCAGCAACTCGGCCTGGTCGTCGACATCGTGCCCAACCACGCCGGGGTCGCCGTGCCGCCGGCCAACCCGGCCTGGTGGGACGTGCTGCGCCGGGGGCGCGACTCGTCGTACGCCGACTGGTTCGACATCGACTGGGATCGGGGCCGGCTGCTGCTGCCGGTGCTCGCCGACGACCCGGCCGCCCTGACCGACCTCAAGGTGGTCGACGACGAGCTGCGCTACCACGAGCACCGCTTCCCGATCGCCGACGGCACCGGCGACGGCAGCGCCCGGGAGGTGCACGACCGGCAGCACTACGAGCTGGTCTCCTGGCGGCGCGGTGACGCCGAGCTGACGTACCGCCGGTTCTTCTCCATCGCGGGCCTGGCCGGTCTGCGCGTGGAGGACCCGGCGGTGTTCGCCGCCACCCACGAGCTGATCCTGCGCTGGGCCGCCGCCGGGGAGGTCGACGGCATCCGCGTCGACCACCCGGACGGGCTGCGCGACCCGGCCGGCTACCTGACCCGGTTGCGGGCCGCCGCACCGGACGCCTGGCTCGTGGTGGAGAAGATCCTGGAGTACGGCGAGGAGCTGCCGGACTGGCCGGTGGACGGCACCACCGGCTACGACGCCCTGGCCGCGGTGAGCGGCCTCTTCGTCGACACCGACGCCGAGGGCGACTTCACGGTGCTGGACACCCGACTGACCGGGCGGCACACCACGTGGGAAAACCTCACCCACGCCACCAAACTGGCCGCCGCCACCGGGCTCCTCGCCGCCGAGCTGACCCGGCTCGCCGCACTCGCCCCCGAGGTGCCCGCCGAGCAGGCCCGCGCGGCGCTCGCCGAGTTGGCCGCCGCGTTCGCCGTCTACCGGGGGTATCCGCCGCACGGTGCCCGACACCTCGCCGCCGCCCGCTCCGAGGCCGGCCGCCGCCGCCCCGACCTGGCCGGCGCCCTGGACGCGGTCACCCGCCGACTGCGCGACCCCGCCGACGAGCTGGGCATCAGGTTCCCGCAGCTCACCGGCGCGGTGATGGCCAAGGGCGTGGAGGACACGGCGTTCTACCGCTGGACCCGCTTCGTGGCACTCAACGAGGTCGGGGGCAGCCCCGCCCACTTCGGGGTGCCGCCGGCGGAGTTCCACCGCTTCGCCTCCGCCCAGCAGGTCCGCTGGCCCGCCAGCATGACCACCGTCTCCACCCACGACACCAAACGCGGCGAGGACGTCCGCGCCCGCCTCGCCGTGCTCAGCGAGCTGCCGGGCCGCTGGGCCGAGCAGGTCACAACCTGGATGGAGTACGCGCCGCTGCCCGACCCGGCGTTCGCCCACCTGCTCTGGCAGACCGCCGTAGGCGCGTGGCCGATCGAACGGGAACGGCTGCACGCGTACGCCGAGAAGGCCGCCCGGGAGGCCGGGGCCTCGACCGGTTGGGCGGACCCGGACCCGGCCTTCGAGCAGGCCATGCACGCGGTCATCGACCGGATGTACGACGACCCGAGCCTGCACGACGAGCTGACCGAACTCGCCGCCGCCATCACCCCGGCCGGCTGGTGCAACTCCCTCGGGCAGAAGCTCGTGCAGCTCACCATGCCCGGCGTGCCGGACACCTACCAGGGCACCGAGTTGTGGGACAACTCCCTCGTCGACCCGGACAATCGCCGCCCGGTCGACTTCGACGTACGCCGAGAGATGCTGGCGCGCCTCGACGGCGGCTGGCGTCCCCCGATCGACACCGACGGAGCGGCGAAGCTGCTCGTCGTGTCGCGGACCCTGCGGTTGCGGCGGGCGCACCCGGAGCTGTTCACCGGCTACCGGCCGGTGCCGGCGCACGGGCCGCAGGGCCGGCACGTGGTGGCCTTCGACAGGGGTGGCGCGATCACCGTCGCCACCCGGCTGCCGCTGGGCCTGGCCCGCGCCGGTGGCTGGTGCGACACCGCACTGTCGCTTCCCGTTAACGAGGTGACCGACCTGTTCACCGGTCGGGTCTACAGTGGCGGGGAGACACCTCTGGACGACCTTCTGTCCGACTATCCCGTCGCACTGCTGGCCCCTCCCACCGCTGCCGTGGAGGCTGCGTCATGACCGAATTCTCCGTGTGGGCCCCGGACGCCACCCGCGTGCGACTGCGCCTGACCGGCGACACCGACCACGAGATGCGCGCCGCCGCCGACGGCTGGTGGCGCGTCGACGTGCCCGACGCCGGCCTCGACTACTCCTTTCTGCTGAACGACGACGAAACCCCGCTGCCCGACCCCCGCTCACCGTGGCAGCCTGCTGGTGTGCACGGACCCAGCCGCCGCTACGACCACTCCGCCTTCGCGTGGTCCGACACCTCGTGGACCGGCCGGCAACTGCCCGGCAGCATCCTCTACGAGCTGCACATCGGCACCTTCACCCCGGAGGGCACCTTCGACGCGGCCATCGACCGCCTCGACCATCTGGTGTCACTGGGCGTCGACCTGATCGAGCTGCTCCCGGTCAACGCCTTCAACGGCGAACACAACTGGGGGTACGACGGCGTCTGCTGGTACGCACCCCACCAGCCCTACGGTGGCCCCGATGGCCTGAAACGGTTCGTCGACGCCGCCCACGCCAAGGGGTTGGGGGTGATCCTCGACGTCGTCTACAACCATTTCGGGCCCTCCGGGGCCTACGCGCCGCAGTTCGGCCCGTACCTCACGGAGCATTCGAACGCCTGGGGGCGTTCGGTCAACCTGGACGGCCCGCACTCCGACGAGGTACGCCGCTACATCATTGACAGCGTGCTCATGTGGCTGCGGGACTACCACGTCGACGGGCTGCGCCTGGACGCCGTGCACGCCCTGCACGACTCGCGGGCGGTGCCCATCCTGGAAGAGTTGGCGGTTGCCGTCGAGTCGTTGTCGACGCACGTGGGGCGGCCGTTGTCGCTGATCGCGGAGTCGGACCTCAACGATCCTCGGCTGATCACGCCTCGGGAGGCGGGCGGGTTCGGGCTGCACGCGCAGTGGAACGACGACGCGCACCACGCGCTGCATACTCTCCTCACCGGCGAGCGGCAGGGGTATTACGGGGACTTCGGGTCCCTGGAGACGTTGTCGGATGTGTTGACTGGTGGGTTCTTCCACGCTGGCACCTTCTCCAGCTTCCGCAACCGGCACCATGGGCGGCCTCTGGACTCCCGCGTCCCTGGGCACCGGCTCGTGGCTTACTTGCAGAACCATGATCAGATCGGGAACCGGGCTACCGGGGATCGGATCTCGGCTTCGCTGTCGCCCTCGCTGCTGCGGGTCGGGGCTACGTTGCTGCTGACCGCGCCGTTCACTCCGATGCTGTTCATGGGGGAGGAGTGGGCTGCTTCTACGCCTTGGCAGTTCTTCACGTCGCACCCGGAGCCGGAGTTGGCGTCTGCGGTGCGGACCGGGCGGCGGCGGGAGTTCGCGTCGCACGGGTGGCCGGAGGGGGACGTGCCGGATCCGCAGGACCCGGAGACGTTCGTGCGGTCGCGGTTGGACTGGGCGGAGCTGGACAAGCCTGAGCATGCTTCGATGCTGGCGTTTTACCAGCGGTTGATCGCTCTGCGGCGGTCTTGCCCTGATCTTTCGGATCCTCGGTTGCACGCGGTTTCTGTGCAGCATGGGGATCAGTTTTTGGTGATGCGGCGGGGGGACACGCTTGTGGTCGCCAACCTTGCGGGGCGGGGGCAGGGGGTGTCGCTGCCTGGGGTGGCTCGGCGGGTGCTGTTGGCTACGCAGGAGGGGGTCACGGTGATGCGGGACCGGATCCAGTTGCCTGCGGAGACTGCGGCGATCGTGGCGCTCTGAAAACCCCCGTTTCCGTAGCGACGGCGACGGCGACACAGTGAAGCGGGACCGCATCCAGGGATACCCTCGCGCGTGCGGGGGATGACCACAGCCAGGGCAAGCACTCGATTCACAACCACCGGCGACCCCTGCGCGTGCCGGGACGATCGCGCCGTCGGGTCGCATGGCCCCATCCGCTGAGGGAGACCCCCGCGCATGCGGGGACAACGTCGTGCAGGCGGAGCGGCCCGCCCCGATCCCGAGAAGACCCCCGCGTGAGGGGAGGGCATCCACTCCGGCGATGCCTCCACACTACCGACAGCATGATTTCGTGTGGCCGGGGACGACGCCAGCGGGGTAGGCCCCGAACCGGGACGCCGGGAGATCCAGCGCGGGGACGACATTGGAGCTGGCGGGCACCCAGGCGACCCCTGGTAGGAGGACCGCCGATGCACGAGATGGCCGACGGGTCACTGATCGGAAGACCCCTGCGCGTGCGGGGACGACTGGTGCGTCATCGCCACCTCCGACAAGGTCGGTCAGCTCGCGTCGAAGTTAGAGCTGGGTGGAAGACCTCCGCGTGCGCGGGGGTCTTCCCGACGCCATCTTCCGGGCCATGCGCCCCATCGAGTCGTCCCCGCATGCGCGGGGGTCTTCCTACGCCCTCGCCACGGACCGGCACGGTGAGCCCGTCGTCCCCGCATGCGCGTGGGTCTTCCCAAGCCGGAAACGAACGACGCTGGCCAGCCGGCGTCGTCCCCCCATGCGCGGGGGTCTTCCCGGCGACATTCGAATAACAGGCTCGCTCGGGTAGTCGTCCCCGCATGCGCGGGGGTCTTCCGCCCGTCTACATCTCGGGCGCGGTCCGGTGGACGTGGTCCCCGCACGCGTGGGGCTCCTCCGACCACCGACCACGACTTCGATGTGTGGTAGGTGCCGTCCCCCGCACGCGGGGCTCCCGTACGAGACCGAGCGCATCCTGCGCGGGATCCTGCCGTTCCCGCACGTGTTGGGGCTTGCCAGGACGGTCCGTGTCTCGACGCTCTGCGGCCGGTCTTCCCGCATCCGCGCGACCTTTTGTCCTTGTCTGTCTACACCGCGTTAAAGCAGGCCGAATAGCGGGACGCTCACGACGGTGAGAGCGCGATGGTGGCTCACCTAAGCGACCCCACTCTGTCGCGAGTACCGTCTATGACTGCAGGATTGCCGACCGTAGCATCACCCTGCGGGCCTGTGAGAGCTAGGAGTACCGCGATGCCCCCTCGCGCAAGCACGATCGTTGATCCACGCTTCGCGGCTGAGCTGCGTCGACTCCGGGAGGCTCGGGGTCTCTCCCTCCGGCAACTCGCCGCCGCTGTCAATCATGGCAAAAGTCTCGTCCACCAGTTGGAAGCAGGACAGACGAAGCCGACGGTAGACGTGGCGGTCCGGCTCGACGACGCCCTGCAAGCGAACGGCGCTTTGGCGGCATTGGTCATTGACGCTCCCGACGGCGGCGACCGCTTGGCGTACGTGCGGGTGCGTCCTCGCAGGGTCGATCGTGCAGCCGCGGATGCTCTTTCAGACCTTCTCGGTGGCTACCGCCGGCTGGAGGACGCCGTCGGGTCAGGCCCGATCATGGGGCCGGTCCGTACCCATCTCAGCACCGTGACCGACTTGCTGCGGGAGGCCCCACAGGACTTGCTTCCCCGGATTGTCGATGTCGCTGGGCAGTGGGCGCAGTTCGTAGGCTGGTTAAGCATTGCGCGGGGTGAGGTGCGCGCTGCCACAGTTTGGAACGCGAGGGCTCTGCAATGGGCCACCGAGGCCGGCAACACAGATCTGATCGCTACCGTGCTGTCCTTCCAGGGGCACCATGCCGAGTTGCGCCACGACCTCCCAACCATGATCGAGCTGTCGCGGGAGTCGCGGCGGGACGAGACCGTGAACACGGCCCTACGTGCCTACTGCGCAGGTCAGGAGGCCAGAGGTCTTGCTATGGCCGGTGCTGCCACCACGGACGTGCTCGCGCGTTTGTCCGAGGCATCGGACCTGTCGGCTCAGGCGGCAGAGGAACCACTGTCCCCGTGGGGCTACTGGTACACACCATCGTTCTTCGCCGTCCAACAGGGGAGCGTCTGGCGGTATCTCGGTGCTGCGGACAGTCGTGCGAACGATCGCGCGCTAGAGCTGCTGACGGCCGGTGTCGCCGGCGTCAGCGAGGAGGCCGGCGCTGCGGAGTGGCACGGTCGGAACCTGGTGCATCTCGCTGTCGCGCAGGCGCAGGCTGGCGACACGGCAGCGGCTCGCGAGACCCTGTCGACGGCAGACTCCATCGCGCTTGCCGCAGCGTCCCGAGAACTTGCCCGCGAAGTGGCCGAGGCCGTGCACCACCTTCGACTGTCCGCTATGCCATAACGGACGCGTTTCGCCTGGTCTGCCACGGATCGTCGCTTAGATGATGACGGTGGGTGACGGCGTTAGTAACTGTTCCGAGACGACGTCGCGCCCACTGTCGACGGAGGTGGCATGCAGGGCGACGAGTCAGCAAACAAGGGCGAGCAGTCTGAGGCGGCTGAGCGGGAGGCCGCCAAACAGCGCCTCCTGGCCCAGGCCGAGGCGGAGCGCGTACCCATCGATGACACGACCCGTGCGGTCCCGGACCGGCGGTGGCGGCGTGACCAACGATGACCTCCCGATCGGCCGCCGGGTCGCCCGCTGGCGGGTGCGGCGGTCGATGACGCAGCAGATGCTCGCCGACCGGCTGCGCAGGTCGAAGAGCTGGGTGGACAAGGTGGAGCGGGGCGTGCGCACCCTGGACCGGTACTCGGTGATCCAGGAACTCGCCCACGTCCTGCGGGTCGATCCGGAGGTGCTGCTCGGTCAGCAGCCGAGCACCCCGGCGGGCACGCCGGACGGGGTGGACGACATCCGGGCCGCGCTCGCCCGCTACGACATTCCGCCGGCCCCGGCGCAGACGCCGGAGGAGCTGCGAAGGCAGATCGGGTACGCCTGGTTGTCCTACCAGCACGCGCACTACGGGCAGTTGGTGCGGGTGTTGCCGGGTCTGCTCGACGCGGTCCAGGGTGTGCGGTCGGCGGAGGTGCTGGTGCCGGCGTACCGGATCACCTCGTCCCTGCTGGTCAAGCTCGGCGAGGCCGACCTGGCCTGGCTGGCGGCCGACCGGGCGATGGCCACCGCCGCCGACGACCCGGCGCTCGCGGCGACGGCGGCCATCTCGGTCAGCCAGGCGCTGCGCGCCGCCGGCCGCGACCACCTGGCCCTGGCCGCGTCCCTCGCTGCCGCGAACCGTGTTCGGCCGCAGCGGTCGGCGGGGGAGTGGGCGGTGGGTGGGACGCTGCTGGTGCAGGCCGCTCTCGCCGCCGCTGGCAGCGGCGACCACCACCGCGCCGGGGGGCTGACCGACCGGGCCGCGGGCGTTGCCGCACACCTTCGGGGGTACGACGACACGCACCGCACCAGCTTCGGGCCGATCGCCGTCGACCTGGCTCGGGTGGTGGTGGCGGCGCACCGGGGTGACGCCGACGAGGCGCTGCACGGGCACTCGGGCGTGGTGCGGCGGGAGACGTGGCGGCGGTTGCCGGCCGAGTATCGGGGCGCGTACCTGGTGGATGTCGCGCGGGCGTACCTCCAGGTTGGTGACCTGCGCGGGGCTGCCCGCGCCCTGGTGGACGCGGACAGTGTCGCGCCGGCTGAGGTTCGGTGCCGGCCGTTGGCGCGTACCGTGATCGCCGAGGTTGCCCGCGCGCAGCCGGCGCCGGCCGGCGTGGCGCGACTGGCGACGCTCGTCGGCCTCACCCGCTGACTGGACTGTCTTGACCCGGGACGGACGACCGGCCTCGGCGTCCACTCATCTTGCATCGTCGAAACGGTTTCCGCGCATTGCCAGTTTCTGCGGATGGCCGCAACAGACTGATGTCTGCCTTCAGTAACCGTTCGGACAGCGGGTGCCAGTCGATAGAGGACACATGGTGCGGTTTCCATGTGCGATAAGGGCGACATGACGGCCCGAATAGTTGACTCCGGATTTCACCTGAACTCCTTACGGTGATCATCCCGCTGTCGACTTTTGAGGATCTGCATGAGCATCGGCATCGAGGCACCCGAGAACGAGCTGTCCATCCCAATCGAGTACGTACCCGGTGTGCGCGGCCACGCAGTCCTGGCTGTCGGCCCCGACAACGCAGGTAGCGACGCCTTGGCGGTGTGGCGTCTCGGCCCGACCGGACTGGCCGGTGGAGCATGGGTAGTCCCGTTCGACGAGATCGAACGGGACCCAGAGCAATTCCGCCGAATCATGTGGAACGTGCAAGACCGATGCCTGATCGACTGGGACCGTCAGACGCCCGTCGCGGTGCTGGCCAGGATCGCCGACGTCGTCCCGGCCGAACTGCTCTCCAGGCTTGCGGACACCATCCTCAGCATCCCTGAGCTGCTCGAGGAAATCAGCACACATCGGTCCACCTACTCCACTGCTGTGGCGCAGCACCGAGCGCGCGTCAAATCGAAAATCGCGCCGCTCGCTTGGGCCACACCGATGCCGGACCAGGAACACCTCGGCGCCTGGGCGATCAAGGACCGGTTCGCCTCGGCCTCACCGGTCGCGGCGACGGCGCTGGCGGTGACTGCCGCAGTCGCACGAACCGCCCAGCTGTGGCAGGACACCGAGCAGGCGCGCTACCGCCGCACCTACTTGCGATCGCTGGGTGAACCGCAACCGCTGCCGCCGCTGTGGTTGGCGCAGCTGCGCAAAGCCGCCCGTAGCAACTCCCCGGCATAGGCGTAGGAGGCCCACCCATGTACGCAGTTATCGACCTTGAAACCACCGGCCTCCGTACCAGTTGGCACGATCGGATCGTCGAAGTGGCCGTCGTGCACCTTGACGAGAACGGTCGGACCACCGACGAATGGTGCAGTCTGGTCAACCCGAACCGTGACCTCGGGCCACAGCACATCCACGGCATCACGGCCGCGGAGGCGCGGACCGCACCGGGCTTTGACCAGGTTGCCGGGCACCTCGCCAGCCTGCTGCGCGGCCGAGTCCTGGTCGCACACAATCTGAACTTCGACGCCCGGTTCCTGCATGCCGAATACCAGCGTGTTGGCATCAACGCGCCGATCCGCCACGCACCCGGCCTCTGCACCATGCAGCTGGCCTCGCATTTCCTACCGTCGGCCAGTCGCAGTCTCGGTGACTGCTGTCGCCTCGCCGGACTGCCGCCCCACCAAGCGCACTCGGCCCTGCACGACGCCCGCGCCTCCGCGCAACTGCTGAGCTACTTCCTCCGAGCAGCCGGTAGCCCGCCCCCGTGGGCTGCCACCGCAACCGCAGCTGCCGGGCTCCGGTGGCCCACGATCTCCACCAGCTCCGTTGTGGCCGTCCAGCGCCGCAGAGCGGGCCATCGGCAACAGCACTTCCTCGCGCGGCTGGTCGACCGCCTGCCCCGGTTGCGCGAGCTTGAAGGCGATGCCTACCTGGCCCTGCTCGATCAGGTGCTCCTCGACCGGCACATCTCGGCGACAGAAGCTGACGCGCTCGTCGCCACGGCGGAGACCCTCGGACTCGCCCGCGTCGACGTGGACCACCTGCACCGAGGCTACTTGGCGAGCCTTGCGGGCATGGCGCTCGAAGACGGCGTCCTGACCACAGCCGAACGGCACGACCTGGACGAGGTGGCCGAACTGCTCGGCCTGCACCGATCAGATGTCGAGAAGGCGCTGGCCGTCGCAGCTACCGATATTCCAGGACAGCGCCGCCCCAACGAGTGGCGGCTACAAGCGGGTGATCGGGTCGTCTTCACCGGTGCCATGGATCCACCACGCAGCGAGTGGCAGGAGGGGGCACGAGCGGCGGGCCTCGCCGTCGGTGACAACGTCACCAAGAAGACGCGGCTTCTCGTCGCCGCAGACCCGGACACCATGTCAGGTAAGGCCGTGGTGGCTCGCAAGTACGGCATCCCGATCGTGCACCCCGCCGCGTACCAGAACATGCTGGCCGGGCTCGCTGTCAGCGCATTTTAGAGCGTGGAGGGGCGATGCCTTCGGTAGATCAGTTTGACCACGACGGCACGAAGCCAGCGATTACCAGGGATTTCGTCCTGTACTGGAGTGATCGATACCAGGTGAGGCCGCTGGAGACCGACGTGCTCGATGTGGTTGGGCCGGCTGTCGCCAAGCGGGGGTACTACAACCGCAGTGACCTACGGCAAGTGGTCCTCTGGAAGAGCCCACGGTCGACCACGTACATCGAACGCAACAGCGACAGCGATATCGAGGATCTGACGCGCATGGCACTTGCAGCACCAGAGCGTCTGCGCCACCGGATTCTCTGCCTGCTCGACGGTGTCGGTGTGCCGATCGCGAGCGCGCTCCTCATGGCCTGCGAACCATCGGCCTTCACCGTTACCGACTTCCGGGCGATTGAGACGCTACGAGCCCACGGCGAGTTGAGCCAGCAGCCGAACTACATGTCCTACCTGCAGGTATGCACGGATCTAGCCAAACGCGCAAACACCGACCTGCGGACCTTGGACAGGGCTCTGTGGCAGTGGAGCAAGGAGCAAGGCAAGGCGGCGCCGGGCAGCCGTGACTAGGTGCTCCCGCCGCTGCCGATCCCCGCAAGAAGGCTGCGAACTGCCCCGGCATGGGGATCTCCGAGGGGATCGAGGATCTGTAGTGCCTGCTGCCAGCAGCGTTGTGCGTCTTCGTGCTGGCCGGTGGCGTGGTGAGTGTCGCCGAGGGCTGCCAGGGTGAGCCCTTCGCAACGTCGGTCGTCGAACCTGCGGAACAGTTCCAGGGCATGCGTGTGCCGCTCCAGGGCTTCGTCGAGCCGGCCGACCTGTTGATACGCCAAGCCGAGGGGATAGGAGGCCCAGGCGACGCTCCAGTGATCGTCGATGCTGCCGAGGATGGCAACGGCCTGCTGGTAGTAGGCGATAGCCGTGTCGAGGTCCCCGCGTGCGCGGTGCCCGTTGCCGAGGCTGAGCAACGACATGCCCTCGCCACGGGTGATGCCGTGGCGGCGAAAGACCTCTCTCGCCTGGCCGTGGAGGTCCATGGCCTCGTCCGTCTGCGCAAGCTCCTCGTGGATGAGGCCGAGTCCACGCAGACAGAATCCTTCCACCCAGTGGTCGTCGACGTCACGGCTCGCGGCGATGCCTTGGTGATAGCAGTCGAGCGCGGTCTCGCGCTGCCCCATGCGCCAGTAGGCGTCGCCCAGGCAGCGGAGGTTGGCAGCCTCGCCGAGACGCGATCCGGCGGAGCGCGCCGCACGTAGGCCGGTGAGGTGGATGTCGCGCCAGTCGGCCCAGTAGGACTTGAGCTCGAAGAAGCCGTCGCTGACCACCGGCAACTGCCAGGCGATGTCGAGTTCTCCCAGATCGTCGGCCTGCCGAATGGTGTCCAGAAGGTTCAGCCGTTCCCGCTCGAACCATGCCATCGCCTCGGCCACCGTGCGCGGAGGAGTGAGGGCGACGCCAGGTTCGCCAGCGGGCAGAGCGATGGCATGCGAGTACGGAAGGATGACCTTGCGGCCTTCTTCGGCCATCCACAGGTACCAGGAGTAGACGCGGCGTCGCGACTGTCGCTGTTGCTCGGGTGTCTCCTCGGCCTGTGCTCGTTCGAGCGCGGCCCCCGCCGATGCTGTCGCTGAGCAGCGCTATTGCTTCTTCGGGAGTCAGGACGTCCAGAGTCATCCGCGATGCTCCTTCCCGTGCCACCAGACCGGACAGTCGGCTGCGACTGGTGACGATCGCCATGCAGGTCGGCGTGGCCGGGAGTAGTGGCCGGACCTGACCGACGGTGGACACATTGTCCACCACGATCAGGACGCGCTTGCCGTTCAGGACGGACCTGAAGAGGGCGGCACGTCCGTCCGTGTCCGTGGGGATCTGCTCCGCCGGCACGTGCAGGGCGCGGAGGAACGTGTCCAGCGCCTGGCCGACGTCGAGGGCTGGTCCAGGGCCGTAGCCGCGCATGTCGACGTAGAGGTCGCCATCGGTGAACCACCGGCGTGCGCGGTGAGCCCAATGGACAGCCAGTGCTGTCTTGCCCACACCGGGTGCGCCCGCGATGGTGGCCACGGTCATTGGCCGGTGGCCCGCAGCCGCGGGTTCGTCGTCGGTCGGCAGCGCCGCGTCCAGCCGGGTGAGGGTTTGCTTGCGGTTGACGAAGCGGGGGGCGTCGAGGGGAAGTTGACGCGGCGGCTTGAGTCCATCACGCTGCCGCCCCGGCGGCGAGCGGCGGATCATGGGGCGTGGATCTGGAGCTGGTCTGCGATCGTCCGGTAGGGAACAGAAGCTGAGACGGCCGCATCACGCCACAGATTGGCCTGCACGATCTGCTCCGGCTCGCTGATCAACTCGCCGGAGACGAAGCGCCCACCCTCGTCGTAGTACATGGCCACCAGCCGCGCTGAGTCGAACAACCAGTAGTCGTAGTGCGGCAGTGCGACCGGCCAGTCATCGCCGGGAACCACGATGAGTCGGACGTCCTCGCCCGCTTTCACCGTGTGCTCGTAAGCCCATCCACACTCGAACCGCACATAATCGGATAGCGGCTCGGCGACGACATGGACCCGGTGCATGCGCTTGCCCACCGACACCGCGGCCCGCACGGTCTCGCACCATGCTGTGATCCCGGGAACTCGCCGCGGGTCTGACCCGCCAGGAAGCGCGCGAACTCATCCTGCTCGTACGACACGTCGTACCGCTGAAGCGTTTCCAGCCGGTAAGCCGTGTAACGGAAGTCGCGAAACAGTTGGTTGAACTCGTCGTCATCGAGAGACGTGAACGACCGGGTCAACGCTCGCTCACCGCTGCTCGGACTCGCGGTAGCGCTCAATGGCACCGAGCAGGACCTCGGCGGGAAGCCGCACCGCGCCCTCACCAGGAAGAACGTTCTCTAGCTCGCCGAGGGTGGCCTCGTCGATGAGGTTCCCTTGAACGACAAGCTCCCCGCTCTCGCCGAGGTAGACCGTGGGACACCCGTTGCCACCCGAGCCAGGATCCTTATAGAGCTTGGTCAGCTTCATCACGACCTCCATCACAGAGACAGACGGCTGGCAAATGCTGTCGGTCAGGAGAGTAGTGCTTAGCGTAGTGACCCAACAAGCCGATACCTTGTTTCTGATCTTGGCGAATCCGGGCGCGTAGCTGGTGGATGTCGCGCGGGCGTACCTCCAGGTGGGTGACCTGCGCGGGGCTGCCCGCGCCCTGGTGGACGCGGACAGTGTCGCGCCGGCTGAGGTTCGGTGCCGGCCGTTGGCGCGTACCGTGATCGCCGAGGTTGCCCGCGCGCAGCCGGCGCCGGCCGGCGTGGCGCGGCTGGCGACGCTTGTCGGCCTCACCCGCTGACTGGCCGGCTGCTCCGGCCCAGGGCGATGATGCGTGGCCACGCCGGGGCGTCAGGATGCGCGGTCCTGACCCCGATGCCCGGCATCGCGATCAGGACCGCAGCCTGGGGCCTGTTCGACCGGCGACGGGTCAATCCCGCCGCGGGCTCACAGAATCGTTGTCAGCACACCTCCGTCGACGCGTACCGCCGATCCGTTGATGGCGGACGCGGCGGGACTGGCGAGGAAGGTCACGGCGTTTGCGATCTCGCTTGGTTCGATGAAGCGTCCCAGGAGGGAGGTCTGGTTGGCGCCGATGATCGCCACTTTCAGGTCATCTTCGAGGAGGGACTGGGCATCGGCCAGCGACCTGACCGTTTCGGCGACGCCGGTGGAATAGGTGGGGCCGCCCAGCACCGAGTTGACGGTCACCGCAGTGCCCTTCGTGAGCTTCGCCAGGCCGTTGCCGACTGCGAGCATCGCCGTCTTGGACGTGCCGTAGTGAATCATGTCGGCGGGAATGTTGACGCCCGACTCGCTGCTCACGAACACGACCCGGCCCCACCCCCGATCGAGCATTGCCGGCATGAGGTGCCGCGCGAGCCGAACCCCGCTGAGTACGTTCACCTCGAAGTAGCGCCGCCATTCCTCGTCGGAAATGAGGTCGAAGGGTTTGAGCTCGAAGAGCCCGACGTTGTTGATGAGAATGTCGACGCTGGGCAGTTCGTCGCACAGCCTGTCGACGTCCTCGGCAACCGAGAAGTCCGCTTGGATACCGGTGACGGATACGCCGGGCACCTCCTGACGCAACACCTCGACAGCCTCGGCCAGCTTTGCCGGGTCGCGGCCGTTGAGGACCACGTTGACACCCTCGCCGGCCAGGGCCTTCGCGGTGGCGTAACCGATGCCCTGACTGGATCCGCTGATGAATGCGGTCTTGCCGCTGAGCTGCAGGTCCACGTGCTGTTCTCCTCGTGAGTGGTCGCCGGTTGGTGCATTTGCCGGACGTCGGCAGGTGCTTCCTCTCGACCTTGCGGCAGACCGATGAGCATCTGATGAGCACCGCGTCAGTGGCCGACGCTGGTCGGACCGTTGGCACCTGCGGCCACGGCCGATTGGCCTGACTGCGCGGAAAGTCCCGTCTCGGGTTGCTGAGCCGGCCGTACCGGTCCGTGGCGTTACCCACCCACAACCGGGCGCTCCGCACGGCGGCTGCCGATCACATTGTGGGTTGGAGCCGTGGTGCACGACGACGGTTTGGCCGGATCGATCATCGCTCGTCCGCCATCGCCCCAGGATCACCTCGTCGCTGGATCAGGCGGTGTGGTGCTGGCCACCGACCGGAGGGGTGATGGCGCGCTGGACGGTGGGAGCTGTCTGGTCCGGTCTCTTGCGCGGCGCTGTGTGTGGCTCACGTCTTCGAGGGCTTGGCGTTGCGCCGGGCTGAGGCGGTCCGGTCTGGTGGTGACGGTGTAGGTCTGGGGCTCGATGGTCCGCAGGACGAGCGGATCGGCGATGGCGGGGTGACGTTGAATCGCCTCCAGGGCGGCGGTGAGGCGGTCCCGGGGCCAGTCGAGCGCGGTGGCCAGTGTGGTGAGAATGAGCGGTCGACCGGCGTGCACGAGCGCGGCGAGCACGGTCAGCGAGTCATGAACGGCGGGCTCGGCGAGCATGCTGCCGCTCATCTGCTGGCTGAGGTGGGCGAAGAACTGGCCCATCGTGCCCAGCCGGACTCCGGCGGTCGTGTCGGCGCCGAAGATTTCGACGCCCTGCTGCGCGGCCATGGCGATCTCGCCGTGTGCGCTGGTGTCGGACTGCCATGCCCGGAGCCAGACATCGTCGTCGATGACGTACCGCTCCCGGCGACCACCGGGGTCCAGTCGGCGCACCACCAGGTCCATGGCTTCCAGGTAACCGATGGATTTGGACACCGACGCCGGACTGACCTGTAGCCGGTGCACCAGCTCGACTGCCGTCAGGCCGCTGGCGTCGGCGGCGAGCAGGCAGACGAACACCCGGGCGGTCATCCGGGGTAGTCCGGTGGCGGCCAACAGGGTTGCGAACTGGTCCACGAAGCCCCGCACCACCTCGGTGGTCTGCTTGTCGGTCGTCGCCCCGGACGGTCGGGGCCTGCGCCGGCGAGCACGGTGGCCGGCGGCCTGCTGGGCGTGTTCAGACAGGTAGGCGCCGGGCGTGCCATTGCGTGCGACCTCCCGGCTGATCGTGGACGTCGGCCGGCCCAGCCGGCGGCCGATCTCGGCGTACCCGAGTCCGTCGGCCAGCCACGCCGCGATCCGGCTGCGGTCCTCCTGGGTCAGCCTGGCTCCGGGCATCTGCACCCCCTCCTTGCGTTCAATCACAGTACATTGCAACGGCTTCACTGGGTTAGTTGCGTTCACTCACAAGCCTGTTGCAACTCCTTGCCTCTGACCTAGGTTTTAAGCGTCCGTCCTGTTGACCACGCATAAAACGCAACGTAGCTTTTCCGCATGCTGAAAGGGAGGGCAATGGTGGTGCACGTGCTGGCCGTATCGACGGTCTCGGACAACAGCAGGTTCTGGAGTGGCCTGAAGAAGGGGCACGCCGCGCTCCCCAGGGGCGCCACGTGGAAGGTGGCGGTGGCGAGTAAGGACGGGGCGAAGGCGGTCAACGTCATCACCCACGACTCCATCGACGGCGTGCGGGAATTCTTCGAGACGCACGCGGGCGCCTACGCCACGACGGAGTACTTCGAAGCGGACGCGGCGAACGCGGTGGGGCTCCCGCGATGACGCTCGACGTGCCGCGGATCCGGACTCGGGTCGCCGAACTCCTGTCGGAGTACGGCATCCCGAGCGCCGCGATCGGCGTGCTCCACGACGGGACGGTCGTCGAGTTCGCGGTCGGGGTCAGGAACGTGGAAACCGGGGAAGCCGCGACGATCGACACCGTCTACCAGTGCGGCTCCATGACCAAGACGTGGACCGCGCTGGCGTTCATGCAACTCGTCGACGAGGGGAAGGTCGACCTGGACGAGCCGGTTCGGACCTACCTGCCCGGCTTCAGGGTGGCCGATCCCGAGGCAAGCGCCAAGATCACCCCGCGTCACCTGCTCTACCACGCCGACGGCGTCGAGGAGGCGTACGGCGATCCCGGCGAGGACGACGACGTCTACGAGCGCATGGTCGCCACCATCGCCGACGCGTCCCAGGTCTTCCCGCTGGGCCACACCCACGGCTACAGCGCGGCCCTGGGATACGCGATCCTCGCCCGGATCCTGGAGGTGCTCGACGGCAAACGCTGGGACGACATCATGCGCGATCGTCTCTTCGATCCCATGGGTCTGACCAGCACGAGCAGTTGGCGGGGGCAGGTGGACGAAACCCGGGCCGCGACCGGGCACCTGATCCGCTCACTGGACGACGGCCCGATCGTCACGCCGGTGGACTACCTGCCGCGCGCCTTCGGCCCCGGCGGCAACATCACCTCGACGATCCCGGACGTACTCACGATGGCGCATGTCCTGCTCAACGAGGGCGTAGCGCCGAACGGGAAGCGCATTGTCTCGGCCGAAAGCATGCAGGAGATGATGCGTTCGCGAGTCCCCGTACCCGATCCGTACCTGTTCGGGCCGGCATGGGCACTCGGCCTCATCGTCTGTGACTGGCACGGTGAAACCGTCTACGCCACCGACGGCAGCACGATCGGGCAGAACGCCCGGCTCCGGGTCCTGCCCGACTCGAACACCGCGATCGCGATGCTGACCAACGGCGGACCACGAGAAAGCCTCTACCGCACGGTGTTCAACGAGATCCTGGTCGACCTCGGCACGGTCACCATCCCAGACCTGCCCGCACCGGACCCAACGCTGCACCTCGACCTGTCCAGGTATGAAGGCGTCTACGAGCGACCCGGCACCCGATTCGAAGTGTCCACCGACAGCGGAACGCTCTGTCTCACCCTGGTCCTCGACCCGATGCAGGCGGAGTTCCTCCAGAAACCAGACCGCATCAGCTACGCACTCCAGCCGGTGAGCGAGACACACTTCCTGATGCCACCGGCGGACCCGTTGGAGGACCCCCAGACGGTCGCGATCTACGACTTCACCGACGGCGCAGCCCGATACCTCCACACCAACTGCCGGGTACACCCACGTTCAGGTTGACGCGCGGACAACGACGAAGCGCCCATCCTCGTCGTGGTACACGGCCACCAGCCGTGCCGAGTCGACAACCAGTAGTCGTAGTGCGGCGATGTGACCGGCCAGTCATCGCCGAGACGTGAACGACCGGGTCAACGCGCGATCACCGCTTGCTCGGACTCGCGGTAGCGCCGGTTGAGGTTCGTGCCGGTCGTCGGGGCGTACCGCGATCGCCGACGTTTGCTTGCGCGCAGCCGGCGCCGGCCGGCGTGGCGCGGCTGGCGACGCGTGTCGGCCTTACCCGGTGACTTGCCGGTTGCTCCGGTCCAGGACGACGGCGGGTGGTCACGCCGGGGCGGGGTTTCCGGAGACGTGAGATCCGGGCATGTACGTCGGGACTGCTGGAGGGGAGACGGCAATGCTGGTAAGCGGTTATCTCGGCGCGGTGCTCATCGGTGCCCTCGTCGGCCTGCTCGGCCGACTCATCCTGCCGGGGAGGCAGCGGATCGGCGTCTTCGCCACGTTTGTCATCGGGGTCGGTTCGGCGGTGCTGGGCACCGTGGTCGCCAGGGCACTCGACATCGACGACGGGGCCAACGTGAAGGTGTGGGTGCTGCGCTGGGACTGGGTCGTGCTCGCGATCCAGGTCGGCCTCGCGATCATCGCCGTGGCGCTGGCGAACATGCTCACCTTCACCCGGCTCGCCGGCGGCGACGACAAGCCCCCTCGGCGGGCCCGTCGCAGCCGGGCCAAGGGCTGAAGCACCTCATGACCGGAGCACGTCAGGTGTCCAGCCTGGCCAGGATCTCCCGGGCCATGGCCTGTTGGGGATCGCGACGGCCGGTGCCGTCGAGCAGTTCAAGGGCGCGGGTGAGGTCGGCACGGGCCTCGGCGACGAATCCCAGTTCGGCTCGGGCTCTGCCCAACTCGAAGTAGAGGTCGCCCATCATGATTGACTCACCCCGTTCGAGCACGACCGGCAACGCCCGTTCGGCCGCCTCCAGCCCCTGCGCCCAGTGGCCGTTGAGGTTGTGCGCCTCGGCCAGGCCGCTCAGGGCACCAGCGCGGGCGCCCAGGTCCGCCCGGGCCGACACCGGGCGACGGTCCAACTCGACGAGCGCCTGCTGGAACTCGTCGATGGCCTCGTCGTGACGGCCCATGATGATCAGCGCGAATCCGATGCCCTGGAAGATCTGCATGTAACCGTCGTGGTCACCGGCCCGGTCGGCCAGGTCACGGGCCTCGCGAAGGGCCCACACCGACTCCTCCAGCCGGCCGATGCGCCGCCAGGCCGCCGCGGCGAACTGCAGTGCCCAGCCCTGTCCCTCCAGGTCACCGATCGCCTCGGCCATCCGGTGCGCCTCCATCGCCACCTCGGCGCCTTCCTCGGTACGGCCAGCGCCATAGATCGCTGCCCAAGCGAAGGCGTTCATCTGGGCGATCAGTCTGCGCCGGTCGGGCAGGGCGGCTGCGGCCGTCCGTGCCACCTCGAACACCTCGTACCATCCGCGCCACACTCGGGTCGAGTCGGCGTACCAGTGCAGGGCCTCGGCGACACGGACGACCAGCTCGTGCCGGCCGTCCTCGGCCGCGACACGGTAGGCGGCGAGCCAGTTGTCCGTCTCCGCCCGCAGCCAGGTACCGGCCTCCTCCAAGGTGGCCAACGGCACCAGGCCGTCCCAGTCATCGGGCAACGCGCCGTACGCGGGTTCGTACCAACGCCCGGCGACGATCACGGTCTCCAGCAACCAGTCGGTCATCCGCCGGGCGGTCGCCGTGCGGGTGGCCGGGGGTTCCTCGGCCGACAGCCGTTGCCCGGCGTAGAGCCGGATCAGGTCATGGAACCGATACCTGTCGACGCCCTCGGCTTGCAACAGACCCAACTCGACAAGCTCATCGAGGCGTTCCTCGGCCTCGAACACGCCGGTCTCGGTCAGCACGGCCGCCAACGGGGCCGCGAAGTCGACACCCGGCACGTGGGCGAGCCGACGAAACAGCAAGGCCGCCGGGGCCGACAACTGGGCATGCGACAACGCGAACGCGGCCGCCACCCCGGTGTCACCGGCGGTCAGAGCGGCGAGCCGACGGTCCGCGTCGACGAGTCGGTCGACCAGATGGCCGATGGTCCACTGCGGACGTGCGGCGAGGCGGGTGCCCGCGATCCGCAGCGCCAGCGGCATGTGGCCACACAGCCCGGACACCAGCTCGACCTGCTCGAGGGCGGCCGGGTCCGCGGCCTGCGCGGCGATCGCCGCCAACAGGCTGGCCGACTCGGCCACGGCCAACGGCGGCAGCCCGACCCGCACGACGCCCTCCAGGCCGCCAAGTGTCCGGCGGCTCGTCACGACGACCAGGCACCGTCCCCCGGCCGGGAACAACATCCGGGCCTGCGTCTCCGAACCGACGTTGTCCAGGACCAGCAGACAGGGCCGCTCCCGCAGCACCGCCCGTAGCTGCGCCGACCGCTCGTCATCGGTGTGTGCGATCTGGCTGGGACTGACGTCCAGCGCCCGCAGCAGCCGACGAAGAGCCTCACCGACCGGCAGCGGTACGGCGTCCGTGCCGCGCAGGTCCAGGAACATCGCACCGCCCGGAAAGCTGTCGCGCAACTCCTCGGCCACCCTCACCGCGAAGGCGGTCTTACCCAACCCGGGTGGCCCGTGCACCACCAACACCGGCGGCGGGCCATCGCCACTCGCGACCCGCCCGGCGGTGGCCCGGGCGATGGCCAACTCGGCTTCTCGGCCCACGAAGTCGCCGACCCCGCGCGGCAACTCGCACAGCCGTGGTCGCCCGGCGGCACTGGGCGAGCGGGCCGCCCGCACGACCGCCACCAACCCGGCGCGGCCCTCGTCGTCCAGGCCCAGGCCGTCGGCCAGGGCGGCGAGTGTCCTGACCTGCGGAGTACGGCTGTGCCCACGCTCCATGTCGCTGATCGCGCGAGCGCTGACCCCGGACGCCTCGGCGAGTTGCTCGATGGTGAGACCCGCGGCCCGGCGCAATGTACGCAGATGTTCACCGAACGGCAGCGCAGGCTCGATCATCTCGAGATGATAGGTGCCGTGGATGCGGTTTCGTGTCCCCTGTGTCGGCTGCCTCGGTGGTCGCGATCGGCCGTTGCCCGCGTACCTCGATGGTTGTCCTTCCCTCCCGAGGGGCCGTCCCAGCAGACGGTGTCTACTCGCAGAAGACCCGCACGGTGGCGTCGGGTGAATCCACCTCCACGGTCACCTCGTCGAGGTGCTCCACGAGTGCCTCCAACTGCTCGGGCTTGAGCTGGGTCAGGTCGATCGGCACCCCTGAGTCGCTGAGTGAGGCGTTGGCCTTGACCAGGGCCTGTGGGGGGACGAGCGCCGCCAGTCGTACGCCAGCGCGCAGCAGTTGCAGCGGCACCCGCACGTTGACGCGCGACGGCTCGCCGTTGTCGGTGGCGTCCACAAGCACCCGCAG
Source organism: Micromonospora sp. NPDC048935 (assembly GCF_043197875.1). Lineage (NCBI taxonomy): Bacteria > Bacillati > Actinomycetota > Actinomycetes > Micromonosporales > Micromonosporaceae > Micromonospora > Micromonospora sp. NPDC048935. Next base: position 289,874 of record NZ_JBICTZ010000007.1, on the reverse strand, counting down.
GTACTTCACCTTGCCCTTCGGTCGGGCGTCGTGGCTCGCCGCGGCCGGGGCCTTGTCGCGTTCGAGTGCGGCGATGAGCTGCTCGGCCTCCTCCGCGGTGATCTTGCCGGCGGCCAGCATGTCGAGGATGTCCTTGCGTTGTTCGGTCATGGGAGTCTCCTATCGGATAGCCACGAGCACGGCCGTGTGGCCCTGCGCGATGTCGAAGCGGGCGCCGGGCAGCGCGGAGATGACACGCCAGACGGCGCCGAGTGCCCGCACCACACCGATGCGGAACACGACGCAGGCCACGATCGCCGCCAGCACGACCAGGACCACGACCGGGAAGAGCACGAGCAGCACGGGGAGCACCGGAACCCAGACGCGGGTGGGTCGCCGGCCCGGGCGGTTGACCCTGACGGTCACCAACTGCGGCATCATGTCTGGTCGTCCAGCTCGGCCAACGCCTGCTGTGCGGTGATCTCGCCCCGGCGCAACCGGTCGATGATGTCGGCTCGCGAGGGCGCCGGGTCGGTCTCGACGAAGTCGAGCATCTGCGAGATCCGGTTGAGTCGTGACTTGATCGTCGGGTAGCTCACCCCGAAGATGCGTTCCATCTCCTTGATCGAACCGTGGCAGCGCACGAACGCCGTGACGAAGACCTGGTCCTCGACGTTGAGCTGAGCCAGTTGCGGCGGCTCGAACGCGCCCTCGATCGCGACACCGTTGCTCGCCAGGCGCACCCGCTCGATGACGAACGGCTGCCCTCGCGTCAGGCTGGTGAGCTCCTGCCAATCCATCGCCTGATCTGTCATACCTGAAGTTGTAGCCCAGAAATCCTTAACTTCCAAGAGGTTGATCTTAATTTTATTGAAGTGCCGCACGTGGTGAGTGGCGGAGCACGCCGGCGCTACGATCCGGAGATGGCCAGATTCCTTGCGCTCTTCAACGGCGCGGCTGGTGAGGCCGACAAGGTCGACCTCACCGATCAGCGGCAGACCGAGTTCCTCCACGCGTGGGCGGCCTGGGCGCAGGCCAACGAGAAGGCCATCGTCGACCCCGGCGCTCCGCTGAACGCGAAGAAGCTCGTCACGGCGCGGGGTGTCGAGGACTTCACCGACGCCCTGACCGCCTACACCATCGTGGAAGCGGGCTCGCACGACGAGGCGGTGCAGATCTTCTCCGGGCACCCGCATCTGGGGTTGTTCGCCGGAAACTCGATCGCGGTCCTGGAGTGTCCGCCGCCGCCCGGGTGATGCTCGCGTCGCCCGACCGTTGACGGTCGGGGCAGGCGGTCGTGGTGCGGCGGGAGGCGCGCCGGCTGAGGCTCGTTGCGGGCGCGACGCTGCCCGTGGCGCACGTGACCTCGGTCAGGTGCGGGCACTCGGGGCCGGGCTCTCGGTGAGCTGCCACCGGTCGCCGTGACCCGTGGCGATCGCGATCGCCTCGACCACCCGGCGGGCCGCCGCGGGATCGTCGACGAAGCTGACGGCGGCTTCGAGGCCGACCGGCGGACCGCCGGCGAGGCTCGCGGCCACAGCGACCAGCCGCCGGTCCCGGTCCGGCACGTCGGCGGCCGCCGCGAAGTCGACCACCGCCGCCCAGTCGGTGACCTGCCCCATCCGTACGGTGTCACCCATGTCCCACGGCAGGTCCAGGATCCGCACGAGGGCACCGAAGCCCGGCTGGTCCGGAACCACGGTGAAGGTCAGCAGGTGCACGGCAGCCCGCCGGCCGAGCGAGGCGCCGGTGGCGATGTCGGTGCGCAGGACGCCGCGAATCTCCTCGCCGGTGAACCCGGAGGCGACCTCCGGCCGGGGCGTCCTGCGGTGCAGCGGCGGCGCCACCGTGTCCGGGTCGGCCAGCAACTGCGCCACCCGCACACACTCCACGCACGGCGGCAACGTGGCGATGTCCACGCGACTGTCACTGAGATGCATCTCGTAGGCGATGTCGATCGCCCACTGGTCACTGCCCCAGATCGGACGCTGCGGAGTCGAACACAGCGTGAGACCCGTCTGGCCGCCGTCCCCGCCAGCCGCGTCGTCGAGATCCACGGACAGGTGCTGCACTGTGCCGTCCGTACACGGTCGAGGTGTCATCGGCCTCTCCTCGCCACTGGATGGTGCACCGCTCACCCCGTGACAATGAAGCGTATCCATGCCCCGCAACCACCCCGCCGCACACGCCCCGGCCCGACCCGCCGACTCACTCGACCGGGATCTTGTCGGCGCCGATTCGTCGGATGCGGTCGGTGCCCCACGCGCCCAGCGGGGCCAGTGCGGCGTTGAGGGAGACCCCGTCGTCGGTCAGCGAGTATTCGACCTTCGGCGGCACCTCGCGATAGACCTCGCGGTGCACGAGCCCGTCCTCCTCCATCTCGCGCAGATGCTGGATCAGCATCTTCTCGCTGACACCCGGAAGGCCCCGCCGCAGCTCGGCGAACCGACGCACCCCGTGATGGTGCAGCTCCCAGAGGATCAGCGACTTCCACTTGCCGCTGACGACGTCCATCGCCGCGTCGATGCCGCAGAAATACGGGCCACTTCGCGCTGTCGGTGCCATCCGCCCTCCGAAGTGCACTTACCAGAAGGTAAGTACCTCACAAAATTGTCGGTACTGGTCAACTCTATTGGTTGCGGACAGGATTTCCTCGACCGACATCACGAGGGGATCAGAAGCATGGACACACGGCACGACCTTCCGGTGAGCGTCCTCGGGCTGGGGGCGATGGGCAGTTCCCTGGCGGCCGCCCTGGTGCGGGCCGGCCACCCGACAACGGTGTGGAACCGCTCGGCCGCCAGGGCGGGCGCGCTCGTCGCCCAGGGCGCGACCCCGGCCAGCACCGCCGCCGAGGCGGTCCGCACCGGCCAACTGGTCGTCGTCTGCCTGCTGGACCACGCGTCGGTCCACGAGGTGCTCGACCCGCTGGCCGGCGACCTGGCCGGCCGGACCCTGCTCAACGTGACGACGACGACGCCGGAGCAGGCGCGCGAGTTGGCCGCCTGGGCCGCCGACGCCGGCGTGCCGTACCTCGACGGCGGCATCATGGCCGTCCCCGCCATGATCGGCCAGCCCGGCTCGTCGATCCTCTACAGCGGGTCCGCCGCCGCGTTCGACACGTACCGGCCGCTGCTCGACACGTGGGGGACCAGCACCTACTTCGGCGCGGACGCCGGCCTCGCGTCGCTGTACGACCTGGCCCTGCTCGCCGGCATGTACGTCATGTTCGCCGGGTTCCTCCACGGCGTCGCCATGGTCGCGCCGTCCGGCGTGAGTGCCAGGGAGTTCGCCGCGCTGGCCGCGCCCTGGCTGTCCGCCATGACCGGTGCCCTCCCGAGGTTCGCGGCGGTCGTCGACGGCGGCGACTACACCGTGCCGGGGCAGCAGAGCCTGGAGTTCTCCGATCTCGGCGACATTCTCGCCGCCAGCCGCGACCAGGGCATCAGCACGGACGTGGTCGCCATGGTGCAACGCCTCATCCGCCACCAGATCGACGCCGGCCACGGCCAGGAGGGCTTCGCGCGGATCATCCGCACCATCCAGCAACCCGGGTGAGGCGCGGCGGCGTCACCCGATGCCGCCGTGCCTTCCTGTCTGTGCGCCCGAGATGGCCCTCAGTGCCGTGTCGAGTGCCTGGTCTGCTGGGACGGGCACGTCGGGGAGCACGCCGACGCCTTCCCAGTTGGTGCCGGTGACGCTGTTGATGGTCCGGGCGGTCGGCACGGTCACGAGGATGTGTTCGGTGACCGGGTGGCGGGCCGTCGGATGCGCGCCGCCACGTGTCGTCTCGCCGACGACGACGGCCCGGCCGTGCGCCTGAAGGGTGTACGCCACGTCCTCGCCCCCGGAGAACGTCATCGCGCTGGTGAGCACGTGGACCGGGCGGTCCGTGTAGCGCGGCGCGGGAAGGTGCGCGGCCGTCCAGAACTGGCGGGTGGCGCCGGTGGACCGTTCGTAGAAGTCGTTGAGGTGCACCTGGTCGTCGCGGAAGAAGTAGCTGCACCACATCGCGGCTCCCTCAGGTGTTCCGCCGGAGCAGGCGCGCAGATCGAGGATGAGCGCGGTGCTGAGCGCGACCAGTTGCATGGCCGCGCCGATCGCGGCGGCGCCCTCGTCGGCGTACGCGATGCGCCGCACGTCGATCAGCCCGACGTTGCCGGCCAGGTGCTCGACCCGGCGGATGCCCTGGTTCTCCGCCCTGAGCAGCGCCAGGAACGCGGCCCGCCCGCCGTCGGCGTCCGCTGGATCGAGCGACTGCGGCTGGTCCGTCCACAGCAGCCGCAGATGCTTGTCCGGGCACACCTGCTGAAGGTGCGCGGTCACCGTCGTACAGAGCGCCGGCCCGTCCAGGTCGGCGTACTCGCCTGCCGCGAGACGACGCCGGATCGCGGCGTCGATGTCCGCGACCTTCGCGGGGAAGACGTACCCTGCCTCGATCTGGTCCAGGGCCTGTCCGATGATCTGTTCGTTGGTGAGCACGGCGGGCCACGGTAGACCACCCGCCGGCCTGCTGGCCATCTCATATCGCGCCGGCCCACCAGTCGTTTGCGGCGCACCGTGGTTATCGTGTCGGCCATGTCTGACTTTCGCGGCGATACCTCGGGTGTCTCGACGCTTCGGGCAGCACTGACGGTCGTCCTGGTCGGAATCCTGGCGATCGGTATCGGCGTCGCCTTCGTCTGGGACGACCGAGGCTCACTGCGGGAAGTGACGACGACGGGCACGCTGACCGGTTCCCATCCCTCGGCCCGGCACGAGAAGCGCAGGGGGACGTGGTACGAGTTCCAGTACGTAATCGCCGACGGACGGCAGGTCGCCACCAGCTTCCGGGTCACCCCCAGCGGCTCCCTCGACCGCGACGGTGACAGGGTCAAGGTGATCTATTCGCCGGATGCCCCGCTGGAAGGCCGGTTGTGGGTGACCCGAGGCGGCCTGGAGTTTCTGCCGGCGGCCGGCGGGCTGGCGCTCACCGTGGGGGCGCTTCGAGTCGTCATCCGCGAGCTGCTCAAGCGGCGCCGCCGACGGCAGGCCCTTGCCCGCACCTAACTGGGTGGAGCGCCACTCGCGCAAGTGCGGTGATGGCCGGAATCGTCCCGTGCGAATTGATCATGTCTTACCCGTCGATTAGTGTCCGCGTCCGTGAATCACTCTCGAATTGCTTCCGTGCTGTTGATCCTCGCCACTGCCACCGCGCTGACCGCCTGCGGTGACGCGGAACCGGCGACGAACGCCGGATCGACGCCGCCTGCCAGCACGTCCGCCGCCGTGACCTCCCCCACCGCCGCACCGGCGTCGTCAGCCGCGACCGGTGCCACGAGCGACAAGGAGATCTGCACGTCGGTGAAGACGGCGAGCGACGAGATGAGGGCCGAGCTGTTGAAGATCGTCACGGCTGGTGAGCCGACGGCGGCGGACTTCAGGAAGATCCTGACCGAGTTGGGGACGAAGGCCACCGCCCTGGCCGCGGCCGGCGGAGACAGCAAGGTGGCCACGGCCCTCAAGCCGTTCGGCGCCGAGGCGGCCAAGGCCGCGGCGGCCGCCGACCCGGGGTCCGCTGCCGACAACCCGGCCTTCCTGAAGGCTGGCAAGGATGTCAGCGCCGCGTGCAAGGCGGCCGGAGTCAGTGTGACCCTGTGATCACGATGGTCTCAGTGCTGTTGCGGTAGACGAGGACCGTGGTGGTCGGCGCTGGTTCTGGCGACGGCCACCATGACGATGGTGCTGAGCAGCGCGGCGACGGGGGCGAGGGCCAGGCCGTGACGGACGCCGTTCGCCACCACCAGACCGGTGACCGCCGAGCCGGCGGCACTGCCGATGGTGAACGCGGTGGCGACCCAGGCGAACGCCTCGGCCACGGTGCCCGGCGCCGCGAGCTGATCCACCAGGAGGAAGATGGCGGTCAGCGTCGGCGGTAGGGCCAGACCGCTGACCGCCAGCAACACCGCCATCAGGGTGGGGCGCGGTGTCAGCAGCAGCGGCACATAGCCGAGGGCCAACCCGGCGGTGAGCAGCGGCAGCCGCCGTGCTCCGGCGGGCCGGACCCGGGTGTAGAGCAGGCCGCCGATCAGGGCACCGGTTGCCTGCACGGCGAGCAGCCAGCCGGCCAGGTGCCGGTCGCCGGCCTCCTCCGCGTACGCGGTGATCGCCACCGTGATGCCGCCGACCGCCATCCCCGTGCCGACCACCCCGGCCAGCAGCGCCGCGAACCGGGGCACCCGCAGCGGGCCGGCCCAGTGCCGTGCCGCCGGAACCCCCCGCCAGGCCCGCACGGCGGGAGCGCGGACGAACGCGGCGGTCCCGGCGAGCTGGAGCAGCGCGGCCACGACCAACCCGGCGACCGGCCCGCCGAGCGCCACCGCGAGGAGCGTCGTGAGCGGGCCCACCACGAAAATCACCTCCTGTACGGCGACATCCAGCGCGTACGCGGCCGGCACCGCCGCCGGGGGCAGCAGATCCGGCCACAGGGAGCGAAGGCACGCCTCCAGCGGGGGAGCGCCGAGCCCGGCGACCACGGCGCCGACGGCGGCACCTGTCGCGCCGAAGGCGCCGGTGGCCACGAAGCCGAACCCGACGCCGGACATGACCGCCGAGATGCCCAGCACCGGCGGTTGACGCCAGCGGTCCACCGCTCGGGCGAGCAGCGGCGTTCCCACCGCCACCCCGGCGGTGTACGCGGCGACGAGCAACCCGGCCGTGGCCAGGCTGAACGACTCCCGCGCGAACAGCAGGAGGGCCAGCGGCCCGGAGGCCGACGGCAGCCGGCCCACCTGGGCGGCGAGCAGGACCCAGAGCACCTGCGGGGCACGCAGGACCACCCGGATACCGGATGAGGACATGAGACATCGCTCCCGACGCGATGGAAGGAATCGAACGGACCCACGGGCAACCGCCAGCGCGGATCAGGGAGCGAAGTCGGACCGTTCGTGGTCGTTGCCGTACAACGGCAGCGCAGGCGTGATCCACCGGGCGTACGAAGCCGCGACCGCCTCCACCGGAACCACGAGCTGACCGTATCGCACGGCACCGATCCACGGGGGGCGGGACGGGAGGCGCGCTCGGCTCGTCAGAGCTGGGCGACAGCCGTCATCCCCGTGCCCGCGGCCCGGCGAGCACGTCGCGGATCGCGAGCAGCGCCGACGCCAACAGTGGACGGCGGTGTCGTCCATGGTCACCGCTCTGGCGCGCGGCCGCCGAGCCCGGACGACCGGTTGACGATCCCCGCAGCGGCACGACGCGGCCACCCCCGGCGACCGGCAACCCGCTCAGAGGTGGGCGACGACCACCCTGGCGGCCTGCGCGAGAAGGGCGTCGTCGGGGGCGGCGCCCTTCGTGGCGCGGCGGGACAGCACGGCGAGCACGATCGGGGCCCGGTCGGGCGGCCAGAGAACGGCGATGTCGTTGCGGGTGCCGTACCCTCCGGTCCCGGTCTTGTCCCCGACCACCCAGCCGGCGGGCACGCCCGTGCGGATCAGCGCCGCCCCGGTGGTGTTGTCCCGCAGCCAACCGCACAGAACGTCGCGGTCCGCGGGCGTCAGGGCGTCCCCCAGGGTGTACGCGCGCAGGTCGCCCGCCAGGGCCCGCGCGGTGCTGGTGTCCCGCCGGTCGCCGGGCGTCGCCTCGTTGAGCGCGGTCTCGTAACGGGCGGCGTCGGTGACCGTGTCACCGCGCGAGCGCAGCCTCGTCTCGAAGCCCTGCGGGCCGCCGAGGTGACGCAGCAGCAGGTTGCCGGCGGTGTTGTCGCTGTAGCGCACGGCGGCGTCGGCGAGGGCACGCAGGCTCAGGCCCTCGGCGACGTGCTTCTCGGTGACCGGGGAGTGGGCCACCAGTTGCCCCGCCGAGAAGCGCACCACCCGGTCCAGCTCGGCGTCCGTGGTGTCGTCGAGCACCTCGGCGGCGGCCAACGCCTTCCACGTCGAGGCGTACGCGAATCGTTCGTCAGCGCGGTGTGCCACCGTGCGGCCGGTGCCCGTGTCGACGGCGTAGACCCCCAGGCGCGCGCCGAACGTCTGCTCCAACCGCTGGAATTCCTGCTCCGCGGCTGGCGTCGGGGACAGCGTCACCTCGGGGCTCGGTGTGGTGCGCGCCTCGGGGGCGTCGTCGGTGCCGCACGCCGCCAACGACACCAGGGCCGACAGCGCGGCCACCGCGGTCACCAGGCGTCGCACCGCGGCATCCATCATCGGTCCTCCTCGTCCGTCGGCGGCTTACCCGCAACGACCCTACGGTGCTGGTCGCCGACGGTCGTGAGCTGTGCGGGCACGAGGGATGCGCGGCTTCCGACGAGTCGGCCGTGTTCAGTCATAGGGGAGCTGGCGCGGTTCGAGTCTCCACCCCCGGCCGAACTGCCAGGAGGCGGTGGGCCACGCCGCGATGAAACCGGCGATCAGCCCCAACTGGCCCGCGAACCAGAAGAGTGGGCTGTCGGGTCGCAGGGGTGGCTCGGGAAAGACCACGCGATGCGCGAGCGTCAGCCACACGAACAGCGTCACCTCGAAGGCGCTGATGGTCAGCAGTTCGATCCGGGCGACCGCGGACAGGGCGGGCCAGATCTTCCGGACGCTGCTACCGGGCGCGCCGACGTACCGGAAGAGGACGGCTATCGCCACCGCCGCCAGGTAGTCCCCGGCGTAGTCGACCCACAGGGTCTCCTGAGCCGGGTCGGACCGGACGACGTACAGGGCGACCTCGGCGACGACGAACCCGAGGGCGCAGTGGGCGCCGCAGCGGGACACGTGGGTGACGACGATGCCCCGGCGGGGCCTTCGCGGCCGGCCCTCCCGCCGCCGCTGGGCGAACGCCTCCGGGCGGCCCCAGTCCCAGTAGAGGCGGACGGCTGCCGGACCGACGTAGAGGACCGTCACCAGCCAGACGATCTCCATGACCCGAACCGGCTGACGGTGTCCGCGCAGATAGGTGTCCGCGACGACGATCGCGCAGCTGACGACACCGAACGCGAGCGAGACCCAGGACAGCGTCAGGAGCCACGTTGGTTGCATCCCCGCCCCTTCCGCACGCGGGGCCCCGACGTGCGTCCCGCTGCCGCCTCAGCAGGGGGGCGCACCGACCGAGGGCACTTCGCAGTGTTCCACGCCGTGCCCGCCGGCAGCGGGAGATCGGGCAATGTCCACGTGGGGGTACGGCGCAGGGTCGACGTGGTCGATCAGGTGCCGGCCGACGCGGCGACGGCGACCTGGACTTCGAGGTGTCCAGCCGGGAGGCCGACGGGATGCTCGACGTCGGCGGGCCGGGGGTGCACGGGCAGCCCGGTGTGTGCGCTCGGGTCCACCCTCCCGTCAACGCCTGGACGGTGGAGTAGCCGCCCGGCCGCTGTGGCTAACCGTCGAAGTCGACGCCGGCGAAGGGAACGCGGCGGTGCGCGGCGAGGCGTTCGGCCTGCGCGGTGATGGCCGTGCGGGTGGCGGCGGACAACCGGTGCCAGGGCTGGACGGCGACCGTGAACGTCCGGCCGGACGTGCGGGGACGCCAGGTGCCAACCAGGTCGCCGTCGACCAGGACGGCACCGGGGCGACCGAGCACCGGCCACAACTGCTTGGCGTGGGCGGCGTCCGGCACCAGCGTCGCCCGGTCCTTGGCCTGGAGGAACAGGTCGAACGGGCCGAGCAGCCGGGTCGCCGTGCCGCCGGCCGAGGCCAGTGCCTGCTCGTCGGCGGCCAGCAACGAGCGCACCTCACCGTCGACCGGCACCTCGACCACATCGTCGGGCCAGCGCGCCCGCACGTCCTTCACCGGGGCGTCGAGATAGGCGGCGACGTGTTTCGGGGTGGCCGGGCCGAGCAGGCGAAGGTAGGCGCGGATGAGGTCGAACCGGTCGCCCGGTGCGGCCGCCTTCCGGAAGCCGGTGATGCGTCGCAGGACCGGCGGTGAGGTGTCGAGCTGCAACTCCAGTCCGGCCCGCACTGCGGCGAGCCGGAACGGCATCTCGTAGACGTGCGTCGCGTCACACGGCCGGCAGAACCGCAGGTACGGCTCGGGCAGCACCGTGGCCAGGCGGCTGGAGACCTCTCCCTTGACAGTTGGTGTGGTGACGACGGCCCGCATCCGGGCGGCCACCTCGTCGAGGGCCGCCAGGTTGCCGATGCCGGCGGCCCTCAACGGCTTGGACGCGTCGTAGATGCGCTTACCCGCGTCGGCGTCGGAGAAGGGTTCGACCGCCGCCACCACCTTCGCGGCATCGGCCCGGCGGTAGAGGTGGGGTGCGCCGCGCACGGTCCACAGCAGGATCACCTCCGTGTCGGACAGCGTCGTCACGTCGACCCCGCGTACCGCCAGTGCCCACCGGGCGCCGTCCGGGCCGGTGTTCTGCACGCCGAGGTCCAGGACGGCGGTGTCGGCGAGCGTCCCGTGGGCCCGGTCGAGCTGTTGGGCCCGGACGCGGAAGTTCGTCACCTGACGCCGGTCAACCATGGCTGCACCCTAGTTGCCGCGGCTCTCCCGGTGGGTCCAGGCGCGTGCGGCCGCAGGCGGGTACGGCCGTCAGGCCACCAGCGAAGCCCGCCCGTTGTCCAGGTCGTAGCGGGCGCCGACGACCCGCAACGCGCCCTGGTGCACCTTCTCGGCGATGATCGTGCTGCGTGCCGACAGTGCGGCCACCTGGGCGGCGATATTGGCGCGGACCCCGTTGTCCACCGGGTCGCCGGGCTGGTCCAGCACCGGCTCGACGATCGGACGCAGCGCGTCCACGATGGTGCCGATGTGCCCGGGTGCGGCACCGCCACTGTGGATGGTGTCGATGGTGGCGGTGATCGCGCCGCAGCGTTCGTGGCCGAGGACGACGATCAGCAGGCAGCCGAACTCCTCCACGGCGAACTCGACGCTGCCCAGCAGCAGGTCGTCGACGATGTTGCCGGCCACCCGGTTGTCGAACAGGTCGCCGAGCCCCTGGTCGAAGAGCACCTCCGGTGCCACCCGGGAGTCCGCGCAGCCGACGGTGACGGCGAACGGGTGCTGGCCGGCGGCGAGCCGGTGCAGGTCGGCGAGGCTCTGGTGGGGGTGCCGGCCGTGGCCGGAGGTGAACCGTCGGTTGCCGGCCTGTAGCCGACGCAGCGCCTCGGCCGGCGTACCGACCGGGTTGTCGGCGGGTGCGGCGGTGGCCACGGACGGGTTCGCTGCCGCAGCGAGCGCGACGGCGGCGGCGCCACCGGTGGCCAGCAACGAACGACGGGTCAGGTGGGAACGTGCCACGATGATCTCCCTGGGGTGAGGCGACTCGCTACTTCCTACCAGCCGTCGTCCACAAAGGTGTGTTGTCTGCGCCACCCTGTCGGGTTGTCGGCGCGGAGAGACCAGAGTGGTGGGACGGTCGGCAGGCGACGCGAACGGCTCCCTCGCCCGGACGAGGGAGCCGTTCGGCGAACAGGGAGGTCAGCCGCTGCACCGGACCTGGTCGACCGGCGGCTTCACCGTCGGCTGAACGTGCCGCTAACGCTGGTCCGGGCGGTGCCGGGCGAAGGCGTCGGCCTTGCCCCAGCGGCCGGGGACGTCCAGCAGCGCGACCCGTCCGAAGATGGTCGGCAGCGCGGGATCCACGGCCAGGTGGTCCTCGTGCGGGTTGAGGCCCAGCATGGTACGGATCAGCAGCATCGACGCGCCGCTGGACCACGCCTGCGGGCTGCCGGCCGTGGGGTACCGGACCGGGTAGCGGGTGGTGTTGCGGTCGAACCCGCCGAACGCCTCGGGGAGCCGGCCCTGGAAGTAGGTCGCGGCGGACAGGATGCTCTCGGCGATGCGGGCCGCCTCGCTGGCGAACCCGTAGCGGCGCAGGCCCCAGGCGATGAACGAGTTGTCGAACGGCCAGACCGTGCCGTTGTGGTAGCCGAGGGGGTTGTAGCGGCTCTGACCCTCGGCGAGGGTCCGCACACCCCAACCGGAGAACAGTGCCCGACCCATCAGGTGGTCGACGATCTGCGGGGCCCGCTCCGGCGGCACGATGCCGCTCCACAGCAGGTGCCCGATGTTGGACGACAGGCTGTCGACGGGGGTGCCGTCGTGGTCGAGCGCCAGGGCGTAGTAGCCGCGGTCGGCCAGCCAGAAGTCCCGGTTGAACCGGTCGTACAGGGCCGCCGCCTCCCGCTCCAGCCGGTCGGCGAAATCCGGATCACCCCAGACGGTACGGGCCAGCCGAGCCGCTCGGATCTTGGCGTCGTAGGCGTACCCCTGGGTTTCGCAGGTGGCCCTCGGGAATCCCGGCAGCCTTCCGTCGGCGTAGGAGATGCTGTCCCAGGAGTCCTTCCAGCACTGGTTCTCCAGGCCGGTGGCGTGGTTGCGTCGCTTGTACCAGATGTAGCCGGTGGACGTCAGGTCCGCGTACACGTCGATCCACGCCAGGGCGGCGCGAGCCTCCTGCTCCAACTCCATGACCAGCGCGGTGTCGCCGCTCCACCGTTCGTACTCGTCGAGCAGCACCACGAACAGCGGCGAGGCGTCCACCGTGCCGTAGTAGGGGGAGTGCGGTTGTTCCTCGAACGCGGCCGACTCCCCGTAGCGCAGCTCGTGCAGGATCCGGCCGGCGTCCTCCTCCAGCACGTCGTCGCTGCGGGCACCCTGCAACGAGGCGAGGATCCGCAGCGTCGGCGGGGTCAGCGACGGGGTGACGGGCAGGGTCTGTAGGCAGGTCAGCAGGCTGTCGCGACCGAACAGGGTCATGAACCAGGGCAACCCGGCGGCGGGCACGGTCGCGCCGCTGAGCGAGAGCGGGGCGAAGCGCAGGGCCGCCAGGTCCACCAGGCTGCGGTGGTACACCTGCTGGAGCGCGGCGCTCTCGGTGTCCAGGGTCGGGGCCGCAGCGAGCCAGGCCCGCAGGCTGGTGGGCAGGGTGGAGTCGTCGGGCCGCTGAGCCCGCAGCGCGGCACGCAGGTCGACGCCGTCCGGACGCAGCGCCAACATGGCGACCTGCAACCGCGTCGACCACTGTTCCCCGGGGGCCAGGCGGATCGTGAACCGCAGGCCGTCCGGGTCGAACTCGGCGGGCTCACTCGCCGACACGACGACCTCACGGCGGTAGGTGCCGCGCCGGTAGCCCAGGCGTAACTCGTCCGGGCCCACGTGGGTGTAGTTGGTGCCGGTCTTGTCACCGATGTCGAACTTGATCTCGAAGATGTCGGCGAAGTCGGCGGCCACCTCCAGCCGGATGTCGAGGTCCCTGTCCCGCTCGCCGTAGTTGAAGATCGTCAGCGATTCGGTCAGGTCCGGGCCGATGCGCCTGCGCCGGATGGCCGACACGTCGGCCTGCACGTAGTCGACCGCCGCGCCCGGCACCACGAAGAACGTGACCTCGTAGTACTGGCTGTCGTCCACCGACAGCGCGGTCATGCACTCGCCGTTGACGAAGAGCATCCAACGGGACAGAAAGCGGGTGTCGGCGGCGAACAGCCCGACCGGCGTGGCGGGGGACGACTCCACATCGCCGCTGGCGTCGGACACCATGAAGGTGTTCCCGTCGATACACGACACGGTGCCCGGGATGTCCCTCATCTGTCACGTCCCACTGGCCTGGTCACCGCTCTGTAGCGGCCCGGGCGACCGCGGGAACAGCCGCCCGATGCGCAGGGCCAGACCGAGGTCCCCGTCGACCATGATCTCGCCCCGGGTGATCGCCGCCAGCCCGTTCACCTCACCGCGCGCCATCGACTCCGCGAGCTGCGCGGACACCATGATGACTGTGGTGGCGGGATCGGCGCTCCTGGTCACCCGCATCCGGCCGTGATCGATCACCAGGAGCCACTGCTCCAGCCGAGCGCCGTCGCGGATGTCGAACCGCACGCTCCCGCACACCTTGTCGAACCGCGGATCCTGGCCGGCGACCGTCAACCGCTCGAAGAACGCACTGGTCGCCGTCATCCCACCTCCCCGGGCGCTGGTAGAAGCGCACGCCGGCTACCCGGTCCGGCTCGCTGTTAACGCCGGGCGGCACTCCTTCTTCAGGGTTTTGTGCGCGAAATCGGCTCCAGGTGGTCGCGTCATCACGCCGCTACCGGAGGTCGAAGTCCACCACGGCCGGCGCGCGTCGGACCCGTACGGGGGTCGCGGTGTCGAAGCCGGCCGCGTCGCGGTGCCACACCGGCGGGGCGTACGCGCAGTCGCAGCGCAGCTTCACCCGCTGCCCGGGGAGCAGGCGCAGGGTGTAGCCGGTGCCCACGTCCGCCACGCCGGCCAGGTCCCCGGTGGCCGCGTCGAACGCGATCACCTGGGCGTAGGTGAGCAGCTCGTCGACCCCCACGCTCCCACTGAGCGGCGTCCCGGCGGGCAGCGCCTGATCCAGGGTCGCCGTCTGTCGGGGGCGGACCCGCACCGGCCGCGCCTGCTGCCGACTGCCCACCCCTCCGGACCACACGGTCGCGAGCCCGGCGGCGGCGAACTGCACCGGCCAGTCGTAGGGGCCGAGATCGGTGATGGTGTAGCGGCCGTCCTCGTCGGTGGTCGGTCCGTGGTCGCCGTACTTCGGGTCCGGCACGTAGGGCACCACCATCACCCGCGCGCGGGGCACCGGTGCGCCCGTCGCGGCATCGGTCACCACCCCCACGACGGTGCCGGGCGGGTCGAGCCGCACGTCCGGCAGGGTGGTCACCACGCCGGCCCGCACCCGGACCTCCCGGGCCCGCTCGCGGTCACCGGTGCCGCCGTGCCGGCCGACCCACTGCCAGCCGTACGCCGTCGTGTCGTACGGGCGCACCAGCAGCCGGTACGTCCCGGGGGCGACGTCGGAGGCCACCAGGACGCCCTGTTCGTCGGCGCAGCCGCCGTAGCGGCCGAGTTGGTCCTCGCCGAGTGTCACCGCCGCGAGGGCGGCGGCCCGCACCGGGACGAGCGCGGCGCAGGCCCGGGGCACCGGTGCGCCGGTCGTCGCGTCGCGCACGACGGTGCGGACGCCGCCGGGCGCGGGCGTCGCCGACCCGGGGGTACGCGCGGCGGCCGGCGCGGCGGCCGGCGCGACGAGCAGTGCGGCGGCGACGGTGACGGTCAGGTGGCGCAGGAGAGCCCGGCTCATGGGTGTCCTTCCGGCGGCGTGGTGGGTGGGTGGGCCGAAGGTAGCGGTCCCAGGTGATCCAAATCGGTCAATGTCGTGATGGTGACCGACGCCGAAGGCGTTCACGCCCCCCTTGCCGCATCGGACGTTCTGCCCGAACCTCGCGCATACGGCACCTCTACCACATAGCGTCACGGGGGCGGAACCACCATCACCGCCGCCTCCGCCGGCCGTCATCTCCATCGGAAGGGACCAGGCATGACCCGGATCGACACCGTGCTCCTGCCCGAGCTGGACGGGCCGGTGCCGGCGACGCTGCCGAGCACCCTGGGCCTGCTGAGCCTGGCGCTGGGCGTGGGCGCACTTGTCGCGCCCGGACCCCTGGCGCGACTGACCGGGGTGGACGACTCCCCGTCCGCGCGGGCCGTGCTGCCGGCCCTCGGCCTCCGGGAGCTGGGCAGCGCGGCCGGCCTGCTCAGCGGCCGCCGCCCCGCCGGCTGGGCCTGGAGCCGGGTGGCCGGCGACGCCATGGACCTCACCCTGCTCGGGCGGGCCCTCGCCGAGCGCGACGGTGAACGCCGCCGCCGGGTCGCGCTGAGCACCCTCGCGGTCGCCGGCATCACCGCCGTCGACGTGCTCTGCGCCGTGCGGATCGGGCGGGCCCAACGGGCCCGGGCCCGGATGATCCGGATGGAGATCGCCGTGACCGTCAACCGATCACCCGCCGAGGCGTACCGGTTCTGGCGGGACATGGAGAACCTGCCCCGGTTCATGGCACACCTGGAGTCCGTACGCGCCGACGACCTGCGCCGCTCGCACTGGATCGCCCGTGGCCCGGCCGGTCACCGCGTCGAGTGGGACGCCGAGATCATCGACGACCAGCCGAACAAGTCGATCACCTGGCGTTCGCTGCCGGGCACCCGGGTGCCCAACGCCGGGCGGGTCCGGTTCGTGCCCGCACCCGGTGACCGGGGCACCGAGGTCCGGGTCGAGCTGCGGTACGCGCCGCCGGCCGGCGCGCTCGGGCGGGTGGTGGCGAAGCTCTTCGGCGAGGAGCCCGAGCAGCAGGTCCGTGACGACCTGCGCCGCTTCAAGCAGGTGCTGGAGACCGGCGAGGTGGTCCGCTCCGAGGGCAGCCCCAACGGCATCTCCGTACGCCAGCAGGCCATGCAGCGTCCCGCCCAGCCGCTGCCGACGCCGCGCCGCTGACCGCCCACGCATCCGAAAGGGACGACCATGAAGGCCACCGCCTGGATGGGCACCGACAGCGTCAAGGTCATCGACGTGCCCGACCCGAAGATCATGAACGCCCGGGACGCGATCGTCCGGATCAGCACCACCGCGATCTGCGGCTCGGACCTGCACCTCTACCACGGCTACATCCCCGCGATGCGCAGGGGCGACATCCTCGGGCACGAGTTCATGGGCGAGGTGGTCGAGGTGGGCCCGCAGGTGCGCAACCTCAAACCAGGCGACCGGGTGGTGGTGCCCTTCCCGATCGCCTGCGGGCACTGCTCATCCTGCCAGCGCGGCCTCTACTCGGTCTGCGAGAACTCCAACCCGAACGCCGGCATCGCCGAGAAGATCATGGGCCACTCGCCGGGCGGCATCTTCGGCTACTCCCACCTGCTCGGCGGCTACGCCGGCGGTCAGGCCGAGTACGCCCGGGTGCCGTTCGCCGACATCGGCCCGCTCAAGGTGCCCGACGAGGTCCGCGACGACCAGGCGGTCATGCTCGCCGACGTGTTCCCGACGGGCTACATGGGCGCGGAGATGTGCGACATCAAACCCGGCCAGGTGATCGCGGTCTGGGGCGCCGGGCCGGTGGGGCTGTTCGCCGCGGCCAGCGCCCGGCTGCTCGGCGCGGAGCGGGTGATCGTCATCGACCGGTTCGCGTACCGGTTGCGGCTGGCCGAGGAGCACATCGGCGCCGAGACGATCAACTACGAGCAGGCGGACGTGCTGGACACCCTGAACGAGATGACGGCCGGCCGAGGGCCCGACGCGTGCATCGACGCGGTCGGCCTGGAAGGCCACCACGGCAACGCCGCCATGTACGCCTACGACCGGGCGAAGCAGGTCGCCCGGGTCGAGACGGAACGGCCGTTCGCCCTGCGCCAGGCGATCCTCGCCTGCCGCTCGGGTGGGGTGGTCTCGGTCGTCGGCGCGTACGGCGGCTTGGTCGACAAGTTCCCGATGGGTGCGTTCATGAACCGCTCACTGATCATGCGGACCGGTCAGTGCCACGTCCAGCGCTACACCCGGCCGCTGCTGGAGCGCGTCCAACGCGGCGAGATCGACCCGAGCTTCATCGTCAGCCACCGGATGCCGCTGCGCGACGCCCCGAAGGGCTACAAGATCTTCCAGAAGAAGCAGGACGCGTGTACGAAGGTGCTGCTCACGGTCTGACCGGCGGCGCCTCCCTGCTGCCGGGACGACCGCGGTGCGGGTTGGCGGCTAGCGTGTCGCCATGGATCACGGTGGCACGTCGGTGCCGGTGACGGCAGATCTCACCGTTCGGCTGCGACCCGTCGCCGAGCCCGACCTGGCGATATTTCGGCGGCTCTGCACCGAGCCGGGCCTGATCGGTCTGGACTGGGCCGGCTTCCGCGACGCTGGGGCGCCGGCTCGGCGGTTCGCCGTCGACGGCTACCTCGGCGAGGACGACGGGCGGCTCATCGTCGAGGTGGAGCAGGAGCGGGCAGCCGCAGGCCTCGTCAGCTACATCTCCGGGCGTTACGCCGGGCGGGCATCGTACTGGGAGATCGGCATCTTTCTCCTGCCGCCCTGGCGCGGGCGGGGGATCGGCTGGCGGGCGCAGGCGTTGCTCTGCGACTACCTGTTTCAGCACACGCCGGCGCAGCGCATCCAGGCCGGCACCCACCCGGAGAACATCGCCGAGCAGCGGGCGCTGGAGAAGGCCGGCTTCCAGTTGGAGGGCGTCGTGCGGGCCAGTGAGTTTCGGGCCGGCCAGTGGCGCGACGCCTACCTCTACAGCCGGCTGCGCGACGACCCGTCCCCCTGGGACGCGGCGGCGGGAGGCTAGCGCGGCCGGACTCCCGGCTCCACCGTCAGGGTCCCCGCCTCGGCATCGATCGTGGCCCGTGCGCCGAGCGGAACGGTGAGCTGCCCGTTGCCATGCCCCAGCCGTAGCCCGCCCAGGACCGGCACGCCAAGGTCGTACAGGCGGTCCTTCAGCACCGCCGCCGCGTCCCACTCGCCGGGTTCGCCGACGCTGTTGGTGATCTGGCCGATGACCACCCCGGCAACCCTCGACAACACGCCCACCCGGCGCAGCTCGGTCAGCATCATGTCGATGCTGTACGGAGCCTCGTCGACGTCCTCGAAGAACAGGATGGCGTCGTCGAACTTCGGGATGTCACCGGCACCCAGCGAGGTGGAGAGCAGGGTGAGGCAGCCACCGAGCAGAGGGCCCGACGCGCGCCCCGGCACCAGCACGGGCGCCGCCGTCTCGGCCGGATCCCGGACGATCGTCACGGGTGCGGTGGTCATCACCGCCCGGCGAAGCGCCTCGGCCGAATCAGGGCCGGTGCGGTCGTCGCTCCAGTTGACCATCGGACCGTAGAAGGTGACCAGGCCCGTCTCGCGCCAGAGCTTGCCGTGGATGCTGGTGATGTCGCTGAACCCGACGACCACCCGGGGATCCCGGCGAACGCCGGACACGTCGATGCGATCGACGATCCGCTGGGTGCCGTAACCGCCACGGGCGGCGAAGACCGCACGGATCCCCGGGTCGTTGAGCGCGGCGTTGAGGTCGGCCAGCCGCTGCGCGTCGGTGCCGGCCAGATAGCCGTACGTGGCGAAGACGTGCGTGCCCAGCTCGACCTCCAGGCCCCAGCTTCGCAGGATCTCGATGCCGCGGGCCATGTTCGTGGGGTCGGGAGTGCTGCCGGGCGACACGACCCGGACCCGATCACCGGGCGCCAGCGCCGGAGCCCGCAGCACACGCTTCGCACCAGCCTGCGCGGCCTGCGCGGGCCCGGTCTCCAACCCGCCGGCGAGCACCGCGCCACCGGCCGCCGCCGCTCCCATCCGCAGCATGTGTCGACGGGACAGGGGCACCCGCGCGGGCCCTCGGGTCGAAGCTGGGTCTGGTCCTGACGTGGCCATCGGCATCCCCTCGTCTGACGATGTGCGAGCCGCCACAGCGTACGACAGTCATCGACGCCAGGGGCGCCCACAAGGGACGGTCCCCAGTCGACGGACGCGCGACGCCCCGGTGGGCTTCCCGCGCGGCCCGACCCGGCCGCACCGGCGATCCGAGTGCCCTGACTGGCGGGTTTCGTGCGGCCCCGACCGCCGAGGGCGGGACGTCCGGATCCGCGCGTGACCCCGTTTGTGGTCAGGGAGCCTGGGAACTCGCCCCGTTCGTCCGCAGCCCGGCCTGACCGCAGGTCGAGGAAACCGAAGGAGCGGAGCATGGAGTACGAGCAGATGATCGCCACGGTACGACAGCGAGCGGGCCTCGGTGAGAACGAGGCCGTGCGGTCCGTGCAGGCCGTCCTGTCGGTGCTCGGTGAACGGCTCGCCGGACAGGAGGCCGACCACCTGGCGGCACAGCTACCGGAGCGGCTGAACGGGTCCGTCACCCGCAACCCGCAGGGCCGCCGGTGGGACGTCGGCGAGTTCCTGAAGAACGTCGGGGACCGCGAACAGGTCGCGAACGCGGACCAGGTGCGTCAACACGCCCAGGCGGTGTTGCGTACCGTCGCCGAGGCGCTCGACGACGACGAGCGCAACGACCTGCTCGCCCAGCTTCCCGGCGGCATCATCGATCTCTTCGGTGTGCCCACCCCGCGAGGCTGAACCCCGCGCCAGTCGGGCCACCCGGGGCGCTCACGGGATCGGCCACTCGTGCACCGGCCGGTTGCTGTGCATCAGGTCCACGTAGTGGCGGACCACCTCCCGCAGCGCCGCCGGCCGGTCCAGGTGGTCGGCCGACTCCAGTCGGTGCAGCGTCTCCACCTGCCAGCTCGCGCCGTTGCGGCTGGTCAGGCAGCGCTGCTCGATGATGCCGAGCAGCCGGTCGCGTTCGCCCGGGTCGAGCCCCCACCGGTCCAGGCCGTGGTGTGCCATCGGCAGCAGCCGGCGCAGCACCAGCTCGGTGACGGGCAGATAGCCGAGGCCGGGCCAGAAGACCTGCGCGTCGATGCCGTGCCGGGCGCAGTTGGTGAAGTTCTCCTCGGCGGCGCTGAACGACATCTGCGACCACAGTGGTCGGTCGGACTCGGCAAGCGCACGCACCAGTCCGAAGTAGAAGGCGCCGTTGGCGATGGTGTCCAGCACGGTCGGGCCGGCGGGCAGCACCCGGTTTTCCACCCGAAGATGCGGTCGACCGCGGGACACGTCGTACACCGGGCGGTTCCACCGGTAGACGGTGCCGTTGTGCAGGCGCAGCTCGGCGAGGTTGGGCACCTCACCGGCCGCGAGGGTCCGCGTCGGGTCCTGCGGGTCGCAGACCGGCAACAGCGCCGGGAAGTAGCGCACGTTCTCCTCGAACAGGTCGAACACGCTGGTGATCCAGCGTTCGCCGAACCAGACTCTGGGGCGTACCCCCTGGGCCTTGATCTCTTCCGACCGGGTGTCGGTGGCCTGCTGGAACAGTGGGATGCGGGTCTCGCGCCACAGCTCCCGGCCGAAGAACAGCGGCGAGTTCGCGCCGACGGCGACCTGGATGCCGGCGATCGCCTGGGCGGCGTTCCAGTAGTCGGCGAACTGGACCGGGCTGACCTGGAGGTGGAACTGGGTGCTGGTGCAGGCCGCCTCCGGCGTGATCGTGTCGGCGGTGACCGCCAGGCGCTCCACCCCGCTGATCGCGATCGGCAGATCCTCACCCCGCGCCGCGAAGATCTGCTCGTTGAGCAGCTTGTAGCGGGGGTTGGCCGAGAGCGTCTCGGCGGTCAGGTGCTCGGGACGCAGCGTCGGCAGGATCCCGATCATGACCATGTGCGCGCCGATCGCCCGCGCCTTCACCTCGGCGGCGTTCAGACTGGCCCGCACGTACTCCTCGAAGTCGGCGGTCCCGGTGCCGGTCAGCCGGCGCGGCGGCACGTTGATCTCGACGTTGAACTGGCCCAACTCGGTCTGGAAGCTCGGATCGGCGACGGCCGCCAGCACGTCGGCGTTGCGCATCGCCGGATTCGACGCCTCGTCGACCAGGTTCAGCTCGATCTCCACGCCGGTCATCGGCCGGTCGACGTCGAAACGCGACTCGCGCAGCATCTCGGCGAAGACATCCAGGCAGCGGCGGACCTTGTCGCGATAGCGGGCCCGATCTTCTCGACTGAAGGTTCGTACGCCGACGTCCTCGCCCATCGTCACCACCCTGTCACCGCTGGTTCCCCCTAACCTCGCACGTCCTCGTCGGGCGGGGGAACACCCAATGGCCCTCTCCTACCCAGATGCCCACCCTGATAGCCCAGTCAGACCGCCCCGATAGCATTGCTGGCCGAGAGGTGGTGGCGTGCGGATGCGCGAGAAGGTGACCCGGCTGTTCGTCGCGGCGGCGATCGCCGAGGCCTGCTCCTGGCTGGCCCTGCTGGTCGGCATGCTTGTCAAGTACGGCCCGCCCGGCAACGAGCTGGGTGTGAAGATCTTCGGCCCGATCCACGGCGGCCTGTTCATCGCGTACGTCCTGTTGACGCTGGCCATGGCCCGACTGCACCGGTGGAGCCTGCCGGCCACGGCGGTCGCCCTGGTCAGTGCCGTGCCGCCGTTCGCCACCCTGGCCTACGAGCGCTGGGCTCGCCGCCGGGGGATGCTCGGGGCCGACCGCCAACCGATCCGCGAGCCCGCCCCGGTCGGCTGACCCGCCGGTCGGCCCGCGAGCCCGCCCCCGGTCGGCTGACCCGCCAATCGGCGGGGGAGCCTGCCTGAGCGGTCAGGTGAGTGCGGAGCAGGCCGCGACACCGGCGAGCAGCAGCGCGCCCAGGAACGCCTGCAACAGTAGCGGCGGCCCGAGGTGCGACCAGAGCGTCGCGGTGCGCGGGGTGAGCAACTGCCCGGTGGTGAGGTTGACGATCCGCTCGATGCGCGGCGGCAACTCCGGGTCGCGTTGCGGGCGCAGGGTGAGCTGCACCTGGTCGGCCGGGTGCAGGGCGCTCTGCGGCAGGTGCCCGTGCAACTCCACCTCGCAGAGCTGGCCCGCGGTGTTGCGCAGGCGCACCGGGATGACCAGGTATTCCGGGCCCTTCTTCAGCTCCTTCCAGCGCCGGCGGGTGCCGCCACCGCCGAACGAGAACACCGCGCGCAACAGCAGGGCGGGCAGCCGGGCGATCGCCGCCGCGGCGAGCACCGCCACCAGCACCGGCTGACCGACGCGTACCTCGCGGGTGTAGCCGTCGAGCAGGCGGATCAGCCGCCCGGTGACGATCCTTTCGGTCGGATGCACGATCCGTCGGGTTTCGAGTCCGCTGTCCATTCCCACCACCGAGAGTCCGCTTGTGTGCACAGATGGTATCGACGTCCTGGGTTGAACGACGTGAATGAAACCTGGTCACGGGCTCACGGCCCGAGGTGACATCGCGGGCGAGGAGGGTAAGCGGGGGGCCGAGCTGGAAAGGGGTCGAGCATGCAGCTGTCCTTCCTGCGCCCGCTCTACGACCGTCCCGGGCCGTGGTGCTCGGTGTACCTGGACGCCTCCGCCGACACGGAGGACGCCCATCCCGCGCTGGACCTGCGCTGGCGCGCCCTGCAGAGTCGCCTGACCGAACAGGGCGCGGACGAGGCCAGCATCGCCGCGTTGGACCGGGTGATCCGCGGACACGACCCGATGGTCGGCGACTACGGCCTGGCCGTCTTCGCCAGCCACGGTCGGGTGGTGCTCTCCGAGTACCTGTCCGCGCCACCACTGCGCGACCTGGCCAGTTTCGCGCCGCTGCCCCACGTGATGCCGCTGCTCGCCCAACGCGGCGAACAGGTGGCGTGGGTCCGTGTGGTCGCCGACCGGCTCGGCGCCGACGCGATGGCGGTCAGCGCCGGCGGGGTGCCCCGACGGGCGCACGTCGCCGGCCGGGACGAGTTCCCGCTGCGGCGGACGAAGCCCGGCGGTTGGTCCCAGTCGCGCTACCAACGGGCGGCCATGGAGGCGTGGCACCAGAACGCCGGTGACGTCACGGCCGCGACGGTGGAACTGGCCGACCGGGTCGGCGCGGACGTGGTCGTGGTCGCCGGTGACGTGCGGGCCACCGGAATGATCGCCGCCCAGATGCCGGAGCGCTGGCAGGACCTGGTGGTCCGTACCGATGCCGGGTCGCGGGCCGGGGGTGCCGACCAGACGATGCTGGACGACCTCACCGTGCAGACCATCGCGGAGATCGCCGACCAGCGGATCAGCGCCGCGCTGGACAGGTTCGGCGTGCAGGAGGACGTGGGCGGCGGCCTCGACGCGGTCGTGTCGGCCCTGCAACGCAACCAGGTGGACACCATGCTGATCGTGGATGACCCGTCGGCCGACGGCGAGCTGTGGATCGGCGCGCAACCCACCGAGATCGCCGTCGACCCGGGGCAGTTGGCCGCCATGTCGGTGGCCGACCCGCAACGGGTACGCGCCGACGCGGCGCTGGTCCGCGCGCTGGTCGGCACCGACGCGGCACTGACCGTGCTGGGCGCGGACGAGGCACCCGACCTCACCGACGGGGTGGGTGCGGTGCTGCGCTACGTCGACCCCAGCACACCGGGGCGCGGCAATGGCTGAGCGCCGGGTGGCTGATCTCGTGGTGGAACGGCTCCTGGCCTGGCGGGTGCCCCGCGCCTTCGGTTACCCGGGCGAGGCGATCACCCCGCTGATCGAGGCGTTGGACCGCTCCGGCGGCGAGCCGGCGTTCGTCCCGGCCCGGCACGAGGAGACCGCCTCGTTCATGGCCACCGGGCACGCCAAGTTCACCGGCGGCATCGGGGTGTGTCTCGCCACCCAGGGGCCCAGCGCCGTGCAACTGCTCAACGGCCTCTACGACGCCAAGCTGGACAGCAAGCCGGTGGTGGCGATCGTCGGGGAGGACATCTCCGGGCCGCTCGGCGCCGCGCACCAGGAGATCGGGCTGAGTCGGCTCTTCGGCGACGTGTGCAACCAGTTCGTCCGCTACGGGCGCAACCCCGAGGACGTGGCCGCCCTGCTGGACCAGGCGTTCCGGACGGCGGCGGCGACCCGTAGCCCGACCTGTGTCGTGCTGCCCCGGCAGTTGCAGGAAGCCCTGGTGCCCGACGTGCAGACGTACGCCGCCGGGGTGGTCTCGGCCACCCCCGGTGAGCCGCTGGCCCGGGTGCTGCCGCACGAGGCGGATCTCGACGCCGCGGCGCAACTGCTCGCCGGCGGTCAGCGCGTCGCGATCCTGGTGGGTCAGGGCGGGCGGGACGCGGCCGCCGAGATCATCGAGGTGGCCGACCGGCTCGGTGCCGGGGTGGCCACGTCGCTGCTGGGAAAACCGGTGCTCGACGAGCGGTTGCCGTTTCACACCGGGGTGCTCGGCGAGGTCGGCACCGCGGCCGCGGCCGAGCTGATAGGCGGCTGCGACACGCTGCTGATGGTCGGCACCAACGACCCGTGGACCGGCTACTTCCCGATGCCGGAGCAGGCCCGCACGGTGCAGATCGACATCGACGGCCGGCGGATCGGCACCCGCTACCCGGCCGACGTGCCGCTGGTCGGCGACGCCGCCGAGACGCTGCGGGCGTTGCTGACCCGGCTGCGCGGTCGACCCGAACAGCGGTGGCGCGCCACCGTGGAAAGCTCGGTGGACCGGTGGCGGGAGGTCGCCGCCGACCGGGTGGCCGCGCCCGCCGACCCGGTCAACCCGCAGCTCGTACTCCAGGAGCTGTCCGCCCGCCTGCCGGGCACCGCGGCGGTCGCGGTCGACGTCGGTTCGGTCCTCTACTGGTACGCCCGGCACCTCACCCTGCCACCCGGGGTGAACGCGCAGCTCTGCGGCACCCTCGGCTCGATGGGCTGTGCGCTGCCGTACGCGGTGGCCGCCAAGCTCGCCGCCCCCGGCCAGCCGGTGATCGCGCTGCTCGGCGACGCGGCGATGCAGCTCAACGGGCTCGCCGAGCTGATCACCGTGTCGCACCACTGGCAGAGCTGGCGTGACCCTCGGCTGGTGGTGCTGGTGCTCAACAACCGGGACCAGAGCGGCACGGGCGGCGGGCGGCAGCCGTCGTCCGACCCGGGCAACCGCCGCCCCGACGTGCCGTACGCCGGTTGGGCCCGCCTGCTCGGGCTGCACGGTGTGCGGGTGGACCGCCCGGAGTTGGTCGGCGCGGCCTGGGACGAGGCCCTCGCCGCGGACCGTCCCTGCGTACTGGAGGCGGTCGTCGACCCGGCGGTGTCGCTGGCGCCGCCGGAGCCGGCGTTCGCGGACCTGCGCGGCCTGTACGCCGACGGCGCTCCGGCCCGCAAGGTCCGCGAGCAGGTGGAGGTCACCGCGAACGCCGAAGACCTCGTTTAGCTGCCCTCGGCCAGGGCATCAGTAGCGGCCCGACGACGCTGGAGGTCCCATGTCCGAGCAGGTTGACCGCCGCTACGGTCCCGCGACACTGCCACGATCGCGCGGCCCGCTCTCCGCCGCGGTGCTCGACGCTCTCCGGCGCCCGCCGCACGACCTGCCGGCCGGCCTCGGCGCCAACCTCGATCCGGCCGACCCGATCACGGACGAGGACCTTCAGCTCACCCTGTTCCTCTGCTACGAGCTGCACTACCGGGGCTGGCGCGGCGTGGACGAGGCGTGGGAGTGGCAGCCGACGCTGCTCGCGCTGCGCGCCGAAGCCGAACGGCCCTTCGAGGCGGCGCTGCGCCGGCTGGTCGGCGCACCGTCGGTGCCGGCCGCCGGGGTGGCGGCCGGCCTGGCCGAGTTGGTCGCGGCCGACGACGGACCACCGCTGGCCCTGACGCTGCAACGACGCGCCACCCTCGGCCAGTTCCGCGAGTTCGTCGCCCATCGCTCCGTCTACCACCTGCGCGAGGCGGACCCGCACAGCTGGGCCCTGCCCCGCCTCGGTGGGCCGGCCAAGGCCGCGCTCGTGGAGATCCAGACCGATGAGTACGGCAACGGCCGGCTGGATCGGATGCACGCCGAGTTGTTCCGGCGCACCCTGCAACGGCTGGGCCTGGACGCCTCCTACGGCGCCCACCTGGACGCGGCACCCGCGGTGACCCTGGCGACGAACAACCTGATGTCGCTGTTCGGGCTGCACCGGCGGCTGCGCGGCGCGCTGCTCGGGCACCTGGCCGCGTTCGAGATGACCTCCTCGCTGCCCAACCGTCGCTACGGCAACGGGCTGCGCCGGCTCGGCCTCGACGAGGTGGCCACCCGCTTCTACGACGAGCACGTCGAGGCCGACGCGGTGCACGAGCAGATCGCCGCGCACGACATGTGCGGCGGCCTGGTCCGCGTCGAACCGGCCCTCGCCCCCGACGTGCTCTTCGGCGCGGCGGCCGGGCTCGCGGTGGACCGGCTGTTCGCGGCGCACCTACTGGACAGCTGGGCCGCCGGCCGCAGTTCGCTGCGGACACCCGTCGCGCCGGCCCCGCCGCCCAAGGTCCCGCTTGTCGCGTTGCCCACGGTGGCCCCGCCGGCCCCGCCCGCGCTCGTCTGAGCCGAGGGGTTCGTCACCTCGGCAAGCCGACGGATCACGCCCAGGCGGGCGGGGCCGCCTGTCGACCGCTGGTTGTTGGCCGCTGGTTGTTGGCCGCTGGTTGTTGGCCGCCGATTGGTGGCCGCCGATTGGTGGCCGCCGATTGGTGGGTGGGCGTGCCGGTCACCGTCCCCACCCCTTTGCTCTGCACCCGCCCGCGCGCCACCCACGGTCGGCAACTGGCGGGCGCCCACGTTCCGTCACTGGCGCATCGGCGGGTGCAGAGCAAAGGCGGCGCGTGCCCCTGGTGCGGCCCGTCCGCGTGCTCTCGACACGGGTCGACACGGGGTCGACACCGGGCGACACCGGGCGACGTGGGGTCAGCCCTCGCGGGCGGTGCCGGCCCGGAAGTTGATCGCCTTGTGGGTGCCGTCGCAGAACGGCTTGAGCGCCGACTTGCCGCACCGGCACAACGCCACCGTGCCCCGGCGCGTGTCGATGTGCTCGCCGTCCGGCGTGACAAGCGCGAAGTCGCCGCGGACCAGCAGCGGTCCGTCCTCGTACGGGGTGATCGTGGCGGCGGCTGATTCGCTGGCGTCGTCGGTGCGCATGGCCCCGGAAGTGCCCGTCCTGGCCCTGGCGAAACCCGCGCCGCGCAACGGCGGTGATGACCGGCGCACCCCGCTGACCAGCGGAATGTGCCGCCGGGTGGGTGATGCCCCGTTTGAACCCCATCGGGACGGGAAGCCGGGCCGCGTGGTGAGCGAAAGAGGCAAGGTGGGGCCGGTGCACAAGGTGCACAAGGGGCTCACGGCCGATGGTGCCGGTCTCGCCGGCGACCGGGTCGTGGCCGCGGGCAGCGCCGCCCGGGTGTTGGTCGCCGCCACCGCCCGGGCCCTGCGTGGGGCGGACTGCGCCGACCTCGGGCACCCCGGGCCGACGTCGCGGTTCCCGGGCGCCCCGGAGCCGGTACGCCGCGCCGCGGTCACCCGCGCCGCCGGTCGGGTCGCGCTCACCGTGGCCCAGGCCGACGAGGTGGACGCCGCCCGGGTGGCCCGCTGGTTCGTCGACCAGTACCCCCGCCGGCGCTACCCCGGGGTGCTGATCGGCTCACCACACGGCGCGGCGGCACACCTCGCGGTGGCTCTCGGCGTGCCGTGGTTGCCGGCTGGCTTCGAGATGACCGTGCACTGGTCCGACGGCGCGGTGGACCGCCCGGCGGACGCACTGGAGCACGGTGCGGCACTCGCCGTGCGACTGCTCGCCGGCAACGCCGACCTGCACCTGCGCCAGGTGCACTGCCCGGCCAGCCGGGGCCCGCTGACCGGGGCCACCGTGTCGCTGACCGCCGCGTGGACGGCCCTACCGGCCGCGTACGCGCAGTTTCTGGCCGACCGGCTGGTCCCGGGTGCCCCCGTCCTGCTGGTTCGCGACGCGCGCACCTGGCCGGTGCTGGAGCGCACGCCCGGCCACAGCTTCCAGGTCGGCTGCCCGGCCAGCGGGCTGGACCCGGTCGACTTCCACCCGGACAGCCACGCGCTGCGGCAGGTGCTGCGCTCCGCCGGCGGTGACGCCGCCCGCTGGGAGCCACCGGAGGTGTCCGTACCGTCGGGTTACGCCGAGCACGGCGTCCACCCGGGCTTCGAGCCGGCCCTGCGGGACTGGTCCGCACGGCACGAGCACCCGCTGCACCGGGTGCTGGTGCCCCGGCCGGCGGCACTGAGCGCGGGCGTGGCCGACCTGTACCGGCGGTGGCTGCGCGCCGCCGGCAAGACCGGTGACCGGTTGGTGGTGGAGTGCGGCCGGCTGCTCGACCCGTGGCAGGTGGTGCGGGCGGGGCTGGTGCCGTACTGGTGTGAGAACGCCACCCGGCGCAGCGTCGACGAGGCCGAGTGGTGGTTGGCCGGCAGCGAGGCGTTCAGCTCGGTGGACGTGCTGCCCGAGCCGCCCGGGATGCGCTCACCGGCCCTGGCCGGGCTGCCGCAGTGGCTGGCGGTGGCCGGTTTCGGGCGGCGGCGTCGGGCGTTGGACCGCACCACGGCCCGGGGCTACCCGGTCACCTCGGTGCCCACCCGCCGGGCCACCGAGGTGCTGCGTGCCCAGCCGTACGACCTGCCCGCGCCGCCTCCCCTGGGGGCCGCCGAGGCGCTGGCCGTGCTCCGGGACAGCGGCGGCCACCAGGGGTTGCTGGTCTCCTGAGGCGGAGCACGCCGAAACTTCCTCGCGAACCCGGGGTCCCGTGATTGAGTACCTACGGAGCGGGAACATCGCTGGCTGCGACGGCCTGATTGCGCTGCGTAGAGGCGGTGTCGCCCGCTGGCATCCCAGTCACTGACCCACTTTTCCGGCCCGGTGCGTGGCTCGACCACGCGCACGACCGGTTTCCCGATCCGGGCGGGGGACCTTCCTGAGGGAGGCGCGGATGTTCGGACAGACGAGCACGACCACGACCACACCACCACCCAGCGAGCGGGGTCTGGAGGACCTCGACGCGGCGGCACTGGCGTACGCGGCCCGGATCGCCGGGCTGCCGCCGGAGCGGCGGGGGGAGGCCCGCGACGACCTGGTGCGCTTCGCGCTGCCATTCGCCGGAAGGCTGGCCCGCCGGTACCGGGGGCGTGGGGAGCCGCTGGAGGATCTGGAGCAGGTCGCCCGGTTGGGGCTGGTCAACGCGGTCGACCGGTACGACCCGGAACGGGGCTCGTTCACCGCGTACGCCGCGATCACCATCGTGGGGGAGATCAAACGGCATTTCCGGGACCGCACCTGGGGCGTACACGTGCCCCGCCGGCTGCGGGACCTGATCCTCGAGGTCGGGCAGGCCACCGCCGCACTGACCAGCGAACTGTCCCGGGCGCCGTCGGTGGCCGAGCTGTCGGCCCGTCTGGAGACGCCGGAGGAGGAGATCCTCGCCGCGCTGGAGTCGGCCGCCGGCTACAGCCCGGCCTCCCTCAACGCCCCGGTGGGCGGTGAGAGCTCCGCGGAGTTCGGTGACCTGGTCGGCGAGTCGGACAACGCCCTGGAGTCGGTCGACGACCGGGTGACGGTGAGCGGTCTGCTGCACCGACTGCCCTGGCGCGAGCGGCGGATCCTGGCGATGCGCTTCTACGGCAACCAGACCCAGGCCGAGATCGCCGCCCGGTTCGGCATCTCGCAGATGCACGTGTCCCGGCTGCTGTCGCGGGCGCTGACCTGGCTGCGTCAGGCGATGCTCGCCGACGCGCCGCCGCCCTGGCAGAACGGTGCCGCCGAACCCGACCCGGGCAAGACCCGGATCTCGGTGAAGCAGAACGGCGACCGGGTGGTGGTCGAGGTCGGCGGCGAGATCGACCGCGACGGCGCGGACCAGTTGCGCCGGGCCATGCTGGAGGCGGTCACCGGCCAGCCCAGCGAGGTGGTCGTCGACCTGGTCGGCGCGGGTGGGTTCGACGCCGGTGGGATCGCCGCGCTGATGGCGGGACGGGACGCGGCCGAGCGGACCGGCGTGCCGCTGCGGCTGACCCGGGTCCAGCCCGCGGTACGCCGCTCGCTCACCGCCGCCGGCCTGGCACCCGCCCGCGACTGACCCACCGCAGGTGCCGTCGGGGCGGTACGCACCGACCGACGACGCGACGAGGGCCGACACCGCCGGGTGTCGGCCCTCTCGGCGTACGCCGATCAGTGTTCCTCGGGGTTGCCGTCGCTGTGCGGGTGCCGCCAGCGTTCGTGCGGCTTCGGCGCGTCCTCGGCGTCCTCGGGCGCGTCGCTCTGCTCGAAGCTCGGCCGGCGGACGCCCTCGGGCTCCGGCACCTCCACCGGCCGGGCACCCGAGCGTGGTGCCGGCTGGTAGTCGGTCGCGTCCCGGGCCCCGTGCGCGCCCTCGGCGGCCGGCGACTCCGGAATGTGGTGCTCCATCCGCAACTCCTCGGCGAAGTGCTGCGGCGGCTTGGTGGTGCGCTGCGGCAGGTCCCGGCCCAGATCGGCGACGAGCGGGCCGTACTTCAGGTCGAAGGCGGGGCGCTCGGAGCGGATCCGGGGCATCCGGTCGAAGTTGCGCAGCGGCGGCGGACAACTGGTGGCCCATTCGAGGGAGTTGCCGAAGCCCCACGGGTCGTCCACCGTCACCACCGCGCCGTACCGCCACGACTTCCAGGCGTTGTAGATGAAGAACAGCGTGGACAGGCCGAGGATGAACGCGAAGATGCTGGAGACGGTGTTGAGCGTGGTGAATCCGTCGCTGGGCAGGTAGTCGGCGTACCGCCGGGGCATGCCCTCGGCGCCCAGCCAGTGGTGCACCAGGAAGGTGCCGTGGAAGCCGATGAACATGGTCCAGAAGTGCGCCTTGCCGAGCCGCTCGTCGAGCAGTCGCCCGGTCATCTTGGGCCACCAGAAGTAGTAGCCGCCGAAGAGGGCGAAGACCACCGTGCCGAACACCACGTAGTGGAAGTGCGCCACCACGAAGTAGGTGTCGTGGGTGTGCCAGTCGACCGGCGGGCTGGCCAGCAGGACCCCGGTGAGGCCGCCGAGCAGGAACGTGACCAGGAAGCCGATGGCGAACAGCATCGGTGTCTCGAAGGTGAGCTGGCCCTTCCACATGGTGCCGATCCAGTTGAAGAACTTCACACCGGTGGGCACGGCGATCAGGTAACTCAGGATGCTGAAGAACGGCAGCAGCACCTGGCCGGTGGCGAACATGTGGTGTGCCCAGACCGTCATGGACAGCACGGTGATCGCGACGGTGGCCAGGACGATCCCGGTGTAGCCGAACAGCGGCTTGCGGGAGAAGACCGGGATGATCTCGGTGATGATGCCGAAGAACGGCAACGCGATGATGTACACCTCGGGGTGACCGAAGAACCAGAACAGGTGTTGCCAGAGCATCGGGCCGCCGGTGACCGCGTCGTACACGTGCGCGTTGAGCAGACGGTCGGCGGACAGCGCCAGGAGCGCGGCGGCCAGCAGCGGGAAGACCAGGATCACCAGCACGCTGGTGAACAGCATGTTCCAGGTGAAGATCGGCATCCGGAACATGGTCATGCCGGGCGCGCGCAGGGTGAGGATCGTGGTGATCAGGTTGACCGCGCCGAGGATGGTGCCGAGCCCGGAGAGCACCAGGCCGAGCACCCACATGTTCGCGCCCACCCCGGGGGAGTTCTCGACGCTGCTCAGCGGGGTGTAGGCGGTCCAGCCGAAGTCGGCCGACCCCTGCGGGGTGAGGAAGCCGGCGACCACCATCAGTCCGCCGAACAGGTAGAGCCAGTAGGCCAGCGCGTTGAGTCGGGGGAACGAGACGTCCGGTGCGCCGATCTGGATCGGCACGATGAAGTTGGCGAACCCGAACGCCGCCGGCGTGGCGAACAGCAGCAGCATCACCGCGCCGTGCGAGGTGAAGAGCTGGTTGTACTGCTCCGAGGAGAGGAACTGCAACCCCGGGCGGGCCAGCTCGGCGCGCATCAGCATCGCCTGCAACCCCGCCAGCAGGAAGAACCCGAAGGAGGTCAGGAGGTACAGCAGGCCGATCTGTTTGTGGTCGGTCGTGGCGAGAAACCTGATCAACGAGCTGCCGGGGACCGGTGCCCGGACCGCTCCGGGGAACCCCCCGAAACGGGCCGGTGCCAGGATCGCCGGGCCCCGATCGCGACCGGGTTCCGTGGTTACCCGCTTGGGCATGGCTGCTCACCCCGTCGTGACGGCAGAAAGGACGGGCGTGCCTACCCGACCTTCCCACCATGTAACCAGGCCAGAGCGGTAATTTCGGTCAGATCGCCGGTACCGGTGCAGGCACCGCGAACGCTCACGTTGCCGGCAGCATCGCCCAGACGGCCTTACCCTGGCCGGCCGGCACGCTGCCCCAGCGCTGGGTCAGCTCGCGTACCAGCAGCAGACCCCGCCCACCCTCGGCGCGCAGGTCCGTGCCGCCGGGCCGGGCCTGGGCACGGCTGCCGTCCACCACCGCCAGGTGCAGATAGGGCCGGCGCAGGGTCACCGTCACCTGCATCGGGGTGCCGGCGTGCCGGACCACGTTGCCGACCAGCTCGCTGAGCACCAGCGCGGCCGGGCCGGACGCGTCGGGCAGATTCCACCGCGCGCACGCGTCGGTGACCAACTCCCGGGCACGCCGGCAGGCCCCGGCCACCGGCTCCAACCGAGCCCGCATCCGCAACGTGGCCATCGTGCCGGCCACCCGGGTCGCTTCGGCGCAGCTCGGAGACACCGGGACCACCCGGCAGGTGGTCGTCTCGGCCAGCCACCGTTCGGCGACCGGCGACGGGGAGCAGAGCACCACCGGTACGGCCGGCCACTCCTCGGCCCGCCGGGCGGCCGCGGCGAACACCGACAGCGCCAGCCGGTCCCGGACGTCGACCTCGGTCAGATCGACCACCAGCGCCTCGGTCTGGTCGACGAGAGCGTCGTTGAGCGCCTCATGCACCGAGCGCATGGTGCCCAGGTCCAGTGCGCCGCGGAGCCGGACGACCGCCACCGGTGCCGTGGAGCGCACGTCGCAGGTGATCCGGCTGGACATCGTGCCCTCGATTCGCTGCTGGGGTCGGGATCTGCCAACTACCCGAGTCTCTGCCGCGCCAAACCGGCACCGGCGGCGGGGCGACGCGGGTCACGCCTCGCGACGGCAGGGTCACCGACGGGAACGCCCGGTGAGGACACCCAGCGCGACCATGCCCAGGCCGAGGCCCAGGTGCAGCCAGTCGTCCGCGTCGTTGACCGGGAGGACGTTCGCCCCGGTGTCGTGGTCCACCGCCAGCCCGTAGAGCCACAACACCAGGTAGACGGCACCGCCGCCGATCAGGAACGCCCGGGCACCGCTGACCGTCCGGGCCAGCACCAGCCCGGCCACCCCGAATGCCAGGTGCACCAGGTTGTGCAGCACCGACACCTGGAAGACGCCGAACAGGTACGCGCCCGAGCCGTGCCCGGCGAACCGCAGGGCGTCCGTGCCGCTGGTGATCCCCGGCACGAAGCCCAGCGCGCCGACCAGCAGGAACAGCACCCCCACCGAGGCCGCCGCGCGGCGTACCGGCGGCTTGCCGTCGGCCGGGTTGGGCCGCGCCCGGGAGTGCGCCATCGATCCGACCATCACCGGCTCCTCGCTGCGCGGCGGGCATGAGGCTGCGGGGCTACCCGCTGCCGCCACCCCCAAACCGCGCCTTGGCCGTGCCGCCGGTTTCGGCCGGGCCGCCGGTCAGGCCGGGAGCAGCCTCGGCTCGCTGGCCAGGTGCCGGACCCGCTCGTACAGCTCCAGGTAGCGCTGCGCCATCACCGCGGGGGTGAAGCGCTGCGCGGCCACCCGCCGGCACTCGTCGGGGTCGAGCGACTCGGCTCCGAGTACGAGGTCAGCCAGCTCCTCCTCGTCGGTGGTGAGCAAGCCGGTGCGGCCGTGCTCGATCAACTCCGGTAGGCAACCCCGGGCGGTGGCCACCACCGGCGTGCCCAGGGCCAGCGACTCCACGACCGCCGTCCCGCCCGGCTCCTCCCAGCGCAGCGGGAACAGCGACGCGCGGGCACCGGCGAGCAGGTCGTCGCGCTCCTGGCCGGCCACGGTGCCGATCCAGCGGACCAGGTCGCCATCGACGTGCGGTGCCACCTCGTCGAGGAAGAACCGCACGTCCGGGTTCTGTCGGGCCTCGTCGCCGGCCGCGGCGAGATCGGCCGGCCGATGGTACGGGCCCACCGGGCCCGCCAGCACCAGCGGAAGGCCGACGCGGTGCGCGAGACGGGCGCCCACGTCCTGCCCCTTGCCCGGGTTGATCCGACCCAGGATCAGCAGGTGCCTGCCCTTGGCCGGCATCGGCTGCCGGTCGGCGTCGACGGCGAGCGGGGTGGACAGGTGCACGTGCCCCACCGAGTGCTCCCGCAACGCCAGTGGGGCTCGGGCCAACTGCGACGCGGAGACGCCGTTGACCCGGACCCGGTCGCCGCCGTCCAGCCCGCCGTAGAGCGCCGGGTGCTTGGCCAGGTCCCAGTGCAGGGTGTGCAGGGTCGGCGGACCCGCCGGGCCCATCGCGGCGAGCGTGGCCAACCCGACCGCCTCCACGTGGTCGTGCACCAGGTCGATGTCATCGCGGGCATGCAGCTCCCGGACCACCCCGGCCAGGTGCGCCTGGGCGATCCCGCAGACCTGGTTGTACGGCCGCTGCAACGCGGCGAACTGCCCGTCGGCGAAGACCGACACCCGTTCGTCCACCGGCAGGGTGCTGCTGCCCACCGAGGCGAGCACCACGCGTACGCCGAGTCGCCGCAGCTCCGGCACCAGCGTGGCGATCACGTTCTCGATACCGCCGTAACCGGGCGGTGGCACCGACAGCCACGGGCCGGCGTTCATCAGCACGGTGAGGCTCATCGTGCCCGTCCCCTCCGGCCGGTGGTGCCTCCGGTTCGCGGGCGCGGGGCTCGCAGGACCGGCTCACTCCTCGCGCTCACGCGGCGGCCACCCGGCGGCGGGGCACCCGGTGGCGCAGCTCGGCCAGTGGCGGGCGTTCCTCGATGGACACGTCGCTGACCACGATCTCGCGGTCGAGGTTGGGCAGCGTGTCGGAACCGCCCCGACGGAACTGGGTCAGCAACGCCTCCGGTGTCAGCCCGGGGGCCGCCCACCCGCGCCGCTGCAACCGGGACCAGGCGGTCAACATGATCTGGGCGGACATCCGGCCGAGGGCCGCCGTGTCCTGGTGGCGGTGCTTGCGCTCACCGAGGTCGACCTGCGCCATCGCGTCCAGGCCGACCAGGTCGAGCAGATCGATCATCATGGCCGTCTCCACCCCGTACCCGGAGACGAACGGCACCCGGGCCAGCGCGTCCCGGCGGCCCGCGTACTCGCCGGCGAGCGGCTGCACGAAGCCGGCCAACTCGGGCCAGAAGAGGTTGAGCAGTGGTCGGGCCATCAGCTCGGTCACCCGGCCGCCGCCGTCCTGCTCCACGCTGGCGGCGCCCACCAGGGGCCGGTGGTAGAAGCCCTTGACGAAATCGACCGAGGGATCGGTCAGCAGCGGACCGAGCAGTCCGCTCACGAAGTGCGGGCGAAACTCACGCAGGTCGGCATCGATGAACGCCACCACGTCACCCTCGGCGGCGGCCAACCCGGCCCAGAGCGCGTCGCCCTTGCCGGTCAGCCGGGGCAGCCCACGGGTCATCGCGTCCTGGCTGACCACCTCCGCCCCGGCGGCGCTCGCCACCTGCGCGGTGCGGTCGGTCGACCGCGAATCCACCACGATCAGCTCGTCGACCAGGGCGACTCGATCCATCAGGTGCTCCCGGATGGTCGACACGATCGCGCCGACGGTGGCCTCCTCGTTACGGGCCGGCAGCACCACACTGACCCGGGTCGATCCCTTGGCCCGCATCAGTCGACGTGCCGGCCAGTCACCGGCCGACGTCGTCCGGTACGTGGCCCACGCCTCCACCACCGGTGACACGCTCGTTGTCATATCCCGCACGGGCACCCCTCCATTCGTGCGTGGAAAAACCGAATTTGGTTGTTCCCATTCGCCGGCACGCTCTAACCGCTCTCTTGGCAACAGCTTGATCACAAGGGTGACGCTTGCGCGTTCCCGGGGGATGAACGTTTGATTGCGCACGCCCCAGGGGACTGCTCCCATCGCAGAAGAAACGTCGGTAAAGGGGTGTCGGATGCGTGTATGCCGGGTGGGTCTGGTCGGAGCCGGCGGGGTGGCACAACGCCACGCGCGGGTGCTGGCCTCCTTTGACGACGTCGAGGTGGTCGCCGTCGCCGACGTCACACCGGAGGCGGCGTCCGCGCTCGCCGCACAGCACGGCGGGCGATCCTGCGCCGACGTCGCCGAGCTGCTGGCCACCGGCCCGGACGCGGTCTACGTCTGCGTGCCGCCGTTCGCGCACGGCCCGGCCGAGGAGGCCGTGCTCGCCGCCGGCGTGCCGATGTTCGTGGAGAAGCCCGTCGCGGTCGACCTCGACACCGCCGAGCGGATCGCCGAGCGGGTCGCCCGCAGCGGGCTGCGTACCGCCGTCGGGCACCACTGGCGATACCTCACGGTGCTCGACGAGGCCCGCCAGTTGCTCGCCGACCGTCCGGTGCGGATGGTCAGCGGCGCCTGGCTGGACAAGGTGCCCCCGGTGGCGTGGTGGTCGCGGCGGGACCGCTCCGGGGGCCCGGTGGTCGAGCAGGCCGCCCACGTGCTGGACCTGATCCGGGTGCTGGCCGGGGAGGTCACCGAGGTCACCGCGTACGGCAACGGCACACCGCCGCCGGTCGACGGCGCGGACATCGACTCGGTGACCACCGCCGCCCTGCGCTTCGCCGACGGCGCGGTCGGCACGCTCAGCGCCGCCTGCGTGCTCGGCTGGAAACACCGCGCCGGTGTGGAGATCCTCGCCGACGGGCTGGCCCTCGCGCTCACCGAGGACGGCCTGACGATCCGCGACGCCGACGGTGAACGACACATCCCCGCCGACCCGGAGGCCGCCCGGGTGGCGGTGGACCGCGCCTTCGTCGACGCCGTACGCGGCATCGGCGACGACATCCGCGTCCCGTACGCCGAGGCCCTCGCGACCCAACGGCTGGCCCTCGCGGTGGCCGACTCGGCCCGCACCGGCGCGACCGTGCGGCTCGCCGCCCCCACCGCCCCGGCGGTGCTCAGCGCGGGGGTGACAGTCGATGCGTGAGAAGGTCGTGGTGGTCACCGGCCCCGGCCGGGTGGAGCTGGCAGAGCAGGACGCCGCCCCGTTGCGCCCCGGCACGTTCCGGGTCGAGACGCTGTTCAGCGGCGTCTCGGCCGGCACCGAACTGAGCTACGTCAAGGGCACCAACCCCTACCTCAACGTCACCTGGAACGCCGACCTGGGGCTGTTCCAACCGGGCGCGGCGAGCACGCCGTACCCGGTGACCCGGCTGGGTTACATGCAGGTCGGCCGGGTCGTGGAGAGCGAGACCCCGGCCGTCGCGGTGGGCGCGGTCGGCGCGATGACGTACGGGCACCGCACCGGCTGGCTGGCCGACCCGGTCGCCGAGCGGTTCGTGCCGCTGCCCGAAGACCTGGATCCGCTGCTCGGCGTCTACGTGGCGCACATGGGCCCGATCTGCGCCAACGGTCTGCTGCACGCCGCCGCCGACCTGCACGGCACGGACGTCCGCACGCTCGGCGACGGCGTACGCGGCCGACGGGTCGCCGTGGTCGGCGCGGGCGTGGTGGCGCTGCTGACGGCGCTGTTCGCCCAGCGCAACGGCGCTGCCTCGGTGGTGGTGCTCGACCCCACCCCGCAGCGCCGCCACGTCGCCGAGGCGCTCGGCCTGGAAACCCTCGACCCGGACGCGGACGATCCGGCGGTCGTGCTCAAGACCCGCTGGGCGCACACCGCCGGTGACCGGGGCGCCGACGTGGTGTTCCAGTGCCGGGGGCAGGCGTGGGCGTTGCAGCTCGCGCTGCGGTTGCTGCGGCCCCAGGGCACCGTCATCGACCTCGCCTTCTACCAGGGCGGCGCGGACGCGGTCCGGCTCGGTGAGGAGTTCCACCACAACGGGCTGTCGCTGCGCTGCGCGCAGATCGGCCGGGTGCCGCGCGGGCTGGCCCCCACCTGGGACCGCGAGCGCCTCTCCGCGGAAACCGTCGACCTGCTCCGGACCTACGGGGACGTGGTCCGCAAGCACGTCGTCTCGGCGGTGGTGCCGTTCGACGAGGCGCCCACCCTGCTCACCGACCTGGCCGAGCGTCGCCGCCAGGAGCTCCAGGTGGTGCTGTCCACCTGACCCGCCGCGCCGGAGCGCGCCCGCCGGGGTGACGGGGCGGACTACCGTTCCCGGCATGAGCAGCTCCACGCACGGGTCGGCCGGCGGCACCTCGGCGCGCCGGCCGACCGACCGCAGCTTGACGGACCGGCCGGCCGGCGACACCGCCGCGGGTCGGCCGGTCGGTCTGGGTGCGCTGCTGCCGTACCTGCGGGAGCACACCGGCACCCTGGTGGTGGTGGGCGTGCTGTCGCTCGTCGGCGCGGCGGCGTCGCTCGCACAACCGCTGCTCACCCGGTCGGTGCTCGACCGGATCGGCGCCGACCACCCGGTGGCCGACCTGGTGGCGGTGCTGGTGACCCTCGTGGTGCTCGGCGCGGTGATCGGTGGGCTCCGCGACTACCTGCTGCAACGCACCGCCGAGGGGTTGGTGCTGGGCACTCGGCGCCGGCTCGCCGGGCACCTGCTGCGGCTGCCCATCGCCGAGTACGACCGCCGGCGTACCGGTGACCTGCTCTCCCGGGTCGGCTCGGACACCACCCTGTTGCGAGCGGTCGTCACCTCCGGGCTCTTCGAGACGGTCACCGGGGCGGTGACGGTGGTCGGCGCCGGCACCGCCATGGTGCTGCTCGACCCGCTGCTGTTCGGCGTCACCCTGCTCGGGGTGGCGCTGGGGCTGGGCTTCGCCGCCACCTTCGCCCGCCGGGTCCGGGCGCTGGCCCGAACCGCCCAGGAGCGGATCGGCGAGATGACCTCGGCGGTGGAACGGGCCATCTCGGCGGCCCGGACCATCCGGGCCAGCCGCGCCGAGACCCGGGAGACGCAGACCGTCACCGGCAGCGCGCGGCAGGCGTACGAGGCGGGGCTGCGGGTGGCCCGGGTCCAGTCACTCGTCGGCCCGATCGGCTCGATCACCGTGCAGGGCGCGTTCCTGCTGGTGCTCGGCATCGGTGGGGCGCGGGTCGCCGCCGGGGCGATCTCCGTCGGTGACCTGGTCGCCTTCGTCATGTACCTGTTCCTCCTGGCGCTGCCGCTGGGTCAGGTGCTGCGGGCGTACACCCAGTTGCAGTCCGGTCTGGGTGCCCTCCAGCGGATCGAGGAGATCCTCGCCGTGCCCGCCGAGGGCGCGGACGACCCGCCGGCGCCCGCCGCCGTGCCGACGCCCCCGCGCCGGCCCGCCCCGATGATCGAGTTCGACCGGGTGAGCTTCGGGTACCCCGGCGGTGAGCCGGTGCTGCACGAGGTCAGCTTCGCCGTGCCCGCCGGGACGCGTACCGCGTTGGTCGGCCCCTCCGGCGCCGGCAAGTCGACGCTGCTCGCCCTGGTCGAGCGCTTCTACGAGGTGAGCGCGGGAACGATCCGCATCGACGGCCACGACGTGCGGGCCGTGCCCCGCGACGTGCTGCGGGCCCGGCTCGGCTACGTCGAGCAGGAGGCCCCGGTGCTGGCTGGCACGCTGCGCGAGAACCTGCTGATCACCACGCCGGACGCCACCGACGACCGGCTGCGTGAGGTCCTCGACGAGGTCAACCTGGGCCACCTCGTTCAGCGCACCCCGCACGGCCTGGACGTGCAGGTGGGCGAGGGTGGTGTGCTGCTCTCCGGGGGTGAGCGGCAGCGGCTGTCCATCGCCCGCGCGCTGCTGTCCGGCCCGCCGGTGCTGCTGCTCGACGAGCCGACGAGCAACCTCGACTCGCGCAACGAGGCCGCGCTGCGCCGCGCCATCGACGCGGTGGCCGTCCGCCGCACCCTGTTGATCGTGGCGCACCGGCTCGCCACAGTTGTCGACGCCGACCAGATCGTCGTCCTCGACGGCGGCCGGGTGGTGGCCGTGGGCACGCATACCGAGTTGACCGCCACCGACCCGCTCTACCGGGAGTTGGCCAGCCACCAACTGCTGGTCGGCTGACCGTCGCCGTCCGAGGTCGACCTGCTCCCTTCGCAGGGTGCGACCTGCTCCCTCCGCAGGGGTCGGCCTGCTCAGTCCGCCGGGGGGCGACCTGCTCCCTCCGCAGGGGTCGGCCTGCTCAGTCCGCCGGGGGGCGACCTGCTCCCTCCGCCGGGCGCGGCCTGCTCAGTCCGCTCGGTGTCGACTTGCCGGCGGCCGGGCCGCGCAAGCCGGCCGGAATCGCGTACCGTTGCCGCTCATGGGTGTGTCGCAACGGTTCAAGAGCAAGTTCCGGCGCTTCCTCCAGCGCCCCGGCTCGACCGTGGATCTTGCTCCGCTGGAGAAGCTGCTGCCGGCGATCGAGGCGCGTGCGGACGATCTCGCCGCGCTCGACGACGCCGAGTTGACCGAGGCCGCGGGTGCCGCCGTCGGTTATGAGGAGATCTGCGCCGTCGGCCGCGAGGCCGCCCGCCGTGGTCTCGACCAGCGGCCGTACGACGTGCAGCTGATCGGCGCCATGTCGCTGCTGTCCGGCAAGGTCGCCGAGATGGCCACCGGTGAGGGCAAGACGCTGACCGCCACGATCGCGGCGTACGGGCATGTCCGGCTCGGCAACGGGCCGGTGCACGTGCTCACCATCAACGACTACCTGGCCCGCCGTGACGCCCAGTGGATGGAGCCGGTCTACACCCTGCTCGGTCTGACCGTCGGCTGGGTCAACGAGGCGTCCACCCCGCAGGAGCGGCGCGAGGCGTACGCCTGCGACGTCACCTACGTCTCGGTGAGCGAGGCGGGCTTCGACTACCTGCGCGACCAGCTGGTCACCGACGTGGCCGACCGGGTGCAGCCCGAGCTGGCCACCGCGATCGTCGACGAGGCCGACTCGATCATGATCGACGAGGCGCGGGTGCCGATGGTCCTGGCCGGCGCCGTGCCGGGCGAGCAGGACCCGGTGCACGCCGCCGCCGCGCTGGTCCGCGGGCTGCGCAAGGGCAAGCACTACACGGTCGCCGAGGACGGGCGCAGCGTGGCCTTCACCTCCGCCGGCCTGGCCGCCGTCGAGGCCAAGCTCGGTATCGACCTGTACGACGAGGAGCACGTCACGCAGCTCTCCGCGGTGCACGTGGCGCTGCACGCGCACGCCCTGCTCAACCGTGACGTGGATTACATCGTCCGGGACGGCTCGGTCGAGCTGGTCGACGAGATGCGCGGCCGGGTGGCCCAGCGCCGCCGCTGGCCGGACGGGCTCCAGGCGGCGGTCGAGGCCAAGGAGGGCCTGGACGCCACCGCCGAGGGCGAGGTGCTCGGCACGATCGCCGTGCAGGCGTACATCGCGCTCTACCCGAAGGTCTGCGGGATGACCGCCACCGCGGTGCTGGTCGGCGACCAGCTGCGGGAGTTCTTCGGCCTTGAGGTCGCGGTGATCCCACCGAACACCCCGTGCATCCGCGAGGACGAGCCGGACCGGATCTACGCCACCCGGGCGGAGCGGGACGAGGCGCTGATCGACGAGATCCAGCGCTGGCACGCCAAGGGGCGGCCGATGCTGATCGGCACACTGGACGTCAAGGAGTCCGAGGGCCTGGCCGCCGGGCTCAACGCCGCCGGGGTGCCCTGCGTGGTGCTCAACGCCAAGAACGACGACGAGGAAGCGGCGATCATCGCCGAGGCCGGCGCGTACGGCGCGGTGACCGTCTCCACCCAGATGGCCGGCCG
Organism: Micromonospora sp. NPDC048935; assembly: GCF_043197875.1. NCBI lineage: Bacteria > Bacillati > Actinomycetota > Actinomycetes > Micromonosporales > Micromonosporaceae > Micromonospora > Micromonospora sp. NPDC048935. The sequence continues at coordinate 248,024 of NZ_JBICTZ010000007.1, read as the reverse complement.
GGGCGTCGACATCCGGCTCGGCGGCAGCGACCAGAGCGACCAGGAGCGCGTCGCCGAACTGGGCGGGCTCTACGTGATCGGCAGCGGCCGGCACGACAGCCGTCGGGTGGACGACCAGCTGCGGGGCCGGGCCGGCCGGCAGGGCGACCCGGGTGGCTCCGTCTTCCTCGTCAGCCTGGAGGACGACCTGGTCGTCCGGCACGCCGCCGACTCGGTGCCGCCGTCGCCACGGATGAACGCCGACGGCCTGGTCACCGACGAGCAGGTGGACTACGCGGTGGAGCACGCCCAGCGGGTCGCCGAGGGCGTCAACCACGAGATCCACCGCAACACCTGGCGCTACAGCGTGGTGATCGAGCAGCAGCGCAAGGCGCTCGCCGCCCGCCGGGAGCGGCTGCTGACCAGCGACGTGGCCGCGGTGATGCTGCTGGAGAAGGCACCGGAGAAGGCCAGCGAGATGGACGAGGACCTGCTGGCCCGGGTGGCCCGGTCGATCGCGCTCTACCACCTGGACCGGCTGTGGGCCGAGCACCTGGCCGAGCTGTCGGAGGTCCGGGAGGGCGTGCACCTGCGCGCGTTGGGCCGGCTCGACCCGCTTGACGAGTTCCACCGGGCCGCCGTGCCGGCGTTCAACGACCTGATCCCGGAGATCGAGGCCCGCACCCTCGCCACCTTCAACGAGACCGAATTCGACGAGGACTGGCAGCCCGACGGCGGCACCCTGGTCCGGCCCACCGCCACCTGGACGTACCTGGTGCACGACAACCCGTTCGGCTCCGAGCTCGACCGGTTGATCGCGTCGATCGGTCGACGACTCAGCGGCGCCTCGCGCTGACCCTGGCGCGATCAGGGCCCCTGTCTCCGTGCGTCCACGGCGGCCGGGGCCCTGATTGCGCCGTTTCGACCCAGGTCACGCAGGGTAGTAGGGCTGGTCGGTTACGTCGGGAGAGAGCAGACCATGACACAGGTGACGATGCCCGCTGGGCAGGCGCGAGGGTGCACGGAGGCTGTGGACCGGTGAACCTCGACACGCGGGAACCGGTGGTGCAGAGTCTGGGCGTCCTGGAAACCGCCGCACTGTTGCGGGAACTGACCGCCGGCCTGATCGCGCTGACCGATTTTGATGAGGCGTTGCTGGCGCTGGTCCGGGTCACCCGTGACGCGGTGGTCGGGGTGCGCTGGTGCGGGTTCACCGCCCTGCGCGCCGGCGAACCGGCCGGCGTGGCCGCCTCCGACGAGCGGCTGGCCGGCCTGGACGATCTGCGACACGGGCCGGACTCGCCGGCGATGAGCGCCATCCGCCGCCGCGAGATGATCCTCGCCGCCGACCTGACCGGTGAGCCCCGCTGGCCGGTCTGGACGGCACGCGCCCGCGACCTCGGCGTACGCGGGGTGATCTCCGCGCCGGTCGACATCGACGACCAGGTGATCGGGGCGATCAACCTCTACGCCGGTTCGCCGGACGTACTGACCCCACAGCACCAGCTGACCGCGATGCTGCTCGCCGAACACGCCGGCCTGCTGCTGGCCGCCGTCCGCGACCGCAACCGGCAGTTCGTGCTCGCCGGTGAACGGGACGCCTCGCTGCTGAACGACGGTGTGGTGGGCCAGGCCGTCGGCGTGATCATGACTCAGCGCGGCTGCCCGCCGGCCGAGGCCCTTGAGGTGCTGCGTGCCGCCGCGTCGTCGTTGGACATCCCGCTTCGGGAGGTGGCCGAGCGGCTGGTCCGGACGGTCTCCCGCCAGCGCGACACCTGACCACCGGCCGGTCGAGCCGTGCTGGTCGGTTGGGTCGTGCTGGTCGGTTGGGCCGTGCTGGTCGGTTGGGCCGTGCTGGTCGGTTGGGCCGTGCTGGTCGGTTGGGCCGTGCTGGTCGGTTGGGCCGTGTTGGCCGGGTTGGCCGGTCGGGCCGTGTTGGCCGGGTTGGCCGGTCGAGCCGTGCTGGCCGGTCGAGCCGCGCTGGCCGGCCGAGCCGCGCTGGCCGGCCGTGCTGGTCGGTCGGGCCGCGCTGGCCGGAGATCGACTCGGGTTTCCTGAAGTCGCGGTGTCCAGGGCTGGTGGATGACCCGGTTTTCTGAAAGCCGAGTCGATCACCCGGCCTGGTGCCCGTTCTCCCCGTTGGTGAGGAGTCGGGCGGTGTCGTTTCACGGTGACCGGGCTCGGGTAGCACTCTGGGGCAGGTGAGGTGCGCCGACCCGGGGGAGGATCCATGCAGAGCCGGCTGCGCGTCCAGGGTCACCCCATCCAGCCGATGCTTGTGACGTTTCCGCTCGGGCTCTTCGTCAGCGCGGTCGTCTTCGACCTCACCGACGTCCTCGGCGGCCCAGCCTTCCTGGGAGAGGTCGGCTACTGGACGGCCGTCGCCGCCCTCGTCGCCGCCGCCCTGACCGCCATGGCCGGAATGGTCGACCTGTGGGACGTGCCGGGTGACCACACCCGCCGCACGGCGGTCGCCTTCAATGTGGTGAACACCGTGATGGCGGCCATGTTCCTGCTCGCCTGCCTGGTCCGGTCGCACTCCCCGCAGCGTGGCGCGTCCGCCGCGATCCTGATCACCGAGCTGGTCGCACTGGCCGTCGGTGGGGTGGGCGTGCACCTGGGCGCCCGGCTGATGCGCCAGTTCGACACCGGCCGCGCCGAGGCCGGCGGCCTGGACACGCTCGCCGGCTCCACGGTGGAGACGTCCCGCCCACGCCCCTGATTCGGCCCACGCCCCTGATTCGGATCGGGGCCCGCCGCGCGGAGCTGGTCGTGTCGGAGTTGGTCACTATCATCCGGGAATGACCACGCCACCGGACACACTTCCGAAGATCGGTGCGCCCGCGACGCGTGCCCTGCACGGCGCCGGCTACACCACGCTGCGCCAACTCGCCGGCGTCCCCCGGTCGGAGTTGGCCAAGCTGCACGGCATGGGCCCCAAGGCGCTCGGCATCCTCCAGGCCGCCCTAGAGGAGCACAACCTGGGGCTCGGCTGAGGTCTGCCACCGCCAGCCAACACCCGTACCGACCCTCCGCGCCGCCCGCCCGCTCTGCGCGACCCGAGGGACGTAGTCAGCGACGGCCGGTCTTTCTTCCGCTCAGCCGCTCAGCCGCCCGGCCCGGCTTGGCCTGGCCCGGCTATGGGTTGGCGCGGCCCGTCGAGCCTGCCTGGCTCATCGATCCTGCGTGGCCCGTCGAGCATGCTCGGTTCGCTGAATTTCCCGGTCCGCCGGCCCGGTCCGCCGGGCCCGGTCGGCCGGGCAGTGGGCAATTGAGTTGCCGGCGCGTGGCCGGCCGGCGAGGCTGATCGCCGTGAACGCCGGGGATGAGGCCGAGGAGTTGATCGCGCAGGGTGCTGCCGCGCCTGTCGACGGTTGGGGTTTCGGTTGGCTTGCCGGCCGGGCCACCGAGGAGCGTCCACCGTGGGGGTACGCCCGGCTGGTCGCGGACCGGATGGCTCGCGTCGACGCGGCACTGGACGTGGACACCGGCGGTGGGGAGGTGCTCGCCGAGGTGCCGCGTCCACCGAGGCTGTTGGTGGCGACCGAGGGCTGGCCGCCGAACGTGGAGGTCGCCCGGCGGACCCTGCGCCGGGTGGGTGCCACGGTGGTGGCGGTGGCCCCGGACGGGCCGTTGCCGTTTCGCGACGCCTCCTTCGATCTGGTGGTCAGCCGGCACCCGGTGCGTACCGACTGGGTGCAGACGGCGCGGGTGCTGCGACCCGGCGGCACGTTCCTGTCGCAGCAGATCGGGGCGGGCACCATGCGGGAGTTGAGTGAGGCGATCCTCGGTCCGCTGCCGCCGCCGACCCAGCGGCACCCCGAGCACGCGGTTGCCGCTGCCGAGGCCGCCGGCCTGCGGGTGGTCGACCTGCGTCGGGCGACCCTGCGCGCGACCTTCGCCGATGTCGGGGCGGTGGTGTGGTTTCTGCGCAAGGTGATCTGGACGGTGCCCGGGTTCACCGTCGACCGCTACCGCGCACAACTGCACGCCCTGCACCACCGCATGGCCAGCGAAGGCCCTTTCGTGGCCCACGCCCAGCGTTTCCTCGTCGAGGCGACCCGCCCCTGACCCCCAGTGCCGATCTGGGCGCGTGACGCGCCCCCGGGCCTCAGTGTTTGTGGGTGCGGTGGTGGGTGGCCAGGATGTCGGCGCCGAAGTCGCTGGCGGGGCGGCGCAGCACGGTGTGCGCGTGGTTGCCGTCGGCGCTGGTGCTGTCGTACTCGATGAGCAGGTCGTCGCCCTGCACCCGGTAGTAGTGCCGCCGGCCGGGCGTCGTCGGGCCGGCCCAGGCGAAGTGCAACGGGCCGCCCTCGACGCGCGCCGCCTCCCGCACGGCCAGCTCGGGCGGCAGCCGGTCCAGGTAGACCGCGACCACCTGGTCGAGCAACGCGCGGCCGGTCGGCCCCAGCCGGTCGGCCGGCACGCCGAGAGGGTCCAGCGGCCCGTCGACCCGCCCACGGGTGGCGCTGATGATGTCCGCCGGAGCCTCGTCGGCGATGATCGCGGCACCCCGCTCGGCCGGCCCCAGCGCGTCGAGCAGTGCCCGCGCCAGGTCCTCCTCCACGCCGAGTGGGCGGGAGACCGGGCGGCCCGCGTACCGGACCGCGGCCGGGTTGGCGCCGAAGAAGATCGGCGCGGGGGAGACCTGGTCGTCCACCACTGTCATGTTCACCGACAGGTGGTGTCCCTCCAGCCGCCACGCCCAGCGGTCGTCGCGTGCCGGATCGCCGAAGACGGCCACCCAGTAGTCACCGCTGTGCCGCCCGCGTTGCCAGTCCTCGGCCCGGTCCAGCACCTCCTCCAGCGAGATGATCGCCATCGCCTGCGCGTACGCGGGGGGGCTGAGCGCGGTGGCCAGCAGCCGGTGCGCGGCCTTGCGACCGGCGATGTCGAGCGCGGCGAGGCAGACGCCGGGTCGGGGTCGGGGCCGGTATTCCAACCAGCGTCGGGCCGGCTCGTCGTCGAACGGGTGCACGGCGGTCTCGCGGGCGGCGGGGTCGAGCGCGGCCAGCAGCGAGGTGCTGGCGGCGCGCATCTGCTCGGGCAGCGGATCTTCCACCGACCCTGTATACCGGCATGTCGGCGTCGGTGTCAGCCGGCGTGCAGCAGCTCCACCATCTCCGGCAGGTCGAAGAACGTCGCGGTCTGCAGGGCCGACGGGTCGCCGTGCGCCGGGTCGGCGCCGGCGGCGAGGAGCGCGCGGACCGCCTCGGTGCTGCTGCGGAAGACGGCGGCGGCCAGCGCGGTCTGGCCGCGGTCGTTGGCCCGGGAGTGGTCGGCGCCGCGATCGAGCAGGGCGGCCACCGTGCCCGGATGGGCATGGTACGCCGCCAGGATCAGCAGCGTGTCGCCCTTGTCGTTGGTGAGGTTGACGGGCAGGCCGGCGTCGAGCTGCGCGGCCAACTCCTCGGTGGAGCCGGCCCGGGCCAGGTCGAACATCCGGTGCGCGAACGCCAGCGTCTCGGCGTCGAGGTGGTCGGTCACCGGTCCAGGCTAGCGCCTGATGCATAAGAACTGGCGGGCCCGGACAACGCCGCCGGATCGCCGCCCGGACTCCGCCTCGGCTCGACCGCCCTCATGAAACAGGTGCTGGTCGCCGCGGTCCTGATAGGTTGCTCGGCCGGTGTGCTGGGGGAGGGTCCGATGGCTGAGACGGTGTACGTGGGCAACGCGGGAGTCGACGGTGCCACCAACGCCGGCTGGCTGCTCGGGCACTTCGCCTCGCCGGGGGAGATCCGGCACAGCGCCGACGTCGAGGTGAAGTGGGGCGTGCATCCGCCCGGGCAGGCCCGCTCGCGGTGGGCGACCGGGGAACGGCGTACCACCCTGCTCGTCCTGGTCGAGGGCTGTTTCCGGGTGGAGTTGCCGGACCGGACGGTACGGCTGGCCGCGCCCGGCGACTACGTGGTGTGGGGCCGCGGCGTGGAGCACTCCTGGTACGCCGAGCGGGCGTCGGTGGTGCTGACCGTGCGCTGGCCCTCCGTGCCCGGCTACCGGGTGGACCCTCCGGTGCTGCGCTGATCGTCGGGGGTGATTCGGCGTCCCACCAGACGGTATTACCTACTAAACCTATAGGCTTTGCCGTCTAGAGTACGAGGGCACCCCGCCGAACGACCCGCGAGGAACCGCCATGACGCACCGCCGCCCGGAGCCCGACCTGCTCACCGTCGCCGGCCGATGGGCCGACCCGGCCGGCTGGCCGGTCGCCCTGAGCTTCGACCCTGTCCAGCGGTGGTACGCGCGCCTCGACGTCGGCGACGACCACGAGGTGTGGGCGCTGAGTTGGCTGCCCGGGCAGGGCACCGACCTGCACGACCACGGCGGCTCCGCCGGAGCGTTCCGCGTCGTGCACGGCACGCTCACGGAGGAGACGGTCAGCTCCGGTCGGCTGCACCCACGGCTGCTGGCCGCCGGCGTCGGTCGTCGCTTCGGCCCCCGACACGTGCACCAGGTGACCAACCAGGGTGCGATGCCGGCGGTCAGCGTGCACGTCTACCGGCCCGCGCTGCTGCGGATGACCCGCTACCACCTCGTCGACGGGCGGCTGCGGGTCGCCGAGGTCGCCGAGGCAGGCCGGTCCTGGTGAGCGCCGACCACGCACAATCAACCCCCGCCACTGGAAGGAACCCATGATGCAGTTGACCGCCGAGCACTGTCCGGCCCCCGTGCCGCCGTCGGGCTCTCGGGGCATCGACGAGATCCTGGGCGCCGCGCGCGCCCGACTCGACCGGTTGGACCCGGAGCGGGCACACCTGGCGTACCGGACCGGAGCGCTGCTCGTCGACATCCGGCCGGCCGCGCAGCGGGCCGCGCACGGCATGGTGCCGGGCTCGCTCGTGGTCGAGCGCAACGTGCTGGAGTGGCGCTTCGACCCGCGCTGTCCGGCCCGACTGCCGCAGGCGGTCGACTACGACGTACCGGTGGTGATCCTCTGCCAGGAGGGCTACACCTCGTCGCTGGCCGCCGCCGCCCTGCAGGACATCGGCCTGCATCGGGCCACCGACGTGGCGGGTGGGTTCGCCGCCTGGCGGATCGCCGGTCTGCCGGCCCTCGGCCCGACCCCGCTGCACCGCACCGCCCCTCTCGCGCCCCCGGTCATCACCGGGCGGGCGCGCCACTGACCGTCACGCCCCACCGGGCGTGGCAGGCGTACCGCCAACCAGGAGGCACCATGTCCGTCGTCGCCATCCCCACTCGCCGTTACCCCGGGTTGCGCCCCGCGCGGCCGCGCACCGCACCGACCCTGACCATCACCCTCGACCTCGCCCCCGGGCCGCTGAGCCCGCGGCTGGCCCGGCTCGTGCAGTTGCTCGGTGAGTTTGCCGAGTCGGGGGAGGGTGAGCTGCGTACCGTCGAGAATGTCGCGCCAGGGCCGCGACAGGTCCCGAGCCCGGCCCTCGCGGAGCCGCCCGCCGACACGGACCACGTCGACATCCTGGCCGGCTCGCGGCTGGTCCGCCGCGGCGGCCGGGTCGTGCCGCTGACCCGCATCGAGTACGAGCTGCTGCTGTTCCTGGCCGAGCGGCCACGCCGGGTCTTCACCCGCCTCCAGCTGTTGTCCAGCGTCTGGGGTTACGAGCACGCGGTGGCCCGGACCGTCGACGTGCACGTGCGGCGGCTGCGCGCCAAGCTTGCCGGAACGGAGTTGGTCACCACTGTGTACGGGGTCGGCTACCGGCTGGCCGACGAGGCGCGGATCAGCGTGGACCACAGCCGCTGAGCACCGGGCCGGTGGTCGCGCGAACGCCCAGGTGAACCGGACGGGGACCCCCGTAACGGCGCATCTTGTGGGCTCTGCTGTAATCATCTGACCTCACACGCAGAGCGAGCACCTGGCTCCGATGTGTAAGTCAATTGTCACAGTCATGCAACGCGACCGCCTCTTGACCCTCGCCCGAGCGCCGGGAAACATCGATGAAGCGGCGTCCCGGGCCGTGGGGAGATACCCGGATCAGCCCAAGGAGGACCATGTCGGTCAGCCCTGCCTCGTCGCGCGCCGGATGGCATACGTCCCAACCCTCGGTGCCCGGGCGACCTCCCGGCGGCCAGCGTCGCCCGGCGAACACCGCCGCGCCCGTGCTCACCGTGACGCTGTCCATCCCGCTGGCCTCTGAGGAGTCGCTGACTCCGGCGGCACGCCGGCTGCTCGAAGCCGCCCGCGAAATGCTGGAACGCGGCGAGGGCGCGATCATCGGGGCCGTCCCGGCCGAACGCCGACCCGACCAGGCGCCCACCAACCGGTCGTCCGCCCGGGCGCTCAGCCCGACCATTCCGGCCCTGCACATCCTCGCCTCGTCCCGCTCGGTGCTGCGCGACGACGAGCCGCTGCCGCTGACCCGGCTGGAGTTCGACCTGCTGCTGCACCTGGTCGCCCACCCGCGCCGGGTGTTCACCCGGCTGCAACTGCTCAACGCCGTCGGGGGCTACGAGCACGCCGGCGTCCGCACCGTCGACGTGCACGTACGTCGGCTGCGCGGCAAGGTCGGCGTGGACGTCCCGCTTGTCACCACCGTTTACGGCGTGGGCTACCGGTTGGCCGACGACGCCCGGGTCACCATCGACCGCACCGGCTGACCGGCGTCACCGACCCGCCGGGCACGGGGCAGGATGGTCCGGTGCGCATCCGCCCCATCTCGCCCGACCTGCTCGTCGACGAGCTGGCCAGCCGACTGACCGATGCCGCGACCGATGCCGCCGGGCCTGCTCGCTTGCGGGTGGCGGTGGACGGCGCTCCCGCCGCGGGCGCCGACGACCTGGCCGCCGCGCTCGTCGACCCCCTACGCGCCCGGGGGCGTCCGGTGCTGCACGTCCGCGCCACCGACTTCCTCCGCCCCGCGTCGCTGCGCTTCGAGTTGGGCCGCACCAACCCCGACTCCTTCTACGAGAACTGGGTCGACGAGGCCGGGCTGCGTCGCGAGGTGCTCGACCCGGCCGGTCCGGGAGGCAGCGGACGGCTGCTCCCGTCCCTCTGGGACGCCGACGCCGACCGGGCCAGCCGCGCCGGGTACGTGCACCTGCCACCCGGGGGCGTCGTCCTGGTCAGCGGCCCACTGCTGCTCGGCGGTGGCCTGCCCTTCGACGTCACCGTCCACCTCCAGCTGTCCCCGGCGGCACTGCGCCGACGTACCGACCCGGCCCAGGAGTGGGCACTGCCCGCCTTCGACAGGTACGCCGAGGAGGTCGTTCCGGCGAGCTTCGCCGACGTGGTGGTCCGGGCCGACGACCCCCGCCACCCGGCACTCGTGGAGGCCGACGGCGACGCCTGACAACAGTCGGCAGATCGTCGGTTTGCTCGGCTCGTCCGGCGGGTACTCGCCCGGCTCACAGAGCGCGGGTGACCGCCCGCGTACCGAATGCGACCGTGACCGGGGCACGACGCCGCCGGCACCCGGTTCCCGTGAGCCACAGGCCCAGGAAAGGCAGGCAGCGATGCTCGTCCACGACACGGTCGGTACGTCCCGCCCCCAGGCGGAGATCGACCAGATTCGGCTCTCCCTCCAGGCGCGCTACGACGAGCTGACCGCCGAGTACGACCAGGCCGTGCTCCAGAGCCAGGTGCTGCGGCTGGTGGAGGTCGGCGACACCGCCGGCGACGACCAGGCCGACAGCGGCACCAAGACGGCCGAGCGGGACACCGCGCAGTCGCTGTTGCGTACGATTCTCGACCGCCGCGCCCAGTACGAGCACGCCCTCGGCCGGCTTGCCGAGGGCACCTACGGCTGGTGCGAGGGGTGCTCGGCGGCGATCCCGGTGGAACGGCTGGAGATCTTCCCGGCCGCCACCACCTGTGTGTCCTGCAAGCAGACCCGTGAACGGCGGGCGGCCTGAGCGACGCCAGCGGTTGCCGGTCGGTCCACACCGCGATGGACTTCACCCATGGGTGACATCCTGGTGGGCACCGCGTCCTGGACCGACCGCACCCTGCTGGACTCGGGGTGGTATCCGCAGACCGCGGACACCCCGGAGAAGCGACTGGCCTACTACGCCCGCACGTTCCCACTTGTCGAGGTGGACGCGACCTACTACTCCCCGCCCGCCGAGGCGACCGCGAGGCTGTGGGCCGAACGCACCCCCGAGGGCTTCACCTTCAACATCAAGGCGTTCAGCCTGCTGACCGGGCACCCGACCCGGGTCAACGCCCTCTACAAGGACCTGCGACCGGACACCGACAAGAAGAACGTCTACCCCGACGACCTGCCCGCGCAGGCGTACGAGGAGGTCTGGACGCGGTTCCTGTCCGCCCTGGACCCCCTTGTCGAGGCGGGCAAGCTGGGTGCGCTGCTGTTCCAGTTCCCGCCCTGGTTCACCATCAAGCGGGCCAACAAGCAGTACCTGCTGGAGGTGGCGAAGCGCTGCGCGCCACTGCGCGGTGTCTACGAGTTCCGGCACGCCTCCTGGTTCGACGGCGACAACGCCGAGGAGACCCTGACCTTCCTGCGCGAGCACGACCTGCCGTACGTCTGCGTGGACATGCCGCAGGGCCACCGGTCGTCGCTGCCCCCGGTGCTGGCCGCCACCGCGGACCTCGCGGTCGTGCGGTTCCACGGCCACAGCGACAAGTGGACAAGCAAGGACATCCACGAGAAGTTCGGCTACCACTACTCCAAACGGGAGTTGGCCGACTGGGCGCCGAAGCTGCGCGAGCTGGCCGACCAGGCCGGCCAGACCCACGTCCTCTTCAACAACTGCTATCGGGACTACGCGCAGACCAACGCGACGACCCTGGCCGGGCTGCTCGGCGCGGACTGACGTCGGCTCACCCGATCGGGGTGGGGCCGGCTCACCCCGTCCGCCGGCAGGGTGGACACGGTGGGCGTGGCCACCTGGAGGGTGGCCGCCACCGGAGACGACACGGAGGTGACGGGGGATGACGGTACGAGTGGTGACGGATCGACGGCGTGGAGCCGTCCTGCACGTGGTCGGCACACCCGACAACGCACGGCGTGCCCCGCAGGGCAGCCCGGTGCGGGCCCGCCGTGGCCCGGTGGGGCCGCCACGTCGCAGCGACGACCGACGGTGGGACAGCACGGAACGGGGGTCGACCGATGGCTGACGCGATGATCTCAGCGTTCGAATCGTCGCTGGACAAGACGAACCTCATTCTGAAGGACATCGAGAACGCCTACGGCTGGCCGAAGGATCGGCGCAACCAGTCGTACGCGGCGCTGCGCACGGTGCTGCACCTGCTGCGCGACCGCCTGCCGGTGGACGAGAGCGTGGAGTTCGCCCAGCAGTTGCCGGTGCTGGTGCGGGGCATCTACTTCGACGGGTGGGTCCCGTCGGACGTGCCGATCAAGCTCAACCGGGACGACTTCCTCTACGAGGTCCGCCAGGGCTTCCCGTACGACGCGGAGGGCGGCCCGGAGCGGGTGACGCAGGTGGTGCTCGACACCCTGCGCCGACACGTCACCCAGGGCGAGTGGCAGGACGTGAAGGACACCATGCCGAAGGACCTGGCCACGATGATGCCGTGACGGCCTGACGCGCGTGAGCCCGCCCGACGACCCGTCGGGCGGGCTCAGTCGACGGAGGTGTCCGCCTCGGCGGGGGTCGGCACCCGGGACACCGGGTGCCCGGCCCGACGGGCCAGCGCGGCGAAGGCGACCGCGTCCACGATGGCGGCACCGCCCGGGTCGTTGTTGAAGTAGACGTACGCCGGCTCGTCCGCGCCGAACGCGTCGGCCAGCCGGTGCGCCCAGGAGCGCAGCGCGGCGCGACCGTACCGGGGCCAGGGCCGGGCCCGGCCCTCGTGCAGCCGCAGGTAACCGAAGTCGGTGGTGCGCCAGCGCGGGGCGACCGGGCGGCCCAGCCGGTCCGCCCAGACCAGGGCCGCCCGACGCCGCTCCAGCACCGCCCGGGTGGCGTCGGTCCACCAGGAGGGGTGCCGGGGCTCGACCGCGACCCGCACGTCGGCCGGAAACAGCCGCAGTGTGGCATCCAGCGCCTCGACGTCCACCCGCAGGTTCGGTGGCAGTTGCAGCAACACCGGGCCGAGTCGGTCACCGAGCGCGGTGGCACGCCCGAGGAACCGGGCCACCGGCTCGGCCGGGTCACGCAGCCGTTTGATGTGGGTGAGATAGCGGCTCATCTTCACCGCCACGCAGAAATCCGCCGGAGTCCGTGCCCGCCAGGCGGCGATGGTGTCCCGCTCGGGCAGCCGGTAGAAGGCGTTGTTGACCTCCACCGTGGCGAACCCGTCGGCGAAGTGCTCCAGCCACAGCCGCTGCGGCAGCCGCTGCGGATAGAAGCGGCCCCGCCAGTCCCGATACTGCCAGCCGGACGTGCCCACCAGGATCACCGTCCCATCCTGACACTCTGCGCCGCGGCCCGCGAACCGCCCGTGTCGCCCCGCCCCGACGTCTACGGTGAGGGTTAGAGAAGATCGCGCGTGGGGTACCACCCGCAGCACGACGGACCCCGGCGTACGGCGGGGCGGCACATCCGAGGGAGTACCGATGGCACTCAACGACGACGACATGCAGACCACCAGCGGCGGCGGCCTGGAGGGCCCGGCCGACGGTGGTGCGACCCCCGGTCACCAGGACGGTGGCGCGGACGGTGGCGCGGAGGGCCCGGCCGACGGTGGTGCGACCCCCGGTCACCAGGACGGTGGCGCGGACGGTGGCGCGGAGGGCCCCGCCGACGGTGGTGCGACCCCCGGTCAGCACGACGGTGGTGCCGACGGTGGCGCGGAAGGTCCCGCCGACGGCGGTGCGACGCCGGGTCAGCAGGACGGTGGCGCCGACGGCAGCGCACGGTAGCGGCACACCATGACGCACCTCGACCCGCCGGGCGGCCACGGCCGCCCGGCGGTTTCGTCCACGGCTCCCGCCGCCGCGCTGGCCCGCTGCGTCTCGGTCGAACCGGCCAAGTTCGCCGCCGCGCACTGGGGCCACACCCCACTGCTGTCCCGCGCCGCCGAGCTGCCCGACCCGGCCGGCTTCACCGACCTGCTCAGCCCCGCCGACGCCGACGAGTTGCTGAGCCGCCGAGGTCTGCGTACCCCGTTCCTGCGGGTCGCCAAGGACGGCCAGTTGGTGCCCGCGGCCCGCTGGACCGGCGGCGGCGGTGCCGGCGCCGAGATCGGCGACCAGGTGCTCGACGAGCGGGTCCTGGAGCAGTACGCCTCCGGTGCCACGCTGGTGTTGCAGGGTCTGCACCGGATCTGGCCACCGCTCGTCGACTTCGCCCGTGACCTGGGCCTCGCGCTCAACCAGCCGCTACAGATCAACGCCTACCTCACCCCGGCCGGCAGCCAGGGCTTCGCCACCCACTACGACACGCACGACGTGTTCGTCCTCCAGGTCGACGGCCGCAAACACTGGCGGATCCACCCGCCGGTGCTGCCCGACCCGCTGGAGAAGCAGCCGTGGGGTGGCCGCGCCGACGAGGTCGGCGCCACCGCGCAGGGTCCCGCCGCGCTGGACGTGGTGCTCGCCCCCGGCGACGCCCTCTACCTGCCCCGGGGCTGGCTGCACAGCGCGCAGGCGCAGGACGCCAGCTCGCTGCACCTCACCGTGGGCATCCGGGCGCTCACCCGCTACGCCCTGGTCGAGGAGTTGCTGGCGCTGGCAGCCGAGGACCAGCGGCTGCGGGCCACCCTGCCGTTCGGCACCGACGTCGCCGACCCGGACGCCATCGAGCCGGAGCTGACCGAGACGGTGGAGGCGCTGCGCGACTGGCTGCTGCGCGCCGACCCGGGCGCGGTCGCCGCGCGGCTGCGCCAACGGGCCTGGCCGGCTGCCCGCCCCGCACCCATCCGACCGCTCGCCCAGGCCGACGCGCTGGCCACACTGACCGCCGACACACGTGTCACCCTGCGGCCCGGCCTGCGCTGGCAGCTGGCGCCACACGGATCGGACACGGTGGCGCTGCGGCTGTTCGACCGCACCATCACCCTGCCGGCGACCTGTGCGCCGGCGGTTCGTGTCCTGCTCAGCGGCGCGGTCACCCGCGTCGGCGACCTACCCGGCCTGCCCGACGACGCCGACCGGGTCACCCTGACCCGCCGACTGCTTCGCGAGGCCGTCCTGGTCCCGGCCTGAGCTACCGCGCCAGTGCGGTGAGCATTTCCCGTAGCCAGGCGATCTCGGTGCGGCTGGTGGCGGTGGCGATGCGAAAGAGACCTCGGCGGAACGGGTCGTCGGGAAAGTCGTCAGCGCGCAGCGGTCGGTCGCCGTCCCAGAAGAAGCTAGCCGGCTGGGTGAGGAAGTCGAGGCGGCGGCGCAGGACGGCCGCCTGGGCTGCCGGGTCGTCGAGGCGATGCAGGAAGGCCAGCAGGGTGAACCAGCGGTTCTCGTCGGTGATGAAGAGTTCGTCGGGGGTGCGGAGCTGACGCAGCAGCTCCGCCTGTCCGGCCGGGCTCAGGATCAGCACGTGTCGTGGGGCCGCCACCTGGCCAGCCTGCACGTCCCGACGAAGCAGGCCCGCACGTTCCATCCGCTTGATCGTCGGGTACAGCGTCCCGTCCGCGATCGGCCGGACGTGGCCGGTAAGCGCAGCCACCCGTTTGCGTAGCTCGTAACCGTGCAGCGGGGCGTCGCCCAGGAAGCCCAATATCGCGAACTCCAACACCGTGCTAACTTACCTCGGCAACGGAATACCTCGAACACGAGGTATCAGTCAGGAGGCACGTGATGCGGGGCGCCCAGGTCCGACGAGACGGCACGACGATCCGCTGGGTGGAACTGCCCGGCGCCGAACCCGCCCGGGTCTACCTGCACGGCCTCGGCGCCTCCTCGCCGGCGTACTACACCGCGGCGGCCACCGACCCCGCCCTCGCCGGACGGCGCAGCCTGCTGATGGATCTGCTCGGGCACGGCATCAGCGACCGACCGGCCGACGCCTCGTACACCCTTGAGGAGCACGCCGACCTCGTCGCCACCGCGCTCACCGCCGCCGGAGTCAGCGCCGCAGAGGTGATCGCCCACAGCATGGGCGGCGCCGTCGCCGTCGCCCTGGCCGCCCGCCATCCGCATCTCGTCAGCGCGCTGGTTCTCGTTCATGCCACCCTCGACCCGCAGCCTCCGGGCGTCGGCATCGGAGCCCGCTACACCGAGGAGCAGTTCGTCCACGGCGGCGGCCGAGCCGAGACGCTTACCCGCGTCGGCGCGGCCTGGGCGGCGACGATGCGGCTCGCTGGTCCGGAGGCGCTCTACCGTACGGCGGTACACCTCAACCGCGGCAGCACCCCGACCATCCGTGAGCTGCTGCTCGACCTGCCCGTGCCGCGCACCTACCTCCACCCCGCCGGTGACGAACCGGTCGGTGCGCGCGCCCTGTCCGACGCCGGCGTGCGGGTGGTCGCCGTGCCGGACAGCGGCCACAACATCATGCTGGACAACCCCGACGGCTTCGTCGCGGCCACCGTCGCGGCACTGCCGGCGTAGCGCACGCTTCGCCGGGCGACTGCGCCAGCGGGCCCGCCCGGAGGCCGTCCTGGTCCCGGCCTGAGCTACCCGGTGGTGGCCGCGACCAGCTCGATCCGGAGCGTGTGCGTGATCTCGTCGGTCAGCTCGCCCTCCGCGCCGACCGAGATGGTGCCCTGCTCGGTGACGCCGAAGACGAGTTCGACGCTGCCGGTCCGCAACACCAGCGGGTCGTCACCGCCGCTGCCGGCGGCGACCACCGCGCGGATGGTGGTGATCGCGTCCACCAGGGTCGCCGCGACCGCGCTGTGCCGCAGTTCGTGCCGATCCTGGAGATCCTCGGCGACGAGTGTGATGTCGATCGTGTGGGTCCGCTGGTGGGAGCGGCTGCCGCCGACCTTGACCTTCCAGCCGATCACCGGGACCCGGAAGTCCACGCCGCCGCCGACCTTCGTGGTGACCACCGCGTTCA
This sequence comes from Micromonospora sp. NPDC048935, assembly GCF_043197875.1. Lineage (NCBI taxonomy): Bacteria > Bacillati > Actinomycetota > Actinomycetes > Micromonosporales > Micromonosporaceae > Micromonospora > Micromonospora sp. NPDC048935. The sequence goes on along the minus strand of NZ_JBICTZ010000007.1, from coordinate 232,202 downwards.
GGACCAACTGAACGGAGGCGACCCGCAGGTCTCGACCCTCGTCGGTGGTGGAGATGCCGGCCTGCTCCACCGCATACTTCACCGCCGCCACCAGCTCCTCGACGGGCACGCTGTAGTCGATCACGTCCATGCCGCACCATCCTTGCGCACTAGGTTGAGGTGCCGACCGGTCAGACGGCGGCGGTGGCGAACGGGTCGCCGTACACGGTATAGGCCAGCCAGGTCGGGTCGAGCGGGTCGTCGCGTTGCGCGACCCGGGCGGCCAGGGCCGCCGCGCCGAGCGTGGCGCCGCCGGCCAGGGACCGGTAGAACGCGGTGGCGAAGTGCGCCGAACTGTCCGAACGCACCGCCCAGAGCGTGCCCACGAAAGCGCCGGCACCGGACGACATGAACTGCTGCGCCCACCCGAGCATCCTGGTGTACGTCGGGGCCACGCCCGCGCTCCGGCACGCGTTGATGAACACCAGAGGGCCCGACTCCGCCAGCAGTTTCCGGATGCTGGCCTCGGCGAGAAGGGCCGGCTTGAACCGGCCGCCGTCCATGTCGATGAACGAGCCGTCCGCCGCGAAGGTGTTGTGACAGGCGAAGTGGGTAGCGCCCAGCGTTCCCGAATTGATCAGGGTGAGCAGCTCGTCGGCGCTGGTGATGGGCTCGCTGTGGGCCGCGCCGAGGATCGCGCGGATGGCGGCGACCTCCTCGTGCGCGCCGGTGGGGGCCCGGGCCGGCACCACGAAGCGCGGGTTGCGCAGGCCGATCATCGCGGTGCGGTGTTGCCCGTAGGTGCGGCGGACCACCGGGACCTGCTCGACGAGGAAACCTTCGTCGTGCCGCGCGCTGAGTGGATGGAGCAGCTCCCACGGGACCACGTCGTGGTCGGTGGCGATCGTGAAGGCGCTCATGTCGCCACGGACCTGCCAGAACTGGTCGCGCACATCGGCCGGCACCAGCTCCGACCACAGCTGGATCCCCGCCGACCGGACCACCTCGCGGGTCATCGTCGCGGTGTACCGCGAACCACCGCCGGCCAACTGCTGCATCTCCCGAATGGCGTTCTCCACAGCGGCGTTCGGCGGGTTCGTGACCGACTCGACGACCGGGGCGAACAACGCCTCGTCGGAGCGCAACTGGAAGGTGTAGCGGCTGCCGTCGAAGCGGACCTCCATCGTGACCTCGCCCGGTCGCGCCCGGGGGGCACCCATCGGCGCGGCCTTCGGTTGGCCGTCGCGGAACTGCCCACCGTCGGCGACAGAGACCTCGACGGAGACCTCACCGAGGAACGTGCCGCCGGCCCAGGCCGTCACGTCGACGCGATGCAACCCTGGGGTACGCGCGCCGAAACCGAACCGGATCGGATCCGGATCGTCGTCCGGCAGGACCAGTACGGTCTGCTGAAGTGGGCCGTCGGCGTGCAGGCCGGCGGACGCGTGCACGGTCATCGTGACCGGCGTGCCGACGTCGGCGACGACAAGTCGCGGCATAGGTGCCGGCACCGCGTCAGGGTGAACCGATCGTCCCTCGGTGACGATCCGGACCTCGACGCTCAGGTCCTGCCCCACCGGGACCCGGGTGGGCGCACGCGCCACCAGCAGTCGCGTCGGCGCCGGGGTGACGGTCGGCGGTGGCGAGGTCTGCGGTGCGGAGATCGGCGGTGTCGCACCGGCCCATCCGTCGGCGTCCTCGTCGGAGAGCAGAACGCCACCTGCGGCACGCCAAGGCGAACCGCCGTAGACCAGGCGTGCGGTGATGTCCGTGTCGTCCCCGAGGGCATCGGTCTGGCGGAGTCTCCGCCGCTGGGCGGCCCGCTGGGGCCGTGCGGCGCGGTCGTCGACGAACAGCCGCACGTCTCTCACGCGCACGGTGATGCCGTCCAGAGTGAACGTGTCGGTGGCGAGCTGTCGGTTGAGGGCTGCCTCGGCCGAGGACACCTCGTCGCCGGCGTACCGCGACGCGGTCGGTCGGCAGGCGCCCAGCAGGATCTCGCGGACCAGGACCGCGGCGTCCGTGATCTCGCAGTGGACGACCTGGACCGCGTCGCTCACCCAGAAGTCAACGACGATGGACGACTCGACGTGGCCGGCGCCGCCGGTCGCGGGCAGCCGAAGGCCGAACACCCGCTGGTGGACACTGGTGTCCACCTCGTAGCGCGTCTCGTACCGGGCCGCGAGCCCCGAATGGTGCCGGCCGGTGTCGGCGACCTCCAGAGCACCCTGATGCGTCGAGTAGACGACCGTCACCGATGGCTGGCTGCTGGGCGGCGACATGACCTGTCGCACCGGTTCCGTGCGCAGGATCAGCGGGATCGAGGGCCCGACTGGCAAGTCGTCGGGGCCCAGACTCTCCGCGAGTTTGTCGCACAGCCGGCGGACGGCCCTACGGGCGGTGGCCGTCCGGACCTCGGAGCGCCGCACCGCGAGCGTGCTGAGCGTGGTGTGCGCGCTCACCATCGGTGCCAGGTGAGCATCGTCCACCAGCACCGCGACGACCGGAACGGACGTGGTGAGGGCGATGGCGAAAGTCTGGCGGTCCCCGAGGAGCTTCGGCAGGGCAGGATCGAGCACGACGATCAGCGCCGCCGAGGCTGCCAGGCGACGCCGCAGCTCGGCGGTGGACGCCGCCGCGCTGTCTTCGTCGCGCACCACGCTCTCGGTGCCGAACCGAGCGGTCAGCATGTCGTCGAGCAGGCGCCCGACACCGGTGTCGTCGCCAGCGCGGTAACTCAGGAAGAAGCTGACCATCGGACGTACCGTAGCGAAGATCGCGCGCTGCTCGTGGCCGTGCCGGGGGTCAGCTTCTCGACAGCCTCGGTGGACCGATCGGTCACCGGCCGAGGGCCAGCAGCAGCGCGGTGGTCAGTACCCCGGCGCCGATGACCACCGTGATCGGCCGGGGGCCGAGCACCGCGTGCCGCCTGTCGGCCAGCACCCGCGCCGGCACCAGCCCGACCAACGGCCCGAGCAGGGTCACCACCAGTGCCAGCACCGGCAGCCCGACCGCCAGGTCGCCGCCGTACCCGACGCCCAACGCCCGCGCCCCCGCCCCCAGCGCGTACGCGAGCACCGCACCGGCCACCCCGCAGAGCGCCAGCAGCGGGTTGACCGAGCCCGGCAGCTCACCCGGCTGCCCGGCCCGGTCGAGCAGGTCCCGGGCGCGGGTGAGCAGCAGCACCGCGTCGGTGTCACCGCCGCCGGTGGCGGGAGCGGGCGGGCCGCCGAGGCGACGGGCACCGAGGCGGGTACGCACCTGCTGCCACAGGTGCGCCACCTCGGCGTCGACCCGTTCCTGCTGCTCGCGCGCCTCGACGAGCTCCACCTCGGCATACTGGACCTGCTCGGCGGCGTCGGCGACGGCCTGTTCGGCGGCGGCGCACTGCCGTTCGTACCAGGTGTGCGCCTCGGCGCGCTGCTCGTGCACCCGTGCGGTCAGCTCGGCCAGTCGCCGCAACTGCGCCGCGTACGTCTCACTGGCCACTGGTTCGTTCACCACGACGGCCCATAGGGGATGATCACCTGTCCGGTGCGGTGGACCGCCCGGTCGAAGAAGAGCCCCCGCCAGGGGCGGGGATACCAGTCGGGGCCGCCGGTGCCCGGGTAGAGCGACGAACCCAGCTCGCCACCGTGCGCGTCCAGCGCCACCCAGGCCCCGATCTGGTCCGTGCGGGCGGCCGGCCCGCCGAGGTCGGCGCGCATCCGAGCCACCCCTCGCCACCAGGCCAGCACGTGCGTGCGTCGTTCCGGCCCGTCGTGCAGGATCCGGCGGAGCTGCTCCAGGCCGGTGCGCCGGCCCGCGCGGGCGGCCAGTGTGCCGGCCGCCGCGTCGACCGCGAACAGCAGCAGGTAGTGCGGGCTGCCCGGCCCGGTCAGCCCGTCGGCCGTCTCGGCCATCAGCTCGCCCACGGTCTCCTCGTCGTACCAGGCGGCGTCGTCGGCCAGGTCCTCGTAGAGGGCACGGGCCATCGGGTCGGCGTCCGCGTCGAGGCAGGCGATGGAGAACCGGGCGGTGCCCGGCGGGTGCTGGCGGGCCAGCGACCGGGCCGCCGCGTCGAGCACCGCGCACGCCTCGTCCACCCGGGTGCCCAGCACCGCGAGGTTGCGCCCCGGTGCGCGCGGCAGCCGCAGCGCCGCCGACCGCGACTGCACGTCGATGATCTCGCCGAGCAGGGCCACCGGGTTGCGCGGCGCGCTTCCGTCCGCGGGCGCGGTGAGCGCCCGGAAGTCCGGTGCGTCCGTCAGCCGGGGGATCGCGTCGCCGTCGAAGAGTCGGGCCGGCGCCGCATCGGGCGGGCGCATCCGCCACAGTCGATGCTGCAACCCGCTCCACGTCTCCCAGTCGCTGGCCGAAGGGATCCGGGCGACCTCGTTGCCCTCCACCATGCCCGACTCGGCGTTGACCACCGCGTGCCAGCGGGGCAGCGACTGCGCCGCGTCGTTGCGCTCGGCGAGGATCCGCAGCGCCTTGGGCAACGCGATGCGCAGCGTGAACTGGGCGACGAGCGCCGGGCGGCCCCACAGCGCCTCGATGCCTCGCACGTCCTGCGAGGCGAGCACCAGGTGGATGCCCTGCGACCGGCCGCGCCGGGCCAGGTCCTCCAGCAGGTCGGCCGCCTCCCGGGCGACCACGTCCCGGCCGGCGAGCAGCATCTGGAACTCGTCGACCACCGCGACGATCCGTGGCCAGTGCCCGTTCGGGTCGACGGCCCGCAGCTCGGCCAGCTTGGTCACCTCGTGCTTCTTGGCCGCGTCGGCACGACGGCGCAGCTCCTCGGCGAGGAACCGCAGCAGCGCCAACCCGAACTCCCGGTCGGTGTTGACGTTGATGCCGACCAGGCGCATGTGCGGCAACCAGCTCGGGTCGCGCCGACCCTGCGCGAACCGCGCGAAGGACACCCCCTCCTTGAAGTCCAGCAGGTAGAACTCCAGCTCGGAGGGGGAGTAGCGGGCCGCGAGGGCACCGATCCACGCGAAGATCAGGTTGGTTTTGCCGGTGCCGGACGGCCCGCCGATCAGCGCGTGCGGCGGGTAGTCACCCAACGTCAGCCGCACCGGCCGGCCCTGCGGTCCCTCACCGATGGGCGCGGTCAACCCGTCCGCGGAGTCCTCCCGCCACATCAGCTCGGGCTGGGGCAGCAGGTCGGCGAACGGGGTCGGTGGTGGGCCAGCGTTCACCTGCGCGGCGATCTCCCGGCAGGTCTCGGTGACAAGCGTCGCCGGTGGCGGCGGGTCCAGTCGGATCGGCAGCCCGGCCGCCCCGCCGATGCGCGTACCGGAGGCCCCGGCCACCACCCGGGTCACCGTCGGATCGTCCGGCACCGGCACCCCGTGCACCACCAGGTGCACCCCGCACGCCGGGCCGGCCCGTACGACCCGGTCCAACTGGCCACGCTCGTGCCGGTTCAGCTCGTCACCGCCGAGCAGCACCGCCACCCGCCACGGTTCGGGTCGTCGGCCGGTCGCCGCGGCCAGTTCCCGCAGCGAGGCGTACTCGCCGGCGAGGACCGTCTCGTTGATCCGGCGGATCTGCTCCACCAGGTCGTCCAGCAGCGAACCCAGCCCGCCGGGGCCGACGAGGGTGAGCAGCCCTGCCGTGCCCAGCGGCGCGAACCCGGCCAGGCCCCCGCCGAGCTGCTCCGGGTCGTACCCGGTCAGCCGGACCGCGCCGGGGGCGGCGCGGCCGGCGGCCCGCAGCAGCAACGCGGACACCACCGCGTCGCAGCCGGCCCGGTCATTGCCGGAGAGGTGGACGTGGCCGGCGTCGAGGAGCGGCACCAGTGCGGGCACCGGGTCGACGCCGTCGATCCGGACCGTGCCGACCCGCAGCGCGCCGGGCGGCTCCGCCCGGAGGGTCGGCGTCGGTGCCCACCCCACCCAGTCGGCCCCCGCGCAGCCGGGCGCCTCCTGGCGGGCGGCGTCGGCGGCGCGCCGGGCCAGCTCGGCGATCCGGGCGGAGTAGCGGGCGTCGATGTCGGCGATGCGGCGGTCCCGCTGCGCGCCAACCCGCTCCGGTACGACGGCTGCCGCCCGCTGGACCCGGGCCAGCCGTTCCCGCCCGGCGGTCAGCTCCGCCTGCGCGGCGGACAACCGGGTACGGGTGGCGCCCAACGCCTCGGCCAGGGTGTCCCGGACGCGCCTGGCGAGCTGACCGCGCCGGTCAGCCATCGGAGCCCCGGCGCGTCGGCGCGTCCCGCCACGGGCTGCCCGAGCGTGGTGGCGGCGGCCCACCGGGGCGCGGCGGCAGCCCCTCCGAGCGCGGCGGCAGCCCACCGGAGCGCTGCGCACCGGTCGTGCCTGGCCGCTGCGCCGCACCGCCGGCGCGCGCGCCCGCACCCGCCGCTCGCCCAGCCCCGCCTGCTCGCCCAGCCCCACCCGACTGCCCGGCCCCACCCGACTGCCCAGTGCCCGCCGGTTTGCCGGCCCGCGCCGGTTGCTGCGCTCCGCCTTGGTGCTGCGCTCCGCCTTGGTGCTCGCCGCCTGGTCGTTGTCCGCCGTCCGGTTGCCCCGCTCCCGCCGGCTCTTTCGGGCCGGAGGGGAGGTCCCGGCCGAGGCGGGCGAGCAGCAGCCCGGTCGCCACGCCGGCGGTCACCGCGGAGTCGGCGGCGTGTGGCGGCTCCCCGGAGGCGCGCGGTGGCGGCATCCGGCACACCCGGGTCAGCAGCGTCTCCAGCACCGGCGGCGGCAACCCGGGCAGCAGGTCGCGCACGCGCCCGTCCAACTCGCCGCGCAGCCGAGGGAGGTCGGCGGCGCGGGGCGGGTGCCCCAGCAGCTCACCGGCCAGCTCGCGCAGCAGCGGTGGCGCCAGCGCCGCCATGCCCAACCCCACGTCGGCCGAGGCCCGCCGCAACTCCTTGCGCAGCCGGTCCCGGTCGCCGGAGCGGACACCACCCACCACCCGGCGCAGCAGTTCCTGGGAGTTACCCACCCGCTCGTCGGGCTCGTCGTCGGGGCCCTCGCGCCCGCCGGTCAACTCCGCCACCCGCACCGACCACCAACGGCGCATTCGGACCTGCTCGGCCGGCTCCGGCGCGACAGCGGTGGGCCCGGCCGCCGGTGGCGTGTCGTGTCGGGGAGCGCGTTGCTCGGGGCGGGGGGCCGAAGACCCGTCCGCGGCGAGCCCGATCGCCGCCAGGTACGCCGAGAGCTGCTCCTGTGCCACCCGTAACGCGTAGCCGGCGCTCTCGGCGTGCTCGGTGGCGGCGGACAACTCGGGCACCCCCATGGGGTTGGCCGACTCCTGGCGGACCCAGCGCAGTCGTTCCGCGGCCAGGCCGAACTTCTCCAGGGCCTGCCCGAGCAGGGCCAGCGGGAACTCCTCGCTGGCGGCGCGGACCTGCCCACCGACGTCCTCGATGATGGACACGGCGGCCTACAGGGTCGCGACGTAGAGCTGCGCCTGCTCGACCGCGACAAGTGTCGCGGCGAGACACTCCTCCAGCTCCTGGCTGGCCTGTGTCAGCGACGCCTGGGCCGCCTCCACGGTCTCGTGCCCGCTGCCCTCCAGCGCACCGGCGAGGGTCTGCTGCGCCTCGGCCAGTTTCTCACCGGCGGCCTGCACGGCTGTCTGCCCGTCACCGATCTGTTGGAGGGCGACATCGATGGCAGCCTTCAGCTCGGCGACGCTCGCCACGGCGGAACCTCCTGGGGGCGGGGAGATCTCCATTAGAGCCTATCGGCCGCGCCGAAAGAACATTCGCCCTGTCGGTGTTCCTGCCCACCTGTCCGGTAGGGGCCCTGAAGTGCCGGGAGTCCGTTCTGTGGGACTCCCGGTGCGAGAACTTCTCAATTTTCGCGTAGCCAGCGGGGCCCGTACACCTCCGCGCCCAGGGCGGTGACCCGCTCGCGCAGCTCCCGGTCCGCGGTGACCACCAGCCGGCGTCGCTGCGGTGCGCCCGCGACCAGGTCGACCACGCTGTCGTCGCCGGAGCCCGGGGCGGAGACCACCCGGACGTCGTCGGTCCCGGGCACGTCCCGCGCAGCCCCCTCGACCACAAGCACCACCTCCACCGGGGCGGGCAGCCGGGCCGGCAGCCCGATCGTCGCCACCGGGGCGAGGGAGTCGCGCAGCCGGGCCGCCGCCCCGGCGCGGTCCCGCCACCACCCGTTCGGGCGGGAGCCCACCACGTTGGCGCCATCCACGATCAGCAGCGGGGTCTCATCCATCCGGTCAGCCTGCCACCAACGGCCGGCCCCAGCCCGACGCCACTCCCGGAAAGCCGGTGCTCCGCCTTCCGCGGCGTTTGTCGGGGCGCGCGCCGGGTAGCCCCTGCCGACCGTGCCGCGCCCTACTGCGGAGGACAGACATGATGGGACCCGGTGACACCGGCTCCGACCCGTGGGACGAATTCCTGGCCAGATACTTCGGCCGGGGCGAGGGAGGACGCCGACCGCCACACCGGGTCGACATCACCCGACTGATGACGGCGGACGCCCGGGAGATGCTGGCCGACGCGGCCCGGCGGGCCGCGCAACGCCACAGCAGCGACCTGGACACCGACCACCTGCTCTGGGCGGCGCTGCAACGCGAATCGCTCCGTGACCTGGTCCGCCGGGCCGGAGCCGACCCGGACACCCTGCTCAACGCCCTCGGCGGGAAGGGCGACGGCGCACCGCGCGGCGAGGTGCCGCCCAACCTGTCGTTGACCCCCGCCGCGAAGCGGGCGCTGCTCGACGCCCACCAGCTGTCCCGGGCGATGGGTGCCAACTACATCGGCCCCGAGCACATCCTGATGGCGTTGCCGCTCAACCCGGAGTCGCCGGCCGGTCGGATGCTGGCCGCCGGTCGGATCCAACCCGAGTCGTTGCAGGCCGCCAACGCCGAGCGCGGGCCGATGACCGGGCCGAAGCCGGATCGCGGCACGCCCACCCTGGACCAGTACGGGCAGGACCTCACCGAGTTGGCGCGGATGGATCAGATCGACCCGGTGATCGGACGGGCCGACGAGATCGAGCAGGCCGTGGAGATCCTGTCCCGGCGTACCAAGAACAACCCGGTGCTGATCGGCGAGGCCGGCGTCGGCAAGACCGCCATCGTCGAGGGGCTGGCCGAACGGATCTGCGACGGCGACGTGCCGCAGACCCTGCTCGGCAAGCGGGTCGTCCAACTCGACCTGGCCGGCCTGGTCGCCGGCACCCGCTACCGGGGCGACTTCGAGGAACGGCTGAAGAAGGTGATCGACGAGATCCGGGCGCACCGGGACGAGCTGATCATCTTCATGGACGAGATCCACACCCTGGTCGGGGCGGGTGGCGCCGGCAGTGAGGGCGGGATGGACGCGTCCAACATGCTCAAACCCGCCCTCGCCCGTGGCGAGCTGCGGGTGATCGGCGCGACGACGCTCGACGAGTACCGCAAGAGCATCGAGAAGGACGCCGCGCTGGCCCGCCGCTTCCAACCGGTGCTGGTGCCCGAGCCTGGCGTCGACGACACCATCGCGATCCTGCGCGGGCTGCGCGACAGGTACGAGGCCCACCACCAGGTGCGCTTCACCGACGAGGCGCTGGTCGCCGCCGCCGAGTTGTCCGACCGGTACGTCACCGACCGGTTCCTGCCGGACAAGGCCATCGACCTCATCGACCAGGCCGGCGCGCGGGTGCGGTTGCGGACCCGGACGCCGGCCTCCGACGTGCGGGAGTTGGAGCAGGAGCTCGACGAGGTACGCCGGGACAAGGAACAGGCCGTCACCGACGAGCAGTACGAGCGCGCGTCCGCCCTGCGTGACCGGATCTCCGAGCTGGAGGAGGACATCCGTCGCGCGAACGGCGAGGACGGCTCGTCCACCTCCCAGGTGCCCGAGGTGGGCCCGCAGGAGATCGCCGAGGTGGTCTCCCGGGCCACCGGCATCCCGGTCAGCCAGCTCACCGAGGAGGAACGGGACCGGCTGCTGCGCCTGGAGGGGCAACTGCACCAGAAGGTGGTCGGCCAGGACGACGCGGTCTCCGCGGTCGCCGAGGCCGTCCGTCGCTCCCGGGCCGGGCTGGCCGACCCGGAGCGGCCGATGGGCAGTTTCCTGTTCCTCGGCCCGACCGGCGTCGGCAAGACCGAGTTGGCCCGTGCCCTCGCCGAGGCGTTGTTCGGCGAGGCGGACCGGATGGTCCGGGTGGACATGAGCGAGTTCCAGGAACGGCACACGGTCAGTCGGCTGGTCGGCGCCCCGCCCGGGTACGTCGGTTACGAGGAGGCCGGCCAACTCACCGAGGCGGTGCGTCGCCGCCCGTACGCGGTGGTGCTGCTCGACGAGATCGAGAAGGCCCACCCGGACGTGTTCAACATCCTGCTCCAGGTGCTCGACGACGGGCGGTTGACCGACAGCCAGGGTCGCACGGTGAACTTCAAGAACACCGTACTGATCATGACGAGCAACCTGGGCTCGGAGCTGATCACCGGCGCCCAACGCTCGGTCGGCTTCGGCAGCGGGGCCGTGGGCAGCGAGCAGGAGAACGACGAACTGCGCGAGCGGCTGATGCGCCGCCTCCAGGAGAACTTCCGCCCGGAGTTCCTCAACCGCATCGACGAGGTCATCATCTTCCGCCGGCTGGAGGCCGAGCAGCTACGCGACATCACCGCGCTGCTGCTGGAGGACACCCGCCGCCGCATGCACGCCCAGGACCTGCAGGTGGAGTTCACCACCGCCGGCATCGACTGGCTCGCCGAGCACGGCTACCAACCGGAGTTCGGTGCCCGTCCGCTGCGCCGGGTCATCCAGCGGGAGGTGGACAACCACCTCTCCCGCATGCTGCTGGAATCGGCGATCTCACCGGGACAGAAGGTCACGGTGGACGTCCGCGACGGCGCGCTCACCTTCGACGTGACCGCGGGTGAGCGGGGGTACACCGCCGCCACGACGACGCACCCGCGATGAGCGGGCCGGCGCGACGAGAGGAAACCGAGGACCCGCACCAGCCCGCGGAGTCCGCGGGACACCGGGACGAGGACGACCATCCCGACCCGATCCTGGCGCCGCCCACCGCGAACCCCCGCCGGACGCGGGTGCCCGCGGAGGGCCTGCATCCGAAGACCGACCACGACGACCGACCGCCTGCGAGAGGAGACCCGATGGTACGCGAAGCGCGGCTCGACCCCGAGGTGGAAGTGCTCTGGGAAGACTTCCACGCCGAGGTCAACGTCCCGTCGGAGCAGCTGCGGACGTGGTTGCTGACCCGCGGCTCCGGCGAGGAGTCGTTCGGCCCGAACCCGACCCTCGACCTGCCCCAGCCGGGCCGGGAGATCCTCAAGGTGCTCAACAAGCGCAAGGTCGACCTCACCCCGGAGGACATCGAGGTGATGCGGGAGGCGGTCGAACGGATCCGCGAACTGATGGACGCCAAACCGTCGCGCGGCAACGCCGACGACACCTGGCGGCACTCGCTGCTCGACCTGGGGCACGACCCGCTCGTCGAACGCTGACCGGCCCACGTACGACGGTGCCGTCCCCTCCGCGGGGACGGCACCGTCGTGTCCGGCTACTGACCCTGGTCCGGTTCCAGGCTGGCGATGGTCAGCCCCGCCGCGTCGGCGGCGGCGTCCCGTTCGGCGCGGGTCTGGTCCTCCCGGGTGAGCAGGTTGGCGTACTCGGTCACGGCCGCCGGGTCGGGCACCTCCGGCAGGCGGCGCAGGAACGCCTCCACCGCACGGGTGGCGGCGGTGTGCGCGGCGGCCGCCTCGCGCAGCAGTTCGCGGTCGTCGGCGGGCGGGTAGAGGTCGGTCATGTCCGCCAGATACCCGGCCAACGGCGGTTCGCACCGCCACCGGCCGGGAATACCGCCTCAGACCGGTCGGATCCCGCTGGGTTGCCGCACACCGAACCCCGGATTGCTCAGCAGCCAGGACAGGTATTCCGGATGCGGGGCCAACGAGTCGACGTACGCCGCCTTGGCCGTCTCCAACACCAGGTCGGCGCCCTGGGCGGCGGGGGAGTCCGGGTGCCAGCCGAGCAGGAGCCGCCACCGCAGCGGTGTGCCGGCGATCCGGCGGGTCACCAGCCCGGCCACCGGGCGGAACGTCGCCTGGCACAGCGCCACCCCCACACCGGCGTCCACCAGGTCGACACAGCCGCGGATGTCGGTCTCGTACACCTTGCGGGGGGTGAAGCCGGCGCGGGCGCAGGCGGCGGCGAAGCAGTCGCCGAAGCAGCCGTCGCCCGGGGCGGCCACCCACTGTTCGTGACGCAGGTCCGCCAGACGCACCTCGTCGTCGGCCGCGAGAGGATGCGTCTCGGGCAGCAGCACCAGCACCGGGTCGATGGCCACCTCCTGCCAGCTCAACCCGAACCCGCCCGACGGGCTGGCGTCACCGCACACACCGGTCAGCGCGAAGTCCAGTCGGCCGCCGGCCACCAACTGCGCCAACTCGTCCACCGACCAGGAGGCGAACGTGGTGATCTGGGCAGGCGGCTGCTCGGCGGCCAACCGGTGCACCATCCGGCCCAGGATCGGGCTGTTCACCCCACCGAACCGGTAACACGGCGGCGCGTCGCCAGCCCCGGCCAGGCGGGCGGCCTCGTCCTGCAAACCCTTCATCGCCGGCAGCAGCACCCGGGCCCGGGCCAGCACCAACTCACCGAGCGCGGTGGGCCGGGCGCCGCGCCGGTCCCGGTCGAACAGCGGGCCGCCCAGTGTCCGCTCGATGCGCTGGAGCTGGGCGGTCAGCGCCGGCTGGGCCAGGCCGAGCGCCGACGCCGCCTTCGTCACACTCCCCGTCTCCGCGATTGCGCAGACCACCCGCAGGTGACGCAGCTCCAGGTTCATACCGTGACGGTAGGACTACGCGTCAGCCGGCGGAATAGCCCGAGTGGATCGGTGATAATGAATGCACTTGGGGATTGTCGTCGCCCCTCACTCCGGAGGTGCCTGCGGCAGGTCCGCCAGGTACGTCGGCCGGCGGGTCACCGCGTCGAGCACCTTGTCCACCACCCCGACCGCCGGCTCGACGATCCGGTTCCACGGAGGGGTGGCCGGAGTGCCCGGGTGCGGTCGGGTCGGTGCCGCCTCCTCGGCGATCTCCAGCCGGTTGCCGAGCCGGATCAGCTCCTCCTCGGTCGCGACCGCGCGCAGCTCACCGACGAGCGCGCCCACCCCGTCGACGTGTCGGCGGACCCGCTCGGCGACCTCGGTCAACGCCTCGTCGGTCAGACCCTTCAGGGCGGCGAGCAGACTGGCGTCGGCGCTGATCTCGGCGTCCACCCGCGCGGCGGCGGCCGGCAGCGCGGCGCGTACCGCCGGCAGCAGATACTGCTCCTCGGCGGACAGGTGTCGCGACAGCGCGGCGGTGAGCACCGCGAGTCCTTCCTGCGGTGTGGCGTCCGGGCCACCGAGCTGGTCCAGCAGTGCCAGCAGTTGCCGGTGCTCCCGGTCGACGATGTCGGCGATGTTGCGGCCACCGGGTCGGTAGCCCTCCGCGGGCGCGGGTGCGGGCGGCAGCGGCGGCAGGGGAACGGCGGACATGGTGCCCTCCTCGACTGGCGGGCGGAAGCTCCGGCAGGGGACGTACGGTCGTGGGCGGCGGTACCCGAACCCGGGGTCGGCGAAACCGGGCCCGTCGATGCGCCGGCCCAGCAGCCCGGCGGGTCGGGGCTGTCCGCACCGGTGCGCCGGCTGGTCGGCCGGCGCCGACTGGTATGAAGAGGCGATGACGAGCGAAGCGGCCTCCGCCCGACCCGACCCCACCGCAGAGGTCGTGGACCTCTGCCGCGACCTGCTGCGCATCGACACCACCAACACGGGGGACAACGACACAAGCGTCGGCGAACGCCGCGCCGCCGAGTACGTGGCGGAGAAACTCGCCGAGGTGGGCGTGGAGTCCGTCCTGCACGAGTCCGCACCGGGACGGGCGAACGTGGTGGCCCGCATCCCGGGCACCGACCCGAGCCGGGGCGCGCTGCTCGTGCACGGCCACCTGGACGTGGTGCCCGCCGACGCCGACGAGTGGTCGGTGCACCCGTTCTCCGGCGAGCTGCGCGACGGCTACCTCTGGGGCCGGGGCGCGATCGACATGAAGGACTTCGACGCGATGGTGCTCGCCGTGGTGCGGCACTGGCAGCGCACCGGTGTGCGACCACCGCGCGACATCGTGCTCGCGTACACCGCCGACGAGGAGGCGGGCAGCGACTACGGCGCGCGCTTCCTGGTGGACAACCACAGTGGCCTCTTCGACGGCTGCACCGAGGCGATCGGCGAGGTCGGCGGTTTCTCCTACTCGGTCAACGACAGCCAGCGGCTCTATCTCATCGAGACCGCCGAGAAGGGCATCGACTGGCTGCGGCTGCACGCCAGGGGCCGCCCCGGGCACGGCTCGATGGTGCACGACGACAACGCGGTCACCGCGCTCGCCGAGGCGGTCGCCCGGATCGGCCGACACCGCTTCCCGGTGGTGGTCACCGACACCGTGCGCGCCTTCCTGGAGGAGGTCTCCGACCTGCTCGGCGTCGAGTTGGACCCGGAGGACCCGGAGACGGCCATCGCCAAGCTCGGCCCGATCGCCAACATCATCGGCGCGACCATCCGCAACACCGCCAACCCGACACGCCTGGGCGCCGGCTACAAGGACAACGTCATCCCCGGCCGGGCCACCGCCACCATCGACTGCCGCAGCCTGCCCGGCCAGTCCGAGCTGCTGGAGCGGCAGCTGCGTGAGCTGGTCGGCCCGGACATCGCGATCGAGTACATCCAGCGCCAGCCGGCGTTGGAGACCACCTTCGACGGCGACCTGGTCGAGGCCATGTCAGCGGCGCTGCGCGCCGAGGATCCGGGCGCGCGCCCGGTTCCGTACATGCTCTCCGGAGGCACCGACGCCAAGGCGTTCTCGCAGCTCGGCATCCGCTGCTTCGGTTTCGCGCCACTGCGGCTGCCCGCCGACCTGAACTTCTCGGCGTTGTTCCACGGCATCGACGAGCGCGTTCCGGTCGACGGACTACAGTTCGGCGTGCGGGTTCTCGACCGGTTCCTCCGCAGCTGCTAGCCGCGCCCGGCGCGACCTCCTTAAACGTGAAGGGACTGCCCCACATGACCGACCAGCACGGTGAGCTGGACGCCGCTCTCGAGCGGGTGATCGAAGCGGCCCGCCACCACCTGGCCGCCGTACGCGCCGCACAGGGCCGCGTCGACGACGACGACGTCTGGCAGGCGTACGTGGCGTTGAACAACGCCTCCTTCGCGTACGACGAGCGGTTGCTCGACGCCTTCGGCGAGGTGACGCCGTGGGATGTCGACTCGATCGACCCGGACGAGGCCGACGAGCGTTTCAGTGGCCCCGAGGGCTCCGAGGCCAGCGACCCGCACCCCCGGGTGATCTCGGTGCGGCAGCGTCGCGACTACCGGGTGCCGAGCGTCGCCGCGCTGCTGCGGGTGGCCGAGGCGGCCCGTCGCGAGGGCACCCCGGAGGACGACGAGCCGGCGCCGGTGGAGGGCGTCGGCGAGGCGGTGCTGGAGCTGCTGCAGAGCGGCGACGGCTCGCTCGGCGCGCTGGACGTCCCCGAGTTGGAGCCCCTCGACGGTGTGGTGATGGTCAGCGAGGTGGGCACCCCCGTCGACCTGGAGTCGTTCGACGACGACGACGCGGTCGGGCCGTTCCAGCCGGCGGTCGACGACCGGCTGGTCGGCCGGCTCGACGAGCACCCGTTCATGGAGCTCGACGACGACCACGACCACGCCGGGCACCAGCACTAGGACCTAGGTGACCGCCCGGGGCCCCACGGGCCCCGGGCGTCACGGCCCGTTCAGTACGACAGGCCCGGCTGGGGCTGGTTGACCCGTCGCCGCCGCAGCACCACCTGCCGCGTGCCGTCCCGGTACAACCGCACCCGGGCCAACTCCCATCCGGAGAACTCCGCCTGGATCGCCAACTGCGCCGCGGCGGTCAACCTGTCGACGTTCGGCGGCAGCCGCAGTGGCGCGTACTCGTAGTCCATGCCACCCATGCTGCCCAGCCCAGCGGCTGTTCGCCACCCCCTCGGGGGTGATCGACGCCGCTGCCCTGGGCGGTTCGTGTCCCGGTGTCCGCGCCCGGGTGCCGTCTCCTGGCAGGAACGACCCACCCGCGCGCTGCCGGGTGCCAGGAAACGGCGCCCGGAGTGTGCGCGTGTCGGCTCTCGCGGGGGGTCTGGGTGGCGATACGCCGAGCCGGCCCGGCCGCGCGGCGGTGTCGCGTCGATCGGACAGAATGTCGTCGGGCAGCCGCCGGCGGGTCAGCCGGCGGGCCGCGGGGGAGGAACGCGTGACGGCAGGGGAGCGGGGTCGGCTCGGTCGGGTCACCGAGGCGGTGCTCGGCGGCGCGCGGGCCGCCCGGGACAAGGCCCGTGAGCTGCGCGACGAGTTCCGCACCAGCGACGAACCCGAACGAGCCCTCGTCGCGCCGCTGCTGCCCGGGCAGGCGCTGCGCTACGTGGGGCTCGGCCCGGTCCGCGCCCCGGACACCTACCGGGCCGGTCGGCAGCTCGCCCACGTGATGGCCGACGAGTTCGTCGACTCGCTCGACCCGAAGGTGCTGTTCGGGCTGCTCCACATCGTCAACCCGGTGGTCTGGGTGGACGCGGTGCTGACGCCGGTCCGGCTGGCCGCGGGCGTGCTGCTGCTGCCCGGCAGGGCCGGTGCCCTCGCCGCCGGTGTGCCGGAGGCGGCCGAGCCGGAGCCGAGCCCGCCACACCAGCGCGTGCCGCGGGAGCCGATTGCGCTGACCGAGGAGCAGGAGGCGTTCCGCGCCCTGTTCCGGCTCAGCCTGTACCGCCCGCTGGCCGACCAGCTCGCCGAGATCGCCTACCGTCGCCGGTACGTCTTCGGCGGCGATCTCGCCACGCTCGCCGGCAGTCTGCTGCTCTTCCTGGAGCGGTACACGGGCACCCCGCTGGCGGTGACCGACACCCACCTGCACCTGCTGCGGATGGGGCCCCGCCCGGACGCCGACCGGCCCGACCGGCGGCAACCGCGGGTGCTGTGGAGTGTGCCACGCGACCGGGTGGCCCGCATCGACTCGGAGCGCGGCGCGACCGGGCTCGTGCAGCTGACGTCCACGGTCGCCTTCGACGACGGCTCGTGGATCCGGCTCACCCAGCCCGCACTCCGCGACGACCAGGCGCGCTTCCTGACCGCGATCCACGACCTCCCCGGGCGACGCCCAACGCCGTGATGCCCCGTGCCGCGCCGGCCCGTGTCGCGCCGGCCCGTGTCGTGTGCCGTGCCCATGATCGTGCTCGATCCATGACGTAGTGGCCACGTCGTCGTGGGATGCCGCCGAATCCAGGATTGAGCACGATCTTGCCGGACGCCGCGACCGGGGTGAGGAAGATCCGCGCCACATCGGGGATGGTGCTGCCTCCCTCCCGCCGGAGGCAGCACCATCGGGGTAGTTGCGCGGATCCGGGGACGGGGTGCGGCGCGCGCCTGCCGCCGGGGGCCGGCCGCGCCGGTCAGCCGTCTCGTTCGGGGTAGCCCAGCGGCACCGCCGAGACGTCGTCCAGCGCGGTGGTGATCTCCTCGGGCAGGGTGATCCGTTCCACTCCGAGTGCGCCGAGCAGTTGCCCGACCGTCCGTGCGCCGAGGATCGGCGCGGTCACCCCCGGCCGGTCCCGGATCCAGGCCAACGCCACCTCCAGCGGCGACACCCCCAGGCCACCGGCCGCCGTCGCCACCGCCTCGACGATGCTGGAGCAGCGCGGGTCCAGGTACGTCGAGACGAACCGCTCGAAGTGCGGCGACGCGGCTCGGGAATCCGCCGGACGGCCGTGCCGGTACTTGCCGGTGAGCACGCCCCGACCCAACGGTGACCAGGGCAGCAGGCCGAGGCCGAGCGCGTCGCACGCGGGCAGCACCTCCCGCTCGACGCCCCGCTCCAACAGCGAGTACTCCACCTGGGTCGCGACCACCGGGGCCCGTCCCGGCCAGGCGGTCTGCCAGGCCGCGGCCCGTGCGGTCTGCCAGCCGGAGAAGTTCGACACCCCGACGTAGCGGACCTTGCCGCTTGCCACCGCGTGGTCCAGTGCGGCCAGGGTTTCCTCCAGCGGGGTGTCCGGGTCGTACCCGTGCACCTGGAACAGGTCGACGTGGTCGGTGCCGAGCCGGCGCAGCGACGCGTCCAACGTCCGCAGCAGGTGCCCCCGGGAGCCGTCGCGGCGTCGGCCGCTGCCCGGACGCAACCCCGCCTTCGTGGCGATCAGCAGCTCGTCGCGGGGCACGAGGGTGCCCAACAGCGAGCCGATCACCGACTCGGCGTCGCCGTCGCCGTACACGTCGGCGGTGTCGATCAGGTTGCCCCCGGCGTCGAGGTAACTCTTCAGCTGGGCGGCCGCGTCGTCGGCGTCGGTGTCCCGGCCCCAGGTCATGGTGCCGAGCGCGAGCCGGGAAACCGCCAGCCCGCTTCGGCCGAGCGGTCGCTGTTGCATGGGTGAACCTTATTTCGAACCTGCCGCCACGGATATCCTCGCTCCCGTATCTTCGCCGGTTCTGCCGGTTCCGCCGCTCTGGGCTGCCCCGATGGAGGGGGGAGCATTCGTGGAGAGCCGGTGATCGAGTCCGTTTTCGGCATTGCGTAACCTGGTGCGACCTGTGCCACGGATGGGGGAGGACCAGTGCGACTCGGGCTCAGTCTTGGATACCAGACAGCGTGGAGCACACCGGCCGACCATCTGGCCCTGGCTCAGGAGGCGGACCGGCTGGGTTATTCGGTGGTGTGGGCGGCGGAGGCGTACGGCTCGGACTCGCCCAGCATGCTCGCCTGGATGGCCGGCCAGACCGAACGGATCGACGTCGGCGCCGCGGTGATGCAGATCCCCGCTCGTACGCCGGCGGCCACCGCCATGACCGCCGCCACCATCGACGCGCTCTCCGGTGGCCGGTTCCGGCTCGGCCTGGGTGTCTCCGGTCCGCAGGTCTCCGAGGGCTGGCACGGGGTGCGCTTCGCCAAGCCCCTCGCACGCACCCGCGAGTTCGTCGACATCGTTAAGCTGGCCATCGCCCGCAAGGAGGTGGCCTACGACGGGCAGCACTACACGCTGCCGCTGCCGGACGGTCCGGGCAAGGCCCTGCGGTTGGGCTTCCATCCACCCCGCGAGCACATACCGATCTATCTGGCCGCGGTCGGCCCGAAGAACCTGGAGCTGGCCGGTGAGATCGCCGACGGCTGGCTGGCGGTGTTCTACGCCCCGGAGTTCGCCGAGGAGCAGCTCGCCTCGGTCCGCGCCGGTCGGGCCAAGGTCGGCAAGGAGCTGGCCGGGTTCGACGTGGTGCCCTCGGTGCCCGTGGTGATCGGCGACGACGTGGCCTCCTGCGCCGAGCTCGTCCGCTGGTACGCCGCGCTGTACGTGGGCGGTATGGGCAGCCGCGAGCAGAACTTCTACAACCAGCTCGCCACCCGGATGGGTTACGGCGACGCGGCCCGCGACGTGCAGGACCTGTACCTGGCCAAGCGGCAGCGTGACGCCGCCGCTGCCGTACCCATGGAGTTCATCGACCGGACCTCGCTGCTCGGCCCGAAGGAGCGCGTCGCCGAGCGGATGCGGGAGTACGCCGCCGCGGGCGTCACCACGCTGTCGGTGACCCTGTTCGTGGCCGACCGGGACAGCGGCGTGCAGACCCTGCGTACCGTCGCGGAGGCACTTGAGCTTTCGGGAGTCGGCGAGTGACCTGGGTTGAGGCCATCGTCCTGGGCATCGTCCAGGGACTGACCGAGTTTCTTCCGGTCAGCTCGTCGGGGCATCTGCGGATCACCTCGGCGATCTTCTTCGACCGCGACGCCGGCGCGTCGTTCACCGCGGTCACCCAGCTCGGCACCGAGGCGGCAGTGCTGATCTACTTCGCCAAGGACATCTGGCGGATCACCCGGACCTGGTTGGTGGGCATCCGGGACACGTCGGTGCGCTCCAGCCTCGACTACCGGATGGGCTGGTACGTGATCGTCGGCTCGATTCCGATCGGGTTGTTCGGTTTCCTGTTCAAGGACCAGATCAAGACCGCCGGGCGCAACCTGTGGGTGGTGGCGACCACGCTCATCGTGTTCGCCTTCGTGCTGGCGTTCGCGGAGTACTGGGGGCGGCAGACCCGCACCCTGGAAAACTTCCGGATGAAGGACGGCATCGTGATGGGCTTCGCCCAGGCCATGGCGCTGGTCCCCGGGGTGTCCCGCTCCGGTGGCACGCTCACCGCCGGCCTGCTGCTCAACCTCACCCGGGAGGCGGCGGCACGGTACTCGTTCCTGCTGGCCATCCCGGCGGTGGTGATGTCCGGCGTGTTCAGCCTCGGGGACGTCTTCGAGCCGTCCGCCCCGGGCACGTCCGTGCCCACGGTGGCCCAGACGATCGTGGCCACCCTCATCGCCTTCGGCATCGGGTACGCGGCCATCGCCTGGCTGCTGCGCTACGTCGCCCACCACACCCTGTACGTCTTCGTGCTGTACCGGGTGGCGCTGGGCACGTTGGTCCTGGCGCTGCTGCTGACCGGGTCGATCGACGCCACCTGACCGACCCGTCGACGGCCCCCGGCCCTGCCTCCCGGCGGGACCGGGGGCCGCGGTCGTCATCCCCGCCCACCGCCCGCGGCCGCCCGCCGCCCACCGCCCACCGCCCGCGGCCGCCCGCCGCCCACCGCCCACCGCCCGCGGCCGCCCGCCGCCCACCGCCCGCGGCCGCCCGCCGCCCGCCGCCCGCGGCCGCCCCCGGCCGCCCGCCGCCCGCGGCCCGCCGCCCGCCGCCCGCCAGGCATGATCGACTCGACTTTCTGGAAATTGCGCTGTCCGGGACGGCCGGACAACCCGACTTCCTGAAAACCGAGTCGATCATGAAGCGCGGGCCGGGCGGCGCCGACCCGGCCGGCGCGTGGCGCGGAGCCCGCGGCCGTCCCGGGCGGGACGCAGGTCATAGGGTGGTCCCCGTGGCGACCCTTCTGCTTCTGCGACACGGCCGGACCACGGCGAACGCCGACGGCGGCCTGGCCGGCCGGCAACCGGTCGAGCTGGACGACACCGGGCGTGCCCAGGCCGCCGCCGCGGGTGAGCGGTTGCGGGCGGTGCCGCTGGCCGCCGTGGTGACCAGCCCGCTGATCCGCTGCCGGCAGACCCTGGAGTTGGCGCTTCCGCAGGCCACCCCGGTCGTCGAGGACGGGTTGATCGAGTGTGACTACGGCAGCTGGGAGGGGCAGCCGCTGAAGAAGCTCGCGAAGGAGCCGCTCTGGCCGGTGGTCCAGCAACGCCCCAGTGCGGCGGTGTTCCCCGGTGGGGAGGCGATGGCGGCCATGGCCGCGCGGGCGGTCGCGGCGGTGCGCTCCTGGGACGCCCGGGTGAGCGACGAGCACGGGCCCGAGGCGGTGTGGCTGGCGTGCAGCCACGGCGATGTGATCAAGGCCATCGTGGCGGACGCGCTCGGCGTACACCTGGATCTTTTTCAGCGGATCGTGGCCGACCCGGCGTCGGTGACCGCGATCCGCTTCACGCCGCTGCGGCCGTTCCTGCTCCGGCTCAACGACACCGGCGGTGACCTGTCCGCCCTGGTGCCGCCGCCGCGCAAGCGGCGTCGGCGGGCTCCACGCGCGGCCGACTCGGACGCCGCGGTCGGCGGTGGCGCCGGCGCGTCCTCGTGACGACGCCGCCGGGCGGCCGCCCCACCGCGACGACCCCGCCTGATCGTCGGCCGAGGCTGACCGGGGCCGGCGGCGGGGCCGCCACGCCCGGTCATCGACGCTGGTACGCCGGGCGCGCCGCCCCGGGGGCGATTCGGGTCGGTGGGGTGCGCGGTGCCGTGGCGGGCCGGATAGGGTCGTGGGTATGACCCACCAGGTGCACGCCTTCGAACCGCCGGAGCGGTTCGTCGCCGGGACTGTCGGGCCGCCGGGGGAGCGCGCGTTCTTCCTGCAGGCCCGCGGCGGCGGCAGGCTGGTCAGCGTCGCGCTGGAGAAGGTTCAGGTGTCCCTGCTCGCCGAGAAGCTGGAGGAGCTGCTCACCGAGGCGCAACGTCGCTTCGGGGTGGACCTTCCCGAGCTGGCGCCGGTGATCGGCGACAACGAGCCACTGGACACACCCGTCGACGAGGAGTTCCGGGTCGGGACCCTCGGGTTGGCCTTCGACGTGGACACGGCGACCGTGGTGATCGAGGCGATCGCCGCGGGCGAGGTGGAGCCCGAGGTCGAGTTGGGCGACGAGGACGACGAGGACGCCGACGACGACGATGTCGAGGACGACGAGCCGGACGAGGACCTCGACCGGCTCCGGGTCCGGCTCACCCCGCAGGCGACCCGCCAGTTCATCGAGCGGGCCCGGCGAGTGGTCAACGCGGGTCGGCCTCCGTGCCCGCTCTGCGGCCAACCGTTGGACCCCGCCGGGCACCTCTGCCCGCGGCACAACGGTTACCACCGGTGACCTCGTCCGGCCTCCAGCCTCGCCAGGACGGCGACGCCGCGCTGCGGTTGCTGCGTGACGGCACCCTCGACCTGGAGGGTCGGCTTGTCGACGCGTCGAACACGACGCTGCGCGGCATCCTGACCCTGGACGGGGCCACCGCCCGCTGTGTCTACAAACCGGTCCGCGGTGAGCGTCCGCTCTGGGACTTTCCCGACGGCACCCTCGCCGGCCGGGAGGTCTCGGCGTACCTGGTCTCCCGGGCCACCGGCTGGGGCCTGGTGCCGCCCACCGTGCTGCGCGACGGCCCGTTCGGCCCCGGCTCCTGCCAGCTCTGGATCGACGAGCCGGAGGACGCCGAACCGCTTGTGGGGTTCGTGCCGGCCGACGAGCTGCCGCCACGCTGGTTCCCGATCGCCGCGGCCCGCGACGACGACGGCACCGCGTACGCGCTCGCCCACTCCGACGACCCACGGCTGGCCCGTCTCGCGGTGCTCGACGCGGTGATTAACAACGCTGACCGCAAGGGCGGTCACGTGCTGGTCGGCGCCGACGACCGGATCTACGGGGTCGACCACGGGGTGAGCTTCCACGTGGAGGACAAGCTGCGTACGGTGCTGTGGGGGTGGGCCGGCAAGCAGTTGCCGCCGGACGCCGTGGAGATGCTCGACGGGCTCGCCGGGCAGGTCGCCGGGGCGCTCGGCGAGGAGCTGGCCGACCACCTGACGATCAGCGAGATGGCCGAGTTGGCGTCCCGGATCGACAGGTTGCGGGAGACCTGCCGCTTCCCGCAGCCCCCGGAGGACTGGCCCGCGGTGCCGTGGCCGCCCATGTGACCCGCTGTCATCTTGATCACCCGTGGGACGCTCCGGCGTCGTTTGCGGGCTGGCTAGGCTGATCCCATGGAGTCTTGGGCGGGACACGAGGTGCCACGGCTGCCGGGCAGGGGCGAGCCACTGGCGTTGTACGACTCGGCGCGGCAGGGCGTCCACCGGAGTGAGCCGGCCGACGCGGGAAGCATGTACGTCTGCGGCATCACCCCGTACGACGCCACGCACCTCGGTCACGCCGCCACCATGATCACGTTCGATCTGGTACAGCGGATGTGGCGCGACGCCGGCCGTCCGGTGCGTTACGTGCAGAACGTCACCGACATCGACGACCCGCTGCTGGAACGGGCCGCCCGCGACGGCGAGGACTGGGTGGTCCTGGCAATGCGCGAGACGGCGCTGTTCCGGGAGGACATGGAGGCCCTGCGGATCATCCCGCCGGCGCACTACGTGGGCGCGGTCGAGTCGATCCCGGACATCGCCGACAAGGTCGAGGTGCTGGTCAAGGACGGTGCCGCGTACCGGCTCGACGACGGCACCGGCGACGTCTACTTCGACATCTCCGCCACCGGCCGGTTCGGCTACGAGTCGAACCTGACCCGGGAGCAGATGCTGGAGATCTTCCCCGAGCGCGGCGGCGACCCGGACCGGGCCGGCAAACGTGACCCCCTGGACCCGCTGCTGTGGCGCGGCGCCCGCGAGGGCGAGCCGTCCTGGCCGGGCGGGGAACTGGGCGCAGGTCGCCCGGGTTGGCACATCGAGTGCGCCGTCATCGCGCTGAACCTGCTCGGTGACCGGATCGACGTGCAGGGCGGCGGCAACGACCTGCTGTTCCCGCACCACGAGGCCTCCGCCGCACACGCCGAGCGGCTCACCGGCCAGGCGCCGTTCGCCGAGCACTACGTGCACGCCGGGATGATCGGCCTCAACGGCGAGAAGATGTCCAAGTCCCGCGGCAACCTGGTCTTCGTGTCCCGGCTGCGCGCCGACAAGGTCGACCCGATGGCGATCCGGCTGGCGTTGATCTCCGGGCACTACCGCAGCGACCGCATCTGGACCGACGAGGTGCTCACCACCGCGCAGGAGCGCCTGGCCCGTTGGCGGCAGGCCGCCGCCGCGCCCGCCGGGCCGTCCGGGGTCGAGCTGCTGGCCGAGGTACGCGCACGCCTCGCCGACGACCTGGACACCCCGGGAGCGCTGGCGGCAGCCGACCGCTGGGCCGACGCGACCCTCGCCGGGGCCGCCGACGACACGGACGCCCCGGCTCTCTTCGCGGACACCGTGGACGCCCTCCTGGGAGTCCGCCTCTGACACCCGCCCCTCCGAGCGGACCGCGGCGTGGTCGACTCGGTTCTCCGGAAGCCGAGTCGACCACACGGTCCAGCCCAGGACCAGGGGACGTGGCGCGCCCGCACGGCCTGGACCACCGTGTCACGGGACGAACGTCACCTCGGGGAAGGACCGGCTCGGGCCGCCCAGCAGATGGCCGCCCCGGTGCCGAAGGTGCAGGTCGAAGAACGCCAGCGGGTACGCCTGCCCGATGCGGACCGCGCGGGAGGGGTCCAGAGTGCCGATCCAGCCGGCCAGTTCCTCGTCGCTCATCCCGACGACCCGTGCCAGTTGCGGCATCAGCCACTGGTTGTCGCCGTACGACGAGTGGATCGCCCCCGTGGCGTGGACGTCGAGCCGCCACCCGCGCAGGTGCGTGAAGAACTCGGCGACGGCGGGCTCCGCGGCCCGGGTGAGCTCCGCCGTCATCAGCATGAACGGCCGGTACAGGTCGGTGGTGGGCAGTGGCTGCGACAGCATCGGGCCGTCGATGCTCAGCCCCGCCCGGACCCGCTGGTCGATGCCCATGGTCAGGGCCGTCGCGGTGCCGCCCTTCGACCAACCGAACATGCCGATCCGACTCAGGTCGAGGGCGGCGCCCAGCCCCGCCGGCAGCGGCGCGTGGTCGACGTCGGGGTTGCGCCCCGCGGCGAGTTCGGCGATCTGGTCGAGGACGAACCGGGCGTCCTGGCTGTAGGTCCACGGGGTGGCGTCGTAGTTCTCGTCCGCAACGGTGACTCGGCCGTCGGGGAACTCGCCGAACCCGTCGTAGGTGTGGTCCACCGTGACCACCACGTACCCGTGGCTGGCGAGTTCCTGCACCACGATGGTGGTGTCCGAGCGGTGGCTGCCGGCACCGTGCGAGTAGACGACCACCGGCAGCCGCTGACCCGGGTGCCGCACCGGGGCGCCCTCGCGCCCAGCCGTCAGCGGCGACAGCACGGCGTCGGGGTCGAGCCCGGCGGACTCCAGCAGCATGCGCATCGATGAGGCGGTCATCCACGGGGCGCGGGGGTAGCGCTGCACGTCCCGGGCCGGATACCAGACGTTGACCATCAGCTCCCGGTGTCGCCCCGGCCCGGCCAGCGGATCCGGCCGCGACCGGTCGACCAGGTGCAGCGGCACCGTGCCCACCCGGTGCGGCCCGGTCGGCGGGGGCAGGGTGAGTCGGACGGGTCCCGAACCGGTCGTGGCCGCCACGGCGCGGCCGGCAGTGCCGGCAAGGCCGAGCGGCACGCTGACCCCGGCCGCCAGCGCGGCCCCGACAAGGCCACGACGCGTCATTCCTCGTCCACCGACACGTTGCACGGTTGGCATGGATCCTCCCTGGGGTTGCTCGACACCGGAACCGAGCCGCCCGGCCATCGATACACCCGCAGTATATATACCGAGTGTATAGATGCAACGACGCCGGCGCGCTCAGGTGGACCGAACCGTGCTGCCGTGCCCCCAGGGTTGCGCGGCGCCGTGCCCCCAGGGTTGCGCGGCGCCGTGCCCCCAGGGTTGATCGACTCGGTTTGCAGAAAGTCGCGGTGTCCAACCCGCGGCGACGCCCCGGTTTTCAGAAAACCGAGTCGATCACCGCGCCACCTCCGCCGCGGGCCGGTCGCGGGGCGTGGCACGGGGCGCGGCGTGGCGTGGGGCGGCGCGGCATGGGACGGGGCGGCGCAGGGCGGCGTGGGGCGGTGTGGGATGGCGCGGCGCGGCATGGGACGGGGTGGGGTGGCGCAGGGCGCAGGGCGCGTGGCGTAGGGCGCGTGGCGTGGCGCGGCGCGGGGGCGGCGTGGCGTGGGGCGGTGTGGGATGGGGCGGTGTGGGATGGGGCGGCGCGGCGTGGATCAGCCCAGGACCAGGCCGGGGTCGGGCTCCGGGTCGGGGGTTGGGCCGGGGATCTTGTATTCCTCGGTGAGGGTGGTCATGGGGCCGGGCCAGGTGGCCTGAGCCACCTCGATCGGCTTGCGGTGCGCGTCGTAGGCGACGTGCAGCAGGTGCAGCACCGGGGTGTCCGGCCGGATCTGGAGCGTCTCGGCCTCCTCCCGGCTGGGCTGGCGGGCGCTGATCGTGTCGGTGGCTGAGACGTACCGCCGGCCGGTGGCCTCCTCGGCCTCCTGGTAGAGGGGTCGGCCGAATGCCTCGGCGCGTTCCAGCGAGGTGTCCGTCGTGTCGCGCGGCAGGAACCAGGAGGCGCCGACCTCCACGGGGGAGTCGTCGGTGCGGACGAGGTGTCGGCGGCAGAGCAGGTCGGTGCCGTCGGGTACCCCGAACGCGTCGGCGACCTCGGCGGGGGCGGGGGCACGACCGACCGAGACGAGTTGCTGACGGTACCGGGCGGCGAGATCGGTGTGGTAGCCGCGGAAGCCGCCGTACCGGCCTCGGGAGAGGCGGTTGAGTCGGCGGCGGGTGCCCCGGACGAACGTACCGGAGCCAGGTTTGGTGATCAGGATGCCCTCGACCCGCAGTTGGTCGACGGCGCGTTGGACGGTTTGTTTGGCGACGCCGAACATCTCGGCGATGGCCGGGATGGACGGCAGTCGCTCGCCGGGCCCCCAGTCGCCGCGGCGGACCTGGGCCTTGAGCTGCGCGGCGATCTGTCGGTGCGGGAACTCGGCGGCCCCGGGGTTGATCTGCACACCCACCTCCTTGATCACATCTAGGTTCCTAGGATGCCGTAGAGGGTGTGACGGCGCCACCCTGGACACGCGAAAACGGGCCCCCGAACCAGAAAAGGTGGTCCGGGGGCCCGCAAAAAACCGAGGGCCCGCAGAAGACCGAGGGCCCGTGGGCAGGCGGTGCTACCAGGAACCGGCGGTGGGGCCGGCCGAACCGCCCCGGCGCCGTAGGTACTTCTCGAACTCCTGGGCGATCTCGTCACCGGTCAGCGGGGTGATCCCCTCGTCGCCGACCCGTTCCTCCAGCTCGCGGACGTATTCGCCCAGCTCGGCGTCCTGCTCGGCGGCGCTGCGCACCCGCTGCTCCCACTCGGCGGACTCCTCGGCCAGGTCGGCCATCGGCACCGGCAGGTCGACGACCTCCTCCACCCGGTGCAGCAGGGCGAGGGTGGCCTTCGGGCAGGGCGGGTTGTTGGCGTAGTGCGGCACGTGCACCCAGAACGAGACGGCGTCCACCTCGGCGCGGGAGCAGGCGTCGTGCAGCACGCCGACGATCCCGGTCGGCCCGTCGTAGCGGGTGGGGGTGAGCTGGTAGCGCTCTGCGGCCTGCGCGTCGGAGGCGCTGCCGCTGATCGGCAGCGGCCGGGTGTAGGGAACGTCGGCCAGCAACGCGCCGAGCAGCACCACCCGTTCCACCTCGAGACTGTGGCAGATCTCCAGCACCTGCTCGCAGAACGTCCGCCAGCGCATGCTCGGCTCGATGCCGCGGATCAGCACCACGTCGCGCTCGGTGCCCTCCGGGCTGGCCACCATGAACCGGGTCGTCGGCCATTCCACCCGGCGGGTCTCCCCGTCGGCCATGGTGATGGTGGGTCGGCTGACCTGGAAGTCGTAGAAGTCCTCCGGGTCCAACTCGGCGATCTGCCGGGCGTTCCAGACCTGCTCGAGGTGCTCGACCGCGGCGGTGGACGCGTCGGCGGCGTCGTTCCAGCCCTCGAACGCGGCGATGGCCACCGGGGACCGCAGCACCGGCAGTCCGTCGAACTCGGTCACGCCGTCACCTCACCCTGCTCGTCGCGGCCGGCGCCGGGGTGGCGCCCGGTCGTCATACCGTGGGGCACGGCGGCGTCCCTGTTGTCCTTCACGTCCGTCAGCCTACGTGCCAGCCGAGGGTACGGCCTGTCGGCCGCGCCGGTCGGACGCCCAGAGGCCCGGTCATACACGAATGAACCGGACAGGGTGATCCCGCTGACACAATTTGGGATCGGGCGCCGAGGGTCGCTGTGCGGAGGGGGTGCCGCACTAACCTGAACGGGTGCGGACTTCGTTGATGGATGTGCTGGCCGATCGGATCCTCATCGCCGACGGGGCGATGGGCACGATGTTGCATGCCGCGGACCTCACGCTCGACGACTTCGACGGGCTCGAAGGGTGCAACGAGATCCTCAATGTGACCCGTCCCGACGTGGTGCGGGGGGTGCACGACGCCTACCTGGCCGCCGGGGCGGACTGCGTGGAGACCAACACCTTCGGCGCCAACCTGGCCAACCTCGGCGAGTACGACATCCCGCACCGCATCCGGGAGCTGTCCGAGGCGGGCGCGCGCATCGCGCGGGAGGCCGCCGACGCGGCCAGCACCCCGCAGCGGCCGCGGTTCGTGCTCGGCTCGATCGGTCCGGGCACCAAGCTGCCGACCCTCGGGCATGCCGACTACGCGACCCTGCGCGACGCCTACCAGGAGAACGCCGCAGGTCTGATCGTCGGCGGTGCGGACGCGTTGATCATCGAGACCTCTCAGGACCTGTTGCAGGTCAAGGCGGCCGTGGTCGGGTCGAAGCGGGCGATGGCCGAGCTGGGCCAGTCGGTGCCGATCATCTGCCACGTGGCGATGGAGACCACCGGCACCATGCTGGTGGGCAGCGAGATCGGTGCGGCCCTGGCCGCCATCGAGCCGCTCGGGGTCGACCTGATCGGGCTCAACTGCTCGACCGGCCCGGCCGAGATGAGCGAGCACCTGCGCTACCTGTCGCAGCACTCCCGGCTCCCGCTGTCGGTGATGCCGAACGCCGGCCTGCCGGTGCTGACCGCCGACGGCGCGTACTTCCCGCTGACTCCCGTGGAGCTGGCCGAGGCCCTGGAGCGGTTCGTCACCGAGTACGGCGTGGGGCTGATCGGCGGCTGCTGCGGCACCACACCGGAGCACATCCGGGTGTTGTCCGAGCGGCTGCACGGCGTCACCGCCCCGGCGCGCGAGCCGCAGCACGAGGCGGGCGTCTCGTCGGTGTACCACCCGGTGCCGTTCGCCCAGGACGCGTCGGTGCTGATGGTGGGGGAGCGCACCAACGCCAACGGCTCGAAGGCGTTCCGGGAGGCGATGCTCGCCGGCGACTGGCGGGCCTGCGTGGAGATCGCCCGCAGCCAGGCACGGGACGGCTCGCACCTGCTCGACCTGTGCGTGGACTACGTCGGCCGCGACGGCACGCAGGACATGCGCGAGTTGGCCGGCCGGTTCGCCACCGCGTCGACCCTGCCGATCATGTTGGACTCCACCGAGCCGAACGTGGTGGAGGCCGGTCTGGAGATGCTCGGCGGTCGGTGCGTGGTCAACTCGGTGAACTTCGAGGACGGCGACGGTCCCAACTCCCGGTACGCGCGGGTGATGCCGATCGTGCGTGAGCACGGTGCCGCGGTGGTGGCGCTGCTCATCGACGAGGAGGGGCAGGCCCGTACCCAGGAGTGGAAGGTCCGGGTCGCGGCGCGGCTGATCGACGATCTGACCGGCCGGTGGGGCGTGGACCGGGCCGACATCCTGATCGACGCGCTGACCTTCCCGATCGCCACCGGGCAGGAGGAGACCCGCCGCGACGGCATCGAGACGATCGAGGCGATCCGGGAGATCAGCCGCCGCTATCCGGGCGTCAACTTCACCCTGGGCATCTCGAACATCTCCTTCGGGCTCAACCCGGCGGCCCGGCAGGTGCTCAACTCGGTGTTCCTGCACGAGTGCGTGCAGGCCGGTCTGACGTCGGCGATCGTGCACGCCAGCAAGATCCTGCCGATGTCGAAGATCCCGGACGAGCAGCGCGAGGTCGCCCTGGACCTGGTGTACGACCGGCGCCGCGAGGGGTACGACCCGGTGCAGCGCTTCCTGGAGCTGTTCGAGGGCGTCGACGTGACGAGTGCCCGCGCCAGCCGCGCGCAGGAGTTGGCGGCGTTGCCGCTCGACGAGCGGCTCAAGCGGCGGATCATCGACGGTGAGCGCAACGGCCTGGAGGCCGACCTGGACGAGGCGATGGCCGGCGGCCGGTCCCCGCTGTCGATCATCAATGACATCCTGCTGGACGGCATGAAGGTGGTCGGTGAGCTGTTCGGCTCCGGCCAGATGCAGTTGCCGTTCGTGCTCCAGTCCGCCGAGGTGATGAAGACCGCGGTGGCCTACCTGGAGCCGCACATGGAGGCCACGGAGGACGGCGGCAAGGGGCGCATCGTGCTCGCCACCGTGCGTGGCGACGTGCACGATATCGGCAAGAACCTGGTCGACATCATCCTGTCCAACAACGGCTACGAGGTGGTGAACATCGGCATCAAGCAGCCGATCAGCGCCATCCTGGACGCCGCCGAGCAGCACCGCGCCGACGCGATCGGCATGTCCGGGCTGTTGGTCAAGAGCACGGTCATCATGAAGGAGAACCTGGCCGAGATGGCCACGCGTGGGGTCGCGGAGCGCTGGCCCGTCCTGCTGGGTGGGGCGGCGCTGACCCGCGCGTACGTCGAGGACGACCTGCGGTCGATGTTCCCCGGGCAGGTGCACTACGCGCGGGACGCGTTCGAGGGTCTGTCCCTGATGGACAAGGTGATGACCGCCAAGCGGGGTGGCGCGCCGGTGATCGACCCGGAGCGGGAGGCGGCCCTGGCGGCGCGGCGGGCCCGCCGGGAACGCCAGCGGTCCATGGTGACCGAGTCCCTGCCGGAGCTGCACGACTCCTCGGTCCGCTCCAACGTGGCCGCGGACGTGGCGGTGCCCACCCCGCCGTTCTTCGGCACCCGGGTGGTCAAGGGCGTGCCGATGGCCGACTACGCGGCGTTGCTCGACGAGCGGGCCACCTTCCGCGGGCAGTGGGGGCTCAACGGCGCCCGCGGCGGCAACGGTCCGTCCTACGAGGAACTGGTCGAGACCGAAGGCCGGCCGCGTCTGCGGTACTGGTTGGACCGGCTGATCGCCGACCAGGTGCTGGAGGCAGCCGTGGTGTACGGCTACTTCCCCGCGTACTCCGAAGGCAATGACCTGGTGGTGCTCGACGAGAACGGGCACGCGGAGCGCGCCCGGTTCTCCTTCCCTCGCCAGCGGCAGGAGCGGCGGCTCTGCCTGGCGGACTTCTTCAGGCCCAAGGGCGACCAGCTCGATGTGGTCGCGCTGCAACTGGTCACCGTCGGTCAGCCGGTCAGCGAGTACGCGGCGAAGCTGTTCGCCCGCAACGAGTACCGCGACTACCTGGAGGTGCACGGCCTGTCCGTGCAGCTCACCGAGGCGCTCGCCGAGTACTGGCACCGGCGCATCCGCGCCGAGATGACCCTGCCCGACGGCCGTCCGCTGGGCCACGACGACCCGACGGACCTCGCCGGGATCCTGCGCAACGACTACCGGGGCTGCCGGTACGCGTTCGGCTACCCGGCCTGCCCCGACCTGGAGGACCGGGCGAAGATCGTGGACCTGCTCGGCTCGGAGCGGATCGGCGTGGAGTTGTCCGAGGAGTTCCAGTTGATGCCGGAGCAGGCCACCGACGCGATTGTGGTCCACCACCCGGAGGCGAGCTACTTCAACGCCAAGTAACGGGCCCAGGTGCCTTGTCGGTGCGGTGCACCACCCGGCCGGTGCCCACCCGTGCGGCAGCGGCACGGGCGACCAGCGCCGGGGACACGTCATCCGCCCCGAGACGGGCATTGTCTGGGGTTGCTCTCGGTGGTGCGGTCATGGGACTGCCGGGAGCAGGTCGTTGTCGCGGCCGGTCAGCGGCAGGCCGGCGGCGGTGGCGATGCGCTCGATCGCTTGCTCCAGGGTGGTGGTCTCGGGGAGGACAAGTTCGTCGGGCCAGCCGAGGATGTCGCGTGGGGTATACCAGCTGCGCAGGTTTTCCGGCGACACCTCCGCCGCCAAGGGACGCGTCTCGTGGCGGCGCAGGGTCTCGGGCAGTGACACGTCGAGGTAGACGAAGAGCGTTCGCCCGCGGTGTGCGTCGCGCAGCTCGGTGAGCATGCTCCGGTACCGGGTGGTGTGCATGATCCCTTCCAGGATCACGTGGTGGCCGTGGTCGAGGCAGAAACGAACGTTCTGGGCGATGAGTGCGGGTGCGAGGCCGCCGGGCTTGTCGCGTTCTCTGAGCAGGATCCGACGGATGTGGTCTTGGCCGACCATGGCGCAGCCGCGGCCGTGTCGGCGTCGCAACGCCGTGGCGATGGTGCTTTTCCCGGCGCTGGAGTTGCCGCGGATGCTGATGAGGATCGTCTCGGAGGTGCCGGTGGTGGCCGCGTGGTCCATGGCGGTTCTTCCTATCGCGAGGCGGGTAGGTGCTGTTGCGGGATGGGGTGGTCCTCGCTTGGGGTGGCGTCGTAGCCGGCGGCCTGGAGGGCGAACAGTTCGGCGTACCGGCCGCCGGTGGCGATGAGGTCGTCGTGGTTGCCGGCCTCGACGAGCCGGCCGTGGTGCAGGACGAAGATCCGGTCGGCGTGGCGGACGTTCGCGAGCCGGTGCGTGATGAGGATCGTGGTGGCCCGGCCTTTGCGGTCGCGGATGGCCTGGAAGAGGGCGTCCTCGGCGCGGGGGTCGAGCGCGGAGGAGGGCTCGTCCATGATGAGCAGTTCGGCGTCGCGCAGGAATCCGCGGGCGGCGGTGATGCGTTGCCACTGCCCGCCGGAGAGGTCCTGGCCTCGGGCGAAGGTGCGGTCGAGCAGTGTCTCGTACCCGTGGGGTAGTTCGGTGATCATGTCGTGGGCGACCGCGCGGGCGGCGGCGGCCTCGATGCGGTCTTGCTGGGCGTCGGTGTCGACGTTGCCGATGGCGATGTTCGTGGCCGCGGTGAAGGGCCACTTGTGGTATTCCTGCGTGACCACCGCGATCCGGGCTCGCAGCCCGTCGATGTCGCACTCCGACATGGGCCGGCCGTTCCATTCGATGGCGCCGTCGGTCGGGGTGCGGAGGGTGGCGATCATCGCGGCGAGGGTCGTCTTGCCCGAGCCGTTCTCCCCGACGAACGCGACGGTCTGCCCGGCGGTGATGGTCATGGTGACGTTGTCGACGGCGGGTGTGTCGCGGTCGGGGTAGCGCATGCTCACCCCGCTGACGGTCAGGTCCCGCAGCCGTTCGGGGCCGGTCGCGGCCACCGGTCCGCTGCTGCCCGGGAGGTAGGCGGCGGCGCGGGTCATGAACCCGGTGTAGTCGTTGAAGTGCTGACCCTCGGTGTAGACGCGGTCGATCTGGAAGGTGACGATGGCGAGGGAGCGCTGCGCGGACTGCACGGCGATCACGCACGTCGCCGCTGCGGCGAGGGGGATCTGCCCGTCGATCAGCAGCAGCCCGAGCAGGACGTACACCGCGGCGGTGGCTACTCCGCCGATCATCGCTCCGACCGAGGTGGTGGTGGTGACCCGCCGCGCCAGGACGAGCTGGATGTCGGTCTCGACCCGCATGACCCGGTCGTACTGGTCGAGCAGGAACCGGCGCAGCCCGTACGACCGCAACTCCGGCGCGGATGCCCGCTCGGCCATCAACCGCTGCAACAGCCACAGCCGGCGCCGGCGCACCGACCCGGCCGTGTACGTCTGATACCGCAGGTGCCCCGCCCGCAGCGCGGCCCACCCGTTCGGCACCGTCGCCACCAACAACGCCACCAGCAGCAGCGGGTGGATCACCACGACGGCGACGGCCACCGCGAGCACACCGGCCAGCCCGGCGAGCAGGTTCATCGAGGACTGCACCAGGCCGATCGCGGATTCGGTGCCTCGGGAGGCGCGTTCCATGTCGTCGGCGAACGCGTCGGCGTCGAACGCCTCCAGCCGCACCTGCGTGGACACCTCGAACAGGCCCCGCTCCACCTCGCGGCTCACCTGCGGCGTCAACGCGTTCTGCGCGTACCCCGTGGCGATGCCCATCCCCGCACGCAGCGCGACCGCCACCGCCAGCACGACCAGTGCGGGCAACGCCGCCCGGACCTTGTCCGCGGTCGGCCCGCCGGCGAACAACTCCACCAACACCCGCTGTGTGGCCAACAGGCCGAAGGCCGCCATCACCCCGGCGCCGACCGTCGCTACCGCCACCACGCCCGTGCGGAGTCGGTCTGCGCGCCAACTGACGCCCAGAGCGGTCCAGACGAGCCGGGGGAGTTCCGCGAAGACGGTGAACACGCCCGCTTCCGCCCGGGCCCGCACTCCCGTCTCCCACCAGGTGGCCCGTAGCTCCGGCAAGACCGACTCCGGTCGCGCGGTGCCCGGCTGGCCCGCTGTACTGGGGCTCTGGGCGGTGGTCGTCTGAGTCATCGACAAACCTCCTCAAAGTTGTGCAAATGGATGAAAGCGGGACGTGTGTGAATCGGGCCGGTCGCCCGAGGGCGACCTCCCGCAGATCGGATTTCCAGCAGAGGGCGATGGGTCGAATCGTGGATGCGGTTGGCCCGTGTAGGGCCGGGGCTCAGGTGACCGGCAGCCCGTTCTCCAGGTACCTGGTGAACCCGTGGCCGCGTGCTTCCCGGGCCGCGGCGATGCGTCGGGCCAGCAGCGCCGGCAGGCGTTCATGGGCCGCCGGCTGGTAGGGCGACTCGTCGGCCTCGACGCACCCACCGGGGATCTCCCACGAGGCCGTGTATGCCGGCTCGACGAGCAGCACTCGACCGCGGGGATCGGTCAGGAACACCCCTGCGGCCATCCGCTTGCGAGGTAGATCGGCGGTGAAGTCACGGCGTTCGGCGGGCATAAGTCGACCGTAGGACGCCTGCCGTCCGACACGCCCGCCGCGCCGTGTCACGACATTGTCGGCAGATTCCGCTGCCGACTCCGACAAGACTGCGACATCGTCGGCCGCGCGTGACCTCTGTCGGCGGCCGACGCAGCCGCTAGGCTGCCCGGCTGTCGACCAAACCCCGTCCGACCCCCGACAGGCTCAGTAAGCGACCCAGAATTTGTCGGAGGCGGCGGATACGGTCTGCCCGCACCGTGACCGCATCTCGGCACCGCCAGGGGGTGGCAAACCATGGCCGACGACGAGATCACGACGGCACGGCGCGCACTCGGCCGTCAGCTCGCACAGTTGCGCAAGCGAGCCAACCTCACCCAGCAGGGCCTCGCCCGGCTCGTGCAGTACGGCCGCAGTTCCGTCGCCAACACCGAGACCGGCCGCCAACACCCCGAGCGCGAGTTCTGGGCGCGGTGCGACAGCGCCCTGCACACCGACGGTGCCCTGACCCAGGAATACGACCGCCTCACCAAGCGAGTCCAGCGCCACCAACCACAGCCACCGTCGGTCCCGTCGGCGAAGAACCCGCACCGGCCGAAGCCGATCGCCAGCACCGATTCCGCCGAGGACGGATCAGCTCTCTGGGAAGACGAGAACAGCATCAACGCCCGACGGGCCGCGCTGAAGTCCTGCAACGACGAAGACGCCCGACTCAGCTACCTCGAAGACGAGATCCGACAGGCGATCGCCGACGACGAACGCCTTCCGCCAGCAGTTCGCCTGGCGCGCCTGCGGCCGTTGCGTACCTGTGTGGATGAGCTCATGGCCGGGCAGCAGCATCCACCGCAACGCGCCCGGCTCTACACCCTCGCTGTCCACCTGTCCGGCCTGCTCGGTGCCCTCGCCCTGGACCTGGGCGCGACCCGCGTCGCGCACGCCTACGCCGCCGAAGCCTTCGACCTCGCCGAAGCCGCGCAGCAACCTGAGGTCCGGGCAACACTTGTCGCACTACGCCGAAAACACCACGCCTTGTCAGTGGATGACCAGGGCCACAGCTCCCGTGCGCGTTGATCCGGCGCGGTTCGATGGTGCCGGGTCAGCACAGAGCCCGGTGCCCTCGCCGGGCATCTGCACGACGGGAGCGACGAGACGTTACCTTGGCCAACTCGATCGCGTCGCTCTTCGCCCCAGCCCTTGGCCGGGAGCACCGGAGCACGCCCGACGGCACGCCGGAGGTCATCGCGTTCGCGGACAAGCCGGAGAAGGTCTGCGTCGACACCGTCGAGGGCGGGCAGCTGACAACGGATCTGGCCCCGCTGATCTCGCGGGACGCGCCGTGGCTGACCACGGACGAGTTCATGACCACCCTGGACGAGAATTTCGCCAGGTCCTGAGCACGGGCAGAAGCGGGGTGGGGCCCCCCCCGCCGGGGGGGCCCCCCCCCCCGGGGGGGGGGCCCCCCCCCCGATGGTCATGCTTAGCGGACACGGGGGGCGGGCCGTAGGGGGTTTGTCAAAATAAAACTGTGGTGAGTCTTAAACC
>NZ_JBICTZ010000007.1:155503-195641 GCF_043197875.1 Micromonospora sp. NPDC048935 | reverse complement strand
CGTAGCCGCGCGCGGCCCGCGGGCCGCCGCCCCACGTTTATTTCCGCCCCCCCGGCGCACCCTTTGGCCCCCGGCCCCGCCCCCGGGCCCCCGGGGGGGCCCCCCCGGGGGGGGGGGCCCCCACCCCGGTCCGTTTCAGGAGACCCAGCCCTTGTCGTACATGTGCTGCATCATGGGTCCGACGGCGTTCGGGTTGTTCCGAAAGAACTGCTGTGTCTCGGCTACACGGACCGGGTCCAGGAACTGTCGGAACGCGGCGATGTACTGCGGGCGGGGCATGATGAGCGCACCCGGCACCGGGGCCGGCTGACCGCCGCCCAGCGCCACGGCGTCGTGGATGTGGTTCTCGCCGACCTTCCAGACCGTCGGCTGAGCGGCGTACTGCGCGAACCGGGTCAGTCGCAGCAGCATGGCAGCCGACCGGGCGACCTTCGGTCGGTCGGCGAACTGGGCGAGGCTCGGGTCCTCCAACGGCAGGGCCGATTTGATCTCGGACCGCAGGGTGACGACGTTCACCCTCAGGGTGGCCCGGGTAGAAGGGGTCGTCCGCATCCGATCTATTGCGGTCGCGCGGTGGTGGAGGCGCACCGTGTCGGTGATGGACTGGACGTAGTTGCGCAGCATCTCGCCCCTCTTGGCGGCAGGGCTGTCCTTGCTCGCGCCGGTGCTCGCCAGCTCGTCCCTCAGCGCGGCGAAGATGTCGCCGGCCGCCAGGTTGACGGCCTCGAAGTCGTCGACGAGCTTCTTCTGACGATTCCTGTCGTTGTCGGCAACCCACTCGTCGACGTGCTCGTCGGTGAGCAGCCCGGCGATCTCGCCGGCGCACGCGACGAGACCCATCAGCGGGCTGTCGAGTCGGATCGCGGCCGGCAGGCCATGACCCGGGAGGAGTGGGAGCGCGCCCTCCTCGTACAGGACCGTGACGCCCTGTGCTCGCCAGATCGCGATCTCCTCGTCGTGCCTTATGCGGGAGTGCAGTTCGCCGGCCATGATCACACGGGTGCCGCCCGCGAAGGCGGCCATGACCGCGTTCTGCGGCGCGGCCGGCGCGGTGCCGGTGGTGGTCGGTTGGGTCACGGAACTCCTCCTAAGGACTGAATCGACAACAGCCTGTACCGTATGGAGTTGGCAACTGACGATCAGTAACGCGGGCGACAAGAGGCTGTCCGATCAATGACGGGCGTTGCGAGGCATCTCGGCGACCCGCTCCGGCGGGATGTCATTGATGAACGCGCCCAAGGCGGAGTGATGCTCGTGCCTAGGCGTCAACGGCTTCCGCGCCGTCCTTGGCGGCTTGGTCCGCTCGCTCGTTGCCGGATCGCCGCCCGGACTCCGGCTCGACCGCCCTCATGAATCAGGCCCTAGGTGTGTCGCTGAAGGCTCAGGTGGAGATGGGGTGGCGGCGGCGGTTGGGGTCGACGGCGTACATGCGGGCCTGGGCGACGTCGAAGTACATGCCGGTCAGGGTGAGGCGGCCGGCGGCGACTGCGTCGTTGACGGTGGGGTGGGTGCGCAGGTTCGCCAGTTGCTGGGTGATGTTGGCGGTGCAGCAGGCTTGTTCGTCGGTCGGGTCGTCGAAGTGCACGCCGGAATGGGCGAGCCAGCGGCCCAGTGCCGAGTCGGTGTCAGTTGTGCCGCTCATCAGGGCTCGTACCGCGCTGCAGCCGGAGTGTCCGCAGACGGTGATGGTCGTGACGCCGAGGACGACGATCGCGTAGTCGATCGCGGCGGCGACCGAGGTATCGAGGGCGTCGTGAGCGGGCACGATGTTGCCGACGTTACGCACGCAGAACAGGTCGCCCGGGCCGCTGGCGGTGATGAGGTTGGGTACCAGGCGCGAGTCGGCGCAGGTGATGAAGAGTTGGTCGGGTGCTTGGCCGCTGTGGGTGAGTTCGGCGAGTTCGGGTCGAACAAGCGGCGCGACGCTGCGTTCGAATTCGCGGATGCCGGCTGCCATGGCGTGTTGGCGGTCGCGGTTGGCGCCCTGCCACCGCGACCAGGAGCCGAGGAAGCGTGGGGTGCTCTTGCCGGCGCCGAGTCGGTCGGAGGTGGCGCGGTGGAACCAGGAGTCGTGCACCTCGCTGATGTGGACGTCGCCGCCGGTCCGGGTGTAGGACTGCTGCCAGTCGCGGAGGGTTTCGTAGGCGCCGTGGTCGAGGTAGTCCAGATGTAGTTCGATTTCGACGCGCTGGGCGGCGGGTAGCGCGGTGAGTCCGCGGATGAGCCGCCCGGAGGCGATGAACGCCAGGGTTCCGGAGATCGACACGAGCCACGTGTCGGGTGCCGGTTGGGTGGTCCGGATCTCGCAGCGGGCGAGGCGCCACAGCATGAACAGCACCGCTGCCGCCATGCCGAGGCCGACGCCGGTGAGTAGGTCGGTGGCGGTGACACCGGCTGCGGTGATCAGGTAGACGGGCAGTTCCCGGTGCCGGGCATAGGTGCGGATCTGCGCGAGGCTGACCAGTCGCAGGCCGACGACCACGAGGACCGCGGCGAGGGCGGCCATCGGGATCATCTCCAGCACCGCGGCGCAGAGCAGCACGAACACGGCGATCCAGACGCCGTGCAGGATGGCCGAGGCTCGGGTGCGGGCGCCGGCTGTGACGTTTGTCGAGCTGCGCACGATGACGCCGGTGACCGGCAGGCCGCCCAGGGTGCCCGAGACGGCGTTCGCGGCGCCCTGGGCGATGAGTTCCCGGTTGAGGTTGGCGCGTGGCCCGTCGTGCATCCGGTCGACGGCCACCGCAGAGAGCAGGGACTCCACGCTGGCGACCAGGGCGATGGTGATGACGGCCACGGTGATCTCACGCAGCGGTGCCTCCGGCCAGCGGGCGGTGGTCAGTTCACTGAGCGGCTCGGCGGGCAGATCTACCCTCTGCACGTCGACGCCCAGGGCCGTGGCGACGACGGTGGCGGCAACCACCGCGATCAGCGCCGCCGGTAGTAACGTCGTCCTGACCAGACGCGGCCAGATCAGCAGCAGCGCGATGGTCAACGCACCCAGCAAGACGGACACTCCGTGGTGACCGGCGATCTGACCGGGTAGGTCACGCAGGTTCGCCCACGCGGAGCTCTGGGGCGCGCCGCCGAGCACCACGTGAATTTGGCTCAGTGCGATGACCAGCCCGATGCCGGCGAGCATGCCATGCACAACTGCCGGTGACAGTGCCAGCGCTGCCCGGCCGAGGCGCGTGACGCCCAGCAGAATCTGCACCCCTCCGGCGACGGCCACGATCGCGGCGGTGCCGGCGAAGCCGAACTCGACGATGGTGCCCGCGACGATCACGGTGAGGCCGGCCGCCGGTCCGCTTACCTGCAGCGGAGCCCCGCTGAGTGCGCCCGCGACGATACCGCCCACGACGGCGGCGATCAGCCCGGCCAGCAACGGCGCACCTGACGCCGCAGCGATACCCAGGGACAACGGGATCGCGATCAGGAAGACCACAATCGATGCGGCGAGGTCATGCCGGAATGTCTTAAGGGACATTCCGGAAAGGTACCTGCGTAGAGTTAACGAGAAATTACAACCTGTGACGTATCCGGGGGTGTGGCTCCGGGAGGACCTCCACCACGTCGGCAACGCTGCGCCGGACGGCGTGGCCCACCTGGCGGCGTGGACGGCCGCCGGGTTTCCGCGCCCGACCTGGCCGAACACCCGATGCCCAGCAGGTGACGGGCCGCGAGGCGCAGGAGTCGCTCCCGGTAGAGGGCGGCGACCTGCTCCCGGTTCGAAAGGTCGGTGGCGTCGGCCCATGGTGATACTCACACTCGGTCCACAGTGGCCCAAAAGCCGTCACGCACGTGCGAGCATCGAGGCACGTTACGTAACTGTGGACGTTGGGTGGTTGGGGGAGCATGCCCAAGAGTCAGGTGCGGCGTGACCACTTCGGCGGCCTCCTCAGGACCCTCCGCTTGGAGCGGCGGCTGACCCAGGAGGAGCTTGCCGAGGCGGCCGGTTCCAGTGTCCGCGGCATCCGGGAGATGGAGCGCGGCCGGGTGCGCAGCCCGCAACGACGGACGGTGGCGTTGCTCGCCGATGCCCTGCGGCTGGACGGGGCGGACCGCGACCGTTTCGTCGCCCTGGCCCGGGTCGAGCGGCTGCCGCACGACCGAGCGGCGGTGCCGGACGACCGAGCGGCGGTGCCGCACGACCGCGTCGCGGTGCCGGATGACCACGCGGCGGTGCCGCACGACCGCGTCGCGGTGCCGCACGACCGCGTGCCGATGCCGCAGGAGCGCTCCGCGGTGGTCGTACCCGGGGAACTGCCCGCCGCCGTTCCGGACCTGGCCGGCCGGGAGGAGATCCTGCAACGGCTCTCGGAGCTGGCCGCCGACGTCACCTCGGGGCGGCCGGACACCGCCTCGGTGGTGGTGCTGCACGGGCCGCCGGGGATCGGCAAGACCAGCCTCGCCGTCGTCGCCGGACATCGGCTCAGCCCGGCCTTCGCCGGCGGGCAGCTCTTCGTCGACCTGCAGGGCTCCTCGCCGGACGGCCCGGTCGACCCGGCCGAGGCGCTGGCCGGCCTGCTGCGGTCACTCGGGGTGCCGGACAACCGGGTGCCGGTGTCGGCGGCCGAGCGGGGTGGTCTGTTCCGCACCCTCACCCGGGACCGGCCGCTGCTGGTGGTCCTGGACAATGCCGCAGGTGAGGCACAGGTACGCCCACTGCTGCCGGCCGGGCGGGGATGCCTGGTGCTGGTCACCTGCCGGCGTCCACTGACGGGTCTTGCCGGTGCGGTCCGCCTGCCTCTCGACCTGCTCGCCCCGGCAGCCGGTCGAATGCTGCTCGCGGCGATCGTCGGTGCGGACCGGATCGCCGCCGAGCCGGCCGCGACCGACCACCTCGTCAAACTCTGCGGCCGACTGCCGCTGGCCGTCCGGATCGCCGGCAACCGCCTCGCCAGCCGACCACAGTGGTCTGTCGGTTGGCTGGTGGACCTGCTCCGCGACCAGCGTCGGCGGCTGACCGAGCTGACCGCCGGAGACCTGGGCGTCCGATCCGCGTTCGAGGTCTCCTACCGGCAACTGGACCCGACGACCGCCCGCGTGTTCCGGCGGGCCTCGCTGATTCCCGGCACCGACTTCGAAGCCGCGCTGGTCTCCGCCGTGGCCGGCATCGACGAGGAGACCGCGGCGGCGGCCCTGGAGGAGTTGGTCGAGGCCGGTGTCCTCCTGACCCTGCGGGACCGGTACCAGTTCCACGACCTGGTCCGGCTCTACGCCCAGGAACGCCTCGACGCCGAGGAACAGCAGGTCTGCCGGACGGGGGCGCACGATCAGATGGTCGGCTGGCTGCTGCGGCGTACCCGGCAGGCGGGCTTGATGTTCGAACCGCTCGCCGCTCGGGGCGACTCCCCGTTCGACGACGATCGGGCGGCGGCGTGCTGGTTGGATCGGGAGTCCGGCAACTGGCTGGCGGCGCTGCGCGACGCGGCCCGGAGTGGTCGGCACGCCGACGTGGTCGCGGTCACCAGGGCGCTGCACTGGTACTCCGACGGCAACAGTCACCGGCACTCCTGGGACGAGATCTTCTCGTTGGGGGTGGCCGCGGCCCAGGCCGCCGGCAGCCCTCGCGACGAGGCCGTCCTGCTGAACTTCCTGGGCTGGGCCCGGTACTTCTGCCGGGACCGCAACACCGACGGGCTGGCCGCCCTGGACCGGGCGCTGGAGTTGGCCCGGCGGATCGGGGACCGCCGGCAGGAGGCGTGGGCGCTGACCTACCGCGCCGCGATCTTCATTCGGATCGGCAGCGGCGGGGAGGCCGTCGACCACTGCCGCCGGGCCGTGGCCCTGTTCCGCGAGATCGGGTACGCCCTCGGCGAGCACAGCGCGGCGAGCGTGCAGGGCGGAGCACTGGCCGCGCTCGGCCGGTTCGCCGAAGCGGCCGACCTGCACCGCGACGTGTTGGTGTTCTACGCCCGTGGCAGCACTGGTCTCAGTCGTACCGGCGCGGCGGTGGCCAGGGCCGGGGCGATGATGAGCCTCGGGGCGGACCTGGCCGGGCTGGGCCGGTGGCGGGCCGCCGCCGACGAGTACGCCCGTGCCCGGCGGTTGTTCCACCGGTGCGGCGCGACGTTCAGCGAGGCCAACGCCATCCACCGGTACGGGCTCGCGCTCCAGGCGTTGGGTGAGGTCGACGCGGCGGCCGAGGCGCTGCGGTCGGCGCTGGCCCTGTATGCCGCGCTGTGCTGCCCGTGGTGGGAGGCGCAGACCCTGTACGCACTCGCGGCGCTGGCCGGCGAGGCCGCCGACGCCCGTCAGTTGCGTGAGCGGGCACTCGACCGGTGTGGCGAACTGGACGCACCGGAGGTGCGGACTCTGCGCGCCAGCCTGCGACGCGAACTGGCCGAGTCCTGATCCCGAGCACGTACCGGGCCCCGCCGACGGTGCGGCGGGGCCCGATGTGCATGGTCAGGGTCAGTTGCAGGTGGTGCCGTTGAGGGTGAACGGGACCGGGGTGGAGGGGGAGCCGTCCGCGGTGAAGCCGACGTTGACGGCCCCGCCGGTCGGGATGCTGACGTTCTGGCTTTCGTTGGTGACGGTCACCGCCGCGCCGGTCTGCTGGAAGATGCCGTTCCAGTGGCCCTGGACGAGTTGCCCGCCGGGGAAGGTCCAGCCCAGCGACCAGCCGTTGATGGCCGGGCCGTCGTTGTAGACGGTGACGCTGGCACTGTAGCCGGTGCTCCACGAGTTGGTGACGACGAAGGAGACCCGGCAGGTGCTGGCGATCGGCGTCGCCGGCACGATGTTGCCGTAGTCGTCGCGGGCGGTGGCGAAGTCCTGGAACCCGAAGCCCGGACCGGCCGATCGGGTGGTGGTGCCGGCGGCGAGCACGGTGCCGTTGGCGTTGACGGAGTAGACCGGGCCGCCACTGTCGCCGCCGCGGGCGGCCTCGTCGCCGTCGAGCTGGGTGGCCTCGACGAGATCCTCGATGTCGTCGTAGTGGAAGTCGACCCGCAGGTTGCAGACCGGACCGCCGATCTCACCCGCGGAGGTGTGGCCGGACTGGCAGAGCAGTTGGCCGGGGTAGACCTCGGTCCAGCCGACCACCTGGGCCCGGACCTCGTCCTGCTGACCGCCGACGTAGAGGTGCTCGCCGGGGGTGGCCGTCGAAATGATCATCGTGTCGTGGTCGTCGTTGCTGTCGACCGCGTAGCCGACAAGCGTGCCGGTGCCGGTGGCCAGGCCGACGTGCCAGGGCGAGCCGATGGCACCGCAGTGTTCGGCGGTGAGGAGGTAACCGGCGTCGGTGTCCACATCGCGTACGCCGAAGCCGGCGGTGCACCAGGGTACGGTGACCCCGATGCTCGCTCCGCCGTCGAACGGCGCGGCGTCGTTGGCCCGCGACCGTTCGACCATCCGGTCGCTTTTCACGAAGCTGGTGCGGACGCCGGTGGCCGGCAGCTTCGGCAGCTTGGCGCCTGCGCTGTAGTCCACGCCGATGTCGATGCCGGTGCCGTCGGTGCGCAGCCGGACCGAGTGGCTGGCGTCCGCCGGGTCGGCCTTCACCACCGGGGTGAGGGCGGCAGCCGCCTTGCGCAGTTCGGCGCGGGAGTAGGTGGCCTTGGCCACCTGGACCGGCGCGGTGCGGCGGGCGGCGGTGACCGCTGCGGTGATGTCGGCGGGTGGTGCACCCTTCCACCACAGGGTGACGTGGTCGTCGACCAGGCCGATGCCGGTGTAGCCGCGTGCCGGTGCGCGTTCCACCGCGGTGCGGATGACATTGGCGGCGTCGACAAGCGGGGCCTGGTCGACCATCCGGTCCAGGGTCGGTGCCGGGATGATGTCGAGGATGGAGGCGGCGGCGCCGGCCGCCCCGGGCTGGCCGGACTCCGCGTACGCGGAGGTGGGACCGGCGAGCGCCGTCGCGCCGACCAGTGCCCCGGCGATCACCGTAGAGGTGATCGCTTTCCGAAGTGATGTCATGGCGCTGAGTCAAGCAACGTGCGCTGTCGGGAGACAGGCACGACGCCCGGCAGGAGTCAACAAGCCGGCGGTCCTGCCGGCGGTCGAGCGCGCTCCTGCGCCGATCTTGCACTTTCTGTCGCCGTTACGTGGGCTTTTGCGGCATATACGGCGACACAAAGTGCAAGATCGCGAGGGTGGGAGGGTGGGGCTACAGCTCGTGCTGGTTGC
Source organism: Micromonospora sp. NPDC048935 (assembly GCF_043197875.1). Lineage (NCBI taxonomy): Bacteria > Bacillati > Actinomycetota > Actinomycetes > Micromonosporales > Micromonosporaceae > Micromonospora > Micromonospora sp. NPDC048935. Next base: position 187,505 of record NZ_JBICTZ010000007.1, on the reverse strand, counting down.
GGAACTTGGTGAGCTGGTTTGGTGGCAGGCAGGCGGTCAGGTTCCGTTCCAGGTCGACAAGTTCCAGGTCGACCGCGTACACCACGAAGTCATCGGTGACCGGCAGCGTTGCCGACCAGTCGCGCACGTTCAGCCGAGCCGCGACCCCGCACCACAGTCGCCGGCCGATCTCGGATCCGGCTGCCACGTCATCGTCGTCCGCGTCGAGCAGGGCGAGTTCCTGCTGTACGAGACGCGACGGTTCCGTGTCGCCGAGGTCGATGCCGGTGCTGGCCTCGAAGTCCGCCGGCGACCAGGCAGCCCGGGCTTCGATCGAGGCCAGCTCGGCGCGCTCGTCCGCGGTGGCCGCGCTGATGTCGATCACCAGCTGCGTCGGCCGGTCGTAACTGAGGGCGAGGCAGGCGACGGGGGCGTCGACCGTCAGCCGTGCGGCGGCGTCCGGTATCAGCGCGACCGCCATGTCCTCGATGGCGCGACACGCCGCCTCAAGATCGAAACCCGCGGGCGGCCGGGCGTAGCGCACCTGCGACTCGCGGCCCCAGATCCGGACGAGCCGCAGCAGACCCCGGTCGTCGTGCTCGGCCACCAGCACGGCAGGCGGGCCACCGCTGTGCGAGATCTCGACACGGCTGATCCGCCCGTCCGTGTAGACGTACGATTCCCGCCCCGAGCCGCGTCGCGCGACCATGGCGGCCGTGCGCATCAGCCCGTCTTCGAAGCGGTACTCGTGCAGGTGGATCGGGCCGTCCGTGTCGAAGTGCGCCGCCTCGACAACCTCGTCACCGTGATGGAAGAACGTCTCGCGGTGCCGGGTGCCGTTGAGGAAGCCGCTGTACTCCTCGACCACGGCCACGCGGCCCTGGGCATCGAACCCGATACGCAGCACGTCCCGATCCAGCGGGGGACGGGTGTCCAGACGACGCCCAGGCTTGCGGAGATCCCGTTCGAAGTGCAACGGGCGCAGGTCGAGACCCGGCCAGGTGTACCAGTCCCAGCCCTCGACGAGCGCGGTCGCCGTCAGTTTTCGGGTCTCGTATTCGTCGGCGAGCTGAGCGAACCGCGCGGCAGGATCAGGCATGTCCAGGATCGTATGAGGAGGCCCTGACGTGCAGATCGTTCAGTGTGGAGGCGAGTCGGGCTGCGAGCGACGCGTCGGCGCGGGTGAGTTCCGCGATCAGCGCGGCCGTCGCCGCGCGGAGAGCGCGGGTGAGTTCGGCGTCGTCGAGCGCACGGACCAGGGTGGCGTTCAGCGGCGCGGTCACGTCCGGAGGAAGCAGGTGAGCCCCTTTCGCGTAGCTGGTGGGATGACCGAGGCGCAGGCAGGCCAGGGCGAGAACCTGGCCGCGTAGGGCGCTGATCCACTGCTCGGCCTGCCACCAGCGGTGGCGCTGGATGCAGATCCACGCGTGCAGGGCGTGGTGCCAACCCAACCCGACCAGGGTCCGCCGGTCGGGGGACGGATCTTCCTGCGCCGGTGCGGGATCCCCGAAGACGGTACGCCAGCTCGGACCGCGCGGCCCGAACTGGGCGGCCGGGGTGAACCCGATGTCCACCTCGAGCATGCCGGGGAGCAGAAAGACCCGGTACACCGAGGAGCCGGACGGCAGGTCCCAGTGATGGACGGCGGCGAAGTCACGGTAGAGCAGGTCACTCCAGTGCTGCAGCGCCGAATCCAACGAGCCGTTGATGCCGAGGACCAGGTCGATGTCGGACCACCGGTCTGCGCCCTCGACGGCGTGGGATCCGGTGATCGCGGCCCCGACGACGGCGGGGTCACGGTCGGCGGAGGCGAGCAACTGCTCCCGGATCGAGTCACGCGCGTCAACGGAGAACACCGCGCCACCCTACGCCTCGACTCCGCTGGCGAACCGGGACCGCTCTGCCACCCGTTCACGGCGGCCCGACGAGGCGGCCGTGCCCGCGCCCAGTCGGGTCTGCGGCTGGATGACGCCGCGGCGGCTCAGGTGTTGTCGAGCACGAACGTTCGCATCAGGTCTGCGCATTCGGCCGCGTGCGTCTCCAACAGGAAGTGCCCGCCGTCGTAGATGTGCGCGTCCATGCGCGCGAGAGCGCGGTGGTAGGCGAGAACCTCGTCGACGTCGAAGAACGGGTCGTGCCGTCCCCAGAGCACCAACGCCGGTGGCTGGTGGGCCCGGTGGTACTCGGCCAGCTCGGCGAAGCGGGCGACGTGGTTGGCGTAGTCGGTGAACAGCGCGAACTGGGCCTCGATGTTGCCCGGCCGACGCATGCGGTCCCAGTCGAGGTGCCACGACTCGGGGGGTTGCAGGGTGCGCACGCCCTCGGGTAGCCCGGAGAGATACTGGTCCCGGGTCCCGTCGAAGGTCAACCAGTCCGGCAGTGTGGCCCGCCGCTGGTCGGTCGGGTCGGCCCAGTACGCCCTGGCGTCGTCCCACTGCTCGCCGAGCCCGTCGTCGTGCGCGTTGCCGCTCTGGACGATGAGGCCCCGGATGCGACCGGGGTCGCGGGTGGCCAGGTGGTAGCCCACGGGTGCGCCGAAGTCGTGCAGGTAGACGAAGAAGCGTTCCACTCCGAGCTTGTCGAGTAGGTGTTCGACCGTCCGGGAGAGGTTCTCGAAGGTGTAGTCGTACGCGTCGATGGTCGGTGACGACGACATGCCGAAGCCGGGAAGATCGGGCGCGATGACGTGCGCGACCTCGGCCAGCGTGGGCATGACCTCGCGGAAGGTGTGCGACGAGCTCGGAAACCCGTGCAGCAGCAGCACGGTCGGCTGGTCGGCGCGCCCGGCCTCGCGGAAGAACACCTCCAGGCCGTCGACGTCCGCCTGTCGATGGCGGACCTTCTGGATCGCCTGCATCGCGTCCTCCTCCCACAGCGGTTGGTGAGGGCCCAGTCGGGTGCCCGCCGGGCGGCCACGCACCCCGGGCAGCGACGTCCATTGTTGCCCGCCCGGCCGGGCCGCGCAGGCGGTGTCGGTCCAACCCGTCCGTCGCGCACGGTCTGCTGATTCCCGGATTTTCTGGTACGGGCAGCCGGTGGGCGTCGACAATCGGGCCACGACGGCGATCCTGCTGTCGATCACCCGGTGTGTCGTTGGGGTCCAACTGTCCCCGATCAGTGGTGTCTGCGCACAACCCGGTCCCGCAGACTCCGGTGAGTGACCACCTACCCTGGAAAGAAGAAGATCGGGAATCTCGGTGGCGACAGTGCATCCCGGCTCGTTCTGCTCGAAGCAGGGCGCGCGTGGAGTGACGAAGACCGGTAAGGCGATGGTGTGCACGACCACCGCGACGGATTCCAGGAAGCGGTGGCGCGCGGCGTAGTCGACGGAAGACGACGACGCCCGGCCACCGCGAATGGTGGCGGGCTTCGTCGTCGGTCATGGACCAGCACCGGCTGGTCGGGATGGTACGCCCGCCGGCCGTTACCCGACCCGACAGCGCCGCCGGCAGAGTCTCAGCGCCGATGCGCCTGCCCGCGGTTGAGGTGGCCGTGGAACCATGCCGCCGCCGTGGCGGCATCTGTGGTCGGATCGACACAGTCGAGCCGCAGCCCGGCGGGGCCCGCGGTGTCGATGAGGGCGTCAGCGGCGCGTACGCCGTCGTCCCAGTGGAGACACGCCGGGCTCCAGCCGCCACGCAGGTTCTTGCCGTCATAGTCGAGCCGCAGGGTCTGGTAGATCCGGTTTCCCCGGAGGAAGTCGTACGACGCGATCATCCAGAGCGTGCCGTCATCGTCCTGGTGGTACCAGTCCTGAACATCCGGGACGAGCTTCGCGAGTTCGGTGAAGAAGGCGGTCTCGTCGGCGGTGGGTTCGGCGTCCCGCACGGATCCGATTCTCGCAGACCGGGCAGCTCGACCACGACAGCCTGCCGCCCCCGCCCCCGCCCGCGTCGGTGTCGATGGGGTCGGCTCACCATCACCGGGGCCGGCGGGAGGCCGGCGACCTGATCACGAACAGCACCATGAGTAGGGCCAGGACCGCGAGGCCGGTGCTGACCTGGAATCCGCTGCGCATGCCGTTGGCGATGAGCGCGGCGGTGGGCGCGGTGCCCTCGACCTGCGGGGCGTCACCGACGACCGAGGTGTACACCGTGGACAGGACGGCCACCCCGAGTGTCGCACCGGACATCATGATCGCTTGGAGCAGCCCGGACGCGGCTCCGGCGTCCTCGGGGTCCACCGTCGACATGATGGTGACGTTGAGCGGAACGGCCACGAGGCCGAGGCCCGCACCGGCGAGCAGCAGCGGCCCGAACAGGCCGGCGAGGTAACCGGTGGTGGCGGAGATCTGGGTCAGCCAGGCGGTGGCGATCAGGAGTACGACGACACCGGTGGCGGCCGTCGCCTTCGCGCCGTACCTGCCCAGTGGTCTGGCCGCGTTCTGGGCGGTGACCAGCAGCCCGGCCGCCATCGGCAGGAAGGCGAGGCCGGCCTGCAGCGGGTTGAAGCCGGACACCTCCTGCACGAAGAGGATGAGGAGGAACTGCATGCTCAAGGTCACCATGGGCACCAGCAGCAGGCCCAGGTAGGCCCCCGCCCGGGAACGGTCGGCGAACACGCCGAGCGGCATGATCGGCTGCGGTGCCGTCCGTTCGAGCAGGACGAACGCGATCAGCGACAGGACGCCGACGCTCAGTCCGACCAGGGTGAGCGGGTCGTTCCAGCCCTGTTCGGCGGTGCGCACCAGCCCGAACACGACGCCGACCATGCCGACCAGGGAGGTCGCCGCCCCGGGCAGGTCGAAGCGGCCGACCGTCCGTGGTGACTCGTCGACGAATCGGCGCGCGAAGAGCAGCACGAACAGGCCGACCGGGACGTTGACGAACAGCACCCAGCGCCAGGAGGCCAGGGTGACGATGACGCCGCCGAGGATCAGGCCGAGGGTCATCGCCGACGCGGTCATCGAGGAGTAGATGCCGAGCGCTCTGGTCTGTGCGTCGCCCTGGAAGCTGATGACCAGCAGGGCGAGGGTGCTCGGCCCGGCGAGTGCCGCGCCGACGCCCTGCAGCGCCCGCATGGCGACAAGCCACTCCGCGTTCTGGGCCAGGCCGCCGAGCAGGGACGCCGCGGTGAACAGCGCGATGCCGGCCAGGAACACGCGCCGTCGGCCGAGGATGTCGCCGGCTCGACCACCGAGCAGCAACATGCCGCCGAACGCGAGGAGGAAGGCGTTGACCACCCAGGAGAGGCCGGCGGTGGAGAAGCCCAGGCCGTCTCTGATCACCGGCAGCGCCACGTTGATGACGGTGCCGTCGAGCATCAGCATGACCTCGCAGGACACCAGGATCGTCAGGGTCAGCGCGGCCGCCCGGCCGGTCCTCGGGGCCGGCGTCCGGGTGGTTTGCGCAGTGCGGGGCGGCGAACTCGACACGGATCCTCCTGCTTGAATAGCGTGGAGACGAGTGAGCAAATAGTGAACGTGCCCGTCTACTATATGGGCCGCGGTGTGACCGTGACAAGCTGCTCCCCGCGCGCTGGGGCAGAGAGGTGACCGATGACGACTCCGACCGGAGGGGCGGACCAGGCGGTCCGGGTCCAGGGGCGGCGACGGGGTGCGGATCTCGAGCGCGCGATCTTCGAAGCGGTGATCGACCAGCTCGGCACCGTCGGCTACGCCAAACTCACCATGGAGGGTGTGGCGGCGGCGGCCCGCACCGGCAAGGCCGCCCTCTACCGCCGGTGGGACAACAGGGACGACCTCGTCCGCGACGCCCTGGGCACCCTGCTGCCGGGGCCACCGGACGTGCCGGAGGGGACCCCCCTGCGTGCGGGTCTGCTGATCCTGCTCCACTACTTCGACTCGGCACTGTTCGGGTCCAGGGGTGCCGCGTTCCAGGCGGTCGCCGCCGGGAGCGGCAACGACGTGACGATGCTGCGTGCCCTCTTCCAGGCCCGGGTGACCGATCCGTGCCAGGACCGGATCCTGGCGCTGCTGCGCCGGGACGTGCCGGCGGGCGGGGCGTCGACGACCGACGAGGCGCACCAGAGGGCGTTCGCCACGGTCGGGCCCGCGATGCTGACGTACAACTGCGTCAACGGGCAGGACCGGAGCACCGACCGGCAGATCGAGTCCATCGTGGACGCGGTGCTCCTGCCGCTGGCACACGCGCACCGGTCAGCGAGTGCGCGGAAGCCCGGATAGCCCGCCCGTCCAGGAGTGTCGAGAACGGCCGGGCGGTTCCGTCTCTCAGTGGTGAGCGGCCGGTGTGGCCGCACGACAGAAAGGCGGACCCGCCATGGCGATCCAACGGATGGACAACGTCCTCATCGTCGTCGACGACCTCGACGCGGTCATCGCGTTCTTCGTCGAACTCGGTATGGAGGTGGAGGGCAGGGGGCCGGTCGAGGGACGTTGGGTGGAGCGTGTGATCGGGATCGACGACGCCCGGCAGGAGGTCGCGATGCTGCGGACCCCGGACGGCCACGGCAAGGTCGAGCTGGCGATGTTCCACACGCCGAAGGCGATCCGTACCGAGCCGACCGACGCCCCCACGAACACGCTGGGCATTCGTCGCATCATGTTCGCCGTCGACGACGTCGAGGACGTCATCGCCCGCCTCCGTACGCACGGGGCCGAGCTCGTCGGTGAGCTGGCCCAGTACGAGGACCTCTACCGGCTCTGCTACGTCCGCGGCCCGGAGGGCATCATCGTCGGACTGGCCGAACAGCTCGGCTGAGGGCCGCCGAAGGGTCACGCCCGAATGTCGGCGACCATGGTGTCCGCGTTCTCGAACGACTCGACCGCGCGGAACCCCTCGGCGGCGTACAACCCGGCGGCGAAGTTTGCCCGCTCCACGCTCAGCGACACCCGGCCGGTGCCGCGCGCACGCGCGACGTCCAGGGCGGCGCGCAGCAACACCCGACCCACACCTCGGCCCCGCCACGACTGCCGCACGCCGATGGTCAGCTCCGGCACGTCGTCACTCACGTACCCGTATCCCGGGTCGGCGGCGGTCAGGTGCCGCAACCAGGCCGCGCCGACCGGCCGGCCAGCCGGCTGCGTCGCGACCACCCCGACGTCGTCGGGCCGCATCCACCCGGTGACGTAGTGCGCGAACGCGGGATTCGCCAGGATCTGCTCGCGAGACCAGTTGCGCTCCGGCAGCCAGTTCACCGCCTCCACGAGCATGTCGACCAGGAACTCGCGATCGGTCGGGGTGGCCGCACGGATGTCGACGTTCTGCACCGCCACACCCTGCCACAGCGCCGCCGGTGACGACGTGCCCTGTTCCGGAACGCCGGGCTCAGGCGGCCAGGGTGCCGCCGGCAACGGTCACCGCAACGCTCTTCCCGGTCATCACCGCCGTGTACCGCGGCGTGCGACGGTAGCGGCACCCGGGCGGCGCGGCACGAGGCGGTGCCCGGCGCCTGGCTATGCTTCGGGGCATGTTCCGTGCGGCGCGGCCCGACGACTTCGAGCAGATCATCCGACTCTATCGGCAACTGAACGCGGACGATCCGGTGCTGGAGGATGGATCCGACGAGGCGGCCTTCCAGCAGATCGTCAGCTCACCGGGGCTGCACCTGTTCGTCCTCGAACTGGACGGGGTCGTCGTCGCCACGACGTACCTCAACGTGATCCCCAACCTCAGCCGGTCGGCTGCGCCCTACGCGGTCATCGAGAACGTCGTCGTCGACGAGGCGCGGCGCGGCACGGGCCTCGGCAGGCAGATCATGGCGGGCACGCTCCAGGCGGCGTGGGACGCCGGCTGCTACAAGGCGATGCTGATGACGGGCTCGCGCAACCCGGCGACCCACGCCTTCTACCGAGCCTGCGGGTTCTCGGCGGACGTCAAGACCGCGTACCTCGCACGACCACCCGAGCCAGCGGCCGTCGGTTAGGGAGGTGTCGGTGGCAGAGCGTTCTGCCACCGAACACGCTCGTCACCGTAAGTGGGCACCCCGTCGCCTGCCGCCTCCTGACACGACGGCGCGACCAGGCGTCCCCGCCACGCGTCTCGACCGACGCGCGGCTACCTCGGGTCGACCGCCGCCGTCGCGGCACCGGGCGGCGCCGTCGTCGGGAAGGTCTCGCGTAGCGCGGCGTCCAGTGACCGGCCGGTCGTCGGCTCGACGAACAGCTCGACGAGCAGGAGGTCCGCGAGGTGGCTCAGGTTGATGCCCGACTCCTTGCGGCCGAGGCCCTGTAACGCGCCGCCGAGGCGGAACGCGGCCTTCGCCGCGCCGGCCGGCAGGCGACCGACCCGGCGTCGTCGGCCGACCGCCTCGGCGATGCGCCCGATCATGTCGTCCCAGGTCAGGTTCTCGTCGGCGAGCGGGATGTCCGCGCCGCTGGCCTGCTCCAGGGCGTCCGCCGTGACCTCGGCGACGCTGCGCGCCGAGACCGCGGCGCTTCCGCCGGTCGGCACCGCGAGGGGGGTACGGGACCGCGCCCACCGGTCCAGCGGACCGGCCCAGTTCGGCAGCCGGTCACCGGCCCGACCGAACACGAAGGGCAGTTCGAGGACGGCGACGGGCAGATCCGGGCCGGCTGCCGCCCGTCCCTCGCGGGCCTGCTCGACCCGGCACCGGATGTACGTGTGCCGCTCGGCGAGCCGCCACCGCGGATGGAGCCTGTCGAAATGGGTGTAGTAGGAGCCCATCACGACACCGCGGGTGAGGCCCTCCAGGCGGGCGGCGGTGAACAGGCGCACCACCGGCTCGACGTTGTCGCGGCGAAACTGCGGATAGATCGGCTTGGGCAGCGGCCGCTGCTCGTCGGTACGGGTGGCGTACACGACGCCGTCGTGACCGGCGAGCAGCGGCCGCAGGTCCTCGATCGAGGCGGACCCGAGGTCGAGCAGATGGTCGACCCCCGGCTGGGCGGTCCGTGCCACAGTGGTCGTGGCATGACCGCGCTCGCCCAGCACGTCCACGACATGAGCGCCGATCAGGCCACTGCCACCCACCACGACAATTCGCACGGTGCATGGTCCACTCCGGACCGGGGTGCTTGTCAAGCCACCGACCCGGTGCCGGTTACTGCTTGTTCTTCGCCACGTTGTAGATGTCCAGGACGTCGTCGTCGAAGTAGGGACCGTACATGTTGCCGGAGTACTTGTACGACATCACCGAGTTGACGTACCCGAATCGGAGGGCGTTGTCCCAGGCCCGCAGGAACGGGCCCCCGCTGGCGCCATGGTTGAGCGGGCAGTCCTTCAGCTTGATCCGTTGTACCCCGGCGGCCTTGGTGGTGCCCTGGGCGTAGTACTGCGACAGGCCGTCGTACGGGTCCTCGCCCGGATAGCCGAGCAGCATCGCCGAGAGCGACTTGGACTTGTTGACGCTGAGGCCCTGCCCGCCGGTGACGTGCACGAGCCGGTCGCCCTTGCGCGGGTGCATGGTGACGAACGCGAAGTCCCACCAGAGATAGCCCCAGTCGACCCAACCCTCGACCGAGGTGAACTCCTTGGCGAACCAGAGGCCGTGCAGCGCTTCGCCCTCGGTGTACTCCGGGGCGTACGCCCAGTTGTCGTGCCAGACGGACCCGCCGTCACCGGGGTGTACGCAGTGCCCGGCGGTGGACACCATGTTCGCCTGCGGGTTGTTGATGGTCCCGCCGGAGCAGAAGAAGTCCTCGTCGTTGTGGGTGAAGAAGACGCGACCGACCCCGGGTGAGGCGTTCACCGCCTGGGTTCCCTGGCTGCCGCCCCCCACTGCCGCGCGCACGCCGGTCGCCGAGGAGCGTGGGGGCGTCGGCGTCGCCACGTCTCGTGCGGCACCGACGCGGCCGGGACGGTCGGCGGCCTCCCCGTCGAAGGTGTCGACCCCGTCCGGCATGGGAGCGGGTCGGGCCGCTCGCATGCGCTCCGGCGTCCAGTAGGCGTTCCCCGCCGACGCCGCGCTGTCCGCGTCGGTGGACACCCGCCCGTGGATGGTGGCGCGCGCCTCGGCCACGGTCGCGGAGGCACTGGGCGTGCCCGCTGCCGCGGCACCCGCCCGGGCCGGCGTCTGAACGACGGCGAGAGTGGTCAGCAGCATGATGCCCACCGAGACGAATCCGAGTTTCCTGCGCACGAGACCCCCTGAGATTGGCGCTCGGAGTCACCAGACTCCGACGTCGCATCGCCCACGCTAGGGTCGGACAGGAGATCCACAATGGTCCTGTCGTGTACGGCCGGTGACGGTTGCCTGACTGCGGAACGCGCCGCGGCGTGTCTGAGAAACCTTCACGAATTCGGGGGGTGGGGATGTCCGAGCCGCGCGCCTTCTGGCTGGACGAGCAATTCGACCGCGAGCACGGCACCGACACCGGTGGCCGCTACGAGGCCGAGGTGCGGCGGCGGATCGACGACTTCGCCGACACCTGGGGCGACATCTCGCCCGTCGAGTTCGCGGCGACGGCCTGGCGGGTCGCCACCGCGTTGTCGCCCGGTTTCGTCCGCTGGCACCGGCGGATCGTCTCGGCGACCTGTGCGCGGAGCCCGTGGGACGGCAGCATGGTCTGCGCCGTGACGGTGGTCTCCCGCTGGCCGGCCGAGCTCACCTGGACCAGGCAGTGGCAGCGCGACCGAGGCTGGCGGGACTGGCCCCAGCTGTTCGGCCAGTACACGACCCCGACGGAGCAGGACCAGACCCGCAGCCCGCACCTGCGGGCGATGCTCCAGGTCGAGGCACCGGTGCCACTGGACCAGCTGCCGCCGGCTCCGGACGGTCCGGACGACGACGTCGCCACCACGGCGCGCCGGGCCATGGTGGTGCTGGCCCGGGAGCTGAACGACCTTCTCGCCCCGATGATCGGCCAGCTCGACGCCGGGGTGCCCGCCGGCTCGTGAGTCCACCGGGCCGGTGGCATCGCGAAAAGAACCGGGGCGGACGGTTTTCACCGCCCGCCCCGGACTTCCGCCGTACCCGGCCCGGCCGCCGACCAGGCCGGGTACCGCCGCCTAGCTGGTCAGGACGAACCTCTCCCAGGACCCGACCGACGTGCGGTTGGCGATCAACGAGCCCGCCCCCGCGTTCTCGGCGGCCACGATCTGGTTGTTGGCCAGAGCCCGCAGGCCGACCGTGCCGTCCGAGTTGTTGATGATCTGGAAGGTCTCCCACGGACCGACCGTCGTCCGGTTCGCGATCAACGGACTCGCGCCCGCGTTGTCAGCGCAGACGTACATCCCGTTGGCCCGCGAGCGCAGGGCGATGTTGCCGTTGCCGGCGTCCACCCGGTCGAACTGCTCGGTCGTCGAGACGCTGGCCTTGTTGGCGATCAGCGGGTTGGTGCCGACGGCCGACACGTACTGGTTGTTGATCTGCGCCCGCAGCGTGATCCCTCCGCTGGGGGTGGTGGTGCCGGTGGTGAAGGTGAACGCGTCGAGGTCGAACAGGTTGCCCGAGCCGCCCTTGAAGACCAGGTACAGCGTGGTCGACGCGGTCGGCGGGTTGCTGATCGCGCCGGACACCTCGGTGAAGGTCTCCCAGCTACCGGTCACCGGCACCGTGACGGTGCCCAGCAGGCTGCCGGTGGCGGACCCGGCACGGACCTCGATGGTGCCGCCGGCACCGGCCGAGGAGACCCGGGCGGTGAACCGGGTCGCGTTCGACAGGTTGTACGGCTGGTACGAGATCCAGTCGTTGTTCTCGATGAACCCGGCGGTGCGACCACCCTCGGCGTTGGTGTGGTCGGTGGCCTGGACACCGGACTGGGCGCTGAAGTGCTCACCCTGGCGGTGCTTCGGTTGCAGGGTCCTGATGCTGTGCGTGGTGAGCCCACCGTTGTCGGTGTAGGCGGCGTCGAAGACTCCGTAGATGTTGGCCGCGGAGTCGTGCTCACCGTCGGTCGGGACGGTGATGGAGCCGCTGCAACCGGTCTTCGAGGTGATCTGGTGCGCGTGGCTGTCGTGGCCCAGCGCGTAGGTCAGGCTCACCTTGGAGCAGTCGATCGTGCCGTCCTGCGGGTCGCTCACCGAGATCTGGTACGACACGGTGTCACCGAAGCTGAACAGCTGCCCGTCGGTGGGCGAGGTGAGCGTCACCGTCGGCGCGGTGTTCCCCACGGTGATGACCAGGCTCGCCGTGCCGGACTGGCCGGTCGGGTCGGTGACCTTCAGGGTGGGGGAGTAGGTGCCGTTGGTGGTGTACGTCTTGGTGGGGTTGGCCGCCGTCGAGGTGGTGCCGTCGCCGAAGGTCCACAGGTAGCTGAGTGCCCCACCCTCCGGGTCGGAGCTGCCGGCCGACGAGAAGTTGACGGTCAGCGGGTTGGACCCCGACGTGGGATTGGCCGAGGCGACCGCGATCGGGCTGCGGTTGCCACCACCGATGTACTCGATCCGGAAGAGCGCCTGGTTGTTCGAGCCGGTGCCGTAGTCCAGCACGTAGAGCGCGCCGTCCGGACCGAAGGCCATGTCCATGACCTGGGTGCCGCTCCACGGGAAGTTGGAGATCTCCCCGCGCGAGCCGTCGGAGTTGACCTTGATGGCCTTGATCCAACGGCGGCCGTACTCGCCGGCGAAGAACTGGCCGTCCAGCGACGACGGGAACTTGATGCTGGAGTTGAGCGAGGCGTTGTACCGGTAGACCGGCCCACCCATCGGCGACTCGGAGCCGCTGCCGAACTCCGACGGAGACCCGGAGTCGCCGGCGTACTTGATCCAGGCCGGCTTCGCCGCGGGCAGCGTGCCGAGGCCGGTGTTGCGGAACGAGTTGTTGGTCGGCCCGCCCGTGCAGTTGTACTTGGACTGCGACGGCCCGGACGGGAAGGTGTACTCGTTGTACGTCTCGCTGCTGGTGTTGGCACCGGTGCAGTACGGCCAGCCGTAGTTGCCGGGCGCCGCGATGCGGTTGAACTCGACCTGACCCTGGGGGCCCCGGCTGGAGTTCGTGGACCCGGCGTCGGGGCCGTAGTCGCCGAGGTAGACGACGCCGGTGGCCTTGTCGACGCTCATCCGGAACGGGTTGCGCAGACCCATCGCGTAGATCTCGGGCCGGGTGTTGGCCGTGCCGGGAGCGAACAGGTTGCCCGACGGGATGGTGTACGTGCCGTCGGCCTGCGGCGTGATCCGCAGGACCTTGCCCCGCAGGTCGTTGGTGTTGCCCGCCGAGCGCTGGGCGTCGAACTGCGGGTTGCGGTTGGTCCGCTCGTCCAGTGGCGCGTAGCCGGACGACTCGAACGGGTTGGTGTCGTCGCCGGTGGTCAGGTACAGGTTGCCGGCGGCGTCGAAGTCCAGGTCACCGCCGACGTGGCAGCACTGCCCACGGTCGTTGGCGACCTGGAGCACGATCTTCTCGCTGCCCAGGTTGAGCGTGTCGTCGCTGTTGAGGGTGAACCGGGACAGCCGCAGGTGCCCCTTCCACCGGTCCCAGTCCGACTGCGAGCCGGTGGTCGGCGCGTCGCCGGACGGGGTGCTCAGCGTGGGCGAGTAGTACAGGTAGATCCACCGGTTGCTGGCGAAGTTCGGGTCGACGGCGACGCCCTGCAACCCCTCCTCGTCGTGGGTGTAGACCGACAGGGTGCCGGAGACCTTGGTGTTGCCGGCCACGTCGGTCACCCGCAGGACGCCGTTGCGGGCGGTGTGCAGCACCGAACGGTTGGGCAGGACGGCCAGGGACATGGCTTCGCCCAGCTCGGCGGAGCCGTTGGCGAGTTTGACCTGCTGGTAGTCGGAGGCGGGGATGACCGCCGCCTGAGCGGTGGACGGTGCGGCCACGGCCAGGGTCACGCTCGCGACGGTGGTGACCGCCGCGACGAGGACCCGGGGCCAGCGCCGGGGGTACGAGAACATGATCGTCCTTTCTCGACGACCGGGGGACGGGCGCGCGGGGGCACGCCACGACCAGGTGGGGGTGTGGTGGAGAACGAGCGGGGGACCAGGTCAGTTGGTGGTGACGAGGTCGAACTTCTCCCACTGACCGATGGAGGTCCGGTTGGCGATCAGCGGGGAGTTGCCCCCGTTGTCAGCGGAGACGTAACGGTTGTTCACCGTGGCCCGCAGGCTCACCGTGCCGTCGGAGTTGCGCACGAGCTGGAACGTCTCCCAGGAGCCGGCGGTGGCCCGGTTGGCGATCAGCGGGGAGTTGCCGGAGTTCTCGGCCGCGACGAACTGCCCGTTGCCCTTGGCGCGCAGCCCCACGTTGCCGTTGGCGAGGTTGACCAGGTCGAACCGCTCGGTCGTCCCGACGGAGGTCTTGTTGGCGATCAGCGCGGTGGTGGCGTTCGGCGCGCTCACGAACTTGCTGTTGGCGCGGGCCTTCAGGGTGGAGCCGGCGGCGGTGGGCGGCGGAGTCGTCGGCGGAGTCGTCGTCCGCGGCGAGCAGTCGGCGCTCACCGCACCCGAGGCGACCTGGAGACCGCCGAGCAGCATCCTGGTGAAGTTCGGGTCGGTGTACGACGCCTCGGTGTGCCCGAGGCCGGTGTACCAGGCCCGGCCGTTGCCGACCGCCTTGCACCAGGTGATCGGGTGGTCGCCGCTCATGTTGCCGCCGCTGTAGGACGACTCGTCGAGGCTGGCCAGGACCCGCACGGTGGACCGGGGGTTGGTGCGGTAGTTGTACCACTCGTCGGAGCGGGACCAGGTGGCGGGCAGGTGCGCGGTCGACGGGTTGGTCTGGTCCTCGATCTTCACGGTCGCCGTCTGGATCGCCGGGTGCGAGTCGAACCACGCCCCGACCAGCGCGCCGTACCACGGCCAGCTGTACTCGGTGTCGGCGGCGGCGTGCACGCCGACGTACCCGCCGCCGGCGGCGATGTACGACTCGAAGGCCGTCTGCTGGCTGGCGTTGAGGACGTCACCGGTCGTCGACATGAAGACCACCGCCTGGTACTGGGCCAGGTTGGAGGTGGTGAACTGAGCGGCATCCTCGGTCGCGGTCACGCTGAAACCGTTGGCGGAGCCGAGCTGCTGGATCGCGGCGATGCCGTTGGGGATGGCCGAGTGGCGGAAGCCGGCGGTCTTGCTGAACACCAGGACCTTGGTCAGCGGTGCGGCCGAGGCCTGCGTGGGCAGGGCTACCAGGCCGGCCATCAACACGGCCAGGCCGGTGACGAGGGCCAACAGGCGGGGACGGGAACGCATGGTCTTGCTCCTCTGCTGAGCGTGGACCTCAGGCTGTGCACACGGGCAGGCCGGAGGCCACAGTGGCGGTGGTGCGGAAGCCGGGCCGCCGATGCTCGGCTGAGGTGGTGCGGGGTGGTGGGGGATGGGGCGCGTCACCAGCCGATTACCCCCGGCCAACACTGTGGACGGTCGGATTGTATCGACTGGCATCGCTGACGCAGTAAACCTCCGATGTCTGCGCCCCGTCAAGCCCACGTTCACCGGCCCGGGTGCCCGCTGGCGCGGCCGGCGCCGGTGCCGCGCACGACGTGTGGCCGGCGGCGGGTACACCGACTAAGATGGGGAAATTCTCGCCGGGCACACCCGTGTCGCAGCCGTTCTGACCCGCCACGGCCGATGCGCGACTGTCGCGAGACTGCGATTGCCTCAGACCGCCATGCGGATCAGATTGGCGCTCGGCCCCGGCAGTTGATCATGGCAAGATGCGACGATTCGACGCGTTCACCCGCTCCGGAAGACACCGTTCCCGCCCCGGAGCGCCTCCTTCAGCGCGACGAGCACGACGAGCACCGCCGCCACCCGCAGGGCGTCCCCGGCGGACGTCCGCACACCGCACTCGACCCGGTCGAGACGGCGACGCGATGTCTGGCGCTCACCGTCGGCGGCGTCGACGCGGGCCGGTCAGCGCCCGAGGACGAGGTAGGCGAGGCCGAGGACGCCCCGGTAGCCATCGACGTACTGGCGCAACCGCTCGTCGAGTTCCGCGCGGACGTCGGCCGCGCGGGGATCCTCCGGGTACCTCAGCAGCCACTCCTGGCGGCCCGCGAGCCAGGTGGACTCGAAGTCGTCCCACTCCCGTTGGTCGGCGGTGCTCAGGTGCAGCACCCGCCAACCGCGCTCGCGGGCGGCCTCGACCAGCCCGGGCAGGCGCGCGACCTCCGGGCCGAAGACCCCGGCGATCTCCGCCGTGGGGGACCGCTCCCAGTACGCGTCGCCGAACAGCAGCCGCCCACCGGGCCGGAGCAGGGCGGCGAGGGCGTCGAGGGCGGCCCCGGTGCCGCCGAAGGCGTGTGCCGACCCGATACACAGGACCCGGTCGGCCGGCTCCTGCCAGGCCGCCACCTCCCCCATGACGAAGGCGACGTGTCGGTGCAGTGATCGTTGCGTGGCCAACCGCCGCCCACGGGCCAGCGCCGCGTCGTCGGTGTCGACGCCGACGCCCCGGGTCGCCACCGGGCCGGACACACCCCCGGCCGCGACCGCCCGCAGCAGCAGCTCACCCCAACCGCAGCCGAGGTCGAGGACGCGCGCGCCGGGGCGGACGTCGAGCCGTTGCAGCAGCAGCGCGGCGTGCTCCGGTGAGAGCGGAGTGTTCCAGCGCATCCGCGCGTAACGGCTGGCGGTGAGGTGGTCGGCTGACTGCATCCGTTGAGGGTGCCAAGTCGTGATCGTCGGCGTGCGCCGGGTCCGGTGCCCGCGCGTACGGCAGGATCGGTGTGGTGGACGCGCAGCGGTCGGGGCCGTTTCGGCGGCCGACCCCGCAGGAGGTGGCGGCGGCGGCGGGCCGGGGCCTGGCCGACGTGATCGGCCCCGGCCTGCGGGTGCTGTTCTGCGGCTTCAACCCGGGTCTCTACTCCGCCGCCGTGGGGTTGCCCTTCGCCCGCCGGGGCAGCCGGTTCTGGCCGGCTCTGCGCCGTGGTGGTTTCACCGACCGGGAGTTGCACCCGTGGGAGCACGACGAGTTGCTGCGTCAGGGCCTGGGCATCACCAGCCTGAGCAACCGGGCCACCGCCCGCGCCGCCGAGCTGACGTCGGACGAGATGGTGGCCGGGGTGACGGGATTGGCCGTGAAGGCCGAGCGGTACCGGCCGCGGTGGGTGGCCGTCCTCGGGGTGACCGCGTACCGGATCGCCTTTGTCCGGCCCAGGGCCGGGCTGGGTCCGCAGCCGGATCGGCTGGGCCCGGCCCGGGTCTGGGTGTTGCCCAACCCCAGCGGCCTGAACGCGCACTTTCCGCTGCCGGCGCTGACCGCCGAGTTCGCCAGGCTGCGGCAGGAGCTCGACCCCTAAGGCGTGGCTTCCACGGCGGCGAGCCCCTGGTAGTAGGGCCGCATGGCGGGGTGGTAGTCGTCGAACTGCGGGCGGGGTGAGCCGTCCCGGGAGGCGACGAGCAGGTCCAGGTAGTACTCCCAGCCGGCGCCGACCTCGGCGATGCCCGCCACGCTGCCGAGGTGCTGGACGAACCGCAACTCGGTGCTGCCGTCGCTTTCGGTCAGCGCCAGCTCCAGCCGCCAGGTGCCGTAGCTGTCGATCATCGATACGGCGAGGCGTCGCTGCGGCTCGCACGCGTCGATGTGGACCTCACACCAGGGCTGCTGCTCCTCGTACGCCATCTGGACCCGGATGGTCCGTCCGGGCGCGGCGTCGCCCTCCCAGGGGCCGAACCAGCGGGCCGTGCGTTCCGACTCGGTCAGGCTGGCCCAGACGTCCGCCGCCGGGGCGCGGAAGGTCCGGGTGAGGACGAGATCGTGGCCGGTGGCGGTGCGGAACAGGCGTCCGGCGGGTGTACGGGTCATGCCGTGTGCTCCCTTCGATGCTCCGCCGGGCCGCTGCCGCGGCGCTCTCGGCGGGTGCGATAGATCTCGGTCTCCAGCGCGTCGAGGTGCCGCTCCCACCGGTCGGCGCCGGCGAGCCCGGCGAGCCAGTCGGCCAGCGGGGCGAGTGGGCCGGGGTCGAGGCGGTAGATCCGCTGTCGGCCGACCAACTCGTCGCGGACCAGCCCGCTCTCGCGCAGCACCCGCAGGTGGCGGCTGATCGCGGGTCGGCTGATCGCGAAGTGTCGGGCGATGTCGCCGGCGGAGAGGGGTGCGTCGCGCAGCATGGTCAGAATGTGCCGTCGCACCGGGTCCGCGATCGCGGTGGCCACCTCGTCCACCCCAAAAGCGTAACCCATGGGTTACGGGTTTGCCGATGCGCTGCGTCGATGGTGGGCACATGATCAGCTGGCCTGGCACCCTGTACGGCATGGCCACCCTGCTCCGCTCCCGGATGACCGACTGGACCGTCGCCGTACCCGTGCTCGCCGTGCTGGTGCTGCTCGCCACCTGGGGGCGGGACCTGCCCGGGCCGATCATCGTGGTGGTCGCGGTACTGCTCGGAGGTGCGGTGCTGGCGGCCGTGCACCACGCGGAGGTGGTCGCGCACCGGGTGGGGGAGCCGTACGGGTCGCTGGTGCTCGCCGTCGCGGTCACCGTGATCGAGGTCGCCCTCATCGTCACACTGATGATCAGCGGGCCGGAGAAGACCCAGTCGCTCGCCCGCGACACCGTCTTCGCCGCCGTCATGATCACCTGTAACGGCATCCTCGGCCTGTCCCTGCTGCTCGGGGCGCTGCGCCGTCGCGTCGCCGTCTTCAACCCGGAGGGCACCGGTGGCGCGCTGGCCACCGTGATCACCCTGGCCACGTTGAGTCTGGTCATCCCGACCTTCACCACGGCCCGGCCCGGCCCGGAGTTCAGCCCGGCCCAACTCGCCTTCGCCGCCGTCGCGTCGCTGGCCCTGTACGGGCTGTTCGTGCTGGTGCAGACCGGCCGGCACCGCGACTATTTCCTGCCGGTCGACAGCCAGGGCCGGGTGATCGACGCCGAGGAGCACGCCAAACCGCCGACGACCCGCGCGGCACTGGTCAGCCTGGGGCTGCTGCTGGTGGCGCTGATCGCCGTGGTGGGTGACGCCAAGACCGTCTCGCCAACCATCGAGGCCGGTGTCGCCGCCGCGAACCTGCCGCACGCGTTCGTCGGTGTGATCATCGCCCTGCTGGTGCTGCTGCCGGAGACCCTCGCCGCCGCCCGCGCCGCGCGCCGCGACCGCGTACAGATCAGCCTGAACCTCGCGCTCGGCTCCGCGATGGCCAGCATCGGCCTGACCATCCCGGCCATCGCGATCGCCTCGATCTGGCTGGACGGCCCCCTGCTGCTCGGCCTCGGCGGCACCCAACTCGCCCTGCTCGCGCTGACCGCGGTCACCGCGGTGCTGACCGTCGTGCCGGGCCGGGCCAACGTGCTGCAGGGTGGCGTACACCTGGTGTTGCTTGCCGCCTTCGTCTTCCTGGCCGCGAGTCCCTGACCGGCGGCTGCCGGCTCAGCCGGCAGGCGGCGGGTCGCCGACGAGCGGGGCCTCTCCCGTTGATCGACTCGGTTTTCCTGAAACCGGGGCATCAACGACGGTCGGACACCGCGACTTCGGTGAAACCGAGTCGATCACGGCGTTCGGTGCGCGGCGCGGTGCCATAGGTTGGTGGACATGACGGTGGCGTGGGTGGTGGCGGGGATCGGTGTGGCGGTCGCGGGACTGGCCTACGTGGTGGTGCTTCGGCGCGGGCGCTCCGCGCCCGGCGACGACCTCGCCGGGCGGGACGCCCGCGCCCGGCAGCAGCGGTACGAGGCCGAGCGGCACGGCGACCAGGGCGACACCTGGCAGCGCGGCCGGGAGTCCAGCGGCTGACGCGGTGAACCATCCGGTGCCCGTGCCCGTGCAACCGACGACGGGCGTGGCGGTCGTATCGTCGGGGTACTGCGCGGCGCGAGCACGGATGTCTGGGAGGCACAGTGGGCACACGGTCAGGACGCGACGCCCGGGGCCCGGTGGCGGCCCTGCTGACCGCCGCCCTGCTGTCGCTCGCCTGCGCCGGGGGCGGGCTGGCCGAGCCGGAGGGCGAGCGCCCCGCACCGGCCCGTTCGCAGGGCTCACCGGGGCCGAACACCACCCGGGCCGACGGCACCACGAGCGTCGCCGAGTTCGAGCAGGACGTCGCCGACGCGCAGACGATCGCCGAACGGTACTGGGCGGCCCAGTTCAAGGAGTCCGGGCAGCGGTTCCAGCCGATCCGGCGGATCACCCCGTACCAGCGGGCGGGCGAGGTGTCCTGCGGCGGCGAGCCACTGCCCCGCAACAACGCCGTCTACTGCTCGCGGGGCGACTTCATCGCCTACGACGTCGCCTGGTCGGTGGCGGCGTTCCGCCAGGTCGGTGACGCGTTCGTGTTCTACCTGCTCGGCCACGAGTACGCCCACGGCATCCAGGTGCGGCTCGGCATCAACTACAGCTTCACCATCCAGCAGGAGTTGCAGGCCGACTGCATGGCCGGCGCGTACCTCGGCGACTCGGTGCGCGCGAAGGCCCTGACCCTGGCCGACGGTGACCTGGACGAGTTCCGCGAGGGGCTGGCGGCCGTGGGCGACGACCCGGACCAGCCGTGGTTCGCGGAGGGCTCGCACGGCACCGCACAGCAGCGCACCGACTCGTTCTTCCGCGGCTACGAGCGTTCCCTGGAGGCCTGCGACCTGGGCTGAGCGGGTTGCCCGGATCACGTCGGTGCCCAGCACGGTCACCGACGGTGCCCGGGCCTGGCAGGATCGCCGGTGTCGGCCACGACCCTGGAGGATCCGCTGAGCAGACACCACCTTGCCGCCGTGCTCTTCGACATGGACGGCACGCTTGTCGACAGCGAGAAGCTGTGGGACGTCGCGTTGGAGGAACTCGCCCGGGAGTACGGCGGCGAACTGTCCGCCGACGCCCGCCGGGCGATCATCGGCACCAGCATGGCGGAGTCGATGCGGCTCCTGCACGACGACCTGGGGCAGCCCGAACGGGACCCGGAGATCAGCGGAGCGTGGATCAACGCCCGGATCCTGGAGTTGTTCCGCGGCGGCCTGCCCTGGCAGCCCGGCGCGTTCGAGCTGCTGCGTGCCGTCCGGGCGGCGCAGATCCCCACCGCGCTCGTCACCTCCAGCCCTCGGGCTCTCGTCGAGATCGCCCTGGACACCCTGGGCCGGGACAACTTCGACGTGGTGGTCGCGGGCGACGAGGTCGTGGCGGCCAAACCGCATCCCGAGCCCTACCTGACCGCGGCCCGGCTGCTGGGCGTGCCGATCGAGCGGTGCGTGGCCATCGAGGACTCGCCGACCGGGGTGGCCAGCGCACGCGCCTCGGGTGCGGCGGTGCTGGCCGTGCCGGCGGAGGTGGCGCTCGCACGCACCGTCGGCGTACACCAGGTGCAGAGCCTGACCGGCGTGGACCTGGCGCTGCTCGCGGCGCTGCTGGCCGATCGGGCCGCGGCCTAGCGAGGAAAGGGGGCCCCGGCGTCCGCCGAGGCCCCCTTTCTTCTTCCGGTCAGTCGTGGGCGATCGCGCCCAGGACGTTGATCCGCGCCGCCCGGATGGCCGGGAGCACCGCGGCCACCACTCCGATGATCGCGGCGAGGCCCAGGAAGACACCCATCTGCCCCCAGGGCAGGATCAGGTCGGTGATCCCCTCGTCTTTGAGTGCCTCGACCACGGCGGCGCCGAGGCCGGTGCCGACCGCCACGCCCAGCAGCGCGCCGAACACGGAGATCACCACCGCCTCCACGGTGATCATGCCCATGGTCTGCGACCGGCGCAGGCCGATCGCCCGCAACAGACCCAACTCCCGGGTCCGCTCCAGCACCGAGAGCGCCAGGGTGTTGATGATGCCGAGTACGGCGATCACGATGGCCAGGGCCAGCAGGATCTGGATCATCGTGAGCAGCCCGTCGAGCTGACCGGTCTGCTGCTTGATGAACGCGTCCCGGTCGGCCACCGACACCTCGGGGCTGTCCGCCAGCAGCGTCTCCACCTGGGGCTGCACGTCGGCGACCCGGGCACCGGGGGCGAGCTGGATGAAGCCCTGGATGGGCTGCGGGATGGTGAAGTCCTGCGCGGCCTGCACCGGCAACGTCACCGGGTTGGTCAACTGGGACGACTCGTAGATGCCGCTGACGGTGTACGTGCGGGCCTCACCGCGGGTCAGCTGCACCGTGACCGTCGAACCCACCGACCAGCCACGCGAGGTGGCCGTGTCGGAACTGGCCAGCATCTGGGTCGGCCCGAGCCGGTCGATGTCACCGGCGGTGGCCTTCGCCCCGAAGATCTGCCGCAGCGACGTGATGTCACTGCTCGCCGCGACCCAGCTGCTCTTGCCGTCGAGCTTCGCCATGTCGCCGTACTCGCCGTCGACCAACTGCACACCGGGCAGGGCCTTGGCCTTGTCCAGCACACCCGGGTCGAAGCTCGGCGGACGCGGACCACCCTGCTGACCGGAGATCACCAACTCGGCCTTGATGGTGTCCTGGGCGAGCGCGCTGATGCTGCCCTTGGCCGAGTCGAGGATCACCGTGACGCCGGTGACCAGCGCGATGCCGACCATCAGCGCGGCGGCGGTGATCGCCGTGCGGCGCGGGTTGCGCCCGGAGTTGAGCCGGCCCAGCTTGCCCGGCACCGACCAGGAGAAGATCGCACCGAGCAGGCTCACCACCGGCCGGCTGATCAGCGGGGTCAGCAGCGCCACACCGATGAAGGCGAACAGCACCCCACCCAGGATGGTGGGCAGCGTGCTGCCGCGGGCGTTGCCGCTGAGCCCCAGGAAGAGCAGCACCGCGCCGATGGCGGTGACCAGCGACCCGGCCACGGTGACCTTGGTCAACGGCCGGTCCGGGGTGGCCACGTCCTGCATGGCCGCGATCGGCGGGATCCGGGACGCCCGCAGCGCCGGCAGCAGGGCCGCCACCACGGTGATGACCAGACCGACCGCGAACGAGCCGATCACCGCGGCCGCCGGCACGCCGATCCCGGCCAGGGTGAGCCCACCGGCCAGCTTGCCGAACAGGAACGCCAGCAGCGCCCCCACCCCGATGCCGGCGGCGAGGCCGAGCACCGAGGCGATCAGGCCCACCGCGATGGCCTCCAACACCACCGAGCCGATGATCTGCCGGCCGCTGGCCCCGATGGCGCGCATCAGCGCCAACTCCCGGGTGCGCTGCGCGACGATGATCGAGAAGGTGTTGAGGATCAGGAACGTGCCGACCAGCAACGCCACCGCGGCGAAGCCGAGCAGGATCTTGTTGAAGAAGGACAGCCCCTCCTTCAGGCTGGCCGCCGCGTCCGCGGCCAGCTGCTCACCGGTCTTCACCTCGAAGTCCGGGCCCAGGGTGCGGGCCACGTCGTCGCGCAGCGTCGTGTCGGAGACCCCACTGGCGGCGTTCACGGTGATGCTGCTGAACGTGTCCGGCTGGCCGAGCATCAGCCGCTGCGCCACCGGCGTGGTGAAGAAGACCTCGTTGACCCCGCCGATCGAGTCCCGGTCGCCGCTGTAACCCATGATGCCGACCAGGGTGAAGTCGCGCTTCTTCGACTCGAACGCGGTGAGCACGCCGATCTTCTGGCCCACCTGCACCTTCGCCGTCGTGGCCAACGCCTTGTTGAGCACGATCTCGTCCTCGGCCTGCGGCGCGCGTCCCTCCCGCAACTGCATCAGCTCGGTCTCGCCGATCCAGTTCTCACCCAACTGCGGCGGGCCGAACGAGGTGACCACCTTGCCGTTGCTGCCGATCACGCGGGCGCCGTCGGCGTTGACGATGCCGGTCGCCGAAGCCACCCCCGGCGCCTGCTTGACCCGTTCCACCACGGCGGCGGGCAGCGGGGCGGACGTCTGCTCGCCCTCCATCTCGCTGAGCTCCACCTTCGGCTTCGCCGCGACGTTCACGTCGATCTCGGAGTAGCCGTCGGCGAAGACCGAGTCGAACGAGCGACCCAGCGTGTCGGTCAACACGAAGGCACCGGAGACGAACATCACCCCGAGCACCACCGCCAGACCGGACAGGATCAGCCGGACCTTGCGGGCCAGCAGACTCTTCATTGTCGCCCGGAACATCAGTTGCCCACCTCGGCCGGAGTGTCCAGCTTCTTCATGGTGTCCAACACCGTCTCGGCGGTCGGCTCGATCAGCTCCGAGACGATCTGCCCGTCGGCGAGGAAGACCACCCGGTCGGCGTACGCCGCGGCGGTCGGGTCGTGGGTGACCATCACGATCGTCTGGCCGTGCTCGCGGACCGAGTTGCGCAGGAAGTTGAGCACCTCCGCGCCGGAGCGCGAGTCCAGGTTGCCGGTCGGCTCGTCCGCGAAGATCACCTCGGGGCGGGAGACCAGCGCCCGCGCGCAGGCCACGCGCTGCTGCTGCCCACCGGAGAGCTGAGCCGGCCGGTGGTCCAGCCGGTCCTTCAGACCGACCGTGGTGATCACCGTGTCGTACCAGGTCGGGTCCGGCTTGCGCCCGGCGATCGAGAGCGGCAGCAGGATGTTCTCCTTGGCGGTCAGCGTGGGCAGCAGGTTGAACTGCTGGAAGATGAAGCCCACCTTGTCGCGGCGCAGCTTCGTCAGCCCCGCGTCACCCAGCCCGGTGACTGTCGTCTCACCGATCGCCACCGTCCCCCGGGTCACCGAGTCCAGGCCGGCGAGGCAGTGCATCAGCGTCGACTTACCCGAACCGGACGGCCCCATGATCGCGGTGAACCGGCCACGTTCGAACTCGGCGCTGACCCCCCGTAGCGCGATGACCTGAGCCTCGCCGCTGCCGTACACCTTCCACACGTCGTTCGCCCGGGCCGCGGCCTGCGCCTGCTGGCCTACCGTCGCGGTCACGTCATCTACCTCTTCCGTCTGTCCGTATGTTCACGCCGCCCCCCGATGGTCCGGCGTGACTGTTCCATCATCGGCGCTGATCACGCCCGCTCCGTCCGCCCACGGGGGGACCCGGCGCGGATTTCCCGCTGCGGGTGGCCCCCGATGTCGGCTCAGGGTTGCCCCTGACCCGATGGTCGGTCGTGCGTGTTTCCGACCCTGCCCTCTCACGTCACAGGAGGGTCAACCCCGCCAGGCCGTCTCCGGTCACGGTAGGTGAGCACGGCAAGCCAGCCGTCCCCCCACGGAGGGATTCCCGGGTACGACCGCTGGGGTAGTCGCCGAACGCCGGCTACGCCCGAGGGCGGATCAGACCCGACTCGTACGCCAGCACCACGGCCTGCACCCGGTCCCGCAGTCGCAGCTTCGTCAGCAGGCGCCCGACGTGGGTCTTCACCGTGGTCTCGCTGACCGACAGCTCCGCCGCGATCTCGGCGTTGGACAACCCCCGTGCCACCTGCACCAGCACCTCGCGTTCCCGGTCGGTGAGCGCGCTGAGCACCGGCGAGGGCGTCGCCGCCGGATCGGGCAGCAGCTCGGCGAAGCGCTCCAGCAGCCGCCGCAGGATCCGCGGCGCGACCACCGCGTCCCCGCCGGCCACCGTGCGGATCGCCGCGATCAACTCCTCGGCGGGCACGTCCTTGGCCAGGAACCCACTGGCACCCGCCCGCAGCGCCCCGACCACGTACTCGTCCAGGTCGAACGTGGTGAGCACCAGCACCCGCACCGGCAGCCGGGCGTCGACGATCGCCCGGGTCGCGGCCACCCCGTCCATGCGGGGCATCCGGATGTCCATCAGCACGACGTCGGGCAGCAGCCGCCGGGACAGCTCCACCGCCTCCACACCGTCGCCTGCCTCGCCGACCACGTCCAGGTCACCCTCGGCCCCCAGCACCATCCGGAAGCCGGTGCGCAGCAGCGGTTGGTCGTCGGCGAGCAGGATCCGTACCGGCCGCGCCGAGGCCCCCCGATCCGTCATCTCGTCTCCCGTTCCGCCGACGCCGTGCCCGCACCGCTCATCCTCGCGTACGCGGGGCGGTGCGTCGCGGACCACGGTAGAGGCCATTCCGCCGCGGTGTCCCGACCGACGCGGCACCGCTTCGGTCGGGCCCGTCAGCGGGTCGCGCTGTCGCGCTGTCGGTCCGTCGGCGGGGTCGCGCTGTCGGTCCGTCGGCGGGGCCGCGCTGTCGCGCTGTCGCCCGAGGGTCCGTCGGCGGGGTCGCTCTGCCGGCGGTGCGGCCGGCGGGGCCGCCGTGCCTCGCGGCGGGGGCGCGGTCAGCGGCCGGCCGGGCACGGCGCGGCGGGCACGGGTGGCCCGCCGGAGGCGGTCACTCGTCGGCGCCGGGCACCACCGGAGCCGAGCGGGCGTCGCGCAGCGGATCGGCGGTCGCCGCGGCGACCGGAAACGGCGGTGGGGTGCCGCCGAAACTCGGGCACAGTGCCTGGTGGCTGCACCAGTCGCAGAGCCGGCTCGGCCGGGGGCGGAAATCCTGCCGGGCGGTGGCCTGCTCGATCGCCCGCCACAACGCCACCACCGTGCGCTCGAAACGGAGCAGCTCGTCGGCGTCCGGCGTGTAGTCCAACACCTCGGCGTCGCGCAGGTAGAGCAACCGCAGCACCCGGGGCACCACCCCCCGGGTGCGCCACAACACCAGGGCGTAGAACTTCAGCTGGAACAGCGCCCGCGCCTCGAACGCCTCCCGTGGCGCGCCCCCGGTCTTGTAGTCGACCACCCGCAGCGCGCCGTCCGGAGCGACGTCGAGCCGGTCGAGATAGCCCCGGATCAGCAACTCCTCGTCGACCACCGCCGAGATCAGGCTCTCCCGTTCGGCCGGCTCCAGCCGGGTCGGGTCCTCCACCGCGAAGTAGCCCTCCAACAGCCCCGCCGCCGAGCGGAGGAACTCCACCGGGCCGGCCGGCTCCGCCCCGTCGAAGAGCCCGGCCAGCTCCGGCTGCTCGGTGACCAGCCGGTCCCACTGCGGGGCCACCAGATCGCCGGCCGCCGCCGGTGTGCGGCCCTGCGCGGGCAGGTCGAACAGGCGCTCCAGCACCGCGTGCACCAACGTGCCCCGGGCCTGCTCGACGGTCGTGCGCTCGGGCAGCCGGTCGATGCTGCGGAACCGGTAGAGCAGTGGGCAGGTCTTGAAATCCGCCGCCCGCGACGGCGACAGCGAGGCCCGCACCGTCGGCGGCGCCTGCGCCGGGGAGGTGGGCTGGGTGGTGGTGACCGGTTCCGCCGTCATGTCGGCAAAGGTTAGGGCACCGGTGTGACACCTACCGCCGCCCGCCCCGCACGGCGACGGTCCGTAGCATCGTGGCGATGGAGCAGACATCCCGGCCGCCGCGCCGACCCGATCGGCGTCTCGGCCTGAACGTCGGCCGTGTGTTCGGGGTGCCGCTGCACCTCAACGGCTCCATGGTCCTGCTCGCGGTGTTCATCGCCGTGCTGTACGCCGAGTTCGCCCGCCGGCAGCTGGACCTGCCGCAGATCAGCGGCTACCTGATCGGCTTCGGGTTCGTCGTGTCGCTGCTCGGCTCGGTGCTCCTGCACGAGCTGGGCCACGCCCTCACCGCCCGGCGCTACGGCATCGGTGTGCGCGGAATCACCCTGGAACTGCTGGGCGGGTACACCGAGATGGACCGGGACGCCCCGTCGCCCCGCGTCGACCTGCTGGTCTCGCTGGCCGGTCCGGCGGTCTCCGCGGTGCTCGGCGTCCTCGCGGTCGCCGCCACCCTCGCCCTGCCCGAACGGACGGTGGCGCACCAGCTCGCCTTCCAACTCGCCGTCAGCAACGTCATCGTCGCCCTGTTCAACAGCCTGCCCGGGCTGCCCCTGGACGGCGGCCGGGCGCTGCGCGCCGCAGTGTGGGGGCTGACCCACGACCGGCACCTCGGCACCGAGGTCGCCGGGTGGGCCGGCCGGGTCGTCGCGGTCGGCACCGCAGCCCTGGTCGGGCTGCTCACCGTGGCCGACTACCTGGCACCGCTCGCGCTGCCGCTGATGCTGCTTGTCGCCATCACCCTCTGGCGCGGCGCCGGGCAGGCCATCCGGGCCGCCCGGGTCAGCCGCCGGTTCCCGCTGATCGACCTCTCCCGGCTGGCCCGCCCGGTCTGGCCGGTGGCCACCGGAACGCCCCTGGCCGAGGCCCAGCGCCGACGCGCCGAAGGTGGGCAGCCCACCTCGGCTCTGCTGGTCACCGACTCCACCGGCCGGCCGGTGGCGCTCGTCGACCCGGCCGCCGCCGACGCGGTGCCCGTCGACCGCCGACCGTGGTTGGCGGTGGACTCCGTCGCCCGCGCACTGGGCACACTTCCCGCGCTGGAGGTCGGGCTGGACGGCGAGCGGGTGATGGAGGCCGTACAGGCCCACCCGGGCGCGCAGTACGTGGTGACGTCAGGCGAAGATGTCGTCGGCATTCTGCACATCGCGGACCTGGCACAGCTCCTCGAACCCAACCGGAAGATGACACCGTGACCGCAACTCCCTCCACCGTCGGAGCCGACCCCACCACCCCGGCGCTGACACCCGTGCACCGTGGGCCGTTCCGGCCCGGCGACCGGGTCCAGCTGACCGACCCCAAGGGGCGGATGCACACAGTGACGCTGGAGCCCGGCAAGGAGTTCCACACCCACCGCGGCATCCTGGCGCACGACACGCTGATCGGGCTCCCCGACGGCAGCGTGGTGACCACCGCCGGTGGCGGCACCGCGTTCCTCGCCCTGCGGCCGCTCCTGTCGGACTACGTGCTGTCCATGCCGCGCGGCGCCCAGGTGATCTACCCGAAGGACTCGGCGCAGATCGTCGCCATGGGCGACATCTTCCCCGGCGCGAAGGTCCTCGAGGCCGGCGCCGGCTCCGGCGCGCTGAGCTGCTCCCTGCTGCGGGCCGTCGGCACCGAGGGCGAGCTGCACTCGTTCGAGCTGCGCGACGACTTCGCCCAGATCGCCAAGCGCAACGTCGAGGCGTTCTTCAACGGGCCGCACCCGTCGTGGCACCTGCACGTCGGTGACGTCGCCACGTGTCAGGAGACCGGCTTCGACCGGATCATCCTGGACATGCTGACCCCCTGGGAAACTCTCGACATGGTCGAGCGGGCGCTGGTCCCCGGCGGGGTGTTCATCGGCTACGTCGCCACCACGCCGCAGCTGTCCGAGCTGGTGGAGGCGCTCCGCGAGCGCGGCGGCTGGACCGAGCCGCGCGCCTGGGAGTCGCTGGTGCGCGACTGGCACGCCGAGGGCCTCGCCGTCCGTCCGGACCACCGGATGATCGCGCACACCGCGTTCCTGGTGTCCGCGCGCAAGCTGGCCCCCGGGGTCACCGCGCCGCCGCGCCGCCGCAAGCCCAGCAAGGGCACCGAGGCGTACGCGCAGCGCCGCCAGGACCTGCGCGCGGCGGAGGCGGCCCGACAGGCCGCCGCCGTGGCGGCAGACGCCCAGTCCGACGGTACGGGGGAGATGGACAGGCCGTGACCATCGAGCTGGCCGCCGGCACCGCCGAGCAGGGGGAGGCGCTGGCATGAGCCGACCGGGCTACGGCGGCGGTGACCTCCCCGCCGTCTTTCCCGACTGGTCGCCCTACCAGGATCTGGAATCGGCGGCGCGGGCCTACCTGCGCGACCCGGACGTCGCACTGGAGGCCCTCGGCGGCGTGCTGCGCGGCGCGTCGGTGCTCGGCTTCACCCTGGAACGCTTCGTCAACGAGGTCAACGGTGTGTGGCAGGAGGTCGTCGTCTGCGACGGCAGCCGGCTGATCCTGTGGCACGGCGAGGACGTGCCGCCGGAGGAGGGCCCTGCGGGCTCGATGACGTCGTCGTTGCGGGTCGTGCCGGTCTCCACCGTCACCGAGGTCGGCTGCCGGCGGCGGCTCAACCGTTCCGAGAACGGCGAGATCCGGGTCGACAGCATCGACGTCTACCTGCTGCTCACCTCACTGGACGAGGCGCCGCCGAGCGAGGAGATGGTCGGCACACCACGCCACGACGCGCTGCGCTTCGGCAAGACCCTCGACGACGGCGGTGCCGGGCAGATCGCCCGGTTGGAGGAATTCGCGCGGCTGGTCGCCTCGGTGGTCGGCCGACCGATGCTCTGAGGTGCACCCCATTCCGGCCGGGCCGCGCGGCCCGGCCGGTGGGTGGCTCAGTCGTCCTCGGCGTCCGGACCGGCGACCTCGACACCGTCGCCGCGTACCACGTGGATGCAGTCGCCCGGGCACTCCTTCGCGGAGTCGATCACCTCGAGCCGCAGGTGCTCGGGCACGTCGACGCGGCTGCCCGGCGTCGTCCGCAGCTCACCGTCGGCGCCCTTGACATACGCCAGGCCGTCGATGTCGAACTCGAAAACCTCCGGCGCGTACTGCACGCAGAGCCCATCGCCCGTGCACAGATCCTGGTCCACCCAGACCCGCAGCTGATCGGTCGCGACCTCGGTCACCGGCGCACCCCCCATGTTCTCCCGTCCTACGCTTCGA
The DNA here is from genome assembly GCF_043197875.1 of Micromonospora sp. NPDC048935. Classification (NCBI taxonomy): domain Bacteria; kingdom Bacillati; phylum Actinomycetota; class Actinomycetes; order Micromonosporales; family Micromonosporaceae; genus Micromonospora; species Micromonospora sp. NPDC048935. The sequence continues at coordinate 157,537 of NZ_JBICTZ010000007.1, read as the reverse complement.
CGGTACCCGAACGCCAGTAACGACCCGTCAGGCCACCCTTGGCGATCAAGGTTCGGTGACGAGGGTGTTGCGTGGGACCGAATCGGCCTCATAGCGGCTAGTGTTAGGGCAGAACGTTCAAGCCCCCCGGGGAGGTGGGACGTGGCAGCACGCAGCGACGACGCGGACTCGCGCGCCGCACGGTGGGAGAAGGAAGCCCACGATCTCTCCACGCAGGTCGCGTTCCTGCAGGAGGAACTCGCTCTGGTGCGTCGTAAGTTGACCGAAAGCCCCCGACACGTCCGGCAGCTCGAAGAGCGGCTGGCGGCCACCCAGGCACAGTTGGCGCGGCTGACCGAGAACAACGACCGGCTGGTGAGCACCCTCAAGGAGGCTCGCACGCAGATCGTGACGCTCAAGGAAGAGATCGACCGGCTCGCGCAACCGCCGAGTGGCTACGGCGTCTTCCTGGCCAAGCACGACGACGGCTCGGTGGACGTCTTCACCGGCGGTCGCAAACTACGGGTCGCGGTCTCACCCTCGCTGGACGTGGGTGACCTGCGCCGTGGTCAGGAGGTCCTGCTCAACGACGCGCTCAACATCGTCGACGCGTTCGGCTATGAGCGGGTCGGTGAGGTCGTGATGCTCAAGGAGATCCTGGAGGGGCCAGGCGGCGGGCCGGGTGACCGGGCGCTCGTGGTCTCGCACTCCGACGAGGAACGCATCGTGCACCTCGCCGAGACCCTCATCGGCTCGGCGATCCGAGCCGGCGACTCGCTCATGATCGAGCCCCGCTCGGCGTACGCGTACGAGCGGATCCCGAAGAGCGAGGTCGAGGAGCTGGTCCTGGAGGAGGTGCCCGACGTCGACTACGGCGACATCGGTGGCCTCCAGTCGCAGATCGAGCAGATCCGCGACGCGGTGGAGTTGCCGTTCCTGCACGCGGACCTGTTCCGTGAGCACCAGCTCCGCCCGCCCAAGGGCATCCTGCTCTACGGCCCGCCCGGCTGTGGCAAGACGCTCATCGCCAAGGCGGTGGCCAACTCGCTGGCCAAGAAGATCGCCGAACGGCAGGGCAAGGAGAAGCACACCAGCTTCTTCCTCAACATCAAGGGCCCCGAGCTGCTCAACAAGTACGTCGGCGAGACCGAGCGGCACATCCGGCTGATCTTCCAGCGTGCACGGGAGAAGGCCGGCGAGGGCACTCCGGTGATCGTGTTCTTCGACGAGATGGACTCGATCTTCCGGACCCGCGGCTCCGGTGTCTCCTCCGACGTGGAGAACACCATCGTCCCGCAGCTGCTCAGCGAGATCGACGGCGTGGAGGGGCTGGAGAACGTCATCGTCATCGGCGCCTCCAACCGGGAAGACATGATCGACCCGGCGATCCTGCGCCCCGGTCGGCTCGACGTGAAGATCAAGATCGAGCGACCGGACGCCGAAGCGGCCAAGGACATCTTCTCCAAGTACATCCTGGCCGGGCTGCCCCTGCACCCGGACGACCTGGCCGAGCACGCGGCCGACCCCCAGGCCACCGTCGCGGCGATGATCGACGCCGTGGTGCTGCGGATGTACTCCGAGACCGAGGAGAACCGCTTCCTCGAGGTCACCTACGCCAACGGTGACAAGGAAGTCCTCTACTTCAAGGACTTCAACTCCGGCGCGATGATCCAGAACATCGTCGACCGGGCGAAGAAGATGGCCATCAAGGAGTTCCTCACCTCCGGACGCAAGGGGCTGCGCCTGCAGCACCTGCTCGACTCCTGCGTCGACGAGTTCCGCGAGAACGAGGATCTCCCCAACACCACCAACCCCGACGACTGGGCCCGCATCTCCGGCAAGAAGGGCGAGCGGATCGTCTACATCCGCACGCTCGTCTCCGGTGGCAAGGGCACCGAGGCCGGGCGGTCCATCGAGACCGCCAGCAACACCGGCCAGTACCTCTGACCGTCGGCGGGGGGGCCCCCCCCCGGGGGGGGGGCGCCCCCCCGGGGGGGCCCCCCCCCCCCCGGGGCCCCCCCCCCCCCCCCCCCCCCCCCCCCCCCCCCCCGGTAC
>NZ_JBICTZ010000007.1:115118-155493 GCF_043197875.1 Micromonospora sp. NPDC048935 | reverse complement strand
GGTGTCGGGGGCGTGCGGGGGGGTGGCAAAAAACCCCCCCCACACCCCCCCCCGGCGGCGGCCCCCCCGGGGGGGGGCCGCCCCCCCCCCCGCCCCCCCCCCCCCGCCGCGTTCGTTCCACCGGCCCGTCCGGGCCCCGCGCATCCTGGCGCCCCCTCGGCTGACCGCGGCTCGTCGTGGCCGGCCCGGGCCTTCAGCAGGCCATCGACGGACCCTACGGGCACCGTGCGCCGGCTGAGCGTGGGGCCACCGGGAGTCGCCGCGGCACGGCAGCCGCGCCGCGCCGACCGGCAGGGCCGCGCGGTCGGCCATCGCGCAGACTAGTCTCGATGGTGTGAGCGGCGGGTACGCCGGCTCCAGGGGCGAGCGAAGCGAGTGGTCGCATGACGGTACGTCGGATCATGGGCACCGAAGTCGAGTACGGCATCTCCGTGCCCGGGCAGGCCGGAGCCAACCCGATGGTCACCTCATCACAGGTGGTCAACGCCTACGGGGCACGCCCCGAGCTCAACCGGGGCGGTCGAGCCCGCTGGGACTACGAGGAAGAGTCGCCGCTGCGCGACGCCCGTGGTTTCACCTACTCCGGGGCCGCCTACGACCCCGCCGAGGCGCTGGCCGACGAGGATCTCGGCCTGGCCAACGTGATACTCACCAACGGTGCACGCCTCTACGTCGACCACGCCCACCCCGAATACTCCACTCCGGAGGTCACCACCCCGCGCGACATCGTGCGCTGGGACAAGGCCGGGGAGCGGGTGATGGCCGAGGCGTCCCGCCGCGCCGCGACCATCCCGGGCAGCCAGCCGATCCACCTCTACAAGAACAACACCGACAACAAGGGTGCCAGCTACGGGGCCCACGAAAACTACCTGATGCGCCGGCAGACCCCGTTCGCCGACATCGTGGCGTACCTGACGCCGTTCTTCGTCACCCGCCAGATCGTCTGCGGCGCCGGCCGGGTCGGCATCGGCCAGGACGGCGGCCAGAGCGGCTTCCAGATCTCGCAGCGTGCCGACTTCTTCGAGGTCGAGGTGGGACTGGAGACCACGCTCAAGCGGCCGATCATCAACACCCGCGACGAGCCGCACGCCGATGCCGACAAATACCGTCGGCTGCACGTCATCATCGGCGACGCCAACCTCTCCGAAATCTCCACCTACCTCAAGGTCGGCACCACCGCGCTGATCCTCAACATGATCGAGGAGAAGGCGCTCGGTGCCGACCTCGGCATCGCCGACCCGGTCAGCGAGTTGCGCGCGGTCAGCCACGACCCCGGCCTGTCGCACCTCATGCGACTGCGCGACGGTCGCCGGCTCACCGCACTGGACCTGCAGTGGGCGTACCTGGAACGGGCCCGGTCCTTTGTCGACGACCGCTACGGCACCGACGCCGACGAGCAGACCGTCGACGTGCTCGACCGCTGGGAGAGCGTCCTGGACCGGCTCGGCCGCGACCCGATGCTCTGCGTCGACGAGTTGGACTGGGTGGCCAAGCTGCGGCTGCTCGAGGGTTACCGCGAGCGGGAGAAGCTCGGCTGGGGCTCGCACAAGCTCCAGCTCGTCGACCTACAGTATTCCGACGTCCGGCCGGAGAAGGGCCTCTACCACCGCCTGGTCACCCGGAAGGCGATGAAGACGCTGCTCACCGACGACGAGACGCGCACCGCGATGACCGAGCCGCCGGAGGACACCCGGGCCTACTTCCGGGGCCGCTGCCTGGCCCAGTACGCGTCCGAGGTCGTCGCCGCGAGCTGGGATTCGGTGATCTTCGACGTGGGCCGGGAGTCGCTGGTCCGGGTGCCGATGATGGAGCCGGAGCGCGGCACGCGTGCGCACGTCGGGGCGCTGTTCGACCGTTGCGCCAGCGCCAAGGATCTGCTGGAGACGTTGACCGGCGGCTGAACGCACGTCCTTATGCCCGTCGCGTGCCGTAAGCCGGCGCGCGGCGGGCTTTTCGTCGCCCGCGCGAGGTAAGTTCATCGCAGACGATCGTGGAGGAGGCAGCAATGGCCACTCATGACAGCGGCGGCCAGTCGCAGTCCGGCAAGTCCCGTCAGGGCGAGGAAATCGAGGACGTCACCACCGAGCCCAACCCCGAGGTGGCCGAGCGGCACGCCGAGATCACCGAGGACGTCGACGACCTCCTCGACGAGATCGACTCCGTCCTCGAAGAAAACGCAGAGGAGTTCGTGAGGGGCTACGTACAGAAAGGGGGCGAGTAGGGCATGGCCGGGCAAAACGGACATGCCTCGTCCTTTGGATGACCGGGATGGCCACCGCCGCTGCCGCGACTGCGGCGAGTGGCTGTCCCTTGATCAATTCTGCGCTAACAGCAAACGGCCAGACGGTCGCGGCAGCTACTGCAAGCCGTGCTTCAACGTCCGCTCAAGAAGGGCAAGGAGAGCAGGATCCGGCTGCACGGCGGCGCACGCGAGTACCACCTGCGGCGGCGGTACGGCGTCGGGGAGAAGAAGTTTCAGGAGCTCCTGGCCGAGCAGGGCGGGGTCTGCGCGATCTGTGGCGGCGCGGACCCGCAACATCTGGACCACGATCATCGCACCGGGTGGGTGCGCGGGATACTCTGCTTCAACTGCAACGGTGGTCTTGGCCGGTTCCGTGACAGTCCCATGAGACTGGCCAGGGCGATCACGTATCTGAGAGGAACCACGTGGCAGCGGGCTTTGATCCATCCGGGCGTCTACCAGATGTGTTCACCAACGCGGGGACGTCCTCCTTCACGACGTTCCTGAGTCGGGTGGCTCCCGAGATGCTGCCCGGAAGGCGGCCGTTGCCGCCGGGCATGGCAGCGGACCTGGCGCCGCACGCGACCACCATCGTGGCCATCTCGGCCGCCGGTGGCGTGGTGATGGCAGGCGACCGGCGGGCCACCATGGGCAACCTGATCGCCCAGCGCGACATCGAGAAGGTGCACCCGGCCGATGCGTACTCCCTGGTGGGGATCGCGGGCACGGCGGGCATCGGGATCGAGCTGATGCGACTGTTCCAGGTGGAGCTGGAGCACTACGAGAAGATCGAGGGCGCGATGCTCTCGCTCGACGGCAAGGCCAACCGGTTGGCGTCGATGATCCGTGGCAACCTGGGTGCGGCCATGCAGGGCCTGGCCGTGGTGCCGCTGCTCGCCGGCTTCGACCTGGCCGCCGCCGACCCGGCGAGGGCCGGTCGGATCTTCAGTTTCGACGTGACCGGCGGTCCGTACGAGGAGACCGGCTACGACGCCATCGGCTCCGGCTCGCTCTTCGCGAAGTCGGCGCTGAAGAAGCGTTTCCGCAGCGGTCTGTCGGTCGACGACGCCACCCGCCTCGCGGTCGAGGCGCTCTACGACGCGGCCGACGACGACACCGCGACCGGCGGACCGGACCTGACCCGTCGGATCTATCCGGTGGTGATGACCGCTACCGCCGAGGGCACCCGCCGGTTGACCGACGCCGAGACGGCGGCGATCGCCGAGGGCGTGGTCGCCGGTCGGATGGAGAACCCGGGCGGATGAGCCCCGTCCACCCCCACCAGTCAGCAGTCGTCAGCACCGCGCCGTAAGGAGAACCGCCGCCGTGGCCATGCAGTTCTACGCCTCGCCCGAACAGATCATGCGCGACCGCTCCGAGTTGGCCCGCAAGGGCATCGCTCGGGGTCGCAGCGCGGTGGTCCTCAGCTATTCCGGCGGGGTGCTCTTCGTCGCGGAGAACCTCTCCAGCGCCCTGCACAAGGTCAGCGAGATCTACGACCGGATCGGGTTCGCCGCGGTCGGTCGGTACAACGAGTTCGAGAATCTGCGCCGGGCCGGTGTGCGGATGGCCGACCTGAACGGGCTCAGCTACGACCGGCGTGACGTCACCGGTCGGGCCCTGGCCAACGCGTTCGCGCAGACGCTGGGTGCGATCTTCACCGAGCAGTCGAAGCCGTTCGAGGTGGAGATCTGCGTGGCGGAGGTCGGGGCGACCGCGGAGGACGACGAGTTGTACCGGCTGACGTACGACGGCTCGGTCAACGACGAGCCGGGGCGGATGGCCATGGGTGGCCAGGCCGAGGCGATCACCGGCGTGCTGAAGTCGCAGCACCGCGCGGACATGTCTCTCGGCGAGGCGGCCCGGGTGGCGGTGCAGGCGTTGAGCACGGTTGGCGGCGAGGGCGGTGCCGCCCGGACGATCGCCGCCAACCAGTTGGAGGTGGCGGTGTTGGACCGCCACCGGGTGGGGCGTACGTTCCGCCGGATCACCGGCGCGGCGCTGACCGCGCTGTTGGACGGCGACGTGTCCGCCGAGCAGCCGGCGGAGGCGGGTGGGCCGGACACTCCGGCGCAGCCCACCACGGAGTCGCACAAGCCGACGACGTCGGCGGGCTCCGCCGACCTGGAGGACAAGCCGGCGGACGGCAAGTAACACCGACGGATGCGGCGGGCGGCCCCGGCTTCGGGGCCGCCCGCCGCAGCACGTCCGGCGTCCTGCGGCGGGCGGGCCAGCCCCGTGCGCCGCAGGACGGCTGTGCGTCCTCCGGCGCGGGTCCAGCCGGTCGGCCCGGCGCGGGTCGGGGCCCATCCCGTGCGCCGCAGGACGGTAGTGACAACGGCGCGCGCGGGTGCGGCCCGTCAGGCCCCGCCGGTCACTCCCGGCGCGGCAGTCTCGAAGGTAGGGACGTGGGTGGGTGCTGCCGGGCGGGTGGCGCGGGTGCGCAGCAGCACGGCCATGACGGCGGCGACCACGACGGAGCCGATGGCGTAGCCGAGCTCGACGCGCAGCGCGGTGGAGACCGGGGCGAGCGTCGCGACGACGAGTGCGGCCACGCCGATGGCCCAGGCGAGGGCCTGCGCCCGATGCCGGTTGAGGGCGAGCAGCGCCTGGCCGAGGACCATGGCCCAGAGGTAGGCGAGGGTGGCGACGGCGAGCCAGGCGAAGTCGGCGTGGCCGAGGACGCCGGGCGCGTCGAAGAGGGTCTGCACCAGCCAGGGGCCGAGGAGCACGGCGAGGACGGCGCCGGTGAGGCCCAGGGCGCTGACGATGCCCAGGGCGCGGCGCAGCAGGTTGTGGAAGCCGTTGAGGTCGCCGGTGCTGGCCGAGGTGGCGAGGCCGGGCAGCAGCGATGCCTGTAGCGAGGCGAAGACGAACAGCGGGATCCGGACCAGCACCAGCGCGGAGAGCAGTGCGCCGGCGGTCGCCACGTCGGACGGGTCGAGCACCTTGACGTTGATCACGCCGATGTTGACCACGACCTGGGCGAGCAGGCTGGAGGCGGTGAGGAGGCCGAGGCCACGCAGGAGGGCCGTCCAGGCCACGGGGGCGCCGCCGCCGATGGCCCGCAGGACCGGTGGCGCGGTGAGGATGGCACCGGCGACGGGCGCGATGACCAGCACCGCGCCGTACCAGACGGGGTTGGTGACGCCGTTGAGGCCGAGCACGGCGACGAGTGCGATGCGCAGGCCGCCGTCGATGCCGAGTTGGGTGCCGTACCAGGGGAACAGTTGCAGGCCGGAGAGGACGCCACGGGTGGTGTGCGCGACGGCGAGGCCGGCCAGCGAGCCGATCAGGACGGTGACCATGGCGCTGTCGCCGGCGAAGAGCCGGTCGGCGAGTGGCTCCCGGGTGGCGATGATCAGGGCGACGACGGCGGCGAGCAGGCCGGCGGCCAGAGCCGCCCCCCGGGCCAGTACCGGCCCGGGGGGAAGGCCCTGGCTGTGCCGGGCGGCGACGAGTCGGGCGATCTCCTGCTCGACCGGCATGAACAGGCCGATGCCGAGGGTGAAGACGATCGACCAGAGTACGGAGAGGGAGTTGTAGTCCGCTCCGCTGAGGCTGTGCCCGGCGACCGCCAGGTGGACGTAGGAGGCGAGCCCCAGCAGGGCCAGCCCGGCGCCAACAGCGACGGTGCCCGGTGGGACCAGACTCAGGAGCCGGCGGATCACCGGCGAATGAGCGCCAACGTGAGGACGGCGAACGCGCGGCCGAGGTAGATCATGGCTTTGGCGGGGGAGTGGCTGGGGGTGCCCGCCATCCGCTTGCGCATGGCCACCGGCACCTGGCGGATGGTGTAGCCGCGTCGGGCGGTGTGCACCAGGGTCTCCACCGTGTCGCCCAGGTATTCCACCGGGTACCAGGTGGCGAACATGTCGATCACCCGACGGTTGGCCGCGCGGAACCCGGAGGTGGTGTCGGTGAGCTTGGTGCGGGCGACGCGGGACAGCACGCCGGAGAGCATGACCATGGCCCAGCGGCGGGGGCCGCGGACGTTGTAGTCACCCTCGCCGGCGAACCGGGCGCCGATCACCAGGTCGGTCTCGTCGAGCAGGTCGACGAGCTTCGGCACGTACCGGGGATCGTGCTGGCCGTCCGCGTCGATCTGGATGGCGACGTCGTAGTCGTGGTCGCGCGCGTACCGGTAGCCGACCCGCATGGCGCCGCCGACGCCGAGGTTGTAGGGCAGCTTCGCGACGAGGGCGCCGGCGGCGGCGGCGACCGCCGCGGTGCGGTCGGTGGAGCCGTCGTCGATGACGATCACGTCGACGCCGGGCAGCTCACCGCGGACCTCGCCGACCACGTCGGCGATCGAGCCGGACTCGTTGAGCGCCGGGATGATGATCAGAACCCGCTTGCCGTTAACCATCGGTGCGCACCAGTCCGTCTCGGGCCGCCCGGTCCGCGTCGATCTCGGTGCGGAGCAGAGCGAAGTCTTCTGCCAGCGTGCGGGTCTCCTCTTCCAGGGCGCTGACCTCCCAACTGAGGTGCACGCACACCAGCAGCAGGAAGATGATGCCGAGGAAGAGCACGAGGCTCACGCCGGAGGCGACGCCGAGCAGCTCGGCGACGTTGTCCAGCAGGCGGGGGAAGAGCGACAGGGGGATGACGATCACCAGGACGCCGAGCCAGAGCATGCCGTACTTCTCGCGGAGCTGCCGGCGGCGCAGCAGCTCGACGATCGTGGCCAGCAATATCAGGCCGGTCAAGCCGGTGACGAGGGTGAGCTTCATGCGACCTTCCACGGAGCGGGCGGAGCGGGGGAGTCGAACGCGTCGACGAGTGTGGCATGCCAGTCGGGGAGCGACGGCAGACCTGCGGCCGCCCAGCGGCTGTGCGCTAGCACACTGTACGCCGGACGGGGAGCAGGACGAGGATACCGGTCACTGGTGGTGGGTCGGATCCGGTCCGGGTCCAGTCCGGCCAGCGTGAACGCCGCGCGGGCCAGCCCGTACCAGGTGGTCTGGCCGGCGCAGGTGCTGTGGTAGATGCCGGCCGCGGCCCGACCGTCCAGGGCGGCGTCGGCGAGCGCGACGAGCCGTTCGGCGAGCCGGTAGGACCAGGTGGGCTGGCCGTGCTGGTCGTCGACCACGTCGATGTACTCCCGCTGGTCGGCGAGGCGGAGCATGGTGGCCACGAAGTTCGGCCCGTGCGCGCCGTACAGCCAGGCGGTGCGGACCACGTAACCGGTGTCGGGCAGCAGCCGGGCGACGGCCTGCTCACCGACCAGCTTGCCCCGGCCGTAGGCGTTGACCGGCGCGGTGGGGGCGTCCTCCGGGTAGGGGACCCGTGCGTCGCCGGCGAGGACGTAGTCGGTGGAGATCTGGATGAGCCGCGCGCCGCTGGTGGCGCACGCCGTCGCGAGGTTCGCCACGCCGTGGCCGTTCACGGCGGTGGCCGCCGCCTCGTCGGCCTCGGCGCCGTCGACATTGGTCCACGCCGCCGTGTTGATCACGATGTCGTGCCCGGCGACCGCCGCCCGCACGGCGGAGGGGTCGGTGACGTCCAGGTCGGCGCGACCCGCGGCGGTCACCTTGAGGTCGGACCGGGCGTGCAGCACGGTGACCAGGTCCCGTCCGAGCATCCCGCCGGCGCCGGTGACGAGTAGTCGGGTCATGCGGTGGGTGTGGTCTTGAGGGGTTCCCACCAGGTGCGGTTGTCGCGGTACCAGGTGACGGTGTCGGCGAGGCCGGCGTCGAGGGTGATGCTGGGGGTGTAGCCGAGTTCTTGGTGGATCTTGGTGATGTCGAGGGAGTAGCGGCGGTCGTGGCCCTTGCGGTCGGTGACGGGTACGACGCGGTCCCAGTCGGCGTCGCAGGCGTCGAGGAGTCGGCCGGTGAGGTCCTTGTTCGTCAGTTCGGTGCCGCCGCCGATGTTGTAGACCTCGCCGGCGCGGCCTTTCTGTTGGACCAGGGCGATGCCGCGGCAGTGGTCGTGTACGTGTAGCCAGTCGCGGATGTTGCCGCCGTCGCCGTAGAGGGGGACGGTCTGGCCGTCGAGGAGGTTGGTGACGAACAGGGGGATGACCTTCTCGGGGTACTGGTAGGGGCCGTAGTTGTTGGAGCAGCGGGTGACGACGACGTCCATGCCGTGGGTGCGGTGGTAGGACAGGGCGAGCAGGTCGGAGCCGGCCTTGGAGGCCGAGTAGGGGGAGTTCGGTGCGAGGGGCCAGGTTTCGGTCCAGGAGCCTTCGTCGATGGAGCCGTAGACCTCGTCGGTGGAGACGTGCACGAAGCGGTTGGTGCGGTGGCGCAGGGCGGCGTCGAGCAGGGTCTGGGTGCCCAGGACGTTGGTGGTGACGAAGGGGGCGGCGCCGGCGATGGAGCGGTCGACGTGTGATTCGGCGGCGAAGTGCACGATCACGTCGTGCTCGGCGACGACCTCGTCGACGATGGCCGGGTCGCAGATGTCGCCCTGGACGAAGCGCAGTCGGGGGTCGTCGCGGACCGGGTCGAGGTTGGCCAGGTTGCCCGAGTAGGTCAGTTTGTCGAGCACGGTCACGACCGCCGGCTCGATCGGGGGTACGCCGTCGGCGCTGCCGAGGGGCTTGCCCAGCAGCAGGCGAACGTACTCCGACCCGATGAATCCGGCTCCGCCGGTGACGAGGATCCTCACGGGTCGGGAAGTGTACGCGAAGTTGGGTGCGCTGCGCGGGGCGCGACCCCCCGGCGCAGCGCGCTTTTGTGCCGCTAGGCTGCCCCGGTGCGTGGAATCCTACTTGCCGGCGGCACCGGTTCCCGGCTCTGGCCGATCACCCGTGCGGTTTCGAAGCAGCTGATGCCGGTCTTCGACAAGCCGATGGTCTACTACCCGCTCTCCACCCTGGTGATGTCCGGGGTACGGGAGATCCTGGTGATCACGACCCCGGACGACCAGGACCAGTTCCGCCGGCTGCTCGGTGACGGCAGCCAGTTCGGGTTGCGGCTGGAGTACGTCAGCCAGGAGCGGCCGGAGGGCATCGCGCAGGCATTCATCCTCGGTGCGGACTTCATCGGCGCCGAGTCGGTGGCGCTGATCCTGGGTGACAACATCTTCCACGGTGGTGGCCTGGGCCGGCAGCTCGCCGCCCACGGTGACCCGGTCGGCGGGCGGGTCTTCGCCTACCAGGTCGCCAACCCGCAGGAGTACGGTGTGGTCGACTTCGACGACGCCGGTCGGGTGCTCTCGATCGAGGAGAAGCCGGCCCGGCCGAAGTCCCGCTACGCGGTGCCGGGCCTGTACTTCTACGACAACCGGGTGGTGGACATCGCCCGCAAGCTCACCCCGAGCGCCCGCGGCGAGCTGGAGATCACGGCGGTCAACGAGGTGTACCGGGAGACCGGGGAGCTGTCGGTGACGGTGCTGGATCGGGGCACCGCCTGGTTGGACACCGGCACGTTCACCTCGATGATGCAGGCGGCCGAGTTCGTCCGGGTGGTCGAGGAGCGGCAGGGTCTGAAGATCGGCTGTGTCGAGGAGGTGGCCTGGCGGGCCGGCCTCATCGACGACGACCAGCTGCGCGCGCTGGCCACGCCGTTGACCAAGAGCGGTTACGGCGACTATTTGCTCGGTCTGCTCGCCGAGCCGAACGGCAGCCACGGGGGGACCTGGTGAAGATCCGGGAGTTGAGCATCGAGGGCGCCTGGGAGATCAGCCCCCAGCAGCACGGCGACCCGCGCGGCATGTTCATGGAGTGGTACCGCTTCGACAAGCTCGCCGACGTGGTGGGGCATCCGCTGCGGCTGGCCCAGGCCAACCTGTCGGTCTCCGCCCGTGGTGTGGTGCGCGGCATCCACTTCGCCGACGTTCCGCCGGGGCAGGCCAAGTACGTCACCTGTGTGCGCGGCGCGGTCCTGGACGTGATCGTGGACCTGCGGGTGGGTTCGCCGACCTTCGGTCGTTGGGAGGGCGTGCGGCTGGACGACACCGACCGTCGGGCGGTCTACCTCAGCGAGGGGCTGGGGCACGGTTTCTGCGCGCTGACCGACGACGCGACGTTGAGCTATCTCTGCTCGGCCAGTTACAACCCGACAGGTGAGCACGCGGTGCACCCGCTGGACGAGGAGCTGGGCATCGAGTGGCCCGCCGACGTTCCGCTGCTGTCCGCGCGCGACGACGCGGCGCCGACGCTCGCCCAGGCTCGGGAGACCGGCCTGCTGCCGGAGTACGACGCCTGCCGGCGGTTCGTGGCGAGCCTCGGGCCGGACGGAATGTCGCACTCAACCGGTATGTGACAGCCCCCGGGGCACGACCTGTGGTGTGACAGTGACGAACGGGGCCTCCGGGCGGCTAATGTCTCATCATGGAGCGGCGAATCTTCGGCCTCGAGACCGAGTACGGCGTCACCTGCACCTATCGCGGGCAGCGGCGGCTGTCCCCGGACGAGGTCGCGCGGTATCTGTTCCGGCGCGTGGTGTCCTGGGGTCGGTCGAGCAACGTCTTCCTGCGTAATGGAGCCCGGCTCTACCTGGACGTCGGGTCGCATCCGGAGTACGCGACACCGGAGTGCGACTCGGTGACCGATCTCGTCGCCCACGACCGGGCCGGCGAGCGGATCCTGGAGGGCCTGCTCGTCGACGCGGAGAAGCGGCTGCACGACGAGGGCATCGCGGGTGAGATCTACCTGTTCAAGAACAACACCGACTCGGCCGGCAACTCGTACGGCTGCCACGAGAACTACCTGGTCTCCCGGCACGGGGAGTTCGGCCGGCTGGCCGACGTCCTCATCCCGTTCCTGGTCACCAGGCAGTTGATCTGTGGGGCCGGCAAGGTCCTGCAAACCCCGCGCGGTGCGGTCTACTGCCTGTCGCAGCGGGCCGAGCACATCTGGGAGGGCGTCTCCTCGGCGACCACCCGCAGCCGCCCGATCATTAACACCCGCGACGAGCCGCACGCCGACGCCGAGCGCTATCGGCGGCTGCATGTCATCGTCGGTGACTCCAACATGAACGAGGTCACCACGCTGCTCAAGGTCGGCACCGCCGACATCGTGCTGCGGATGATCGAGGCCGGGGTGGTCATGCGGGACCTGTCCCTGGAGAACCCGATCCGGGCGATCCGGGAGGTGTCGCACGACATCACCGGCCGGCGCAAGGTGCGGTTGGCCTCCGGCAAGGAGGTCAGTGCCCTGGACATCCAGCAGGAATACCTGGCCAAGGCCACCGAGTTCGTCGAGCGCCGTGGCGGCGACCAGGCCGCCAAGCGGGTCGTCGAGCTGTGGGGGCGGGTGTTGAACGCGGTGGAGAGCGGTGACCTGGAGCCGGTCTCCCGGGAGATCGACTGGGTCAGCAAGCTGCGGCTGATCGAGCGTTACCAGCGCAAGCACGACCTGCCGCTGTCGCACCCCCGGGTCGCGCAGATGGACCTGGCCTACCACGACGTGCGTCGCGGTCGCGGCCTCTACGGTCTGCTGGAGCGGCGCGGCGAGGTCGACCGGGTGGCCACCGACCCGGAGATCTTCGAGGCCAAGGAGACCCCACCGCAGACCACCCGGGCCCGGTTGCGCGGCGAGTTCATCCGGCACGCCCAGGAGAAGCGGCGGGACTTCACCGTCGACTGGGTGCACCTGAAGCTCAACGACCAGGCGCAGCGCACCGTGCTCTGCAAGGACCCGTTCCGGGCGTACGACGAGCGGGTGGAGCGGCTGATCGCCAGCATGTGACCGGTTGCCGGCCCCGGCGGTGCGCTGCGCCGACGGGGCCGGTCAGCCCGGCGCACCGAGCGGTTAAGCTGAGCGCGCCATGACGACTTCTGGACCTTCCGACCGCTCCGAGGGCGGCACCGAGCGGCAGAACTGGGTCGAACGCCGGCGAGAGAAGATCCGCGCCGAGATCGACCGTAACCGGCGCGGCGACTACACGGTGCCGACGTGGGTGCTGGCCCTGGCGCTGGTGCTCATCGTCGGTGGCTGGCTGGCCCTGATCTTCCTGGCCTGACCCGGACGCACCCTCACGTTTGATCAAGAGGTTTGCGTCGAGCCGAGCCCGGTTTCTGACGCAAACCTCTTGATCAACTCGGGGTGGGTCAGGGGAGCAGGGTTGCTGCGTGGCGGCCCGCGGCGGCTGCTGCCAGGAAGTACGCGTGGTCGGCGTCGAGACCACGGCCCATCGTGGACAGCGGCACGGAGCTGGCGCGCAGCGCGGCGTCGAGACCGGCGGTGGGCACCCGGACGATCCGGTGCCGGGCCGTCAGGGGGGCCAGCGCCGCGTCCACCTCGGCCGCGAGGGCCGGGTCGAGGTCATCGGGCACCACCAGCTCCGCCGGGGCGAGCGCCACCCGGCCGTACGCGGTGAGGCTGTGGTGCGACACTCCCCGGTGCCGGGGGCGGGGGTCGGCGGCGGAGATCCGCAGCGAGCCGACCGGTCGTCCGCCGAGCGTGGCGATCGCGTTGACCGCCTCACCGACGGCGACGCCGGAGAATCCCCACCGGGTGCCGGTGCCCAGGTTGCCGGGCCCCTGGGCCACGATGGCGATGTCGGCGGCGAGTACGTGCCGGGCGGCGAGCAGGCCGCCGTGCAGGGTGGTCGCCTCCAGGTCGCCGCCGAATGCCTGCCCGACGGTGACGGTGCCGGCCAGGTCGGCGCGTAGGCCCGCCAGGGTGCGGGAGAACCAGGCGGGCAGGGCCCCGCCGTCGGTGAGCAGGTACGCCACCCGCGCCCGCGGGGCGTCGGCCCGGATGCCGGCCAGGATCGCCGGCAGCGCCGAGTGCAGGTCGGCGGTGACCACCGGCAGGCCGCCCAGGTCGTCCGCGTCGGCCAGCACCGCGCGGTGCGGGGACGCCTCCTCGTCGACGCCGAGCAGGATCGGCTGCAACGGCGTGTAGCGGGCCTTGACCAGGTGCCCGGCGTCGCGGGTGTCGGCGACGTCCGGCGGGTCCGGGGGGAGCCGGTCCGGCAGGGCCACCACGAGGGCGTACCCGCCGGTGCCCAACCCCATCAGCAGCGCACCGGCGTTGAGCAGCACCCGGTCGCCGGGCTCGGGCGTGCCGACCAGCTCCGGGTAGGCAAGCGCCCGCATGCGCGTGCCGTCGGGCAGGTCGACGTCGAGCTCCACCGCCCCGGTCCACTGCCGTCGCAGCGTCGCCACCGTCCCCGTACGCCATCGCACCATGACGGGCACGCTAGCCGCGCGGCCCGGACGGCCCGCGCCCGGGTGCGGTGGGGGTCTCGGATCAGGTCGGGTCGGGGCCGCCGGCGTCCGGGCTCGGCCCGGCCTGGGTGTGCCGGGCGGTGCCGGTGGCCCCCGGCAGGGAGCGGGTGGGGTCGAGGAAGACGAAGCGGATCTCCGGGTACCGGCCGGTGAGCCGCCGCTCGGCCTCGTCGGCGGTGGCCTCGATCTGCGCGCCGGTGGCCTCGTCGCGGAAGTCGATCTTCGCGGCGACCAGGATGTCCTGCGGGCCGAGCTGCATGGTCAGCAGGGTGTCGATGCGTTCCACCTCGGGCAGCCCGGCCAGCTCCTGCTCGATCTCGTGGCGCAGCCGCTCGGGAACGGCGCGGCCGACCAGCAGCGACAGGTTGTTGCCGGCGAGGATCCCGGCGACCGTGAGCAGCAGCAGCCCGATCAGGATCGACGCCACGCCGTCCCACACCTCGTCGCCGGTGGCGTGGGACAGGCCGACGCCGGCCCCGGCCAGCAGCAGACCGATCAGGGCCGCGCTGTCCTCCAGGAAGACCGCCTTGATCGTGGTGTCGGCGGTCAGCCGCAGGAAGCGCCGGGGAGTGGTCTGCCAGCGTCGCGACTCGCGGCGCACCTGGCGCACCGCCCGGGTCAGGGAGATCGACTCGATGACGAACGACACCCCGAGCACGAGGTACGAGACCAGGTAGTCGCCGCTGTGCTCGTGCACGAGGATCGTGGTGACGCCGTGGGTGACGGCGAAACCGGCACCGGCGACGAAGGTGAACATCGCCGCGAAGAACGCCCAGACGTAGCTCTCCTTGCCGTACCCGAAGGGGTGTCGCTGGTCGGCCGGCCGGGCGCCCCGGCGCAGCGCCTGGAAGAGCAGCACCTCGGTGGTGGTGTCGGCGACCGAGTGGGCCGCCTCGGAGAGCATCGCGGCGGAGCCGGAGATCAGACCGGCGATCAGCTTGGCGATCGCGATGGCGAGGTTGGCGGCGCCGGCGACGACGACGGTGCCGACGCTCTCGCTCTCCTGCCTGGCCTCCGTCTGCGACATGAGGATCACCCTATGACCGCCGGACGGCGACGCGCCGGGGGAGGTCGGATCCGAACAAGTGTGCGGCACGCCCGCATGGGTGCGCGGTGTGGGCGCGTCGGCTGCTAGCGTCTACCGGGTGTCGCGGACCCGCACCGAACGCCTGGTCAACCTGGTGATCTGCCTCCTGTCCACGCGACGGTTCCTGACCGCCGCGCAGATCGCCGCGACCGTGCCCGGTTACGAGCACGACCCCGACGACGCGCGCGACCACGAAGCGTTCCAACGCAAGTTCGAGCGGGACAAGGCCGAGCTGCGCGAGTTGGGTGTGCCGCTGGAGACGGGCACGGCGAGCGCCTTCGACGCCGAGCCCGGCTACCGCATCGCCCACCGCGAGTACGCGCTGCCCGACATCCTGCTCGAGCCCGACGAGGCCGCCGCGGTGGGCATCGCGGCCCGGCTGTGGCAGCACGCCGGGCTGGCCGCCGCCGCGTCGTCCGGGCTGGCCAAGCTGCGCGCCGCCGGGGTCGACGTGGACCCGCAGGCCACCCTGGGGCTGGAGCCGATGGTCACCGTCGATCCGGCGTTCGCGCCGCTGACCGCCGCGGCCCGGGACCGCCGCGAGGTCGGGTTCGACTACCGGGTGCCCGACCGGGACGCGCCCAGTCGTCGGCGGCTGCAACCGTGGGGCGTGGTCTGCTGGCGCGGCCGGTGGTATGTGGTCGGCCACGACCTGGACCGAGCGGCGGCCCGCTGCTTCCGGCTGTCCCGGGTGGTCGGCGCGGTCCGGCTGACCGGTGCGTCCGGCGCGTACCAGCCGCCGGCCAACGTCGACCTGATCAGCCACGTCGCCCGCTGGTCGGGTCCGGTGGAGCGCACCGGCCGGGCCACCGTGCTGGCCGCACCGGGCCGGGCCGCCGGGCTGCGCCGCTGGGCCGTGGAGGTGACCACCGGGCCGGACGGCGACCGCCTGGTCCTGCCGTACGCCGATCCGGACGGGTTGGCGGGTCACCTCGTCGGCTACGGGCCGGACGTGCGGGTGCTCGACCCACCGGAGGTCCGCGAGGCGGTCATCCAACGACTCAAGGAGATCGCCGTCCGCCACGACGAGTTGGCCGTCACCGGGGGTGCCCGGTGACCCGCCCGGCCGCCCGGGGCGGTTCCCGCGCGTCCGCCGACCGGCTGGCCCGACTGCTCAACCTGGTGCCCTACCTGCTGGCCCGACCCGGCATCGAGATCGCCGAGGCGGCCGGTGACCTGGGTGTCACCGACCGCCAACTCCGGGAGGACCTGGAGTTGCTGTGGGTCTGCGGGCTGCCCGGCTACGGCCCCGGCGACCTGATCGACATGGCGTTCGACGGTGACCGGGTGACCATCACCTACGACGCCGGCATCGACCGGCCACTGCGACTCACCCCGGACGAGGCCCTCGCGCTGGTGGTGGCACTGCGGATGCTCGCCGAGACGCCCGGGGTGGCCAACCGCGAGGCCGTCGAACGCGCCCTGGCCAAGATCGAGGACGCGGGCGACCTGGTGGGCGCCCCGGTGGCGGTGCGGTTGCCCGGGGACACCCCGCGGGTCGAGGCGCTGCGTGCCGCCGTGGAGGGCGGACGGGCGTTGCGGATCACCTACTACACGGCGGCCCGGGACGAGACCACCGAGCGCGTCATCGACCCGCTGCGGATGCTGATGGTCGGCGGTCGGGCGTACGTGGAGGCGTGGTGTCGGCGCGCGGAGGCGGTCCGCCTGTTCCGGGCCGACCGGATCGACGCGATCACCGAGCTGGCGGAGCCGGTCACGGTGCCGCCGCAGGCGGTCCCGCACGACCTCACCGAGGGGGTCTTCCGCCCCTCGGCCGACCTGCCGCTGATCACGCTGCGCATCGGCCGCAGCGAGCGGTGGATCACCGAATATTATCCGTGTGAGCGGGTGGAGGCCGGCGACGGCGACCAGTGGCTCGTCTCCCTGCGCGTGACCGACCTGGGGTGGGCCCGCCGGTTCGTGCTGGGCCTGGGCCCGGACGCCGTCGTGGTCGCCCCGGTCGAGCTGGCCGAGCAGGTGCGGGCGGCGGCGGCCAGCGCACTTGACGCGTACGCGGTGCCCGCCCCCATGGCCGCGCCCCGGCTGCCCGTCCTCGACGCGACGAGCACGCCGTCGGGTGACCCGGCGGTGGCCGGCCACACCCAGTAGGCTGACCGCCGTGCTGATCTGGATCGTGCTCGCGGTGGTGCTGCTTCCGCTCGTGGTGCTCGCGCTGGCCGTGCGCCCGGTGGTGACCCGGCTGCCTCGGCTGCGCCGCGCCGCGGTGGCGTTGCAGCGGCGTGCCGTCGAGGCCGAGGCGCTGCGGGAGACCGCCGAGGTGGTGCAGCGACGCGCCGAGGATGTCCAACGTCAGCTCGACACCACGTCCCAGCGGCTCGCGGTGATCAGGGCCAAGCGCGGCTGATCCGGCCCGACCGAGCCGGATCCCGGCGACGGTTGACGATCATCGCGCGTTGGTCAAGACTTCACCCTTCGGGTCGAACCACCCCCACCCGGCGGGTGGCGAGCAGCCGATCCGCACGTACGATGGGCTGCGTACCACCCCTCGGACACAGAGCGACTGGAGCTTCTCATGGGTGCCCTCAAGCCGTGGCACATCGCTGTTCTCGTGGTTGTGCTGATCCTGCTGTTCGGTGCGAAGCGGCTTCCCGACGCGGCCCGTTCGCTGGGTCGGTCGCTGCGGATCATCAAGGCCGAGACGAAGAGTCTGCAGGAAGACGACCGCGACCTCGCCGAGAAGGCCGACGCGCAGGCCGGCTACCAGCCGCTGCCCCCGCAGGCCGGGCAGCAGGCGCCGTACGGGCAGCCGCAGCAGGCGCCGTACCAGCAGACGCCGCCGCAGCAGCCGGTCGTCGACCCGGTGCACCGCGTCCGCGACAACTGACCGAAGGGCCCCACCACCGTGGCCTTCGCACTGCGTAAACGCGGCCCCAAGGCGTTCGAGCGGGCCGCCGACGGGTCGATGACGCTCATCGAGCATGTCCGCGAGTTGCGCAACCGTCTGTTCCGCGCGTCGCTGGGCATCGTGGTCGGCTTCGGCCTCGGCATCTGGCTGGCCGGGCCGGTGCTGCACCTGCTCCAACAGCCCTACTGTGATCTGCCCAAGTCCCGGTTGGCCAACGGCACGTGCAACTTCGTTCAGCTTGGTCCGGCTGACCTGTTCCTGTTGCAACTGAAGGTCGCACTCTGGGTCGGGTTGATCGCGGCCGCGCCAATCTGGCTCTATCAGCTCTGGGCGTTCATCGCCCCCGGTCTGCACCGGCACGAGCGGCGCTACGCCTACGTCTTCACCGCTCTGGCCGCGCCGCTGTTCGCGGCCGGCGCGGTGCTGGCGTACTTCGTCACCTCGAAGGGCCTGGAGTTCCTGCTCAACGTCTCCGGTGGCGGGGACATCACCACCACGCTGGACATCACCCGGTACATCTCGTTCATCACCAATCTGATCCTGCTGTTCGGGGTGGCGTTCGAGTTCCCACTGCTGGTGCTGATGCTCAACTTCGTGGGTATCGCCAGCGCCAAGCGGTTGCTGAGCTGGTGGCGGGTGGCGATCTTCGTGTTCTTCGCGTTCTCCGCCGTGGTCACCCCCACGCCGGACCCGTTCGGGATGACCGCGCTGGCGATCTGCCTCTCCGCGCTCTACTTCGCCGCGGTCGGGGTGGCGTTCATCAACGACCGGCGGCGTGGGCGCGGCAAGGAGATCTACGCCGGCATCGACGACGACGAGGTGTCGCCGTTGGAGTTCGACGCGGACCCGGTCGTGGCCGGGCAGCGGGTCGACTCGACCGCGCCGATCGGCGTACCCGAGCCGATCGCCAAACCGGCGCCGATCGAACGCCGCTACGACGACATGACCTGACGGCCCCGCGCCACCCGGTCCACCGACGCCGTCCCCGTTTCCCGGGGGCGGCGTCGTCGCGTCACGGCGGGACCGGCGGTGACGGCACCTGCCCCCGGTGAACGTCGGGTGCTCGACCGGTACGGTGCTGCCCGTGACCGCAGACGATCACCTGCCCGGCCCACCCGCCGGTGACCCGGCGGACCGCGCCCCGATCGCCGGTGGTCCGGCGGACCGCGCTCCGGTTACTGGTGGCCCGGCGGACCGCGCCCCGATCGCCGGTGGTCCGGCGGACCGCGCTCCGGTTACTGGTGACCCGGCGGACCGCGTTCCGGTCGTTGGTGGCCCGGCGGACCGCGCCCCGGTTACCGGTGGCCCGGCCGACCACGTTCCGGTCGCTGGGGGGCCCGTGGCCGTGCTCGCCAACCCGACCGCCGGTCGGGGACGGCACCGCGCCCTGCTGCCCCGGCTGCTGGACGGGCTGGCCGGCGCCGGCCGACCGGTCCGGCTGCTGGCGGCGTCCAGTCCGGGCGAGGCGGAGGCGGCCTGCCGGGCCGCGGTCGCCGAGGGCGTCGGCGCGCTGATCGCGATCGGCGGGGACGGCACCGTGCACCGGGCGATGCAGGCGGTCGCCGGCACCGCGGTGCCGTTCGGTCCGGTGCCGGCGGGGACCGGCAACGACTTCGCCCTGGACACCGGCTTCCCCGCCGACCCGGTGGCGGCGGTGGACGTGATCGCGTCAGCGCTGCGAGCCGACCGGACTCACGTCGTCGATCTGGCCCGGATGACCGGGGTCGACGGCGCCGAGCGCTGGTTCGGGGCGGTCCTCGCGGCGGGGTTCGACGCGATCGTCAACGAGCGGGCCAACCGGATGCGCTGGCCGCGTGGCCCCCGACGCTACGACCTGGCGATCCTGGTCGAGCTGGCCCGGCTGCGGCCCCGCCGCTACACCCTGCGCCTCGACGGGGTTCCGCACGACCTCGACGCGGTGTTGGTGGCGGTGGGCAACTGCCCGACGTACGGCGGGGGGATGCGGATCTGCCCCGCCGCCGACCCGACCGACGGGCTGCTCGACGTGGTGGTGGCGGGTCGCGTCAACCGCCGGACCCTGATCCGGGTGAAGCCGCGCATCTACCGGGGCACCCACGTCAGCCACCCCCTGGTGACCAGCTATCGGGCCCGCACCGTCGAGTTGGCCGCCGACGGCATCGTCACCTACGCCGACGGGGAACGTTCCCTGGAGCTGCCCGTGACGATCAGCGCCGTCCCGGGCGCCCTGCGGCTGCTGCGATGACCGCACCGCCCCGACGCTGGCCGTGATGACCAGCACGACGGCGGCGCACTCCAGCAGGGTCAGGGCCTGCCGCAGCACCAGCCACCCGGCGAGCGTGGCGATGGCCGGGCCGAGACTCATCAGCACCGCGAACGTGGCGGTCGGCATCCGCCGCAGCGCGAGCAGTTCCAGGGTGTACGGCAGCCCGGAGGCGAGCACCGCGAGGCCGGTGCCGAGCGCCAGCACCGGCGGGTCGAGCAGCACCGCGCCGCCGTCGACGATGCCCAGCGGCAGGGTGACGAGCGCGGCGACGGTCAGCGCCAGGGCCAGCCCGTCCGCACCGGGGAACCGTCCGCCGACCCGGGCGCTCAACACGATGTACGCGGCCCACATGGCGCCCGCACCGAACGCGAACGCCACCCCGACCGGGTTCAGCCGGTCGAAGCCGCCCTGCCCGAGCAGAGCCACCCCGGCCAGGGCCAGCCCGGCCCAGCCCCAGCTGGCCAGTCGTCGGGCGCTGACCACCGACAGCGCCAACGGCCCGAGCACCTCCAGCGTCACCGTGGGGCCGAGCGGGATGCGTTCGATCGCCTGGTAGAACAGCGAGTTCATGCCGGCCAACGCCAGCCCGAACGCGCCCGCCGCGAGCCAGGCCGACCGGTCGTGGCCGCGCAGTCGGGGCCGGCACACGATGAGCAGCAGCACCGCCGCGATGGTCAGCCGCAGGGTCACCGCGCCGGCCACCCCGGTCCGCGGGAACAGCAGCGCGGCCATCGCGGAGCCGAACTGCACCGACAGTGCCCCGCCGAGCACCAGCCCCACGGCGACGACGCCGCCGTGCCGGGCCGGTGCGGTGGCGGCCGGCGTTGGCATGGGCAGCGGCGTCTCGGTCACGCGCACGACGGTAGGCGGTCCGCTCCGGTCGCCCTACGGCGGCGTCGACCTGCCGATGTCGCCCGTCGACGGCGGCCACCGGTGAACGGCGGCCAGGATCGGTGAACGGCCGCCATGATCGACACGGCTTCACTGATGTCGCGGCATCCCGTCGCGTCGGACACACCGATTTCAGGAAAACCGAGTGGATCACGTTTCAGGGAAACCGCGTGGATGACGGGGTAACCACCGGTCAGGCGGGTAGGGCCAGGTCCAGGACCGCGCCCAGCCCGTTCACCCGGCCCGGCTCGGCGGCCGGGAGCACCAGCACCGAGCAGCCGGCGGCCACCGCGCCCGCGTCGGACGGGGTGTCACCGACCATCAGCGTCTGCTCCGGGTCGACGCCGAGCATCCCGCAGGCCCGCCAGAAGATCGCCGGGTCGGGTTTGCAGCGTCCCACCTCGTACGACAGGGCGAACGCGGAGACCAGGTCGGTCAGCCCCCAGGTGTCGAAGTGCGGTCGGAGGTCGAAGCCGATGTTGCTGACCACCGCCACCGGCACCCCGGCGTCCCGCAGCGCGGTCAGCGTGGGCGCGGTGTCCGGGTACGGCAGCCAGCCCTCGGCGGTCAGCAGCCGCTCGTAGAGCGCGTCGGCGAAGCCCTCGATGCCCGCGTCGACGGTCTCGGCCAGCCCGACGTAAGCGCCTCGGTGGGCGTGTTGGTAGAGATCCCGGTCGGCCCACAGCTCGGCCAGCCGGGGCGGCACCCGGGCCGGCAGGGGACCGCCCGCGCGGCCGGCGGTGAGCAGCCGGTCGGCCAGCGAGGTGGCGCGAACCCGGTCCAGGGTGACCCCGCACGCGGCGGCGGCCTCGGTGACCCACTGCCGGGGCTCCTCCACCTGGGCCAGCGTGCCGTGGAAGTCGAAGAGGACCGCCTTGACGGGCCGTCGGGACGCCCGGGGGGCGGCGGCCTCGGCGCTGCCCGGCGGACGGGTCTGGGGCGGTTCGGCATGGTCCGGCACGCCGTGCACCCTACCGATCGCCCCCGATAGCCCAAGCGGACGGCCTTGTCGGGTGTCCCGTGCCGGCACGCACTAATCTTGGTGCCATGTCGAGCCCCGCCGAGCGGTACGCAGCGGCGCGCCGCCGGGCCGCACAGGCCGCAGAGTTTCCGGCGCTGGACGAGTTCGCCCTTGACCTGGGGTTCGACCTCGACGACTTCCAGCGCGAGGCGTGTCAGTCGTTGGAGCGGGGCAGCGGCGTGCTGGTCTGCGCCCCCACCGGCGCCGGTAAGACCGTGGTCGGCGAGTTCGCCGTACACCTGGCGCTGCGCGGGCGGCCCGACGACCCGGCGGCGGCCGACGACGCCGCGCCGCCGGCCCGGCGCAAGTGTTTCTACACCACGCCGATCAAGGCGTTGTCCAACCAGAAGTACCACGACCTGGTTGCCCGGTACGGCGTCGACCAGGTCGGCCTGCTGACCGGTGACAACGCGATAAACGGTGACGCGCCGGTGGTGGTGATGACCACCGAGGTGCTGCGCAACATGCTCTACGCGGGCTCCAGCACCCTCCAGGGCCTCGCGTACGTGGTGATGGACGAGGTGCACTACCTGGCCGACCGGTTCCGCGGCGGGGTGTGGGAAGAGGTGATCATCCACCTGCCGGCCTCGGTCACCCTGGTCTCGTTGTCGGCGACCGTGTCGAACGCCGAGGAGTTCGCCGACTGGCTGGTCACCGTGCGCGGTGAGACCGCCGTGGTGGTCAGCGAGCACCGGCCGGTGCCGCTGTGGCAGCACATGCTCGTCGGCAAGCGGATGTTCGACCTGTTCCACGACGCCGACGCGGCCCGCAAGCACGACGTGCACCCGGAGTTGCTGCGCTACACCCGGGAGACGGCGCGGCGGCTGGAGTTGGGTGAGGGACGCAGCGCGGGCCCGGGCGCCGGCCGGCGTGGCCCGCGCTGGCGTGGCCCGATGCGCCCGGACATCGTCGACCGCCTGGACCGGGAGGGTCTGCTCCCGGCGATCCTGTTCATCTTCAGCCGGGCCGGCTGCGCCGCCGCGGTGCAGCAGTGTCTCGCCGCCGGTCTGCGGCTCACCTCGGCCGACGAGCGGGCCGAGATCCGCCGGGTGGTCGAGTCGCGGGTGACCGCCATTCCGGGCGAGGACCTGTCGGTGCTCGGTTACTGGGAGTGGCTCGACGGCCTGGAGCGTGGCCTGGCCGCCCACCACGCCGGCATGCTGCCGGTGTTCAAGGAGATCGTCGAGGAGTTGTTCGTCCGTGGCCTGGTCAAGGCGGTCTTCGCCACCGAGACCCTGGCGCTGGGCATCAACATGCCGGCCCGCTGCGTGGTGCTGGAACGGCTGGTCAAGTACAACGGCGAGGCGCACGTCGACCTGACCCCGGGGGAGTACACCCAGCTCACCGGTCGGGCCGGCCGCCGGGGCATCGACGTGGAGGGGCACGCCGTCGTGGTGTGGTCCCCGGAGACCGACCCACGGCACGTGGCCGGGCTGGCGTCCACCCGCACCTACCCGCTGCGCTCCAGCTTCCGACCGTCGTACAACATGGCGGTGAACCTGGTCGGCACGGTCGGCGCGGAGCCGGCGCGGGCTCTGCTGGAGTCGTCGTTCGCCCAGTTCCAGGCCGACCGGTCGGTGGTCGGCCTGGCCCGGCAGGTGCAGCGCAACACCGAGACCATCGACGCGTACGGTGCGGAGGCCGCCTGCCACCACGGCGACTTCGACGAGTACTTCGCGCTGCGGGTGGCGATCGCCGACCGGGAGAAGGCGATCGCCCGGCAGGGGCAGACCCAGCGCAAGGCCGCCGCGGTGGCGTCGCTGGAGCGGCTGCGGGTCGGCGACGTGATCCGGGTGCCGTCGGGCCGGCGGGCCGGGCTGGCCGTCGTCCTGGACCCGGCGACCGGCGGGTTCGGTGAGCCTCGGCCGATGGTGTTGACCCAGGATCGTTGGGCCGGCCGGGTCAGCCTCGGCGACTTCACCACACCCGCCGAGGTGTTGGCCCGGATCCGGGTGCCCAAGCACTTCAACCACCGTTCCCCGGCCGCCCGCCGGGATCTCGCCGCCGAGGTCAGCGGCACCGGTCTGGACCGGCACGGCGGCCGACGGGGTGGCCGTTCCCGGCAGGCGACAGGCGAGGACCACCGGCTCACCCAGCTCCGCACGGAGCTGCGCAACCACCCCTGCCACGCCTGCCCGGAGCGTGACGACCACGCCCGCTGGGCGGAGCGGCGTCGGCGGCTGGAGCGCGACACCGAGGAGCTGCGCGAGCGGGTCTCCGGGCGCACCGGGTCCCTCGCGCGGACCTTCGACCGGATCGTGGCGTTGCTGACCGACCGCGGTTACCTGGGCCGCGACGGCGCGGTCACCGACGCCGGTCGGATGCTCGGTCGGATCTGGACCGAGGCGGACCTGCTGGTCGCCGAGTGTCTGCGCCGGGGGGTGTGGAACGGGCTGTCGCCGTCCGAGTTGGCCGCCGCGGTGTCCGTGGTGGTCTTCGAGGCGCGCCGCGACGTCGACGAGCGGGCGTCGTTGCCGCGTGGGCCGGTGGCCGACGCGGTGGAGGAGACGCTGAAGCTGTGGGGGGAGATCGAGGCCGACGAGGCGGCACGCGGGCTGACCGCGACCCGGGAACCGGATCTGGGTTTCGCCTGGCCCGTCTACCGGTGGGCGCGGGGCGAGGCGCTGGCCAAGGTGCTCGGCAGCGGTCACGAGATCGACGGTGAGATGCCCGCCGGTGACTTCGTCCGGTGGGCGCGGCAGGTGGTCGACCTGCTGGGTCAGCTCGCCGACTCCGGCGGTGCCTCGCCGGAGCTGCGGTCCACCGCCCGCCAGGCCATCGCGGCCGTCAACCGGGGTGTGCTGGCCTACCACACCTCCGCCTGATCGTCACATTCAGTCACGATCGCCGACGAATCGACGCTTCGGACAGTCACCGCAACAGCACCCCCCGAATAGCCTGGGGGGTGCTGTTGCGCCTGATCACACCACCCCTGATCATTGCCGAGCGTCGTTGTTGACGCGCCGGTAACGATCGGGGAGAAGACCGCTGTGGCGGACATCAATCACTTTGAGTACGGGTGG
Source organism: Micromonospora sp. NPDC048935 (assembly GCF_043197875.1). NCBI lineage: Bacteria > Bacillati > Actinomycetota > Actinomycetes > Micromonosporales > Micromonosporaceae > Micromonospora > Micromonospora sp. NPDC048935. The sequence continues at coordinate 130,991 of NZ_JBICTZ010000007.1, read as the reverse complement.
ATCACGCCCGCGTTGAGTTACGCGTTGTCCGTGCTCGGTTCGGTCCTCGGGCTGGTGTGCGCCGGGCGTATCCGCACCGCGCACACCGCCCGCCAGCGGGCCTGGTGGGGTCTGCTGGCGGCCTGGGCGCTGGGCGGCACCGCCATCTGGGCGATGCACTTCATGGCCATGTTGGGCTTCGCCGTCGAGGGCACCCGGATCCGTTACGACGTGCCGCTCACCGCGGCGAGCACGGCCATCGCCGTGGTGGCGGTCGGCATCGGCCTGGCCATCGTGGGCACCGGCCGGCTGAATCCGGTACGACTTGTCGCCGGTGGCGTCTTCACCGGTGCCGGGGTGGCCTCCATGCACTACACCGGGATGGCGGCGATGCGTCTCAACGGCAGCCTCGGCTACGACAGCACGCGGGTCGTGCTCTCGGTGGTCATCGCTGTCGTGGCGTCCACCGTCGCGCTGTGGCTGGCGATGACCGTCCGCCGAGGGTTGGCGATCTTCGCCTCCGCGCTGGTCATGGGCGTCGCCGTGAACGGGATGCACTTCACCGGCATGAGCGCCCTGTCGGTGCACCGGCACGAACGCGTGGGCGGGGTGACCGGTGCCCAGGTGAGCACGCTGCTGGTGCCGATCATGGTGGCGGTGATCTTCGGCGTGGTCGGTCTGCTCTACGCCCTGCTCGCCGCTCCGACCGACGACGACCGGGCCGCCGCCGCGTACCTCGATGGGCGACGGGTCCCGGAGCCGGCCCCCGCGACGCCCGACGTCGCCCCGGACCCGGTCGGGTTGCGTGCCCGCTCCACCCTCGGTCAGCCGGGCACCCCGTTCCCGTCCCGCCGGGACACCCCACCGCGCTGAGCGGCGAACGGGCGGCGCGGGGTCAGGTCGGCCGGCGGCCGGGCCGACTGCCGTCGACGCGGAGGGTGGCCAGCAGCCCCGGGTGGTCGGTCGTCCCACGCATCACCACGGACCTGCGACAACAGAGCCCGATGTCGGTCGTCGCCACGAGGTGTTGCCGCGCGCCGTCGTCGATCCGTTGGTGACCCGGCGGCGTGCAGGAGCGCACGTCCGGGTCGCCGCCGTCGTGGAGGTTGAGGTCGCCGCCGAGCAGGACCGGCGCGTTCCCGGTACGCCGGCGGACGCTCGGCAGGATCGTGTCGAGCAGGTGGCGGCACTGGGTGATGCGACACCGTCACCGGTGTTCGCGAGATGCGTGGTGCAGGCGAGCAGGACCCCGTCGACGTCGACGCAGAGCCAGGCGCGTTCCTCGGGGTCCGCGAGGTCCTGCGTCGGGTGGATTCCGCGGTACACGGCGGGCGGGGTGTCGGTGGTCCGCATCCGTGTCAGCAGTCCCAGGCCGTACGGTTGGCCGTTGCGGCACCGGGTGTCACCTCCGCTGGGGCGGTCCCCGGCGGCCTGGAACGCGGACACGACCCTCCGGCCGGTGTGGGCCGTCGCGAACACCCGCTCCAGGGTGGCGACGTCGTCCCGGCAGATCTCGTTCAGGGTGACCAGGTCGGGTGCCTCGGCGCTGATCACCTCGGCGGCCCGGTGCACCGATCGGCCGGTGAAACAGCCGGCGCGACCGCTGTTGCAGAGGTTCATCTGCAACACTCGCAGGATCGTGGGCCCGGTGCTGTCGGCCGAGCTGGTCACCGGCGGCCCGGCGGGTAGTGCGGCGGCGGCGATCAGGCAGCCGACGGCCAGGGCGCGACGCAGGGGGCGGTGCGAACGGCGGTCGGCCACGCGGGCTCCGGGTGCAGAGGGCGACAGTCTTCGCCGAGGTGCCCGTGATCCTACTGACGACCGGCCCCCGCCGGGGCGGCCGAGGGGGCACCCGCGGTGCGCGTACCCCCTCGGGTCGCTCAGCGGGCGTGGACCGCGACGACCGTGTACGGCGTGGTCGGCGTCGGAGGCGTGGTGAAGCGGCCGTTGGGTAGGTAGAGCCGGCCCAGCGCCTCGGCGACGGTGGTGGGCACGTCGAAGCTCGGGTCGGTGATGGTGCCGGTGACCGTGCCCCCGGTGCCGGTGTGGTTCAGTGTGGCCACCGCGATCTGGTTGAGGCTGTTCTGTACGACGTAGAGGGTGCGACCGCGCCGCAGCAGCCCGTCGCCGTTGGTGAAGGTGTAGCCGGGCACGTCCACGACGGTGGTCGCGCCGGTCGCCGGGTCGACCCGGTACAACGTCCCGGTGTTGGACTGCACGACGATCAGCGCACTGCCGTCCGGTGTGGTGGTGATGCCGTTGAGGTTCACGCCGGTGCCGACCTGCGCGTACGCGCCGGTCAGCGCGATGGTGGTGAACCCGTCGGCGGGCGGCAGCGCCCCACCGCGACCGAGCGGCAACCGGTAGAGCACGGGCCGGTTCGAGTCGGTGAAGTACGCGGCGTCGGGGGTCAGGACGACGTCGTTGACGAACGTGGGGGTGGTGGCGAACTGGTAGCTCGCCAGCACCCTGCCGGTGCGGGTGTCGAGCACGCGGGCGTCACCGGCGGTGCCCCCGGCGACGAAGAGCCGGCCGCGTGGGTCGATCTTGAGGCCGAGCGACGGGGTGCCGGTGGCCGCGCCGATCGTCGTACCCTGGCCGGTGACCAGGTCGAGGCGCTGGATCGCGCCGGTGGCGCGGGAGCCGACGTAGGCGTACCGGCCGGCGGTGGCGATGCCCTCGGGTGGGAACCCGTCGGGCAGGGCGAGGACGGTGGGCAGCCGTTGCGCGGGGTGCGCCTGCGCGGGCGCGACGGCGACGGAGGTCAGCAGGGCGGCGGTCAGGGCACCGCCGAGCGCGGCCCGGAGGGGTCGGTTCACTGTGCTCCTTTCGGACGGAGCGCGGCACGAGCCGACAGATCCGCCACGATCAATGGGGCCAGGACCCTGCCCACTGTACGACCGCTGCCCACCGCCCGCCCGGCGTCGCCGACGCGGTCCTCGGGCGACCGCGCCGGCGACGCCGGCGAGCTGGGCGGATCGTCAGGCGTTGCGGACCAGCCGCCAGCGGTTGTCCGCGCTGCCGTTGTCGGAATCCTGTACCGCCTGGGCGCCCAGGGCGGTCGAGGCGTTCAGGATGCCGAGCAGCTTGTTGCTGTTGACGTTGCGGATCTTGTAGGTGCCGTCGCCGTTGTCCACGAGGATCCACCGGTGGTCGGCGGTGCCGTTGTCCGCCCACTGCAGGACCCGGGCGTTGTCGGCGGTGGACATGTTCTCCACACCCAGCACCTTGTTGCTGTGGGCGTTGCGGAACCGGACCGCGTTGCCGTCGGTCACGACCACCCAGTTGTGGTCGGCGGTTCCGTTGTCGCTCCACTGCACGGCCAGGCCACCGTCGGCGGTGGACATGTTCTGCACACCGAGGACCAGCCCGGTGCCGACGTTGACCAGCCGGTAGCTGCCGGTGGGGCCGCCGCCGCTGCCGCTGGTGTTCCAGTAGACCGTGTAGTTGTAGCCGTGGGCGTCGTAGAAGGGCGCGAGGTTGACAGTGGACCCGTTGGCGGTGGCGGTGAACGCGAGCGAGCTGGTGCTGGTCCGGGTGATCGAGGAGACGGTCAGGGTGGGCAGGGTGCTCAGCGCCGTGTTGCCGTAGTTGCCGGCCAGCACCGTGGGGCCGTACGTGACCGCGCCGACGTTGGCGTTGTCGTTGGCGGCCTTGACGGCGATCTGCATCGGCAGCCGCACGGTGATGGTGTCGCCCGCGGCCCAGGTGCGCGTGACTGTGGCGTAGCTGCCCGGGGTGGTGGTGACGTTCTCCATCGTGCCGTTGACGGCGATCGTCGCACCGCTGGTCCAGGACGGGATCCGCACCCGGATGCTCCACGAGCCGCTCATCGAGCCGCCCAGGGTCAGGGTGGTGGTGTCACTGACCGGGAAGCTGGTGGTCTGGGTGACGGTGATGCCGCGCTGCGTCCAGTCCAGCACCGACGGCGTGAACAGGTTCACGCTCAGCGTGGTGCCGTTGTAGAAGTAGATGGAGTCCATCAACCTCGTGTTGATCTCCAGGCCGGTGCCCTGGCAGCACCAGAACGAGTTGTAGTCGGTGCTCCAGGTGCCGCCACCCCACGCCGGGCCCACGCCCCGACGGCCACCCGGCCGCAGCGGGGTGAAGTAGGTGATGTGGCCGCGGCTGTCGGCCGAGTTCTGTCCGCCGATCAGGTGGTTCATCAGCGCGCGCTCGTAGTAGTCGAAGTAGTCCGCCCGGTTCGGGTCGAGCAGCCACAGCTCCCGGGTCAGTTTGAGCATGTTGTACGTGTTGCACTGCTCGCAGGTGTCGTTGGTGAGGTACCCGGCGATCGCGTTGGGCGGCCGGAAGTGCTCCGCCTGGCTGTTGCCGCCGATGACGTAGGTGTGCGCGCCGACGGTGATGTTCCACGCGTTGCTGGCGATGTTGCGGTAACGGGTGGTCCCGGTGGCCTTGAACTCCCGGGCCGCGCCGATCCACTTGGGCACCTGAGTGTTGGCGTGCTTGCCGTTGAGCTGGTCCTGGTTGTTGGCCAGCGGGTCGAATATGCCGGCGTGGTCGAACCGCTGCGCGGTGGCGAGCCACCGGCTGTCGCCGGTCTGCTGGTAGATGTCGGCGAGTACGTCGTTCATGCCCCCGAACTCGGTGCCCAGCATCGACTGCATCTGGTTGTAGCTCAGTCGGCTCGTCCGGTTGTCGACCCAGCCGGCGAGGGACAGCAGCACCGTGCGGGCCTGCGTGTTGCCGATGTAGCGCCAGACGTCGAGCAGGCCGGCGAGGGTCTTGTGGATGCAGTAGTAGGGCACGTTGCCGTTGGACAGCGTCCGTGCCTCGAGCGCGTTGAAGTCGGACTCCGGGAAGCCCGAGAGGTAACCCGCGCCGAACCCGGCGGCACCGTTGTTCGCCTGGCACTTGGCCAGTTCGGCGACCATGTAGTTCGCCTTGTCCCGGCAGGTGGTGTCACCCAGCACCGCGTACGCGTACGCCCAGGCGCTCAGGAAGTGGCCCTGCATGTGGGTCCGGAACGGGAAGTTCGGCGCGTCCCAGCCCCCGTTGGTGGCGGCGCCGTTCGTGGACAGCCGGTGGTTGGCGCGGAAGTTGTAGAGCATCCGGTCGACGTCGACGAACCGCAGGTAGTTGAGCGTCCGCGACTGGTTGTCCATCCAGCGGCCGGAGGTCAGCCGCACCTGGCCGAGGTCGAACGCGTACGCCGAGACGCCGATGTCCGCCCGGGCCGGGGGAACCACGGCGGCCGAGGCGCTGCCGGAGCCGAGGGTGGCGCCGGTGGCGGTGACCACCGCGGTGGCTCCGGTGGCCTGAAGGAGGTGGCGACGGCTGAGGGGCAGGGATGGCATGGGAACCTCCAGGAACTTCGGTACGGGGACGGGTGCGCTATGGGGGTGTTCTGACACGGTGGCGTGCTGGCGGTTGGCGGTGCTCGAACTGCCACGGTGCGCGTCGGTGCTGGCGGTCGTCGGCGCGGCGTGGTGGAGCACGTGCCGCCGTGGACGCGACGGGCTGCCCGGGGGCCTATCGCGGCACATCGATGTGATCGCTAACATAGTTGGTCGTTAACACGCCCGCAACCCCCGGATGCGCCGCGCTGATCACCCTGGCGCGTCGATCGGGTGGCGGCACCCCGTGGCCCCTGGTGGGCGGCGATCGAGAGGTGGTCGGTGGTCCGGAATGGACGTCGATGGGGCTTCTGGCCACCACAAGATAACAGCCCGTAACGGGCAGCCGTTGTCGGCGAGCTGCGGGGCGCCCCGTTGACGTCGGCGGCACGGCTCAGTACGTTGCATCGTAAATCGTGGATGTCGTGGTCGCTACATCCTTGTGGCGTTGTCGTTACGACAGCCATTCCGCATCGCTCAAAAGTCCAGGTCAAGCGCCGGGGAAAGCATTGACGAAGATCTGTTAGCGCTAACACGGATGCCGCCCGTGCTCCTTTCGCACGCGCACGGTGCGGTCCGTTCGACCGGCAATCCGGGTAGCGGTGACTCGTCGACTCGACGCGGGCCTCGCGCACAGCGCACTCTCTCTGGGAGTAATCGTGAAGGTGAGAACCCGAACCACCACCCGGACCACCCGCCGGCCCAGGCGCGCCATCGCCTGGTTGGCGAGCCTCGCCTGCGTCCTCGCACTGGCCCCCGCCACCGCATCGAAGGCGGACAATCCGATAGTCCAGCACGTCTACACCGCTGATCCGGCGCCGTTGGTGCACGACGGTCGGGTGTATCTGTACACCGGGCACGACGAGGACGGTTCGACGTACTTCACCATGCGGGACTGGCGGGTGTTCTCGTCGGCGGACATGGTGAACTGGACCGATCACGGGTCGCCGATGAGTTTGGCGACGTTCGCGTGGGCGGATGCCAACGCGTGGGCCGGTCACGTGGTCGCCCGCAATGGGAAGTTCTACTGGTACGTGCCGGTGCGGCAGCGGTCGAACGGGCAGATGGTCATCGGCGTCGGCGTCGCGGACAGCCCGACCGGGCCGTTCCGTGACGCTCTCGGTCGGCCCCTGGTGGGCAACAACGAGATCGACCCGAACGTGTTCATCGATGATGACGGGCAGGCGTACCTGTACTGGGGTAATCCGGGTCTGTGGTACGTGCGGTTGAACGCGGACATGATCTCGTACTCGGGCAGCGCGACACGGATTCCGTTGACGACCGCGGGTTTCGGCACGCGGACGGGGAACGCCTCCCGGCCCACCCTCTACGAGGAGGGGCCGTGGGTGTTCAAGCGCAACGGGTTGTACTACAACGTGTTCGCGGCGGAGTGTTGTTCGGAATTCATCGCGTACTCGACGGCTCCCGGGCCGACCGGGCCGTGGACGTACCGGGGGACGATCATGCCGCGGCAGGGTGCGAGTTTCACCAATCATGCCGGGGTCGTCGACTTCAACGGTGGATCGTATTTCTTCTACCACAACGGGGCGTTGCCCGGTGGTAGTGGTTACACCAGGTCGGTGGCGGTGGAGAAGTTCTCCTACAACTCCAACGGCACGTTCCCGACGATCACGATGAGCACGACCGGGGCACCGCAGGTGGGCACCCTGAACCCGTACGTGCGCCAGGAGGCCGAGACGATCGCGTGGGGCTCCGGGATCGAGACGGAGGTCGCCAGCGAGGGCGGCATGAACGTCGGGTGGATCGAGAACGGCGACTACGTCAAGGTCAAGGGCGTCGCGTTCGGCGCGGGCGCGACGTCGTTCACCGCCCGGGTCGCCTCGGCCACCAGTGGTGGGCGCGTCGAGGTCCGCCTCGACAGCGCCAGCGGCCCGGTCGTCGGCACCTGCACCGTGGGCGGCACCGGCGGCTGGCAGACCTGGACCAGCACCACCTGCGCGGTCAACGGCGCCACCGGCACCCACGACCTGTACCTGCGCTTCGCCGGCGGCAGCGGCAACCTGTTCAACATCAACTGGTGGCAGTTCGCCGGCACCGGCGGCAGCGGCACCGTGCTCACCAACGGCGACGTGGAGAACGGCACGACAGGCTGGAGTGTGCACGGCAGCGGAACGCTCTCCCGGAACACGTCGGTCGCCCACGGCGGAGGCGGGTCGCTCTCGATCACCGGCCGGACCGGGGCCTGGAACGGCCCCGGCCAGGACGTGACCTCGAAGCTCACCAACGGCAAGACCTACACCACGAACGTCTGGGTACGGGCGCAGAGCGGCACGCCGTCGGCCAAGGCGACCCTCTCGCTGACCGCGAACGGCACGACGAACTACGTCCAGCTCACCCCGGCCGTGGGAGTGAACGTCAACGGCTGGACCCTGCTCACCGGCACGACGACCGTGTCGTGGAGCGGCACGCTGTCCAACGCGACCTTCTACGTCGAGACGGCGGCGGGCACCGACAGCCTCCTCGTCGACGACGCCTCGTTCCAGTGACGCGAGCTGCCGGAGTCGTCCGCGGACGACTCCGGCAGCACTCGCCCCGGCGTGACGACCGCAGCGAGCCGCTTCCCGGCCGGCGGATCGTTACGACTTGACGAACGGCATGTTATCGCTCACAGTCGATGGTTGAGGGCGACCGCACCCGTGGCTCACCGGGCGAGCCTGCTGGTCGCACCTCGGAGCACGACGTCCGCCCAGGGCATGCCGGACGTCGTGTCGGAGCATCCCACCACTGGTGGCCGTGACGGCGACCGGGTTCTCGCTCGCCACGATCCCGTCACTGCGAGCCGACTCCGCGGCCGCACCGGCACTCGGCGTCCGCATCGCCGGTGTCGGTGGCACGACCTCGCGGGAGCAGATCGGGCGCTGCGCCTCCATCACCGAACCACCACAGACAAGGAATTCGCATGAATCACAAGAGAGTCCTGCGATTGGCGGTGACCGTCGCTGCCACCGGCGCACTCGCCGCCGGAATGACGATGACGCTGACCTCCACGGCCAGTGCCGGCACGACCCTGAAGGCGTCGGCGGCCGAGAAGGGCCGCTACTTCGGTGCGGCCGTCGCGGGGCAGAAGCTCTCCGACAACACGTATGTGACCATCCTGAACCGCGAGTTCAACAGTGTCGTGGCCGAGAACGACATGAAGTGGGACGCGACGGAGCCGCAGCAGGGTCGGTTCAACTACACCGGTGGGGACCGGCTGGTCGCGCATGCGCAGGCCAACGGTCAGAGTGTGCGGGGTCACGCGCTGTTGTGGTATCAGCAGCAGCCGGGCTGGGCGCAGAGCATGTCGGGTAGTGCGTTGCGCAGCGCGATGATGAACCACGTCACGCAGGTCGCGACCCACTTCAAGGGCAAGATCTACGCGTGGGACGTGGTGAACGAGGCGTTCGCCGACGGTAACAGTGGTGCGCGGCGTGACTCGAATCTGCAGCGCACGGGCAACGACTGGATCGAGGCGGCGTTCCGGGCGGCGCGGGCGGCGGATCCGGGTGCGAAGTTGTGTTACAACGACTACAACACCGACGGGATCAACGCGAAGTCGACCGGGATCTACAACATGGTGCGGGACTTCAAGTCCCGTGGTGTGCCGATCGACTGTGTGGGTTTCCAGTCGCACCTGGGCACGTCGTTGTCCAGTGACTACCAGGCCAATCTGCAGCGTTTCGCCGATCTCGGCGTGGACGTGCAGATCACCGAGCTGGACGTGATGAGCGGCGGCAACCAGGCGAACGTCTTCGCCGGGGTCACCCGTGCGTGCATGAACGTGTCGCGCTGCACCGGCATCACCACGTGGGGCGTGCGCGACTGTGACTCGTGGCGTGGGTCGGACAATGCCCTGCTCTTCGAGTGCAGCGGCAACAAGAAGGCGGCGTACACGAGCGTTCTGAACGCCCTCAACGCCGGCCCCGCGATCACCCCGTCGCCGACGACCCCGGGCCCGACGACGCCTGGCCCCACCACCCCGCCGCCCACGACGCCCCCGCCCACCACCCCGCCGCCCACGACGCCCCCGCCGGGCCCGGAGGGTTGCACGGCGTCGGTGTCACTGAACTCGTGGACCGGTGGTTTCGTGGCCAGCGTGAAGGTCACCGCCGGTTCGGCCGGCACGAACGGCTGGAACGTCAGCGTCACGCTGCCCGGTGGCGCGAGTGTCACCAACACCTGGAGTGCGACGGCCAGTGGCTCCACCGGCACGGTCCGGTTCGCCAACGTCAACTACAACGGCCAGCTCGCCGCCGGCCAGGTCGCCGAGTTCGGCTTCCAGGGCACCGGCAGCGGGGCTGGCATCACGCCCACCTGCACCGCCTCCTGACCGGGCACGACTGACCGACCCGTCCCCGTCGGCCGGTGTGCGGGACCGTTCCTGGTCCCGCACACCGGCCGTTCGCGGTGCACGGGTCGGTCAGGAGTACGGCAACCGCAGCACCGACTGGTTGCCGATGCCCACGGTGCTGGGGTTGTTGCCGATCGCCGACCAGATCTCCACCCGGACCGTGCCGTTGCGCAACGTGCCCAACGTGCCGGTGGCCGAGGCCAGGCCGGCGCTCTGGGTGTAGTGCTCGTAGCCGGGCACCGGGTCGGTGGCGAAGTAGCGCAGCGTCTCCACCCGGTCCCAACTGCCGTTGCCGGTGAGGTCGTAGGAGATCCGCGCCTGCACGCCGTTGCCGACCGCCGTCCCGGCATCCACGAACACGTCGAACGCGGTCTGCCCGCCGGAGTAGGCGAGGTTGAGGCCGGTCGCCGTGAAGACCTGCGCGTTGGTGGGCGTACCGTCGTGGTTGCCGTTGGCGGCCGCGACTGTCGTCGTGGCCGCGCTGCCGGCGGCGCCCAACCCACCCCCGGGCAACAGGTACCGGGTGGGACCGCCGGTCGTCGGCGGCGGAGTGGTCGTCGGTGGCGCCGTCGTCGGTGGGGCCGTCGTGGGCGGCGTGGTCGTCGGTGGGGCTGTCGTCGGAGGTACGCCGCCGGAGGCGTTGCCCCCACTCCACGTGTACGCCCCGGTGGTCGCCGTCTTCCCGGCTCCCACGGTGAGGGTGGTGCCGTTGGAGAACGTCACGGTGATCGGCGCGGCGGTCGGGTTCGACGCCACGTAGGTGCGCGCGCCGTTGCGCGAGAACACCGCCGACAGCGGGTGGTTGCCCGTCACCGTGGTGTCGACGGTGCCCAGCGCCGCGAGGTTGCGGATCCAGTGGAAGGTGTGTGCCCGGCTCTCGCCCTCCTCCGGGGTGTAGCCGGGGTTCGCGCGGAGGTTCGCCAGCGCCGCGTCGGCGTCGCCGAGGGCCTGGAACTGCCAGAGGATGTCCTGCCACACCGTCGGAGGCCCGCCGTTGTTGCGGACCAGTTCGGCGTAGTTGGTCCGCACGTACGCCGGGTTGTTGCCCAGGTAGAGGTGTCCGCCGGTGATCGGCAGCAGGTTGATGCCCTGGATCATCTCCGGCTCGCCGCTGAACCAGGTGGCGTACGCGCCGCCGTCGCCCCAGACCATGCCGACAGTCGAGTGCCCGAAGGCGGCGGGGAAGTTCTGGTCGCCGACGTCGAACCAGTACTCCTGGATCGCGGCGGCCTGGGTGGTGTAGAGGAACACGCCGGCGTCGCGGACTGCGGTGTCGCCGGTGACCTGCCCCCACTGGATGAGGGCGCTGGCGAAGTTCATCCCCTCCGACGAGGACTCCTGGTTGTTGCCGGAACCGAACGAGCCGTGCCCGGACGCCCAGTCGTGGCCGGCGTAGATGTCGAAGTCCCGCAGGTAGGGAAAGCGGGTGTCGTCCCGGCGGTAGTTGTTCGCGTCGCGGATGAGCAGGTCCACCATGCCGCCGTAGCGGCTGGTGGTGGCCCAGGTCGGGTCGAACTTGGCGAGCGTGGCGGCGGCGGCGATGAAGTAGCCGTAGTGGAAGTGGTGGTCGTTGAGTTCCTGGTCGGAGCCGTACGACGCGGGGTAGCCGATCAGGGTGCCCCAGTTGTTGTCGTAGTAGAAGACCCGGCTGGTCTTGCCGCTGGACGCGGTGAACCAGTCGGTGAGCGTGCTGCGGATGGCGTTCAGCGCGCTGTCGCGGGTGGCGGTGTCGTTGACCAGGTCGGCGATCTCGGCGATGCGGGCGGCCCGGCCGAGCCCCTTGCCGGTCCAGTAGGTGTCGTTGCCGCGCTGGTCCATCGGGTTGGCGCGGGCGGCGGCGAGTTGGCCGGTGAGCGTCGCCAGGTCAGCACCGCTGCCGTCGCCGACGGCCGGCAGTTCCGGCAGGATGCCCTGGAACGTCATGGCGGTGCGGAACTGGTTGACGCCGGTGAGCACCTTCATCCGGCCGCGCGCCGAGGGGTAGGTCGGCGTGATCGCGGTGGACCCGCTCAGCGACTTCCACTGGTGCGGGTAGAGGCTGACCACGGTCTGCGTGGCGGAGCCCTCCCGGGCGGTCGTGGTGAACGCGTACGTGGTGCTCAGGCCGCTTGTCGCCGGGTTGTACGCGTACGAGACCCGGGTGCCGGTCACGTGGGCGTGCGCGTACCGGCCGTAGGTCGCGGCCAGGTCGGCGCGTTCCGTCGCGCTGGACGTCGGCGGCAGCAGGGCCACGGAGAAGTAGCCCCGACCGGCGAGGGTGGACGAGATCCGGCCGCCGGCGACGGTCCAGGTGGCGCCGGTGGGCGCGTACCCGACGTAGTCGTGACCGTTGACCCGGAAGCCGATGGTGGCGCCGCCCGAGGACCACACCTCGGGGGTGCCGGCGGTGCCGATCACCGCGTCCCCGCCGGTGGTCTGGAAGTACGCGAAGGGCAGCCCGTGGCCGATGGTGGCGCGCATGGTGCGGGTGCCGTCACTCCAGTGTGGGCTGACCGTCCAGTCGGTCCAGCCGTCCACCCTGACCTGGGGCGCGGCGAGCCCGGCCACGCCGACCCGGATGTCCTGGACGTAGGGGTAGTGGTACTCGCCGACGCCGGTCGCGGTGCCGCTGATGGCGGGCGTGGAGTTGGCGGAGAAGCCCAGGCCGTCGGTGAAGGTGTCGTACGAGATCGGGTGGGCGTGCAGCGGTTCGCTGAAGGAGCAGTCGGTGCGCTTCCACAGCAAAGAGGACCACCAGTCGTTGGTGGGTATCGGCCCGGCCGGCGCGTTGGCGGTGGCGAACTGGCGGGGGTTGCTGGACATCGCCCCGCAGCCGCTGGGCAGCGGGCCGACCGCGGTGGTGGTGTAGCTGCCGGCGCCCACGGGTGCGGCCTCGGCGGCGCGGGTGACGGGGATCGCGAGACCGCCGACGACCAGGGCCAGTGCGGTGGCCGTGGCCAGGGCCCAGCGGCGGCGGGGGACGGGAGGTTTCATGGTGCCTCCATCGCGCGCCGGGATGCGGCCCTTGCCGGGCCCGACGCGGTGCGTCTGAATTGGGGAGAAGGTCGACTGAGAGAGCGCTCTCACAGGCCACGGTAGTGGAGCACTGAGATCCCCGTCAATGTGTCAAACCCGTTGCGTGCCGATGTCGCTAGGTGCCGGCGCCCGCGTCCGTCGCGACGACCGACGCGGCGTCGTCGAGGTCGCCCAGGAGCGCCTCGGGTGCCCGCATCCGCCACGCGTCGGTCACCAGCTCGCGCAGACGCTCACGGTCCACCGCCGCCAGCCGCAGCAGCACCAGGGGCAGACCGTCGTAGCCGGCGGTGGTGAAGAAGAGGTCGGGCTCGCCGAGCAGCAGCGCCTGCTTCTCGGCCTCGTCACCGACGAACAGCACGGCGATGTCGAGTCGGATCACCCGGGGCTTTCCGGGGACGCGCTCCGGATAGGACCAGACGAAGCCCTTGTCGGCCACCCGGAAGTCGAAGCCGTCACTGGGATTCTCCACCACGTGCGGCAGGGCCAGCGCCACCCGGCGTACGTCATCGGCGTCAGCCACCGAGGCCCCCCGCACCGCGCACGATCAGCATGTGCCGAGATTACGCGGTGGACAGGTCGACGGCGGCGGCACCGAGGATGGCCCGGTTGCCGTTCTCCTGCACGTACCCGACGACAGTGGCGCCGCGCGGATCGAGATCGGGTGGTGCCGCCAGCTCCACGCGTCCCCGCTCGGCGTGCGGATCCACAGACGTGAAGGCGCGGACGACGTTGTCCTGTCGCAGCGTCCGTCCGGCGTTCTCCCCGCGGGCGATCGCACTGTCCAGGCCGCGTTCCACGATCGCCACGTGCAGCACCGCACCCCGCGGTGGCCGCGCGGTCTGGTAGTCCACCGCCACCCGCTGCCCGCTGAGGTCCGGTGCGGTGAGCGTGACCGGCGAGGTGGCGGTCGACGTCAGGGCGGAGGTGATCGCGCCGGCCGCACGCCGACGGTCGGACCCGACGAACTCGACGGTGCCGTTGACGACCATCTGCGGTGTGTACAGGCGTCCGGTGCCGAAGGCGCGGGCGTACGCCTCCTGCCGCGCGGTGTACGCCGCGTCCGCGAAGCGGTCGGGCCAGCCCAGGTCGTCCCAGTAGTCGACGTGGAAGCCGAGGGCGAAGACGGGTTGCCCCCGATCCCGGGCGTCGCGCTCGATCTCGGTCAGCACCTCCTCCGCCGGAGGGCAGCTCGAACAGCCCTGCGAGGTGAACATCTCCACGACGGCGAAGCCGAGGTCCCTCGACGGGTTCGTCATGTGGCGCGTCTCCTCCCACGTCGCGACCGGCGGCTGTGCGTTTCCCGTTGCGGTCCGGAGAATGCGCGCGGCGTCACCTCGCCTCGGCCGCACGGTGGGCGGTGGCGGGGTGGGTGATTGGATGGGTGGGTGCAGATCACCGTGACAGACGCGCCGGAACGGGAGCGTTTCGAGGCGCGCGACGAGGCGGGTGCGCTCGCCGGCTTCGTCACCTACCAGTTGACCGGCGGCATCATCGCCTACACCCACACCGAGGTCGACCCGACGTACGAGGGCAAAGGTGTCGGGTCGACCCTGGCGCGCGCGGTGCTGGACGACGCGCGGGCCAGGAAACGGACAGTCGTGCCGATCTGCCCGTTCATCGCCGACTGGGTCGTCAAGCACCCGGAGTACGAGGCGATCGTGGTCCGGACCACCCGGAAGATCAAGTAAACACCGCCCGACCGCACCCCGGGGAGACAGCCCAGCTCCACTCCCGTGCCCTGCACCGCCACGCCGTGGGTGACCCGCTCGGCCTGCTCGGCCCCCGGGACGCGGCCGGCGACCGGGTGTTCGCCGACGCCGGTCTCCCGGCCCTCAGGTGGCGTCGGCGCGGGCGGCGAGGGCGTCGACCAGGCGGCGGGCGGAGCCGGCCAGGTTCCACCGTTGGGCGAGGTCCAGCAGCCGGTCCGGGTCGACCGGCGCGGTCGGCAGCGCGGTAGCCAGCTCCGGCAGTGGCACGTCCAGCGCGACCCGGACCACCGTCGGCGCGACGGCCAGGTAGTCGCGTGCCGCGGCCAGCTTGGTGCGCAGGCCCGGTGCGAAGGACGAGTCGGAGTCGTCGAGCGCGGCCAGGATCCCGGCGATGCTGCCGTATCGCTCGATGAGCCGGGCGGCGGTCTTCTCGCCGACGCCCGCCACGCCGGGCAGCCCGTCGCTGGGGTCACCGCGCAGCGCGGCGAAGTCGGCGTAGCGGTCGGCCGGCACGCCGTAACGGGCCCGCACCGCGGCGTCGTCGCAGTCGTCGAGCTTGGCCACGCCGCGCCCGACGTAGAGCAGCCGGACGGGCCGGGTGTCGTCGACGAGCTGGAACAGGTCCCGGTCGCCGGAGACCACCTCGACCGGCCCCGGTTGGGTGACCGAGAGCGTGCCGAGCACGTCGTCGGCCTCGTAGCCGGTCGCGCCGACGGCGGTGATGCCGACCGCGGCCAGCACCTCCAGGATCATCGGGACCTGCGGGGAGAGGGTGTCCGGAACGATCTCGCCGCCCTGCGGGGCGACCCGGTGCGCCTTGTACGACGGCAGCAGGTCGACCCGCCACGCCGGCCGCCAGTCGTGGTCCAGTGCGCAGACCATCCGGTCGGCGCCGCGCCCGCGGATGAGGGTGGCGAGCATGTCGAGGAAGCCGCGCACCGCGTTGACCGGGGTGCCGTCCGCGGTGCGCGCGGCGGACTCCGGAATGCCGAAGTAGGCCCGGAAGTAGAGGCTGGCTGCGTCGATCAGCAGGATCGGGGGTCGGTGTGCCACGCCGGACAGCCTGGCACAGGCCCCCGACGATCCGGGGTACGCCCGGCCGTCGGCGGTGTCAGCGCCGCTCGTCGTGCCGGTAGACGGTCGCCCGCCGGGCCAGGTGCTGCACGATGTAACTGGTCACCAGCAGCAGGATCGCGACAAGCACCTCGACCCAGGCCGCGACGCCGTCGGCCACGGTGACACCGATGATCAGCAGGACCAGGCCGACGAGCGCGAGGACCCCGGCCCACAGCTGACGGCGTCGGCGGGTGGCCGTCCGGTTCGCCTCGTTCGTTGCCACGTGATCCTCCCGGCCGGGGGGGCGCCCCCCCCCCCCCCCCGCCCCGCGCATTGCCCCGCCCGCCGCCGACCGGGGAAAAACCCCCCGCGGCGGCAAACGGCGCCCCCCCGGCCCGGGGCCGGG
>NZ_JBICTZ010000007.1:0-115108 GCF_043197875.1 Micromonospora sp. NPDC048935 | reverse complement strand
AACCGCTGCCCCCGGCCGCCGCGCGCGCGGCCCCCGCCCCACCGCTCCCGGCGTGGGGGGGGGGCCGTCGGGTTCGCCTCGTTGGTTGCCCCGTGACCCCCCCGGCGGGGGGCCCGCGCGGCCACCCCCGGATCCAGGCTATGGCCCCGTCCGTCGCTCGAAGGGGAAAACCCCGGCGTCGGCGGATCCGTGCGCACGCCGGGCCGTGGCACGGGACAGCCAGGTTGGACCGGCATCGGTACGCTCGTCGCTCGTACGGTTCTGACGGGGGTGACGGTGAGTGTGAGTGACGAGACCCGGGCCTGGTTCGGGCGGTTGGTGGCGGACACACGGGAGCGGTTCGCGGGGCTGGCCGAGCTCGGCGACGACCCCGAGCGACTCTACGGCGAGGCGCAGTCCCCGGAGGGCATCGTCGCGGTGGTGGCACCCGGGGGGATGCCGGTCCGGCTCACGCTGAGCACCTCCGCGTTGCGGCTGGGGCCGCAGGAGCTGGCGGAGCGCATCGTGGCGACCCAGCGGGAGGCCGCGGCCGAGGCCGGGCGACGGCAGGCCGAGGTGGTCCAGGAGCTGGTCGGCCCGGCCACCGGCGGGGCCGTCGACGTGCGGTCGATGGTCGACCGGGCGGTCGACAAGGGCCGGTTCCGTGCGGCCGCGGAGCAACTCGACTCCGCCGACGACCAGTTCGGCCGGCGTCGGTGAGCGGCGACGGCTTCACCGTCCAGCCGGCGGCGCTGCGCGCGGCGGCCGCCGGTCAGGAGGCCGTGGCCGGGGCCGCCGAGTCGACAGCCCGTACCGTCGAGTCGGCCACCGCCCAGGGCAACCTCTTCGGTGTGATCGGGCAGATGGCCGGCCTGGATGCCGGTTACCGCGGCTGGGTGGCCGACGAGGTGACCTCGCTACAGGCCCTCGTCGAGTACCTGCACGACCTCGCCGACGGTTTGCACACCAACGCCGAGGCGTACGAGCACACCGACTCGGGCAACGCCGACCACCTGGCGAGCCAGTACCCGGAGCGGTCATGACCCAGCCCAACGCCGTCGACGTCGCCAAGGGCTACCAGCAGGCCCGGGACACCTGGGACCAGGTGACCAGTCCCGCCTCCGAGGCGCTCAACACCGGGTTGGACGCGCTGCTCTACCCGTTCGTGTGGCCGCTGCTGCAACTGCTGGAGCTGTGCGTCGGCGACCCCGACCAGCTCGACGCGCACGCGGGTGCCTGGCGCAACGCCGCCACCCAGCTGCGGCAGGTCGCCGAGCAGGAGCGGCAGGGCCTGGACGCGCTGCGTCCGGAGTGGACCGGGCAGGCGGCCGAGGCGTACGCCCGGCGGATCGACGCGCTGGTGCAGGGGTTGGAAGCGGCTGCCGCGGAGATGGCCCGGACCGCCGACAGCCTCGGTGACACCGCGATGGACCTGCGCGACTGCGAGGAGATCATCCGGACCATCATCCGGGAGTTGGTCGAGTGGCTGGTGATCACCTGGCTCGCCGCCCAGGCGCTGGCGATCATCACCGCCGGTGCGTCCGAGGCGGCGGCCGCCGTCGCCTCGGCGGCCGAGACCGGCATCGCGGTCAGCCGGACCACCCGGATCCTGGCGCAACTGCACCGGGCGCTGGAGGCGTACAAGGCGATGATGGAGGCGCTCAAGGCGCTGGGCACCGTTGGCAAGATCGCCGCGTGGACCATCAACAAGCTGTACGGCCCGAAGCACTGGCTGAAGGTGGGCATCAAGCTCGCCACCCCGCTGGACGGGTCGATCGTCGGCGAGGGGTTGGAGTCGGTCGGCGACATGGTCATCAACTCCTCCGCCGACGAGTACGAGGATCGGCGCCGCGGTGACGACGGCGACGGCAGCCGCTGGCGGCGTACGGTGAGTTCGTGGACGGACCCGGCAGCCGACCGGGCGCCGTGACGCGGGGAGGATCGACGATGGACGAGCAGGCGGCGCGACGAGCGGAGCTGCTCGCTCAGGTGGGGGCCGTGTTGGCCCCGGGCGAGACCCTGCGGGAGGCGTGCTGGTTCACCCGCGTGCCGGGCCGCCGCTCGGCGGGGGAGGTGTTCCGTGCCGAGTTGAACCCGCTGCGGGTGGCGGAGGGGCTGGCCTGGGATGCCGTCGGGGTCACCGCCTCCACCGGGCCCGGGGTGGAGTGGTATCAGGCGGCTCGCAACGGGGTGCTCGGCGGCCCGCCGGGTTCGGTGGGCGTCGGGCTGGACGAGCGACTGCCCGAGCCCACGGTCGCCCAGGTGCTGGCTCTGACGGACCGTCGTGTGCTGGTGCTGCGCCGCCAGGGCGGTCGACCGGCCCAGACGCAGCCACCCGCCGGCGGCGGTCTGCGGGATCGCCTCGCGGCGGCGGCCAACCAGGTGCGGGCGGCCTGGCAGGGGCCCGGCCCGGTGGACCGGGACGTGCCACTGGAGGTGGCCTGGCAGGTGGGTCTGGAGTCGCTGGTCCGCCTCGACGCGCTGCCCGGCGGCACGATCGGGCGTCTCGCCCTGCTCTTCGCCGACGGTTCGTGGATCGTGCTCGGCCCACCGGACGCCGCCACCGCGCACCGGATGGCGTCGTCGCGCGCCGGGTGATCGCGTCGGCGCCGCCCGACGGGCGGCGGCGCCGAGCCGACCGCCGAGCCGACCGTGCCTGTCGTACCGGCGGTCCGCCAGCGTCGAAAGGCTCCGGCCCGATCGTCGACGCGCGTGTCGTCGACCCCCGTTCGTCGGACCAGTGCGTTCCAATATGGAACGAACTATAGTCGGGTGAGACCGACGGAGGTAGCGGGTGCGGCGAGAGGATCTCGCCGACGCGGACTGCGGCATCGCGCAGGCGCTCGGCGTACTGGGGGACTGGTGGACGTTCCTCATCGTGCGTGACGTCGCCGGCGGGACGACCCGCTTCGACGCGCTGCACCGTGAGCTGGGCGTCAGCCGGCGGGCGCTTACCGAACGCCTCGCCGCCCTGGTCGAGCACGGGGTGCTGGAGCGCCGCTCCTACTCGCGACACCCACCGCGCTACGACTACCTGCTCACCGCGCGGGGCGAGGGGCTGCTGCCGGTGCTGATCGCCCTACAGGACTGGGGGACGAGGCATCTCATGGGTGACGGTGAGCTGACCGCGACGGCCGACGCCGACTCCGCCGAGGCGCGCCGGGCGCACCACCTGGTCGGGCGGCGACTGCCCGAGGTGGTCCTGCCCGGTCCCGACGGTCTGCCGGTCGCGTTGGCGAGGATGGACACCTGGGCGGTCCTCTACCTCTTCCCCGGGGCGTACGCGCCGGGAACGCCCGGCTATCCGCCGGGCTGGGCGGAGATCCCCGGTGCCCGGGGCTGCACCCTGGAGTCGAGCACGTACGCCAACAGTCACTCGGACTTCCAGGCCGCCGGTGTGCGGGTGCACGGGATCAGCACCCAGCGCCCGGACCAGCTCGCCGACTTCGCCGCGTACGCCGGGCTGCCGTTTCCGTTGCTGTCCGACCAGGACGGCCGGTTGGCCGCGGGACTGCTGCTGCCGGTCTTCCGGGCCGGCGGTATGACCCGGTTCAAGCGGCTGACGCTGCTCGTCGACCCGACGGCGGTGGTGCGCGCCGTGCAGTTCCCGGTCACCGACCCGGCCGGCTCGGTGCGGGAGATGCTCACCCTGGCCCGCGCGCACGCGCCGGTCCCCGGCTGACGCGGGGCGTCGGCCGGGGACCGGGCGGACCGTCCGGTCAGGCGGGGAGCGTCCAGCGCTGGTTGGCGCCGGCGAAGCAGTCCCAGATCTGCAACCGGGTGCCGTCGGCGGAGCTGTTGTCCGTGACGTCCAGGCACTTGTTCGACTGCGGGTTGCGCAACGTGCCGTTGGACTGCGCCTGCCACACCTGGGCGCCGCTGCCGTTGCACTCCCAGAGCTGGACCTTCGCGCCGTTGGCGGTGGAGCCGCTGGCGATGTCGGCGCACTTGCCGAGGGCGCGCAGCGTGCTGTCACCGGCCACCGTCCAGGTCTGGGCGTTGGTGCCGTTGCAGCCGTAGAGCTGGATGGCGGCACCGTTGGCGGTGCTGGCCGCCGCCACGTCGACGCACTTGCCGCCGAGGCCGGTGATCCGGCCGGTGCGACCGGTCGGCGGCGGGGTGGTGCCGCCCATGATGGTGTCGTACATGGCGCTGAGCAGTGAGGTGGAGCCGCTGGTGTCCTGGCTCAGCTCCCAGTTCATCACGCCGCCGGCGTTGGCCATCGCCCACTGCGTCTTGCGCTTGACCGTCGGGATGCCGTTCCAGCACTGCTGCGAGCCGCCGATGGTGGCGCAGTCCCGGTTGGCGTTCGCCGGGTCCAGGCCGACGAGGTACGAGTAGTTGTAGTAGACCGGGCGGCTGTAGAACGGGATGCCGAGCACCGCCTTGCTGGCCGGCAGACCGCGGGCCTTCCACAGGTTGATGCTGTTGATCGACCAGTCGTAGTTGGCGTGGGGGTTGCCGCCGTCGTACGCCATGATGTTGAGCCAGTCGACCTGGTTGAACACGGCGGTCTGGACGCCGTCGACGGAGTAGCCCTCGGAGACGACCGCGGCGGTGAGCAGCTTGCCGCGGCTGTGCAGGGCGCTGCCGAGCTGCGTCATGAGCGCCGTGTAGTTGTTGGCCGAGGCGCCCGGGTCGGGATACTCCCAGTCCATGTCGACGCCGTCGAGGTTGTACTGGTTGACGAGGTTGACCAGGTTGTTGACGAAGGTGGTCCGGCTGCCGGAGTTGGCCGCCAGGGCCTCGAACGCCGAGTCGTTGCCGTCGTTCCAGCCGCCGACGGCGATGGAGACCTTCACGTTGTTGGCGTGTGCCCGCGAGACAAGCGAGGAGAGCCGGCCGCCGTCCACGCCCTGGAGGCTGCCGTTGCTGTTCGGCAGGACGAAGGCGTAGTTGATGTGGGTGAGCTTGTTGTACTGGATGGTGTTGATGTCGCCGGCCCAGGAGGGCAGGTAGCCGACGCTCTTGAAGTTGTTCGGCAGCACCACGGCCTGTGCGGCGGTGGTGGTGACGGTGAGGGTGGCGCCGGCGGTGGCCAGCGCGAGGAGGCCGGCGGCGAGGGCGCGGCGCAGGGGTGAGGACATCGGGGGCCTTCCCGTGGCGGGGGACGACACCCGCCCACGCGGGTTGTCGCGGGCGGGCGGTGCGGGACGCAGGAACGGGTGGGCCTCGAGGCAGCCAAATCTTAAAGAGTGTTAACTGTCCGCGTCAATCAACGTCCGTGGATTTACCCGCGCCGGAACCGATATGGGGGTTTACCCAAACGACCGTTAAGCTGCTGGGGTGGGAATCGACGAGCTGTACCCGCCCGACCGGCTGATCGCCGCGCAGCGCGCCACCGCCGCCGCCGGTCTGGACGCCCTGCTGCTCACACCCGGCTCCGACCTGCGGTACCTGACCGGGTACGACGCCCACGCGGGGGAGCGGCTGACCTGCCTGGTGCTGCCCGCCGTGGGTGAGCCGACCCTCGTCGTGCCCCGGCTGGAACGCCCGGCGGCGGAGGCGGCACCGGCCACCGGCGTGCGCATCGTCGACCACGTCGACGGCGCCGACCCGTACCCCCTGGTGGTCGCCGCACTCGGCGGGCCGGTCGCGGCGGTCGGGCTGGCCGACCGGATGTGGGCCGAGCAGGTCCTCGCGTTGCGCGCGGCCCTGCCCGGCGCCGCGCAACGCCTCGCCGGCGAGGTGCTGCGCGAGCTGCGGATCCGCAAGTCCCCGGCGGAGGTCGCGGCCCTCGCCGAGGCCGGCGCGGCGATCGACGAGGTGCACCTGCGGATGGGACGGTGGCTGCGGCCCGGCCGCACCGAGGCGCAGGTCGCCACCGACATCGCCGCGGCGATCCGGGCCGCCGGGCACGTCACCGTCGACTTCGTCATCGTCGCGGCCGGACCCAACGGGGCCAGCCCACACCACGGCACCTCGGACCGGCCGATCGGTGCCGGTGAGCCGGTGGTGGTCGACATCGGCGGCACGATGGCGTCGGGGTACCGCTCGGACTGCACCCGCACCTACGTGGTGGGTGCGCCGGCGCCGGCGGACTTCCTGGACTACTACGCGGTGCTGCACGACGCCCAGCGCGCCGCGGTCGCCGCGGTGCGGCCCGGGATCACCGGTGCGGCGGCCGACGCCGCGGCCCGCGACCCGATCGCCGCCGCCGGCTACGGCCCCGCGTTCCTGCACCGCACCGGCCACGGCATCGGTCTCGACGGTCACGAGGAGCCCTACCTGGTGGCCGGCAACGACCGCCCGATCGAGGCCGGGATGGCGTTCTCCATCGAACCGGGCGTCTACCTGGCGGGCCGGCACGGCGCCCGCATCGAGGACATCGTCGTCTGCACCACGGACGGCGTGCAACGGCTCAACACCACCCCCACGGAGCTCATCGCGCTATGACTGTCGACCGGATCCTGCCCACCGACGAGGCCCACGACCTGCTGGGTCTCGCCACCGAGCTCGCCGACCGCGAGCTCGCGCCGAAGGCCGCCGCCTTCGAGGAGCGCGCCGAGTTCCCCCGCGAGGTGCTCCGGGCCCTCGGCCGTGCCGGCCTGCTCGGCCTGCCCTACCCCGAGGAGTACGGCGGCGCGGCCCAGCCCTACGAGGTGTACCTACAGGTGCTGGAGATCCTGGCCAGCCGCTGGCTCGCGGTCGCCGAGGCGGTCAGCGTGCACACCCTGTCCTGCTACCCGGTGTTCGCGTTCGGCAGCGACGAGCAGCGCAAGCGGCTGCCGGACCTGATCGGCGGCGAGTTGCTGGGCGCGTACTGCCTCTCCGAGCCGCAGGGTGGCTCGGACGCGGCGGCGCTGAGCACCCGGGCGGTTCGCGACGGCGACGCGTACCTGGTGTCCGGCACCAAGGCCTGGATCACCCACGCGCGGACCGCCGACTTCTACAACGTCTTCTGCCGCACGTCCGGACCCGGGCCGAAGGGGATCTCCTGCCTGCTCGCGGACGCGGGCACGGTCGGCATCAACCCGCAGGCGGCCGAACGGACGATGGGGCTGCGCGCCTCCCCGGTGGCGCAGATCGTCTTCGACGAGGCGCGGGTGCCGGCCGACCGGCTGATCGGCGGCGAGGGCGCGGGCTTCACCATCGCCATGTCCGCGCTCGACTCCGGTCGTCTGGGCATCGCCGCCTGCGCGGTCGGTCTGGCCCAGGCGGCCCTGGACTACGCGGTTTCCTACGCCCGGGAGCGGCAGCAGTTCGGCCGGTCCATCATCGACTTCCAGGGCCTCGGCTTCCTCCTCGCCGACGCGGCCACCCAGATCTCCGCCGCCCGCGCGCTGACCCTCGCCGCGGCCCGGCTGCGCGACGCCGGCCGCCCGTACGCGATCGAGGCGGCCAAGGCGAAGCTCTTCGCCACCGACATGGCGATGCGGGTGACCACCGACGCGGTGCAGGTGCTCGGCGGCGCCGGTTACGTGGCCGATCACCCGGTGGAGCGGTACATGCGCGAGGCCAAGGTGTTGCAGATCGTGGAGGGCACCAACCAGATCCAGCGGATGGTGATTTCCCGGTCGCTGGCGAAGGGCTGAGCAGCGCCGGGGCGGCGGCGGTGGGTCCACCGGCCGCCGCCCCGGCGGGTACCTCGTCGCCGTCGGGCCGTTTTCCCGGTAGGTTGCACGCCGTGGAGGAGATCGACCGCGCTATCGTCGCCGCGCTGACCGCCGACGGCCGACTGTCGTACACCGACCTGGCCGAGAAGGTGGGGTTGTCGGTGTCCGCCGTGCACCAGCGGGTGCGCCGGCTGGAGCAGCGTGGGGTGATCAAGGGGTACGCCGCCCGGGTGTCGTTCGAGGCACTGGACCTGCCGCTGACCGCGTTCGTGGCGATCCGCCCGTTCGACCCGTCGCAGCCGGACGACGCGCCGGAGCGGCTGGCCCACCTGCCCGAGATCGACTCGTGTTACTCGGTGGCGGGGGAGGACTTCTACCTGCTGCTGGTGCGGGTGGCGAGCCCGACCGACCTGGAGCGGGTGCTCCAGGAGATTCGCACCTCGGCGAACGTGACGACCCGGACGACCGTGGTGCTGTCCACCCCGTACGAGAATCGGCCGCCGAAGATCAGCGGGGCGGCACCGAGTCGGTCGCGGTCCCGGGCGCCGGAGGAGCAGGCTGGTTCCAGCGCAGGATGACCTGCCGGCCGTGCTCGTGACCGAGCGCGCTGACCGTGGCGGTCTCCAGGCGTAGCCGTCCGCCGGCGGACGGGGGCAGGCCGATCCAGCGCGCGCCGAGCACGCGCAGGCTGTGCGCGTGCCCGACAAGTGCGACGGTGCCCCGGTCGAGCAGCGGGGTGACCCGTGCGAGCACCCGGTCGAGGCGTTCGCCGACCTGCGCGGGTGACTCGCCGCCGGGGCAGCCGTCGGTCCAGATGTTCCAGTGTGGGTGGTCGGCGTGGATGTCGACTGTCGTGCGGCCCTCGTACTCGCCGTAGTTCCACTCGCTGAGGTCCTCGTCGACGGCGTCGACGGTGAGCCCGGCCAGCTGCGCGGTGCGCAGCGCCCGGGAGCGGGGGCTGGCCAGCACTGTCGCGAACCGCCGCCCGGCGAGGAACGCGGCGAGGGTGCGCGCCTGTCGCTCGCCGTCGGGGGTCAGCTCCAGGTCGGTGTACGAGGTGTGCCGCAGGCTGGCGCTCCAGGTGGTCTCGCCGTGCCGGATCAGCAGGAGCTCTCCCATGCGGCAAGTTAACCATCGTGACCGGCCCCGGCAGGCGACCCTCCCTCAACCTATCTTCCTAGGATGCCTTAGCGGGTGTGCCGACCGGCACCACCGGTTTCGGCACCGGAAGACCGGGCAAGCGAGCCGGGACAACCGCCAGACCGAGGAGGCGCGATGAGCTTCACCGAGAAGGCCAAGAACAAGGTCGAACAGATGGCCGGTGCCGCGCGTGAGCGCGTCGGCGACATGACCGACAACGAGCGGATGCGTGGCGAGGGCGCCAGCCAGGAGAGCGACGCCCGCGCCAAGCAGGCCGGTCAGAACGTGAAGGACGCCGGTCGCAATATGAAGGACTCGTTCACGAAGTGACCTGGGCGGTCCACGGGTCCCCGGGTGGCACTGTCGCCCGGGGGCCCGTCGCTGTCTGCGGCTAGGGTCGGCCGGTGACGGTGCTGCGTTCCCTGGTGTTGTTCGCGTTGGCGGCGTTGGCTGAGATTGGTGGCGCCTGGCTGGTGTGGCAGGGCTGGCGCGAACAGCGGGGCCTGTGGTGGATCGCCGCCGGTGTGGTCGCGTTGGGCTGTTACGGGTTCGTCGCCACGTTCCAGCCGGACGCGCACTTCGGCCGGATCCTGGCCGCGTACGGCGGGGTGTTCGTGGCGGGTTCGTTGGGCTGGGCGATGGTGGTGGACGGCTTTCGCCCGGACCGGTGGGACGTGGCCGGTGCGGCGTTGTGCCTGCTCGGCGTCGCGGTCATCATGTACGCCCCCCGTGGCGCCTGAGGTCCTTGCTGCCCTGAGTTTCGGGGACGGTGAGTGCTCTTCGCTTCTGCGATGATCTGCGGCGTGAATCGATCTCGGCTTCGCTTCGGGTGGGGCGTACTGGTGACGGTGGCTGTTCTGGGCAGCGCCGCGTGCTCGGCGTCCCGGGTGCCCTCGACGGAGCGACCGGCCTTCGTTGGCTCGTCCGCCACCACGGCCGCCCCGTCGGTCGGTCCCAGCGCGCCGCAGAGGGCGTCGGCCGTCCCGGGGGCGACGCGGGTGGGGACCCGGGCACCGGTGGTGGATCACGGGCCGCGTCGCGGTAACCGGGTCGCGTTGACCTTCGACGCGGACATGACCGACGGGATGCTGGCCAGTCTGCGTGCCGGTCGGGTGAAGTCGTACGCCAACCTGCGCATCCTCGACCTGCTGGAGCGCGACGAGGTGGCGGCCACGTTCTTCCTGACCGGCAAGTGGGTGCAGCGGTATCCGGACGTGACCCGGCGGATCGCCGGGAACCCGCGCTTCGAGTTGGCCAACCACACCTACGGGCACGCGGCGTTCACGGCCGACTGCTATGACCTGCCCTCGCTGCCGGTGGACAAGTTGGCCGGGGACGTGGCGAAGACGTTCGAGGTGATCAAGCCGTACGGGGGTCGGCAGACCCGGTACTTCCGCTTTCCGGGGCTGTGCCATGACGCGGTGACGCTTGACGCCCTGGCGCCGCTGGGTGTGACCGTCGTCGACGGGGACGTGGTCAGTGGTGATCCCTTCGCGACCGCGTGGAAGCCGCTGGTGCGGGCGGTGTTGGACCACGTCCGCCCGGGGTCGGTGGTGATCATGCACGTGACCGAGGCGAACGCGGCGATGACCGACGAGGCGTTGCCGCACATCCTGGCCGGGCTGCGCGAGCGAGGGCTGGAGCCGGCGCCGTTGTCCGAGGTGCTGGCCGGCGGCTGAGGCTCAGCTTTCCCGCACGTCGTCGACAGTCAGGACGATCTTGCCGCGGCGGGATCCGCCTTCGGCCGCCTGGTGCGCGTCGGCCGCCTTCTCGAGGGGAAAGGCGGCGTCGATCGGCACCCTGAACCGGCCCTTGGTGAACAGTTCGGCTGCTGCGGGCAGGCCGTGGCGGCCGTCGGGTTCGCCCGCCAGTTGCCCCATCGACAGGCGGACGCCGTGCGTGGGGGCGGTGAAGTCGGCGAGGGTGACGACCGCTGTCGGGTCGCCGGTGAGGTGGAGCAGTTCGGGCAGGGACCCGGCGCCGGCGACGTCGAGGGCGCGGTCGACCCGGGTCACGCCGAGGGCGTCGAGGCGGTTCGTGAGGTCGGGGCCGTAGGTGAGCGGTGTCGCTCCGAGCTGGCGGAGGAGGTCGTGGTTGTCGGCGCGGGCGGTGCCGATGACGTTGATGCCTCGGGCGGCGGCGAGTTGGATGGCGATGCTGCCGACGCCACCAGCGGCGCCGTCGACGAGGAGCGTCAGGCCGGGCCGTAGGTCCAGCAGGTCGAGGGCTCGGGTGGCGGTCTCGATGCTGGTGCCCGCCGCGCCCGCCTGGGCCCACGGCATGGTGATGGGCTTGTGCGCCCAGAGCTGTAGTACCGCGAACTGTGCGCTCGCGCCGCCGAGTCTGGCCAGCTCGACGATGCCGAAGACGTGGTCGCCGACTGTCACATCGTCGACGTCGCTGCCGATCTCGTCGACGATGCCGGCCGCGTCGACCCCGGGAATGTGGGGCAGCGGTAGTTGGGCGCTCATCGGGGTGCGGCCGGAGCGGAGGCCGACGTCGACGGGGGAGACCCCGGCGGCCTGGAGGCGGATGCGGATCTGGCCGGCCCGGGGGTGGGGCGCGTCGGTGGTGCCGAGGTGGAGTACCTCGGGGCCACCGAACCGGTCGTACTGGACGGCGAACATGAAGGGCTCCTCTGCCTGGGGTGACGGGGCGGTGTTCGTACCGTAGACGGGAAACGGAGCAGCTGTTCCGTTGTGGGGTCAAGTGAGAGGGAGGCCGGCCGAGGATGTCTCAGATGCAGCGTGCCGATGCCCGGTTCAACCGTGATCGGGTGGTGGCGGCGGCGCGGGCGGCGTTCGCGTCGGCGGGGCTCGAGGTGCCCATGCGGGAGGTGGCGCGACGGGCTGGGGTGGGGGTGGCGACCCTGTACCGGCACTTTCCGACGCGTACGGAGTTGGTCGCGACGGTCTTGGCAGAGCGTGTCGAGGACTGCGGTGTGCGGATGCGCCGCGCGCTCGACGACCCGGACCCGTGGCGGGCGCTGTCGGGGGTGGTGCGCGAGTTCGCTGAGCGGCAGATCCATGACCTGGCGCTCAACGAGGCGTTGTTGGGGCCGGGTGAGCTGGGTGCGGCGTTCCAGGAGGAGCGGCGGGAGCATGCGCAGGCGTTGAATGTGCTCGTCGTACGGGCGCAGGCCGCGGGTGTGCTGCGCGACGGCGTCGACGTGGGCGATGTCCGGGCCGGCCTGCTGGCCATTGCGTCGCTACGGCGGTTGCCGGCGACGACGAGTGCCCAGGTGATCGGTAGGGTCGCCGGTCTCGTGCTCGCCGGTATCCGCGCCTGACTGGTGCGGGCTGTGACGGTTGTGGTCGCACCGGACATGGACTGGACGTGAGCTCGGGGACAGAGCAGGACGAGGACCGCTTCCGGCGGGCGTATGCCGAGGACTTCGAGTCGTTGTTGGCGTACGCGCTGCGCGGGTCGCGCATCCGGTGGACGCGGCTGACGTCGTCGCGGAGACCTTCCTGGTGGCGTGGCGTCGCCGGCAGGACATGCCGGTCGGCGGGGAGGCGCGGCTGTGGTTGTACGGGGTGGCTCGGCGGGTGTTGGCCAACCAGCACCGTGGTGGTGTTCGTCGGCAGCGTCTCGGTGAGCGGTTGCGCCAGCAGATTTCTGCTGCGGTCACGGATCCGGGGAGTGAGGTGCCGGAGCGGCTTTCCCCGCGACGACGTGTTCGTGGAGATGAGTACCTGCGGGAACTGGTGGCGTGAGGACCTGGACCGGGTTCTCGTGGACATCGTGCGGGTGGACGTGCGGACGTGGTTGGCTGCGCTGCCGGCGGAGATGGTGATGCCGGTGCCGCCCGGGTTGGATGGCGCCTCGCTGGAGGGCATCGGTGTGAGTGACTCGTCCCAGTTCGGCGTGGGTGTGACGTCCCGGGTCGGGTGCGGGTGGATCGCGGAGTGGCAGCGGGCGCGGGCGAGCGGGGACGTGGCCGCGGTGCGGCGGGCCGCGGACGCGTTGCGGGGCAGCCACGGGTGGCGGGTGCTGCGGGGCCTGGACGGGGCCGGTGACTGGGCGGAGGTGTTCTGGGAGTACGCCGACGAGGTCTCGGCGGGGACGGTGCGGGCCGGGTATGTGCAGGCCCTGGGCTGCCGGTGACGGGGAACGGCGGCACCTCGGGGGAATCCGGGGGTGCCGCCGTCGGTGGGTCAGTCCTCGCGGTGGTCGTGCCACCACTGCTGGCCGTCGGCGGGGAGGGTGTCGATCGGGTCGTAGTAGGCGTAGCGCTTGTTGAGCGCCTCCAGGTCGGCGGACTCGATGGAGGTGCGGTAGTTCTTGGTCCAGTAGGAGATGCCGCGGTCGCGGTCGTAGTCGGTGAGCATGTGCACCCAGCGTTTGCCGACGAAGGGGACGTCGCAGACGATGCGGGGGGTGGCGTAGCCGGGGAGGTAGCCCATGATGTCGTGCTGGAGTTGCTGGGCGTGCCAGACCGGGACGCGCCAGTGTTCGGCGTTGGGGATCATGTCGCACATGTAGAAGTAGTACGGCAGGATGCCGGCTTCGCCCTGGAGTGCGAAGCAGAGGTCGAGTAGTTCGGGCGTGGTGGCGTTGACGCCGCGCATGAGGACGCCCTGGTTGCGGACGTCGCGGACGCCGACGTCGAGGGCGGTCTGTGCGGCCTTGGCGACAAGTGGGGTGAGGGACTGGGCGTGGTTGACGTGGGTGTGGATGGCGAGGTTGACGCCGCGGCGGGCGGCGGTGCGGGCGACGCGCTCCAGGCCCTCGACGACGTCGGGTTGCAGCCAGTGCTGGGGCAGGCCCATGAGGGCCTTGGTGGCGAGGCGGATGTCGCGGACCGTTTCCAGTTCCAGCAGGCGCATGAGGTACGTCTCGAGGTTGCGCCAGGGGACGTTGGCGACGTCGCCGCCGGAGACGACGACGTCGCGGACGCCGGGGTGGGCCTTGAGGTAGGCGATGTGGGCGTCGTAGCGGTCGACGGGTTTGAGGGTGAGTTTGAGTTTGTCGACGGCGGGGGTGGAGTTGCCGACGAGGTCCATGCGGGTGCAGTGCCCGCAGTATTGCGGGCAGGTGGAGAGTAGTTCGGCGAGGACCTTGGTGGGGTAGCGGTGGGTGAGACCTTCGGCGACCCACATGTCGTGCTCGTGGAGGCTGTCGCGGCTGGCGTAGGGGTGTGACGGCCAGTCGGTGCGGCGGTCGGAGGCGACGGGGATCATGTAGCGGCGGATGGGGTCGGCCAGGAACGCCTCGGTGGTGGGGGTCGTGAACGGCACCATCGTGTTGATCATTTGTGGTGGCACCAGCATGGACATGGTGGCCAGGGCCAACTGGTCGGCCTCGAGGTCGGTGTAGAAGGTGTCGTCGACGAGGTCGCCGAGGACGGTGCGGAGTTGCTTGGTGTTCTTGACGCAGTTGACGCGTTGCCACTGGGCGGATTCCCACTGGTCGCGGGTGACGTGGCGCCAGCCGGGGAAGCGGGTCCAGTCGGGTTCGATGAGGGGGCGGCGGACGTATTCGTACGGCTGCCCGGCGGTCGGTGTGCCGACCGGGGCGTGACGGGGTTGCGGGATGGTCTGGGTCACGGCCCCTCCTCGGTGGTGCTGCTGATCATCGGAGCCGGAACGCTACTGGAAAATATCCGGCGAAGAAATTAGTCTGCCGTAAGTTTTCCCGTTACGCGAGCCTTGACCGGGGCTTCGAGCGGCTGGGCAGGGGAGGGTTGGCGTGACGTCACCGGTGGGACTGCACCGCGTCGTGCAACCGGCGGGGGTGCTGCCGCAGGCGGCTTGGCGCCTGGACGCGTCGGCGGCGATCGCGCCGAACGAGGTGCGGATCCGGGTGCAGCGGCTCAACCTGGACGCGGCGAGTTTCCGGCAGTTGTCGGAGAAGCACGGCGGTGACGGTGCTGCGGTGCGCGCCGAGGTGCTGGAGATCATCTCCACGCGGGGCAAGATGCAGAACCCGGTGACCGGGTCGGGTGGGATGCTGATCGGCACTGTCGAGGAGGCCGGTCGGCGGTCCCCGTTGGGGCTCAGGGCGGGGGAGCGGGTCGCCACCCTGGTGTCGTTGACCCTGACGCCGTTGGTGATCACCGATGGGTTGGTCCGCTGGGACGGGCGCAGCGAGCAGGTGCCGTGTGACGGGTGGGCGATCCTGTTCGCGCGGTCCATCGCCGCGGTGCTGCCCGAGGACGAGGATCCGCAGTTGTCCCTGGCGGTGTTGGACGTGTGTGGGGCGCCCGCGCTGACCGCCCGGGTGGTGTCGCGCTATGTCGAGGAGCGTCGGCGTACCGGTGATCCGACGCCGGTGCGGGTCGCGGTGATCGGCGGGGCGGGCAAGAGCGGGTCGCTGTCCCTCGCCGCGGCGCGGCGGGCGGGTGCCGCGCGTACCGTCGGGGTGGTGCCGGTGGCGGTGGAGCGCGACGCGCTGACGGCGGCCGGCCTGGCGTCGGTGGTGGCGGTGGCCGACGCGCGGGACCCGGTGGGTTTGTCCACGGCGGTGACCACGGCCCTGGGGGCGCCGGCGGACGTCACGGTGGTCTGCGTGGACGTGCCGGGGTGTGAGCACGGGGCGGTGCTGGCCACCGCGGACGGCGGCACGGTGATCTTTTTCTCGATGGCGACGAGCTTCTCCGCGGCGGCGTTGGGTGCCGAGGGGTTGGCGGCGGACGTGACGATGCTGGTGGGCAATGGGTACGTGCCGGGGCACGCGGAGTTGGCGTTGGGGTTGCTGCGTTCCGAGCCGGGGGTGCGTCAGCTGTTCGCGGCGCGGATCGCGGCACACTGAGGTCATGACGAACCCCTCGACGTTGTACCGCGGCGGCGTGTTGCACTGCCCTGCCGACCCGAGCGCCACCGCGCTGCTGGTGTCCGGTGGGCGGATCACCTGGTTGGGGACCGGCGGTGACGCGCCGCCGGCCGACCGTGTGGTGGATTTGGGTGGTGCGTTGGTGACGCCGGCGTTCGTCGACGCGCACGTGCATGCCACCGACACCGGGCTGGCGTTGTCCGGGCTGGATCTGGCCGGGGTGCGCTCGGCGGGTCAGTTGCTGGACGCGGTGGCCGGGTTCGCGGCGGGTCTGCCGGCGGACGCGGTGGTGCTCGGGCACGGTTGGGACGAGTCGACCTGGTCGGATGCGGTGGTGCCGGACGCGGCGGCGCTGGGCCGGGCGGCCGGTGGGCGGCAGGTGTACGTGTCGCAGGCGTCGCTGCATTCGGCGTTGGTGTCGTCGGCGTTGTTGGCGGCGTGTCCGCAGGTGGTGGGGGTGACTGGTTACGACGCGTCGGGGTGGTTGCGTCGCGACGCGCATCACGTGGTGCGGGCGGCGGCGCAGGGGTCGGTGAGTCGGGCGCAGCGGGTCGCCGCGCAGCGGGTGGCTCTGTCGCACGCGGCGTCGTTGGGCATCGCGGCCGTGCACGAGTGCGGTGGGCCGGAGATCTCCGACGAGGAGGACTTCATCGGCCTGTTGGGCATCTCGGGTGCGGGGTTGCCGGAGGTGTACGGGTACTGGGGTGAGTTGGGTGGTGCGGCGCGGGCCCGGGAGTTGGGTGCGGTGGGTGCCGGTGGTGACCTGTTCGCCGATGGGGCGTTGGGTGCGCGTACGGCGCACGTGTCGCAGGCGTACGGCGACGGTGACGGGTGTGGGCACGCCTACCTGAGTGCTGAGCAGGTGCGTGATCACCTGCTGGACTGCGCGGCGCACGGTGTGCAGGGTGGGTTCCACGCGATCGGTGACGCGGCGATCGGCACGGTCCTCGACGGGTTCGCGCAGGCGGCGCGGACGGTGGGTGTGGAGCGGTTGCGTGCGGCGCGGCACCGTATCGAGCACGCGGAGGTCATGAACAAGCGGTTGATCGCCGGGTTCGTGGAGTACGGGGTGGTGGCGAGCATGCAGCCTGCGTTCGACAGGTTGTGGGGTGGTGCGGGTCGGATGTACGAGTCGCGGCTGGGTCTGGACCGGGCGTTGGAGTCGAATCCGATGGGTGCGATGCATTCGGTGGGTGTGGCGTTGGCGTTCGGGTCGGATTCGCCGGTGACGCCGCTGGACCCGTGGGGGTCGGTGCGGGCGGCGGCGGCGCATCACAACCGGGCGCAGCGGATGAGTGTGCGGGCGGCGTTCGCCGCGCACACCCGTGGTGGGTGGCGGGCGGTGCACCTGGACGCCGAGGGGGTGCTCGCGCTGGGTGCGCCGGCGACTTTCGCGGTGTGGTCGACGCCGGCGGGGGTGGAGCGGGGTCTGCCGGTGTTGCTGGCCGAGGATCCGGAGTTGCGGGGTCCGGACGACCCGACGCCGTTGCCGGTGTGCCGGCGGTTGGTGCTGCGCGGTGAGGTCATCTACGAGGAAGGGTCATGATGACCGGGAAGCTTGATCTTGATCCGGTGTTGGTGGCGCGGGCGCGGGAGTTGGCGCGGCGGGCCGGGCAGCCGGTGGTGGACCTGGCGCGTAGCCACACGACGGTGTCGGTGGAGCGGGCGGTGCTGCGGTTGGCCGGGGTGACCGGTGCCGACCCGGACGGCATCCCGTGGGTCAACCGGCTCGTCGACGCGGTCACCGCGGATGTGGGGTTGGGGCACGGGGTGGCGGTGCCGGTGTTCGACGCGCTGACCCGGGAGGGTCTGGCGGATGTGACGTTGTTGGCGCAGAAGGCCGCTGCCGGGTCGGTGCGGTTCGCCGTGCCGCCCGGTCGGGCGGCCACGGCCGCCCGGTCGGCGGCGCGTAGGGCGGTCGGTGCGGGGATTCGGCGTATCGACCGGCGGCGTGCCGAGCGGGACCGGCTGGTGAAGCGTCACGGTGATCCGAGGCAGCGGCCGTGGATCTATCTGATCGTCGCCACGGGTGACATCTATGAGGACATTCCGCAGGCGCAGGCGGCGGCGCGTGCCGGCGCGGACGTGATCGCGGTGATCCGTTCCACCGGGCAGTCGTTGCTGGACTACGTGCCCGAGGGTGCGACCCGGGAGGGGTTCGCCGGCACGTACGCCACGCAGGAGAACTTCCGGTTGATGCGCGCGGCGTTGGACGAGTCGTCGAAGGAGGTGGGCCGCTACGTGCGGTTGACCAACTACGCGTCCGGGTTGTGCATGCCGGAGATGGCGACCCTGGCCGGTTTGGAACGCCTGGACATGATGCTCAACGACTCGATGTACGGGATCCTGTTCCGCGACATCAACCCGGTGCGCACGTTCGTCGACCAGCGGTTCTCCCGGCAGGTGCACGCCCGGGCGGGGATCATCATCAACACCGGTGAGGACAACTACCTGACCACCGCCGACGCGGTCGACGAGGCGCACACGGTGACGGTGTCGCAGTTGCTCAACGAGTTCTTCGCGCACGAGGCGGGGTTGGCGGACTGGCAGTTGGGGTTGGGGCACGCGTTCGAGATCAACCCGGAGGTGCCGGAGTCGTTCCGGTTGGAGTTGGCGCACGCCCTGCTGGCGCGGGAGTTGTTCCCCGACGCGCCGTTGAAGTGGATGCCGCCGACGAAGCACATGACCGGTGACGTGTTCCGGGGCAACCTGCTCGACGGGTTCTTCAACCTGGCGGGTGCGCTGACCGGTCAGGGGATCCTGCTGGTGGGGATGATGACCGAGGCGGTGGTGACGCCGTGGTTGTCGGATCGGGACATCGCGTTGCAGAACGTGCGCTACGTGTTGGGTGCGGCCGGTGGGCTGCACGAGGACTTCGTGCCGGCGCCGGGCGGGTTCATCCGCCGCCGCGCCAACCAGGTCCTCGGTGAGGCGTTGGATCTGCTGGAGCGCATCGGGGAGCAGACGTTGCTCACGGCGATCGCCGAGGGCACCTTCGGGATCATGAAGCGGCCCGCCGACCGGGGCAAGGGCCTGGACGGGGTCGCCGCGCACGAGGCCGACTACTGCAACCCGGCCACCGACATCCTGGAGGCCGCCGCGTGAGCGAGCGGAGCGAGCGAACCGGCCAGCACAGCGGCGGCGTGAGCGGGCAGATCGTGCGGCCGTACGGGGACACCACCGGTGACGGGATGGTGCAAGTGTCGTTCACCCTGCCGGTGGGTCACGACAAGCGGGCCGAGGGCGCGGCGGTGCAGTTGGCCAACAAGATGGGCATCGACCCGGCGATGGTGGTGCACGCCAAGCCAATGGGTGACGGGTTCACGTTCTTCGTGGTGTACGGGCGGGTCAACCACCTGGTCGACCTGAACGCGGTGCAGGTGGTGGAGCGTGACTTCGCGCTGCTGTCGGCGAAGGACGTCAACACGGTGATCAAGCAGCGGTTGCGGCGCAAGCTGTCGGTGGTCGGGGCGTGCATCGGCACCGACGCGCACACCGTGGGCATCGACGCGATCCTCAACGTGAAGGGCATCGCGGGGGAGAAGGGCCTGGAGTACTACCGGGAGTTGAAGGTCACCAACATGGGTGCGCAGGTCAGCGTGCCGGAGTTGGTGGAGACCGCCCGGGTGGAGAAGGCCGACGCGGTGCTCGTGTCGCAGGTGGTCACCCAACGCGACGCGCACCTGCACAACACGCGGGAGATGTCGGCGGCGTTCCGGGAGGCGATGCCGGCGGGTAAGCGGCCCCTGTTGATCGTCGGCGGTCCCCGGTTCGACGAGACGATGACCGGCGAGTTGGGCGTGGACCGGATCTTCGGTCGGGGCACCACCCCGGGCGAGGTGGCCAGCTACCTCGTGCACGCCCTGATCACGCAGCGGAAGGCGAACGCATGACCGACCAACGGCTCGGGTTGACGGTGACGCACCGGCGGTATGTGCCGTACTCGCACGCCCACTACGCGGGCAACCTCGTCGACGGGGCGTACGCCCTGGCCCTGTTCGGGGACGTCGCGACGGAGGTGTGCATCCGCACCGACGGTGACGAGGGCCTGTTCGCCGGGTACTCCGACGTGCGGTTCAGCGCCCCGATCCGCGCCGGTGACGTGGTGGAGGTGACCGCGCAGGTGTCGCGGGTCGGCACCCGCAGCCGCACCCTGGAGTTGTCCTGTGTGGTGGTGTGCCGGGGCTGCCCGGACCGCTCCGCGTCCGCCGCGGAGGTTCTGGACCCGCCGATCGTGGCGGTCACCGCGACCGGCACCGTGGTCGTGCCCGCCAGCGTGAGTCGCGAGGAGTGAGCCGGGGTTGCGAGCCCCGCAGTCGCGAACAGGGAAACCCGTGAGCCTGGCGGTCTGCGCGGACGTCGGGTCCACGTACACCAAGGTCGCGGTGGTGGACCTGGCCGCCGGTGTCCTGGTCGGCGCGGCGGCGGCGCCGACCACGGTGGGCACCGACGTGCTGCACGGCCTGGACGCCGCGGTCGCGGCGGCCACCGCCGGGCTCGGGGTGCGCGACGTGCCGTGGTACGTGTGCTCGTCGGCCGGCGGTGGGCTGCGGCTGGCCGTGGTCGGCTACGAGCCGCTGGTCACCGCGCAGGCGGGCCGGCGGGTCGGGTTGTCCGCCGGCGCGCACGTGGTGCACGTCGCGGCGGGTCGGCTCGGCGCGGCGGACCTGACGGCGTTGCGGGCGGCCCGACCCGACGTGGTGCTGCTGGTCGGGGGCACCGATGGTGGTGACGCCGAGACGGTCACCCACAACGCGACCCGCCTGGCCCGGGCCCGGTGGCGGGTGCCTGTGGTGTACGCGGGCAACGCCGACGTCCGCGCGCCCGCGATCGGGCTGCTGGAGGCCGCCGGGGTGCCGGTGACCGGCGCGGAGAACGTCCTGCCGCGCATCGGGGTGCTCGCCCCGGCGTCGGCGCGGGCGGCGATCCGCGCGGTGTTCCTGCGCCACGTGATCGGCGGGAAACGGCTGTCGAGGGCCACCCGGTTCGCGCGGCTGGTGCGCGCGGCCACCCCCGACGTGGTGCTCACCGGTGTGGAGGTGCTCGCCGACACCCTCGGCGGTGACCTGGCCGTGGTCGACGTGGGTGGTGCCACCACAGACGTGTACTCGGTGCTCACCCCGGACGAGCGGGCCACCGGGCCGGGCCGCGAGGTCGCCGGCAGCCTGTGGCGGGCCCGCACGGTGGAGGGTGACCTGGGCGTGCGGTGGAGCGCCCCGGGGGTGGTGCGGGCCGCCGCCGAGGAGCGGCTGCTCACCGCGGGCGAGTCCGCCGACCTGGGCGCCGCCGCGGCACGCCGGGCGGCCGACCCGGCGTTTCTGGCCGTGGACGACGTCGAGCGGGCCGTCGACGCCCGCATCGCCACCCTCGCGGCGACTGTGGCGTTGCGCCGGCACGCCCGGGGTGCCGCCACCGGTGAGCGGGCCGGGCGGGACCTGCGCGACGTGCGGCTGCTGGTGGGCTCCGGTGGGGTGCTGCGGCACGCGCCGACCGACGCGTCCGGGCAGGTGTTGGCGGCGGTCCTCGCCGACCACGCCGGCGGGTGGGCGTTGCCCCGTGCCGCCGCCGGGGTCGTCGACGTCGACTACGTGCTGGCCGCCGGGGGTTTGCTCGCCGGGAAACACCGGGCGGCGGCGCAGGCGCTGCTGCGTCACCATCTGCGCGCACATTGAGACTCGCCGACCCGACACGCCGTGGCGCAACACACGACAGGCCCGGGTGGGTTGACAACCGACGGGGGTCGACACGTACCGTCTTTGAGTCCTACCACGGGAAGCGGCTGTTGTTCGCTTCGTCCTCTCGTCCGCTGGCCGAGCGACATTTTTCAGCGTCATCGTCGCGGCGGCCAGGTCCAGCGGGCGGGGGTCGGCGGGGCGGCGCGAACCGGCCGCGGTTACCGGTGTACGGGAAGGGTGAGGTGCACGGCCAGTAGACAACGGCCCGGCGGGGGCAGCCAGTCCACGTCTGGTCGGTCCGAAGGTCGTCGTGCCGCATCCTCGCCACACCGGCCGGGAAGGGCCTGGGAGCATCGGGGCGCGGCGTCAGCCGCGCCCCGATTTCATGTCCGCCGGGCGGTTCGTGCCCGTCGGCCCGACGCGGCCGGTCCGCAGGCCAGCCGGGTAGCCTTCGCCCTGTGATCGAGGTGAAGCGGTGACGATTCTGGACCGGGATGAGACCCCCACCCCGGCGGCGGTGCCGCCCCCACCGGTGATCACCGGTGGGCCGCTGCCGCTGAGGGTCGCCGTGCCCCTGGCCCTGGCTGCCGGGCTGGCCCTGCTGGTGGCGTTCCCCCCGTACGGGGTGTGGCCGCTCGCGCCGGTCGGGGTGGCGTTGCTGGCCGCCGCCGCACACCGGCGGCGGTTGCGTGCCGGCGCCGGCCTGGGCTTCCTGACCGGGGTGGCGTTGTTCGCCCCGATGCTGGCCTGGACGAACCTGCACACCGGTTACCTGCCGTGGGTGCTGCTGTCGCTGTTGCAGGCCGGTTACCTGGCGATGCTGGGCGCGGCCACCGCCTGGGTGTCGCCGCTGGCCGACCGCGGCCGCTGGGCGTGGCCGGTGCTGACCGGGCTGCTGTGGGTGGGGCAGGAGGCGCTGCGCGACCGCACCCCGTTCGGCGGGTTCCCGTGGGGGCGGTTGGCGTTCAGCCAGGACACGTCGCCGCTGCTGCGCCTGGCCGCCTGGGGCGGCGCCCCGCTGGTGACCTTCGCGACGGCGCTCGTCGGCGGGTTGCTGGTCACCGCCGCCTGGCGGGGCTGGGTCACCGCCCGGCACACCCCGCGCGACGCCACACCGCCCGCTGACGGCCCGCGGGGCGAAAGGGTCGTCGCGGGGTGGCGGTGGACGCCGGTGGGCGGACCGGCAATCGTGGCGGTCGCGGTGGTCGTCGGGGGTCTGCTCGTGCCGGTCGCCACCGCCGGGTCCGGTGCCACGGTCACCGTCGCCATCGTGCAGGGCAACGTGCCGCGTCTGGGCCTGGACTTCAACGCCCAACGGCAGGCGGTGCTCAACAACCACGCCGACGCCACCATCGACCTGGCCGCGCGGGTCGCCGCCGGCCAGGAACGGCAACCCGACCTGGTGGTGTGGCCGGAGAACTCCAGCGACATCGACCCCCTGCGCAACCCTGCCGCCGGGGCCCGGATCTCCCAGGCCGCCGACGCGGTCCGCGCGCCGATCCTGGTCGGCGCGGTGCTGCTCGGCCCCGGCCCCGGGCAGGTCCGCAACGCAGGCATCCTGTGGCGGCCCGGCACCGGCGCCGACCTGGGCCAGCTGTACACCAAACGCCACCCGGTGCCGTTCGCCGAGTACGTGCCGCTGCGCGACGTCGCCCGGATGGTCAGCAAACAGGTCGACCTGATCCGCAGCGACTTCGTCGCGGGAAGCACCCCGGGTGTGGTACGGGCGGGGCCCGTCGTGCTCGGTGACGTGATCTGCTTCGAGGTCGCCTACGACCACGTGGTGCGCGACACCGTCGACGGCGGTGCGCAACTGCTGGTGGTGCAGACCAACAACGCCACCTTCAACGTGGCCGAGGCCCGCCAGCAGTTGGCGATGGTGCGGTTGCGGGCGGTGGAGCACGGCCGGCCGGCGTTGATGGCGTCCACGGTCGGCGTGTCCGGGTTCGTGGCACCCGACGGGCGGGTAAGCGATGCCACCGGGTTCAACACCCGGGAGGTCGTGGTGCGGCAGTTGCGGCTCGACGACGGGCGTAGCCTCGCCACCCGCCTCGGCTGGTGGCCGGAGGTGACGCTCGCCGCGCTGGCCGTGGCGGCCCTCATCGGCGCGGCGGTGCTGCGCCGGCGGCAGCGGGTCAGGCCCGGATAGCAACAGCCGGTACGCCGGCGGGAGCGGAGGAACCGTGATCCAGGCGACCGATACGATCCGACGCCCGGACGAGGTGCCGGGTGTGGGCCGGGTGCTGGTGGTGATCCCCACCTACAACGAGGCCGACAACATCGCCGTGATCGTGGGCCGTCTGCGGCGTGCCGTGCCGGCGGTGCGGATCCTCATCGCCGACGACAACAGCCCCGACGGCACCGGCGCGATCGCCGACGCCCTCGCCGACGGCGACGCGCACGTGCAGGTGCTGCACCGCCAGGGCAAGCAGGGCCTGGGTGCGGCGTACCTGGCCGGGTTCGGTTGGGCGCGCGAGCACGGCTACCAGGCGGTCGTGGAGATGGACGCCGACGGGTCACACGCGCCGGAGGACCTGCCGGCGTTGCTGGACGCCGCCCGCGACGCCGACGTGGTGATCGGGTCCCGGTGGACCAGCGGCGCGCGGGTGGTCAACTGGCCGTTGCGGCGGCTGCTGCTGTCGCGCGGCGGCAACCTGTACGCGCGCCTCGCCCTGGGGATGCCCGTCTCGGACGCCACCGGCGGCTACCGGGTCTACCGGATCAGCGCGTTGGACGCCATCGACCTGGGTTCGGTGACGTCGCAGGGTTACTCGTTCCAGGTGGAGTTGTCCCGGCTGGCGCACCGGGCCGGGGTGCGGATCGTGGAGGTCCCGATCACCTTCGCCGAACGGGAACGCGGAGACAGCAAGATGAGCCCACGGATCGTGGCCGAGGCGCTGTGGCGGATCACCACCTGGGGTGTGCAGGACCGCCGTCAGGCGGTGCGTCGTGGCCTGTACGGCACCCCCTCCGGTCAGGTGCGGTGGCCGTGAGCGCGGCCGTGTCATGCTGGATGGGCGGGGCACGCCCACGGTGCCCGCACAGAATGGCGATGAGGTGAGATGCGCCGAGGACTGAGGTTCGTACCGTTGGCCCTGTTGCTGGCGGTGGTGCTGGAGCTGGCGGTGTTCGTCGGTGTCGGGCGGGCGCTGGGGTTCGGCGCGGCGGTGCTGCTGGTGTTCGCCGCGTCGCTGCTGGGGCTGGTGCTGCTGCGCCGGGAGGGGATGCGGGCCTGGCGGGGGTTCCGCTCCGCCGCGGCGGCCGGGCAGCCACCCGGCGGGCAGGTCACCGACGGGCTCGTCGGGTTGGCCGGCGCCCTGCTGCTGGCGGTCCCCGGGCTGGTCAGCGGCCTGACCGGGTTGTTGCTGCTGGTGCCACCGGTGCGCCGCCTGGCCCGCGCCGGTGTGCGACGTGCCACCGAGCGGCGGGTGTCGTCGATGGTCGCCGGTGACCTGTTCGGCCCCCGCACGGTGCGGGTGCGCCAGGGTGCGCC
This sequence comes from Micromonospora sp. NPDC048935, assembly GCF_043197875.1. Lineage (NCBI taxonomy): Bacteria > Bacillati > Actinomycetota > Actinomycetes > Micromonosporales > Micromonosporaceae > Micromonospora > Micromonospora sp. NPDC048935. The sequence continues at coordinate 90,491 of NZ_JBICTZ010000007.1, read as the reverse complement.
CCAACCGACCCCACAGCCGGAACAGCCGGTGGTCGTCGACGGCGGTCGGGCCATCGAGGGCGAGATCGTCGAGCCCGGTCGCCACTGAGATCACGTGCACGCACACGACGACGCCCCCGGGAGAACCCGGGGGCGTCGGTCGTCGTGCGGCTCAGGCGCGGCCGCGGCGGGTCCGAACCTCCTGCAGACGCTCCTCGAGGATGTCCTCAAGCTCGGCGATCGAGCGCCGCTCCAGCAGCATGTCCCAGTGGGTACGCGGCGGCTTGGCCTTCTTCTGCTCCGGCTCGCTGCCGTCGACGAGTCGGGCGACGCTGCCGTCGAACTTGCACTCCCAGGTCGTCGGGACCTCGGCGTCGACGGCGAACGGCACCTCGAACTGATGGCCCTTGGCGCAGAGGTACTCGCGGGTCTGACGCGGCGCGAGCTCCGTGTTGCGGTCGGATTCGTAGCTCACCGCGCCAAGGCGGCTTCCGCGCAGCATACGCTCGCCCATGATCGACTTCCCCTCGTTCGTGGTGCTGGTCTTCTGGGTGTAACGGTGCGTTCCCGTCGAGCCATTCCCGCCCGAGGGCGTGAGGCGTCCACGGGGGTGGGCCGCGACCCAAGGGTAGCCGGCCGGGACACGCACCCGGCCAGGTGATCCCCAGCCGGGCCGCAACGGGGTGTATCCGCTGCCACCGGGGAGGTTAACCGCCCGGGGGAGACGAAGGTTGCGCCGTGTCCGGCTCGGCCGGTTGCGGCACCGGGCCGAGCCGGGCCAGCGCCACCGCCAGGTCGCTGACCTGGTCACCGAGCTGCGCCACCCGCCGCTGGGCCAGGTCCCGGTCGGTCTCGGCGGCGTCGAGTCGTACCGTCAGGGCGGTGACCTGGCTCTCGGCGGTGGCCGCCGCCCGCCGGGCCGCGCTCAGCTCGGCGGTGAGCGTGTCCCGGTGCGCGGCGGTGGCGGCCAGCTCCGCGCGCAGCCGCGCCGCCACCTCCGCGGCCTCCTGCCGGGCGTCGTCGACCTCCCGGGCGACGACCTGGGCGCGGTCACGGGCCCGGTCGGCCTGCTCCCGCGCGCGGGTGGCGTCGGCGGCCTCCGCGCGGGCGCGCGCCGCGTCGGCGCGGGCCTGCTCGATCTGGCGCCGCACGTCCTGCACCTCGGCCTGCCACCGCCCGGCCCGCTCGGTCGCCTCGGCGGCGACCCGGGTGGCCCGCTCGGCGTCGGCGCGCACCGCGTCGCGCTCGGCGGTCAGGTCGGCCACCCGCTGCCGCTCGGTGTCCCGGTGCGCGCGCAGGTCCCGCACCTCGGCGCGGGCCTGGTCGCGGTCACGTTCGGCCTGGTCGCGCAGCGCCTGCGCGGCGCTGACGTCGTGCCGGGCCTGCTCACGGGCGGCCTCGGCGCGCTGTGCCCGCTCGTCGGCGGCGGTGGCCTGCTGGTGCGCCCGCTCGGCGCGCTGGCGGGCGTCGTCGGCCTCGGCCAGAGCCGCGCGGGCCTGCTCCCGGGCGCGCGCCGCGTCGGCGGCGGCGGTCTCGGCGTCGTCGCGGGCCTCGTCCCGTTCGGTCTGCGCCGCCGCGACCTCGGTGGCGGCCTCGGCGCGAGCCTGCGCGATCTGCCGCTGCACACCCACCGGGGACAACTCGGCGTGCAGCGACTCGGTCAACGTCTCGACGATCTGGTCGAGGCGGTCCACCGCCTCCCAGGTGCGGGCCACCTGCCCCGGCAGACCGGGGGCGTTGCGGTGCCGCATCCGGCTGTTGCGCGAGGCCCGCTGGCAGGCGCCGTCGTTGTCGCGGCAGTAGCGAAACGGTCGGCCCGCGCCGACACGCTGCGGCACCGGTGCTCCACAGTGGGCGCAGGGGCGGGTCTCGGTGGTGGTGGGCTGGGCGTCCATCGAGGGCGAAGTCTAGTGCCGGGCATTCACGTCGTCGTGCGGGCGGTCGCGTCCAGGGTGTAGCGGCGTTGCAGCAGCAGTGCCGCGAGCATCACCACCGCCGGCAGCAACCCGAAGCCGTAGCGGACCGCCGCCAGCGCCGCGTCGGGCTGCGTCGGCGACTCACCGGCCGTCGAGGCCACGAAACCACCAACGGCCAGGCACAGCGCGTACACGTACGGGCCCAGCGCCGCACCGGTGGCCTCGGTGGCCGTCCACACCCCGGTGTAGGTGCCGGCACCGCTGGTGTCGGTGGCGCTGGTGTCGGTGGCGGCGCGGATCACGTCGGGCAGCATCGAGAACGGCAGCAGTTGCATGCCGGCGAACGCCACACCGAGCACCGCCACCGCGCCGACGAGCACCGGCAGACCGGCCGGGCGACCGACCGCCAGCACCAGCGAGCCGAGGGCGAACGCGCCCTGCGCGCCGAGCAACGCCCGCTGCTTGCCGACACGTCGGGCCACCACCAGCCAGGCCGGGGTGACCAGCAGTGCCGGCGCCACGAACGCGGCCACCAGCACCGTGGTCAGGCCGGGCGCGCGCAGCTCGTACTCGGCGTAGTAGGGCACCCCGGCGAGCACCAGGTGGGTGGTCGTGGACATGGCCAGGTACGCGGCGACCAGCCACCGGAACTGCCGGTCGCGCAATGCGGTGCGCAACGCCCGCCACCCGCCGTGCCCGGACGCGGCGCTTGCCGCCGCGGACCCGCGCAGCCGGGCGATGCCGGCGACTCCGACGAGCATCGCCACGAGCATTCCCCCGGCGAGGACCACGCCCATGCGGTGGTAGCCGCCCCGGGTGGCGGCGTCGCCGCCGGTGAGCAGCGGGGCCAGCAGCCCGGAGACGAGGATGCCCAGGGTCAGCACGACCATCCGGAACGCCATCAGCCGGGTGCGTTCGTCGTAACCGATCCGCAGGTCGGCCGGGGTGGCCAGGTAGGGGACCTGGTAGGCGGCGAAGAGGAGGTTGCCGGCGACGAAGAACACGGCCACCCAGGCGGCCGCCGACGCGCCGGTCAGCCCGCCGGGCACCGCGAAGAGCGCGGCGAACGCGACAGGCAGGGCGCAGCCGAGCAGCAGCAGACGACGGCGGTCGCCGCGTCGGGTCTGCTCGACGTCGGCGCGGTGCCCCACCCAGGGGTGCAGCAGCACGTCGGCGATCTTGGGTAGCAGCAGCGCGAGGCCGGCCAACCACGGCCCGACCGCCAGCAGGTCGGTGAGGAAGTACAGCAGCAGCAGGCCGGGCACGGTCACCCAGATCCCCATGCCGAGCGACCCGGCGGCGAAGCCGGCCAGAGGGCCACGGGGTAGCGTCGCGTCGGTGGCGGCCACGGGCCGCCGGTCCAGCCCGGTCATCGCCGCATCCCCTCGGTAATCCAACGGTTGCTGGATTCTAGGGGCACAATGGCGGCCATGACCATGCCCCGACGCCGTCCCGGCCGACCACGGCGCGAGGAGACCCGGCCGACCCGTGAGGTGGTGCTCACCGCGGCGACCGCGCTGTTCGCCGAGCGTGGCTTCGACGCCGTCGGGCTGCGGGAGGTCGCCGCCGCCGCCGGGGTCGACGTCGCCACTGTCGCCCACCACACGGGTACGAAGGCGGCGCTCTACGACGCCTGCTTCGCACGGGTCTTCGCCGCCGAGCGGGAGGTGCTCACCGAGGCCGCCGAGCAGGCCCGCGCCGCTCTCGACGCGGGGCCGGACGCGGCGCGACGCGCCCTGCACGAGCTCGTCGACGTCTTCGTCGACTTTCTGGAGGACCGCCCCGAGACCACCGCGCTGTGGCTGCGTCGCTGGCTGGAACCGCAGCGACACGCCGACCTCGACAAGCGCTACGCCGAGCCGTTGTACCGGCTGGTCGCCGAGCTGCTCACTGCCGCGGCGACGACCGGCGCCCTGGCCGAGCCGACCCCGCACATCACCGTCCGCAGCCTGGTCTGGGCGACGCACGGGCACGTGGTGGCGTTGGCCGCCGGCGCGCCCGGCGCTCGGGAACGACGCGAGTTCCGCGCGTTCGTGCACCGCCTGCTCGACGGGTTGTACGGGTCGTCGACCCCTTGACGCGTCGCCGCCGCACGACGATTATCCATCGGACGTTGGATTAAGTGGGGGGCGACGATGGGCGTACCACCTCGGGTGGCGGTGATCGGCGCCGGCGCGGCCGGGCTCGCCGCCGTCAAGGCACTGCGCGACGCCGCGGTGCCGACGATCGGCTTCGAGGCCGCAGACCAGGTCGGCGGTCTCTGGGTGTACGGGGCACCCGACTCGCCCGCGTACCGCACGCTGCACCTGAACACCAGCCGTGGACGCACCCAGTTCGCCGACCACCCGATGCCGACCGACTGGCCGGACTACCCCGATCACCGCAGGGTCGCCGGCTACCTCGCCGACTACGCCGACCACTTCGGGTTGGGCGACACCATCCGACTTCGGCACACCGTCGAGCGGGTCACCCGGGATCCCGCCGGCACGTGGACGGTGGTCGCGAACGGGCCGGACGGGCCCGTCTCGGTGACCGTGGAGGCCGTGGTCGTCGCCAACGGACACAACCGGGTGCCCCGGCTGCCCGACCCGTCGTACCCCGGCACGTGCACGGCCGAGCAGATGCACAGCCACGACTACCGGGGGCCGGAGCAGTTGACCGGCAAGCGGGTCCTGGTCGTCGGCGGCGGCAACTCCGCGATGGACATCGCGGTGGATGCCTCGTACGCCGCCACCCGCACCCTGCTGTCGCTACGCCGAGGCGTCTGGGTGGTGCCGAAGTACCTGCTGGGTCGCCCCTCGGACACCCTGAACGGGGCGTTGGCCCGCCGGCTGCCGTGGCGACTGCGCCAACGCATCAGCCAGGCCACGCTGAGCGCCACAGTCGGCAGTCCCGCCCGGTACGGGCTGCCCGCGCCGACGCACGGCTTCCTACAGGATCATCCGACGCTCTCCGACGGTCTGCTGTCCCGGTTGACCCACGGCGATGTCGAGGCCCGACCCGGCGTCGCCGCCCTGCACGGGGACCGGGTCGAGTTCACCGACGGTCGCAGCGACACCGTGGACCTGATCATCTGGTGCACCGGCTACCGGGTGGAGATCCCGTTCCTCGACCCGGAGCTGCTCGGCGGGGGCGGCGACAGCCTGCCGCTGTACCGGCACGTGTTCCACCCGGACGCCCCGGGTCTGACGTTCGTGGGGCTGATGCAGTCCACCGGTTCGGCGTTCCCCCTGGTGGAGGCGCAGGCGAAGGTGATCGCCGCACACCTCGCCGGCCGGTACGCGCTGCCGGACCCGGACCGCCAGCGGGCCGTCTGCCGGGCCGAGTTGCGGGCCGCGACGGCCCGCTGGGGGCAACGCCGTCCGGCGATGCGCGTGGACTTCGACGTCTACCTGGCCGAGTTGACCCGCGAGTTGACCGCCGGAACCCGCCGCGCCCGTCCCGCAGCGGCCGGCTCGCCCGCAGCCGCCGGTGCGGGCAGCGCGGGCGGCGTAACCGGTGCGGCCGGTGGTGCCTCGTCGGTCGGGGTGCAGCGGTGAAGGGTCGGGTGGCCAGCGGGCTGGCCGGCCGTCGGGTGCTGGTGACCGGCGCGAGCGGCACCTTCGGCCGGCACCTCGGCGCGGCGTTCACCGCCGCCGGCGCTCAGGTGGTGGGGCTCGACCTGCACGCCCGCCCCGACGCCGACCTGCCGGTGCTCGGCTGCGACCTGACCGACGCGGCCGCCGTGCCGGCGGCGGTGCGGGCCGCTACCGACCGGCTCGGCGGGCTCGACCTACTGATCAACAACGCCGGTGTCGGTGGCCCCGCCCCGGCCGAACTGGCACCCGACGAGGTGGTCCGTCGACAACTGGAGGTCAACCTGCTGGCCGCCTGGCGGACCACCGCCGCGGCGCTGCCGCCGCTGCTCACCACACGCGGCCGGGTGATCTTCGTGGCCAGCCGGATGGCGGTCCTGCCACTGCCGCTCGCCGCCGCCTACGGGGTCAGCAAGCGGGCCCTGGTCGCGTACGCCGACGCGCTGCGCCACGAGGTCGGTACGCACGTCGGGGTGAGCGTGGTCTACCCCAGCATGGTCGCCTCACCCATCCACGACAGCACCGCCGAGGCCGGGTTGTCCCTGCGGGGAGTGTCCCGTCCCGAGCCGGTCGAGGGGGTGGTCGCGGCGATCCTGCGCGCCGCCACCGCCCGCCGGGCACCTCGGGACGTGGCGACCACCCGGCGTGGACGGCTGGAGCTTGCCGTCGGGCGGCACGCGCCCGCGCTGGCCGACCGACTGGTACGCCGTACCCTCGCGGCTCGCCTCGCCGCCGGTGACCTGGACGCCGCGCCCCTGGCCGCCGGAATGCTCCGCCGCCACCGGGGGCGGTGAGGCGCCGGCCCGGACTTGGCGGGCGCGGTGGTTCGCCGCCACCGGGGGCAGTAAGGCTCCGGCCCGGCGTGGCGCGCGGTGGTCCGCCGCTGGGGGTGGTGAGGCTCCGGTCAGGGCGTGGCGACCGCCGCGCGGGAGCGGTCGGCGGCGATCCGGACGGCCAGCGCGGCCAGCGCCGTCCCGGTCACCCATCGCTGCACCCGCAGCCACCCCGGTCGGCGGGCGAAGAACCCGGCCAACGATCCGGCGCTGAGCACGATCAGCGCGTTCACGATCAGCGCGACGGTGATCTGGGTCAGGCCCAGCAGCAGACTCTGCGTCGCCACATGCCCGCGCGCCGGGTCGATGAACTGGGGCAGCACCGACACGTAGAGGATGGCGATCTTCGGGTTCAGCAGGTTGGTGACCAGGCCCATGGTGAACAGCCGCCGGGGCGGGTCCGGCGGCAGCGGCGCCGGCGTGAACGGTGAGTGCCCACCCGGACGCAGTGTCCGCCAGGCCAGCCAGAGCAGGTAACCGGCTCCGGCCAGCTTCACCACCGCGTACAGCGTCGGCACCAGGACGAAGACGGCGGCCAGGCCGGCGACCGCCGCCGTCAGGTAGACACCGAAGCCGGCGGCCACCCCGAGCAGTGAGACCAGCCCGGCCCGGCGGCCCTGCGCCACCGAGCGGGACACCAGGTAGACCATGTTCGGGCCTGGCGTGAGCACCAGCCCCAACGCCACCAGAGTGATGCCCACCATTGCACCCATACTCACCATGACGCCCCCCGTTCGTCGACACCCGCACCGACCGTAGGCCGGGCCACCGCTTCCGATCGAGGGCCACCGGACAGGTGGTGGCCTGTTGATACGAACCGGTCATCCTGGTCGGAACCTACCGGCTGGGCGTCGGCCGGGAATGGTCGCCGCAGCGGCTGCGCTGACCGTTGCGGTGCGTGTCGCCGTCCGGAGGTGGCGCGTTACGGTGACCGGGGGAGGTGCCGCAGGGTGACCGAGGCGTGGGAAGCGGCCGTGGAGGCGCAGATCCGGGGAGCCGTGCAACGCGGCGAGTTCGACGACCTGCCCGGCATGGGCAAGCCGATCCCCGGCCGAGGAGCACCGTACGACGAGTCGTGGTGGATCAAAAGTTTCCTGGAGCGTGAGGCGCTGCCCAGCGACCTGCTCCTACCCACCCCACTGCAACTGCGTCGGCGCATCGAGCAGGTCCCCGACGAGGTTCGCGACCTGCCCACCGAGCAGTCCGTCCGCGACTTCGTCGGCCAGTTGAACACGCAGATCGTGGCCTGGCTGCGCAACCCCGACGGTCCGCGCGTCGCGGTGCGTCCGGTGAACGTCGACGAGGTGGTGCGCCGCTGGCGCGCCGAGCACGCCCCGCCCCGCGTCGCGACACCATCGACGGAGCGGGCGACCGGCGTCGCCGCGCCGCGCCGGTCCCGCCGTACCTGGTGGTTGCCCTGGCGCCGCCGTTCGCGCTGACCCGTGTGGTCGGCCTTGTGCGGCACCGCCAGACTGGGCGGATGGTGATCGAGTTGCGGGCGTCCGACACCTCCTCGATGCCGGGCCTCACCCTGCGACCCTGGCACGCCGACGACCTGGACGCCCTGCTGGACGCGTACCGGGACCCGGTGTTGCGCCGGTGGACCCGGATGCCGGTGACCGACCTGACCGAGGGCCGGCGGTGGCTGGAGCGGGTGCGACAGGACTGGGCCGACGGCCGGCGGTTCAGCTTCGCGGTCGTCGAGGACGACACGGACGGCCCACGGCTGGTGGCGAACGTGGTGCTCAAGAAGGTCAGCGTGCGGTGGCCGGAGCCCGAGGTGGGCTACTGGACGGCGGCGTGGGCGCGCGGTCGTGGCGTCGCCCCGCGGGCGGTCACCACGCTCAGCCGGTGGGCGTTCGCCGAGTTTCCCGCGATGAAGCGCCTCGACCTGCTGCACCAGGTGGACAATGTGGCGTCCTGCCGGGTGGCGCAGAAGAGCGGCTACGTGTTCCAGGAGGTGCTGCCGGCCCGGCCTCCCTTTCCGTTGGACGGTCACCGGCACTCGTTGACGCCCTGAGGGTCAGCGCAGCGCCGCTTCCCACCTCCACGAGGTGCGTCGTGCCCGGCCGGGCAGGTCACCGCGGCCGGTCAGCCAGAGCAGGACCTCGGGGGCGGCGCCGTCCGGGGCGTCCGGGAAGAGCCGCCGCAGCACCGCCGCGCTCAACCGCTGCGGTGGCTGCCAGGGCACGCCGAGACCGCGGGTGATGTCGTGGGTGTGCAGGAGCGTTTCAGCCACCCCCATCGCGGCGAAGCCGGCGGGGTCGCAGGGCCCGAAGTGCCAGGCCCGCGCGTGTGCCGGGGCGGCGTCGACCGCGGTGGCGAGCAACCCGGCGCTGGCCCGCACCACGGTCAGGGTCTGCGCCGGGCTCGCGTCGGGGGAGACCCGCAGGTCGTACGGCAGGTAGCTGTCCGTGGGGCTGACGGTGACCTGGCCGGCGTACGCGAGCAGGTCGTGCGCGACGTGCGCGGCGGTGGTCCAGCAGCTCCACGTCAGGGTGCCGGCGGGCACGGACCAGTCGCGCTCGCGGTGCGGGTGCAGCACCCGCGTCATCTCGTCGGCCGCCTGGAGCAGGGCGGCACCGGTCAGCGTGGACATTCGTCGAGCCTCGCATCGCGACTCGGCCACCGCAACCGGGATCTGCCGCTCCGCCCTGGATTTTCAGCTGCCTGCCCAGATCTTGCAGAAGTCTGTCTATTTTCCGTACGCTCATGTGGTGAGCGAACACCCGCTGATCCAGGCGACCCAGCTGACGAAGATCTATCCGCCGCGCGGGTCCACAGCGGAGTTCCATGCCGTCGACGGCATCGACTTCGAGGTCCGGCGGGGCGAATCGTTCGGGCTGCTCGGCCCCAACGGCGCCGGCAAGTCCACCACCATGCGGATGATCGCCGCGACGTCGCCGATCAGCGGCGGCAGCCTGCGCGTGCTCGGCATGGACCCGATGCGACAGGGGCCGGAGATCCGCGCCCGGCTGGGCGTCGTGACACAGGACGACTACCTGGACAACGAGCTGACCGTCCGGGAGAACATGCACATCTACGGGCGATACTTCAGCCTGCCGCGGGCCGTCATCCGGAACCGCGCGACCCGACTGCTGGACTTCGCCCAGCTCGGGGAGAAGGCCGGCGACCAGGTCGAGACCCTCTCCGGGGGCATGCGCCGACGGTTGACCATCGCCCGTTCCCTGATCAACGAACCCGACATCCTGCTCCTCGACGAGCCCACCACCGGCCTCGACCCGCAGGCCCGCCACGTCCTGTGGGACCGGCTCTTCCAGCTCAAGCAGGAGGGCGTCACGCTCATCCTCACCACCCACTACATGGACGAGGCCGAGCAGCTCTGCGACCGGCTCATCGTCGTCGACCACGGCCGGATCGTCGCGCAGGGCTCACCCCGGGACCTGATCACCAGGTACGCCACGCGTGAGGTCCTGGAACTGCGGTTCCGCCTCGACGAACGCGACACCGTCGCGGAGAAGCTGCGCACCTCGGCCCTGGCCACCGGAGGCAACGACACCGACGGGCGCGTCGAGCTGCTCCCCGACCGGGTGCTCGTCTACACCGCCGACGGTGAGGCCGCCCTCGCCGCGGTGCACGCCATGTCGCTCACGCCGCTCACCGCGCTGGTCCGCCACGCCACGTTGGAGGACGTGTTCCTCACCCTCACCGGCCGATCGCTGATCGAGTAGCGGGGAGGAGCACTGGTGCTGCACGCCTTCGGATACTGGGTCACGCGCTACCGGCGTACGTGGCGTGGCTCGATCGTGCTCAACGTACTGAATCCGTTGCTGTTCCTCATCGGCATCGGCGCCGGCCTGGGTGCCCTCGTCGACGACAACGCGCCAACCCAGATCGCCGGTGTCTCCTACGCGGCGTTCTTCGCCCCGGGCATGCTGGCCGCCGCCGCGATGCAGAACGCGTTCCTGGAAGGGTCGGCGGGAGTCGCCCGAGCCGCGGGCTTCGGGGCCTACCGCAGCGCCACCCCGACGCCTCTGCGACCGGAGCAACTCGCCGCCGGGCACCTGCTCTTCATCACCGTCCGGGTGCTCATCGCCAGTGGCGCCTTCGTCGCGGTGATGGCCGCGTTCGGGCTGATCGGCGGCTGGTGGGCGCTCGGCGCCCTGCTCGGCGCGACGCTTACCGGAGCCGCGTTCGCGACGCCGGCCGCGGCGTGGGCGGTCGGCGTGCGCAAGCTACGCCACATCGACACGGTGTTCCGCTTCGTCATCATGCCGCTCTACATGTTCTCCGGTACGTTCTTCGCCGTCTCGCAGCTACCGGAGTGGATCCGGCCGGTGTCCTACGTGCTGCCGCTGTGGCACGGGGTGGAGCTGTGCCGCACCCTCAGCCTCGGCACGGCCACGATCACCGGCAGTTGCGTCCACGTCGCCTACCTGCTGACGCTCGCGGTCGGCGGCTTCCTGGTCGCCCGGGTCACCTACCGCCGACGGCTGCACCCGTGACGGCCCACCCACCGAGCCTCGGGGAGACAGCATGAGCACCGTCGTCGTGCCGGCCTGGACGGGCCGCCGGGCCTTCGCGCTCATCGAACGCAACGCCATGATCTACCGGCGGTCGCTCACACCGCTGCTCAACGCGCTCGTCGAACCGGTCCTGTACCTGTTGTCGATAGGTGTCGGTGTCGGGCTGCTCGTCGGCACGGTCCCCGGGGTCGATGTCCCGTACGCGGTCTACGTGGCGCCGGCGATCCTGGCCACGACCGCGATGAACACCGCGTTCAACCAGACCAGCTTCGGCGTCTTCTCCCGCATGCGGGTCGAGAAGACCTACGAGGCGATCCTGCCGACACCGCTGTCGGTCACCGACATCGCCGTCGGCGAGGTCACCAGCGCGATGATCAACGCGTTGGTGACCTCGATCGGTTTCCTCACCCTCATGGCGGTCGGCGGGCTGGTCACCTCGCCCTGGGCACTGCTGGCCCTGCCAGCGTCGGTGCTGATCTCCTACGCGTTCGCCGCCGGCGGGCTGGCCGTCACGACGTACCTGCGCGACTTCCCCGACTTCCAGTACATCCAGCTCTTCATGCTGCCGATGTTCCTGTTCGCGACGACGTTCTATCCCCTGTCGGTCTATCCGGAGGCGGTGCGGCCCCTGATCCAGGCACTGCCGCTCTACCACGGCATCGAGCTGGTTCGCGAACCAGCGTTGGGCCGACTCGGCTGGGACCTGCTCATTCCGGTGGCCTACCTGCTCGCCTTCGGCTCGATCGCGATGGCCGTCGCCACCCGTCGAATGACCCGGGCGATGCTGCGCTGAGCGACGGGTCGGGCATGCCGGAACGCGTGGGCGCACGACGGATCAGGATGACGCTGTATGCCACGATCCAGACCAGCCAGAGAAGCCAGCCGGTGAGGCCGAGCAGGGCGAGCGGGTTGACGCCGCCGACGCCGTACGGGCTGGTCGTCGCGGTGACGAAGAGCAGCGTCGCGGCGAGGAGACCGGTGCCGGCGTGCCATCGGGCTATGGCGCCGGAGCGGATGCCGAACAGGGACGACCCGAGGAGTGCGGTCGCCAGGAAGACCTGGTTGAAGCCGAACAGGGCGGTGTGCAAGCCCCAGAGACCGGCGACGCTCCCACTGTCGTGCGGGGCTGCGGAGATCAGTGCGAGGCGGGTGGCCTCGACGCTGGTGAACACGACCGACTGCATGAGCACCCCGGCGAGACCGACAACAGTCAGCCGCCCGTTCTCACCACCCCGAGGGCGCGTCGGGTTCCGCGTAGCGCCGCACTCTCGCAGCAGCGGAAGCTGCTCATCTCGTGGAAGCCCAGCGAGCCGCGCGCTTGCGCCCTCGCCGGCCGTTACCCGCGAGCGTCGGTCGGGTCGTCCGCGGCGAAGTCGCGGATGGCGGCGTGGATGGCCGCGCCGTACGGGTCGTCCGGCAGGTGTAGCAGGTGTTCGCTGGCCCGAGCGAGGTGCTCCCGGGCCTGGGCGGGATTGCCCAGCCGTCGGTGGCAGTCGGCCAGGTTCAGGTGCAGCGACGGCAGGAACGCCTGGACCTGGAGCGAGGACAGGTAGCGCTGGGCGCGCTCGTCGGTCAGGTCGGACACGGCGGCCAGGGCACGCTCGTCCCAGCTCAGCTCCGCCTCGGTGGTGTCCTGGAGATCGGCGAGGTAGTGGGCGAGGGTGCAGCGGTGGAAGGCGTCGCCGGTGGGGCCGATCTCGTCCCACAACGCGGTGAGGGCGTCGCGAGCGGGGCCGCGCTGCCCTGATCGGCCGAGCTGCACCGCCTCGCCGATACGGGTCATGGTCGGGTCGGGAGTCGGTTGGTCGTCCATGTCGCCGATGGTCGGGTCTCGACCCGGTCGAGGGTCAAACCGCGGCGGCGGCGAGCCCGACGAGGTGTCCTTCGGGGTCGGTGAAGAAGCCGACGACCAGCGTCCCGTCCGGGTTGGGGTGCGGCCCCGACACTCGGGTGCCGCCGAGATGCTCGGCCTGCTGCAACGCGACCTCGACATCTCCGACCGAGACGTAGAACAACGTGCGACGTGGGTAGTCCGCGCCGCCACCGACACCGCCCGGGATCCCACCACCGTCGGGGTGGACGAACCCGTAGTTGCCCGGCGCCGAGACCGCCTCTGCGGCGTCGCCCGCGACGTCGAACTGCCAGTCGAAAAGCTTGCCGTAGAAACCGCGCAACCGTTGCGGATCGGTCCCGATGATCTCGAAGTGCACCACTGGGTTTCCCATGGTCTCTCCTTCGTTCTCGTTTGCGAGACCGTAACCGGTCGCGGTTGCTAAAAACAACCACAGGGGAGCGATTAACATGTAGGGCATCGGTGCGGGGAGAGGGGCCGACATGCCGACCAGCCGCAGCTACGGTGACGCCTGCGGGATCGCCCGCGCCCTCGACGTCGTCGGGGAGCGGTGGGCGCTGCTCGTCGTCCGCGAACTCCTGCTCGGGCCGCAGCGCTTCTCCGACCTGCGCCGGGCGCTGCCGGCGGTCAGCTCCAACATGCTCACCGACCGGCTCCGCGAGTTGGAGGGCCATGGCGTGGTGCGTCAGCGCCGACTGCCGCCCCCTGCGGCCTCGATGGTGTACGACCTCACCGAGTCCGGCCGTGAACTGGAGCCGATCGTGCTGGCGCTCGGTGGCTGGGGAATGCGCGTACCCCTGCCCCCGGCTCCGACGCACCTCAGCGCGACCTCGGTGTTGCTGTTCCTGCGCGGCTCGCGGCGCCCGAGCCCATCGACGGCACCGGCCACCTACCGGTTCGAACTCACCGGACAGGTGTGGACGATCCGCACCCGGGACGGGCAGGTCCACGTCGAGCCCGGCGAGCCAGCCCACCCCCACGCCGGCCTGCGCACCGACCCCACCACGCTCAACCGCCTGCTCGACGGGTCCACCGCACTGGCCACCGCCGTCAGCGTCGGCGCGGCGGTTGTCAGCGGGGACGAGGCCGCGCTACGCCGACTCCTCGAAGTGCGGGCCGCGGATCGTCGGCCTGGAGCTCGGGTCGGTGAAGCGGAGGCGATAGACCGCGGGCATCGGCATGCGCCGCTCGAAAACCCAGTCCACGGCAACGCCGAGACCACCTAGCGCGCGGGCGATCAGGGTGCTGTGGCTGGCCGCGACGACACACCGGCCGGGGTACGTCGCGGCGAGCGCTCGCACTGCCGCGACGCCACGGATCGTCACCTGGTCCAGGCTCTCGCCCCCGGGCCGCGCGAACGACGGCTCGGCCCAACTTTGTTCGTAGTGGGGCTCCCAGTCGGTGGTGAACGGGAGCCCGTCGTCCCACTCCCGCAGCTCCGCGCAGGTGTGCACCGCCAGACCGAGGGCGTCAGCGGTGGGTTGGACGGTCTGGATGGCCCGCCGGTACGGGCTGGACCACACCGCGACCGGGCACGGCTCGACGAGCGCGTCGACCAGGTCACGTGCCTGCCCAAGGCCGGTCGGGGTGAGCGGCCGGGCGCGCTCGTCCAGGCCGTCCGCCGCCGGCTGGACGGACACCGCGTGACGGACCAGAACCACCTCGGCGTACACGGCCGGATTTTCCTGTCTGCTGGTGACCACGGGTCGTCGGGACTCCTGCCGGTGTGCTGGCCGGCGTCAGCGGGACTGGGCGCTGGCCAGCGCTTCGGCCGTTGCGGGCGCAGGTCGCGCACCGATGAGGTTTGCGCGCCGCGCCCGTCTGTACGTGTGAGATCGACTGACGAGAGGCTGGCACGATGCGGAAACTGATCTTCGGTATGAACCTGAGCCTGGACGGCTACATCGCCGCGCCGGGCGACGACCTCGGCTGGAGCGTACCGAGCGACGAGCTGTTCCAGTGGTGGTCCGACCGGGTGGAAGCGACAAGCCTGGCGCTGTACGGACGCAAACTGTGGGAGGCGATGAGCTCCCACTGGCCCACGGCCGACCAGCAGCCCGGCGCCACACCGGCGGAGATCGAGTTCGCCCGCCGCTGGCGGGACATGCCGAAAATGGTGTTCTCCTCGACGACCCGTACCGTCGACTGGAACACCCGCCTGGTCGTCGGCGACGCGGTCACCGAGATCACCCGGCTCAAGGCCGAAGACGGCGGCCCCATGGACATCGTCGGCGCCACACTCGCCGCGGCGGCCATGCGGGCCGGGCTGATCGACGAGTACGTGCTGCTCACCGCACCGACCCTGCTGGGCGGTGGCACGCCGTTCTTCACAGCCCTGGACAACTGGGTGAACCTGAACCTGGTGGAGACGCGGACGTTTCCCGGCGGCGTGGTACTGACCCGATACGAGACGAGGCGATGAGCACGGGCCGGGCCCCGGTCGACGACATGTGTGATCACCGTGTCGGTGGCAGGTCCAGCCATGGTTTGTCGGCGGCGTCGAATCCGGTGAGCTCGGCGATCTTCCCGTCGACGATGTGCAGGACCGCGATGGCGAACAGCCGGTACTCCGGGTCGTCGGGGCTGCGGAGGTACAGCGCAGCGGCAGGCATGCGGTTGACCGTCGTGGGGATACCGCGCCAGTCGTCGTGGCCGCGTTGGAAGAGCCCACCGGAGACCCAGCCGTCCACCGCCTCCTTGGCGGTGGTGGTCACGGTGCCCGGATCGGGCAGCATCGCGAAGCGCAGGCCGTCGCGCAGGAGGGACGTCAGCCCGTCGAGGTCGTTGCGCTCATGGGCCCTGATGTACGACGTCACCGCGCCGCGCTCGTCATTCGACAGCTCGTGGGTGGCGGGACTCCGCCAGTCGAGGCGGCGGTCGGGCAGCTGCTCACGCATCGTCACACGAGCCCTCTGCAGGGCGCTGGTCACCGATGCGACGGTCAGCTCGAGGGCGTCGGCGGCTTTCGACGCCGGCCAGCCGAGGACGTCGCGCAGGATGAACACCGCCCGCTGCCGCGGCGGCAGGTGCTGGACGGCGACGATGAACGCCAGCTCGATCGTCTCCCGTGCCACCACCGACTCCTGCGGGTCCTCGGGGAGCATCCGGTCGGGGTACGGCTGCAGGTACGGCACCTCGGAGTCGGGGTCCGGCAGCTCGGACAGTACGGGTGTGCGGTCGTTGCGCTTCTCCAGGAAGTCGAGGCAGGCGTTCGTCGCGATCCGGTACAGCCAGGTCCGCAGGGCCGCGTGGCCCTTGAACGACTCCCGCTTGCGCCATGCTCGCAGGAACGTCTCCTGCGTCAGGTCCTGAGCGTCCTCGTAGTTCGCGACCATCCGGTAGCAGTGCACCTGCAGCTCACGCCGGTGGCGCTCGGTCAGCAGCGCGAACTGCCCGGAATCCTCCGCACGGACCGCGGCGATGAACGTGGCCTCGTCGGCACCCAGCCGTCTGGCGTCGGTCATGGTCGTTGATCCTTCCACCGGTGCGAGTACGCCAACAGAACTGACGACGTGGCGGAGGATTTCTCATCGGTGCGGCCGCTCCCACCGGCGGTACGCCGGCCCAGCACGACATGCGGCATGTCGTGCTGGGCCGGCGGCCGCCGTCGACCGTCCGGCCCGCCGCCGCGGGCGGACGGTGCCGGTGATCTGCGACCACGTCCTTCAGCCCTGGGCGGCGATGCCCTCAAGCACTGAGCGGACGGACGTCGGGCGGCGCCCGATGAGGGTCTGCAGCGTCGGGTCGGTGACGGCGAACTCGCCCCGGCGCGCCGCGCGGTACATGCCGAGGGTGAAGTCGGCTGCCGCCGCCGGGAGGCCCCGCGCGATGGCATCGGCCCGCCACTGGTCGTCATCGGCGACGACGCGCCTGACGGTCCGGCCCGTGATGGCACTCAGGATGCCGGCCACCGCTTCGAGGTCGAGCATCTCCGGCGCGGTCAGTGGTGCCGTGACGCCGTCGAGCGCGCCGTCCTCGGCGAGGGCGACGGCCGCGGCCTCGGCCAGGTCGGCGTGTGCGGTCCAGGAGACCGGACCGTCCGCCGGTGCCACGAGCTGACCGGTGTCGAGGGCCGTACCGATGGCGAAGCTGAGCGTGCTCGCGTAGAAGCCGTTGCGCAGGGCGGTGAACGCGACGCCCAGCCCGGCCAGGTGCTCCTCGGTCGCGGCGTGCGTGAGCTGGGCGGGGAAGAGCGAGTCCCGGGATGCCGCCTGGTGGCTGGTGTAGAGGATGCGCTTGGCTCCGGCGGTGTGGGCGGCGTCGATGGCGGCCAGGTTCGCGGTGACCGCACCGCTGCCGCGGATGGCGGCGGACACGACGAGCACCTTCTCGGCACCCTCGAAGGCGTGTTGCAGCGTGGCCGGTTCGGTGAAGTCTCCGGCGCGGACCCGTACGCCACGCGCGGCGAGACCCGCGGCCCTGGTCACGTCGCGGACGCTGACGCCCACGGTTTCGGCGGGAACCCGATCGAGGAGCCGGTCGACGATCTGGGAGCCGAGCTGACCGGTGGCGCCGGTGATGACGATCATGATGAGCACTCCTTGTTGTCGGTGTTAACGCCGAAACGTTAGCAGTGATAATTCGAGGATAACAAGATGCTGTTAGCATTGATTCATGACTCCGGCGCAGGACACGGCATCGCGGGACGACGTACGGCTCGGCATCGTCACGGCAGCCAGCCAACTACTGCGGGACAGGGGCGCGAACGCGGTGACGACGCGAGCCGTGGCCGAGGCGGCGGGTGTGCAGGCGCCCACCATCTACCGCCTCTTCGGTGACAAGGACGGCCTGATCGATGCCGTCGCGGAACACGTCATGGCCACCTACGTCGCTGCCAAGGCGGCCGCGGTGCAAGCCGCCGAGCCTGACCCGGTAGCGGACCTGCGCCACGGATGGCGGGTGCACGTCGAGTTCGGCCTGGCGAATCCAGAGCTGTACGCGCTCATCGGCACACGAGGGCGCGGCGGGCCGTCACCGGCGACGGCTGCGGGTATCGAGGTGCTGCGCACCCGCGTACGACGACTGGCCGCGACCGGCCTGCTGCGGGTCGACGAGCAGCGGGCCCTCATGATGATCCACGCCGCCGGCAACGGCACCATCCTCGCCCTCCTGGCGACGCCCCCGCAGCAGCGCGACAGTGGTCTGAGTGACGCCATGTTCGATGCCGTGCTCGGCAGCATCCTGGTGAGCACTCCGGCGACACCCGACACGACCGTGCGGGCGGTGGCGGTCACCTTCGCCACGGTGGTGCCCGACCTCCCGGGGCTCAGCGACGCCGAACGCGCGCTCATGACGGAGTGGCTGCACCGTTCGCTGGGAATATGACTCGACGGGCAGCTGCTCGGCTTGTAGCTTCCAGCTGACCGTGACACCGCCCGAGGAGGTGAGACCCATGAACGCTGTACCGATGTGGGTGCTCCCCGTCCCGTCATGGCCGAGCGACTGACGTAGGTGTCGCCGGGAGCGCCTCGCCAACAAGGCACTCTCGAAAGGCAACGTCATGCCTGCTCTGCACGCCCCCGCCGACCGCGCACACCGGGACTTCGACGTGATCATCGTCGGATGCGGGCCCACCGGCGCCATGCTCGCCGCCGAACTACGGCTGCACGATGTACGGGTCCTCATTCTGGAGAAGGAGACCGAGCCCGCGTCGTTCGTCCGCATCGTCGGTCTGCACATCCGCAGCCTTGAGCTGATGGCGATGCGCGGACTGTTGGATCGCATCCTCCCGCACGGACGACGGCGTCCGGCCGCCGGCTTCTTCGCCGCCATCGCCAAACCCGAGCCCAGGGGCCTGGATTCCGCGTACGCCTATCTGCTGGGTATTCCGCAGCCGGTCATCGTGAACCTGCTCGAAGAACACGCGATCGCACTGGGTGCGCAGGTCCGACGCGGTCGCACGGTCGCCGGTGTCGAGCAGGACGACGAGGGTGTCACCGTCGACATGGCCGACGGGGAACGGCTGCGGTCGCGCTATCTCGTCGGCTGCGACGGCGGGCGCAGCACGGTGCGCAAGGTGCTCGGTGTCGGCTTCCCCGGCGAGCCCGCACGGACCGAGACGCTGATGGGCGAAATGAAGGTGGGCGCGCCACCGGAGGAGATCGCCGCGAAGGTGGCCGAGATCAGCGAAACGCGTCGCCCCTTCTGGCTCCGGCCCTTCGGCAACGGGGTCTACAGCGTCCTGGTCCCCGCCGCGGGAGTCAGCGACCGCGCGGAGCCACCCACCATCGAGGACTTCCAACAACAGTTGCGCGCGATCGCCGGGACCGATTTCGGTGTGCACTCCCCGCGCTGGTTGTCCCGCTTCGGAGATGCCACCCGGCTGGCCGAACGGTATCGGGTCGGGCGGGTGCTGCTGGCCGGCGACGCGGCACACATCCATCCACCCATCGGCGGGCAGGGCCTCAACCTGGGCGTACAGGACGCGGTCAACCTCGGTTGGAAGCTGGCCGCGCAGGTCCGGGGCTGGGCGCCGGACACGCTGCTGGACACCTACCAGGCCGAACGTCATCCGGTCGCCGAGGAGGTGCTGGACAACACCCGCGCCCAGAGCGAGTTGCTGTCCCCCGAACCGGGCCCACAGGCCGTCCGCAGGCTGCTCACCGAACTGATGGACCTCGACGAGGTGAACCGCCATCTGATGGAGAAGATCACCGGGCTCGGCGTCCGGTACGACTTCGGGACGGGCTCCGACCTGCTCGGCCGCCGCCTGCGCGACATCGCTGTCAAACAGGGCAACCTCTACGGTCTGTTGCACGGCGGCCGGGGCCTGCTGCTGGACCGCACCGAACGCCTGACCGTCGGCGGCTGGTCAGACCGGGTCGATCACCTGGCGGATCCCACCGCCGAGTTGGACGCCCCGGGTGTCCTGCTCCGCCCCGATGGTCACGTCGCCTGGGTCGGTGACGATCAGCGGGATCTGGACGAGCACCTCTCCCGCTGGTTCGGCGAGCCCGCCCACTGATCTCCGGCCGGCCGCCCGACGTCGAGGAGTGCGGCGGGACCAACCAGCGGCGGACGGGCCCGGGGCGACGCTCTCGGTCACCCCGGGCCCGTCCGCCGCTCGCGCCGCCGGCACGTCAGGTGCGGTTGAACCCCCACCGGGCCGACTGTCATGACGGATCGTTCGTCGCGTCGTACTCGTCGTGCAGCCGCCACCACTGGTAGGGCTGGGTCTGCGGCCACCCTTCCGGCGAGTCCTCCCAGGTCTCCTGGCGGCCGTACGGTGTCAGGTCGAGGAAGGTCCAGTTGCTGCCGAGCCGCTCTACGCCCCGGGAGGTGGTGGTGTAGGTGCGGAAGATCCGGTCGTCGACGCGGAGGAAGACGTTCAGCGCGAAACCGTCACCGGTTCCCATGTCGACGTTGAAGCTGTTGTTCAGCGACGAGTACCAGGGCAGGTCCCAGCCCATTCGCCGCCGCAGCGCCAGCAGGTCGTCCAGTGGGCCGTGCGACGTCAACGCCAGGGTGACGTCGCGGGCGTTGAGGTGGGCCGGGTGTCCGACGTTGTCGGTGAACAACGAGCAGCCGGAGCAGACGGCGTCGCCGCCGTGCCACATGAAGGTGTACACGATGAGCTGGCGGCGGCCTTGGAACAGGTCGCTCAGAGTGGCAGGCCCGTTCGGGCCCTCGAACACGTAGTCCTGCTCCACCGGCGTCATCGGCAGTCGGCGACGCGCTGCGGCCATCGCGTCGAGCTGGCGGGTGAGTGCCTTTTCCTGGACGCGCAGGGTGTCCACAGCGTCCTGCCAGTCCTCGGTCGGCACGATCGGCGGGTGGTTCATGAGAGAGCCTCCTTCGTCTTCACGCACTCGGGGGGAGGGGGCAGTCCGTTCCCTAAGGGGATGGACTGATGTGACGCTAACAGAGTTAGTTCCTTGAAGGAACTGCCTTGCGTATCGTGGTCCCATGCAGCGAACGCGGTTCGGCGCCATGGCCTGCTCGATCGCCCGCACCCTCGACGTCATCGGTGAGCCGTGGTCTCCGCTGATCCTGCGGGACGTCTACGCCGGCACACACCGCTTCGAGCAACTCCAGCGGAGCCTCGGCATGTCCCGCAAGGTGCTCGCCGAGCGGCTGAACTGGCTTGTCGAACAGGGCGTCCTGACCCGGCGTGAGTATTCTGCCCGGCCGGTCCGGCACGAGTACCTGCTCACCGACAAGGGCACGGAGCTCTGTGACCTGCTGCTCGTCATGGTGCGGTGGGGTGACCGGTGGACGGCGGGCGAGGCCGGGCCGCCGGTGCTCTACCGCCACCACGCCTGCGGCAAGATCAGCCACGTGGAACTACGGTGCTCGGAGTGCGAACAGCCGATGCGGGCCACGGACATCGATCTGTTGCCCGGGCCCGGCGCCCACCCCGCATCCTGACCACCGGATCGTTCGACGCCGCCGAGGTCCGCGCACGAAGCGCTGGCCTCCGCACGCCGGTGCTCATCCTGCACGGTGTCGAGGACACGAACGTTCCCCTCGGGCAGGCCGTGCACCTGCCCTGTCGAGTACGAAATTCGTGATCTCCCCACGAGAAGGCCACTCGATCCGGGAGCGCAACCACCAACTCGACGTCCCGCGTCGAACCCGCGCCCGGTTCGACCGTCGGCCGCGACCCTGAACGCGGCGCACGCGGCCCTCGCCTTGATCGACTCGGGTTTGCGAAAGGCGGGGTATCCGGGCGGCCGGGATGCCCCGACTTCCGCAAACCCGAGTCGATCGTGCCCGCTGGTGGCGGCTCGGGGTCGTGAGCGCGGCGCGGGATGGGTGGTTTGCCCGGTGCGGGGTGTTCGTGGCTGCGACCGGAGCTGGATCGGCCCGATGCTTCCGGCTGCGCGGGATTCGCCCGTTGAACATCCGGTCGCCGGCCCCGGTCGCCACCCTCGATCCGTTTCGCCGCACGGACGAGGAGCGGAGCCGCATCGTCGACAGGGGGCCACTCCTGCCCGTCACCCGGCGCGCCGAATCGCCCGGTGCCGCTCGACCGGGAGCAGATCATCGCGGCGGCCGTCGCGCCGGTAGGCCACCCTCGCAGCCCGCATCGTCACCGTGCCTCGCCGACGCGACCTTCAGGGTGCCTCAACCCAAGTGGCAGCAGGCGCACCATGCCCCCGGACCTGCCGGTGATGCCTCACTGCACCGCAGATCACCATTACTGGTTTTCCGATAACAGTAATTCGTTAAATGAGCGCCACAAAAAGGACAGAACGGGCGTGCATCATAATGACAGTTCTTGTGCGTAATGAATCAGTCTGGTGTGGATGCCGACGGTTCGGTGGTTGTCCTGCCCCGACGGACGTGTTGAGCTGCCGGTCATGGATGGAGGAACGGGCGTGGGTGCCGCGCGGGGGCAGTTGCTTGACGATGTCGCCGACCTGGTTCCGACGTTCTCCGCGCCGCGGTGCGTACGGGTGGCCGTCGACGGGGTCGATGGGGTGGGTAAGTCGACGTTCGCCGGCGAGTTGGCCGCGTTGCTCAGCGGCCGGGGACGCGCTGTCGTGCACGTGTCGGCGGACGACTTTCATCACCGCCGGGCTGTGCGGCACCGCCGGGGGCGTGATTCGCCGGAAGGCTTCTGGCTCGACAGCTACGACTACGACGCCCTCGTCCACGACGTGCTGGAGCCGTTCGGTCCCGGGGGCTCACGCCGCTACCGTCCTGCTGCTCACGATCTTCGGACCGACGAGGTCCTGGATCTCGCCTGGCGGACCGCGGAGCCCGGCACGGTACTCATCGTCGACGGGCTGTTCCTGCACCGTGACGAGCTTGTGGAGTTCTGGGACCTCTCCGTCTTCCTTGACGCGCCGTTCGCCGTCACCGTGGCGCGGATAGCCGGACGCGACGGCTCGCATCCGGATCCCGACCATGCCAGCGTCGGCCGCTACGTCGGCGGCCAGCGGCTGTACTTCGCCGCCTGCTCGCCGCACGATCGCGCGGACGTCGTCATCGACAACCAGGACGTGACCCGACCGGTCCTCACCAAAGTCGACATCGGCCGACGAGGGTCGGGATGAGGGAGAACGAGCCGACCCGCACCGGGCCCACGATTTTTCGGCCGATTGCGGTGATCGTGGTGTGGACCCACCCTGCGTCGGTCAGGGGTTGATCAGTTTCCAGTCTCCTTCGGAGATGACCTCAACTGTGCCATCGGCCACCTTGATGGCGGTGTTGTCGTCGATGGCGTAGGTCGGGACCGGGATTCCGGACGCCCAGTTCTGGATGGTGGACAGGTCGGTGTCCTCCATGTCCGGATGATTGAGATGGGGGTACAGGGTGAAATCCACAAGCCCCAGCGCCCGGTCGGCATGCTGCGCCATGTCGCTGCCGTCGGGGACGAAGGCACGGTCGAAGTCGGCGTCGCAGTTGTACGGGGTGACCGCGATGCTTCCGGCGCTGACCCCCACATAGACCGTGTCACTCAGCGACGGCAGGAGGTCGGCCAGGCCCGACTGGCGCAGCCAGTAGGTCAGGTACAGCACGTCGCCGCCCCAGACCAGGAGGGCATCGGCCTCCCGGACCGCCGGGACCCAGTTCTCTTCTCGAATGGTCGGCAGCGCGGTGAGCTCCAGAATCCCCAGGGACTTCCAACCGAGCTGGGACAGCGGGATCGAAGCCTGGCCGTGGATCGCCTTCCACGCCCTCTCGGCTCCGCCGGGGAAGGGGTAGACACCGGTGGGGACGAACAGGGCCGTGGCCTCGGCGATCGGCTTGCCCAGCAGGTCGACGAGCGCGTCGGAGATGCTCGGATTGCAGATGCCCGCCGACGTGAGAAGAAACTTCATCAAATCCGCTCTCCTGAAGCCACCACCTGCCCGTGAGGACCAGCATCCCCGATCGTTGACCCGAGCGATACATCGCTGGATCAGCCGCCGGCAGCCGTCCGCACCCGATAGCGCAGGTGAAGCACCCGGTTACCCGGGATCACCACGTCCGGATCCTCCAACAGGTGCTGCGCGTCGACCGACCCGAAGTAGCGCTTGCCGGACCCGAACACGACGGGTACGACGTCCATGCGCACCTCGTCGACCAGGCCCGCGGCAAGTACCTGACCACCGACGTCGCCAGCGGCGACCTCGACGATGCGCTCACCCGCCAGCTCCTGTGCCTTGGCCACGGCTGCCTCGATGCCGTCGACGAAGTGAAACGGCGCCTCGGGGGCCCAGCCCTCGGGCGGCGGCCGGTGCGTCACGACGACCACGTGGTCGATTCCGCTCGGCGGTTTCCCGTCCCAGCCGTCGGTCATGTCGAAGACGCGACGGCCGGCGATCGTGACGGCGATCTGGTCCCAGTACGGCCGGACGTAGTCGTAGGACGTTTGCGACACCGTCAACGCGCCGCTGTCGTCCAACGGGACGTCACCGCCGGACAACCAGTCGAACAGCGGCCCGGGCTGGTCGTTGTCGTCGGCGATGAAGCCGTCCACCGACACCGAGCTGTACATGACCACCGTGCCCACGGGCTCTCCTCTGCTCTGGGGCCCCCACGTTAGCGTGTCGTGAGCTGGCGTTCTTGTAAGAAATCAATCGGCCGGCAGCGGCCAACTGTCCAGCACGTGGCCGCCGGGATGCTCGCGCAGGAAGCGCCGCCGGGCTTCGACGTACCGGGTCGGCGTGAGCCCGGTGAACGCACGGAACTCGTGGCCGAAGTGGGCCTGGTCGAAGTGGCCGGCGGCACCGGCGAGGTCGCCCCAGTCGATCGGCTGCCGCTGACACCGGCCGCCGCCCGCACGTCGCCGATCGTCACCGCCCCGCTCGTCGCGCCGCGCGCGGTCAGCCCACCTGCCGTCCGTGGGCAGCGCGTGCCGCTGCGACCTCGGCGGCCTGGCGTGCGCGCCACCGCCTCTGGGCGTCGCTGTTGCACACTCGGCATACCCTGCGGTATCGACCACTCGTGGGATCGATCTCCCGCTCGTGCCCGTTGCGGCAGCGCGGCTGCTGGGTGCGCTCGCGGCAGGTCTCGGCGTGGGTCACCTGTCGCAGGTGGGTGGGTTCGATGCAGTCCGGCGTGCCACAGAGGTGGCCCACGTCCAACTCGGGGTCGTAACCACCCACGAAGACGACGTAGGCCGTGATGTGTGCCCACGCCCTCCCGGCGAGCTTCTGGTGCACGCCCCGCTGGCTGCCGTAGCCGCGCACGATCAGGCAGCCGTCGTCTCGTCGCACCGAACGATCGATGAGGTACGCGCGCAGGGTCTCCTCGGTGAAGTGGCGGGACAGACCCGTCAGCTGCGACAGCATCTCGCCAGGTTAGGTCAGCGCCCCGACACGTCCCCGCCGGCAGCGGCGGCGAACGGGGCCGCGACGTCGGCCGACCCGTGGGCGGGCAGTTCGAGGAGGTCACGGGCGCCCTGCCGGAGCAGGGCCGCGGCGACCGAGGTGCCGAGGGTGATCGGGTCCGCCGCCCACTCGTGTACGTCGAGCACCGTCTTGCCGTCCAGGCTGATCACCCGTGCCCGCAGGCCGAGGCGGCCGTCCGGTTCGGTGCGGGCGAGCGCGGCGATGGGGGAGTGGCAGTTGCCCTGGAGGATGTGCAGCATGGTCCGTTCGGCCACGGTCTCCTGTTGTGCCCGTGGGTCGCCGAGGCCGGCGGCCAGGTCACGGGTGCGGGTGTCGTCGTCGCGGCATTGCAGGACCAGGGTGCCGGAGCCGACGGCGGGGACCATCGTGTCGACGTCGATCGGGTGGGTGATCCGAGCGGCCTGGCCGATCCGTCGCAGCCCGGAGACCGCGAGCAGCAGCGCGTCGTACGTGTCGCCGGCGTCGAGTTTGGCCAGTCGGCTGTTCGCGTTGCCGCGGATGGCCACCGGCGTCAGGTGCGGCCAGTGCAGGGCCAACTGCGCGACCCGTCTTACCGCGGAGGTGCCGATCCGGGTGCCGGCGGGCAGGTGCTCGATCGGCAGGCCGGACGGGTGCACGAGGCAGTCCCGGACGTCGTCGCGGGCCAGGTAGGCGGCCATCACCGTCCCGGCTGGTGCGGGCCGGTCCCCGGGGATGTCCTTGACGCAGTGCACGACCAGGTCGACGTGCCCGGCGAGCAGCGCGGCGTCCACCTCCTTGGTGAACGCGCCCTTGCCGCCCAGCGCGGCCAGGTCGCCGTGCCACCGGTCCCCGCTCGTGGACATCGACAGCACCTCGACGGAGATGTCGGGGTGTCGGTCGGCGAGCATCGCGCGGACCCGTTCGACCTGGGCCAGCGCCATCGGGGAGTTGCGGGTACCGATGCGCAGCAGGCGGGAATCCGGCATACCGGCGAGGGTAGTCCTGCCCGGGCGGCGACGAGCAGGCCGGTCGCCAGGTCGACAGCAGCGGCCGTTGGATGCCCGTGCGCGGGTCGGGGCGAGGGGGATTCCAGTTGGAGGTGGGCGTCCTGGGCGAGGAGGAGAGCACGTTTCCCTCAACTGGGGGATCCTGGTCACTGTGACCACACAACGGCTCCGGGTCGCCGCGTACGCGGTGTGTCTGCGCGACGAAAGTCTGCTGCTCGCCCGTTGGGTGTCGCCGGACGGGGCTCGGCGGCACTGGACGTTGCCCGGCGGAGGGGTCGAGCACACCGAGGATCCGTTCGACGCCGTCGTGCGCGAGGTCGCCGAGGAGACGGGGTACGAGGCCCGGGTCGAGCAGTTGCTCGGCGTGCACTCGCGGACCAGGCAGGTGCAGTCCTACGACGACTCGGGCGTTGTCGACCTGCACATGGTGGCGGTCTTCTACCGGGCCGGGATCGTCGGCGGTGAGCTTCGGCCCGAGACGGGTGGTTCGACCGACCTGGCGCAGTGGGTTCCGCTGGCGCAGGTCGTGACGTTGGAGCGTTCCGTCGTCGTCGACGTCGGTGTGGAGCTGCACCGCAGCGCGCCGCCCACCGGTCACGTGGAGCCGATCGACACGACCGGTCTGCTGCGGCACTGACCGCCCCACCCAGGTCTCGCCGGTGCCGGCGGTCGCCCCACGCGTCACGTGTGGGGGCTGCGCGGTTGGACGTCTCGCAGCCAGGCCGGACGCGTCCCCCAGAAGTCCGACGGGGTGCTACCCCATTCGCAGGCCGGTCCCACGTGGTGATCGATCTCCAGGGGCGAGGTGCCCGGATCAGCCGCGAACCGGGTCAGGTCCTCGGCGTAGCGGACAAGTAGCTGCGTCCAGGAAGGTGCCAGCACGTCCCAGGAGACACATTCGACATCGACGCGGACCACCTGTCCGGGCGTTCCCCCCGGTGCCGGATCGAAGTCGAGCAACCACCACACGTCGCCATTCATGTCACCCACGACCACCGCGCCCGGCGAACCGACGATCGGCCGCACCGGCCCGTTCAGGCAGAGCATCTTGGTGTCGACCAGGTATGCCCAGACCTGAGGATCGTCCCAGTCCGGATCCGGGTGATGGTTGTCGCGCCACACCCGGGTCATCTCGACGAGCTGGTCGGTGTCGCAGAGGTTGGTCAGTGGTACCGGGCTGGGCTCGGGGGACGGCAGTGTCAGACCGGGGTCGGTGCCGTTGTGAACGCGGAGACTGGCGCGGAAATCCGGCGGCAGTGCCACGCCCAGGGCGGCTTCCACCACGTCGATCGCGGGTGCCGGGGCCGGCGCGTTGAGCAGCCGCAGGGACGCCGGCAGGACGCTGCTCAGGCCCGCCTCGATCCGCGCCCACGCCTCGGCGACGCGCGTGTCGACATCGACCCCCGGGCCAGTCACGACGCACACTCTAGCCGTCTCCCGAGGGGGCGCAGCTGGCCGCGCCGCGTCGGGTCCACCGTCGACAGCGCCGCTCGTCGTCTGCCGGGCATCGTCGCGGAGACCGACGATCGGCGGCCCACGAGTGGCGGGCCGGGACCCCGCATGCCGCCGTCGTGATCGGCCGCCACGGCGGCGTGCGGGTCGGTGGACGCCTCAGCTCTGGCGGTCGAGCCACTCCCGGTAGGTGGTGGGTGCGATGACGGCGTCGTCGGCGGCGATGAGGACCGCACCGGGTGCGGCGGCGAACATGCCGGCGCTGTCGTCGGTGGTGACGGTGCGCTTGTCACCGCGTGCGGCCAGCGTGATCCGTCCCAGTTCGTCGAGGGTGAAGACGTCGGGGCCGGCGACGTCGCGGACACCGCGCAGGGGTGCGCCCATGCTGACCTCGGCGACGGCCTGCGCCACGTCGGCGGCGGCCATCGGCTGTACGGGGGTGCGGGGCAGGCGGACGGTGGTGTCGTCGGCCGTCCAGGACAGGATCGCCTCGACGAACTCGAAGAACTGGGTGGCGCGGACGATCGAGTACGGGATGGGACCGGCCTTGAGGATGTCCTCCTGGAGGACCTTGGCACGGTAGTAGGCCAGGTCGGGCACCTGGTCGACGCCGACGATGGAGAGCACCACCGCGTGACCGACACCCGCGCGGGCGGCCGCGGCCAGGAGGTTGTCCATGGTCGTCTGGAAGAAGGCGGGGGAGGCGTCGTCGAAGGTCGGCGAGTTCGTCAGGTTGACGACGACCTCGGTGCCGGTGAGTGCGTCGGCCAGGCCCTGCCCGGTGAGCAGGTCCACCCCGGTGGAGAGCGAGAGTGGCACCGCGTCGTGCCCGGCCGCCTGCAAGATCTTGACGACCTGTGACCCGATGAGGCCGGTCCCGCCCAGTACGGCGATCTTCATGCCCATGCACCTTCCCGTGGCTGTGTGGTCGTTCGTCCGGTTGCTGACGCTCCAGCGATACTCGGACTTCCGCTGTCCGGGTAACTATATCCGGACAGCGGAAGTCCGAGTATGCGAGGGTGCGTGTGTCAGCTCACCGCGCCACCGCCCGCTGCCGGTCGACGTCGCGATCGAGATCAACGGCCGCACCCCGACTAGGGTGGCGACATGAAGATGTCCGGCGGGGTCGAGTGGGCCCTGCACTGCTGCGTGGTGCTGACGGCCAGCCACACGCCCGTGGCGGCGGCCAAGCTGGCGGAGCTGCACGACGTCTCCAGCAGCTATCTCGCCAAGCAGCTCCAGGCCCTGGCCCGTGCCGGCCTGATCCACTCCGTGCAGGGCAAGTCGGGCGGCTACGTGCTGACCCGCGCACCCGAGAGCATCACCCTGCTCGACGTGGTGCAGGCCATCGACGGCCCCGGCCCGACCTTCGTCTGCACCGAGATCCGCCAGCGCGGCCCGTTCGCGACGCCGGCCGACGCCTGCACCACGCCGTGCCCGGTCGCCCGCGCCATGTGGGCAGCCGAGGACGCCTGGCGTCAGGCACTCGCCGCCGTCACGATCGCCGACCTCGCCGGTGACGTCGACGCCACCTCCGGCCCCGAGGCCCTCGCCGGCATCCAGGCGTGGTTGACAACCGGCACGGGCTGAGCGCGCTCAGCCCGTGTGGCGTACCTCGCTGTCCCAGATCTGCGCCCACGGACGCCGCAGCCCTCGGCACACGTGGATCGGGCCGTCGTTCTCGTCATTCTCCACCTCGACCCGCTGGTCCACCCGCCCGGCGAGCGTGCACTCGTCGAACCAGGCGGTCAGCGGGTCGGCACGCTGCCAGCCGACCGCGATGACCACGTCCGCGCTGGCGGGCGGCTGACCGAAGTCGGCCATGCTGTTGTGCCCCGAGTAGGCCCGGGGCAGCGCACGGGTCGGACCGTAGCGGGCCAGCGCGCCGGCCTCGCCGTAGTTGTCGGTCAGGATGACCGCCCGGGAACGCTCCTCGGGCGCGAGCCCACGATGGACGGCGGCGACCGAGTCGGCGAACGCCGGCCAGCCGATCGTCTCACCGGCGTCGTAGTTGACGTCGACCACGAAACCGGGCAACCGCTCGGCCGGCAGCACCGGCAGCAGCAGCACGATGCTGGGCAGCAGCAACGGCACCACGCCGAGCGCGAGCAGCCCCCGACGCAGCCGGACCGACCCGCGCGACGCCCACGCGACGGTCACCACCGCGCCGGCGGCGGTGAGCACCAGCAGCAGCGGCGCGTCGTAGTAACCCTTGCCACCGGCGATCAACACGATGCCGAACACGACCAACCAGGCCCAGCCCACCGCCCGGTAGGCCCGCCACGCCGGGCGGCGCAGCAGCGCGACGAGGCCGGCGATCCAGATCGGTACGGCATACGGGCTGATGATGACGAACTGGAGGGTGAACGCGTCGAGGCGGCCACTGTAGGAGCTGTCACCCCCGGAGATGGAGGCGGCGACGCCGAGCTGCGGGAAGCCGTGCGTCGCCTGCCAGATCAGGTTGGGTGCGGCCAGCAGCACGGCGATCCCGGCGGCGGCGAGCACCCACCTGTCGCGCAGCAGCCGACGGGGCCCGGCGATGAGCACGCCGGTGATCAGGCCCACGGCCAGGAGCGCGGGCAGCAGCTTGCTGAGCATGCCCACACCGAGCGCCAGCCCGATACCCAGCGCCCAGCGGCTGTCGCCGGAGCGCAACAACCGCACCGCGCACCACGCCGCGGCCAACCAGACCAGCAGGTCGACGGTGGTGGTGCTGAGCAGGTGCCCGCTGGCGAGCACGATGCCGGACAGCGCGGCCAACACCGCCGCGAAGATCTGGGCGGCCCGACCGGCGCCCCACTCGCGGGCGATGGCGGCGACCAGCAGCACCGCCGCGCCGGCCAGCAACGCCGACGGGGTACGCAGGATCACCAGGTTGCCCGGCGCGATCGTGTCCAGGAGCCGGGCCAGCACCGGGACCAGCGGGCCCTGGTCGACGTAGCCCCAGTCGAGGTGTCGGCCGGCGAGCAGGAAATACAACTCGTCGCGGTGATAGCCGTAGCGGCCGGCGAGCAGCAGCAGGACCATACTCGTCGCCAGGGCCACCAGCCACGGCCCGCGGGTGGGCACACCGGGCTCCGTCGACGGTGCCGTCTGGGCTGGACGCTGCGGCCGGTCGGTGTCGATCGCGGGCTCGCTCATGGGCACATGATGACGGGCGGGCCGGTCGCGTGGGTGCCCGTACCGGGGTCCGGTGGCCTCCCCGTGCAGGTGGGTGAGCCGGGTGCGAAGATCGGCTTCTGACTCGGACCGGAAGGACGATATGCGCTATCGCACTCTGGGCGGCACCGGCACGGTGGTGTCGACCCTGTGTCTGGGCACGATGACGTTCGGTGCGGAGACCGACGAGGCCGGCAGCTTCGCCCAACTGGACCGGTTCGTCGAGGCCGGGGGCACCTTCCTCGACACCGCCGACGTCTACTCCACGGGTGTCTCCGAGAGCATCGTCGGGCGCTGGCTGCGGGCCCGGCCCGACCTGCGCGACCGACTGGTGATCGCCACCAAGGGCCGCTTCCCGATGGGGCCGGGGGCGAACGACGCCGGCCTGTCCCGGGTGCACCTCACCCGCGCCCTGGATGCCAGCCTGCGACGGCTCGGCGTCGAGGCCGTCGACCTCTACCAGGCGCACGCCTGGGACCCGCTTACCCCACTGCCGGAGACGCTGCGGTTCTTCGACGACGCGGTGCGCGCCGGCAAGATCCGTTACGCGGGGGTCAGTAACTTCACCGGTTGGCAGTTGCAGAAGGCCGCCCTGCTCACCCAGCACCTCAACCTCACCCCGATCGTGACCCTGCAACCGCAGTACAACCTGCTGGCCCGGGAGATCGAGTTCGAGCTGGTGCCGGTCTGCGAGAACGAGGGCATCGGCATCCTGCCGTGGTCGCCGTTGGGTGGTGGCTGGCTGACCGGCAAGTACCAGCGCGACAGCACGCCCACCGGCGCGACCCGCCTCGGGGAGAACCCGCAGCGCGGCGTCGAGGCGTACGCCGGTCGTAACGCCGAGGAGCGCACCTGGCGGGTGCTCGACGTGGTCGGCCGGGTCGCCAAGGAACGCGGCGTGTCCATGTCGGCGGTGGCGTTGGCCTGGCTGGCCGCCCGCCCGGCGGTCACCTCGGTGATCCTCGGCGCGCGCACCACCGCGCAGCTCGACGACAACCTGACCGCCGCGGACCTGGTCCTCGACGCCGAGCAGATGCGGTTGCTCGACGAGGCCAGCGCCCCGCTCGTGGGCGACTACCCCTACGGCGGGGCGGGTGTGCGCCAGCGCGCCCGCGACCTGCCGACCGCGCCGTGATCGCCTTCCCCGAGCCCACCGCCCCGGCTAGCAGCCGCACCGAGGTCTTCCTGCGCTACCTGGACTACTTCCGGGAGTCCGTGGTGGCCAAGGTGTCGGCGCTGGCCGAGCCGGAGTTGCGGCGCACCCGGCTGTCGTCCGGGTGGACCCCGCTGGAGTTGCTCACGCACCTGCGGCACGTCGAGCGGCGCTGGATCGAGTGGGGTTTCCAGGGCCGGGACGTCGCCGAGCCGTGGGGTGACCGCCGCGACGACCGCTGGTACGTCGGCCCCGACGAGACCCGGGCGGACCTGGTGGCGGCGCTGCGGGCGCAGGGCGCGCACACCACGGCGGTGGTGACGGCGCACGACCTGGCGGAGGTCGGTGCGCCGGGGCCGCGCTGGAACGGCGCGGCCCCGGCGTCGCTGGAGCGGGTGCTGTTGCACCTGGTGCAGGAGTACGCCCGCCACCTCGGCCACCTCGACGTGGTCGCCGAACTGGCCGGGGGTCCGACCGGAGAGTGACGCCGCCGCCTCGACGGTGACGACGAGGCGCGGGCGCAGTCTCGTGGAGCATCCCGCCGCAACCGGCGGGGTGCGAAATTGCCGTTGTGGCAGAGAACAGGAAATTCGCTGTCACGCCACTGACATCGTTCAGGTTCTGGCACGACGTGGCGCTGACGCCCACGTCCAAGCCCGGCTACCCCGCTCACCTGGAGCGGTGCGGCCGGATTCGCCGCAGCGTCTCCTCACCGGTCCACCGGCGAGACCCCAACTTGTCGCTCTGTCATTGATGCGTCACCTTGAGTGATGGTCTTTTCGCGTTGACGAATGGAAGGCTGCCGATGGCTGCCCAGCCCCGGTGCGAGCCGTCCAGGGCCGAGCCACCCGCCACGGGGGCAGATCTTCCGCCGTTCGTCTTCCGAAGAAGGGTGTCACGTCATGCGAGCTGGATTCTCTGATCGAACCAACGACGAGTTCCTGCAAGAGGTGCTGACCAAGGTCAACGAACTGCGGGCACGGCACGGATCGTCGCCGCTTACCCTCGACCCGGAACTTGTGGAGTATGCGAAGTCGAGGGCGTCCTTCATGGCCGAGAGCACCACGCTCACCCACGAGGGCCTGCGACCGGACACCGGTGAGAACGCGTCGTGGGCGGGCGCCTCAACCGGCCCCACGGCGGGCTCGGGCACTGCCGCGGTAGACGGCTGGTACGCCGAGCACAGCAACTACAACTTCGCCACGGGCGAACCCATCGACTCCACGAAGCCCATCGGGCACTTCACCGCACTGGTCTGGAAGAACACCACGAAGCTGGGCGTTGGGCGGGTCGCCGGCCAGGGCACGAAGTGGTGGGAGACCTTCATCGTGGCCAACTTCTCGCTGCCCGGAAACATGGAAGGCCAGTACGTGATGAACGTGGGTCCCGCGAGCTGACACACCGATCCCTCGGGGCGGGGCGTACCGGCGAATGCCCGGTGCGCCCCGGTCCGCGCCCGGAGCCGGGGTGTTCTCAGTTGAGGAGCCCGAGGGCGACGTCCCACAGCCGTTGCGCGTTGGCCGGATCGAGCGCGTACCGGGCGACGCCCGCGTAGTTCGCGGGCATCTCGTCTACCACCGGGGCCTCGGTGACGTCCTCGAAGTAGCGCCCGCCGACGCCGTCGACAAGTGGCGAGCCGGCCAGCAGGGCGGTGGTCGCGGCCCCCTGCTGCGGGGTCTTGTGCTGTTCCTTGGGCGTACGCAGCCCGCCGGTGTGCTTCTGGAGGCCGGTCGCGATGGCGCCGGGGTTCAGCGCGTTGGCGTAGATGCCCGCACCGGACCAGCGCCGGGTCGCCTCGACGGCGAGCAGCACCTCCGCGGTCTTGGACTGCCCGTAGGCGAGGAACGGGTCGTACGGGCGGAATCGGAAGTGCAGGTCGTCGAAGATGACGGGGGAGAACAGGTGCCCGCTGGAGGCGACCGAGACGACGCGTGCGCCACCGGCGGCGGCCAACGCGTCGTGCAGCCCGAGGGTCAGCGCGAAGTGGCCCAGGTAGTTGGTGGCGAACTGCATCTCCCAGCCCTCGGGGGTGTGCTGGAGGTGCGGCAGCGCCATGATCCCGGCGTTGTTCACCAGGATGTGCAGGGGCTGGTCCCATCCGTCGACGAACCTGCGCACCGATCCCTGGTCGGCCAGGTCGAGTTCCCGTGCGCTGATGTCGGTGTTTCCCGTTGTTGCCGTGATGTCCGCGATGGCCGTTTCGGCGACGCTGGTGCGGCGGACCGCCAGCACGACCTCCGCACCCGCCCCGGCGAGGGCCCGGGCGGTCTCCACACCGATTCCGCCCGCGCCGCCGGTGATGATCGCGCGCTTGCCGGTCAGGTCGACGCCAGCGAGCACCTCCGCGGCGGTGGAGCTGAACCCGAACGGAGTCTCGATGCGCTGTGGTGCCATGTGTCCCATTCCTCTCGTCGTGCCTGGTGACCCACTCTTCCCGCATCCCAGGGGTTCAGGCTTGGCCCCGCTTTTCCTGGTAGTGGCAGGGCCAGGCTCACGCCGGTGGGTGCGCCGCCGGCTAGCGGGCCTCGGCCCAGCCGACGAAACGCGGGGTCAGGTCGGGTAGCGCGACGCCCGGGTTGATCGCGGTGAGGTCGGCTTCGGCTGCCTGCTGCACCGTCGCCAGGTGAGCCAACAGGCCCGGCCGGTCCTCGCGGTACTCGCCGAGCAGGCGCAGCTTCGCGGCCGAGCACGGCCACAGGATGCCGCAGACCGGGCAGCGCCACGAGGGGCGCAGCGGAGAGTGCTGCCGGCGTCCGGGCATCAGACGACCCGCACGGGACCGGTGCGCCGGATCGGCGCGGGTGGGCGGGTCTCGTTGGCCCGGCGGGGGGCCCGGAACTGCACCTGCACGCCGTTGCGCAGCACGTACAGCTCGCGCCGTGCGATTGCTTCGCCCTTCGGGCTCAGCTCGTAGGCCTCCAGCCAGAGCCAGCCGTCGTAGGTGTGCCGTTCGGGTAGCTCCCGGATGACCCGGACGACGATCGGCTTGTGGAACTGCACGCTCGCGGCGGTGGTCAACCGGACCACGTCGCCGGCCCGCAGTGTGTCGGTCATCTCCGCCCCTCCGGCCGCCTCGGTTCTGCTCGCTCGTCTGGCATCGCTCTCCCCTCTCGCACCGTCCACACAACACCTTGCCCAGGGTCGTCGGACAATCACACAGCGTTGTGTAATCTCCTGTGGACGGCTGATTTGCTCCGGAGGAGAGACGGCATGAACCACGCCTTTGTCACTGCGCTCGCCGAGGCGGGGCACACCGCCGAGAGTCTCGCCGGTCGCGTCGGCGTGCACCCGAAGACCGTCGCGAGATGGGCGAACCCCGGCCACATTCCACAGAGCCGGCACCGCTCGACGGTGGCGGAGCTGCTGGCCAGGGACTCCGACACGCTCTGGCCGGACGTGGTCCGCCGTCGCGAACCGGTGTGGTTCCGGCCGTGGGTCGATCTCGAACGCGAGGCGGTGACGCTGCGGTCGTTCGAGCTGGCCTGGGTGCCCGGCCTGTTGCAGACGGAGGCGTACGCGCGGGCGACCCTGGCGGGCGGGGTGCTGACACCGGACGCGGTCGCCGAGTTCGCCGAGGCGCGGATGGCCCGCCAGGCGATCCTCACCCGGGAGGGCGGGCCACTGCTGATCGCCGTGCTGGACGAGGGGGTGCTCCGCCGACGCGTCGGCAACGACCGCGCCCTGATGGCGGCGCAGCTCGCCCGGCTGATCGAGCATGCCGAGTCAGACAGCGTTCAACTCCACATCGTCCCGGCGGACGCACCCAGCTATCCCGGGCTGGACGGCCCCTTCACCATCGCCGACATGCCGGACGGGTCGCGGGTGGCGTACGTCGACGGCCCGGCCCAGGCGCAGATCCTCGATCAGGCATCGGAGCTTGTTAAGCTCGAACGACGGTGGGAGCGTATTCGCGGAGAGGCACTGCCCCGGGGGCGTTCCTTGGACCTTCTCAGAGAAGCGGCAGCATCATGGACATGAGCGGTGCGCGGTGGCGTAAGAGCACCAAGAGCGGCGGCAACGGCGGCAACTGTGTCGAGGTCGCCGACAACCTCCCGGGTGTGGTCCTCGTGCGGGACACGAAGGACCGCGACGGCGGCACGCTGACCTTCAGCCCGCAGGCGTGGCGCGGCTTCGTCGCCATGACCCGGGCCGCCGGCTGACCGACCTACACCGCACGCGGGCTCCCGACACTGGTCGGGGGCCCTTTGCGTGGGCCCGCCCGGCATCAGCGCAGGCCGGCGGGGTCGGACGGTTGCGGTTGCGGTGCCGTCGGCCGGGCCAGTCGGCGTACGCCGGGGACGAGCGCGGTGCCCGCGCAGGAGGCGAGGACCAGCAGGCCGGCGGCACGGGCACGCCGAACGCGTCTGCGGCCAGTGGCGCGTCAGCGCGTACCCCAGCGGCATGGCGGCCGACCGAGCGGGCCGGAAAACGCCTGGCGGTCCGCGTACCGCTGATGCGAGGGTGACCGACGTGACTGCGCATGCTCTGGCCGGTGCCCTGGCCGACGACGGACGGCGACGGATTTTCGCGGCTATCGTGCTGGGCGCGACAAGCGCGGCGCAGGTCGCCGAGCGGACCGGCCTGCCGGCGCGGGTCGTGCTCACCGGGGTCCGCCGGCTCACCGACGCGGGCCTCGTCACCGGCGCGGACGGCGCGCTCACGGCCGACGAGGCGTCGTTGCGGGCCGCCGCCCGCGACGGCCGCCCGGCCGACGACACCGACCCGGCCGCCGACCCGGTGCTGCGGACCTTCCTGCGCGGAGACGTCCTGGTGGGCCTGCCGGCGCAGCCGAAACGGCGACGCGTGCTGCTCACCCACATCGCCGAGCGGTCGTTCGCGCCGGGCACCCACTATCCGGAGCGGGCCGTCGACGAGGCGCTCAAGGCGTGGTGCACGGCGGGTGGGTCGGACCACGCCACGCTGCGTCGGTATCTCGTCGACGAGCGGTTGCTCACCCGCGAGCGCGGCATCTACCAGCGGGCCTGATCGTCCACGGCGCACACCGTCTGGTCGTGGTGACGCCGGCGGGGGAGCAGGTCCTGCACCGGGCGCGGCGGGTGGTCCAGCGCATTCAGGACGTCCTGCTCGCGACCCTGCCCGAGCAGGACCGGGAGGGGTTCCTGCCACCGGCGGCGCGAGCCCACGCGACCGGATAAAACCGTTGACCGGGCGGTCATGATCAGCGGGTGACCATGACCGCCCGGCCCGTCTGGGCAACCACCGCTGCCCGGCCCGACCACCCCGACGCCGTGCTGCTCTTGCACGAGTACATGACCGAGATGGTGGTTCGCTATCACCGTCGCCCGGCTCTGCCCGGCGAGGTCGAACGTGCTCTGGCCGAGTTTCCCAGCGACGACCTGACCGCGCCCACCGGGCTGCTCCTGCTCGCCCACCGCGGCGACGAGGTGGCCGGCTGCGCCGGCCTGCGCTGGCAGCCCGGCGGGGCCGAGCTGACCCGGGTGTTCATCCGACCCGCTCATCGGGGCGAGGGTGGCGGTGCCGCGCTGCTGGCCGCCGCCGAGCAGCGGGCCCACGCGGCCGGGTCGGACCGGATCCGGCTCGACACCCGCGCCGACCTGGTCGAGGCCCGCGCCCTGTACGCCCGGCACGGCTACACCGAGATCCCGGCGTACTCGCACGGCCCCTACGCCGAGCACTGGTTCGAGAAGCGGCTGTCCTGAGCGGTTGACGTCGGCACGCGGATGCGTTAAATAGGAAGAGGAAGTTGAGTCACCCCGGCTCAACTCATCACCTTCGGCCAGGAGAACCGAGGAGGCATGACCATGTTGATGCGTACCGACCCCTTCCGCGAGATCGACCGACTCGCCGACCAGTTCTTCGGTACGGCGGCCCGTCCCGCGACGATGCACCTGGACGCCTACCGCGACGGCGACCACTTCTACGCGGCGTTCGACCTTCCCGGCGTCGACCCGGACACCATCGACTGCACCGTCGAGCGCAACGTGCTCACCGTCCGCGCCGAGCGTCGCCGGCCCACCGGTGACGGCGTCGAGTTGGTCGCCGCCGAACGCCCGATGGGCACCTTCACCCGGCGGCTGTTCCTGGGCGACACCCTGGACACCGACAAGCTGGAAGCTGGCTACGAGCACGGGGTGCTGACGTTGCGCATCCCGGTCGCCGAGCGCGCCAAGCCGCGCCGCGTGACCATCAGCTCCAACGGCGACGGACGCCGGCAGATCAACGCCTGATCACGGTGACGGGTGGGATCGGCGCGCCTGCGCGCTGATCCCACCCGAGGCTGAGAGCCTTTTTCACATGGCGATCTCCGACACTCCGGTGCTGATCCGCCCGTCCGCGCCGCCCGCGCTGCCGAGCGGGCCGATCGAGGTCACCGAGGCGTGGCTGCGTAACCGGCGGCTGTCCGAGCACACCCGCGACGCCTACCGCCGCGACGTCACCGGCTGGCTGCGCTGGTGCGCCAGTCGCGACCTGGACCCGCTACGGGTCACGTTCCTGCACGTCAACGAGTACGCCCGGGCGCTGGAGTCCACCATCGGCACCCGCAGCGGCCGGCCGCTGACCCCGGCCACCGTCGCCCGTCGGCTCTCCGCGTTGTCCAGCTGGTACGACTTCCTCGTCAAGCTCGGCGGCGTGGCGGCCAACCCGGTCTCCGGAGCCGACAGGCCCCGCGTCGACCGGGACCACTCCGCGACCATCGGGCTCACCCCGGAGGAGGTGGACGCGCTGCTCGGCGCCGCCGACGCCGACACCGGCCCGACCGCCGCGCGCAACCGGGCCGCGCTCGCGCTCCTGGCCGACCTGGGCCTGCGGGTCGGGGAGCTGATCTCGCTGGACCTGACCGACCTCGGCACCGAACGCGGGCACCGCAGCGTGCGGTTCGTCGGCAAGGGCGGCAAGCAACGCCGTCGCGCCCTCACCCCCGGCACCGGGTACGCGGTGGACGCCTACCTGGCCCAGCGGGCCGCCGCCACCGGCGTGCCGGTGCCACAGTTGACCGGCCCACTGCTGGTCACGGCCAGCGGCGCCCGACTGGACCGGCACTCGGTGTTCCGGATGGTCCGCCGGCTCGCCCGCGCCGCCGGCATCCCGGCCTGGGCGAAGCTGTCCCCGCACTCGCTGCGGCACGCCTTCGCCACCACCGCCCGCTCGGAGGGCGTGCCGTTGGAAGACGTGCAGGACGCGATGGGCCACGCCGACCCGCGCACCACCCGCCGCTACGACCGCGACCGGCACAACCTCGACCGCGACCCGGCGTAC
The DNA here is from genome assembly GCF_043197875.1 of Micromonospora sp. NPDC048935. Lineage (NCBI taxonomy): Bacteria > Bacillati > Actinomycetota > Actinomycetes > Micromonosporales > Micromonosporaceae > Micromonospora > Micromonospora sp. NPDC048935. Next base: position 51,594 of record NZ_JBICTZ010000007.1, on the reverse strand, counting down.
GCGGTGTGGGCGGCCCGGTCCCGCCGCCGGGCCTGACCGCCACACGCCCGCCGAGGAGGTTGCGCCGAGCCGTCTCAGCTCTGGGGGCGGGGGCAGATGCAGAACGGCTGCCCGATCGGGTCGAGCAGCACCACCCACTTGTCGCCGCCGGGCTGGAAATCCGGCTTGGACGCGCCCGCCGCGACGAACCTGTCCTCCGCCGCCGCGAGGTCGTCGACATAGAGATCGAGGTGGTAGCGCTTGTCGCCGTCGGGCCAGGCCGGCGGCTGGTAGCCCTCGACCAGACCGAAGCCGATGGAGACGGCCCCGGAGCTGATCATCGCGTACTCGGCGTTGCTGTGGGTGACCTCCCAACCGAGCGCCTCGTGATAGAACGCGGCGTGGCCGGCGGGGTCGGAACTGTCGAGGTTGACCATGGCAAGGTCGGCAGAAGTCGTCACGTCGGCAGTATGTCCCCGGGGTCCGACAGGAGCGCTCCCGCGCCACCCGTCGTACCCCACTCGTACCGTCGGCGGATGAGACATGGCCTGGAAATCTCCTGCGGCGGCGACTCCCTCGCGGTGTCCACCCTGGTCGAGCTGGGAGAGGTCGCCGAGCGCGCCGGGTGGGACGGCGTGTTCCTGGAGGACTATCTGATCCACTACTCCGGCGACGAGCCGTCCACCTACGACCCGTGGCTGGTGCTCGCCGCGATCGCCGGGCGCACCGCCCGGGTGCGCCTGGGCACCACCGTCACCGCGCTACCCCGGCGTCGGCCGGCGAAGCTGGCGCGGGAGGTCCTCACCCTCGACCACCTCAGCGCCGGCCGCGCCACCGTCGCGGTCGGCGTCGGTGACCCCGCCGACCGGGGGCTGACCGCATTCGGCGAGCAGACCGACACGTCCGTGCGCGCCGCGATGCTCGACGAGGGTCTCGACCTGCTGACCGGGCTGCTCGGCGGCGAGCGGGTCAGCCATCAGGGCACCCACTACCGCGCCGACGGGGTCGCACTGCGACCCCCGCCGGTGCAGTCGCCCCGGGTGCCGGTCTGGGTCGGCGGCAGCCTCCAGGCCGGGGCGGTGCGCCGCCGCGCGGCCCGCGCCGACGGCATCGTGCCGTACAAGCTCACCGACACCGACGGGTGGTCCGACTTCACCCCCGACGAAGTCCGCGAGTTGGTCAAGGCATTGCCACCCACCCGCGCCGACGGCCAGCCGTTCGACGTGGCGATCGGCGGGCGGCGGCGACGATCCGACGAACGCGCCGAACGGGTGTACCTCGACGAGCTCGCGGCGGCCGGTGCGACCTGGTGGCTGGAGTTCGTCCCGGCGGGCGACCCGGAGACGATGCGCGCCGCCGTCGCGCGAGGCCCGCTGCGCTGACCGTGGCGGTCGGTCAGCGGGCGGCGAGCGGCCAGACCGTCACCCGGTCGGTGCCGTCGCGGCAGAGGAGCCCCGCGCCGACCCGCCGGCAGTCGGTCAGCCCCGCCGGGAGCACCGCGGTCACCCGGTGGCCGTCGCGGCCCACCGTCGCGACCAGGACACGCCGGCCGTCCGCCGCCAGTCCCACCAGCACCAATGGCTCGATGTCGGGCCGTGCGCCCGCCACCGTGCGCCAGCGCGTCCCGGCCGGCCACGTCCAGCGCCGTTGCCCGGTGCCGGCGTCGATCGCCCAGCGGCCCCGCTCGTCCTGCCCGCAGAGCAGACCCTGGCAGGGTCGCAGGGTCAGCTCACCCGGCTCGACCGGCAACCGCCACCGCTGCGCCAGGCCGGGCAGGTCGTAGCCGGTCAGCGCCGGCCCACTGCCGCTCGGGTGGCGCAGCACCAGGTGCCCGCCCACGACCTGGGGGTTGTCCGGGCCGTAGTCGGCCGGCGGAAGCTGTCCCCGCCCCCGTTCCGTGCCGTCGCGGGCGTCGAGTAGCCGGGCCAGCCCGTCGTCCTGCACCAGCAGCAACCGCCCGGGCAGCGCCCGCAGCACCGCCGTGGAGGGCACCGGAACCGACCAGCGGGTCGCGCCGGTCGCCGGATCGACACCGCGCACCGTGCCCTCGACCCGCCGTCCCGGCTCGGAGGCACTGCGCACCTCGCGCACCGCGACCGGCACGTCTCCGGCCGCGTACACCCGCTCGCGTCGCCCCCACCTGAGCTGGCCGGTCCGCATCGACCGGGCGGTGGTCATCCTCGCCCCGCGCGTCTGGTCGCGTTCGACAAGCAGCAGCAGCTCGCCGGCGGCCTCGGCGAACCACCCGGCGGCGGACGGCACGGTGACCCGCCACCGGGGCGGGCCGTTCGGCGCGCCCGAGTTGTAGGCGCTCAGCGTCGGCGGGTTCGTGCCGGGGTCGACGACGAGCAGCAGCGGCCCCGCGCCGAGCACTGTCGCCCCGGCGGGCACCGCCGGCCCGACCTGGGGCGTCAGGTACGCGGGCCCGGTCGCGCCGCCGAGCAGGGCGCACGCCACCAGCAGCAGCGCCACCCGCCAACGGCGCGACACCGGCGGCGGCGGCCCGGGCTCGTCCAGGGGTGCGCCCCGGTCGTCACCCAGCTCGATCAGCACCGACATGGCACCTGCCCGCGCTCGCCTCGGCCGCTCAGCAGAGCAACTCCAGGTGGTGGTGGGCGTCCTCGGCGATCTCCTCGTGCCGCAGCCAGCGCCGCGCCCACAGCCGGGCCGCCAACTCCGCCTGCTCGTCACCCCACGCGGCGTGCTCGACGAGCAGCGCGGTGGTCAGCGCGTACGCCAGGCGCAGCGCCAGGCCACGGGCACCGGCCTGCACCGCCGCACCACTCGGATTGGCGGTGACCGCGGTGATGGTGTCGCCCAGCTGCGCGGTGGCCGCGGACAGGGTGTCGGCAAGCGTCGGCGACAGCGGTCGGGCCAGGTCGACGGCGGCGGCGAGCCGGCTCAGCACCGGCGCCCCGGCGTCCTCCCGGGTCAACGCGCGCAGCACGTCCAGGGCCAGCACGTTCGTGGTGCCCTCCCAGATCGGCAGCACCTGCGCGTCGCGCAGCAGCCGGGGCACGCCGGTGTCCTCCACGTAACCGGCCCCGCCGAAACTCTCCACGTACTCGCTGGCCGAGCTGACCGCGAGCCGGCCGGTGGCCAGCTTCGCCAGCGGCGCCACGATGCGCAGCTCCGCCGTCGCCTCCGGGTCGGCACCGACCTCAACCCGCCCGAGCAGCGCGAACGCGTGCCCGGCGAGGGCGAACGCGCCAGCCGCGTCCACCGCGAGGGTGCCCAGGGTGGCCCGGTGCAGCGGCGAGGACGCCAGCGGCCCGCCCGCGACGTGCCGCACCTCGGCGTACGCGCGGGCGTGGTCCAGCCCGCGGCGCATCCCACCGACCGCCGCGGCGGCGTTGTGCACCCGGGTCACCACGACCAGGGTCATCGCCCGCACCAGGCCGGGCACCGCCGGGTCGCCCAGCGGGAGCGCGTACGCGTCGCGCAGCCCGATCTCGGCGGTGGGCAGCGCGCGGGTGCCGAGCTTGTCCTTGAGGCGGTGCACGGTGACACCCGGTGCGGGCCCGTCCGGTGCCCCACCGATGCTCAACGGCGAGTCGACCGCGTAGCGGGGGACCAGGAACGGCGCGAGCACCCGGCTGCCCCGCCCGGCACCCTCCGGCCGGGCCAGCGCCACCGCCATCGCCGCGTCTGCGGCGGAACAGAACCACTTCTCCCCGGTCAGCCGCCAGGATCCGTCCGCCGCCGGCCGGCCGATGGTGCTGGAACGGCCCAGGTCGGAGCCGCCCTGCGACTCGGTCATCCACTGCCCGCTGGTGATCGCGGTGGCCGGGTCCGTGGAGATCAGCCGGGGCAGCCACGCGTCGCGGACCCCGGCGTCCACGTCGGGCGTGCTGAGCAGCGCCGCCGCCCCGTCGGCCATCGCCACCGGGCAGGAGAACGTCGCCGACTCCGGCCCGTACAGGTGCAGCAGGGCGTGCTGCACGACCCGCGCGGCGGCGCCCCAGGTGCCGCGCGCCTCCGGCAGGTAGGGCAGCGCGACCACGGCGTGTCGGGCGGCGGCGGCGCGCTGCGCCTGCCAGCCGGCCGAGGTGTCGATCCGGTCGATCCGCGCACCCCACGGGTCGTAGCGAACAAGCGTCGGCGGGTGCGCCTCCGCGTCGGCGTGTGCCGCGCGCAGCGGCCCGGTGACGTCGGCGGCCAGGTCGGCGAGGCGACCCTTCGCGGCGGCGTGCCCGGCCGGGCCCAGGTGACGCTCCAGCCAGGACCGCAGGAGGCGGTCACCGGTGTACGGATCGACGGGAGGTGGTAGCGGCTGCACGAAGCGGCTCATCGATCGGCTCCTGGCACTGCTCGGGGGGTGTGCGCCGACCGTAGACGATCCGTGGCCGGTCCGAACAGGGCAGTCCGGCCCACTACCTACCGCCGATTTCCGACTTGTCACACTTCAGTGCGACCACGTTCTCTACGGTCGGTAGTCGTGGGTGCCGGCCAGTCGTGGAGCCGACCGGCCCGGCGCAACCGCCCGATGCGCACCGGGCTGGCGTTCGCCGGGTTCGGTGTGGCGCTGTGCTGCGTCGGGGTGGCCGGGCTGGCCGCCTGGAACCTCCAGACCGTCCGGCAGGCCGCCGGCCCGATCCGGGAGACCGCCGACGACTTCCTCAGCGAGGTGGCGCTCGGCGACAGCGATCGCGCGTACGAGCGGCTCTGCGAGGATGCCCGCAGCCGGTGGAGCGAGATCGGCTTCACCAGTTGGGTGCGGACACCCCCGATGGTCACCGACTACGAGATCACCGACGTGTCGGTCGCCACCCGCAGCGGACGCCCGAGCGGGACGGTGACGGTGAAGGTGACCCGCGACGGCGGGCGCAGCGAGGAACGCCGCCTACCGGTGGTCCGCGAGGACGGGGACTGGCGGGTGTGCGGTGACCCCTTCTGAACCACCGGCCGCCACTCCGGCACACCCGCAGTTGTTGCGCCCGCGCACGGGGGTGCAGCCGACCACGTCGACGGAACTCTTCTTCGACCTGGTCTTCATCTTCTCCGTCACCCAGTTGTCGCACTACCTGATCGCCCACCCAAACTGGCGGGGCGCCGCGCGTACCGCGCTGTTGTTGGCCCTGGTCTGGTTCGTCTGGGTCTACACCACCTGGCTGACCAACTGGTTGCAACCGGATCAGGGGCCGGTGCGGACGATGCTGATCGGCGTGGCGCTGGGCAGCCTGTGGTTGTCGGCGGCGATCCCGGAGGCGTTCGCCGACACCGGCCTGCTGTTCGCGTTCGTCTACGTGGGCGTCCAGGTGGGCCGCACCGTGTTCGCGTTGTGGGCGGTGCGGGGCAGCCCGTGGCTGGTCGCCGGGTTCCAGCAGTCGCTGCCGTGGATCACCGGGACGTCGGTGCTCGTGGTGCTCGGCGGCCTGGCCGCCGGGGTTGCCCGGGAGGCGTGGTGGGCGGCGGTGATCGTGATCGAGGTCGTCGGCCTGCTGATCGGTTACCCGCTGCCGGGGCGGGGTCGCAGCCGCCCGGAACGGTGGATGGTGGAGGGTGGGCACCTGGCCGAACGGTGCGCGGCGTTCGTCCTGATCGCGTTGGGTGAGTCGATCCTGGTCACCGGCAGCACCCTCACGTCGCACGTGGACCTGGGGACGTCGGGGGCGTTCCTGCTGGCGTTCGCCGGTTCGGTGGCGTTGTGGTGGGTGTACTTCGCCCGGTCGGCCCCGGCCGCGACAGAGGTCATCGCGGGGGCGGGCGAGCGTACCGGCGCGTTGAGCCGGGTGGCGTTCAACTACCTGCACCCGGTGATCGTCGCCGGCGTGATCGTCGTGTCCGCCGGCGACGAGTTGCTGCTGCGCGGGCCCGGCGTGCCCGCCACCACCGTCGCCGCGCTGTTCGTCCTGGGTGGGCCGGCGTTGTTCCTGGCCGGGCACGCCGCCTATCAGGCGTTGCTGTGGCGACACCTGCCGACCAGCCGGATCACGGCGGTGCTGGTGCTGCTCGCGCTGGTGCCGGTCGGGGTGGGGCTGGGCCTGCCCGTCGCGGTGTGCGCCGCGCTGGCGCTGGCGGTGACCGTCGCCGTCATCGTGGCCGACCGGTCGCGGGTGCAGCGGGGTGTGCGGTGACCCGCTCGGGGCCGAACAGCCGTCCGCTGCACCCGCAGTTGCTGCGCCCGCGTCGCGGGGTGGAGCGGACCACCTCCACCGAGCTGTTCTTCGACCTGGTCTACGTCTTCACCATCACCCAGTTGTCGCACTACCTGAGCGGAGACCTCGGCTGGTCGGGTGCCGGACGGACCGCCGTCCTGCTGGGCCTGGTCTGGTTGGTGTGGATCTACACCGTGTGGGCGGGCAACTGGCTGCACCCGGATCGGACCCCGGTGCGGGTCACCCTGCTGCTGGCGTCGCTGGGCAGCCTGCTGCTCGCCGCGGCGCTCCCCGGCGCCTTCGGCGACAACGGTCTGCTCTTCGCCGCGGCCTACGCGGCGGTGCAGGTGGGGCGGACGGTCTTCGCCATGTGGGCGATCCGCGGCCAACCCGGGCTGGGTGACAGTTTCCGCCAGTGCGTCGTCTGGGTTACCGCCACCAGCTCGCTCGCGGTTGTCGGGGCGCTGGTGGACACCCCGGCCCGGGAGGTGATCTGGATCGCGGTGATCGCCGTCGACGCGATCGGGCTGGCGACCGGGTTCCCGGTGCCCGGGTTGGGGCGCAGCACCCCCGAGCACTGGGAGGTGGAGGGCGGGCACCTGGCCGAACGCTGCCAGGCGTTCATCCTCATCGCGCTGGGGGAGTCGATCCTGATCACCGGACGGACGCTGACGCGGCAGCTGGACGGGGTGACGATCGCCGCCTTCCTGCTCGCCTTCGCGGGCTCGGCGGCCCTGTGGTGGGTGTACTTCGACCGGGCCCAGGCCGCCATGGTGGCGTTGGCCGGGGCGGGCCGGCGGGCCGGCCGGCTCTCGCGGTTGGTGTTCAACTACCTGCACCCGGTGATGGTGGCCGGCATCGTCGTCACGGCGGTCGGCGACGAGTTCCTGCTGCACGCCCCCGGTGAACCGGTCGGCTGGGCGACCGCTCTGGTCGTGCTGGGCGGCCCCGCGCTGTTCCTGGCCGGGCACGCCGCGTACCAGTTCGCGCTCGGCGACGGCGGGAGCGTCGCTCGGGCCGCCGCGACCGTGCTGTTGCTCGCCCTGAGCGCGCCGGCGGTCGCGCTGCGGGTGTCACTCGCGGTGGCTGCCTCGGCCGCGCTGCTGATCACCGGCGCGGTGATCGTGGCCGACCGGGTGTCGTCGCGGCGGGCCGCTCAGTCGCGGGGGCCGAGGTCGCCGCTGCGGTAGTGCCGGCGGCACAGCACCTGGTAGCGCACCTCGGCGGTCTCGACGGTGTCACCGATGACGACCTGCGCGCCCTCGCGGACCACCCGCCCGTCGACGACGCGGGCGTTGAGCAGCCCCTCCCGGCCGCACCAGCAGAGCACCTCGACCTGGATGCGGGCGACCTCGTCGGCCAACTCGAACAGCCGTTGCGCGGCGGGGAACAGGCGCGACCGGAAGTCGGTGGCCAGGCCGAACGCGAACACGTCCACGTCGTAGCTGTCGACAAGCTCGGCCATCTGCTCGACGTGCTCGACGGTGTAGAAGCACGCCTCGTCGCAGATCAGGTAGTCGACGCGTACCCCGTCGGCCCACCGGCCGCGCACCAGGGCCCGCAGGTCCAGGTCGTCGGTGACCTCGATGGCCTCGTGGGCCAGGCCGATGCGGGTGGTGACCTGTGGGCCCAGCGACCTGTCGATGCGGGTGGTGACCAGCCCACGACGGCCCTGCCGGGCGTGGTTGTAGTTCATCTGCAACGCCATCGTCGACTTACCGCAGTCCATCGGCCCCCAGAAAAACTTCAACGCCGCGGCGTGCACCGGACGCCCGTCGAGCCCGCGTGCGGCCGCGCACCCGGCCGGTGCGTGCGGCTGGCCGGGGAACGGGTGAGCCAGGCAGGTCGGAGCGGTGGCGGCGTCGTCTGTCACGGTCGGGCAGCCTAGCCGATCGGCCGAGGCTGATCTGTCGGGCGCGGGACGCGTGCTCAGAGCACCCGGGGTGGTGTGTTGCCGGCGGCGACGATGGCACGGCGGATCGGCACGGCGGCCAGGAGCAGGAAACCGACCACGAAGAAGATCAGCAGTGAGACCAGGCCCACCCGGTAGGAGGCGGTGAGTTGGAACACCAGGCCGAAGGCGAGCGGGCCGAGCCAGCTGGTGCCCTTGTCGCTGATCTCGTAGAAGCCGTAGTACTCGCCCTCCTTGCCGACCGGGATGAGCTGGCTGAACAGCGACCGGCTCAACGCCTGGCTGCCGCCGAGGACCAGGCCGATGCCCGCGCCGAGGACCATGAACGGCACCGGCGCCTCGGCGGGCAGCCGGAACGCGGCGATGATCACAACGGTCCAGAGCACCAGGCTCAGCAGCACGGTCTTCCACGCGCCGATGCGCCTGGCCAACGCGCCGAGGCTCAGCGCGCCGCCGAAGGCGAGGAACTGCACCAGCAGGATCGTGATGATCAGGGTGCTCTGCTCCAGGCGCAGCTCCTCGGTGCCGTACTGGCTGGCCAGGGTGATGACGGTCTGGATGCCGTCGTTGTAGACCAGGAAGGCGAGCAGGAAGAACAACGTCAACGGGTACGCCTTGATCTCCCGCATGGTCCGGCCGAGCTGCCGGAACCCGTCGGTGACCACGTTGCCGCCGCCACCGGCCAGGGCCGCCTCGCTGGGGTGCTCGCGCATCCAGCGCAGCGGCACCAGCGTGAACACCGCCCACCACACCCCGGCGGACACGATCGACCAGCGGGCCAGGTCCAGGGTGCGTTGTGGGTTGTCCCCGTCGTCGAGCAGGGTGATCGCGACGAGGTTGAGCGCCAGCAGCAGACCACCACCGAGATAGCCGATCGCCCAGCCGCGGCTGGAGATGCCGTCGCGTTCGTCGGGGCCGCCGAGCTGCGGCAGGAACGAGTGGTAGACCACGACCGCCGCGCCGAAGGAGATGTTGGCGACCAGGAACAACGCCCCACCGAGCAGGTAGCGGTCGCCGGTGACGAAGGCCATCGCGATGGTCGCGCCGGCGCCGGTGAACGCGGCCCCGCCGAGCAGCCGCTTCTTGTGCGCCGACCGGTCGGCGATCGCCCCGATGACCGGCAGCACGAACACGGTGAGGAACACCGACAGCGAGATCAGGTACGGGTAGTAGGACCCGGCCGCGACCCGGATACCCAGCGGGTGCACGTACCCGTCGCAGGAGTCCGCGCCCAACTCGCATCCGGCGGCCAGCTCGGCGACGGTGGTCAGGAACGGGCCGAGGAACACGGTGATCACCGTGGTCTGGAACGCCGAGTTGGCCCAGTCGTAGATGTACCAGCCCCGACGCTCACGGCGGGTGCTCGACGCGGGCGGGGGGTCGTCCACCGTGGGCGTCACGGTCTCGGCCATCCGGGGTTCCTTCGACGGATCAGGCGGCCCAGTGGCCGCGGCTGCGGTAGACGTCGCGCAGCACGCCGACGTGATCGGTCATGATGCCATCCACACCGAGATCCAGTAACTCGTGCATCTGGGCGGGTTCGTCGATCGTCCAGACGTGCACCTGAAGGCCGAGCCGGTGGCAGTAGTCGAGGAACCGGCGGTCCACCACCGGCACCCGCCCGTAGCGCGGTGGCACCTGCGCGGCGACCACCGACGGCGGCAACCGCAGTGGCCGCCCGTGCAGGGACGCGAGCCGCAGCCGGGCGACCCCGCGCATGCCGAGGCTGGTGGCGACCCGCCCCTGTGTGAGCGCGCGCAGCCGGGTCAGCCTTGCGTCGCTGAACGACGCGAGCAACACCCGGTCGGCGGCGCCGGCCCGGGTCACCGTCGCGACCGCCGCCTCGACGCCGCCGTCGGCCTTCACGTCGACGTTGAAGCGGACCTGCGGCCAGGCGCCCAGCACCTCGTCGAGCCGGGGTACGACGGCCGCCCCGCCGACGCGTACCGAGGCGAGGTCGGCCCAGTTCAGCTCGGCGATGCGTCCCGCCTCGCCGGTGACCCGACGCAACGTCGGGTCGTGGAAGATCACCGCCACGCCGTCCGCGGTGGCGTGCACGTCGGTCTCCACGTACCGGTAGCCCAGGCCGATGGCGCGGGCGAACGCCTCGGTGGTGTTCTCGTCGCCGTCGGCGGCACCGCCACGGTGGGCGAACGCCAGCGGCGCGGGCGCGTCCAGGTAGCCGAATCGGGTCAACACGCGACGCAGTATGCCCCCGGTTGGTGGCCGGCGGGTGGCCGGCCGGCGTCTGTCGTCCGCTCGCGCGGACCAGGCTCTTCAGCCGACGGGCGTGCCGACACCGCCGTGCTCCAGGGTGGCGCGCAGCCGTGCCAGCGTTTGGCCGAGTTCCGCGACCTGGGCCGGGGCGATCGACCGACCGATGTGTGTGGCCAGGTGTTCCTGGAAGGTGCCTTCGGCGGCATCGACGAGTTCCGCGCCCTGCGGGGTCAATTCCAGAAGCAGTGACCGGCCGTCGGCCGGGTTCGGCACGCGCCGAACCCAGGCCCGGGCTTCTAGCCGGCCCACGCCCTTGCTGGTCGCCCCGACCCCGATCGCGAAAAACTCGGCGAGATCGGCGACCCGGGAACCAGGATGGTCACGTAGGTAGACCAGAAACTCGAACTGCGAAGCCACGATGCCGTGTTTGCGGCGCAACGTCTCGTTCAGGGCGTTGTAGAGCCGCGTCTCGCAGCGAACCAGGTCACTGAAGACCTGAGCCAGAGTGACGGACCTGGCACCGGAAAAAGATGCCATGGCAGGTATATTAGCTTCCACGGCAGCTACTTTATCGCCTGTGGGAGGCGTCGGACATGAGCAGAGAACAGCGCGCGGCCATCGGCGCCATGCTGGGCGGCGGGCCCGAGGGCTTCGTGCCCGAGCCGGTCGAGACGATGCGGGAGAGCTTCGCCGCGCTCATGGCGCCGTTCCCGGTTCCTCCGGTGCGGACCTCGGAGCTGACCCTGGGTGGCCGTCCGGCAGTACTGGTCGAACCGGAAGGCCAGACCCGCCCGGGCACCATCCTGTACTTTCACGGCGGCTCGTTCGCGCTCGGATCTCCGCGGACCGCGATGGGCCTGACCGCGAGTCTGGTCACGCGGACAGGAATGCGGGCCTTCTCCCTCGACTACCGGCTGGCCCCGGAGAACCCCTTCCCGGCTGCGATCGAGGACTGCCTCGCGGCGTATCGGTCCCTGCTCGACAGCGGCGTCGCCGCCGAGTCGGTCGCGTTCGCGGGCGATTCCGCCGGTGGTGGCCTCACGGTGACCACCACCCTCGCCGCCCGAAACGCCGGGCTACCTCTGCCGGGCGCGCTGGTCGCGTTCTCGCCCGGCCTGGACCACACCCGTACGGGCGAGTCGATGCACACCAAGGAGGGCGTCGACCCGTTCTTCACGCAGCAGGGCATGGCCTACACGGCGGGGTTCCACCTCGGCGACCAGGACCCGCACCAGGAACTCGCCGCGCCCGCCGTACTCGCCGACCTGACCGGCTTCCCGCCGATCCTGCTGCAGGTCGGCACGAACGAACTACTGCTCGACGACTCGGTCCGGCTGGCGAAACGCGCCCGCGACGCCGAGGTCGACGTCATCCTCGACATCACCGCCGGCGTTCCGCACGTCTTCCAGTCCTTCATCGGCCAACTCGACGAGGCCGACCATGCCCTGGACCGCGCCGCCCTGTTCATCACGCAGCGACTACAGACCCCCTGAGCGCGCGTACGGCGATCGACTCGGTTTCCTGCAAGGCGGGGTGTCCGGGGCGCGGGTATGCCCAGGTTTCCAGAAAGCGGAGTTGATCACCTGTTTGGCACCGGCCTCAGCCCGAGTGGCGGCGGTGGGCGCGGCTGAGGTCGCTCGGGCGGCCGGGGTCGACGTGCCGGGGCCCGTCCGGTTCGTCGGGGCGCAGCGGGGCGAGGGCGTCGGTGAGCGCGTCGATGATCCGGTCGGTGGCCCGGCGGGCGGCGCCGGGGGTGGCGGTGTTCGTCTCGCCCAGGTCGACGGGCGCGCCGAAGTGCACCCGGATCACCGGGCGGCGCCACAGTGCGCGGGCGATGCCGCGCAGCATTCCGCGCGGCGCCCGGTAGGGCAGCACCTCGTGGGCGCCCCACTGGGCGATCGGCACGACCGGCGCGCCGCAGGTCAGGGCGAGTCGGGCGGCACCGGTCTTGCCGCGTTCGGGCCACATGCCGGGGTCCAGGCCGATGCGCCCCTCGGGGTAGATGAGGATCACCGACCCCCGGGCGACGGCGACGGCGGCATCGTCGAGTGCCCGGTGTACGGCGCTGGTGCCCCGGTCGACGCGGATGTGCCCGGCGTGGCGCATGGCGGCACCGAACACCGGCACGCGGAACAGCCCGGCGGTCGCCATGATCCGGGGGGCGATGCCGCGGGTCTGGCAGGCGGCGGCCATGACGAGGGGATCGAACGGGCTGATGTGGTTGGCGGTCAGCACCAGTGGGCCGCGGCGCAGGTGCGCCGGGACGTCGCCGGTGACCTCGAGGCGGGCCAGCAGGCCGACCAGGCCGCGCGTCAGCAGGAGGGCGGCGCGCCAGATCAGCGGCGGCTGCCAGGTGGAGGTGTTCATCAGCGCGCCATCGTCGCACGCGGCGGCGGGGCCGCGAGGGCGGGTCGGGTGATCAGGGTCATTGGTCCCGGGTGTGTTCGGGCCGCCCGGCCCTGCCCAATCCTCTACGACGAGCAGTAGTATTTACTACGTCTCGTAGTACGGATGGTTGGGGGATTCAGGTGGACGCGTTGGACGTTGCCCGCTGGCAGTTCGGTGTCACCACCGTCTACCACTTTCTCTTCGTGCCGCTGACCATCGGCCTGTCCGTGCTGGTGGCCATCCTGCAGACCATGTGGCACCGCACCGGCAACGAGCGCTACCTGAAGCTCACCAAGTTCTACGGCAAGCTGTTCCTGATCAACTTCGCGATGGGCGTGGTCACCGGCATCGTGCAGGAGTTCCAGTTCGGCATGAACTGGAGCGACTACTCCCGCTTCGTCGGCGACATCTTCGGCGCGCCCCTGGCCATCGAGGCGCTCGTCGCGTTCTTCCTCGAATCCACGTTCATCGGCCTGTGGATCTTCGGGTGGGACCGGCTGCCCAAGCGGGCGCACCTGGCCAGCATCTGGGCCGCCGCGATCGGCACGAACCTGTCCGCGTACTTCATCCTCGCCGCGAACTCGTTCATGCAGAACCCGGTGGGCTTTCGCATCAACCCGGACAGCGGGCGCGCCGAGCTGACCGACTTCCCGGCCGTGCTGACCAACAAGGTCGCCCTGATCACCTTCCCGCACACCCTGGCCGGCTCGTTCCTGGTCGCCGGGTCGCTGGTCGTCTCCGTCGGCCTGTGGCACCTGATCCGCAACCGCGACTCCGCCGACACCGACGCGTACCGCTTCGCCACGAAATTCGGCTCCTGGGTGGTCCTGGTCGCCTCCGCCGCCGTGCTGTTCACCGGCGACATCCAAGGCAAGATCATGACCGACGTGCAGCCGATGAAGATGGCCGCCGCCGAGGGCCTCTACACCACCGAGAGCCCCGCCTCGTTCTCCGTGCTCACCATCGGCAGCCTCGACGGCAGCCGCGAGGTGTTCGCCCTCAAGATCCCGTACCTGCTGTCGTACCTGGGCACCGGCGACCCCCACGGCACCGTGCACGGCATCAACGACCTCCAGGCCCAGTACGCCACCCAGTACGGCGCGGGCAGCTACACCCCGATCATCCCGGTCACCTACTGGAGCTTCCGCTTCATGATCGCGTTCGGGATGGCCGCCGGCGCCATCGCCCTGCTGGTCCTGTGGAGCCAGCGCAGGGGCCGCACCCCCAGCAGCAGGTGGCTGCTGCGCGCCGGGCTGGCCATGCCGGTGCTGCCGTTGCTGGCCAACTCCTTCGGCTGGATCTTCACCGAGATGGGCCGCCAGCCGTGGATCGTCTTCGGCGAGATGCTCACCCGCAACGGGGTGTCGCGCAGCGTCTCGCTGGCCGAGGTGCTCACCTCGTTCACCGCCTTCACGCTGATCTACGCCACCCTCGCCGTGATCGAGGTCAAGCTGCTGCTGCGCTACGCCAAGGCCGGCGTGCCGGACGTCAACGAGCAACCCCCCACCGACGACACCGACGACGCCGAGCGTCCGCTCGCCTTCGCCTACTGATCCCGGAGCCCATCGTGGACCTCACCACCATCTGGTTTCTCCTCGTCGCCGTGCTCTTCACCGGGTACTTCATCCTGGAGGGCTTCGACTTCGGCGTCGGCATGCTGCTGCCCGTCCTGGGCCGCGACGACCGGGAACGCCGCGTTCTGATCAACACCATCGGCCCGGTCTGGGACGGCAACGAGGTGTGGCTGATCACCGCCGGTGGCGCCATGTTCGCCGCCTTCCCCGAGTGGTACGCCACCTTGTTCTCCGGCTTCTACCTGCCGCTGCTGCTGATCCTGCTGGCCCTGATCGCCCGGGGCGTCGCCTTCGAATACCGGCACAAGCGCCCCGAGGCGTCCTGGAAGCGGCGCTGGGACACGGCGATCGTGGTCGGGTCGGTGGTGCCGGCGGTCCTGTGGGGTGTCGCCTTCGCCAACATCCTGCGCGGTGTGCCACTGGACGCCGACCACGAGTACGTCGGCGGCCTGCTGGACCTGCTCAACCCGTACGCCCTGCTGGGCGGCGCGACCACCCTCGCGCTGTTCGCCACCCACGGTGCGGTGTTCCTCGCCCTGAAGACCACCGGCGACATCCGCGAGCGCGCGGGAGCCCTCGCGGTGCGCCTGGGTGTGGGCGCCGCCGTGCTAGCGGTCGCTTTCCTCACCTGGACGTTGAGCATCCGCTCCAGCGCGGCCGCCGTCGTGCTCGCCGTCGGCGCGGCCCTCGCCCTGCTCGGTGGTCTGGCCGCCGCCCGGGTACGCCGGGAGGGCTGGGCGTTCACCGGCACCGCCGTGGCGATCGGCCTGGCCGTGGCGACCCTGTTCGCGGCGCTGTTCCCGAACGTGCTGCCCTCCACCCTGGACGCGGCCGGCACGCTCACGGCCACCAACGCCGCCTCCACCCCGTACACCCTGAAGATCATGACCTGGGTCGCGGTGATCTTCACGCCGGTGGTGCTCGCCTACCAGGGGTGGACGTACTGGGTGTTCCGCAAGCGCATCGGCGTCGCCAACATCCCGCAGCACTGAGCCGCGATCCGCGCGCCGATCTTGCAGTTTCGGTCGCCGTTACGCGTGGAATGCCCCGTTATGCCGCGACAGGAACCGCAAGATCGCGGGGTGTTGATTATGCCGGGGTAAATCAGCTGTTGGGGCGTGCCCCTCCCGTTAGGGTTTGCCGATGCGCGATCCCTTGCACGTTCGTGAACTCGGCACCGACGACCTCGACGCCGCCTGGGAGTTGGGTCGGTTCGCGTTCGGCTCCGACACGCAGCGTCCCGCCAGCACCACCGTCGTGGTGCCCGGCATGACCCGCTACGGTGCGTTCGACGACAGCGGTCGGCTCGTCGGCAAGGCCGTCGACCTGCACCACGACCAGTGGTGGTCGGGCCGGGCGGTGCCGGCCGCCGACGTCGCCGGGGTGGCGGTCGCCCCCGAGGCCCGGGGCCGGGGCGCGGGCCGTGCCCTGCTCACCGGGCTGCTGCGCGGGGCCCGCGAGCGGGGGGCAGCGGTCAGCGCCCTCTACCCGACCATCGCCGCCCCGTACCGGGCGTGTGGGTGGGAGACCACCGGTGTGCTGCGTACCGTGAATGTGGCCACCGCCGCGCTGCCTCGGCACCGGCCCTCCCCGGACCTGTCGGTGCGGGCCGGCACCACGGCCGACCTGCCCGCCGTCGCCGACCTCTACGAGCGGGTCGCCCGACACCGCAACGGCATGCTGACCCGCCGGGGGGAGCTGTTCGACTTCTTCGCCGCCGACCGGGGCCTACCCGGTGACGGTCTGACCCTCGTCCAGGCCGACGGTGAGCTGGTCGGCTACGCCACCTGGCAGCGCGGCCGCGGCTACGGCGCCGACTCGGTGCTCACCGTCGACGAGGCCCTGGCCGTCACCCCCGACGCCGCTCGGGAACTCGTCGGGGTGCTGGGCAGTTGGGCCAGCGTCGCACCGACACTGCGGCTGTGCCCGCTCGACGGCGACGCCGTCAGCCCGCACCTGCCGCTGGAATCCGCTCGCGACCACGAACGAGACCTGTGGATGCACCGACCGGTCGACGTCGCCCGGGCGGTGGCGGCACGGGGTTGGCCCACCCACGCCCGGGGCGTCGTCGACTTCGGCCTCACCGACGCGCTCGCCGACTGGAACACCGGCACCTGGCGATTGACAGTCACCGACGGCACTGCCGAGCTGACCCGGGTCAGTGGCGAGGCCGACCTGCGACTGGACGTCCGCGGTTTCGCCCTGCTGTACGCCGGGGCGGCGCAGGCCCGCGCGGTGGCGCAGGCCGGGTTGCTGCACCACAGCCCGGCCGTCGACCCGGCCGCGCTCGACCTGCTGGGCGCCGGAGGCCCGGCGCAGTTGCTCGACTACTTCTGACCGGCTGCCGATGGTTGCCGCCTCCGAAGTGGGAACTCAACGGCGGCAGCGGACAGATACCGGTGTGACAGCCGAGATGCGGGCCCGGATCCGGGCCGGAGACTCGTGGCGGACACCACCGACGGGCCGGCCGGGACGGTGCTGGGCACCACCGCGGTGCTGCAACGGGCCGTGGTGGCGCAGCTCGGGCAGCGCCCGCACCAGTAGGCATCCAGGCGGCCGGCCCCAACCCACCGGGGGCGGCCGCCTGCCGGCACACCGCAGCCGGCCCGGACCCGCCTCAGTGGGCCTCGCGCAGCTCCGCCAACACGGTGCCCTGCCCGGCGACGGGCTCACCCTCGGCGACCTGGTCGGCTACGCCACCTGGCTACGTGGTCGGGGCTACGGGGCCCGCCAGTTCGTCGTTGGCCCGCTCGGTGATGAGCGTGAGGACGCGGGCGGCAGCGTCGGCATCGGCGGGCGGGATGTCTCCGTACAGCCGGGCGGTGATGCCCCCGACGGCGTCGGCGATGTGGGCCTGGGTGGCGTGGCCGGCGTCGGTGAGCCCTACCTGCGGCTCGGCGGTGTCGTCGAGCCGCGCCAGGTTGGCGGCGACGAGGCCGGCGATCATCTCGTGCACGGCCGACTCGTCGACCTTGCGGGTGCTGGTGATGCGCTGCACGAGACGCGTGCGGGCGACGGGTCCGGCGGCGAGGGCGTTGAGCGCGAGGACCTGGCCGAAGTCGACGCCGAGGGGCGCGACGGCGCGTTCGAGCAGGGCACGGGTGGCGAAGTGGGCCTGACCGATGACCTGACCGTTGAGAGTGGACACGATGCCTCCTTCAAAAACGTTGGCCTTACCAACGTTGGTGGAGCCAACGTAACATGGTTCGTGGGTCGCGCCAACGATTACTGTTAGGCTGCCGCCATGAACGCCACCGCCCCGCAGTCACCCGCCGGGCTGCGGACCACCCCGAGTTGGCTGCTCAACCAGGCCGCCACCCACGCCGGACGACTCATCAGCGCCGGCTTCGCCGCGCACGGCCTGCGCGGCTACCACTACCGGCTGCTCGCCGCACTGGCCGAGAGCGGACCCGCGAGCCAAGCCGACCTGGGACGTCGCTGCGCCATCGACCGCAGCGACGTCGTGGCCGCCGTCAACGACCTGACCGGTCGGGGACTCGTGGTACGCGCCCCCGACCCGGCCGACCGTCGCCGCAACGTCATCAGCCTCACCGAGGCCGGCGCCGCCGAAGCCCACCGGATGGCCGACACCGTCGCCCGCGTGCAGGACGACCTGCTCGCACCCCTGTCGAGCGCCGAACGCGACCAGCTGACCCGCCTGCTCACCCGCCTGCTCGAGCACCACGGCGACCACTGACGCCAACACCGCCACGGCGGACCCACCCAACCCGGGCAGACCGCCGCGACCAGCGAAAACCCTACGTGCGCAGCGCTCAGCGTGCCTCGCGCAACTCCGCCAACCGCGCCTCGATCTCGGCCAGCTCGGCGCGCAGCTTCTCGGCCTGCTGCTCCGCCTCGGCCCGCTCGGTGCCGAGGATCTGCTCCACCGCCTCCTGCACCCCCGGCACGTCGACAAGGGCCACCATCTTCAACGCCTCCGCCGGCTTCACCACGTACGGCTTCGCGAGAGCCTTGCTGCCCTGCTGCGCGGCGACGGTCCACTCCCCGTCGGCGTACGCCAACGTCACCGTCAGCCCCGCCGGGCCCTTCGGCTTGACGGCCTTGACCGCCCGCCGCGCCGGCGGCTTCTCCGTCTGCTCCACCTTCGGCTCCTCCTGTCGCTGCGCGGGCACCCGCGGCGTGTCCAACACGAACTCCGGCGCGGCCACCGCTGGCGGCTCGGGCTCGGGCTCCGGCTTCGGCTCCACCACCCGACGAGTGACGCCCTTGGGCGCCACGGCCAGGTCGGCGGGGGAGAACGGCAACTCGTCGCGGCCGAAGCGCACCACCACGAACTCGTCGGACACCTCCGGGTCGGTCAACTCGATCACCTGACCGACCTGACCGGCGATCTGCCCCGCCGCAGCGGTGAACACCACCCGCGGTTTACGCCCGGCCGCCAACGACTCCCGGATGCTCTGCACCTCGCTAGTGGACAAACCCTGGCCGGCATCCATCACAACCCTCTTCCGTACACCTGTTTGATTGCTGTCTTGATACCAGCCGACTGCGACACGCCCCGCACGGGGCTCGCGCCCGCTCAGCCGCCCAGCGCCCGCAGCGCCCGGTCCGCGTGGTCGTTCATGCTGACCTCGCTGTGGATCACCTCGATGATCCGCCGGTCCGTGCCGATGACGAACGTCATGCGCTTCATGCTCAACGGCCCCAACGGCACCCGCCGCTTCACCCCGAACTGCTGCGCCACCGTGCCGTCGACATCCGACAGCAACGGATAGTCGAAACCGTGTAGCTGGGAGAACTGCGCCTGCTTGGCCACCGGGTCCCGACTGATGCCCACCCGCGACGCGCCCAGCGCCGTGAACTCCGCCGCGAGGTCGCGGAAGTGGCAGCTCTCCGCCGTGCACCCGCGCGTCATCGCCGCCGGGTAGAAGAACAACACCACCGGCCCGGTCGCCAGGAAATCCGACAGCCGCCGCGGTGTGCCCGTCTCATCGGGCAACTCGAAATCCCGCACCACATCGCCGACACCCACACCCGCCACCGCGCACCTCCGTTGTCCGATCGAACGCGCGGTGAGCGTAAGCGATCACGCCCGAAGCACCCCCACTCCCAGGCCACCCCGTCACCACCGAGCACCAACGCCCGCCGCGTGTGACCCTCCTCTCGACGACCCGGCCGCGCCGGTCACGGTAGCGTCGACGCGACCGTCGCGCAGCCGCCAGAAGCTCGGGAGACACCATGGCACCCGTCACCGTCATCACCGGCGGCGGCCGTGGCATCGGCGCGGCCACCGCCCGCCGCCTCGCCCAGGCCGGTCACCACATCGCCCTGTGCTACCGCCGCGACGACACCGCCGCCGCGACCGTCCTGGCCGACCTGCGCGCCGCCGGAGCACAGGCCATCGCGGTACGCGCCGACACCACCGACCCCGACCAGGTCACCGGCCTGTTCGACGCCGCCACCCAGCTCGGCCCCCTCACCGGCCTGGTCAACAACGCCGGCGTCACCAGCCCCATCGGGCCCTTCACCGAGCTACGCGTCGACGACCTGCGCCAGGTCGTCGACGTCAACCTCGTCGGCTACGTCCTCTGCGCCCAACAGGCCGCCCGCCGACTCACCGACGGCGGCGCGATCGTCAACGTCTCCTCGGCCGCAGCGACCCTCGGCAGCCCGGGGGAGTACGTGCACTACGCCGCCGTGAAGGCCGCCACCGACACCCTCACCGTCGGCCTCGCCAAGGAACTCGCCCCCAGGGGCATCCGGGTCAACGCCGTCGCACCGGGCATCGTGCGCACCGACATCCACGCCGACTCCGGCGTACCCGACCGCGCCGACACCGCCGCCGGTCGCATCCCGCTGGGCCGCGCCGGTGAACCCGACGAGATCGCCGCCGCCATCGCCTGGCTGCTCGGCCCGGACGCCTCGTACACCACCGGCACGGTCCTGCGGGTCTCCGGCGGTCTCTGACCACAGGTGCGCGGGCAGTGGCCACCAGACCGCCGGAGCGCAGACGCGGTCGGAGACCGCCGGAGCCGGGTTCAGTGCGTGAACAGCTTCGCCGCCGTGATGACCGTCTGCACCACCCCGTAGCCGAGCAGCACCGCCACCACCAACCAGGAGATCCACAACCGGGCCTGCTGCCCCGATCGGCTGTCGTCGCTCATCGCGTGCCACTCCTCTGCGCCGTCTTGTCCTCATCCACGCCGCGCTCCGACGACGGTTCGTGATAGCGCTGCGGCACCGGCCGCACCAGCAGGTTCGCCACGAACCCCACCGCGAGGACACCCACCATCGTGAACAGCGCCGGCCGGTACGCCGCCGCCGTCAACGAACCCGGCTCACCCTGCGCGTCGAGGAACCCGTTGACGATCAGCGGACCCGCGATCCCCGCCGCCGACCAGGCGGTCAACAGCCGGCCGTGGATCGCACCCACCTGGAACGTGCCGAACAGATCCCGCAGGTACGCCGGAACCGTGGCGAACCCACCGCCGTAGAACGACAGGATCACGCACGCCAACAGCACGAACAACGCCGTCGCGCTCTGCCCGACCAGGGCCAGCAGCGCATACAACACCATGCCGACCCCCAGGTACACCAGGTAGATCGGCTTGCGGCCGATGACGTCCGACGTCGACGACCACACGAACCGGCCGGCCATGTTGAACAGCGACAGCAGCCCCACGAACCCGCCGGCCGCCGCCACCGACACCGCCGACGTGCCGTTGTCCCGGAAGAAGTCCTGGATCATCGGGCTGGCCTGCTCCAGGATGCCGATGCCCGCGGTCACGTTGCAGAACAGCACCACCCACAGCAGCCAGAACGAGCGCGTCCTCACCGCGTTCGCCGCCGACACGTTCGCGGTGGTGACAAGCGGTTTCGCCGCCACACTCGCCGGGTCGAAACCGGCCGGGCGCCAGCCCTCGGCGGGCACCCGCACGTTCGCCACCCCGAACATCATGATCACGAAGTAGCCCAGGCCGAGCGTCACGAACAACCACACCAGGGCACTGCCCGACGCCGTCGAGCCCGCGTTCGCCGGGTCGTAGCCGGCGTCGAAGAACGACAACAGTCGCCGCGACAGGGGAGAGGCGACCATCGCCCCACCACCGAACCCCATGATCGCCAAGCCGGTGGCCAGACCCGGCCGATCCGGGAACCACTTGATCAACGTGGAGACGGGGGAGATGTAACCGATGCCCAGACCGATGCCACCGAGCAACCCGTAGCCCAGATACAGCAACCACAACTGCCTCGTCGCGATACCCAGCGAACCCACCAGGAAGCCCGCCGCCCAGAAACAGGCCGAGACGAACATCGCCTTACGCGGCCCGTTCGCCTCCACCCAGGTCCCGGCGACCGCCGCGGACAACCCCAGCATCACGATCGCGATGCTGAAGATCACCCCGATCGCGGTCTGACTGGTGTCGAAGTGGGCGATCAGCGAGTTCTTGTAGACGCTTGTCGCATAGACCTGACCGATACAGAGGTGGATGGCCAACGCCGCCGGGGGAATGAGCCACCGGCTGTAGCCGGGCGGCGCGACGGTGTGCCGACGATCGAGTGCGGAAAGCATGCGCTGCTTCCTCTCCGACGAGGACGAGAGACGTCGCGCACAACGTGCCCACAGCACACGCACACGGCAAACCTCACCAGCGCCGGACGGTCCCTCCGCTGAGCTGAGCGGTCAGTCAGCGCGCGACCGACTCCGCCCGACCCGAACACCCCGAGACGCCGGCAACCCGAGCCGAGCACACCACGCGCCCACCAGACCAGGCCGCAAACCCGCTACCGCACGTCCGGCGTGTGCCAGCCACCAGCCAACGCGTCGGCGTCCGCCGGACCCCAACTGCCCCTGTCGTACGACTGCACCGGCGCCGGCAGATCCAGGATCGGCTCCACGATGCGCCACTCCTGCTCGATCGTCTCCGCACGCGCGAAGCGCAGATGCTGCCCATCCATCGCGTCGTCGAGCAACCGCTCATACGCCTCCTGGCGACGACCGAAAGCCGCCCCGAAGTCGACCGACAGATCCACCGGCCGACTCGCCACCTCGGCACCCGGACTCTTCGCCTGGATCGACATCGTGATCCCGTCACCGCGCCCCAGCCGGAACCGCAACAGATTCGCGGCGGTCTCCGTGCCCCGCTCAGCCGGAATCAGCGAGCGCTGCGGCTGCTTGAACTCGACCACGACCTCCGTCGCCGTCCCCGGCAACGACTTACCGGCCCGCAGGTAGAAGGGCACACCGGCCCAGCGGGGGGAGTCGACGGTCAACCGGGTGGCCACGAACGTCTCCGTGTTCGAATCCGCCGCGACGCCCGGCTCGTCCCGGTAACCGGCGTACTGACCCCGCACCGTGGACTCCGGCGACAACGGCGCGATCTGCCGCAACACCGCCACCTCCGCCGCACGGAACGCGGCGACGTCCTCGCTGTCAGGTGCCTCCATCGCGATCAACGCGACCACCTGCAGGATGTGGTTCTGCAACACGTCCCGGGTGGCACCCACCGTGTCATAGAAACCGGCGCGGCCCTGCGTGCCGAAACCCTCAGCCAGGGTGACCTGGATGTTGTCGATGTGCTGGTTGTTCCACAGCGGCTCGAACAACCGGTTGGCGAACCGGAAGGCGTACAGACCCTCGACCGCCTCCTTGCCGAGGTAGTGATCGATGCGGAACACCCGATCCGGATCGAAGGCCCCCCGCAGCGTGCGATCCAACTCACGCGAGGACTCCAGGTCACGCCCGAACGGCTTCTCCACGATGACCCGACCCCGATCGGCCAGACCGGCCGCCGCGAGACCCCGCACGACGGCACCGAACACCGCCGGAGGAATCGCCAGATAGAAGACCGGCCGCTCGGCGCCCCGCAGACGCTCGGCCAACCGCTCGTACGTGGCCGGGTCCGCGTAGTCACCCGAGATCATCGAAAGATGGTGCGCCAACACGTCGAACGTCTCGTCGTCGATCTCGTCGTTGGCCTCGGCGACCGACTTACGGGCCGTCGTGACGAGCTGCTGGTCATCCCAGGGGGAACGGGCCACGCCGATCACCGGAACGTCGAGGCGGTCGCGCCGAGTCAACTCGTACAGCGCCGGGAACAGCTTCTTCGAGACGAGGTCGCCGGTGACGCCGAACAGCACTACCGCATCTGAGCGCACGTGCATGGCACTTCCATTCGATCATGTGGCCCTGATCTTTCCGAACCCAGAACGGCGCGACCCACCCCGAGAATTCCCCGACGGGCGGCGCGCGTGAGGTCGGCGACAGCGGCGGCGCTTACCCTGAAGAAGGCTTACCGCCCAGAAGTGACGCGGGCAACCCCTGATCAATCCATGATCGAATGATTCCGATCAGCACAGGGCGGAAACTCGCACGCTCCATCCCGACAGACCAACGACTGGCCTCAGGAAAGCGACAGACGCGGCCCCGGACCGACATCGAATCGCCCGCCGCCACCGCCGAACAACGTGATGAGACCCACTCACCACAGCACCAGGGTGTGAGACGGTGGTGCACCCCACCACCGCCACCCACTCCCACGAGGACTCCTCCCATGAACCTCGCCTACCACCAATCAGCGGAAACCGGACCAGCGGTGGTGTGCCTTCCCATGTTCAGCCTGAGCCGCGCCGCCACGGCCACCGCCTTCAGCCCCGCTCTCGCGGGCGCGGGCCTCCGCGAGATCTACCTGGACCTACCCGGACACGGAGACACCCCCGCGAACTGCGCACCCACCTCCCAGTCGATGCTGGACACCGTGTGCGCGTGGCTCGACCACCACCTCGACGCACCGGTCCTGCTGGCCGGCGGCTCCTACGGCGCGTACCTGGCCGCCGGCATCGCACGCCAACGACCCGACCTCGTGCGCGGCCTGCTCCTCGTCTGCCCCGGAGTCACCATCGCCCGCGACAGCCGCGACCTGCCCGACGACCCACCACTCACCGCGCCCCCGGGCTGGCTCGACGCCGCCCCCGCCACCCTGCACGAGCACCTCGACGCCGCCCTGGGCCAGCGCACCCCCACGGTCGTCGCGACGGTGCTCGCGGCACTGGACTCCGGCGGCCCCGGCGACGCGACGTTCCAGCAGAAACTGCGGTCCGGCCCCGACTACGCGCTGCCCGACGAGAACGCCGAGGTCGTCTTCGACGGCCCGGTCACCGTGCTCACCGGCCGCCAGGACCGGATCGTCGGCTACGCCGACCAGTTCCGCGCCATGCGCCACTACCCCCGCGGCACCTTCACCGTGCTCGACGCGGCCGGACACTACCTACCGTACGAACAGCCCGCACCGCTGCGATCACTCACCCAGGACTGGCTGCGCCGCACGCACACCTGACACCGGCCCCTGGTGGCAGCGGTTCCGCGTCGTGGGGGTGAGGGAGCCGGGTGCCCGCGTCACCCGAACGGGGGAACGACCGCCGAGGGAGAGGCGCGGCAGGGAGCCCGGCCAATCCCGGATTCGTTACGGCCCGGCCCGCTTCTCGCTCTTGGCCGCTCGCGCGAAGGACCGTCTGTGAGAGGAGCAGGCAACACACGGCGGTCCGCGAAGGTATCCCTGTCTGGGGCAGGCAGAACTCGGCGATCGGCGCGACGATGGGCCGGTGGTCAACAAGGGAGCGAACGATCTCGGCGGCTTTCCGCGTAGCCGACGCGAACGCCTGACGCCAGACGCTGTGGGTATCGAGCCCGGCGCTACTCGTCGGCGAGTCCCGGGACTGCGCAGGGGAGAGCTGGCCGAAATCGCCGAGGTCAGGATCGGCTGCTGTTCCTCGACCCGCACCACCGCGCCTTGTATCGCGACTGGCACGCCAAGGCACAGGTCACCGTCGCGGCCCTGCATCAGGCGGTTGCGCGGCACCCGGCCGACCCAGAGCGCGAACACCTCGTCGGCCAACTCGCCGTCGACAGCCCGGAATTCGTGCGAATGTGGGTGCGACGCCCCGTCCGAACGTGCGCGTACCACCTACGAAAACTCGACCATCCTGTCGTCGGGCGCGTGACTCTGGCGAACGAGACGGTCACCCTGCCTGACGATGACCAGCAGATCGGCCTGTTCTACGCGCGTCCCGGCACATCTGACGCCGACGCGCTCAGCCTGCTGGCACAGAGCATCGAACGACGCATCGCGCCAGGAACCCTGTCCCGGAAGGAGAAAACACGATGAAGATCGTCGTAGTCGGCGGCGCGGGCACCATCGGACAACGTTTGGTGCCCGCGCTGCGATCGTCCGGCCACGACGTCGTCGTGGCCGGACGCACCTCAGGTGACGTCCACGTCGACCTGACCTCGCACTCGACCATCGAGGCCATGTACCGCGAGGTCGGGGCGGTCGACAGCGTCGTGAGCATCGCAGCGCATGGCGCGCTCGACGAGTTCACGACGCTGACATCCGACGCGCTGCTTGACAACATGCGAGCCAAGTTCTTCGGGCAGGTAGATCTGGTTCTCACCGGCCAGCACCACTGCGCCGACGGTGCTTCCTTCACCCTGACCTCCGGTATCTTCGCCGACCAGGCATGGCCGCACGTCACCGGCGGCGGCGTCATCAGCGGCGCCCTGCACAGCTTCGGCCTGTCGGCCGCGATCGAGCTACCGCGGAGTATGCGGATCAACGTGGTCAGCCCCACGATGATCAGCGACTCCCTCGACGCCTTCGACGACCGCTTCCCCGGCATGCGTCCGGTGTCGATGGACGAACTCGTCGACCACTACCTGCGCTGCGTCGAAGGTGACGACACCGGCCGCATCATCCGGGCGTACGGATGACCACGCGACTCGCGCTCACACGTCGTCGTCACGATCATCACGGCTGAGCGTGCTGGGCTGCCGCCCGTCGGCCTCGCGGAAAGCGATGCACCACCACCCACTTCGGCTCGTGCACCAAGCCCGCGCCCCGATGAGCGCTCCTCACCTTCGCGCCCTGGGGGAGAGGAGGGGAAGCCGGCTGGGCTGACCGAGCCGGCCGGGCCGGCCGGCGTGGTCGTCTTCGAGCGCGGTCGTCTTCGAGGTGACCACGGCGCGGCGTGTCGGCGCGCAGTGACACTGCAACGGCGGGCCAAGGCTCGCCGAGATCCGGCACGCGGTAGCTCAACTGCGCTGGCGCCCGACGTGTTCACCATCGGTGTCGCGCCTCACTTGACCTGAGCCAGCGGCGTAGCGCCTGAGCTGCGGTGGCTCACGATAGTGAGAATCAGCGCGGAAGCGTACCTCTCATTATCTTGAGCCAACTCGTGATTGATGCGAGCCAGCAGCGCAGCCTCCATACCGGAAGCACCCCCCGGGAAACTGCTGCAAGCGAGCCGGCCAGCAGCATCATCATCGAGGGCCTCTACCGGACGGGATTCGAACCAACGCCGGGCTGCGCCCCGGTGGCCGGGCTGTCGACGACGGGCTGCTTGTTCACACGCAGCCGACCCACCATGAGGACCCTGCACTCGTACGGCACCGACCTGTCGCCATCCACGACCAACTCGCCCGGTTTAACACCGACGGGCATCGTCCCCTGCGCCCGCCTGAGTCTGCCGAGGCGGGGCATCTATCTGGGTGACCTGAAGAAGCCGTCGCCGCGGCGCTCCCAACGCGTCCGACGCTCCGACGCTAGGTTGAGCGCTCGCTGAGCGCTAAGCTGTCATGAGTACTCGGCGGGCGCTCACAGGAGGTTGCCATGTTCCCGCAGCGATCCACCAACCCGGTGCGGCAGCGTCGCATCGAGCTCGCGCTCACTCAACAGGAAGCCGCAAGACGTGCCGAGGTCTCCGTCGCCACTTGGCGCCGTCTCGAAGCCGCCAGCGGGCTCGACGGGTTCAAGGCCGACAACGTCAGAGGCTTCGCCCGAGCGCTGCGCTTCGGAATGGCCGAGTTCCACCGGCTCATGGGCTCCGACGAGGTGGACGAGGTCGACCAGGAGAGCGACGACCTTGTGCGGTTATTCAATGCGTCGTTCACTGGTGACCCAATCACCGCGGCCGACGCCATGGCGCTGCACAGCACGGTCGCGTTCTCCGACTTCGCCCCGATGAACAGCAAGCGGTTCGCGGTGGAGCACGCCCTCGGGTGCGGCTTTCCCGCATTCCTCAAAGGAGAGGCCTCCATCAGAGAGGTGGATCTCCTGCGCGACCTTCCCGAGCTGGCGCTCACCCAGGTGAACAACCACTGGTTGGTTCGGATGGGTGAACGCATCATGCGCGTGGGCGGCCTGCTGGGCGAAGGCCGAGTTCCCCGTGCCGTGTGCCTCGCCGACGAGTACGCCCTCTCCATCGTCATCATGAACACCGATCCACCCAGCGTCGGCGACGTGCTCCACATGTATCCGGGTCTGCACGACCGTGAGCATTTGGCGCCGCGCTACTGGGAGGACGAGGACGGACACGAACTCGTCGTGGACTGGCGTGATCGTATGCTCGGCGCGCTCCTGCCTCCAGAGGAGGCTCACGACTATCGGCGCCACGACCTCCTCGTCCTAGAGATGCACGGCCAAGGCATTTACGACGTCTCCGACCCACGCCACCCGCTGCGCTGGTTCGACCGTGACGACCTGCAGGAGCGGTGCCAGTCCTCCCTCGACTACGCCAGGCTCTCCGATGAGGAGAAGGAGGCACGGGAGAGGGAGGCGCTCGAGCGCATCGGCTGGTAGCACGTTGTGCTCCCTCGGGCAAGGCCGCCGGCGACCTGGGCTGTCAGGTAGCGTGCCCCGCAGCTCATCCGGCGGCGCCGCGGCGGGGGACATGGCATGTCGCTGGCGGCCATGACGGGTTCGAGACGCCTGTCGGGTCGGGGCCTTGGATTCGAGCGTTGATACGGGCCTCGCACCCGGCGGACCCCGGCCGCCCGGTTCGGTCACTGCAGCGCGTGGTCGGCGGCGCGGGCCCCGGCGGAGAGTTCGTGCGGGGGATCAAGCCCGTTACGCCGGTATACCGCTGTCGCAGGAGCCGTTCGCCGTCAGGGTTGTCGGGCAGCGGAGGGTGTCGCTGATGGTCGGCCCACGAGTGCAGGGCGCGGGCGTGTCCCACCGGGTGCGGCTCGGTCCCGAGAGACATTTCGTCGAAGAAGCGCTCCCGGGCGGCGAGATTGAGTGAGATCGCCGCGCGGCACCAGAGCAGTGAGGAGATGTGGCTTCTGACGGGATGAGTTTGAAAGGTTGGTGAGAGTCGCTTCGCAGTGGCGGGTCGATCCCATCACGCACTACGCCACCGGGGGTTCGGCTGCCTCCACCCGCCTACGCCCGCACGGCCGCCGGCAGCCGCAACGTCACCCTCGCCGGCTACGAGGCCTACCGCCTTCGGTGCTGATGACTACGCGTTGCGTCCACGCCCGTCCGCGCATGATTGCGTCAGAGCACGAGAGACCCGCGGGAGCGGGTCTCTCGGCGGGCGCGGGAGCCCGTGGGCGTCCTACGAGACCACTTTATCAGTGGGCTTTACCTCATGCGCGAAGTCGTCACCAGCAGCAGCCACTCGATGACGAAGGGAGCCGCTCGTAGGGAGAGGCCAGTTTGGTCTTAGCTCTAGAGTCCAGGGTCCGGTCCGGGTGCGGTAGCGATGCTGGTCTTGATAGTTATGCTTGCGCTCCCAGGGGACGGTGAGGTGCATCGGCTGCGGGGTCATACAATTGCAGCACTCCGGCGGTGCCCAGATACAGCCGGCGCAGAGTTCGCTCGCCGTCGGGGTCAGCGGGGCCAGTCGGGTTTCGCTCGTGGTTGATCCATGAGGCGAGTCCACCGTGGCTGTAGCTGGAGGGGTGCGCTGGACGCTCCTTGAGGATTTCGTCGTAGAAGCGGAAGCGTTCCGCGATCTCGATCGACGTGGCCATGCGACGCCAATACGGTGAGGAGATCACGGACAAGATCGGGACGACCTCGGGGTACTGCGCCGCGTAGCCGTAGGACAAGGGTAGGAACTCCGCGTGCTCGCGGGCGTGCAGGCGCCGCATGCGCTCGTTGCGTGGGGTCAAGGCAAACGGGTCGCGCGAGCCCCAGTGTTCGATCGCGCAGGCGTCGGAGAAGTAGTAGCGCACGCGGGGGTAACCGCGGCGGCGGATGAGCCGCTGCAGTCGCACCTGCGCCTGGACAGTCTCGGGCATGTCGGCCACGTCGACCTGGTCGGCTGATTGTGAGACACCGTTGCCGACCCACAGTTGGTGACGGACGCAGACGTTGTAGTCGCATCGTGCCCAGATCGTCACGGGGCCGGTGGTGCCCGCGCACCGTCGGCATAACGGATGCCGCCGGTTGGGGTAGCTGCCGACGACCTGTCCGATCATCGGCGGCGCGTAGCAGTACGGGACGCGCTGGCGGATCTCCGGCAAGGCGTAGGCCAGCCGCGGCTCGGCGAACCCGGTGACCGCCGCAAGGGACTCCGACGCGATGACGCCGCGGCGGCTGCCCTGGCGCCGCGGCGTGAGGTGGGTCGCGAGGTCAGCGCGGGACAGATAGTTTCTCGCCGCGAGTCGGCCGATGTACGACTCGAGCGTCTCGTCGTGTACCGGGGGGATGCGTCGGGGCAGCCGCCGCAGCTGCGGCTGTCCCCAGCCGGCGGTCGCCGGGATCATTGTCGCGAACCCGCGCGGCGGGCGGAGGATTCGGCGGCGTGGTCGATGCGCACCGCGTCCATCGCGTCCCGCGAGATGGTCTCGGTTCCGTCGAGGATCGCACGTATCGCCGCGGCGCGAATAAGGTGCGACAGGCTGCCGATCATGCCCCTGGTGCGCTGGTGCAGGTACTTCGCCGACGCGGTCAGCGTGCCGGGCTTGTGGTGGTGCAGTCGCAGCGCACTTTCCATGCTAGCGACGAGCTGTTTCCACTCGTTGTGGTGGGGAAACGGGCCAGTGTTGACCAGGACGCAGCGGCCGGCGAGTTGCCGGCCACGTACGCCGGTGAACATCCCGGACCGTTCGATGTCCATGCCGGCGTAGATGAAGGTCGCGGGCAGGTGCTCGGTGAGGTACTTCATGTGGTCGGAGTGGTCCTCGCCCGCGGTGGTCGCCATGTTGATGTTATGAAGCTCATCGACGATGACGATTTCGCATCGGACGTCGATCAGGATCCGACAGACGGCGTCGGCGATGTCGGTGGCGTTGGCACGAGACGTGACTCTGGGCAGACCGAGGAACCGCGCGAACTCCATTGCCAGCTTCCGCGGCGAGCCTTTCGGAGGTGCTGTCACGTACACCACGGGGATGCGCTCGGTGTCGGGATGCCGGGCTCGAGTGCGAAGTTCGTGCAGCCGGCCAAGCTGCTTGATGGCCGTGCTCTTGCCGGTCGCCGCCGCACCGGAGACGATCAGCCCGCGGCGAGCGCCGTTCTCCCGTTGGTTGAGCAACGCCAGCAGCCGGCCCTGGTTGGTGATCTCGCGGATCGCGGACGTGGTGACCACCACCAGTTCGGCGTGATACGCGATCCGCGCCTCGTCATAGATCAGACGTTGCTGCGCAGTCAGCGCCGACCAGTCGCCCCTGGGTAGCAAGGCAACGTCGGCGGGATCGGCTTCGACGAACCGCTCCCAGCCTTCCACGGTCGTGGTGGGTTGCGGTCGGTCTTCCAGTTGGCTGACGTCGTTTAGAAACTCCACCTGCGGGCCTCCTCGCGGGCGTCGAACAGCGGCAGGGGGATCACCTCCGCCAGCGGTTCAGGGTCGTCTTCACGAGCGGCGGGAACGGCGTCCGCCGCGTCCTGTTGCTCGGGCAGGTTCGGGCGCGGGCCAGAGGGTGTGTTCGTGGAGCGAGTGCGTCCGGCGACGCGTCGATCCCGTGGCGTGGTGACCTTTGGCTCGGGGCCTTGTTCGGCCCGGTCGAGCAGTCGCGCGGCGGCCGCGGCGATCTGCGCCTCGGTGGCGGTGTCTTCGCCGCGGCGCCCCAGGATGTTGCGGGCGTGCTGCCAGGCCACCTCGCCGAACGGCATCGGGGCAGTGCGCAGGTGCTTCCAGCCGACGGTGATCCAGCCGCCGTCTCGGTGGTTGCGCACCCAAATGCGGGTGACGTCGTACGGGTCGAAGTGGACCTCCCACCGCCCGTCTCTCGCGATGACCCCCGAGTGTTCGCCGCGCAGGTTGTACACGTCGAGCGCGTTGTCGTCGTAGGTGCGTCGGTTGAGCTTGATCCCGGCGCGGCCGATCCTGTTCCAGGAAACCGGCAAGAGTTCAACGTAGTCGTCAGCGTTCAACGCGACCGGCACGTAACCGGCGACCTCGACCAGAGCGGCATACTGCTCGTTCGGCGTCAGGGCTGTGTCCGGGGCCAGCGGGTTACGCAGCCCGTCATGCGGCCGGTTTTGCCAGACCGTGACGATCCATTCGTCCAGCAGTGCCTGCAGCTCAACAATGGACCACACCGCGTTCTTCTCGGCGCTCTTGCCTCGATGCTCGACGCTGCGCCCGACGTAGCCGGCGACGTACTGGGCAAACAGGGTGCCCACGGAGTTGAAGCTGCGCTCGACGGCACTGTTCTCCCACGGCGAGCCCAGGTGGGTGGGCTGGAGGTTGATGCCCATCGCCCGGCAGGCGGTGCGGAACGTCTGCGACACGTACGCCTTACCGTTGTCGCAGACGATGGTTTCCGGAACGATCACCGGCCGGGCGGCGGCGTGCGTCAGCTGGTCGTCCAAAGCGGTGAGGCGACGGTGCGGCAACACCGACCGTGACATGCGTACCGCGTCGACCCAGCCCGGGCGCATCGGCTCCGGCGTCAGCGCCCGCGCCAGCAACACCGCCGCATCGGCAGCTTTGGTTGTGGGCCGCAACACCGCCGCCGGAATGCTGCGGGTGGCCAAGTCCACCAGCCACGTCAGCTCCGCCCGGTCGATCACACCGTTATCCAACACCACCCGTACATCAATCGGTGTGGAATCGATGTGCACCCACTGGCCGGGGCGCAGCGCCGACACCGACCCGAATGGCCCTTTCGGGGTCTTTGCCAGCGACCGGCGGGTCTTGGCCGAGCCGAACGTGTGTCTGCCCTGCGCCAGTCGACCTACCAGGCGGTAGAACGTCGCCGTCGACGGCAGCGCCGGAGCGGCGTTGCCGTGCTCGGTGGCCAGGATCTGCGTGACCCGCCGCGCCAGCCTCTTCACCGTTCCCGTAGAGCGGTTGGTCTCCTCGTCGATCGCCTGCGCCGTCGCGTCGACAACCCGCTGGTCAACTCGTCCCGTGGGGCCAGACACCCGCGCATAGCGCTGGTCGACCAATCCCCACAGGCCTTGCCTTTCGTACGCCGCCCGCAGCCGTTTGATCGTGGTGAAGCTGACCGAGTGGCCCGCCGCCCGCAGTTCGGTCAGCTTGGCTAGCTCACGCTGGCGCAGCGTATGCCGGCGCGGATCGTAGCCAGACTGTGGCGTCGAATCGTGTGCCGCATCCGGCGCCACGCCGGTCAGCAGTTCGATCAGGTGCCGCTCCCACCACCGTGCACGCGCCATGACTGGCTCGGGCACGACCTCGAGCATCCCAGCCGGGGGCAGGGGAGCGACGCCGCGCGGCGTGGAGACCCATTCCAGATCGCGGCCGGTGAGCACCTCGCCCAGCGGCAGGGTTGTCTGCGCGCCGGTGACGTCTTCTAGCCGCACTCCGCTGCCCGTCACTGACGCCACCGTGTACCGCGCGCCTCGTAGCCGAATCTCGTCACCAGCGCGCAGCATCCGTGGTCGCGACACCCCTGCCATCAGATGTCGCCGCCGTGCACCAGCGATTCCGCGCCGATGGGTGCGGCGTCCAGGTCGGTGTGCAGTACCTGTCGCCAGAGCAGATGAAACAGCGTGGGCAGCACGGCGATGGGATCCCCGACCTGACGCGCGCCGTCCATCAGCGCCGCACCCTCGGCGAACACTCGTAGCAGGCTGGCCGTCCACCGCGCGTCGAGGCAGCGCGGATGCCGATAGCCCGACAGCCAGCGCAAGTTCGCTGTCCGCACCGGGTCCATGACGTCGACGCGCCACACCGTCCAGCCGACCTGCTGGCACGCGTACACGATCGGTTCCATCATCGGCTGCTCGCCGCGTCCGCGGCGACGCTGCGACCGCACCTCGATCACCACTGCCGTACCGTCGCGTAGCCGCGCGAAGAAGTCCGGTGTGTGGGTGACGGTCTTGTCGGCGCGCTGCCACGTCAGGCGCAACGGCCGTGACATCAGCGACATGACCGTCGGGTCGAAGTCCCACGCCATGACATGATCCCGCTGCAGCCACGATTTGTAGCCGACGTGGTCCGCGGTCGTGGCGAACCACCACAACCCCGCGAAACCCTTCGCGCCCCGCTTCGGACGGGTCGCCTGTATCGGGCGAGCGACCTCGAACGGCCGCATCCAGCACTGGTCCAGCGGCTCCCTGCAGTCCTGCCCGTCATCGCCGACAAAGCTGACGTCGACCTGCCCCACCGCCACACGCCCCTGCCCCAAGGCGGCAGCGTGCGAGCGTGACATGCCGGTACCACCGCGACCCGCGCGGCGACCCGTGACATTGAAACCGCCCAGCGCGCGTCCGTGACGAGGCTGCTACGACCGGGAGAAGCGCGGCGGCCAGGCCGACTGGAGGTCTGGCGACGTCATCGTCGTTGATCAGTCGAACGTGCACGGCCCCACCTCCCAGCGTCGAGGAGCCCACCGTAACCGCTGCTCAGGCCTGCTGTCATCAACGGCGCGCCACCGTACTCGCGGACGGGTTTATTGATCCGAGTGATCGCCGAGCGTCTGCACGGCGTTGGGCCCTGGGTGGGCGATGGTGACGACGGTGGGATGCGGGTAGTCGAAATCCAGCTCGGCGAAGTCGCGCTCTACCGCCTCGGGGAGTTCGTTATCTGCGACGATCATCTGCAGCTTTCCGGGCCTGGCTGCGGCGAGGTCCCGCAGCCGGCTGTAGAGCGCGGCGGAGATGCCGGTGGCGGAGTTCAGCGCCATGCGAGGGCTGTCGATGAGCAGGAAGGACGGGTAGTAGGTGTCGCCGCGACTGACCACGACGTACAGGATTGATGTCCAGTAGGCGATTTGGACGGCGGTGATGATGCCGCCGCCGCGGCTGACCTTGGTGTAGGGCTGGCCGTTGAGGATGGGCAGGTAGTTGGTGGGGTGGATGTGCGCAGTCTTGATGCTAGGCACGCCGATGCTGCGTAGCGCCCGGTTGAACTCTGCAGTGAGCGCGTCGATGATTTCGTGACGCCGCTCATCGATGGCTGCTTCCCGACGGGCGATCTCCGCGTGGACCCTGTCCCGCTCGGCGGTGCGCTGCTGCTCGGCGGTGGTGAGGTCATCGACACGGTCCCACTGCCGCAGCACGCCCTCAAGTTCCCGCTGGCGCGCCCGGGCGTAGGCCAGGCTGGTGGAGGCGTCGGTGAATGCCTGCAGACGAGGACTGACGCGCGTGGACGTGCGCTGTTCGATCGTGGCGGTGAGATCTTCGACCAAGCCCTCACGCTCGGCGACAGCGACGCTGGTGGCGGCGAGCTGTTCGGCGAGCAGGGCCAGTTGGTCGCTCATCTCGTGCAGTTGGCCAGTGAGCTGGCGCTGCTCGTACTGGTCGGTGTCGGAGTCCGGCGTGACGGGATCGGGCTGTAAGCACAACCGGCAGGCACCCTCGGGGACTGCTCTGTCGGTCACCGACTGCAGGCACCGGGGGCACGTGACGAACTCAATGGCGGCGATGCGGTCGCCGGCGTCACGCATGCGGTGCAACCGGGCGAGGTCGCCTTCGACGCGGCGCCGTTCGGCGATCAGGTCGGCTCGCTGCCTGATCAACGCCTGGACGGTCGACTTGGCCTCGGCGAGCCGGCGTTCGGCGTCGTAAAGCAGATCACGTATCACTTGCGTCTCGCGGTCGGCGACCGGGCTGATCTCGTTACGCAGCACCCGCAGCGACGCCTCGGCGGCGATTTGCGCGTTGCGGGCGTCGCCTTGTGCGCTGAGCGCTTCCTGCTTGCTGGTGGTGTTCGTCATGGACAGGAATTCGCGGATCGTCGCGGTTTCGCGGCGTGCGTCGTCGACCTGCCGGTTGAGCGTGGTGAGGTCGGAACGCAGCGCCAGCACGGCTTCGTCGGTGAGACCGAACAGCAGCTCGAAAACGGCTTTGCGTTTCGGCGCCAGGTACTGGTCCTGGCTGCGGGCAATGTCGCGGTTCATGTCGGCTTGGGGGACATACAGGTAGGAGAACACGTCGGCGAAGGTGATGCGGGCGCCGGCGTTGGTGCTACCGGCGGTTCTGGCGGCCGCGCGCATGTTCTCGGCGAAGCCCAATGCCCGCATCAACAAGCCGGAGACGCTGGGCGACTCACGGGCGTCTGCGCCGTGATCGGGCAGCCGCTCGCGGGTCTTGACATCGGTGACCCGCACGGCCCGGCGTTTGACCGCATCGACGCTGCGCACGAGCAGGTAGCGTTCGGTGCCGACGGTCACGTCGACGCTGATGTCGTGCACGCTGTCGGTGATCACGGGCGCGAGCATCCCGTCACACCCGAATCCGAACTTCACGGCCTCCAGCAGGGTGGTTTTCCCGACGCCGGTCGGCCCGGCGAGGATGGTCAAGTCCGCGGGGAAGGCATACCTGACGGGGCCCTCGACGGTGTCCAGGGTGACGGCGTTGAGCCGGAACGTCGTGGTCAACGGATCACCTGTCGGTGTGGTCGGTCCATCAGGTCAGCCAGCCTCTGGTAGATCAGGTCCTTCAACGCGTTGCCTGTCAGTCCTGTCGACGCCTGCGCGATCACCTGGCCGCGTTCGGCGATCTCCGACCACGGCGCGGTGGCGGCGATCGTGGCGGCGTGCCTCTTGCCCTTGGGCGTGGGCGCTAGCGCGACGCTGCCTTTCCTGCCGGGGGCATAACGCAGGAGCCCACGACCGACGAGCGCGCCGATGATCATGTAGTAGCGGTCGTCCCACGGGCCGTACTTGTACCGGGTCATGGGTGCTTCTACGGCGGTGGGGTGATACCTGTCTTCCTTCGCCAGATGCAGCCGGGGATCTGCCGGCTCCAGGGAGTCCAGCACGGTGCTGGCCAAGGCCGGGTACCGCAACAGGAAGTCGAGCTTGGCAAGCTTCGTCAGGCCGTCCAGCCTTCGTTGGTGGCCCGTCTCGGCCGCGACGGCGGTCACGAGCAGCAACACGCGGGTCTGGTGGTAGGCGAGGTCCTCGCGCAGCAACGCCAGGTCGGCGGCATCCGCAGCGTGCATGCTCATCAGCTGCCCCCTCCTCCCACCGGACGCCGGCGCGCCTGCTCGCTTGCGACGTCAAAGCCCTCGCTGAACCACACCTGGCACCGATTGGACAGCTCACACAGCCCACCGAGCGCCAAGTCGACGTCCATGTCGTCCGGCAGGGTGCGCTGCTGCCGGTCCAACGCGGCCTCAAGTTCCCTCCACAACTGCGGGCCCCAGGCGGTGCCTGGCCGTTTCACCTGCTCGGCCGCCGCGTCGTTGATCCGCAGCAGCGCCCGGTTCAGCCGCTGTTGACGGGCACGCGCTTCTGGATCGAATGCCAGTGAGTCACGCCAATGCTCGGTCCAGTCTGACCGGAGCTGCTCCGCGCGTTCCACGGTGTTGTCGGAGCAGCCCCCGACCTCCATCTTGATGGCCAACCGGCTGGTGCGCACCAACCGCGGCAGCGGCGCAAAGCCCGCTGGGTGCGCTATCGCCGTCCGGATGGCCAGATCGATGTCCGTTAGCGTCACGATGCGGCCGGTCAACTCGGTCTCACGGTCATCGGACGTGGATGCCGCGCCGCCCATCGGGAAGGCCAGGACCGTCGGCAGGCCACCGGTCGGCGTGGGCCCCGCCGCGCGCATGCGGACGCGGAACAGGGCGAGAACGGCCTCCCACACTGCACTGGCGGGAGCGGCGCTACCGAGCTTGTCCAGCACCGGCTGCGCGTACATCGACGGCGCCGCGTGCGGGGCGTACTTACGGGTCACGCTGTCTTGCACCGTGAACATCGACAGGAAGCGGGTGATCTGCTCGCGATGCTCGGGCAGCACCTCCGGCTCACCGCCGTCGGGTGGTTTCCACCGGGCGGCGAGGCCGTCACAGTGCCTGAGCAAGCTCTTGCCGAAGCTGGTGAGCAGCGTGATCTCAGGGCCGCCGGCGATGTACGTCTCACCGGTGACACGCCGGTCGCGAGCGACCTCAGCGAGCTTGATGAGCTGCTGCGGTTCTCCAGACATGCCCGCAGTGGTGACCAGCCGACACGTGGGCTTCTCCTGCATCGCCAACCAGCGGTCGAACAAGTGCGCGACACCGCCGTCACCGGCCAACGAGTTGATGGTGCTGTAGGCGCCGAAAGCCAACCCTGGATGTTTCGCGGACACCAGTTCCGCATTTCCGTTACGCAGGGCAACCCAGTCCTCGTGATACTCGCAGAGCAGCCGGCCGTCGTCGCCATCGTCGAGGTTGCCGTGCGCGTCGAGAGCCGTCAGGTACAGGCTCAGACCATCAGCGGCAGCCATCACCGCTTGCCACTCGTACTGGTCTGCCGTCCGGGCTCCAGCATCATCAGGCGGCTTCGCCGCCACGACGAGATCGGCTGCCGAAGCGCCGACATCACTAGCCCGCAAATGCCACCTGCGCCGCAATCGGTAGTTGTCGGAGCACTCACGGTCCGCGTGAATGCTCGGGGGGAGTGTGCCCCACGCAGATCCCCTGGCCGGGCGAACTGTCACCTAGGCGACAGAGGTCCAACGAGTAGAGGCGCCACTACCACAAAGCCCGCTCCATCCCGGCCAGAGCAGCATCGGCAAACGAATGCCTCTCGCCGTTGGTGCTCGGCCTTAACCTGCACAGCAGCGAGAGCAGCCGCCCACCGGGACGGATCGGGTGCTACGGCTGAGCTGACCTGTCGGCCAAGTTGAGGGTCGGGACGTCACACCCGACGCGTCAGGGATGTGATCTACCTGTCCACGCGGAGATGGTCTCGGTGAAGCCACCCAGCTCCTTGATGCTGAGATCAATCCAGAAATCGAAGGTGGCCGGCAGTCCACGAGAACAATTCGTGTTTACCCTCAGGAACGTCGCGTCGAACACCCGGATGCTCGACGGTGGGGTGCTCGGGCATTCGACACTGACCACCCCCTCGCGAGCAATGGAGATCACCCTGGCTACGGCGGTTAGATCACCACGTGCAAGCTTCCATGAGTCCCTCAAGCGCAGGTGCTTCGAGAGCTTAGGCAGCACGAAGACCAGACGGTGGTCGGTGACGTAGAGGACGTCTCGGTCCGGTGATTCGGCCTTTTCGCGCAATCCGTGCATCGGGTGCACGCCCTCGAGCAGCACTCCTACGAGGGAGGCATGTACCCGGCCTCGCTCATCCTCGCGCAGGGTCTCATCGACGATAGTCCACACGCGGCCCATGTTCACTGCCAATGCCTCAACCTCCCGTAGATCGGCTGGCTCGGTACCCCCGGACAGCGGCTTACTTGCCTCTAAGGCGTTGCCACCAGCTGTGTTTCGGCTCAGACTGCTTCTGGGCCGCTGGCAGCGCACCAGGCGCGGTCGTGGACGTCGATGGCCGCTGGTCAGAGACGGTTGTCTGTCCCAGTGGGCCACCTAGATCATCGTCGTCGGAAGTGCCATCCACATACGACGCATCCTTCGGATCGGGAGAATCATCGTCACGCATCTGTTGCCCCTCAGGCTATGGACACCGTGCCTCGGCTCTGCCTAATGTGCTCTGACGTCGCATTCCCAACCATGGAGGGCGAATGCCCACAACGGTTGTGAGCCTACTGTTGGCAATCGTCTTCGCATTGCCTGGCCATATCTACCACAGGATCACACAACGCAAGAGACCCGAACGTGTCGAGACTGCGACCCAAGAGATCCTGGCCACCATCTTCGCGGGCATCGTCATCGATTTTGTGGCGGTTGCCTTGCTGGGTGTCGTGGCTCAGGCGACCTCGCTGGCCGTCCCGGACTTCTCCCGGATGCTGTTGGGTCCCGGTCGCTATACCTCGTCACACTTACCCCTGGTCACCGCCTGGAGTGCTGCGTTGGTAGGCACCGCCATCGGCTGCGCAGTCGTAGCCAGCTTGACACCGTGGGACCGGGCACTCCCGAAGGTTCTCCGCCAGCGGCGCGATGACCGGCTCCGACGTACGCAGTCTCAGCAGTCGGCCTGGTGGTTGCTGTTCCATGAGCACCGCGATGCCGACATTCACGTCGGATGCACCTTGGACGACGGCAGCTACGTAGCGGGCCGGCTGCATTCGTACAGCCGTGCGCCGGTGGAGAGCAGCGACCGGGAG
The DNA here is from genome assembly GCF_043197875.1 of Micromonospora sp. NPDC048935. Taxonomy (NCBI): domain Bacteria; kingdom Bacillati; phylum Actinomycetota; class Actinomycetes; order Micromonosporales; family Micromonosporaceae; genus Micromonospora; species Micromonospora sp. NPDC048935. The sequence goes on along the minus strand of NZ_JBICTZ010000007.1, from coordinate 12,266 downwards.
CTGACCTTGAGAGGTGAGATTCTCTACCGTCCAGCCGGCGAGGTTGACGCCGCGATCCTGCATGATGTCAACGCGGTGTCCATCAGCGCGCGACGACTGATCCTGATGACGGTCACCTACGTCGTGCCGTCCACCGCCGCGCCTCAGAGCACCCCGTGACCGTGATCGTTTGGGTGGCAGGCGAGTCCTTCCCGGTCAGTCACGTGGTCGCGACCGCGTTGGCCCAGGCACGGTCACGGTCGGAGGCACACGACGGTCGCCTGCCGAGCCCGGCCGAGGTGGGAGCGGCGGTCCTCATCGCGCCGGACGCTCTGGCGACGCGGGCATTGTGCGCGACGGGTATGGATCCGGACGGCCTGATCCAAGCGCTCCGGTCGGCGCCCCATGACGAAGGATCCGCGCACGATAGGGACAGACTGCTGGTGACCCTGTTGCGCCGCGCCGACCAGCAAAGGCGCCGCATGGACGACCTGGTGCTCGGATCCGTCCACCTGACGCTGGCGCTGGCCGAGTCCGACGAGCCCAGCTTGACAGCGTTGCGGACGGCCGGTGTCGACGCGCGTCTGCTACGGACCGGAGTCGCCCGAGTCGCCGTCGATGCAGCCCTCACCGACGACAGCGCCTTCCATGCGCAGCCGGCGCCCCCGGTTTTCGCGATACCGCCGTTGCCGGATCTGGCGGACCTGGCTGTACGGAGCTCGGCACCGGGGTCGGCAGCCCTCAAGCAATTCCTCGACGCCCAGCTCGTCTCGGGCCGGAACGCGTTCGGCTCACCGTACGCACAGGTGCGAGCCAACCGGTGGGCCCTCGTCAGCCTGCTACATCAGCTGATGGTGATCGGCATCCTGCTCATCGCCATACGGTGGGGCGCCCCCTGGTACGCGTTCCCCCTGATCCTCGCCGGATCGACACTCACGACGACGACGCCGTTCTGGGTCACCGTGATTTTCATCGGCCTCGCCGCCGTGTTCCTGCCAATCGGCCTGTTCGCGCCCCTGCTGATGACGGCGCTGGTGTCGGCCGTCAAGTGCCGCTACCAGCTTTCCATCAAGCGGGTCGACTCGGGCAACCCCTACCTGACGATGCGCCAGCTCCGCGCGCAGGCCCGGAGCACAGTCACCTCGCTGCTCATGAGGCGATGGGGTATTGATGATGATAAGTGAACAGGAGCGGGTCGCGGAGACGACCCGCCAGCTGCGCCACTACGCCGGCGAGGACCGGCGGATCGCGGCGCTACCGAGCATCCTGGATGTGATCCTAGCCGTTCAGAGATTTGGCCCGATCGAAGCTCTCGGCCATGTGTGGGGCGCACTCGAATCGAGACGAGAGTTGCGGGCGGCCCGGACCACCCGCCAACGCCTGGGATCTTTCCACGCCGACGCGGTGCGGCCGCTGGTGCGGTCGGCGTTGCGGCCGCTGCGGTGGCGGCTGACTGTTGCGACGGCAATCGCCGCCACGTTCGGAGCCGCCCGATGGCCGCTCGACCGGTGGGCGGCGGCGCAGGTCGGCCTGGTCGCGCTGACCGTCCTGCTAGTCGGTCGGCGGGACCCGCGCGCCGTTGTCGGACTCATCGCGGTGGCGGTCATAGCGGTGGTGGTGGACGTCCAAGGCTGGTGGGCCTGCGTACTGGGTGTCTACGCGGCCTGGATGCTGATCAGCTATGGCGCGCTCGGCCCGCTCAGGGCAGCCCCCTGGTGGGCACAGGGACCCGTGCTCGGCATGATCCCGCGACGCTTAAGGCTCCGCCTCGCGATCACCGGTCGCTCTGAACCTCTAGCGAACGCCGTCGACCTCGCTACCTCCTCGCGTGCCCAACTCGCCGAGCCCTTCGTCGCCGCCTGTACGGCCATGCCGGAATCCCTGCAGCCGATGATCAGAGTCTGCTCGGCGCTGATCGCCTTCGACAAGGGCGACATCGACACCGCGCTGTCTCTGGCCTCGGAGGCGACCGAGTGGACCGTGGCCACCCCGGACACCGTCAAGGGATGGTGCCTTGCCCAGCTGGCGATGATCCTGGAACAGACTGGCGCGGCCAGTGCGCCTCAGGTACGAGCCACCGCCTCCAGCCTGCTGCGCGCCCGATCCTGCCGACGATACGCCCGCCGTCTGGAGCTAATCGAGGCGCAGCGCTGCATCGCCGAGGCGCCGGTCGAAAAAGCCCTCGACATCGTGCACGACTACCGGCTGCTCGCCGTCCGGCTCCGTGACTTTGACGTCCTGCAGACCACCGAGATGTGGATGGCCCGGCTGATGATTCGGCAAGGGCTGCCCCACGACGCCGCCCGGGTACTGGAGTCTCGGGTGGGCGGTGAAGACGGCCGGATCGGGCTGTTCGACGCGCGCGATGAGACAGCCGATGATTTGCTGCTGCGGGCTAGCGTGCAGATCGGACGGCTCTCTGAAGCACATACCGATCCGCGGCGGGACGTCGTGGCCGCACTCGCGATGATCGATGCAGACAGCCGACCGCTGGCTGCCACCACCGGTCGGCGGCTGCTGGCAAAACTTGATCAGGCTGCGGGTGAGCCGGAGCGTGCCTTGGCCTACGCGGCGTCCGCTCTGGTGGCGGCTCAGCACGGCCGATACATGCTGCCCTCGGCGAGGTGGCGAGAGTCGTGGAGCAGAACCCAGCTCGATGCGCATGCCACGATGCTGGCTCTTGCCTCGGCGAGCGGTGACAGCCCTCTGGTCGCGGAGGTCATCGAACTGGCCCGCGGCGAGGCATTGCCCGCAGCGACTGACGTGGACTCGCTATCCGCTATGGCCGCACTGGACGCCGCTGCCGCCGGCAGCCACAGCCGGGATCGGCCGGCCACGGTCACCGGGCCGACCGCCGATTCCACCGACGCCATGGCCGTCCTGCAAGGGCTCAATCCGGTGCGGCAGCCGCCTCGAGTACGGGTCGGCTCGGGTCTGCGTCTCCCTCGTCTTGATGACTCGGCCGCGGAGATTGCGTTGGACCAGGAGTTGACGGCGATCGGGCCGTGTACCTGGTATTGGAGTGCCGCGACGGTGCTCGACGACTGCTACTGGGCGGTCCGCGACCCGGGCGGCGAATGGTCGCAGGGGCGCATTCCGCTCGGCGCAGGCACGCCCGCTGCGGAGGCGTACAAGGCTCTGCTCGCGGCGCTACCATTCGCGTTGCCAGGTGAGAGCACGGACGGGGTGCGCGAGAAACTGCGCGCAGGTGCCCTCGGGCCGGCTGCCTCGCAGGAGGCGGAGCGGCAGATCCTTGCCCGCGTCGCCGCGGCATTCCTACCCGCCCCCCTGGCCGACGGGTTGCGGCAGAGCACGGACGCCACCCTGGTTGTGTCGCTTCCGACCGCGCTCGGTCACCTGCCGGTTGCCGGGTTTCCGCTAGGACCCGGCACAGACCTCCGCGTCGTCGACCGGGCTGCGGTCATCCACATGCCGTCCTGGGCGGTGATCCACGCGCGGCCACGCTCCGGCTCAGCTGATCGGCCGGATAGTTGGCCAGCCCGGCTCGCCATCGCCGCTCCCCACGGTGAAGCTGACATGGAGATCCTGACCCGGCCCGACGGCGTCGACCGGGTGGTACGCGGGCCGCTGAGTCTCAACGACTGCCGCAACCTGCTCCACGCCCATGATGACCACCAGGCCTGGGTGCTGACCCTGATCGGTCACGTGGGCGCCGAAGCCGACGACGCCGAAGCCGGGAACGTCGCACGCAGCGGCTTACAACTCGGACCGAACGGCAGGGGCGGCAACGAACGATTGACCATGATTGATCTCGTGCCACCTGACGGCTCCGAGCACAGGCTCGCCCTGCCCGAGCGGGTAGTGCTGATCGGATGCGGCAGTATCGGTATCGGATCAGCACCCGATCTCGTGTCGGGACAGACCCCGACCGGCGAATGGTTGGGCCTGGGTGCCGCCGTGGTGCTCGCGGGCGCCTCCCATGTCTGCTGCACCCTCTACACCGTCCATGCCAACAAACACATGAAGCGCATCACCGACGGGCTCATCCAGGGGTTCTCCTCCAGTCCGGACCCGGTATCGGCGCTACGTCGGGTGCAGCTCGGCGAGCTGCAGCGGTGGCGGGCGGACCGGAGCACCTACCCGGCGGCGTGGCTGTCGTTGGCCTACGTCGGCGTTGGTTGGGAGCGGTGACGGTGACACGTTCGATCCTTGTGTGGCTACCAGGAGCGCTGCCCTTCCCGATCTTCGCGGTCGTGTGCGTTACACGCCTTGGATGGCTTGAGGGCTCCGTTGTACTCCTGGTCTGCTTCCTGGCGAGTCGGCGGGCGTTCATAGCTGCGGTGGTCGCCGTCGCCGCGCTCGCGGGTCTGCAAATCCCCCTGAGCTTCCTCATCGCCGCGGTGGTGTTGCGTCTCTGGGATGGCGCGTGGGAGACCTTCTGTGCAGGGCGCCTCCGGCAGCGGGACCTGTCCGAGCCGGTCGTTCCACGCCTGCGCTGCCATCACGGGCTAAAGGCGCGGTTGGCCAGGGCGGACCAACTGCTGCGGTACGGCAACGCTCACGATGCCGCGGACGCGTACCTGGCTCTGATCGCCGATCATCCTCCCACGACCTCGTGCGAACAGCGGCTCCTTCTGCGCGCTGCCGAGGCCGCCGGCCGGGCCGGCACTTTCCAGCTTGCGACCGAGATGGCCGATGCGGTGGCGCTCCGCATCCCGCCAGACCCGACTGGCAAGGTCGCAACCCTCGCGGTTCGCGCGCACACGACCCGCGCAGCGGCCCTACTCGGGCTCGGCGACGGGGAGGGAGCGCGCGCGGCCCTGCGGCAGGCGCAGCGGCTGACCCAGAGCGATCGGCGCACCGACCGGAACCTCCGCTGGACCGCCGTCGATGTTTTTCTCACCGACCGGCCTGTACGCAGCCTTGACGAGCTGTTCAACGAGTTAAGTGTCGTTCTCGTCCAGCAGGGACTCACGCCGGGCGACCATGTGCGCTTCGTGAGTCAGCTGACCCGACAGGGATGGCGGATGCTGGAGGACGGTGATGGTGCGGAGGCGAAGAAGGCCTTCGTCAACGCCATCACGTGGATCAACAAGAACGTTCCGCCCTCCGAACCCACGGATCCACAGGGAAAAATCAAGATTCGGCGTGCGGACCAACTGCGTTGGCTGGCGATCGTCAACGCAGTCAACGGCATGGCCGCTGCTGTCGCCGCAGCGCCGTCGGAGACGCTCGACGATGACCAACACGAGATGACGTCGGTGGCTGTCGAGGCGGCCGGTCTACTCGGCCAGCCGCTGGTCCAGGCGCACCTGCTGAGATCCCTCGCGATCATCAGCCACCGTCGCGGAGATGCCGCCGACCGGGTAGCCGGCCTGCTCCGTCGTGCACGAGACGTCGCCGACCACCGGGCACACGTACTGGCCGACGGACACCACCTGGCCGTTTGGGCCCGGCACCGCCAGAACGTCGCGCAGTCCCTGTGGGATCTCGCCGGGATCGATGAACCCGAACCGCAGCGGCCAGGCGGCGATACTGCCAGAAGGCTCTTCGTTCGCCTCGCCGCCGACCGCTCAGAGACGTTCGGCGTAGCGCGAGATCGGCTCATCACACCACCTGAGCCGTCACACCAGGCACCACCCGAAGCTGTCTCGGACCCACCTCCCATACCTCAAGCTCCGGTGTCCCCGACCCCCATCGTCAATGCCGCACCGGAAACCACGTCCGCCGCTGCGGAGCCGGTCTGGCTGGCGAGCCTGATCGCTGAAACCGGAGGCCGTTGCTGGACCCTCGCCCTCGCCGTGGAGACAGCCCGTGATCTCGGGCATCGCCATGTCGGCCTGGAACACGTCCTGCTCGCCACTCTCTCCGACGGCGGATGCGCCTACCTGATGACGCCACTGGGCGCTCCGCTCAGCGCGGTACGACAGACGACTGCCTCCTGGTACGCCTCCGGCGTCGACCCGCCGACCGAAGCTGAACCGGCCCTGTGGCCGCTCGCCCGCTCCGCTCTCGCGGTCGCCCGCGGGGTCGGTGAGACCCGGGTACGCCCGGCCCACCTACTGCTGGCCCTGCTGGCCGACACCCACGGTAGCGGCGCGGCGGCCCTCGTCCGGCACGGGGTGGACCTCGAAGAGGCGTCTGCCCGAATCAGAGCCGACCTGCTCGATCCTGTACGGGAAACCCTGCTCGCACCGCTGTTCGCCGCAGGCCGCGCGGCCGCCGCGCATCGGCTGACGCTGCCCGCCTGGCTCGCAGTCGGCGCCGCGCTCGACCTGGCCGCTGACACGCCCGCAGCCATCCTCGACCCCGATCACCTTCGGGCGGCACTACATACGCCACCCGCGCAGCCGAACCAGGACCGCAGTCTCGTTCGGTTGGGATGCCAGGCCCGCGGCGTCCTGGCGGCGGCACGGCACACCGCCGACCACGACGGCAGTTGGGGTATCGAGGTATCCCACCTGCAACAGGCAACCGAAGACGACCCGGGACCAGCACCACCCGGCACCACTCTGCTCACTCGCGCCGCAAGCGCCGTCGCACGTGACCGTCGGTCCCGATGGACCGGCCCGGAGGACATAGCCATGGCCGGGACCGACCATGGGCGGCCGCTAGCCGATCCGGTACCCGTCCTCACTCCACAGGCACGGCGGATGCTGCCGACTCACCACCTAGCGCGGAGCGTGGAATGAGGCGCTGCCGACACCACCCGACGGCAGTGCGTCGTGCCGCCCAGATAGAGGACACGGGACGGCTCGCCGAAGCGCTCGACGCATACCTGGAGATCCTCGCTCAGCACCCGATCCGTACCCGATGCCGCTGGCCGGTCGCCCTAGCCGCCGCCCACCTCGCCTACCTGCTCGGCTGCTACGAGCTCGCCCGGCGGCTTGCCGGCGCGGCCCACGATGACTCACCCAGCCGCGGGCGCGGCGAGGCGGAAGCGCGGATTCTGCTGGCGCTAACCCAAGCGCGCGACGGCGAACTCGAGTCGGCCGCCGTGCTCCTGCACAAGGCGGCCACCGAGGTGCGCCGCCCGGGCGCGCGCATCACCCGTGCCCTGACGAACGCGCGCACCGTCGTGGCAGTGCTCGCCAGCACACCGCCGCCTGCCATGCAGGCCGGCGGCGGTGACCCGATCGAACGCGCGTCAGCTGGCCTCGAACGAGCATCGGCAATGCTGGTCAAGGAACAGTACGCGAAAGCGGAACGGGAATATGCCGACGTCCGTGGTCTGCTGTCCAGCAACGGCGGGACGCTCGAACGGATTCTCTGGTCCCTGGCCGTCGCCGGGCACGCCGGCGCGAGCGAGACTTCCAGCACTGACACTGAGCTTGCCGCATCCATCCTCGTCCGGGCCGGCCTCGCTCCCCAAGCGACGCGGCTCGTTCCCGACCGGCATCTCAGCTCGGACATCTGCTGGTACTCGCAGGCGAATCTAATCGGAGACTGGGCCAAGGCCGCGCAACAGGTCGGCGGGTGGTTGACCGACGAGGACACCCGCACCCTGTTAGACCGCATTCAGACCATCTATGGCGGCCTAGGCAAGATCGACCCGAACAACTTCGCTGACGCGGACATGCGCGCGCTGCGGAGCGTCTCGCTGCACGCCGCCCGCATCGGGCACCGTGACCTGGCCTTGGGCGCCTCGGCGATCAGCCTACGTCTGGCCCGGGCACGATACGCGAACACTGGTAGAAGATCCTGGAACGAACTGGCATGGGCCCTGGTTCGACGATCCTGGTGCCTGGACGATGCGGGCCTCGTCCGCGAACAGCGCGCGGCCCTTGCCGAAGCTGCTGAGCTCTTCCGTCATCACGGGGTGGACGGCAGCGATCGCGGCACCTGCCGCGATCTCTACAAGAAGATCAGACAACTGCACGAGCAGCACGGGGAGTGGAACGCCGCTGCAGCCGTCGCTGTGCACACCGAGCAGATACTCAACGACGATGCGCTGCCGGCGATCGACGCCGCCCTCGATGACGCGCAGAACCGGGCGCGACGAGCCGGCGCGGAGACAGCTGGCACGCAAATCGACCGGGAACGCATCGAGGTGCTGCGGCTGATGGCGAGCAGCGATCCTGGGACGTACGCGACCCGCTATCTCGCTCTGCTGCTCACCGCCCCTGGCGCGATACCGACGACCACTCATGCGGTCGGAGAGGCGCTCAGCTTCCTCGCGCGACTCCTCGATGAACGCCGCCGGCTGGATGGGCCGGCGCTGGCCCGAGTCGTGCTGAACGGTGCCCGCCGGTGCGCCGAACTCGCACCCCAGCGAACCCTCGACCTGCTCGGGCACGCAGATGCACAGCTCGGCCTGCACCCAGACGCCGAGTTCCACCACGTCCGCGCGGCTTGCCTCACCGCTCTCGGCCGTGGTGACGACGCCGCGGACAGCTTGCGCGCGGAGTTCAGGGCGCTACTGGCCTCCCGCCGTGACAACGACGAGTTCCGCAGTCGCGCGGCACAGATCGCGGACGAGCTATGGCGGGCTGAACGACCGGAAACCGCCGTCTCCGTGCTGGACGCGGTGATCGCCGTTACAGGCACACCGTGGCCATTGCGGCTGATGCGCGCACGTCAGCTGGCCTACCTGGGACGCACGACCGAGGCCTTCAACGACCTCGCCGCAGTCGACGACCAGCATGGTGAAAGTCTGCTCGGGCATGCCTACCGCGGTCTGGCCTACTGGGTGGCGCAGCGCCGCCCAGAGGCACTGGAATCACTGAACCAAGCGGTCGCGATGAACCCGGATGAGCACTACGTCCGACAGATGCGGGGGGGATTCCACCAGTTGCTCGGCCAGGCGAAGGAGGCCCTGACCGACGCTGAGGCAGCGATCCGATCCCGGCCTGACGCCTGGACCAGCCGAGTGACGGCAGCCGAGGCTAGCTTAACTCTCGGCGATCATGAACGCGCGTTGCGTGAGGCACGGCTGGCCGCCGATCTGGCCCCGACGATGCACAAAGCCCGCCGCATATACGCGGTAGCACTTCTCGCTGGCGGTTGGTCCACGGATGCCGCTGCTGAGGCCGACGAGGCGGCCGGCCTCCTCGTGCCGCCGCCTTCCGGTGCCTGGAACGGTGACAGATTGCTCGCGCTGGCCTACTGCCACGTGCTGCGCGGCCGAGCCGCCGAGGCGGTTAACGCAGTTTGCGGAGCGCTCAGCGGCTCGGTCCAACCGTACGTGATCTGGGAAGCCACAGTTGAGCTACGCGCCCTGGCAGCCTCCGTCCCAGACACAGCACCTGCCTGCGACCTAGTTTTGCCCGCCTTGCTGGTTTAGGCGGATATCGTCATCGCTCCTCTGAGGAAGAAGGACACTGCCATACCGCGAGTTCGCTGGACCCGCTGGCACCTTCATAGGTGGTCCTGAACGGGTACTCGTCGCATTCAGGCCGCGCTGCCTTTGGCAGGGCGGGTGATTTATGAGCCGACGCAGGCACGCGAACTGCAACGGCCAGCGGAAGGGGAACTGCCCCCGGTTCGGTTGACTCCTGACCGGTGAGGATGCGTTCCTCGCCTGGAGGGATGTCTGCCATGCCGAGGTCACCAGCAGCGAGTCCGCGGAGCTGCAGGAGCTGCGGCGGCGTAACAAGCTGCTGGAGCAGGAGAACGAGATCCTGCGTCGGGCAGCGGCGTTCTTCGCCAAGGAAATCGCCCCAAAATGATGTACCCGCTGGGCGGTGACCTGGCTGCGGACGGGATCCCCGTCGCGGTGACCTGCCGGGTGCTGGGTTCAGCAAGCAGGCCTACTACGCGTGGAAGACCAGCCCGGTCTCGCAGCGGGACTGGGACAACGCGCACCTGATCAACGCCGCTCCGGACATCCACGCCGGCGATCCGGCGTTCGGCTACCGGTTCATCGCCGACGAACTTCCCGCCCACGGCATCACCGTCGGCCCTAACCGGGTGGCCAGGCTCTGCTCACAGCAGCGCAACTGGTCGGTGTTCGCCAAGCGCAAGGGCCTCACCAGGCGGGCTGGACCGCAGGTGCACGACGACCTGGTGCAGCGCCGTTTCACCGCCGACGCCCTAACCGGCTGTGGCTGACCGACATCACCGAACACCCCACCGGCGAGGGCAAGCTGTACCTGTGCGCGCTCAAGGACGAGCACTCCGGCCGGATCGTCGGCTACTCCATCGACACCCGCCTGAAGGCGTCCTTGGCCGTGGTGGCGCTGCGTAACGCGAATCGACTGCGGGAATCGGCCGGCAACGTGGTCCACTCGGACCGGGGTAGCCAATTTCGGTCCAGGAAATTCGTGAAGCGTTGCACCGCAACGGTTTGGTCGGCTCGATGGGCCGCGTCGGCGCGCGCGGTGACAACGCTGCGATGGAGTCGTTTTTCGCCCTACTACAACGCAACGTTCTCGACCGGCAACGCTGGACCACCCGCCACGAACTACGCCTGGCCATCGTGACCTGGATCGAACGCACCTACCACCGCCGACGAGCACCCGGCGCCGGGAAGTCGTGACCGGCGCTGTCGTTGTTTCGGGCCGGAAGTTACTGGGAGGCCAGCAGCACATCGCGCTCCCGCGCCTCCTCGCTTATGCGACTCACGCTAACCAGGAGCACTCCGCCCGAGCAGCCGTTCCGTGCGACGTCCACCGTGCGCCCCACATCCCGCCGGGCAACGTGCTGGAGCCGAAGGTGGACACGCGGGGTACTGGCTACCAGCGGCCGGCCTTCGGCATCCGTGCCGGCGCGGTCATCGCGGCGAGCAGCTCGGAGGCGGCCTCTTACTTAAACTATCGAAAATGATCTCTATAGGCCCGTTCCGTAACGGTCTGTGATCGTCCTCGCAGATTAGTCACTGGATCAGGGCTGTTCGTGCAACTCCTGAATGGCGCGGAGGATGGAGGTCATCAGCATGACCGCAACGAGGCTGTTGCCTGCCGTGTAGTGGCCGACATCGGCCTGGTGGACGGTGACGTGGCGGCTGAGCTCTGTGGGCGCTGGCGTGCCCCAGCTGGGGAACCACGCCGCGTAGAACGGCCCGATAGCGGCCAGCGCGGTCCTGAGCCGGAGCTCAGCCACCGACAGATCGCCCCAGTCGTCGATCTTCACGGCGTTCTTGACCTTCTTGTAGTCCCGGTCGATCGCTCGAGACACGACCGTTTCGGTGACCACCACGGCGAGCGACTGGGCGGCCTCGTCGTGCCCATCCGCGAACGCATTGATGACGTTGGTGGCGAGCGGAAGTTGGCTCACCAGCTCGCCGTCGCTGATCTTGGCAAGAACGTCCCGGCAGTCCTGGATGATGTCGTCGCGGTGTGCCAGCAGGACCTTGATCCGCTCATCTCGGTTTGCCGCCTGGAGGACCTGTCGGACGATCTCCTTCCGTGGCACCCAGACCAGCGGGATCCCCTCGTCCTGGACGATGGAGAACACCTTCTCGATGAGATCCGGATCGCCCATCGGCCAGTTCGGCGGCAGCTTGGCGATGAGCCTGTCGATGACTGCCCCGACGCCTGTCATGTCAGGCAGGGTGATCTTCGGAAGGTTGGCGAGGCTCTTCTGGAGGTTGATGAGCATGGGCTCCATGGCCTTGCTGACGGCCGCCACTTGGGCTGACATCTGGGTTGCGGCGTTGAGGAGTCCAGGGGAAACGAGCTTGCTGTAGTCGGGCCACTTCGCGACTGCCCTGGCCATGGCTTCGATGAACTCCGGGGTCAGGTCCTCCGGACCTGGAGGACGGCCCCGCATCCATCCCTGGCGGGTAGGGGAATCCGCTGGATCGTCATCGGCCCGGCGAGGTGCCGGCTCCTCCTGCGGGTCGGACGTCTCACCGTCGTCAGGCCGGTCAGTCATCGGTGCGTATCCCCTCGTTCTTCTTGATCGTGAGCGACGTGCCGGTCCGGCCCGCAACGGGACGGTAGTCCGGCATGCCCAGGTGGGTGGTTCGGTGGTTTGCCGCAAGCTGCTGCATGGCGGCGAGCTTCTACTCGGCGGCCGTGCGACTGACCTGCAGCCCCGCGATCTCGCCGAGCCACCCATGTTCGCGTGCCTCGGCGATCCGGGCATCTAGATTTTGAAGGATCGACTCGAGCCTGGGCGCTTGGGCAGGATCGGGGCGAAGCGCTGGGCAGCGGATGCAGGTGCTCGTGGACGCAGGGGGTGTCGAAGTCCCGGGTGCAGACGCCGAGTTCCATTTTGCGCAGCTCGAAGTGGCCGAGGGACTCGGTCCACTCTTCCGGGGTCAGGCGCGGTACTCCTGCTGGGGCTTAGTACTCCAGCCGCGCCTGGCGAAGTTGGAGTCTTCGCTGGTAGTGGGCTGTTTTGGCGCGGTACTGGTGTCGGCGTCGCCATCGTGACCATCGATG
>NZ_JBICTZ010000006.1:266138-455393 GCF_043197875.1 Micromonospora sp. NPDC048935 | reverse complement strand
CATCGATGGTCACGATGGCGACGCCGACACCAGTACCGCGCCAAAACAGCCCACTACCAGCGAAGACTCCAACTTCGCCAGGCGCGGCTGGAGTATTAGGTGAGCGCCTGCCCTGGGTAGCCGTGCACGGCATCTCGACCCACTGGCTGCGCCACACCACGCTGACCTGGGTGGAACGGCACTTCGGCTACGGCATCGCCCGCGCCTACGCCGGCCACACCGACAGTCCTGGATCCTCCACCATCACCTACATCAAGGCCGACCTGCACGACGTCGCTGAGGCCCTGTCTGCCATGGCCGGCCAACCACACCCGATGGCAGCACGCATAGACGATCTTCAATCGAAGGCCAAGCCCTTACCGACTGACCTTTCCCAACCATCGAGCTGAACTACCTGCTCTCGGCGGTGCGGAGCACAATCCGCACCGCCGTGAGCGGCGCCAGCGAGCACTTCCATCAGTCGGCTGGACTACGCAGCCTGCAGGATGGTCGGTCCTTAATCTTCGAGACGATGTCGGTTGCTATGGCGAGTAACCTGGCCGGTGATCACGCTAACGCTGGCAAATACGGGATGAAGGCAGTGAGATGATGGCTGACGGCGCGCGATTGCTCCGGCCAACGACCCGTTTGAACAATGTGGAAGCTGGTGCTCAGCCACATCGACACCTTCGCTCGCAGTGCGGCGTAGCCCGCAAGTTGGGCTACAGGATTCGATCGCTCTGGTCTGAAGATCCCAAGGCCGCACGGCGTCGCTACCTGTAGTCCCCGTGTACCTCGCCGCTGGCTACGCGTAGCCAGCCAACGGACGGGAGACGTCGTGTCAGAGCGAGCTGGAGCTGGACTTCCACAGCTGACAGGTTCAGCCTTGGAAGCGGTGCGCCACCGAGGCAGTCACCTCCAGATCATCGCCTCCGCGGGTGCAGGCAAGACCGAGGTTGTGTCTCAACGAGTCGTGGACCTCCTGGCCGACGGTGTGGCTCCAGAAGCGATCGCCGCGTTCACCTTCACAGCGCGGGCGGCCGAGGAGCTCAAGAACCGCATCGTTCAGCGAGTCGAAGGACGCCTGGGAAACGCAGCTCTCGACCGGTTGAACGGTCTGTTCGTCGGCACGATCCACGCCTTCTGCTTCCGCCTGCTGCAGCAGCGGGTGCCTCGATACGAGACGTACGACGTGCTTGATGACAACCAGCTCACCGCATTTCTCTCGCGAGAGGCGAACCGACTCGAGCTGCGCCAGCTCGATCCCGGGAACCGGCTCTATGCGTCGATCGCGGCGTTCCTCAAGGCGGTCGACGTTGTCGAGAACGAGCTGCTCGACACTGATCCATTGCCCGACCCGGTCAAGTCTGTCCTCCATAACTACTACGAGACCCTCGACCGCTACCGGCTGCTGACCTACGGTCAGCAGGTCGTTCGCGCCGTGCGGGAACTGGAGCGCCCGGCGTTCGCAGCCGACATCCATGCGACGCTTCGCCACCTGATCGTCGACGAGTACCAGGACGTCAACCCGGCGCAGGAAAGGCTCATCGAGCTGCTGACCGGCCCGCAGGTGGAACTGTGCGTAGTCGGCGACGACCAGCAAGCCATCTACCAGTGGCGAGGCTCCGATGTCTCCAACATCGTGACGTTTCCGCAGCGCTACCCCGACGTGGCAACCTTCGAGATCACTGCGAACCGGCGCAGCCGCCCCCAGATCATCGGCGTGGCCAACCGCTTCGCCGAGACGATTCCCGAACGCATTGACAAGCAGATGCTGCCCAAGCGACCCTCCGCTGACAGCCCCCAGTCGGAGGTTGTGGTGTGGACGGCCGAGACGGAGACCGAAGAGGCAGGCTGGATCGTCAGCTACATCCTCGACCTGGTCGACGACGGTGTCCCACTGCGAGACATCGCCGTGCTCGTCCGGAGCAGGGCCGCGTACCCGCGCCTGGTTGAGCAGTTCGCCACCTTCGGCATTCCCGTGCAACCCGGTGGCCGCTCCGGGCTGTTCGATCAGCCGGAAGCGGGAGTTCTCGGCCGTACCTTCGTATGGCTCGCCGATACCGAATGGCGTGGGACCTTCGGTACGGGCCAGCCGGTCACGGACGCGGACCTGTTCGATGAGTACGAGCGGGTCTTCAACCTGTCGGGGCCTGAACGGCGCCAGCTTGTGCGATTCCTTCGGGAGTGGAGGGCTGCAGTACGGCGTACTAACCGCACCGCGAATCTGGTCGGCGAGCTGTACGAGCTGTTCCTCGAGTTGCGGGTTCGATCCTGGGACCTGACCGACGAGATGGCCATCAACCGCCTCGGCACCCTGGCACGCTTCACGTCCCTGCTCGCCGACTACGAGTCGGTCAGGCGCCGCGCCCGGCCCGATCCTGACGCGCCGACGGAGCAGGTCGGCGGCCAGGACCGCGGCATCTGGTACTATCGGAACCTTGCGCTGCACATCGTCAATTACGCGCAGGGCGCCTACGAAGGCTTCGACGGGGAGGCGGACTTCGCTCTGGACGCGGTCGACCTGACGACCGTGCATCGGGCGAAGGGCCTGGAATGGCCGGTGGTGTTCGTACCGTCGATGACTGCCAGTCGATTCCCCTCCAGCCGCACGGGGCAGCCCCAGTCATGGCTCGTCCCGCGTGATCAATTCGACGCCGTGCGCTACGAAGGTTCGGATGCAGACGAGCGGCGTCTCTTCTACGTCGCGATGACCCGCGCACGGGATTGGCTCTCGGTCTCCCGTCACGAGCGGGTGACGACGCGACGGGTGGCGCGAAGCCCGTACCACCAGGAGATCGGGCAGGTTGAGGTGAAGCCAGAGAACGTCGCCTTCCCGCCCATCGAGAGCAGCGGGCACGGCGGCGAGGAGCCGATCTCGATGACGTACAGCCAGCTGGCCGCGTTCATGGACTGCGGTCAGGCGTTCCGGCTTCGGGACCTGATCGGCTTCCAGCCGCGCCTGGCCACCGAGCTTGGTTACGGCAAGGCCGTACACCATGTCATGCGCGCGGTTGCCGAGGCCACGAAGGCCAACGGCCGGGTGCCGAACGCGGGTCAGATCGACGAGATTTTAAACGCCAGCTTCTTCCTGCCTACCGCCAACAAGGCCGCGCACCGCCAGCTCCGGGACGCCGCACGCCGGCTTGTCTTGGCGTACGCGACACAGCACGAAGCGGACCTGTACCGGGTCTGGGAGACCGAGCGACCTTTCGAGCTGCATCTCGACGGAGTCATCATCGCTGGCCGAGCCGATGTGATCCTCGACAAGGAAGGTGGCATAACCAACGCCCTCGCGATCGTCGACTACAAGACCTCTACCTCGGCCGGCGAAGCTGACCATGCACTACAGCTTCAGGTTTACGCCGACGCAGCGCGACGGGAAGGCCTTGACGTGCGTGCGGCGTACGTGCATGACCTCAAAGCATCCGCCCGCCTCCCAGTCCTCGTGGACCCGAAGGCCGTGCAGCGGGCGGAGGCAGCGGTGACCGAGGCCGCCGCGCGCGTCAAGGCACGCGACTACAAACCCAACCCCGGTCCCCGCTGCCGCCGCTGCGAGGTGCGGACCATTTGCGGCTCCGCCCGGTGACCGCAACCGTCAGACGGTAAAGACCTTCATTACCTCGTCGCCGTAGTCGTTGATCACCTTGACCGCGATCTTCCCGGTCTCCGGCCGGGCGAACGGCCGCGACTCGGTGCCGTACAGACTCGCCCAGGCGTCCGGGTCGATGTCCGCCTTGAGCGCCGCCTTCAACCGCTTGTACGGGTCCTGCCCGCCCGTGAAGTAGCAGTGCCGGACGAAGAACGACTCGCCATTGTAGGCCGAGTCGATCATCCACAGAGCGATCTGGTCGGTATCGTTGCTGCGCAGCTCGCCGGTGTTTGGATCGTAGACGTCGACCCCGTGCAGCAGCACCCGCAGCTCGTCGTCCTCGCGCTTGACCTCGATATCCGGCTCGCCGAAGACGGTGAACAGGTTGCCCGCTCCGGTCTTTTTGAGCTCCTCGCCCATGACCAAGTCGGCGTTCATTCGCACCAGCAGGACCGGTACTCGACCGAGCCGCCGCTCCGCGGCGACGTTGGCGAAGCCTTCCTCGGAGGTCACATAGTCGTCGTCGGCAGTACCGAGCACGGCAGGGTCAAAGGCGAAGGCCAGAACGCAGAGCAGGTCGAGGTCCGGCGTGCGGTTCGCCTCCCGGGCCGCATCCTTGATAAAGGACGGCCCGACGGTGCCATACTGCGGGCCAATCGTGATGCCGACCCGCTTGGGGGTTCCGTCAGTCACCTCCTCGCGAATGGCTACGGCCTGAATGTAGGGCGAAGCGTACTGCTCTATAGAGTCAAAAGTCAGGCGCTCATTTTTTCGGCCGTTTTGGATGCCTGCGGCGCGGAGGTTGGCGGTAACTGTCTGCTCGAACTCGGCACTTCCGTTGGAGGTGCCTTCCTCATTCGAGCCAGTTGCTTTCGCCTCGTCGACTGCGCTCCCCGCGAAGGCGAGCGACCGGTGAGGTGACAGGCTTTCAACCGTGAACGGCCCAGCGACTCGGATCTTCCTTTTGTCGTCGTACGGCCGGTCGTAGAGCATCTCATATTCCGCGTGCCGCTTGATCGCGGCCTCGATCTCGGCTGGCTTCAAGCCTTCCCTGATGTCCGGGTTCTTGGCAATTGACTTGAGCATGATATGGGGAATGCGTTCGTAGACGAAGCCGTGACGCACATCATTGGTCGTTCCCGCTGGCGGAAGAGGCATCGCTGCTAGTTCACTCTCCTTTGCGCGGCCCTCGGCTGAGTCAGCCAGTAGGTACCACGGATAGTGGGATCCTACCAATCGCTGGCGGGCAAGAGCTAGGGCGACGCGGGACGTGTCGATGGTTATCCACCGCCGCGCCCATTGTTCGGCGACGTACGCAGTTGTTCCTGAGCCGCAGGTTGGATCTAGAACCAAGTCGCCTGGGTCGGTAGTCATGAGCATGCATCGTTGGACAACTGTGGCGGCCGTCTGCACGACATACGTTGCACCTGTGGCGCCGAAGGTGTCCGCCCATAGGTTAGTTATGGGGATCGCTGGAAAGTCATCGAGGTACCTTACGTACCTGAGAGTATTACCCTGCACTTGGGCACGACGTGCGGCCAATAGGCGGCTCATGCCCTGTTCGTTTGTCTTCCAACGGCTTTGCGCATTTGGCCGGTATTCCTTGCCGTCTACGTTAACGGCGAACCAGGATGCCGCGCCTTCGCCCTTCTCTCGCCCCTGCGACTGACTCATCAGGGTGGTGAACTGCAACGGGCGAGATCCTGCAGGCGGCTCTTCGCCTCGGCGCAGTCGTCGACGCTCCCCATCAGGAAGCTCGATAAAATCATATCCAGGAGCCGATCCCTGCCCGTCGTCCTTCGCGTTGTATAGAGGTCGGAACTTTGCGCGGCCTCGATCCTTCGCGTACCAGACCAGATAATCTACTGTTCCAGCGAGGAAGTCGGTCGTGGCGCCGCCGGTTTTGCGGAACGTAATCAGGCTTACAAAGTTCTCGCTACCGAAGACCTCGTCCAACAGCGAACGCACAAGGTGAACGTTTTCGTCGCCGATCTGCAGGAATATTGAACCACTATCCGTCAAGAGTTCACGTGCAACGGTCAGCCGGTCTCGTAAGTAAGTAAGGTAGGAGTTGATGCCGTACTCCCACGTGTCCCGGAAAGCTTTAATCTGCTCAACCTCGCGAGAAGTGTCAGCCACCTTTCCGTCGGTCACATCTTTCTTGCGGGCTGATACCTGCCAATTGCTATTGAACTTGATGCCGTACGGCGGGTCGAGGTAGATCATTTGAACTTTGCCGCGGAGCCGTTCGCGCTCGGCGAGGCTCGCCATAACGTGGAGCGAGTCACCAAGGATCATGCGGTTCGACCAGTTGGCCTCGTGCTGGTAGAAGTCGACTAGGTCGAGCTCGGGCAGGCCGTCGAAGGTGTCGAACAGAGTCAGCTCGGGCTCTTCCTCCGGCCGCGTTGCCGTCTGGCGAAGGTTCTTGATGAGAACCCGCGGGTCGATCTTTTCTTGGATGTAGATCGGCGGAGCGTTGCCCTCGAGGTACTCCGCGAGGTCCTGCTCCTCCTTGCCGCGCCACGCGAGTTGAGGGCTGTAGAGAGGCCGCGGGTACTTGAAGACGAACGGGTTCTCGATCTCGGGGTCCACGAAATCGTGTGCGTCAGCGGTCGGCAGGTTCGTTCGCTTGTCGGTGTAGGTGATGGCGTCGACGGGGGTCGGCCCGGTGGTGGCCTTCTTCCGCGGTGGCATAGGTGCGGGTTCCCTTCGCAGGATCAGGCGGGCAGGCCGATGATCGGCCGGTCGGTGTACAGGTTTTCGATGGCGGTGTGAAGCACGGCGTGCGCGTCGAAGGGGTTGCCAACCTCGATGTAACCCCAGCGGCCAAAGTCGCCGGCGTTGTTGACGGCGGCGCACCACTGGTTCCGGGCGGTGTCGGCCTTGGCCCAGGTGGGGCCGGGCGACTTCCGCCCGCCGGACACCTCGACGATGAGCGTGCGCTCAACGTCGCCCGACTCGGTTACGAGACGGACAAGGAAGTCCGGCACGTACTCGTGGCTACGGCCTTCGAATACATACGGGATGGTGAAGCCGAGTCGCTCGTTCTTGACGTACGAGTAGACCCGCTTGTCGCGCTCGAGCATCTCCGCGAGGGCTTCCTCCCAGGTATTACCCCGCACACCGTCGAGAACGACGTGGTTGAGGTGCGACTTTTCCGGCGGAGGATCCATGATTGCCTTGCGGGTCAGGTAGCGGACGTCGTCCGTGGACCCCTCACTGTCCATGCGTCGGACGACCGGCATAAGTACTGCGGTGCGGTTGTCCTGCAGCCGGATGATCGAGGAGTAGACCTTCTCCGCGGCCCGGGCGCGCGCCTGTGTCAGCAGCAGGTGCCCCTTCGTTACCTCGGGGTCGGTCGTGACCCAGTGCTCCAACCACTGCTTGCAGATGTCGATCAGTTGGGGGAACAGCCACGGCCGCTCCACGCCCGCGTGCGCTGCAAAGTACCGCTCCTCTTCGATCAGTCGCTTGGCGATCGAGTAGGCGATGCGCTGGGAACGCGCGAGACGGATGTCCTCCAGGTCGATATCAGTGGCAGCGCCCACCACGCCCTGGTTCTGCACCCACAGGGCGACCTCGCGCTGGTCGAGGTGTAGGCGGGACTCGGCCGTGAAGTCGGCGTGCAGAGTCTCGTCGGGCAGCTCGACGCGGTAACCGTCCAGCTTCGGGAAGCGAATCGCCAGATGCGACCGTTCGGGCAGCGCGCGGACCTCGACCGCCGGCCGGGTCAACTTTGGCTTCGGCATGGCCCGGTCGCTAGGGATGAATGCGAACGGGACGCCGTACACCTCCGCGTACTCCGGCTCGAAGCGGCCCTCAGCGTTTACCGCGTAGCTGCGCCGGCGGAGTCCGCGCCCGACCACCTGCTCGCAGAGCAGTTGGCTGCGGAAGGGGCGTACGCCGAGGATGTGGGTGACGGTGTTGGCGTCCCAGCCTTCCGTCAGCATTGCGACAGACACGACGCAGCGGATGTTCTCTCCCAGCTTGCCCTTCTTGCCGATGGTGTTCATCGCCTCGCGCAGCAGGTCGCCGTCGGTGAGGGAGTCGACGTCGGCGCCGGGGTTGCGCAGGCGGTAGGCCTGCTTGAACGCCTTGATCTCGCGAGCGGCGTCCCTGCGGAACTCAGGACCGAGCGGGGCACCGGATTCCAGCGCAACGGAGTCGACCAGGATCGTCCGCTGACGGGGTGTCCATACGCCGTCATCGACATTGCTGAGCAGCGGCAGATTTCCCGCGGCGAGGCGAGTCGATCCGTCGGGGTGCTCGACCTCGCGGCCCGCGATCCAGTCGAAGACCCACTTGGAGACGATCGTGTTGGGGCACACCACGATCAGCACGGGCGGCGGTTCGCCGGCTGCGGCCAGGGTCTCCTCGTACCGTTGATGGTTTTGTTCGTAGCTCCGGTAGAGGCTGCGGAGGGCCCCTTCCAGCGTCTCCGGCATGACCCAGCCCTGCGGCCCGAAATCCGCGCTCTTGTTGCTCCGACGCTTGGGCAGCGGTGGCTTGATGTTGTCCCAGAGGTTGAGGTACACCGGCTGCCGGGTGGCCGCGTCGTCGTCGACGGGTACTCGCGGAATCTTGACGATGCCCGATTCGATGGCGTCCATCAGCGAGAAGTCGCTGACGACCCAGGGGAAGATGTAGCCCTCGTTGTAGCCAGAGCCCTTCAAGTAGTACGGCGTCGCCGAGAGGTCGAACACCGACTTGACCTTCGTCTTGCGGCTCAGATCCAACAGGCCGCGGAACCATACGCGGGCCTCACGGTTGCGATCCTCGTCCTCCCTGTCTGCGTCGTCGTCGGGGTGCTCCAGAAGCTTGTCCTGATAGCAGTGGTGGGCCTCGTCGTTGAATACGACGATGCCACCCTCAGTCGAGCCGAAGGGCCGTAGCACCCGGCCGGCGACCATCTCCGGAGTCTCCCGGAAGGCATCGGGCATGTCCGGTCGTCCACCCCGCAGCAGCTTGCGGGTGTTGCTGGAGACGCCCTGGATCTCCTTGGCATCCCTGGGCAGGAAGGTGTGGTAGTTGACGACCTGGACCTGGGCTTGAAGCAGCGGTTCCCACAGGTCAGACGGAATCAGGTCCCGCTCGCGGTAGTAGTTGTCGTCCCGTTCGGGGTGGAGGACGCCGAGGCGATCGCGGATCGTCACCCCCGGCGCCACCACGAGGAAGCGCTTGGCGAAGCGCGTGTCCCGTGGCGTCATCACCTTGTTGATGGTCTGCCAGGCGATCAGCATTGCCATGACCACCGTCTTGCCAGACCCCGTCGCCATTTTGAGACCGACCCTGGGCAGACCGTCGTTGTGTAGCCGATTCTCCGGCTCCAGGCGTCGCCGGTAATCGGCCGTGCCGTGACGCCCAGCGACTTCGGCGAGGAAGATCGCGGTCTCGACCGCCTCGCGCTGGCAGAACAGTACGGCGTCGTCCCGATGCGGACCGGGCGCCCAGTGGGCCAGCAGCTTCCTGGTGTACGGCGTGACGCCGTTCCAGTTGTTGGCGCGCCACCGCTCCACGGCAAGGCGGATGTCATTGATCAAAGTGTTCGACTCACGCCGCTCACCGGTGACGTCGAAGTCGAAGGCCTGCTGAACGGCGTCCTTGCGTCCCTTCCTGCTGACTGGAACCGGGATGAAGGACTCGCTTGGCCGGCGACCGGGGAGGAGAGTGCCGGTGGGGCCGTGTTCACCGATTTCGAAGTAGTGCTCCGGCGGTTGATACGGCGAGTTGATGATCGGATTGCTGAGGTCCGGGGTGAGTGTGGAAGGGGCTGGCATGTTGGCACCTTTGGTGGATGCTGGTTCAGGAACAGGCGTTAGCTGGAGCGGGATCAGTGGCCGGAGATGCGGTGCCCTGCCAGGTGCGCGAGCACGGTTTGGTTCGCCTCCCAGCCGTCGGGGAACTTCACCGGCACGTTGAGGTGAACCGGCTCGCTCGACGGATGCGCGTCGAGCAGTTCGGCGATCCCCGCGCGCGCCACCACGATGCAGGCTTGGCGATGCCGTGACGTCAGCACGCAGAGCCGCCCCGATTCCAGGTGGAACGCGTTGGCGTCCCGCCGTCCCGACAGCGGGTGCAGCACGATCGTCACGTCGTACTCCCGGCCCTGCAGCCGGTTGGCGGTGTCGACGGTGACGTCTTCGCCGGCCGCGCCGAGCTGGTTGCGGATCGCGGCGACATGGTCGCGGTGGGCGGCGCCGATCGCGATCCGAGCCGCGGTGACGGACGCGCCACCCGGTTCGCGTTCCGAGGTGGCGATCGCTCCCCGCTCCAGCACACGACGTGCCAGGGCTGCGCACGCCGCGACCGCCTCTGCATCGGTACGGAGCGTGTGCCGCGCCGGGAGTTCGTAAAGCCCCCACCCCGTCGCTGCGGCCGTTTCCACCGCCGCGTCGATCGGTCCGTGTCCGAACGCAGAAGTAGTGAACGACAGTGACCGCTCGCCAGGGTTTGTGCCGGCCCGGAACCCGGTGAAGGGATAGAAGGCCTCAGCCACCACCGGCGCCGCCGAAGGAGGCAGTCGCCACGACACCGGTAGCCGGTGCACCGGCAGGTCGGGGTTGTGTCGCAGCAGCGCCGCCACCGCGGACTGCATCGGGTCCCAGGTCAGCCCCGTCCACCGCTCGGTGTCGACGGTGGAGAACGGGTCGAGCTGACCGGGATCGCCGACGAACAGCGCCCGCTCGAACCGGTTGGCCACGCGCAGCAGTGCGTCGGACCGCATCTGGTACGCCTCGTCGACGATTGCCCACGGCCAGCGGCCCTCGGACACCATGGCCCACTTGGCGGCCGTACCGATGATGACGGACGGACCACCGAGGTCGGCGACCTTCGCGGCGACCCGGACGCTGGTGTACTGCTTGATCCGGTCGGTCGCCACGTAGTCGGTTGCCGAGAGCCGCCCGATGTGCAGGTCGGGTGCCTTCTGCGCCAGGCGGTCGACCAGGTCGTCGACCTGCTCGTTGGTTTGCGCGATCACGATCAGCGCCTCGCCGGCGCGGGCGATTTCGGCGGCGGCGCGGACGACGAGGGTCGACTTGCCGGCCCCGGGCGGCGAGTCGACCACGACGCCGTCGTGCAGGCCGGAGCGCAGGTCGGCTAGCACCTCGGTGATGACCCGCTCGGCCTGAACCGACGGCGGGTCCGCCGGCGCGTCCGGCAAGAGCAGGGTGGTCATGCTCACCGCCGCGTCGCGGTGTCGAAGTCGAACTGACGCAGCCGGTGGCGGGCCATGTCGAGCTCGTCCGGGGTGAAGAGCGACTCGTACTCGTCCTTGACCACCAGGGCTTCCACCGTGAGGTCGAGTCGCCCGCGCTCCCACAGCGCCGCGAACCCGTCAGAGACGACCGGGCTGGCGAGCAGCTTCCTGGCGGTGGCGAGCCCACCGTGCTCGGCGATCATGCCGAGGAAGTAGGTGGCGTTGTAGCCAGCCTCGCGCCGCGCGGCCTCGTACACCCCGCGCATCGCCCGCTCGAAGTCTGGGGCCGTCCCCTGGTCGCCGCCGGGCTGGGTCGGCACGAGAGCCGCAGCGGCTTCGGTTTCCGGCTTCTCACCGAGAACCTCACCGTCGGCGTCGCTGAGTCCCGCCGCCTGTTCGTTGCGCCGGGCCACGTAACCACGGAGGGCGTCGACCGAGGTGAAGACCTCGTAGCCGAGTTCCTCCATCCGGGCCAGCTCCGGGTTGGTGTCCAGCTCCAGCACGACGGGGTTACCCAACCCTGGTTGCAACCCGTCCGGCCAATACGCCTCGGCGACGCCCAGCGACCGACCGGTGGCCGGATCGGCAATCTCACTGTCCAGCGCCGGCTCGGCACAGCCAGCGCCGACGAGCTCCTCCACGAGGGCCTTCACCTGCCCCGCGCGGACGTCGTCGCCCTCCTCCTCGGTGACCACAACCACCGGCCGCAGCTGCTCGGTGGCCGGCTTCGTGCCGTCTCGAAGGCCGGCGAGGAACCCGTTGGCGGCGTTGGCCAGCAGCTCTCGCCGGGCGGCTAGGAAATCCAAGTAGCGGTCTGGCCGCCAGAGCTGCGGGTCCGTCGGGATCCACTGAGATTCGAGCGCGCCGGGGTGCTTCTCCTGGGTCTCAGCGAAGTAGTCCTCCGGCGGCCGCTTGCCAATCGCGAGGTTGGTCTGCTGGGTCAGGAAGGAAAAGTTGGCGACGGCGTTGACGTCCGACCGGCCGTAGCCGTGCTTGTAGAGCAGCGCCTTGGGGAAGATGTGGTGCACCTGCAGCGAGGTGAGGTAGCCCAGCATCTCGCTCTTGAGCTCTAGGCCGGAGCCGAAGTCGCGGGCGCCCAACACCCGGGTGAGCAGGTAGAGCAGCGGGTAGAAACGGGAGCCGCGGCCGAAGCCCTCGAAGTCCTGCCCATCGATCACCAGGTTGCCGCCGCGCCAACGGGCCAAGCTGGTGATCAAGCCGTCGATGCCGCTGCGGGCGACCGTGTCGTAATCCTGGGTCAGGATCGTCTCGGTGGAGCCGGCGAAGCGGCCCCACAGCGCGGCGTGGATGTACCAGAAGAGCATCCGGTCACGCTGGGTGGCGTCGGCGAACGTGCCGCCGTTGAGGTGCAGGAAACGGGAGACCACCGGGAAGGCGTAGCGACCCATCAGTACCCGGTCATGGTCCAGACCGAGCCGCCCCGAGACCACGTCAAGGAACCCGCTGAGGTAGCGCTCGCTAGCGGTTAGAGCCGTCGCGAAGTCCGTCGATCCGACCCCCTCCAGGAACTCGAACTGGGCCCGGCCCGTCGCTACCGCGTTGACGTTTCGCAGCAGCCAGTCAAGGCTGAACTGGAACCCAGCGGTCGACCAAGTGCCCAGGTGCTTGCGCATCGTCGAGCGGGCCTCGGGCCAGTCGGCACAGATCTTGGCGAGGGCAAGGTCGCCCTTGGAGAGCTTCGTGCCGCCCGAGTTGACCCTGTTGAAGATGTCGACGACGACCTCGACACCCATGTCCGCGCCGGTGATCTTCTCTTGGTGGAACTCTCGCTCGAGGATGTTGCGCAGCCGGATGAGCCGACCCATGTACGTCGCGAAGTGCGGCATGGTGTCCGGGTGCGACGTGAGGTTGCCGATCTGCGGTTCGATGCCATCGACGAAGAGCTCGGTGACGTCGACCCAGGTCGGATCGTCCCTCATTTTCGCCGGCGCGTAGAACTCGAAGGTCTCCTCTTCGACGTTGAACCGCAGGCCGGTGAAGGCTGCGGGGTCCCCCTCGAAGAACGCCGGCGGCTTGCCGCGGACCACCCCGTAAAGGGACGTGATCCGCTGCTGCCCGTCGAGAAGCAACAGCTTTACGCCGCCGCCGACGTGGGTGCTTCCCCGCACCGAGCCATGGTCGGCTTCCGTCTCCCACACCAGCAGCCCGCCTACGGGGAAGCCGAGGTAGAGCGAACGCATCAGGCCGCGTACCTGATCCCGGTTCCACACGTAGCCGCGCTGGAACTCGGGCAACAGCACGGTGCCAGAGTCAATCTGGTCGAGGATGGTGCCCAACTTGCTCAACTCAGTTCCCCCACGGATCTGAACGGTTGATCGTTGACTAGCGGTGCTGCGGGCCGAACATCACGACCACTCCTCGCGGGCGTCATCGGCGGTTGGTGCACTGTCTTCGTACGGCGCCGGCGGGCCGCCGTGGGTCCACGGCGTCTCCTCCCGAGACGGGAAGGCGCCCGGTGGCATGAAGGAGTCGGTAAGTGTGGTGTAGCAAATCCGCTTTCCCACCTCCGGCACAGTGCCGGGGGCCGGGGTAAGCGAGCGGCCCATCCCGCCGGTCAGCTCCAGCACGACCGCGGTCGTTCCATCGTCCTTCTGTGCCACCGACATCACCCGGGCCTTCTGCCCACTGGGCTGCTCGGGTGAGAACAACGTCGTGCCCCGCGTGACCAACACTGGGTCGGCGGTGGTCACCGCGATCCATGGCCGCAACGCCCGCCGCTTCCCGCTGTCGTCAATCCGCGTCGGGTGGGCGGTCGTCACCTCGCCCACGAACGCCTCACCGGTGAGCCGGTAGTCGGCCATCACCATCGGATCGTCGTAGGCGCGCTGCACGTCGTACGAGGTCAGCGCTCGCTCCATGCGGTGCAGCTTTCGGGCCGCGACAACCGCTCCGTCGCGGCGAGGCTGCGGGAACCCGCCCTCGTCGAGGTACGCGGTGAAGCTGGTGAAGGCGTCCCGGTCTTCCGCCCAGCGGCTGGGCACGTGCGCTCCGGCGGGCAGCTCCCGCAGCAGCGAGATTGCCTGCCACATCTGTCGCCAGGTCGGCTCTAGCTGCGAGCGCAGGATGTCTTCCAGCTCGTCTCGACGCCGGGCCACCTGGGAATCGGTGGCCACCGCCCGGTCGTACGCGGCCATGGCCGGAGCCAGCACCTCGTTGTCGAAAGTCGGGTCGGTCGCCGGACCGGCCGGCGGCCAGGTCACGGGATCCTCGGCCGCGGCGGCCGCTTCGGCGCCGGTCATGCCCGGCGCGGGCGTGATCCAGGCCAGGAGCGCGGCCAGTTGGGCGTCCTCGAGTGGGCTCTGCCCAGTGGCCCAGTGCGTGGAGAGCGACTGAGTCATCGCCAGAAGCGCCGAGGACCCCGGGTGCTCGGCACGCTCGAAGAAGTACGTCAGCCACCGCCCGAGCAGCGGCACCGACGGATCCACCGGGTAGTCGCCGTCGGTGCGGCGGAACCGGGTGGACCGGCCGAAGAGCCGGGTGAAGCCCACCCCACCAGGGTTGGGGACGAGCAGCTGTGGCGCGTCGGCGTACCGGTGGCGAGTGTCCTTGCCCCTGTTCGTCGGCACCGCTTCCACATCGCTGTAGAAGCTGTGGACGTAGGGAACGAAGACCCCAGCCAGCTCGGCGGCGAACGCGAACCGCTGGTCGCGGTTCCGGGGCTGCGGCACGATCTGCAGCGTCGGATTATTCCGGTCATCGCCCACCATCGCGGCAAGCGGCGCGTTGGCCTCGCCCGCCATGGTGAGCGGAATGAACACCAGAGGCCGATCGGCCACGTGCAGGTGGCGCACAGTGGTGGTCCGCTGGGCGACGCCCTCGACCACGGCCTCCGCCCGCGCCAGGCTGGTCAGGGTGCTCATCCGGCCACCCCGCTTATCAACTCAGCCCGCAACCGCGCGGCGGCGCGGAGCAGGTCGGCGGCCTCCTCCTGGTCCTCCGACGGCGCGAGCTGGTTGCGGGCGATAGCCAGCGCCGTTTCCACCCGCTCGATGCCGCCCATCTCCTCCCGAGCGGACTTACCCAGCGCCGCCGTGCAGCCGCGAGCCTCATGCCGACAGAAGTATGCGAGCTCGCAGCTGGCTAGACACTCCGGCGAGTACCGGGCCTCGACGGCTTCGAGCGCGGCGACCAGCGAGGCCGGCGAACGGGTGGGCACCCCGTTGTCGTCGGGCGCGAAGTCGAAGGTGAGGGTGGCCGGCAGATCGGCCAGCAGCGCGTCGATCCGGGTCATCCGGGACAGCTGCCGACGCAGTACGGCGAGCTGCTTGCGGACGTCGATCCGCACCGCCATCGGTTGGTTCGAGAAGTCTCGCGGGCAGACCAGCACGACATCGTGCGACACGATCTCCGGATCGAACCCTGCCTCGCCGAGCAGCTCACGCATGGCGAGCACGTAGACGGCGGCCTGGATCGCGGCGCCGGCCACCTTGCCCGAGTCTGCCTGGCCATCGATGACCGCGAACGACTTGATCTCCACGACGTGGAACTGACCGTCGTGCTGGAACGCGATCAGGTCCGGTTCCAGGTACGCCTGCTGGCCGGCTACCTCGAGACGAAGCAGCGGGTGGTCAAAGAGCGTGCCAGCTCCTTCGGCCTGGGCCGCAGCCCGGGTGAGCAGGGCGCGTGAACGGGCGTACCGGACGTCCTGGCTCTCACGGCCGGCGACTGACTCCAAGTCGTCGTAGGAGACCTCGGGAATCTCCAGGTCGAGCCGCTCTCGCAGCAACTGCAGCAATTGGGCGCAACCGTTAGCCTTGACCTGCGCCTCAAAGGCATTGCCGCGCGTGATCGCGAACTGCGACTGACCGAACCGGGCCGGGTAGTCGATGTAGGCGGCCAGGCGCTGCTTGTCGACACTGGCGCAGTCAAGCACCGCTCTGCGGGCGCAGCCCGGGTTAGTGGTCAGGGCGGCGATGGTTCGAGCGTTGTGGCGACTCGCGGCACCACCACCTCGGATCGTCGCCAATCGCTGGCCGACGTTGGTCATGCCGTCCCCCTGAGTAGGTGCAGCTTGCTGCCGAAAAGCTGCTCGGCCTCGTTCATCTGCCGGCGGGCACGCTCTGCCGCAGCCGTTCGCTGCAACTGGTCGGCGGCCGCGTGCACCTCGAGCTCGGCCTGAGCCGCCTCCGTGACCGTGACCGCGTCTACCCCTCCATGCGGTTTGGCCGCCCCCGGAATCGTGGTCGCAAATCTCCAGAGGAGCCTACCGACGCTCGGATCTTGCTCAGACATCCTGGTCGCCCGTTCCGCCACTCTGATTGCAGCTGTCAGGAAGTCGACACGCGGGCTTAGTGGCCCGATGATGCGCCGATCGAGTGGCCAGGTAGATACGGCGAGCAGGCCGCGGGCCGGCGCCAGGTGCTCAGCGGTCAGCGCCGAGCAGAGGTAGTACGGCCGGGAATGCCGCGCCGTGCGGAAGGACCGCTCTTCGTCGCGGCGCAGGTGGGTGAGCTTGCCCGCCGCGATCCCAGTAGCTCCGGCACCATAGAAGGCGGCGTGCACTTCGGCGATCAGTTTGGGTGCGGCCGGCACGGACAGCAGGGTGAGCGCATGGTGCACCTGCTCGCGCACCGGGACCAGCGGCGCGTCAGACTTGGCAGCTGAGGCGTGATCCTCTGCTGAGTCGGCCAGATCCGCGAGCGCCTTCTCCCACTCACTTTCGGCGGCTCGTAGCTCAGCCCGCATCGCTCGCGTTCGGGCGGCGTCACGCGCGATCACGGCCCGACGAACCGCTGTTCGCAGGTCTTCAATCCGACGCTCGAGGCATTCTATGGACTCGGCCATGAGGAGCATGGTACAAGTTCCAGTGTATTCCAGCAATCACCCGTCGGGGAGGTTGTTGGTGTGGGCAACAGTACTTACCGTCGGCCCTTGAAGGGAGACCCGTATGGCCCCGGACCAGTCGCTACTTGACCAGGTTTTCGACCGGTTGGCCGAGGACAACGTCCCCGACGACCTCGTAGATCTCGTGCTCGCCGCGTACGTTGGGGATGGGCAGCTTGCGGCCGTTCTGGGTGGAGATGCCGTCGAACTGCCTGCCCGGGACCCGTCGACGAGACCGCGTCCACAGCCGCTCTACCTCGAGTCGATCTCCGTCGCAGGCTTCCGAGGAGTTGGTCCACAGCAGAGCCTCCGGCTGCAGCCGCACGCGGGGCTCAGCCTCGTCGTGGGTCGAAATGGCTCGGGCAAATCGAGCTACGCGGAAGCCGCCGAGCTGGCCCTGACCGGCGACAGCGTGCGCTGGGCCGACCGCAACAGCGTTTTCAAGGACGGCTGGCGAAATCTGCACTGCGGGTCGCCCTGCGAGATCGAGGTGCTGCTGCGCGCCGATGGAGCCGCGAAACCCATCCGGGTACGCCGCTCGTGGCGCGATGACCACACGCAGGCACACCAGGGCGTCAGCAACATCCTGGCCGGTGACGGCAACCGCTATGAGAAGACGGCCGAGCTGGGATGGCAGCAACCGCTCGAGGTCTACCGGCCGTTCCTCACCGCGAGCGACCTCGCCCGACTCGTCACTTCCACGCCCAGCGGGCTCTTCGACGCGCTGGCCCCGATTCTCGGCATGGACCCGATCCTCGACGCCGACAAGCGGCTGATGCGGATTCGCAAAGATCTCAGTGATCAGATCGCCCTCGTCAGGTCGGCGCGCGACGCGCTCCGTGCCGCGCTCACCGGTGTAGACGACCCACGGGCCCAGACAGCGCTCGCGCTCCTCGCGAAGCGGGCCCCCGACCTCGATGCACTCGACCAGCAACTCGCCGACGCCGGCAGCGACGTCAGCGACCCGGCTGCGGTCGCGGCTCGCCGCCTGGTCGCCGTAGCGCTTCCGGACGTGGCCTACGCCAACGAGGTGTCGAATGAGCTGACGGCTGCGGCAGCACAGGCCGCCGACCTCAGCGCCACCCGGGCCGGCACGGCCGATCAGGCGGCCCAACTGCTCCGCATGGCAGTCGCCTTTCACGACGAGCACGGTGACGGCCCTTGCCCCGTCTGTGGCTCGGGGACACTGGACGCCGACTGGCGCACTCACGCCGGCGAGACTCTCGAGAAGCTTCAGCGCGACGCCGTCGCCGTGGAGGAGGGGCACCGACGGCTTCAGGACGCCCGTGCCCGGGTCGCGAGGCTGCTCGACCTCGACCGGCGGATCAGTACCGACGATTTGGAGGTGTTGGCTGGCGCCCTCGACCAGGCTGACGTGGTGAAGCGGTTCCGTTCACGGGCGGATGAGCTCCGCCCTGCTACCGGCCAGCTTTCAGACGACCAAATCGCCGGAGACCTTCAGGCGACCTATCCGCCGCTGCTCGAGGCGCTGACGGATTTGCAGGAGGCGGCGAGCGCTTGGCTTCGGCACCGCCACGACACCTGGCGTGAGCACGCCGTAGCTCTGGAGGACTGGCTGGTCCGGGCACGGGTCGCCGCCGAGAACGAGGCGAAGCTCAAGCGCGTCAACGCCGCCCGGGACTGGTTGAAGAGCGCGATCAGCGCGCTGCGCGATCAGAGGTTCCAACCGTTTGCTCAGCGGTCCCAGGAGATCTGGGACGAGCTACGTCAGGAGAGCAACGTCGAACTGAGCGGGATGCGCCTCGACGGCACGAACACCCGCCGAAAGATTTCCTTCCCCGCCAAGGTTGACGGCACCACCACCTCCGCCATGGCGGTCATGAGCCAGGGCGAGCTCCAGGCTCTCGGTCTGTCGGTGTTCATGCCTCGTGCCTGCGCCGACGACAGCCCGTTCCGTTTTGTCATCATCGACGACCCGGTCCAGAGCATGGACCCGTCGAAGGTCGACGGCCTGGCGCAGGTGCTGGCCAGCCTGGCGGAGACCCGGCAGGTCGTGGTCTTCACCCACGACAACCGGCTGCCCGAGGCGGTACGCCGGCTGCGCATCGAGGCCACCATCTGGGCGGTCACCCGGCGGGACGAATCGGTAGTGGAAATCCGGAAGAACAGCGACCCTGTCGAGCGGTACCTCAATGACGCCAGCGCGATCCTCAAGGCCGAGGAACTGCCCGATAACGCACGCTACCCCCTGGTTTCCGGGTTCTGCCGCTCGGCTCTTGAGGCCGCCTGTCATGAGCGGATCCGGCGGGAGCGGATCGCGCGCGGCGAACGACACGGCGACGTGGAGGAACTCATCGAGAAGGCGTTGACGCTCAACCAGGTAACCGCACTGGCGCTCTTCGGCGATCTGCACCGCGGTAAGGATGTGCTCGGCCGAATCAACCGTTTCGGTGGTTGGGCCGGTGATGCGTTCCATGCCTGTAAGCAAGGCGTACATGGGCCGGCACCTTCGATCTCGAGGTGCTGGTGCGGGACGCACGCCGACTTGCGGAGCACCTGCGATGACGGCCGGTCAGCTCGTGGCCGTCCCGCAGAACTGGCTGGAGGCTGCCGACCAGCTGCTGTCCAGCGTCGTACGGGGCACGCGCGGCGCCTGGCCACGAGCCTGCGCCTGGCTCCTTCGGCTCGCGCTCGAGGCTGCCATGGACGACTACTGGCGGCGCTGTCACCCGGAGGTCTCGCCGATGCGGGCCCGGTCGCCCCAGTTCCTGATCCTCGACCGCTACGCTGGCCGGTCGATCGCCGCCCGCGCCTGATACGCCTGGTCGGCGCTGTCTCGAGCAGGCCACCACCACTGCTACGAGCTTGGCCTCACTGCAGGGGAACTGCGCCGTCTGCGGGAGATGGTGGCAACGATCATCAGTGACCTCGCTGCGGCACAGGGTGGGCGCGAACGGGGATCCGATGACCAGGATTGACGTGGGACGCACGCGGTGCGTCGATGACCGGAGGCCGCCTGCGGCCGCCAGGTCGGTGGGCGGTGGCGGAGTCCGGGTGCAGTCGCGGCACCAGCGACCTCTCGCTGCCTGCGCCAGAGACTCCACTCAGCACCTGGGGGATTCGTTGCGGACGTGGTCCCGATATCTGAGCCAGATCGCTATGCAGAGCGACATGACCAGGGCGGGATGTGGGGGCGCCTGCGTCAGCGTGTTGGCGCGCTGCGCGGGCCGCAATTGCGGGGCTCCGCGGCGGGCGCTCCGGTTGGGTGGCCGGCGCCTCTTGGTCGACGGCGCCGGAGGAGCATCCCGGTCTACGGTAGCCAATCGAGTACCTTCAGTGGCTGGTCGGGAGTGTCAGAGGCTCACCGTAGTGTTCGCGGGCAGCGACGCGGTGGCATCAGGGAGTGTGATGGGCGACGAGTTTGGCGCTGATGATCGCGTTGGCGTGGGGGACCGTTCAGATCTCGATCGCCTCGATCTGTACCGGTATGCGACCGCGGACGACCCGGCTGTGCGCGGCCAGTACATCGCGATCATGGGATTGTTCGCCGACACCCTGCTCACCGACCTGTCGGCCGCCGAGGTTGCCGCGCAACTCGCTGAACGGGGAATCGGCCTCGCTCTTGACGACGTGGAGACCAGGTGCCGGCAGCTGGAGGGGTGGGGCAACCTTGTTCGGTCGGTACGCGACAGCCGGGTAGCTACGGTTGCCGATTTTCTACGGTCTCGTTCTCGATTTCAGGTATCCAAGCTGGGTGGCCGGGTACACCGCCAGGTCGCGGACCTGCTGCGTGCCACGACCGGAGTGCGGGAGGTCGCTCGTGAGCTCCTCGGCGGCATGGCGGAGACGCTCGACCGCATCCAGACCCGGCTTTCTGACGCGCCCGGATCTGTGGATGCCGAATCACTCGCCGCCGACGTCACCACTTTGTTCACCAGCCAGCAGTTGTTCACCGACAGCGTCCGCGACTTCTACGCCTACCTACATCAGGTCCTCTCCCGTTATGACCTGGTCGGCGACGAATATGCGGCGTTCAAGGAACTCCTCCTGTCGTACGTCGATCTGATCACTGCGGACGTGGCGCGGCACTCACCGGCGGTCGCAGCTCGCGCGGCAGCCCTGGTCGACCACCTCGACGCACTGCTCGGAGTCCTCGCGACGCTTCCGATGATGACTAGCCCGGATGGCTCGCCGGCCGAGCGGCTACCCGGCCGGACCCGGGCCGACTGGGAAGAGTTCGCCGCCTGGTACGGCGGGCACGACGGCCGATCCGGCCCGCAGCAGCTGCGCGCCGCAGCCGAACAGGCCCTCGGTCAACTGCTGGCCAATGCCAAACGAATGCTGGCGGCCGCAGGCACTGGTGTGTCGCGCCGCGGAGATCTACTGCGACTGGCTCGTTGGTTCGCCGATGCCGACACCACTGCGGAGACAGAGAAAGCCCATCGGCTGTTCGCCGCGGCGTTCGGTGTCTATCCTGCCCGGCATTTGCTGCTCGGCCCGGACGAGGTCAGCCCGCGTGCCAGCGCCTCGACTTCGTGGTGGGACGCCGACCCGGTCGACGTGCCGGTGTCGCTGCGCGAGCGAGGCGATCGCGCAGCCCGAGGGAGGACCGCCCGGGTTCCCGACGTGGCGATGGAACGCGAGATCCAGCTCGCCGAGGCACGCGCCGAGCGTGAGCGCGATGAGGCCGCAGCGGCGGAACTCATCGCAGCCGGCGTCCTTGACCGGGTGCGGATCGCGCCCGCAGCCCGCGACATGGCCCTCGACAGGCTTGGCGAGCTGCTCGCCATGGGCCAGGACGACAGCGACGCGCTCGAATGGGCCGACACCGACCTCGGATTCATCCTGCACGCGCGACGCGCACCCGCCCGGTCCAGCGTGATACACGCCCTCGACGGCGATCTGACGATCGACGGCCTGATCCTCGAGGTCACCGCCATCGACAGCGTCGCATCGGGAAGCGCTCCCGGTGCGGCAACCGGAACGGACGGCTGAAGTGGCGGTATCGATTGTTGCCCATGAGGTCACCCAACGCAGAGACGCCGCACGGGCGCTACTGCGCACACCGCTGCTGACCGCGGCAACCGACCCGGACGCCCTCGCGCTGATTCGCCACCACGCCGCAGCGCTCAAGAGCAGCTTTGCGACCGCGCTTGGCTACATCCTGGTCGTTGAGCCGACTTTCGCCCGCCTCGTCAAGGCTCCGCTACCGGCCGCGGCACCTGTCCGGCCGGCCCGCCGCAACAGCGGCGGAGAGTTCACGGCTCGCACCTACACATACCTGGCATTGATATGTGCCGCGGTACTCGCCCCCGACACGGGCGAGCAGGTGCTCGCCTCTGCCTTGGTCGAACAGCTGCGCGCGGACGCCGCCACGGTGGGCATCGACCTCGACGACTCACGCATCGAACAACGGCATCTCGTCGCCGCGCTACGCCAGTTGATCGCCTGGGGCGTGATCGAGGAGACGGACGGCAGCATCAGCGGCTGGGGAGAGCGTCAGGAAGAAGCCCTGTTGACCGTTCATCGGCAGATGCTTCCGCACTTGCTGGCTCGGCCTC
The DNA here is from genome assembly GCF_043197875.1 of Micromonospora sp. NPDC048935. NCBI lineage: Bacteria > Bacillati > Actinomycetota > Actinomycetes > Micromonosporales > Micromonosporaceae > Micromonospora > Micromonospora sp. NPDC048935. The sequence goes on along the minus strand of NZ_JBICTZ010000006.1, from coordinate 433,258 downwards.
TTGCCGCGCTTGACGGCCCAGAGGCGCTGGTCACATCGAGCCCCGATGTGACGGAGCAACCTCGACGCAGCCTGCGCCGCAAATTGGTTGAGAACCCCCTGGTGCGCCGTGAAGATCTCACCGACGCCGAGCGTGACGTGTTGTCTCGGGAACGCACTGACCTGACCCGCACGCTCGACGACCTGTTTGGCCTGGTGCTCGAGGTCCGCGCCGAGGGAGCACTCGCCTACGACCCCGACCGGCACCTGTCCGATGTCGAATTCCCCGGTCCCGGCAAGGTGAAGCAGGCCGCGCTGTTACTTGTTGACGAGCTACTGCGGGTCCACAAGCCGACCGCAGGCAAGACCGCAGAACTGCACGGCCGCCAGGTACCCGGGTTGCTGTGCCCGTGGCCGCAGGTGACGGAGATTGTCGGAGACCTCGCGGTTCGCCACGAGAAGATGTGGGGCCCAGAGCACGTTTCCCACCCCAGCGTGCTGTGCAGGGATGCCATATCCGTCCTCACCTCGCTCAGCCTCGCCGACCCCACCGAAGACGGCCTGGTCCTGCACCCGGCCGCCGCTCGTCACCGTCCTGACGTGCAGCTCGCGCCCTCCCAGACTCGCGCCCACGAGCGTCTGGAACCCGACGCCCCCGTCGCACCGTCCCTGTTTGACTTGGAGAGTCTGTGACCCCCGCCGCTCCGACCATGGCCGCCGAAGACCTCGACCAAACTCCCCCCAAGCACCACCCGTCGCGATGGCGCATCAACCGTGGCGGCATCGTCAACGTGTGGTACTACTACGACTCCGAGTTCACCTGCTCCGGCGGGCGGATCATTTGGCGCGGCACGAATGGCGCCGGTAAGAGCCGTGCCCTGGAGATGCTTCTCCCTTACCTGCTGGACGCCGATCGACGCAACATCGACGCTTCCGGGGCGAAGAAGGTTCGCCTTGAAGACCTCATGGCTGCTGGCGCAGGTGAAAAGGCTGGCGGTAATCGCGTCGGATACCTGTGGCTGGAACTCATCGGCGAGTCCGATGACTCGGAAACCGAGTACCTTACGCTCGGCGCCTTCATCCGGTTCTCGAAAGCCACCGCCGAGGCGAAACCTTGGTACTTCATCACCCCCCTGCGGGTGGGAGTCGATCTCCACCTGCTGGACGACAGCCGCGAACCGCTATCGCGTGACCGGCTTGCCGAAAAGATCGGCTCTGACCGGGTCACCGACACCGCAGAGACACACCGCGAGCGAGTGCGCACCCAGGTGTTCGCCCTTACCGGTGACTCCGGTCGCGAACGTTACGCCGGATTGCTGCAATTGCTGCACGTACTGCGCAACCCCGACGTCGGCAACCGCATTGAAGCGGGCCTGCTCCCGGCGATCGTCTCTGACGCGCTGCCGCCGCTGTCCGAGGCCGCGTTGGCCGCCGCCGGACAGCAACTCGATGCGCTGTCAGACACACGCGATGCCCAGCAGCGGCTGGAGACGGCGGCCAACGATGTGGGCACCTTCCTGGCGACCTACCGTCGATACGCCGCTGGGGTGCTGCTGGCCGCCAACGACCAAGCGAAAACCACAGCCGCGAGTGCGCGCCGGAGCGCGCGGGACTCAGACGACGCCCACAGCCAATACGAGCATCTGCAGGCGCAGCATAAGCAGACTGCCGACACGCTGAACCAGCTGGCGGACCGTGCCGGTGAACTCGACGCGACGATCCGCGGCATCAAGGCATCCCGTGAGTACACAGACGCCCAGCAGCTCATCGAAACCGAGCGACGTATTGCGGCACTCCACCAGACCGCCGAACGGGCACTGACCAACGCCCGAATATCACGGGACGCCGAAGCCGGCCTGGTCGCCACCTCCGACGAACGCGCCGGTGAAGTGATCGCCGCAGCAAGCGCCGCTGCGCAGACCCTCACCGAAGCGCGTGACCTTCTCACGAAGGCGGGTCTGACCGCCGACCTTCTGCCCGCCGCAGCCACCGCTACTATCGACGACGAACCCTCCACCACCGAAAGCGTCCGCACCGACTGCGATAGCGCGCCCAGCCCGGTCAGGCGTCCCACGCCCAAAACTCTCACCTTCACTCCGGACGAGCCGAGACGGGCAGCCGAAACCGCTCGCCACGTCGCTCGCGCCGCCAAGGACCGAGCCGGTCAGACCCTCAACCGACATGCAACCGCGGTGGCCCTGCGGGACCAGATGCGCAAGGTCGAGGCCGCGGAGGAGCGTGCCGGCGACGCCAGAGACGAAGCGGACATCGCCGCCGAGGAAGCCGGTCAAGCAGCCGTCCGGCGCGACGACGTCGCAGCCAGCCTCGCGGTGAACTGGCGCAGTTGGGTCGCCGACCCCGCCACCGAAGAACTCCTCGGACCAGTCGACTGGCACACAACCGCCCTCGCGGCGGTCCTGGTCGACATCGAGGCCCTCGCCGTTGACGACGGCATGCCGCTCGACGGCTTCGACCGGGCAGCCGACGAGGCCGCCCGGCCGGCCCGGCAGCGGATATCCGACGGCCGCGCCGACCTCAAGCGGCGGAAGAAGGACGTCACCGACCGTCGGGAAGCCCTGCACGCTGAGGCAGCCGACCTCCGCCGGGAACGGGATCCGGAACCGGCACGGGCGCCTTGGCAAACTTCGACTCCCACCGGGTGCGTGCCGCTGTGGCGTGCCGTCGACTTCACGGACCCGAAGCTCAGTGACGACGACAAGGCCGGAATCGAAGGGGCGCTGCACGCCGCCGGACTCCTCACCGCCGACCTCACTCCCGACGGGGCCGTCACCGCCGCCGATGGCCAGATCCTGCTCACCGCTACCGGCCCGACCGTCAACCGACCGCTGAGCACCGTCCTCGCACCGGACCCAACCTGCCCGATCGAGCCCGGACTCTCCGCTGGCGTCCTCGCTCGAATCGCCCTGGACGACCCCAACGCCCCCGTCTGGGTCGCCCGCGACGGCAGCTGGGGCAACGGCCCGCTGACCGGACGCCATCGCGTACCCGCCGCCTCGCACATCGGCGCCCAGGCCCGCGCCGCCGCACGCGCCACGCGCCTCAACGAGATCGCCACCGAACTCGACGCACTGGCTGACATCGACAGCCAACACAAGGCCGAAGGGGACGCGCTGGCCGCTCGGCAACAACAGCTCGACTCCCACCTCGGCACCGCACCCCGCACACGACAGCTGACTCAGGCACGAGCGGACGCTGCCGCCCAGGCCCAGCAGGCCCGCAACACCGCCGCCAAGGCCACGCGTCTGCACGCAGAGGCCGAGCGGATGCGCCGCGATCTCGACGCCCGCCGCCGACAACACGCCGAAATGTGCCGCGCGTCCGGTGTGCCGACCGGCGTCGACGAACTTGCCGCAGCACGGCAAGCCGCCGAATCCGCTGCGGGCTCCTGCACGCGGCTCGCCGACGGCTTCACCCACCTCGGCGAATGCATCGACCGACACATCCGCGGGGTCAGCGAAGTGCAGAAGGCCACAGCAAACCGGATGAAGGCCGAGTCGACCGCTGACGAGGACTGGGCGCTATGGCACCACGAGGCAGTAGAGTTGAGTGCTCTACGCGAAACCATCGGCGCTGACCCCGAAGCGGTCTTCACCCGACTGAAGACCGCCGAAGAGGAAGCCCGCCGGACCAAGCGCACACTCTCAGACACCCGGAAGGTTGAGGGTGAACTGGGACGTCAAGTCGCCGCCGCAGCGGTGACTGCCAAGCACAAGGAGGAGGAGGCCAGCGCTGCGCGGAGGTCATTAGCGGACGAGGTAGCCCGGCTGCACCGTGTCGCCACCCTGCCCGGCATCACCGAAGCCGCCCTGAACCCAGGCCAGTCCCTCCCACACCTGCCGGCCGCAGACCCTGTCTCCATCGACCCGGCGACAGTGGAGACCGCGGCCCGACAACTTGCCGACACCGTCGACCGCAGTGGCCCAACCGTTGACGAAACCGCCGTCGTACGCGCACAACAACGCCTCGAACAGGACCTCACCGGCACATTCGACGTGCAACCCACCGTGACCGACGGAGTTCGGCTGGTCGACCTCGTCGACGCCGCCGGCACCCACACCATCGCCGCCGCACACACCACATTGCAGCGCAAAGTCGACGAAGGCCGGACGGCTCTGTCTGACCGGGAACGTCAAGTGTTCACCAAGTTCATCCTCGACGGTGTCGCCGACGAGCTTCAGCGACGACTGGGCCAAGCGCATAAGCTGATCAAGGCAATGAACGCCAGCCTGCGAGCCATCCACACCTCGCACGGCATCGGCGTCCGGGTGCAGTGGACGCTCAAATCCGACGCCACATCAGCCCTGACCCGGATCAGCGAACTCATCGCCGTTGCCAACGACGTTCGCTCCGAGGCTGACAACGCCGAACTCATCGACCTGCTCAAAGCCCGCGTTGACGGACAGATGAACGTCGACGCAAACGCCGGGTACACCGCTCACCTCAAATCCGCCCTCGACTACCGGTCATGGCACGATGTCGAAGTCATCATCCGCGGCCCCGCGGCAGGACAAGAGCGGCGCATCAGCAAACGGTCGAAGCTCTCACAGGGCGAGACCCGCTTCGTGTCCTACGTGACCCTGTTCGCGGCCGTCGACGCCTACCTCTCCGGCCTGCCCGACACCTCCAGAGCACTACGGCTCATCGTCTTGGACGACGCGTTCGCCAAAGTCGACAACCGCACCATCGGCGTACTGATGGGCCTACTCGTACGCCTCGACATCGACTTCGCCATGACCGGCCACGCCCTCTGGGGCTGCTACCCACAGGTGCCGTCGCTCGACGTGTACGAGGTCCGTCGCCGTGAAGGAAGCGCCGCAATCACCACCCACGTGCACTGGGACGGACACAGTCGGCACCTACGGTCAGTGGCATGACCGAAGCCCCGTTGCCCGACCGCCTGCGCGCCTACCTCGGACACCAGTCACTGACCCCGGTATGGGAACGCGCCCGGCACCGACTGGAACGCAACCGGCTCCAGCTCACCGGAACAATCAGCGTTGACCTCAATGAAGAGGCAGCAACCCGGCTCGGCGGTCTGCTCCGCCGGCCATATGCCGCAGGCCCGGCAAGACTACAGCTGGCAGCACTCGACGAGGCGCTACGCCGCAGCGCCGCCGCAGCCGGCCTCGTCGCTGTCCTCGGCGCCCTCACCGGACCGCTCGTCGACCGTGCCGCTGCCCGCGACCAGAAGGCGGCAGCCTGGTCGCAGGTATGGTCCGCACTCGACACCGGCCTCGCTGCGGCAGGCCTCGCCAACGCGTCATGGGCACCCGCGTTCGCCGGCAGTGTGCGACGCTCCGGGCTGCTCACCCGGGCCGGCGCACCTGCCGCGTACGCCGCAGTCAATACAGCCGTCGCCGTCCTGGCCGAAATCGCCGACGGCACCGTACTTTCGGGAGGCGAGAAGTTGGTCGAATCCCGGTGGGAGCTGGGCGAACTCGCCAGCACAACCACCGGAAACGCGCACGGGCTCGACGACGGCACTCTCACAGCCGCCCTGGTGTTACGCGCAATCGCCGAGGCCGCACGCGAACCCGCACCCACTTCACAGAGCGAGCGCCGCGCTCTCTGGGAAACGGTCGGCGTAACAAAAGATCAGGTATCGGGCACCGTCATGGTCTGGGCGCTGCGCCCGCCAGGTACACAGCGATGGTCGACCATGATGACGGACCGCGCCGACCTCGGGCTGGTCACTCACCTCACCCTGCACGAGCTGCGCGCCATGGCCGACCTTCCTCTCGCCAAACCAGGCCAGCGGGTGTACGCATGCGAGAACCCCCAAGTGCTGCAGGCCGCCATCCGCGCCAGTGCCCCAGAGCCGCTGCTGTGCTTCGCAGGTAACCCCGCCTCGGCCGGCCTCGTACTGCTATCTCGCCTGATCGCAGACGGCGCGACCGTGAACTACCACGGGGACTTCGACTGGCCCGGAGTTCGCATCGCCGCTCGGCTGTTTGCCCGCGGCGCAACGCCGTGGCGGATGGGAGCACACGACTACGTAGACGCAGTAAGCAGTCTGAACGCCAACGCCCGCCTCGCTCTGTCCGGGGCCGGGGCAGCCACACCGTGGGAACCTGGACTCTCTGCGGCAATGGAGCACGAAGGCATTGCCATCCACGAGGAAGCACTTTTGCCCACACTGCTTCCCGACCTCGCCGGGCGTGCCAACTCGCCTGTGCAAAGCTGAACCGCCCGTCAAACAGAGGCAGGCCGCGACGACAGCATGCGATCGGGCCTGTCCCGCTAACGGTATTATCGGCGATCCTGGTTAGTAGGTTTCAGTGACGCGGAAGCGGTCGCTGAAGTGATGGCGAAGGCGTTCAATGCGGTTTCCAGGGCATCGTTCATCGGGTTCTACCTGCTCCAGTGGGGTCCAGGGATCGGGTCACCAGGTACAGACACTTCGACGCGGAGCGCCTCACTCGTCAGAGGAAAACAGTGACTAGCGTCAAGCTACTGCTACCGCGGGACACGAGGTATTCGCCGAAGGTTGCGTGCAGGAACTCCTACGTCTACCGGATCGTTTCTCTTGAATGGCCTGAGCGCGTTGGATGAACGCGTTGGATGAAGAAAAGCGCCCCACCAGCTCCTGACCGGCGGTGAGCGGGCTGTTGAACGCCTCGGTGCGGCCTGGGCGCGATGGGGTGATGCGAGGTCGTCGTCCAGCTCGCGTTCGGCGGCCCACAGCCGCAGGCGGTGAAACATTGCGAAGGCGACCACCGACAGGCGCAGGAGTTCCTGTTCTACCAACCCCGGCAGGGCAGAGTCGGGCCGACCCAGGTGTACCCGTCGCACTTCGCGCTCGGCGAAGGAGGCCAGCAGCCGTTCGTAGAGCTGACCAGCGCCGAGGGCTCCGGACGTCGTCCTGCAGAGCATGGCCAGTGGCGGCGTAGAGGGCGAGCATGAGCAGTAGCAACGGCTGTTCGGCAAGGTCGCGGAAGTGTAGGACCACGTTTGCTGTCAGGGGTTTGACGAGCGGATTGGTCTCGTTCCAGGCGGTCAACCAGCGCTCAATCTGGGCTTCGTCGAATGGCTCGAGGCGTACGGCGAGGGCACCGACGGGCAGGCGGGCGCGGTCCGCGACGGCGATTCTGGTAGTGACAATGACCGCCACCGGGCGGCCCAGTGCTGCCTCCCGCTCCTGGAACCTGGCGACTTGTTGCAGGAGTCGGACTGGTGCAAGCCTGTGGCTTGCAGGAGCTCGTCGGAGCCGTCGAGGAGGATGACCGGCAGGGCGCCGTCAGCGTCGCGGGAAAGCTCTGCCCAAGAGACCGTCTCGCCGGTTGCGAGGCGCAGGGCCCGTTCGACCTGGTCCTGGATCTCGGCTTCGGCAGACACTTCGCGCAGCGCGACCCAGCAGACGAAGAAGTCACCGACAGGCAGGCGGGCAGCGAGGATCCGGGTCAGCGAGGACTTCCCAGCGCCCCGCTGACCGAGCAGCAGCGTCGGAGGGGACAACTCGGCGCGGTGAAGGCTCGGGTCGCGGCCCGAGCCGACCCGCAGCAGCAGCCCTTCGAGGCGTTCCAGGCCCGAGAGGTGGCGCGCGCCTCGAGGCTCTCGGCCCAGAGCGCAAACTCGGGAATCTCCTCGTCGAGGCGGCGATGGATTTCGTCGTAGCGGGCGACGGGCGCAGCGGGTAGCCGCCGTTCAAGCAGTTCAGCCAGTATGCGACGGGCGTGCTCGTCGGCCTGATCCCAGACGGCTAGCCCAGTGAGATGATGGTCCATGCGTGCCGCCTCGTCGGCCAACCAGCTCTACAGAGCGACAGGAGGCCCGCGTACGGAAGGTCGGGCCCTGGCAGGGGGACCGGCGTGTCCAGTAAGCGCTCGACCAGCGTCTCTATAGCTCGGCCGGCGGCGAAGCCAAGCTGGTCCTCCCGGGTCAAGCCAGGCTCGCGAATGCCGGCCGTGGTCAGGCAACTGTCAAGCCACTCGAAGAACGCGATGACCACCAGGACGGCGCTGCGGTAGACGACCATGTCGTTGCGGTCACCCGGCTGCAGGTCCCCCACGGCGATGACCAGGCGGGTGGAGGCGTCGATGGCGACCTGCAGGTTCGTTGAGTACCGGTAGTTCTTGCTCCGGGCCGTCAGCCGGTGATTGCGGGCCGGGATCAGGGTGCCGCTAACGATCGCGATCTGCGCGACCGGCCGCTTCCGCACCGGCGCCAGGGCCAGCAGCGGCGCGAGAGTGTCGATCACCCGATGCGCGGCGGAGTGCGACACCCCGAACAGCGGGCCGATCTGGCGCATCGTCAGGTTCGTGCGCCAGTACGCGGCGACCAACAACACCCGATCGGCGAGGCCAAGGGCCCACTGCGGGCCCGGCCGGCCGTCGGCGATGCCGTCACCGCCACGCTCGGCGACCAGCCGGACCAGCCGCCACTGCGGGGGCCAGCCCGCACACGCCGCCAGCACGGCGAGGGTAGTCCAAGCACGTCGAAGAGTGCACTCCAACCACCTCGGCGTCCCCGCAAATCTCGGCGGCCCCGATGCGAAAGTCGCCGGCAGTGCTGGCCGGGCTCTCAGCGGCCCGGTGGACCGCAACACGGAGTCGATCACCGGAAGGTACTTCCGCACCTGCTCCCGGTCGCTCTCCTTCTCCGCCTCAGTTAGATCGGCGTAGGCGGTCGACATTTACTCGGTCCACCTCGCGACCAGAGCGGCCGGGATGATGAGCGAGCCGTCATCGGCCGGGACGCACTGTGAGTGCAGGTAGCGTTGCCAGTGCGACCAGCGTTCGTGCCTTGTCCGGCTGACCGAGAAGGGTGGGACTCTGCGTTGGCAGCCCATCACTCTGGACCTGGCAGCGAGCCTTGGCGAACAGGCCCGACACCGTGGCGCGGTCCCAACCACCGACGCCCTGCTGCGATTCCGCCACGGCGGGGCGCTCACCAGTCGCCGATACGACCATCTGTGGAAACGCATCGGCGAACGCCTGTCCTGGGTCGCCGCCCAGGGCATCTCACCCACTGGCTGCGCCATACCACTCTTACTTGGGTGGAGCGCCACTTCGGCTATGGGGTGGCCCGCGCCTACGCCGGCCACACTGACAGCACCCGGCCCAGCCACCACCACCTACATCAAGGCTGACCTACACGCCGTCGCCACCGCCCTGGCCGCCATGACCGGACAACCCCACCCACTCGCTAGCCCCACCGACAATCCAAGAGCGAGGCAGCGGTCCTCGCTATAACCGCAGTCACAAACCCATGCTGCGGCGATCGCCAGTCGCGCGAGAGTCCGAATTAGCGACCGCTGCCGACCCGCTACCTCCCAGGCATCGGCTCCTACAGGCCGGATGAGGTTTCGGCCGGGGCCCCGTGTGGTTACGAAGGCTCATCGGTCATTTGATATAAACTGTAGTCGACCACATAGTTCGCGGACGTCGGTGTCTGTTCCGTGTAGCTGCCAGAATATCGACAGTAGGTGATCGGCTCGACCGCGCAATCGCTCGGATTGTTCGGGGGTGATTGTGCGGTATCCGTGCGCGAGAACCGAATTGTTGCGGATCTCCGCTAGATCGCGCAGGTTGGCGATCGCCGAGGGGGTGTTCAGCTTCGCTTTAGCCGCGAACTCATCGCCGAGCGAGTAGAGCAGGGTGGCGGACTGGATGAGGCTGATGCTTGATGGCAATTCGCTGCTGGGCTGACCTCCTGTAGCCTGTAGTGCCCGCTGGTAGCCGCTGGCAACGGTATCCAAGCTGCCCAAGAGGCTGTAGTCGGGATTTTTGCAGGCGAAGCCCGGAGATGTCAGTTCAAGGTGGCGCGCCAGGCAGCCCTCGATGGTCCTATAGAAAAGCAACGCGGCAAAGTCCTGGCGCCCGATTTTTCGGTAGTGTTTGCCTAATACGAAGAAGCAGACCAAAAGGGCTGCCGGATTCGGTGGTTCGGTGGTCAACTCCCGAAGGAAATTTAACTGATCAGCAATGGTCTTGCTGGTCTGATGGGTCAGTTCACGCTCAGCCGCTTGCTGTGCCACGTCGACGGCCATGATGCACTCTTGTAGGCGCGACAGATCGAGGTCGCACCACGCGCGGTACAAGGCGCTGACCGAGCGCATAAAACGCGCGCGGGTTGGTTCGGCGATTTGCTCGCACAGGTCGTGATACTGGGCGTGGGCGCTGTCGAACGCTCCGCTGCGAAACGTTTCCAGCGCTGCCGCCATCTCCTGTTCTCCAAAGAGGGCGGTCGGGTTGGCCAGCAGTAGCGGTCGTTCGTCGCCCGGCACGACACGACGGAACTCCGGGTCGTATTCTCCGTCGATATAGCAGAGATCGAGGTTCAGCTGCCAGGCGGCGAGGGCGGCCGCCGCGCTCATGACCTTCTTGCCGCCGGTTATGTCGATAATCGCCGATAGCTTCCTCCCGTCCGGTGTGTCGTATCTCGCCAAGACGTCCTTCACCTCCCGGTACACGCCCTGCGGATCGGTCGGCTGCACGGGTCGATGCATAAAGTCCTGGTACCGGAGGCGGCCGCCGCCGACGACGTGCTTACCGATGAAGTCGATGCTCGCGTCCGCCTGCGCCGAGTAGATCACGAGCAGGCGGGTGGGACGGATCAGCTCATATGCGAGGATCGTGGTGAGCGGCGAAAAGCCGCTCATGCTGATCAGCAGGTCCACGGGGCGGGTGAGGGCCGGATTCTCCCGCCGGATTCGGGTAACCACCTCGTCAAGCATCTCTCTGAGGAAGTAGGACGTCGCCTGGTCCGACGGCGATCCGTCATCCCACCGGTCCTCGCCTCGCAGGATCCGTCGCAGCTTGACGTCGTGCTGGATCGCGCCCATGGTCATCTCCTGGTTTCCCATTCGTCAGAGTCCGGGCATCGAGGGCACTCTGGCCCGGACCGCACGGCCGATCCGCCGCATTTGCCACAGTTCGGGCAGATGTATGCTGCGGTTACGGCGGCCTGCCAGCACGGCACCGCGAGCACCTCGTTGCCGGGGCCGCTCGTCGCGTCCGAGCGGCCTTTCACCGTCTGCCGGTTCCCTGGCTGGATCACCGGGTAGTTCGTCCCGCACGAGCCGCATGATCGGGTTCCCCACTCGTTGTGGCACCTGCGACAGCTGGCGACGAATGTGCCCGATCTGGCGTGGAAGTCTCGAGGGGACCCGAGCTCAGCGCCGCACACCGGACAGTGGGCCAGTCGGTGCAGGCGCACCAACGCGGCTTCGACGGCCTCGTTGAGGGCATCCGCGGCGATGTGGTGTTCCCGGCGCCTGCTCGGAGGTACGCGCTGCGCGCGCCAGCGGGCGACCCGGTCGCGCAGAGCCATCCGCTCCGCCTGGGTCGGTGGACGTTCCAAAGCGAGGTGCCGCTCGTCCGTGGTGGCGCTTAGCCACCTCTCGCCCGCGGCCGCCAGCTCGCCGAGCAGGTCCTTGGGGCAGTGGACCCGGGGCGGGTATTGGGCAGCGTCCGACGCGATCCGAGCCCACTGAAGAGCCCGCGTCATGCGTTCCACGCTGTCGATCTCGGTCGGGGTCGCCGGCAGCAGCCCGATGCCCGGGCCGCCTGGCAGGTCGTTGCCGACGGTGTCGGCGCGGGCGCGCAGGCGCGGGGGTAGCGCCTGAAGCTCCTGGCGGGTACCCGGGTAAACGACGACGCGCGGCGCGTCGGCGTGGGTGCGGGTCTGGTCCAGTTCGTCGACGAATGCGAGCAGGTCTGGGGCGCCGTTGGCGGTGAGCGGGTGCGGCAGCGGTACGCAGACCAGCAACGGGCGGTCGTTCCGGTTCACCTCTACGCTGCCGTCAGTCCTGATGCGCAGTACGACTGTGTCGTCACCCGGCCCCGTGTAATAGATGTCCGGTCCGCCGGTGGTCGGGGCATCGGCAGTGGTGGTCTGGTAGCCGAGGGTGTCCATCGACCTGGCGACGAGCAGTGCGACGAATTGGTCGTAGCTGTTGCAGAATGCGCGGGGCGCGATCGAGAAGTGAAGCCCTACCTCGCGCCTGACCCGCGCCCAGGCCCGCCACAGCGCCGCCACGCGGCGGTAGTCCTCGTGGTGGATGAACATGTTGGTTTGTCGGAGGTCCGAGGAGAACTCCGTACGCCGGCTCACCCGGCGGTCCCGGTATAGCCGAGAGGTGAGCAGCCGGACGAGCCGTCGGCGGTGCTCCCGGGTGCGCCCCAGGAGACGTCGCACCTCGTCGTTGAGATCCAGGTGGTTGGCGAACTCACCGACGAGCCGGGCGAGCCGGTGTCTGGTACGCCAGGGCCGGTCCCTGAGCTGGCCGGCGAGCTCGTCGAGGTCGGCCAGGACGCTGCTGGTCGCCTCCAGCTTCTGCCGCCGCCACTCGAGGAACGCGATCAGGTGGTCAACCAGCTGGACCGCGGCCTGATTCTCGTACAGGTCCGGGTCCGGGTCATTGTGGATCGCCCGGAGGCGTCGGGGGAACACTCCGGTGACGGACCGTCGCTGCCAGTCCTCGGTGTGTGCGGCGAGGTAGGTGATGGCATCCTGGGCCATCCGACGGGTGCGCGAGAGGAGAACGACGCTCGTCTCGGGGCGGAGCCTCGTCTCGGGGCGCTGGCACACGGCTTCCAGGCGACCCAGGTCGGCGTCGATGGCCTGCTCCAGCAAGTCCACTGGGTCGTCGCTCACCCCACGCAGTTGGGCGATGAGGTCGGTGGCCAACGGTGGCACGGCGACCCAGCGCTCGTAGGCCGTCTCATCAGGCGAACCTGGCTCGGCCGGAGATTCGTGGGCGGCGGCGCCCAGGGCATTGGCGATGGCGACGGTACGCGCCGCTAACGCTCGGTCAGGCAGCGCATCGCGGGAGAAGTATCCCTCGCCGACGCTGCCGGACATGCGGACCGACCAGCGGCCGGAACCCGTCGGAGTGACGGGCGTGTGTGGCCCAGCGTCGTGCCCGTTGGCCTTGCCGGGCACTGTCAGCTGGTAGCGGCCGAGCAGCGGACGGGCCGGTAGTCGCCCGGCCCGCGCTCCGGTTACCCGGTCCCAGAACTGGTGCGCCACGGATCCTCAGGCCCCTGCTTCGATGAGTTCGTCGAGCAGCGCCCGCGTGGTGACCGGACCGTCCTCACCGTCGACCTGGGTCGCGCCGAGCTGGGGCCAGCCCTCGTCGATGAGGTCACGCAGTTCCTGGAGCTTCTCCGGTCGCAGGTCGTAGCGGCCGCGTAGCCGTCGCAGGATCCGAGTGGCGAGGATGTGGTCGGCGGCCTCGCCGGGTGACCCACCGGCAGCCACCACGACCGGAGCGAAGTCCCTGACCTGCTGTTCGAGCCGAGGCCCCCAACCGATCTTGAAATCACTGGCGAAGGTACGGGCGAGATGTTCCCGGAGGAAGGAGACCACCTGCTCCTGCGCGTCATGGTGGTCACGGCCCGCGTTGCCGAAGCTCCTGACCAGGGCCCGGCGAGAGATCGCCTCCCGGGGCGGGACCTTCCGCGGCGTCAGCGAGGGTGGTGTGGTGGGCAGTTCGATGACGTGTGCACGGTCGTACGTCTTGTCGGCGAACTGCACGGTCGTCTCGTCGTGGTTCGACGTCCCGAAGAACCATACATTATCGGGAATCGGCAGGTGGATGCCCTTGTCCACATCGAGCAGCCGTGGCCTGGGCTCCATTTGGTGGCTGGTGAGCTGCAGCCGGAACCGCGAACCCACGTTCTCCAGCCCGGAGAGCACATCGGCGAAGTACTGTTCCGGGTGGGCCAGGTTCATCTCGTCGAGGATGATGAAGAACGGGCGGTTCCGGTGGGCCGGGCAGGCGGCCTGGTAGATCGCCTTTGTGAATGCGGTCTCGTAGTACCGGCGTTCAAAGGCGTTCAGATGGCCGATGAGGTCCTGCCGGTCACGCCATCCGGCCTGCACCTCGATGACCGCGAAGTCGGCACCGATTGCCCTGGCGAACGCCTTGGGGAACGTGGTCTTGCCGATCCCGCTGATGCCCTGGAGGATGTGCAGCCTGCTCATGGCCATGCCGCCGAGTAGGCAACGGATGTCTCGTGCACGGTACGCCAGCGGCGTGCTGCCGCGTCGATTTGTCTCGTCTGCCAGGATGCGTTGCTGGGCGTAGGCGACCAGGTCGGTGAGGTCCGGCGAGTTGTCGGTGGCCCTCCGTTCCTGCTGAAGGTCCGGATTGTCATCCAGCTCTGTCAGGCCCGGGAACGGATTGACCCCGTGCGTACTGCTGACCAGCTTGTCCAGCTCGACCTGGGTCTGAGCCAGCAACTCCTTGTGCCTGTCGACGGAGTGTTGAAGCGCGTCGCGGTGCTCGCGCAGCTCCTCAAGCTCCGTGTTGGCGATCCGGTACGCGTTCTGTTCGGTGCGCAGCTTCGCGTTGTCGAACTCCAGCCTGGCGCGAATCCCCGGGCACTCGGCGTGCTCGCGCTGGAGCTGGACCAGCAGTTCGGGGTCGGCTGCACCGGGCACCGTGGCGACCCGCTGCATCAGCCGTTCGTTCTCCTCGGTGAGGTGACGTACCCGCTGGTGCAGCAGCTCGGGTGATTCGAACCCGGCGAGGCGGAGGGACTCGTTCCGCTCGTCGAGCTGCCGTTGCAGATCGCGGGCGTGGGCCTCCACGACCTCGTACTGCCTGGCGATCCGGTCTCGGGTCAGTTCCAGCTGCCTGAGCTGAGCCGCGACAGCCAGCTCCGCCCGTTGTTGCAGATAGGCGCGGTCCTCTTCCTGGTTCTCCTCCAGCGCCCGCACCTGTCGCTCACGCTCGCGGACCTGCCTCTCCCGGGCGTCCGCCTCCGCCCACCGTTGCTCCAGCTCGACCTCCGTCCTGGCCCGAGCCGCGTCGAGTTCGGCCGCTCGCCGGTGCCACTGCTCCTCCTGCTCCGCGTGACGCCGCTCGACATCGGCTAGGAGCCGGTGGCGTTCCGCCGTGAGGTCCGCCAGCAACTGACCGCGCTGCTCGGTTAGCCGGTGCAGGTGGCCGCGTTCCTGTTCGAGGAAACCGGCCTCGGCGTCGAGGCGGCCCTGCTCGACCTCCAGTGCCTGGGCGTTCAGCTCCTTCTCCCGCCGGTCCAGCTCGGCGCGGCGGTTGTCGAGCTGCCGCTCGGCCTCGGCGTGCCGGCGGTGGTCCTCGTCCAGCTCGGCACGGGCGGCGTCGACAGCTTTCCGTGCGTCTGCCGCCGCTTCGTTCGCGTCGGCGATCCGCTTCGCTTCCGCGTCGAGTTCGTCTCGCCGGTCGGCGACCCTAGCGAGCTCTTCGTCGATCTGCTGCCGGGCCTTGCGGTACAGATCCGCCAACTGCTGTGCCTCGACCCACGCCTCCTGGGCCCGGCTCAGCGGGAGGTCCGCCGGCACGGGCGGCGGCGGATCCGGCATGACCCCTTCCCGGTCCGCCACCGCTGCGGCGTCCCGAGCGCCTCGTCGGACGTCTCGCAGGAGGCTGTCCGCCTTTGGGTTCGTCTGTTGGGGTATGCCGCCGTTCTTACGTCGAGACATCCAGGCCCCTACTCGCTGTCGTCTGCTGGAAGAGAAAGTGGGAAACGGTCCAGTAGGTCAGGTCGAGTACGTCGTCGGCCTCGTGCGCCGTGGGCTCTCGGTCCTCGCTGTGGGAACCCTGGTTGCGCAGCTGGGTCGTGCCGTTGAGCCGGTCGAGGAGGTCGGTCCGGTGCCGGATGCTGCTGCGTAACGGATGGTCTGGGTGCTCGGCGCTGGCGAGCAGCACCGCGACCAGCAACGGGCGGAGCGACGGCAGGTGCCCACGCGCGGCGCGGGCAACCTGGTCGCCGTCCTGTTTCCGCATGCCGTCCGGTATCTGACCACCGATCTCCAACAGCTCGCAGGCCCGATCGAGGGCGGCTGTGAGTGCCTTCGACCGCAGCGTGGCATCGCGGAGCTGGCGGAGGAGGCTCTCGGAGAGCGGATACGCGTCGCGGACCGTGGTGAAGACGTTTTCGAGGACCTTGCCAAGGTTGTTGACGGCGGTCTGCCGGTACCGGCCGCCAACCTCGGCCAGCAGGCGAGCCTCGGCGAGGTCGGCCTCCACCTCGGTGAGCAGTTGGAGGATCTTCCGGTGGTCCGGATCGTGGATCCGGGCGCCCAGCCGGCGCTCGATCCGCACCGCAGCCTCCGCGCGTCGGCGGGTGTATTCCGCCCGCCGCTTCTCGGCGTCGTCCGCGGTGAGCTGGCCTTCGATCCCGGCGACGAGAGCGGCCAGCGAGTCGTCTTCGGCCAGCCGGGCCCGCACCCTTTCCTTAAGCCAGGCGTTCGGCCAGCCAGTGAAGGGATCGAGTACCTCCCAGTCGGCGCTGGTGACCGCGTCATCGGGCAGATACAGGTAGCCGGCGAGCAGCACCGGATCAGGCCGCTCGGCGATGAAGGAGACCCGGGAGACCTGAGCCGCCGGCGGCGGCGACGCCTCGTCCCTCACACCGTCGGGTTCACCGGCCGTGGCCGTGGCGCGCGCCGCGGCGATGACATCCCCCGGGCTCGGCCGGGACGGCGAGTCGACCCGGCGTGCCTGCACCACCACGGGCTCGACCGGTGGCGAGTCCCGTCGGTTGTCCAACCGCAGCCGCGGCCGGCCACCCGATCGGTAGTCGACGTGGGCATAACCCAGGGTTTCGACCAGCGCAGGCCACAACCGATGTGTCGACGGACCGCCGAAGGGGTCCTGGAAGATATGTACCAGCCGGGTCTGCGACGCGTCCGTGCTCTCGCCGGCCACCATGGCCCGGCCCGTCTTTGTGAGATTGCCCCGCTGATCGACGAGTCGCTGCTGCTGCAACATGAGCAGGATCTGATTGCACAGGTCGCGGTGCAGCCGCGTCAGTCGGGCCATCTCCGTCGGATCGGTGACTCCGGCCTGACAGAGCCGGGCGATCACTCGGGAGAAGGCGTCCAGGCGCCGACCCGTCAGATCCGGGACCAGTACCCGCCAGCACCAGGCCGGCCACAATATCCACCGGCCGCCCTGCGGCAAGTCCTTTCGAAAGGCGCCCACCTCGAGCACGGGTGTGTCAGGGGCGAACGACACGGCCGTACCGCCCTTCGCAAAGTCTCCGGAACTCGACCAGTCCGCGGACCTCGCGGCCGGTGGCCGAGGCGTCGAACATCGCTCCGTCACCGACCGCGATGAGCAACCGCTTCTGCCGGCTCATCGCGACGCAGAGCCGGTTGGCGAGCAGGAGGTGGCCGTACTTGCGGCGATTGGCCCTCGGCTCGCCGCCGGGCAGGTCGTTGCTGCGGGTGACCGACAGAAGTACCACGTCGAACTCCCGCCCCTGGAACGCGTCGACGGTGCCAATGTGCAGCCGGCCGGCAAGGGCGCCAATCGCCTCGTAGCGCCCCGACACGTTCCGGTCGGCCAATCCGGCGGCCTCGAGCGCCGCCCATACGGCCTGCACCTGCGCACGGTAGAAGGCGACCACGCCGAAGGTCAGGTCGGCTGCAACCTCGCCACTGAGCCGGACCAGCTCGCCGGCGATCCAGTCCGCCTCCGCCTTGCGGGACTTGCTGCGACCGGCGGTCTCCCCGCCGTGCCTGGTGCGCGGGAGATCTGCCCAGATCGCCACGGCGTCGCCGTACCGGTCGACGCCGTGGTGCAGCGCGGCGCTGTCCGCGCCCGATCGGAGTGCGGTGTCGTCCGAGTAGAAGGCGTTGCTGACGAAGTCGCCGAGCACCTGGTGCATCCGGAACTGGGTGTCGAGGGTGATCTCCCGCTCCGCCTCGCCCTTGGCCTTCGCGGTGCGCAGATACCGGAAGAGCCGTTCGAACATGCTCTGCCGGAGCGCCGAGAGAATCTCGTCCTCTGCCGAGGACTCGAGCTCGCGTTCAATGTCGGGTTCGAGTAGGTGGGGGAGCTGTCTATGGTCGCCGACCAGGATGATCCGCCGGCTGGCCAGACAGAGCGGGATCATCAGGTCGAGCGGGTTGGCCCGGGCCGCTTCGTCGACGATGACGGTCTCGAACCGGATCTGCTGGCCCCGGACCTGGTCGGCCATTGTGCCGGAGTTGGCCTGCTGGCAGGTGGTGGCGAGCACGGTGGTGAAGTTGCGGATCGCCTCAGCGACGCCGTGCGGGTCGTTCTCCAACTCGTCTATGAAGGCGGTCACCGCGGCGGTGACGCCGTCGGCCGAAGACATCAGGCGCTCCCGGAGGGCGCGGACGACGTCGCTGAACACCTGAACGAGATCGTCGTCGGGGACGGCCTGCACCGGGCCGGTGACTGGCGCGGCGAGGTCGAGTAGCCGCTCCCGCAGGTCCGTGAGACGTTCCAGGAACGGCGGTGGCCCGGCGTTGTCGAAGGCCGCTGCCTCCGTCAGCAGCGCCCGGTCCGCGTCGGCGAGGACGGTTGGCTGAGCCGAGAGCCGTAGCAGGGCCCGCCGGGCCATGTGTGGACCGTCGTCGGCAAACGCGACCGGGTCGACGCGGATCGCCGCGATCGATCGGCGCAAGGGGGTCAGGTCGTCCACAGGGAACCGGGGTCCGCCGGACGCCTCCGTCAAGTCGACGTGCACGGCGGTCAGGCGGGCCCGGATCGCGACGGGCAGGTAGCCGCCGACCAGATTGTCGATCTGGGCGATCAGGTCGGCGGTGCGCTCCGGGGCCGGCGGCTGTAGCCCGTATCCGACGACCAGCGTCTCGACGGTGCCGACGGCGCGCAACAGATGGCCCTCCGCCGGAAGCTCCGCGCGGAGCTCCGCTGACTTGCGGGCACACCACTCCTGTACGCCACGGTCGTCGCCCGCCCGTGGCCGCGCGGTGACCTTGACTGCCGGCAGCCCGAGAACCTCCGTGCGCCGGACGACCTCATCGACCGCGTCGTGCTGGAAGCTGGTTAGCAGCACGCTGTGCCCGACGTTGCCGGCCTCCTTGCGAAGCTGCGCCAGGCACTCCTGGATGGCGGTGATCACCCGGGTCTTGCCGGTGCCCGGTGGGCCCTGGATGAGTGCGACGTCCGGGGTGTTGAGCGCGATCCGGACTGCATCCTCCTGCTTGGCAGTGAAGTCGCGGTATTTCCGGAACGCGGCGAGTTCCCGAGGCTGGATCATCCGCATGGGCGTGGTGCGTGCGGACAGTAACTGGCCCTCAAGGATCGGGCCGAGCTGGGGCATCGGGGTGCGCAGTTGCTCGATTAGTTTCCGGGCGTTGCGCTGGCGGTTGATCCGGACCCGATCCCCGGTCAGGCTCAGATAGAGATCACCGGTCGGCGGCGGAGGGGTGAACTGCCGCCCTGGCCGGGCCTGGAGGGAAATGGTGCAGGCCGAGTGGTTGATCTGCGTGACATCGCCGTTGAACTCGGACGCCGGTGGCCGGTCCTCCAGGTTCAGCGTGTGGTCGCGCAGGCCGTCGGGCGCCCGGTCGGACGCGGCGAGGGCGTTCTCGTCGCCGAGCCGGGACAGGAACTCTCGCCCGCCGTCGGGATCGAGGTGGAAGCGGTAGGTGCGGCTGTCCACCCGGCGCACCTGGAGATACCGCGACACGCCGACGGTGAAGGCTCGGTCGATGACCTGCCGACGTTCCTTCTCGCTGTATTCGTCCCAGCGGTTGAGGTACTGGCGGCCGCTGCTCAGCAGTTCGGCGAACTCGGTGTGGTGCCGCTCCCGGAAGGTGGCGGCGAAGGTCTCGTCACGGAACGAGGCGTTCGCCTCGACCAGCGTCAGGGCGACGGCCGCGCGGTCGGCCTGGTTGGCCCACCGCACCGTACGAAGCCATAGCCGACCGTCCCGGTTCTCGATATGCGCCGTGATCCTCGACCCGTGCAGTCGGAATCCCTGGTCGAAGCTCACCGCGCGTTCGGGCGCTGCCGATGCGAGGAACCGGGGTGCCCGGTCCGTCCCGGCGGGAGCCGCGACTAGGAACTGGTCAGCCAGCCACTTCGCTGTCTGGTCGACGCGCCGCCGACCGGGCAGCACCCGGGCCAACGCCTGCAGGCTGTGGTCGTCGAGGCCGAACACAAGGTCCGGATCCCACCGGACGTGGTGGGCGAAGCGGTGCACCTGTACGGTGACCGTGTCGTCCCCGACCCTGCTCACCCAGGCGATCCGTGCCCCGCCGCTGTCGAGGACCTCGTCCAGGTGGTCCTGGTCGGCCGGTCCATGGCCCTCGACCGGCCAGACGTCTTTATCCACGACGAGCATGGCCGCACTGCTGGCCCGCGACGTGCGCAGCGTCGCCTCGTGACCGATCTTGACTGAGTTGCCGGAGAGTGCCTGGTCGAGCGGCTTGAGGACGATGCTCGTCGTCGCGCCGTACTGGAGATCCTGGATCCTCACTGTCGACCCCCCGGGTCCGTCGCGAAGCACAGCCAGCGGTTCGGGCGGCCCAGCCGGGCGAGCCGGAGGCTCCACATCTCGCCCGCCCTGCCGGCCCGGATGCTTGCCACCCTCTCATGCGGCAACGTGCGGAATTTACTGCCGTCTGGAGCGACGAGCTCGATCGCTTGGCCGGCGTAGTTGCCGATCTTCATGTGGTCGCCCTCCCAGCGGAGCTGGAGCATTAGCCGGTTGGGGTCGGCCACTCGGCCGAGCACGAAGCCGCGCGACACAAGGAGTTCGTCGCCCTGGACGGTGACCAGCTCACCCCGGTCTGCGACGGGCGGCCGGGAGTGGTCCGGTGTCATGCCGTCGGGAAGATCGAGCAGCAGCCGGACGTGCAGGGTGGGCGGGCGGGGAGCCTCGTCGCACCATGGGCAACGCTCCGCCGACAGGTCGAGCTGGTACGTCAGGCCGCACGCCGGGCAGGGCACGACGGACGTGCCGGCGTCGCGCAGGGCGTCAGCCCATCGCCCGGCGCCGGGTCTCCGGTCGCGGCGCCGCAGCCCGTCCACGAAGGTCGCCCGGAACATGCTCTCCAGAGCGGGAGGGAGCACTAAGCCGCGCGGTTGGATTCCCCTAGTCGACACGTTGGAACGGTCGGTCGGATGGTCGACCCAGGGGTGGGAGCCGTTTAACGCCTCTGCCTCTGCCTCCTCGTCATCCTCGTAGAGTTCGTCGCCCACAAAGGGGTGGTCCAGGGTGAGCAGCTCGAAGGCGACGACCGCGAAGGCGAAGATGTCGCTGAGGCTGTCCGCCCAGCGGCCCGCGCCGGCCCGCAGCTCGGGAGCCGAGTACCGGCGGGTGTAGACAGGGCGCCCCCGGGCACCGGCGAAGGAGACGTTGTCGGTGTCGATGAGCCACACATGGTCGCGATCGAGTAGCTCGGAAACGAAGATGTTGCTCGGCGACGGATCCTGGTAGACGAGGCCCCGGGCGTGCAGTGCGGCGAGCACGTCGGCGAGCCGGGCGAGCAGGCTGAGCCGTCGCCTGAGCCCGCCGGTGTCGCGATAATGCTCGACCGCTCGAGACCCTGCCGGAACGGAGGTCACCCTGCTCAGCGGGGTGAGGCCGTCGAGCAGGTCCATCACGTATCCGACGTGTGGTGGTGCGAGGGTGTCGATCGGGCTGGCGACCGACAGCCCGTCGAGTGGCAGGCGGCGGAGCGCCTTCAGTCGTCCCGCCCATTCGGCAGCTCGCTCGGACGATGCTTCCCGGAGCACTTTGACCGCGTGCCGGCCCCCCTCGACCTCGTACACCGATCCCTGGCCGCCCCGCCCCAGCTCGCGGATGAGCTTCAGTGTGGTGCCGCTTGCCGTGCGGACCTTGCCCGGAAGGGTCAGTGACATGCTGACACACCTCGATTCGTCCAGTGCAGGGCCAGCGTCTTGTCGTCGAAGTGACCGGGCGTCGGCCAGGCGCGCAGTTCGGCGACGAGGCGACGGTGCCGTTCCGGGGGTGGCAGCGGCCTGAACTCCTGTTCCAGGTGATCGATGAACTGGCCGATCGACTCCGGGCGGAGGTCGTCGGCCACTCCGTCGGTGGCCAGCAACACCCGGAATCCGCTGGGCGGCGACGGCAGCCACCGGCTGCGCCATAGCGGCCGGCGGCCGGGCAAACCCAGCGCGTCGGTCTCGTTGCCGAAGCCGGCCCGCTCGGTCACCAGCCGTTCGGTGGCGTGCCCGGAGCCGAAGGCGATCAGTCCGTCGCCGACCTGGCCCACCAGCACGCCTCCGGAGCGGTGGATGAGAGAGAGCATCACCGTGGTGCTGCACTCGGCCGGGTCCCGGTGAGCCAGCTCGACGCACCAGTTCGTCTCGATGCGCGCGAAGAGGCGCGACGGGTCTGGGACCTCGTGGTCGGCGAGTCCCCGCACGGCCCGGTGGGCCGCCCGGCACACCGCGACCGCGCCGAGTCGGCTGTGCGGCCGGGACCCTAGCCCGTCGGCGACGACGACCAGCGAGCCAAACCGCCCGGCGATTCCCCACCAGGCGTCCTGCTTCGCGACATGATGCCGGCGGTGCGCCGGCCCGCAGACCGAGGCGCCGAACCAGGTTCGAGTGGTTGGTCCCGTCCCCACGTCAGTCGATGACGATGTCGGCCGAGCGGTCCGCGAGTGGCGGCGGCCGGAAGTCGAGCTCGCCGCCGGTCGCCTGCTGACTGACGCTCATTGTCAGCCAGTCGAAGAATTCGACGATACGGTGGGCGTTCTCCGCGCGGACCACTCCCTCGGCGCCGGCGGTGGCGAACCGTTCGAGCACGTCCATCGCTTCCTCGTCGACGTCGTTGCCGATGGCCACCGCGAATCTGGTCGCCTTCCTGGCTCTAGGCGCCCCGAGTAGTTGCTCCATGGCGCCTTCCCAGTCGTCGGTGGGTCGACCGTCGGAGGCGAGGACCAACACCGGCTTGGCAGATCGGCCCGGCACCTGTGTCCGGTCCTCCAGCAGGTCACCGGCGATGCCGAGGGCCCGGCCGAGCGGAGTCGGCCCCTCGGCGGGCATGTCGCGCCATTCGAGGCTGCCAGCCGGGGTGAACGGCTGGTGGATCCGGGCGACACCCCCGAAGGTGATCACCGCAACGGTGATCACGTAGGTTGTCTCACGCAGCTCGGTGAACGACCGGATCATTTCCCCGATGCTTCGGTTGAGTGTTTCGATCTTCGATTCGTGCGCCATGCTGCCGCTTACATCCGCCAGAATCAATACTGGCAGCGTACGTGGCGTTGTGGTGACGAAATCCTTGAGGGGCATCTGAATCCTCGGAGTCACGGAAGCCAAGGGCCGCGGAGGCGCGCATGGCATCCGAGGGGCGGGGCCTGATTCGTCGTTGGATAATAGTGGCCCACCGGGAATTACTGCCACCGAGAAGCTCGCCTGTCGGAATACCGACACCGCTCTAGCGCGCTCGTCGCGGCATATGTGAGGCGACACCTTGGCGCTCCAACGCTACCCTAGCCCTGATCCAGAGTTGCCCAGCCGCTGGGTGTCAATCCCCTGTAATCGTGGAGGGCGTCGTTATGGGGCCCGGGCCTCCACAGCGGTCTCCTCCTCCTCAGCAGGATGCCAAGTCAGGAGGTGTCCGGACTCAGGGGCGGCGTTGGTGCTCGACTCCGGTCGCACGCTCCGCTACGTGGGCCGGGAATTGGGCGTCAACCACGAGACGCTGCGCAACTGGGTCGACCGGATGCGGCAGGAACGCGATGGCGGCCGGCCCAGTGACCTAGCTGTGGACGAGCGGGCCGAGCTGGTGCGGCTGCGGCGGCAGGTCGCCCAGCTGGAGCTGGATAAGGAGATCTTGAAAAAAGCCGCGGTCTTTTTCGCACGCGAGACGGAGCGGTGAACCGGACCGACGTCTACCGGTTCATCGACGCGGAAGAGACCACCTACCCGGTCCGTCTGCTCTGCCGCCTGCTCGGCGTTGGCCACAGCGCCTTCTACCAGTGGCTGCGCGCCGGTCGACAACGTGCCGCCGACCGGCAACGCCACGACGAACAGCGCGTCGAGGTCACCCGGCAGGCATGATCGGAGCACCGAGGCGTCTACGGCGCCCGCCGGCTTACCGCTGAGCTGCACGAGCGCGTTCACCGGTGGAACCGCAAGGCGGTAGCGAGACTGATGCGGCTGGCAGGGATCGAGGGCGCTCACCGGCGCGGCAAGCCACGCCGCAAGGCCGCGCCCACGGCGACCGCACCGGACCTGATCCAGCGGCAGTTCCACGCCATCGCACCGAACCGGCTCTGGGTCGCTGACATTACCTACCTACGCACCTGGGAAGGATTCCTCTACCTCGCCGTCGTGGTCGACGCCTACTCCCGTCGCGTCGTCGGCTGGGCGATGGCCGATCACCTGCGCACCGAGTTGATCCTCGACGCGGTCGGCATGGCCATCCAGCATCGCCGACCCGCCCGCGATCAGCTCATCCATCACTCGGATCGGGGAACGCAGTACACGTCGTTCGAGTTCGGCCGCACCCTGCGCTCCTGCGGCGTTCTGGCCTCCATGGGCTCGGTGGCCGACTGCTACGACAACGCCATGGCGGAGACTTTCTTCGCCACCCTCAAGACCGCACTGGTCTACATGCGCGCCTGGCCCAGACGACACGAACTGATGGAGCTTCTCCTACATCGAGGGCTTCTACAACCCCCGCCGCCGACACAGCCGTCTGGGTAAC
Source organism: Micromonospora sp. NPDC048935 (assembly GCF_043197875.1). NCBI lineage: Bacteria > Bacillati > Actinomycetota > Actinomycetes > Micromonosporales > Micromonosporaceae > Micromonospora > Micromonospora sp. NPDC048935. Next base: position 408,861 of record NZ_JBICTZ010000006.1, on the reverse strand, counting down.
GTCAGCCCCGACACCTACGAGAAGATCCACCAAGAGTCCCTGACAGACATCGAGGTGTCCGGCCGATAGGAGTCACTTCACGGACCATGCCTGCCATTGCTTAACCCAAGTGTCGAAAGCACGCACAATCCGTTCAGGCGGTGCCTCGTGACTGTCATCGCCGCTCAGCCGAGCGTCAACAGGCGCCGCGCAGAACCAGCGAACCCGCCCACGGAGTCCATGTCGATCCACTCGTGCAGCAACTCCGGCGGCGCCGGCTCCGTCGGTGGCCGCGACGGACGCAGCCGCATGATCACATCATCGGCAGAGCTAGTGCCTTGACCACAAACGTTCGCGGGGTTGGTTAGGCGGCCTTGGACGCGTAGGTCGGGGTGAAGCAGAGCTCGACCTTGTTCCGAGCCGCCCACTGCCGGATGGCGACGCCCTTGTGCGCGGACAGGTTGTCGAGGATGACGTAGATCGGCGCACCGTCCGGCCGTTTCGCGCGGATCGATTTCAGAGCGGCGAGGGTGTTGACCGCGGATTTCTGCTGGTGGATGACGCCGAACATGGTGTCGTCACCGACGGAGTAGCAGCCGTGGAACTGCCGGACGCCATGCAGTTTGTGGTAGTTCGCAGGCAGCCGGTCCGGATGGTTCTTGCGCTGCCACCCGGACCCGGCCTGCGGTCGGATCGCCAGCGGCCCGAACTCGTCGAACGCGAACACCCGGTGCGGGAAGTGGTGCATGACGTGCTCGATGCGGGCCAGTTTCGCCTCACGTTGCGGGTCGTTCGACTCCTTCCACGTCTTCGCGCGCTGGAAGGTGATCTCGTGTTTGCGCAGGAGTTGCCGCAGCCGTTCGCGGCCCACTAGGACGCTGCGGTCGGGGTTGGTGGCCAGGTACTCGGCGAGTTTGCGGATACTCCAGCGGATGAACGGACGCCGGAGTTTGGTCGGGCGGGTGTTGGCCGTCGAGACGATGAACTGCTCGTCGTCAGGACTGATCTGGCGGGGACGGCCACCCGCCCACTGAGGGTCCAGGCTGGGCACTCCCATCTCATTGAACCGGTGAATGACACCACGCACGGAGTCCTCGTCGGCCTGGACCAGCCGGGCGATGACCGGCACGCTGTTACCGCCAGCGGAGGCCAGCACGACCATCGCCCGGCGCAGCCGGACCGCTGAACCGGTCCCGCGACGAACGAGGCGTTGCAGCTTCTGGCCTTCTGGATCGCTTAATCGGCGTACTCGAACGGGTTCTGCCACCTATTCAGCCTTGACCGTCCCCGGGTCCACGCAGCGGACCCGGCCCGGTGTGTCACCCAACCCGGCCAACGTTTGTGGTCAGGGCACTAGCCATTCACTGAACGCTCTGCGGTAGGGCATCGAGCCAGATGACGGGATCAGGCGCGTCCGGGTCTTCCAGAATGTCGCCCACTGGGGTCCCGCTTGGCTGCGGTTGTCACCTCAGCGAGAGACTCGACCAACTTCGTCGTCTTCTCGATCGCATCCTGACTGAGAGTCACGCTCGCATGCACCCCCTTTTAGTTGACAGGCAACGTCACAGACCGCGCTGCCGGATGCTCTGGCGCTGTGCGCGGTTGTTGTGAATTTCAGAGTTCGACGAAGGCGGTGAACCTGGTGCGCTCGCTACCGAAGAACGCGAGCGGCACGGGCTGCCGTCAACGCCGGTCGACTGGAACTCACCAGGACCCCTGCGGTGGGGCTCAAGCTTGATGCCTGCACGGTCATTTCGGTCAGTCGATAACTGAGCCAGCTGGCTGGCAAGCTTGGACCCTACGCGTCTTAACTTCGATTCATGCTCACGCACGGTAATGAGCGCGCGAGGTTGAGACAAAGCTGCTCGTGCCGTAATCTATAGGCATGTGCACCCCTAATGGAGCACAGATGACACGTGCAAAAGTTCGAATCCCCCCTCGGACACCAGTGTGTTGCATACGTGCAACGTTTGACGTACCGGTGGTCAAGCGTGCTTGACCAGGCCGAAGCGGATCCGGCAATGAGCCCGTAGCACTTTCCGTCGTGGGCTGGGGGCAAGTGCTGTGACGACACATGCTGGCTCATCGGTTATCCCCGCCGTTGCCCTTCCTGGCCAGGCGTGGGGGAGCGCGGCGGACCACCCCCACGGGCGTGGGGAGCACGACCTCGACGGCGGCCGTGGCCGCCGGAGTTGCGGCCCACCCTAAGACGTGGGGAGCACCCTTCTCCAAGCCCGTCGCGCCCTCGGGCGGCTGACCCACCCCCACAGGCGTGGGGTGGACCGGCCATCGGCGGTTCGCCGCCGACGCCCGCGCCGTGCTCCCCGCGCCCGTGGGGGTGGACCGATGATGTAGATCAGTCGCCTCTCCGCGCCTCAGTACCGGCGCGCGGCGCTCGCCCCACCGAGCGTCCCGGCGGCGCAAGAGATCAGTTGCCTTCCCATTCCGGCTCACGTTTCTCGACGAAGGCTCGGGGCCCCTCCCGGGCGTCCCGGCTCCGCATCCTCCGTTCCTCCCACTCGTACCGGGCGGTGAACGCCTCGGGTAACGATAACGACTGTCCTTTCGTGGCGGCCTCCTTGGTGGCCCGTACCGCCAGTGGGGCGCAGCGCGCGATGTCAGATGCCCAGGCGTTGACACAGGCATCGAGCTCATCGGCGTCGACCACTTCGTTGACCAGGCCCAGTTCGTATGCACGGATGGCGCTCATAGATCGGCCGGTAAGCAGGTGTCCCATCGCCACCCGGTACGGGGCTTGTCTGGTGACACGGAAGACACCCCCCGCCCCTGCGATCAGCCCGAGTCGGACCTCGGGCAGGGCGAAGCTGGCGGACCTTTCCGCGACGATGACATCGCAGGCCAGCGCGAGCTCGAATCCGCCGCCGAAGGCATGTCCCCGCACCTTTGCGATGACCGGTTTGCTGAGGTCGAAGCGTTCGGTTAGCCGCGGCCATCCCGGTTTTCCGCGACTACCGAAGGTGGAGGTGCCAGCGTGCGTACCGGAACCGTCCAGCCGGGCGAGTTCCTTGAGGTCCTGACCGACGGAAAAGGCCCGGTCCCCCGCGCCGCTGAGAACCGCGACCCGTAACTGGTCGTCAGCGTCGAACTCGTCCCAGACGGCGCCGAGTTCGACGTGCGTCTGCCGATCGAGTGCGTTGAGTACGTGTGGCCGATTTATTGTGACGTACCCGATATGCCCTTCTCGATGGAAGGTCACCCTCGGGGTGGCGTCATCCGTTGCGATGTCGTTTGCCCAGGACGCGTTCTCCGCCGGGACGCCGCCGTCGCCGAGCGGGTGGGTCATGGCTTCGCCAGCAGGCGTGCGAAGTGCCGGAACGCCGCCCCGCTTACCCGGTCGTCGGACGCGCGACGTTCGAACCAGGCCCAGTCGCCGTTCACGTTGTACTCCAGGAACACCGGTTCGCCGTCGGAGGGCAGGAGAAAATCGAAGCCGGAGAAGCTAAGCCCGGTGCGGACAATCATCGACATGATCTGTTTCCGCAGGCCCTCGGGGACCTCGACCGGCGTGACCCGGACGGTTTCCGGGCTCGCCCAGACGTCCCTGGGATCGTCCTTGCGAACCTCGTAGCCGAACAGTTCGTTACCCACGCTGAACACACGGAGCTCCCGGTCGTGGGGTACGTACCGCTGGAACATCAGCGGCACCGGCTCGGTCGTTGCGCCAGTGGCGAGTGTCACTCGGCGAGGGAACACCCCCGTCACCTGGCCGGGGGCATGTTCGACGAAGTGGTCCCCGTTGACCTTGACGACCAGCTTCGACGGCGCGCAACCGAGCGCGGCGGCGGCCACCGTCGCGTTGTTGCCGACCACGGTGGCTGGAACGACGAGACCGAGTTCGGCGGCGAGACGCAACTGTCCCAGGCGGCTAGTCCGCCGCGAGTCGGGCGGGTTGACCTGCGTGGTCGGCCACTCCCGCAGTATCTCAAGGACTGCCGCCCACTGGTCCCGGACATACGCCCCGATCACCGGGTCCCCGCTGCGGACGGAGACCGAGTTGGGGCTGAACTGTCTAATCCATAGCAGATCCGGCCGGACGAGCCGACCGTCGATGTACATGATGTTCTTGGCCAAGTCGAGCAGAAGGGCGAGGTCGGCGCATTCGTCAGCGTCGACTCGGTACATCGGGAATCCCGCTTGGCCGAGTTCCAGTGAGAGCCGGTCGATCTCGGCATCACAGGCATTGGTGAAGACAACCAGGGCGGGCTCCGGAACCTCGTCGGGGACGCTGCGCAGCCGATCCCGGAAGTGGTTCTGGTAGTCGACGCTGAACTGCCGGTACCGGTCCTGGAAGCGGTCGCCCCGCAGCAGGATGGGATCGTGACTCGGCTCCGCACGTACGGCCGTGGGTTCGCTCATGGTCCCCTCCTGTCCCAGCATGACGGCGCGGTATGCGTCACCGTTGCGGGCAAGTGCCTCTCCGGCACCTGCCCGCAACGGTCCCGGGTTACCGAGGCTCGGGCTTGGCGAGGCGCTCACGCGACGCCTCGTACTTGCGCATGAAGTCCTCGAAGTCCTTGTCCTCGAGGTCCTTCTTCGGGTTCCCCTGCATCAGAATCACCTCCTTTCCGATGTCGGCGGCAACTAGTCCAGTCCCCGGGGCGAACCCAGAGGACGGTCTGTGCTGGCGCGGCGAGCACGGTGCCTGGGAATCAGGACTTCAGCCGCTTCTCCAGCCGCTCTGCGGCTTCGACGTCCTCGGCGACGAGGCAGTAGGGAACGGCTTCGGACGCGGCCCGCCACGCATTGAGTAGAACGACTCCGGTTCGGGTGGCGTGGTCGTACGCGAGTCCCTCGCGGGCGAGGTGGGCGCGCGCATGCCCGAACGACTCCACCTTCCATGACACTTGCTCCCGGAGCACACGGTCTCGGGCGTAATTTTCCCCGACCAGGCGACGACCCATGTGATAGACGTGGGTCGAGCCGGTAACGAGCCCGTTGTACTCGGTGAACAACACCTCGTCGCCTACGATAATGGCGTCGGCGCTGAGCACGCCCCGGTATCCCATGGCCTGGAGCACCTCACAGAGCCGGCGTCCTCCCGCCATGAGGGCGCCTTCCTGTTCCGGGATCAGGGCCGGCGTGGGGATGTACGAGTGGTCGGGTACGGGGGCGGCCACCATCTCTCCCTGGCCGCCGAGTTCGATGCTGTCGTCCGAGATCCAGAACTCGGCAAAAATCGCCCGGCTGCCGGGGTAGAACCGCTCGACGACCACACGGTGGCGCCTACCCTCGCTGAGCCACTCCCAGTTCTCGTCCAGGTACGCGCGGACGGCGTCGCCGTTCTCTTCCAGCACCAGGGTGCGCTCAGCACCGTTCACTTGGATTTTCCCGCTGCGGGTGAGCACCTGGTTGCCGCTACCGCCAGCAAGAAACTCCTTCTTAACGATCACTGGTCCAAGCTCCAGCAGGCGGGTGATCAGCCGGTGGGCGTCCTCTGGGTTGGCGCACACGCCGCCCTCGGGTAGCGGCAGTCCGCTCCCCGCGGCGAGGGCACGGAAGACGGCCTTGCTGTCGGCGATCGCCGCGCCACCCTGGGTGAGAAAGCTGAAGCCCGGCAGGGCGGATTCGATCTCCAACCGCCTCGCCAGCTCCGCCACGCTGCTGTCCGGGCTCAGGGCGAAGACGGTCTCGATGTCCCGTCCGGCGAGCGCCTCGCGTAGCTGTGTCAACAGACCCGGCCCGAGCAGCCAGTCTCCCGCTAGATCGTCCGGCACCACGAACTTGACGGCCGCCCGGTCGATGCCGAGCAGTTCGACCACGTACGCGAGGAAATCCTCGTCGGGCGTTTCGGGAAGCACCGCGACGTCCCCCTCGCGGACGAACCACAGTAGCCGCTGGGCCCACCAACCTAGTGCACTCTTGCCCCAGGTTCCTATCAGATCATCGCTCACACGGTTGCCGACCAGAAGCCTGGGCATGTAGCCACCTCGTTGAATTACGGGAAGGGGTTGCGGGGGAGCGGTTCGCGTCGGTCGGGAGGCATCGGGCAGGATCGCGCGGGCAGAGACGATCGGCGTCAGCCTGCGGGAGTCCCGGTCAGTGTGTCGAAGCAGGCGGAGGCAAGGCGGATCGGACGCCCCCGGTGCGTGGCCCGGGCGTGCGGCAGGTGGGCACCCCGCATGAGCAACGGTTCGGACGTGATCGGCACAGTCTCGTCGGGTTCAGGAAATCCGCTGTTAGCCATGGCGACCTCGACGAGCGTCTCGGAGCTCGCGCCGCGGAGGCTGGCGTAGGTGTTTAGCGGGGGCACCTCTCCCGATATGGACATCAGGACCACGTACTTGCACTGCGCACCGTCGGTGTGCATGCCGAGGAAGTCCTCGTCCTCATAAACCAGATACGACGTTCGTACCAGGAACAGCGGTTCTCCGGCAAGCCGGAACAATTCAGCGAGAAAGTCGGGACTGGAGAAGAACTGCCAGGCGGTCTCTTCGCTGTCGGCAAACCTAGTACGCGATGGTGAGTAGAGTCGGCCGTCTACGTCCACTCCGAACGACTCGTTATCCACCCGCCGGGCGGTTGGGCACGCACTGTTGGCGTCCTCGCGTAGGACGGAGAGGTCGACGGTCGGTAGTGATCCGACGCGCCAGGTCGTCGGGCTGTCGGTTGCGACGGACTCTCGGTAGTTGACGGCGCGTACCGCCGGTAATTCTTCACTCTGACCCAAGAACAGCTCACGATTTCCGTACGGGACCATCGAATCGTATAGTTCAGCCGTCTCGGCGTGGGTCATCTCGGGGCCGTCGTCGGGCTCAATCAACCCCTGAGACCGGGCGATGGAGGCGTAGGCGCGTACTGCGGCCGAAGCCGCCGGGCGAGCCCCGGCCCGCCGCGCCATGACTAGGTAGCGGCGGTATTCAAGTTCCAGCTCACTTGCCATCCGCTGGCGGTTTCCGACACCGGCCGCCTCCAGTGCTTCGATTACGGGCCGGCGTGCGGGACTGAGATCTGCGGTGGCGATGTCGCGGACGCCGCGAGCGTCGAACTGACTGTCAGAACTTAAAACCATGTTGACCCCTTAACTCGGGCAACGGCAGTTCACGTGGCCTGATCTTCGTTTCGGTCGGCCCAATGCTCATCGCAGTCTATAGAAGTGGTGGATGGAGTTCGGAACAGATAGTGATGTACGTCACATCGACGGACATGCATCTCGCGTGCTTCGATCGACATCAAGCGCCTTGACAGTAATCAATGGAGCACGCGATGATGCTGAACAGCTTCGACGAATGGTCTCCCCTAAAAGAGGTAGTCGTCGGCTCGGCGATGAATTACAATTCCCACGAGCGGGAGTTGTCGTTTGATCTCTTTTTCCATGACAACATCGCGGGTGACAACGCCTCACGGTCCGAGTGGTACTACCCGAGGCTCACACCCGCCGGGCGGGGCGGATCCGCCCACGGGCCCTCAGGCGGCAGCGACCGTCTTCTGATCAAACAGCGGTACGTCGAGGAGCTCAACGAGGACGTCGAGGCACTCGCTCAGACCCTCGCCAGCCTCTCCGTCACGGTGCACCGTCCGATGCACCTCGATCCCTCGACGAGCGAGGTACGCACTCCTGGCTGGACCGCGTCGGTGGTGCCCCCACTGAACGTCAGGGACAACACTCTTATCGCCGGCGACGAGATCATCGAGACGCCTCCGATGATCCGTTCCCGCTACTTCGAGACCCAGTTCCTCACCCCGGTTTTCCAGCGCTATTTCGAGCAGGGCGCCCGGTGGACGGTGATGCCGAGACCGCTCATGACAGACGCCTCCTTCGACCTGTCCTACGCCCGAGAGAGCACGGTGGGTGGGCCGACCGAGCCGATCGGCGATCCGCAGCCATCGCCGTACGACGTCGGGTTGGAGATGATGTTCGACGGCGCCCAGGTGCTGCGGCTGGGCCGCGACCTCGTGGTCAACATCTCCACGATCAACCACGCCATGGCGTGTGACTGGTTGGAACGCCACCTGGACGGACGGTTCCGGATTCACCGGGTGTACCGGCTCAGCGACAGCCACATCGACAGCATGGTGCTTGCCCTGCGCCCCGGCACGCTCCTGGTACGGTCGGAGGCCGTCGCCGAGAAGCTGCCAGCGGCGCTGCGTTCGTGGGACCTGATCGTCCCGCCGGCCCCCGCGAGCGACAGCTTTCCTCGGTACGACGACGACGACCTCGTCCTGACTAGCCCGTTCATCGACCTGAACGTGCTGTCGGTGGGTCCGGATACCGTACTGGTCAACGACGCCTGCCTGGAATTGGTGCGGACCCTCGAGAAGCACCGGTTCACGGTCGTCCCGGTCCGGCACCGGCACCGGCGGTTGTTCGGGGGCGGTTTCCACTGCTTCACCCTCGACACGGTGCGCGAGGGCGGGCCCGAGGACTACCTCGGCTGAGAGAAGGCCATCATGCCCGTTCCCGCCAGGATCATTGGTGTGGGCACAGCCGTGCCGGAGACGTCCTATACCCAGCCGGAACTGCTCGACATCCTCTCCATCACCGACCCCCGCGTCCGGTCGGTCTTTCTCAACAGCGCGATCGAGCGGCGCGGTCTGTCGCTGCCGCCGCTGGCGCACGACCATGGCCGTGCCGAGGAGTCACAGGGCGATCTGCTGCGCAAACACGCCGTCGAGGGTGTCTCTCTGGGTCGTGCGGCGATCGAGGCCTGCCTCAGGGATGCGGGGGCGGAATTGTCGGACGTCCGCTACCTGTGCTGCGTCACTTCCACTGGCTTCCTCACCCCCGGGTTTTCGGCTCTGCTCATCAAGGAGTTGGGCATCAGCACCTCCTGTTCCCGCTTGGACGTAGTCGGCATGGGCTGCAACGCCGGGCTGAACGCGCTGAGCGCGGTGGCTGGTTGGGCCCGCGCGCATCCCGATGAACTCGCCCTCATGGTGTGCGTGGAAGTGTGTTCGGCGGCGTACGTCCTCGATGGAACCATGCGGTCCTCCGTCGTCAACAGCCTGTTCGGCGACGGGGCAGCGGCGGTTGCCGTCACCGCGCCTGCGGCACTTCAGATGCCGAAGGGTCCCGCTCTGCTGCGGTTTTCCAGCCGGATCATTCCCGAGGCCGTGGACGCCATGCGCTACGACTGGGACGAGGACAAGGGCAGGTTCAGTTTCTTTCTCGACCCGCTGGTTCCCTACGTCGTGGGTGCCCACGCCGAGGAGGCCCTGGACCAGCTCCTCGACGGCACGGGGCTATCCAACTCCGAGATCGCTCATTGGGTCATGCACTCCGGTGGGAAAAAGGTCGTGGACTCTGTGCGGATCAATCTCGGCCTCACTCGGCACGACGTCCGGCACACCACCGGTGTGCTGCGCGATCATGGGAATCTCTCGAGCGGGTCCTTTCTCTTCTCCTATCAGCGGCTGATCGCAGACGAGCCGGTGCAGCCAGGGGACCATGCGGTCCTCATGACGATGGGACCTGGATCGACGATCGAGATGGCCCTGGCGCGCTGGTGACACGACGAAGGGACGGCAGGCAGTGCAGACGGAAAGCGAGTTGAGCCGGCTGATGCCCGACGGACTCGGGCTGGCACTGGAGATAAACGGCACACGCCCTCTCAGAGAACTGACCGCCGGGCTCAACGCGGCCTGCGACCGGGTGGAGGGCAGCGCGCAACGCTCCGTCCTGCTCCTGCGGCTGCTGCCCACCCCGACAGACTCCCGGTCTTGGCCTGGCGCGGTCGGCATCCAGGACATCACGCGCTGGGAGCGGGCGGTACGTCGGCTCGAACGGCTCTCCGCGATGAGCATCGCCGTCGCCGCGGGTGCCTGTGGAGGCCCCGCACTGGACCTGCTGCTAGCCACCGACTTCCGCATCGGCGAACCCAACCTGTTGTTGATGCTCCCGGTCAACGACGGGCACTTCTGGCCTGGGATGGCCGTCTACCGGCTTACCCAACAATTGGGTGCTGCCAAGGCCCGGCAGATCGTTTTGTGGGGTGATGACCTGGACATCGATCGGGCCCGTGGACTCGGGCTGATCGACCAGATCGCCACCGATCTCTCGGAAGCCGCCCACACGGCGACGGTGCTGATGGGGCGGATCTCCGACCGCGAGCTGGCCATCCGACGGCAGTTGCTGCTCGAAGCGTCGTCCGTGGAGTTCAGCGACGCGCTCGGCGCGCACCTGGCCGCCTGTGACCGGGAGTTGCGGCGCCTGGCGTTCGCCACCGCGGACAAGGAGGACGCCTCATGATCAACCTTTCCCAACCCGCCGCGCACCGACCGCCGGAGCCCCCAGTCCTCACCGGCGACCTCGATACGGACGCCGCAGCTCTATGGCACTGCACCGACCAAGGCGAACGGCTGCTCGCGCTGCTGCCGCCCAAGCCGGATCGCAACGCGGCCGAATCGGCACAGGCCCGGCGGGTCCACGATGCCTGCCGCAACGCACGGCAGGCGTTCCTCGCCCGCCACGCGGAGCGGGTGTACGACGTCCTTACCTCGGGACGTACCCGGCGCCTCAGGGTCGGGGAGCTGGTTCGCACGGCGGCTGAGGGTTTCCCGGGGCTGGTGCCGACCGCTGCCCAACTCGCCGAGGAGCGGCAGCGTATCCAGGCACACAAGGAAGGCCGCGAGATTGACCAGGGGATTTTCTTCAGCGCCCTGTTGCGTTCCCCTGGCGCGGGGATCCATCTCATCGAGACCATGCGGCATCCCACCCCGGGATCGATCGCCCTTCTAAACCGTTTCCGCAGCTCGGGCACGGTGGAACTCGATACTGTCCTGCTCGAGCGCCGGGGGGAGGCCGCCCATTTGACCTTCCGCAACGGGCACTGCCTCAACGCGGAGGACGACCGGCTGGTGGCCGACCTGGAAACGGCGGTCGACCTCGTTCTGCTGGACGACCGGGTGCGAGTCGGTGTGCTGCGCGGTGGGGTGGTCACCCACTCCCGGCACGCGGGACGCCGGGTATTCAGTGCAGGCATCAACCTCAGGAGCCTGCACGATGGGAAGATTTCCTTCGTGGGCTTCCTGCTCGGCCGCGAACTCGGTTACCTCAACAAGATGGCGCGCGGACTGCTCACGGCAGACCCGGGCGGGTGGGCGCCGACAACCGTACAGAAACCATGGGTGGGTGTCGTCGACTCGTTCGCCATCGGTGGCGGCATGCAGTTGCTGCTGGTCGTCGACCGCGTGATCGCCGAGGAGGGTGCTTTCCTCAGCCTCCCCGCTGCCGAGGAGGGCATCGTGCCCGGCTTAGGCAACCTTCGGCTCACCCGGCTGACCGGTGCCCGGATGGCGCGGCAGATCGTCCTGTCGGGACGGCGGCTGCGCGCTGGCGACGCCGATGCGGCCCTAGTGTGCGACGAGGCATTGCCCGCCGACTTGCTCGACGAGGCCATCGAGCGGGCGGTGCGGGACCTCGCCGGCTCCGCCGTGGCCGCCAACCGTGGCATGCTGATTCTGGCCGAAGAACCGCTGGAGCTTTTCCGGAGCTATCTGGCCGAGTTCGCGCTCGTGCAGGCCATACGGATCTACAGTGACGACGTCCTCGCCAGGGTCGAGCGCCGCTGGGCCCGTTCGCGGTCGGCCGGGTGAGGGCACTCGTGGCATCACTCACCTCTGCCGATCTGCACACGTCGCTGCGAAATCCGGTCTTCGGGTCGGTCGAGTTCCTCAACGAAGTTATGTGCCGCTATCCCGACGCGGTGTCCTTTGCGCCCGGCGCGCCGCACCCGGACTCCTTTGCTGACCTGGACACCAACCGTTATCTGCAGCGCTTCCTCGAGCACGCGGTTACCCGACTTGGGCACGGCCCCGCAGGAGCCCGACGGCTGCTATACGAGTACGGACCGAGCCGCGGCCTGATCAACGACCTCGTCGCCGACGCCCTCTGTCGCGACCAGGGCATCGATGTCACCCAGGACGCCCTGGTGGTCACCGTCGGTGCGCAGGAGGGAATGCTGCTGGCGCTACGTGCCCTGATCCGGTCCGCCGACGACCTCTTGGCGGTCGCGGATCCATGCTTCGTCGGGATTGTCGGGGCTGCGCACCTGCTCTGCGTCGGTATGGTCGCGGTGCCGGAGTCGGGTCATGGGGTCGACCTCGACGCCCTACGCGCGGCGTGCCGAACGGCGCGGCGAGCTGGCAAACGGGTACGGGCCTGTTACGTGGCACCCGACTTCTCCAATCCCAGTGGTAACCGCATGCCCCTGGGCTGCCGAAAGAGGCTGCTACAACTCGCCGACGAGGAGGACTTCCTGATTCTGGAGGACAACGCCTACGGCTTCACGGCAGCACCTGGTACCGAGCTGCCCATGCTAAAGGCGTTGGACACGACACGCCGCGTAGTCCACATCGGCACCTTCGCGAAGGTGTGTTTTCCCGGGGCTCGGGTCGGCTACGTGGTGGCCGATCAGACCATACATGGTCCCAACGGCGAGAAAAGACTGCTCGCCGACGAATTGGCGCGCCTCAAGACCATGGTCACGGTCAACACGTCGCCGGTGTGCCAAGCGCTGATCGGCGGCATGCTGCTGGAGCACGGCGGATCCCTGGCGGAGACGAGTCGCCGCAGGGCCGCTCTCTACCGGCGTAACCTCGCGCACCTGCTGGACGCCCTCGACCGCGGTACGGAGTCCGGGCTCCCACCAGGCATCGAGTGGAACCGGCCCGAGGGGGGCTTCTTCGTCCGCATGCGGCTGCCCGTTCCGGCCGATGAGGCGCTGCTGGAGATCTCCGCCTCGGTGTACGGCGTCTTGTGGACGCCCATGGCCCCATTCCACCTCGCTGGTGGCGGCGAGCACACCCTGCGGCTGTCGTGCAGCTACCTCAACCCGGACCAGATCGAGACAGGGGTAGAAAGACTCGTGGCCTTTCTGCGAGCGGAGATCCGGCCATGACGGGCCGACAGAGCCTTGCGTCATCGCAGAATGTTCCTTCGCTGCCGACGGAACGGGCCAACCCGTTCGATCCGCCGCCCGAGCTGGCGGCGTTGCGTCCCACGGCACCACTCAGCCGTCTGAGTTATCCCGACGGGCATGTGGGATGGCTGGTTACCAGCTATGACCTGGCACGTGAGATCCTGGCCGACCCTCGCTTCAGCGCCCGATCAGAGTTCAAACGGGTGCCGGTGGCCCGCCCCGGCGCAGGCTCCTTCTACGGCAGTTCCGCACTGCCCGGTTGGCTTGTCGACATGGACGCGCCCGAGCACACGCGGATCCGACGGCGGCTCATCGGAGCCTTCACGGCGCGCCGGATTCAGGACCTGCAGCCGAAGATCGAGCGGATCGTCGATGACCGCCTGACGGCAATGGCTGATCTAGGGGGATACGCCGACCTGGTGGAGGCGTTCGCGCTGCCCGTACCATCGCTGGTCATCTGCGAATTGCTCGGGGTTCCCTACAGTGAGCGAGCCGGTTTCCAACGCAACAGCGCCACATTGTTCAGACTGGAGACGACCAAGGAGCAGGCGGCCCGGGCGATGGGAGAGCTCGACGCCTTCTTGACCGACCTTGCCCGGCACAAGCAGCGGCAGCCGAGTGATGATCTGCTGGGCGCGCTCGCTGCGGACGGGGTCCTGTCGACGACGGAGATCGCCGGAGTGGGCGCGCTGCTGTTGTCGGCCGGCCACGAAACAACGGCCGGCTCGCTGAGCCTCGGGACGTTCGCGCTGCTGTGTCATCCCGATCAGCTGGCGAGGATGACCGCAGACCGCTCCCTGGTCAACTCGGCGGTGGAGGAACTGCTCCGTTATCTGACGATCTTCCACTTCGGCGTGCCCCGCACTCCGCTGGAAGACGTCACCCTCGCCGGAGAGACCCTGCGGGCCGGGGAATCGGTCACGATTTCCCTCTCCGCGGCCAACCGCGACCCCAAACGATTCGAGGACCCAGACCGCCTCGATGTCGGCCGTCGCGCCCAGGGCCATCTCGCGTTCGGCCACGGGGTGCACCAGTGCATCGGCCAAAACCTGGCGCGCGCCGAAATGCGGATCGCTTTCCCTGCTCTCTTCGCGCGTTTTTCCGACCTACGGCTGGCCGTTTCCCCGAAGGAGGTCCCACTTGGGAGGGACATGGCGTTTTACTCCGTGCACCAGTTACCGGTCAGGTGGTGAGCCGCGGCACCTCCTGGCGCTGCGGAGCCGGAACTCGGGAGATGGCTGGGCCAGGAACGGGCTGGTCCTGCTCTCCGCCATTCCAGGAGCGCCACAGCTCGGCATAGGGACCGCCGCGCGTGACGAGTTCACGGTGCGGCGCGGCCTCCACGATCCGGCCCTCCTCCAGCACGATCACGCGGTCGGCGTCATGGGCGGTGTGGAGACGGTGCGCGATGGCTACGATGGTGCCGCTCAGCAGGTCGTTGAGGGATCGTTCCAGGGCCCGGGCGGTGTTCGGGTCGAGCAGGGCGGTCGCCTCGTCGAGCACCACCACACGCGGATCACGCAAGGCGAGCCGGGCGAGCGCCAACTGCTGGGCCTGCGCGGGCGAAAGCGAGGTTGCCCCGGAGCCGACAGCGCGGTCCAGCCCGATCGCCGACGCCCACTCCCAGGCACCAACGGCTCGCAGGACCCGTTCGAGCTCCTCCGGGGCGGCGTCTGGCCGGGCGATGAGAAGGTTGTCGGCGAGAGTTCCGCTGAAGACGTGGTATTCCTGCGTCACCAAAATCACATCACGCCGCAGTTCCCTCAGAGACAGCCGGTCAATCGGCATCCCGTCGAGAGTGACAGTCCCGCGGTCGGGCGGATGGATGCCGGCAATCAGCCGGCCGAGGGTGGACTTGCCCGCACCGGACGGACCGACGATCGCCAGCCGCTCTCCCGGTCGGATGAGCAGGTCAACTCCCTTTAGGATGTCCCGCCCGTCGCGGTAGGCGTAGTGGACGTTCCGTAGACCGATGCCGTCGCTGTGCCCCGGACGTCGAGCATCGCGGTCGCGGTCCGGCTGGACCTCTGCCGTCCGCACCCCGAGGATGCGCGCCAGGGACGCACCACCGACCTGCAACTCGTCCATCCAGTACAGCAGCATGTCCACCGGCGCGATGATCTGCTGGACGTACAGGGTGGCCGCGGTGACCGCCGCCAGAGTCACCCGCCCGTCGATGTACATCAGGCCACCGACGGTGAGGGTGGCCACCGCCGGCAAGATGTAGCCGGTGTCCGCAATCGGCAGGTAGACGCTGCGCAAAAACAGGGTACGGCGCTCGGCCGCAGATGACTCCGCGATGTCATCGTCGGTCTTCCAATGACGGCGCGACGCCAGTCGGAGGGCGTCCACGGTGCGCGCTCCGCCGACCGTCTGCGAGAGGCCATCGTTGAGCTGGGAATAGGAGGCGTTGGCGCGCAGGTAGCCCGCGCGGGCACGGCGCAGGTACCACCGGGTGGAGAAAAACAGCACTGGGACCGCCACCAGGCAGGGCAGGACGAGCAGCGGATCGGTGAGGAAGACGGCGCCCACGGTCAGGGCGATGGTCGCGGTCGCAACTAGCGTATCGGGCACCGCACGCTGCACAGTGAGGGCCAGTACGTCGATATCGCGGGTGGTCCTGGTAACGAGGTCACCTGATCCGGCGCGTTCGACCGTGCTCGTCGGAAGAGCGAGCACCCGTTGGACGAACTCCTCGCGCAGCTCCGCGAGTACCGTCTCGCCGAGCCGGAGAGAGGCGAACAGCGCGAAACGCGTGAGCACAGCTTGGAAAGCGACCGCCGCCAGGATGGTCAAACCGGTACGGGTAATGTCGGCGGTGCCGCTCGCCGAAGTCTCGACCAGGTCACCGAGGAGCCGTGGCGCTACGAGTCCCGTTGTGGCTGCGAGTGCGTGCAACAGGATGGCTCGCGCCAGTTCCCTCCTGTGGCGCAGTGCCGCCCGGCGGGCATAGGCGCGCACCTCGCGTTGCGAGGCCACTGGCAGGGACCGGATCATGTTGGGGCTGTCTTTCATGCCAGCACCTCCCGCATGACGACAGCCCGATAACGCGCGTCGGACATCAGACTGGCGTGCTCGCCCTCGGCAAGGACCTTGCCGTCCTGGACGTACACGACATGGTCGGTCCGACTCAGCAGGATCGGGCTGGTGGTGAACACCACGGTGGAACGGCCTTCGCGGTGGGTGCCTAGCCGATGCGCCACCCGACTCTCGGTGTGCGCGTCCAGGGCGTTGGTCGGCTCGACCAGGACGAGGACTTCCGGGTCGGCCACCAGCGCACGGGCCAGCCGCAGCCGCTGCTGCTCGCCGCCCGAGAACTCGCGCCCCCCGACGATCTCCTGGCCGAGCCCATCGGGCAGCGCTTCGACCACGTCCTGCGCGACAGCGGTGTGCAGGCCTCGGAGCACGGCCTCCACGTGAGGAGCCCCGGACGGGGTGTGCCAGGAAGGGTCCAGTTCTTCGGCGAGGCGACCAGAGAACAGCACTGCGTCGTTGTCGACCACCACGATGCGGCGGCGTACGTCGTCGAGGGGGTACGCGGACAGCGGGGTACCGCCATAGGTGACCTGTGAGTCCGCGTACCGGCCAAGCCGGTCGGCGAGCGTGCGGTCCTCGCCCGCGGTCGCGCAGACCACGCCGACCAGACGCCCAGGTGGGATCGTGACGCCGGACTCGGCATCGTGCAGCTCGGCGCCACGCGGCATTTCTGCGGTGTCGCCTGGAGCGGACCGGAGGCCCGGGGCCAAGCGCAGGAATTCGACCACGCGATGACCCGCGACCGCGGCGCGGGTCAGCTGCGCCAGCATGCCGGTGACGTGGCGGAGCTGATCTGCCAGCAGCATGGCGTACCCGTAGAAGGCGATGAGTACCCCGGGCTCGATCCGGCCGGTCCGCACATGGTGAGCGCCGAGCCAGACGATGGCGGTGACGAGCAGTCCAGGCAGCAGGACCCGGGCGAGTGAGATATTTGCCTCCGTCGACGCGACGCGCACGCCGTTCCCGCGGATCTCCTGAGAGGCGTGCTGGTAGCGGCGGGCGTAGACGTCCTCGCCGCCGATCCCCCGCAGGACTCGCAGCCCTTCGATGAGGTCGACGGACAGGGCTGTAAGTGCGCCCTGGCGGTCCCGGAGCTGCTGCTGACGGTCGTGCAGGAGCCTCATGAGCAGCGTCATGACGCTCGCAATCAGGGGTACACCGATCAGCACCACCAGGCCCAACTGCCAGGACGTGACCAGCATGAACACGGCCACGAAGATGATCGCGGCGACGGCCCCGGCACCGCGTGCCGTGCTCTCCAAGGCGCTGCCGAGCCGGCCCACGTCCATGGCACCGACGCCGATGACGTCCCCGGTAGAGACCCGACCAGAAAGTTCGACGCCGAGCTCGGTGGCCTTGCGGGTGACGAGTTGGGTGGTGCGGTAGGAGGCTCCGAGGCGGTTGAACATTGAACTGCGGTCGCGGAGCGTGCCGGTGACGGCCTGGGTAACGCCGAGCAGGAGGACCGCAGCCCCCCAGAGCATGAGCGCTTGCCGGTCGCGGGGGATGAGCCCGCGATCGATGCCGAAGCCGATGGCGGCGGGCACGAGGGACTGGGCGAGCGTAGACACGACACCGAACACGGTGGCCAGCACGAAACTCCACCGGTGCTGGACGACCAACCAGCGCATATAGTGCGACGGGGACCTGGTGTCGGGCGTGCCGGGATCGGGGACGGGGAATCGGCCCCGATCCGGGGCCGGCGACTGGAGCACCGGCATCAGGCCTTGACCCCGACGGTCAGCCCGTGCTCGTAAGGCAACCCGGTGAGCGTCCGCACGGATGAGAAGCCGGCCAGGCGCATCCACTCCTCGTAGTCCCGGGCGGGGTACGCCATCCCCTGGCCGCTAGCGAGGACGTTGAGATAGAGCGAGAGGCGGGCGGAGTACCACCCGTGGGTCTCGTCGTCGGAGACATTGTATCCGTAGACGAAGACCCGGCCCCCTGCGGGAAGCGCATGGTACGCCTTGGTCAGTAGTTCCGTGATCTGTTCGCCGGAGAAGATCTCTAGGACATGGCTGAAGAGGATGGCGTCGAAGCCGTCCGGGAAGGGATCTCTGAAGAGATCGCCGGGACGCACCGTCACACGGTCACCGAGGTCCTGGGCAGTCGCCTCCGCCGCGATCTTCGAGACACTCGGAATGTCGAAGATCGTAATGGTGAGATGGGGATGGCGCGCGGCCAGGCGGGTGCTGGTGGTGCCATCACCGCCGCCGACGTCGAGTACCCGGCGTACGGAGGCGAACTCACCGGACTCCACGAGCGCATCGACGCTCTTGAGCGTGAACGCGCTCATGGCCCGGTGGAAGACAGCTTCCAGTTCGGGGTTGTGCGAAAGCCGCTGATAGAGCGTCGGCTCGTCTCCGGGGTGGGCAGCCAGGGCTGTGTTCGTCCCCGCCCTCAGCGCCTCTGTCATGTGCGCGAAGGCGGGATAGTAGATTTCCCGCCATCCGATCAGGATGTGCCGCCAACTGTTCGGGGCGTCGGTCGTGAGCAGGTCTTGGGCCACTCGCGAGTTGACGTAACGCCCGTCGCGCCGCTCTAGGAGCCCGGTGCTGCAGACGGCGTGCAATAGCACCCGCAACTGGTGAGCCGGAAGACCGGTGAAGGCATGAAGCTCGTCGAACGACACCGATGGGTTGTCGGCGAGAAACCGGAAGATGTCCAATTCCACTGCGGTCACGGTCGCGTTGAAGAGCGCTGGGGCATTCACCAGAAGGTCGAAGCGCTCGCGGACCGGATCGTCCTCTTCAGACACGGGGGGAGTGTACATCACTTATTCCCTCGGCGGCATGCCACAACCCGGCCACCGTCCCGACCCGGCGTCGCCCGTCGCCAGCTCGACGTCACCCACGCCCAACACCCGTGCGCCAACACCACCCACCTACACACCATCGCCAACCAGCACCTCGCGGGCGCGGCGGAGGTTGACCTTCTGCTGTTTCCCGAGTGCTTTTGTACGGCTGTTCCGTCAATTACCAGCATCTGCAAGGTCGGGCGTTGGAGGTCGGCGCGCCGGGTCTCACCGCGGCGCTCACGAGGCTCACCGGGATTCGTCAGATGCTGGTGCTCGGCGTGAGCGAGCGATCGGGCGAGTCGGCGGGCAGACTGCCACACTCGACCGCACCGATGCGTTCCTGTCGACGTCAGCACCGGTGATCGACACGTCGAAGTCCTGCAGCTTGGCGACATGGGTGCGGGACATCGAGACGCAGATCCAGGGGCGACACTGACCAGCGTGCCGGGATGCGACATGGCCATCGCCACACAAAGCGGCGAGTGCACCTTCGGATTCCTCTTCGGCATCGTTCTAAACGGCGGCCCGAAGTGGAACGCGACGACCCACAACGGTGACTGCACCGGCTCCGAATGGACCTCGCTGTTGAGCCGAGCAGCGGTGTGCACGGCGATTCCGACCGAAAGTGCGTCGGCCTGGTCGGTCTTGCTGCTGTGCCCAGCGGACAACAGCCGCACGCGGCGGGCCAGCTTCGCGGGCAGGTAGACCACGTCGGCGCCGTCGGCGCTCAGACGGGCGGTCAGCGCGGCGCCGAGACCGGTGGCGCCTTCGACCGCCCAGGTCGCGTGCGGTCAGCGGCCGGCGAAGCGGCGCAGCTGTCGATAGCCGCCGCGGTTGACCTCGATGCGGATCGAGGCCAGTGGCTGGAGTCGGTTGTCGACTGCGACGGCGGTCCAGGACGTCTTGTGAGGGTTGATCGCGATGACGACCGGGGCAGGTGCTGAGGGTGAGGCGGAGGGCACAGGGTCTCCTTGCAGGGCCGGGGAAAGGGGCCCGGCGAGGAGAGCAGACCAACTTCGGGCTCAACATATTCCTCTCGAGCCACTCCCGCCGGCGGTTGTGGCCGGGGCGCAGACCGTTAGGGAGCCAGCCCGTGGTCGGCAAGTGTTTTCCGAGCGACCCCGACCACAACCTCGAAGGGCATGGCTGCAGACCCTGATCTCCGGCCACCAATCCAACAAGTTGGAGACTTCTCTGCTGCCGACATGGCCTTGAACCTGCGCAACGGTTTCCTCCCCGCCTCGAATCTCTACGAACTCCTAGCCACCCGCTTCTCCGATGTCATTCGACTCTCCGAACAGTTCCGATGCATGCCCGAAATTATCGGATGGTCCTCTGCGCAGTTCTACGACGGCAGACTTATCCCACTCCGTCAGTTCGGGGCCGACCGCCTTGACCCCCTCAGAGTCGTGCAGGTCGACGACGCCATGGAAGAGGGACAACGGGCAACCCTGCGCAATCAGGTCGAAGCCAGCGCCGTCATCGATCACGTTCAAAAGAACATCGACGACCCGATGTGCCGCAACAAGACCATCGGCATCATCGCGCTGCAGAGCGGCAAGCAAACTCAAATCCTTGAGAATCTGCTCTACGAACGCATCGACCCGGCCGACATACGCCACCGACAAATCCGAGTTGGCCAACCACCCGACTTCCAAGGCGACGAACGCGACATCATCCTGCTGTCCATGGTCGTAAGGAAGGCCAGAACGGCTCTCACCGGCCGCACCGAGCAGCGCCGGTACAACGTCGCCGCCAGTCGCGCCCGCGACCAACTCTGGCTGTTCACCTCGGTGCCCCCTAACAGCCTGAATCCCACCGACCTTCGCCACTCCCTGCTGACCTACATGCTCCACCCTCCGGCGACCTTCACGATCGATCCCGAGCTCGATGACGTCACCCCCGACACCCGCACCGAACCCTTCGCCTGCCTGCTGCAGCAACGCGTCTTCCTGGAGCTGCGGCGCTGCGGCTACGCCGTAGTCCCGCACTACCCCGTCGACCACCGAGCCATCGATCTTGTCGTCGTCGGCGACAACGGCCGACTGGCCATCGAGTGCGACACACCCTCGCGGTACCGACAACCCGAGCAGGTCCAGCAGGAACTACACCGCGAGCGAGAATTACGCCGAGCCGGTTGGCAGTTCATTCGCATCCGGGACAGCGAATACCTGCATGACCCCGCTGCCGCCCTCGAACCACTCTGGCAGCAACTACAGCAACGAGGCATCGAACCCCGTTCACTGCCCGCAGCACCACGCCAGCAGCCACGTTGGAGACCCACAACGCTGTCCGACGACGAAGACGACCTCTAGGAGACCCGCGTGCTCGAGACTATCGACGACAACACCCTCGATGAGATCGCCCGAATCGCTTGTGGCGACGACTATCCCGTGTATCGACGTGGGGCCGAGCTGCCCAAGCTTCTCCAACAAGCCGGCTGGGAGAACGTCGCGCGGGTCTGCTGCACCGATAGGTGACAGTTTCAGTCGGGTCTGCTGCACCGCCGACCCCTGGTGCCGGAGAAGCGGGATCCCGGACCGAGGCCGAACTTCGGTGGCGGCTCCCGGTTGTCACGACGGGCCGAGGCCGTTGAGGAAGGTCTCCACGACCAGGTCGGCCGCCCGTGGGGGAGCCGTTTCGGGGAAGTGATGGGCGGCGGTCTCCACCAGTTGGTTGAGGACCGCCCGCGCCCAGGCCGGGGAGGTGTCGGGGCGAAGGTAGCCCTCATCGGAAGCGCGTTTGAGGAAGTCATTCAGTCGCTGACTCTGCTGCTGACGTCGTCTGTCGGCGGCGGGATCCGCGCGCATCATGCGGCGCGTGTCGACGGGCCAGTCACGGCTGACCGGAATGATCCCTTCCACGTAGCGGTGCAATGCGACCGCTACCGGCGCCTCCGTAAGCCGTGAATCGTCGAGGACTCGCTCCGCAGAGTCGAGCTTGGCCTGGAAGACGGCGCTGAGCAGGGCTTCGCGATTGGCGAAGCGGCGGTGAACGGTGGTGCGGTCCACTCCCGCCGCGCTGGCTATGGCGGAGATCGAGGTGCTCGGGTCCTCCGCCAGCAGGCGGGCCCCGGTGCGCAGGACGGCAGCGAGGTTGCGGGCGGCGTCAGCTCTCATGATAGCTCCAAGCGTAACAGTGGTAGTGGATAACCTCACGATCATCCTCGCCGAGGAGGTGTTCGAGGCCATTAGTGCTACAGTCAAGTTGTGGTTAGGTGAAGATCTACTACGCATATCTCGCGGCACAGGCGGGCTGAACCCGAGTGGGTTCAGTTCCAGACAGAAGGAGGTGCCATGGCACGGACATGGCTGATCACCGGCGGTTCCCAGGGTCTCGGGAAGGCCCTGACCCTGGCGGCACTCGGGGCAGGCGATCGAGTTGCGGTGACCTCGCGCAACCCACATTCGCTGACGGACCTGACTCGGGAGCACCCGGAGCGACTCCTGACCCTGCTGCTGGACGTCACCTCGCCTGAGGCGTGCCGCAAAGCGGTCGCGGCGGCCGTCGACCGGTTCGGCTCCCTCGACGTGGTGATCAACAATGCCGGTTACGCCGCCAGCAGTTCGGTGGAGGACTTCCCGGAGGACGAGTTCCGGGCACAGGTCGACGCAAACCTGTACGGAACCGTCAACGTGACCAGGGCGGCGCTGCCCGTCCTGCGCCGCCAGCGCGCCGGACACATCGTGCAGATCTCGTCCATCGGCGGGCGGGTCGGCGGCACCCCAGGCCTCAGCGCCTACCAGACGGCGAAATTCGGCGTCGAGGGCTTCTCCGAGGTGCTGGCGAACGAGGTCGCCCCGCTGGGCATCAAGGTGACGATCGTCGAGCCGGGCGGCATCCGTACCGGTTGGGCCGCCGGTGCCGCGACCGCCTCCGGCCAGCTCAGCGAGGGCTACGAGCAGACCGTCGGCGCGTGGTTGGAACGGTTCGCGGCCTACGCCGGCAACGAGCCTGGTGACCCGGCCCGGATGGCAAAGGCGATCGTCGACATCCTCGACGTGCCGGAGCCCCCGCGCCGACTGCTGCTCGGCAGCGACGCCCTGGAGATCGCGTTGAAATCGGGCGACGAGCGCAACACGGAGGCCCGGACGTGGGCCGAGGTCAGTCGTTCCACGGACCACCCGGTTAAGTCCTGACCGCCAGAGCCCGGCGACCTGCGGACTGTTCGTGGCCGAGCATGCGCTCAGGTCGCTTGTCGCGGCTCGGTGTGGAGGGCGCAGCTGTGCCCCGAAATTCCGTGAAAGTGTGGGTGGGACGCAATGACAAAGACACTCTTGGTGACCGGAGCGGGCGGAGGCCTCGGTCGGCACCTGGTCGATGCCGGGCTGCAGGCCGGGCACAACGTGCTTGCGACGGATTTGACCACCGACGTCCTGCCGGTGCCCGACCAACAGCAGGACAGGTTGCGCGTACTCGCCGTCGACGTGACCTCCAGCGCTGACGCACGGACGGCGGTCCAGTACGCGGTCAGCGAGTTCGGCCGCCTCGACGTGCTGGTGAACAGCGCCGGATACCGCAGCGTCGGCTCGATTGAAGACATGCCGGAGGACGAGTTCCGCCGGACCGTCGAGATCAATTTCTTCGGTGCGGTCAACATGGTGCGGGCCGCCCTGCCGGTGTTACGCCCACAGCGCTCCGGCAGCATCGTGAACGTCTCGACGATTGGCGGCCGACGCGCCCAGGCCGGCCTGGCGGCATATCAGGCGGCCAAGTGGGCGCTGGGCGGTTTCACGGAGATCCTCGCACGCGAGGTGGAGACGATCGGCATCCACGCCACCCTGGTCGAGCCGGGCGGCATTCGGACGCGGTGGGCGGCTGCCCCGATGTCCGTGCCGCCCATGCAGGACGAGTACGACGAGACAGTTGGCGCCTTCGTACGGACGTACCGTGACAATCCGGACGTGCAGCGCGGCGATCCAGCAAAAATGGCGCGTGTGATCCTGCGGATCACGGAGGAGCCGCAGCCGCCGGCGCGGCTCCTCCTGGGCTCGGACGCGGCCTGGCTCGCGCCATTGATCGCCGAGGCCCGGGCCACGGAGGACGCCGCGTGGCGCGAGGTGAGCCAATCCACGGATCTCGACGGTCTCGGCGACTTCACCGAGACCTCGGTCGCCAAGATGGTCCGCCCCCCAACTTCCCCAATCAGCTAGGGCGCACGCCCCACCGCGCCTGACGCCCGATTTCCCTCCCCTCACTAGAAAGACGTGACTGATGATTGTTCGCGACAAGCTCTACATCGGCGGTACCTGGATGACGCCCAGCAGTTCGAAGCTGCTGGAGATCCGCTCCCCGCACGACCAGTCCGTGCTCGGCGCGGTGGCCCAGGCCGCCAACGCCGATGTGGACGCGGCTGTCGCCGCCGCCCGCACGGCGTTCGACAACGGGCCGTGGCCGCATACGATCCCGGAGGAGCGCCAAGAGATCATCCGCCGCTACGACGCGTTGCGCGCCGCGCGGGCCGACGAGATTGCGGCAGCGATCTCGGCCGAGAACGGATCGGCCGGCTGGTTCACGAAGGCCGGCCAGCCTTTCCTGACCCGGCAGGTCAACGCCTACCTCAAGGCGGCCGAGGAGTTCGGCTGGGAAGAGGTCGTCGAGCCCTCCGACCCCACGGTGGCTTTCGACACCATCGTTCGGCGCGAGGCGATCGGCGTGGTCGCCGCGGTCATCCCGTGGAACTCGCCGTTCTCCGCCGCCACCGCCAAGCTGGTCCCCGCGCTGCTGGCCGGCAACACCGTGGTACTGAAGGTCTCCCCGGAGAACTCGCTGAGCATGATGCTGCTTGCCGACCTCTGGCACGAGGCCGGCCTCCCCGATGGCGTGCTCAGCATTCTCCCGGCGGACCGGGAGACCAGCGAACACCTCGTCTCGCACCCGGACGTTGACAAGATCTCGTTCACTGGGTCGACCCGGGCCGGCCGTCGTATCGCCTCGATCGCCGGGGAGCACCTCAAGCGGGTTGGCCTGGAGTTGGGCGGCAAGTCCGCCGCCATCATCCTGGCCGACGCCGACCTGCCAGCCGTGATGCAGGGGCTGCGCTTCGGTTCCCTGGGCAACAACGGCGAGGCCTGCATCCTGCAGACCCGGATCCTGGCGCCGCGCAGCCGCTACGACGAGGTCGTCGCGGCGCTGAAGGAGATGGTGGAGTCGCTGAAGGTCGGAGATCCGTCAGAGCCGGACACCTTCGTCGGCCCGATGATCCGGCCGGACCAGCAGCAACGCGTGATCGACTACATCAAGCTGGGTATCGCGGAAGGCGCCCGCCTGGTGACCGGTGGCCCCGAGGTGCCCCAGAGCCTGGAGCAGGGCAACTACGTCACCCCGACCGTCTTCGCCGATGTCAAGAACAGCATGCGCATCGCGCAGGAGGAGATTTTCGGCCCGGTCCTGGCTGTGATCGCCTATGACGACGAGGACGAGGCAGTGCGGATCGCCAACGACTCCGACTACGGTCTCTCCGGTGGAATCTGGACGACGAGCCCCGAGCGGGCCCTGGACATGGCCCGCCGACTGCGCACCGGCACTGTCACATTGAACGGCTCGCCGATTAGCTTCGATGGCCCGTTCGGCGGCTACAAGGCCAGCGGCCTCGGTCGCGAGTACGGCCAGGTCGGCCTGACCGGCTACATCGAGCACAAGACGGTCACCCGCCTGCGGTGACAGCCGACGGAGGGCTTTGAATCGCTGGTGCGCCCCGGTCCCCGCTGGCCGCATGCGTGGCGCTCACCACCTGCGTCCCCGCTCGGCCGCAGGCAAGGTGCCCCAACTCCTCGCGACTTTCGTCGGGCAGGAAATCCAGTGCCAGGCCCCGGAGGATAGTGCCAGGCCCCGGAGGATATAGCCCAGCGGCGGCGCGCAGGTCTCCTTCGAGGATTAGCCTCGGTCTTTCACTCGAATGGGAATCCATAGCTGCTGTTCGATGAAGTTGGTTGGCGTTTCTGTTGCCGCTTTGTTGGCATGCTGAGGGCCCGGCGCGGGGCCGGGTTCCTCCGTGTTGCTGGTTGGGGCGTGGGTCTCGAAGTCAGCCGGTGGGTCGGGGTAGTGCGGCGAGCTTGTTGAATGCGCTGGCCAGGGCGTCGGTCCAGGGCCAGTTGGCGGCGATGGCGAGTCGTGTCCGGCGGGCGGTGCGGGTGATTCGGGCTGCGACGTGCAGGAGCCGGTAACGCAGCTTCTTGGGCTCTGCTGTGGCCAACTCGCCGTCCAGGAGCAGGTTCTGGGTCCAGGCGAGCAGGTCGATACCGGTCAGGGCGAGTTGCAGCCATGCCTGGTTGATAGCGAACACCCGGGACGGGAACCGGCCGAAGCCGGTGTTCTTGGCGGTGCGGATGCGGTCTTCGACGCGGGCGTGCGCGCGGTGTCGGGCCTCCAGGTGCTGGATGCTGCGGCCGCCGGGTGGGGTGTCGGTGGCGACGACCTGATGCCGTCAGCCTTCGATGGTGTCGAGGACAGTTGGGCGCCGGGGTGCGGGCGTTCCCGGCGGACCAGGAACCGGGTGCCCTCCGGCCAGCCGGCGGCGTCGACTAGGCCGGTGATCTCGCAGACCTGCGCGTGATCTCGCAAGTCACCATCGGTGTCGACGGCGGGGACCCAGCCGGTCGCAGCCCGGATCGCCGCACGCACACCTTCGGTGATCGCGGCACTGACGGAGAGCCGGATGTCCAGGTGTTGCTCGCGCAGGCCGCGGATGTGAGCGAGGAAGCCATGGCTGGAACCAGCCGTATCGGCGCGCAGCAGGATCGGGGTGCCGTGCCGGCGGGCGTCGGGAATCTGAACGAGTGCCTGGTCGAGCACGGCTTGGTGGTCTTGCTCGGGCGTCGGTGGGGGCGCCCGATGGGATATCCGGCTGATAGCGGTGCCGGCGACCGCCCGCCTGGTTCAGGGACGGGCGCGGTTGGCCGTTGACCTGACGGCGCGGCATCGCGACCTCTTGGCGGAGGGCCAACAGTTCCGCGAGCACAGCCTGTCGCATCGGGCCGCGCAGAGCCGGGCTTCGAACATGCAAACCGACCAGATTGATCAGTGGAAACGCCATGACCACGCCGGTGCCTCAAACTAACGGAAACCCAGCTCACACCGGGTGCGACAAGTATTGGCAACGTAGAGCGGTCAGCCACTCGTCTCGCCGAAGACAGCAACGGCGATCTGGTACGAGTCAAAGGCCCGCGCCGCTCCGGCGTACGCCTCAAGGTGGATGAACAACTCGACGATCTCTTCCCTTGTCACACCACTGTTGAGGGCGATGCGCAGTTGGCCCCGCAACGGTTCATGCGTTCCGAGAGTCGCCGCGACGGCGACGGAAATCAGCGCGCGGACGCGGGTGTCGAGAACTCCACGGCTCCACGAGTCACCGAAGGTGTGTTCGGTGGCCAGCCGGCGGAAGTCCTCGCCGGAGGGCGGTTCCCCTTCTGCCAGGGGGAGCGTCAAGGGTTGACCGAGTAGCCGCCCGGCGGTATCGAGCGCGTCACGGTAGCGGTCACTCATGGCCGGTGTAATCCAGGGAGATGAGCATGCCGTCAACGTTTCCCTGTTCGGCGGCGCAGGGCCCCTGGATCGCGGAGGTTCACCCCAACGGGGTGCCACCCAGGGCCGCCTCATCGAGGCGAATGCCTCCGCTGACTGAACCCGCCCCATTCTATCTAAACGATCTATTTCATGTTCGCCTCGGACATGGAACAGTTGGTGCCGTCGGGGGAAGAGCTGCTGCGGGAATCTGCCGTTCCTGTTCAGCGTCAGCGACTTGCGACGGCAGGAGGGGCAGATCTGACGGCCCTGGCCGTCTACCGCAGCTCCGACATCGCAGCGGTCCGGCGACTCATCCGGATCCAGACTTTCGCCCTGGCGGTGCGAGCGCAGATCTGCGCGTTGCGGGAACACCTCGTTGCATCGCGTTGGTCGGCGCTGGATGCTCTGGCGCTGTGCGCGTTTGTGGTGGATTCCAGAGTTCGACGAAGGCGGTGAACCTGGTGCGCTCGCCACCGAAGAACGCGAGCGGCGCGGGCTGTCGTCAACGCCGGTCGACTGAAACTCACCAGGACCCCTGCGGTGGGCTCAATCTTGATGCCTGCACGTTCATTTCGGTCAGTCGATAGTCGAGCCAGTTGGCTGGCAAGATTGGACCATGCGTGGCCCGACTTCGATTCATGCTCACGCCCGGTAATGGGCGCGCGAGGTTGAGCCAACCCTGAACGTGCCGTAATCTATGAGCATGTGCACCCGAAATGGTGCACCGATGATACGTATAAGAGTTCGAATCCCCCTCGGGCACCAAATTTCGTGGAAAGTCACGACAAGTAGGTGAGAGCAACTGTCTCATTTGGGCTTACTTAGGGTCCAATTCGGTTGACAGGAAATGGCGTCCGTTCGCGGCGCGCTGACCGTCGCAGATTGGCAGTGCCGGGGCCTGCGCCTCCCGAAGGGACCTTCCCGCTACCGGAATCGGAGCGGAAAGGTCCCTTCGTCACGTCTCAGAGCGTAAGGGTCCAGGTGTTGATGTAGCCGGTGTCACCGGAGAAGACATCTCGCACTCGAAGCAGCCAGGTGCCGTTCGCCGGCTCGGTGGAGAGATTCGCGGTATAGGTGGTGTTGACGTTGTCGGCACCGTCGAAGAAGCTCTGGTTCTTCAGTCGGTAGGCCGTACCGTCCGGTGCCACCAGATCGATGATCAGGTCGCCGCGGAAGGTGTGCACGATATTGACGGCCACCGTGGACGCCGAGGAGGCGTTACGGTTGCAGTCGGTGATGACAATGCCGCTGGTCACCGCCGTGTTGCTGTCCGGTATCGCCACATCGGTGCCGTTGGTGCCCGAGCAGCCGCCGCCGCCCGAACCGGTCACTGTCAACGAGTAGGTGGCGCTGCGCGTACCCGCAGTACCGGCACCTGTGACACTGACGCTGTAGGTGCCGGAAGGAGTGCTCGCCGAGGTGGCGATGGTGAGCGCGGACGAGCTGCCCGAGGTCACCGTGGCTGGACTGAACGAGGCGGTGGCGCCACTCGGCAGCCCGCTCGCCGACAGGCTCACCAACTGCGCCGAGCCGCTGGTGGTCGCGGTAGTCACGGTGGCGCTGACCGAGCCGCCCGGCGCGGTCGAGCCGGCTGCCGGCGACACCCCGACGGAGAAGTCGTCCGCCGGTGGAGTGCCGTCGTTGACCACGTAGAGCAGCTTGTTCGGAGAACCGGTGCCGGGGTTGGTCACCACGTTGTTTGTCGCGTTGTTCACCAGGTAGTCCCGGACCTGCTGGGGGGTCCAGGTGGGGTTGGCGGAGGCGACCAGGGCAGCGGCACCGACCACGTGCGGGGTGGCCATCGACGTACCGCTGATCGTGTTGGTCGCGGTGTCGCTGTTGTACCAGGCCGAGGTGATCGATGAGCCGGGCGCGAAGATGTCCAGGCAGGTACCGATGTTGGAGAAGGACGACCGGGCGTCGGTGCTGGTGGTCGAGCCGACCGTGATCGCCTCTGTCGTCCGGGCCGGCGAGGTGTTGCAGGCGTTGGCGCCGTTGTCGTTGCCCGCGGCGAGACCGTAGGTCACACCCGAGTTGATCGAGTTGCGGACCGCAGTGTCGAGCGAGGAGTTCGCCCCGCCGCCGAGGCTCATGTTCGCCACGGCCGGCTTGATCGCGTTCGCGGTGACCCAGTCGACGCCGCCGATGACGCCGGCGTTGGTGCCACTGCCGGAGCAGTTCAGCACCCGTACGCCGACCAGTTGCACGCCCTTGGCCAGGCCGTACGAGGAGCCGCCGACGGTGCCGGCGACGTGCGTGCCGTGCCCGTTGCAGTCGTCGGCGGACCCGCCGTCGACCGCGTCGTAGCCGCTGGTGGCCCGGCCGCCGAAGTCGTTGTGGGAGAACCGGATGCCGGTGTCGATGATGTACGCGTGCACGTTGGTCGCGGTGTTCGGGTAGGTGTACGAGTTGTCCAGCGGCAGGTTGCGCTGGTCGACGCGGTCCAGACCCCAGGACGGGGGGTTCGGCTGTGTCCCGGAGATGCGGACCGTGTGGTTCTGCTCGACGTACGCGACTTCGGGATGCGCGGCGATCCTGGCCGCCGCCTTGGCACCGGCCGTGATCTCGAAGCCGCGCAAGGCCGTGGAGTAGGTCCGGACGACCGCTCCGCCGTGCTGGCCAACCAGTCCACTGGCGGTGGCGCCGACCTGCGCCCGACTCACCGCGCTCTCCTTGAACACCACGATGTAGCTGTCGCTGACAGCCGTGGCACCGCCGGCACTACGGATGTTGCCCTCCGGTTCGGCCGCCGCGGCTGGCGTGGCGGCTGTGAGTGCCAGCATCGCGACGGCGCCCACCACAATTGATCTTTTCGGGAGACTCATTCTCCCCTCCCTCCGATCGGCACCCGTTCGTCCGCTCGCCCACGACGAGGAATCGACGATGTCCGATTGAGAAGAGATTACTCAATGATGGCGGCAGAAGACAGATGTCAAATCTTCCATATCGCTCGTGAGATGGAAGTCGAGGTATGGCAATCCATTCCAGGCCGCAGGCATGGTGATCATTTCGAGGCGCGCTATCGATTCGTCGACAGCGCCACGCCACCTGAGGTGCCCGACCCCTGAACCAAGCGATTCGGCTACTGATTTTGATGGTTGACAGGCCGTACAGCAACGTGCGAGTGACCTCCGGTCAGCTGACGGCCCTCTGGTTCGCGCCTAACGCCAGCTGGGCGACGTTCCTCGACAAGGTCAAGCAGTTGTAGACAGCGTCGTTCGTCGCCGGTTCGCTTGACGCGCCGATTACCCGCGTCAGACAGCGGCTGGCCTCCCTGCCTTCGTCCTTGCGCGTCGGGTGCCTCCTCCGCCTGCCCGGCCGGTGAGGGCGGCGTGGCCCACATCGGCATCGGCTCCGCCTGAAAACTGGCTCTGGCACACAGCCGCCCCCTTTCCGTAGGTCAATTGGTGTCGACGATCATTCCGGCAGCGATGGTGCGGTTGGTGGTTTCGTCGATGAGGATGAAACCACCGGTCGTGCGGTTACGCCGGTATTCGTCGGCGAGGAGCGGGACGGTCGTACGCATGCGAACGCGGCCGATTTCGTTGAGTCCGAGTTCGGTGGCAGCCTCGTCACGATGCAGCGAGTTCACCTCGAGCCGGTAGTGCAGTTCGCGGATCACGGCCCGGGCGGTACGGGTGGTGTGCTTGATGGCGTACTTCGCGCCGGGGCGCAGCGGGGTGCTCTCGTCCATCCAGCAGATCATCGCCTCGATGTCCTGCGCGACCGCCGGGCCGTTGTTCGGCCGGCAGATCAGGTCGCCCCGGGAAATGTCGATCTCGTCGGTCAACCGGACCGTGACGGACATCGGCGGATACGCCTCGGTGACCGGTCCGTCCGCGGTCTCGATCCCCGCCACCCGGGAGGTGAGCCCGGAGGGAAGAACCAGAACCTCGTCCCCCGGCTTCAGCACACCCGAAGCGACCTGCCCGGCGTAACCCCGGTAGTCGGTGATCGTGGTCGACTGCGGGCGGATCACATACTGCACCGGGAACCGGACGTCGACCAGGTTGCGGTCACTCGCGATGTGCACCCGCTCCAGGTGGTGCAGCAGCGACGGGCCCTCGTACCACGGAGTGTGCTCCGAGCGCGTCACGATGTTGTCGCCGTGCAACGCCGAGACCGGGACGACGGCGAGATCCGGCACCTCCAACTTCGCCGCGAACGCGGTGAACTCATCCGAGATCCGCTCGAACACCTCCTGCGACCAGTCGACCAGGTCCATCTTGTTGACACACAGCACCAGGTGCGGCACCCGCAGCAACGAACACAGGAACGCGTGCCGGCGGGACTGCTCGACCAGACCCTTACGGGCGTCGACCAGGATCAACGCCAGGTCGGCGGTGGAGGCACCGGTGACCATGTTGCGGGTGTACTGGGTGTGGCCCGGGGTGTCGGCGATGATGAACTTCCGCCGGGGGGTGGCGAAGTACCGGTACGCCACGTCGATCGTGATGCCCTGCTCCCGCTCCGCCCGCAGGCCGTCGGTCAGCAACGCCAGATTCGTGTACTCGTCGCCCCGGGCCGCACTGACCGCTTCCACCGCCGCCAACTGGTCGGTGAACAACGACTTCGTGTCGTAGAGCAACCGGCCGATCAGCGTGGACTTACCGTCGTCGACACTGCCCGCCGTCGCGAACCGCAACAGGTCCATCGCCCGCCCCTCGGGCGCCGCGCCCTCGACCACCGGAACCGCGGTGCTGCTCATTAGAAGTAGCCTTCCCGTTTGCGGTCTTCCATCGCGGCCTCACTCACCCGGTCGTCACCCCGGGTCGCCCCGCGCTCGGTGATCCGGGTCGCCGCGACCTCCTCGATCACCAGGTCCACCGTGTCCGCCTCGGACAGCACCGCCGCCGTGCACGAGGCGTCGCCGACGGTCCGGTACCGCACCCGCGCCTTGAACGGCTCCTCCGACCTGCGGGGCGCGATGAACTCGTTCACCGCGTAGAGCATCCCGTCGCGTTCGATCACCGTACGTTCGTGGGCGTAGTAGATCGACGGCAACGCCAACCGCTCCCGGGCGATGTAGTGCCAGATGTCGAGCTCGGTCCAGTTCGACAACGGGAACACCCGGATCGACTCACCCCGGTGGTGGCGCCCGTTGTACAACGACCACAACTCCGGCCGCTGGTTCTTCGGATCCCACTGACCGAAGTCGTCCCGGAAGCTGAACATCCGCTCCTTGGCCCGGGCCTTCTCCTCGTCCCGCCGCGCCCCACCGAACGCCGCGTCGAACCGGTACTTCTCCAGCGCGGCCAACAACACAGGCGTCTGGATCCGGTTGCGCGTCCCGTCAGCGGGCTCGCGGACCAGGCCCGCCTCCAGCGCCTCCGGCACGCTCGCCACCACCAACTGCAGGCCGAGCTCGGCCACCTGCTGGTCCCGGTAGTCCAACACCTCGTCGAAGTTGTGCCCGGTGTCGACGTGCAGCACCGGGAACGGGATCTGGGCCGGTGCGAACGCCTTCTGCGCCAACCGCAGCATGACTATCGAGTCCTTGCCACCCGAGAACAGCAGCACCGGGCGTTCCAGTTCGGCCACCACCTCGCGTATGACGAAGATGCTCTCCGCCTCGAGCGCGTCCAGGTGCGACACCTGGTATGCCGCCGGAGTGGTCATGTCCACCGTATCCATCGGGGGTCAGCCGGCTGCCGTGGCCGTTGCCGGCGTGCGGGTCAGGTGTTGCCGCAGCGCGGCGAGGAGCGGGGTGGCCAGATCCGGCTGGCACACGACCAGATCCGGCAGCCGCGGATCGGCCTCGTTGTAGCTCAACGCTGTTCCATCGATGCGGGAAGCGTGCATTCCCGTGGCCGTCGCCACCGCCACCGGCGCCGCCGAATCCCACTCGTACTGACCGCCCGCGTGCACGTACGCGTCGACCTCGCCACTGATCACCGCGGCGATCTTCGCCCCCGCCGACCCCATCGGCACCAGCTCCGCCCCGACCTGATCCGCCAACTCGGTCAGGAACGCCGGCGGCCGACTCCGACTCACTGCCAAGCGGATCGTCCGACCGCCGACCGCCGTCGGTCGGGGTGGGGGTATCTCGGTGCCGAGGGTACGGAGCTGGGCCGGCAGGGCGATGGCACCCGCGACGAGGCGGTGCTCCGTCGCCGCGTTCCGTTGCCAGAGTGCGACATGCACCGCCCAGTCCGTCCGGCTCGGCTCGGAGAACTCGCGGGTCCCATCCAACGGATCGATGATCCACACCCGGTTGGCGGCCAGCCGCTCCGGCGGAGGGCCGGCCGCATCCGTGGCCCAGGCCTGCCGTGCGCCGTCGTCCTCCTCCGAGAGCACGGCGTCGGCGCTCCTGCACCGGGCCAGCTCATCGCGGAGCAGTTGGTGCGACGCCCGGTCACCCGCGCGCTTCAACGCGGCCGGGTCGGCGTGACCATGTTCGGCGCGGACGCGCAGCAGCAACCGGCCGGCCCGCTCGGCCAGCCAGGCGGCGAAAGCGCCATCCGACGCGGGGGCTTCGGACCTGGGGGGTTCCAGCACGTTCATCGACGAGCACCTCCGGTAGACGCGGGGACCGTGCCGTTCACTGGACGGCACGCCGACTGAAACTTCGTACGCTGGTGACCGTGACCATCGCGGCCACCCCGGTCAGGACCAGCAGACAGACCCAGGCCGGTATGTGCGCGACGTTGGGCAACATGGCCCCGCGTACGCCCTCGGAGACGTAGGTCATCGGGTTGAGGGCGGTGACCGTCTGGAACCAGGGCATCGAGGAGAGCCGCGGCCACGGGTAGTGGATGCAACCGGTCCAGATGATCGGGGTCACGACCAGCGAGAACGTGATGTTGATCCGTTGGATGGGCAGAATCGTCGCCAATGTCATGCCGATGCCGCCCCCGATCCATCCGCCGAGCAGGACCGTCAGCAGGACCATCGGCAGCCGTCCGGGCTGCCAGGGTGCCGAGCCGACCATCAGCGCGCCCAGTGGGTATATGAGGGCTGCGGCGATGAGCCCGCGCAGCATCGCGACCACGAGCTTGCCGACGGCGACCAGGTTCGTCGACAGCGGGGCGAGAAGCCGGTCCTCGATCTCCCGGGTGAAGCCGAACTCCTTCACCAGTGGCAGTGCGACGCTCTGCAACGCGGTGGTGAGCGCGGCGAGCGCGATGATGCCGGGCAGGAACAGGTCGGCGAAGTTCCCGGCGACGACGCCCTGCCCGCCGAGCACCTTGACGAAGACGAAGAGCATGAACAGTGGGGTGAGGCCGACCTGGACCAGGATGACCCAGAGTTCCTTACCGGTGACCAGCAGGTCCCGGCGCAGGATGGCCAGGAAGACCCGGTGCGCGCTGGGTCTCGGAGGTGTCGCGGTGGTGCTCGTCGCCGCTGCCGGCGGAGCGTCGAGGTCGGTCACCGTGGGTCCCTTCCGGTCAGTCCGATGAAGACGTCTTCGAGGCTTGGCTCGGCGATGTGGACGTCGGTGAGGGTCGCCGACCGGGTGGTCACGATGGCGAGCGCCGGCCCGAGCACGGCGGCGGGGTCGGTGGCGAGATGCAGCCGGAACCGGACGCGCTGACGCCCGCCGGGGTCGGGGGTGAGCGTGGCGACCGCCCGTTCCCGGCGGGCCAGTGCGGCCAGTGCGGCAGCCGGTGTACCCGCGCCGAACCCCGCGCCGCCCCCGAGGCCGAGGCCGGAGCGGAGGTTGGCGGCCCCACCGCCGGGCGGTGCGGCCGCGGCGAGCCGTTCACCCTTGCGTACGCCGGCGACCTCGGACAGCGCACGCAACAGCTCGTCCGGTTCGTCATGCGCGGCCGGGGTGACCGTCAGGTCGAGGATCGAACGTCCGGCGAGCCCTCTGACCAGGTTGCCCGGCGTGTCCAGGGTGAGCAGCCGGCCCTGGTCGACGATGCCGACCCGGTCGATCAGGGCAGCGGCCGCGTTCATCTGGTGCGTGGTCAGCACGACCGTCACGCCGCGCCCGCGCATCTCACGGATCTGGCTCCAGATCGACCGCCGGGACTGCGGGTCCAGCCCGTTGGTGGGCTCGTCGAGGAAGAGCACCGCCGGTTCGTGGATCAGTGCCCGGGCGATCATGAGCCGTTGCGCCATGCCGCCCGAGTACGCCTCGATCCGCTTGTCCGCCCGATCCGTCAGGCCGAAACGGTCCAGCAGCGCATCGGCCCGGGCGTTGCGTACGGCGCGGCCGACACCGTGGTACGCGGCGTGGTACAGCAGGTTCTGTCGTGGAGTCAGCGAGCGGTCCAGGTTGTTGTGCTGGGGTACGACGGCCAACTGGGCACGGGCCGCGACCGGGTCGCCGACCACGTCAACCCCGCCGACCAGCGCCCGGCCCGCGGACGCCCGCAGCCGGGTGGTGAGGATGCCGATGGTGGTCGACTTGCCGGCACCGTTCGGTCCCAGCAGCCCGAAGATCTCGCCGGGGGCCACGGTGAAGGACAGCCCGTCCACGGCTGGGGTCGTGCTCCCGGGATAGCGTTTGACGAGGTCGGCGACCTCGACCGCGGCCGGGCTGCCACCACTGCTGGGCATCTGCTGCTCCCTGTCCTGAGTTGTCGGGTGGATGGGCGTCGGTCGGGTCAGCCGCCGGTTCGGGGGTGTGCCTCGAAGAAACGCCAGATGGTCTCGGTCGCGTCCAGTGCGGTCGCGGGTGGATCCAGGCCGAGGAGGCGTTGCGCCTCCGGTCTGGGGCCGGCGGCGCCGGGCCACTGGTGGCCGGCGTCGTCGACGGTGACCAACTCGACAGCCCGTCCCCCGGGGCAGGCGGCGGTCGAGGTACTGACCGGGCCCGCGGCGGTGGTCACCGGCGCGTCGCATCCGTCGGTCTTCCGCCACTGGCCGAGCAGGTCGGGGATGGGCGGGCCGTCGATCTTGACCGGATTGCGTCCGGTCCCGTCGTTGTCCCGTTTGCCCGGGCCACCGTCGAGCGGCACCGTCTGGTCCGCCTTTCCGTGGATGTGGATCACGGAGGTCGGTGCGGGGGACGGGCAGGGGCCGAGTTGGGTCGCCGCCACCGGTCCGATCGCGGCGAACAGCTTCGTGTCGCACGCCAGGCGGTATGCGAGCATCCCGCCGTTGGAGATCCCGGTGGCGTAGACGCGGGCGCGGTCCACCGGAAGCTGGTCGGCCACGGAGGAGACGAGTTGTTGGATGAAGGCCACGTCGTCCACGCCGTCGCGGGCGGGCGGGCCGCAGCAGTCCGGGCTCACCGCCCAGGAACGGCTCAACCCGTCGGGGTACGCGACGACAAAGCCCTCGCGGTCCGCCATCGCGTTCCAGCCGTACGCGGTTTCGGCCTGACTGCCCGTGCCCAGCGCGCCGTGCAGCATGACCACCAATGGGACTGCGGTCGACCGGGCGAGGTTCGCCGGCAGGTAGAGGCGGAAGCCGCGCTCCTGCCCGTCGATCACGAGGGTGTGCGTCGAGGTGCCACTCGGCATGGTGGACACCGGTCCGACGTCGTGCGGCTTCGGGTCGTCCCGGAACATCCCGCAACCGGCCAGCAGGGTGAGCGCTCCGACGAGCGGCAGGACCGCGAGCAGGTGTCGCCACCGGCCGTACCGAATCGAACGGCCAGTCCAAGATCTACTAATTTGCGTCATATTCGCACCCTGGCATAGGGATGTTCGAGATTTGTAAGGATTCGTACTGGATGGTGTATCCGTGCGGTCGGCCCCGCCCGTGGCTGTCGCGACGCACGGACGGGGCCAGCCGGCTAACAGTGCTTCACACTGAGTTGGATCAGTTCCCAGCCGCCCTCGGGAACGTCATCGTCGGGGTCCGTACGCAGGTTCATCGGATTGGCCATGCCAAGGTAGAGGGTCGACCCGTCGGCGACCATGTTGCGGATCCCGTAGTTCAGGTAGTTGCCGAGCCCGCTGTTGTCCACCACCGTGGCCGGCTTGCTGGTCGAGTCGAACACGAAGAGGTCGCCGCCGTAGACCGGTGCCGGCGGGGGGTCGTCGGCCAACACGGAGGCGTCGCCGAGCTCGGCCGCGGCCGGACCGGTGACACCCAACAGCCGGGCGGTCTCCTGGCCCAGATCCTTGGAGATGTAGCTCCAGTCCATGGTGCCCACGTAGAGTTTCCCGCCGGCCACCGCCATCTTCCAGGTGTAGTTGTTGTACGGGTTGCCCATGCCCGAGGGGCCGTACAGCGGGGTGTAGCCGGTCGAGGCGGCCGCCCACAGGCCCGCGCCGCCGTTGCCCGCCGGGTCGTAGGCGGGCAACTGGGGTGCGCCGTACAACAGGTCCACCCGCTGGTGGCTGCCGCCGAAGCTCTTACCTCGGAAGATGCTGATCGCCCGCTGCGTGCTGCGTACCGTGGCGCGTAGCGCGGTCTCGTCCGCCGGTGGGTAGGTCGCGATGTGCACGGTGGTCGCCTTCATCGGCACGTGCATCGTGCCCCAGTAGAGATAGCCGTTGAAGGAGGCGAGCCCACCCAGCGCGTAGGTGCGGGCCACCACCGGGTCGGGCTCGTACCCGTCGACCGACCAGACCTGGGTCCAGCTGTCGGCGTCGGCCGGTGTGAGACCGCGTTCCCCCTGCGACAGCTTCGGGCTCATCCACACCCCGGCGACCCCGGACAGCGGCTCGTCGGTCGTGCCGGGCACGGCCGCCGCCAGGGCGTCGTCACCGGAACCCGTCCAGGTCGTCACGAAGATCCGCCCGTCGTGCACGGTGAGATCCGCGGCCTGGGCCGGCAGGTTCGCGACCTCGACGAAACTGAACGGGTTGCTCCGGGAGCCGGTCCACCGCAGCACGTGCCCCCGGTTGCCGCCGTTCGCGCCCACCCCGACACCCGCGTAGAGCGCGCCGTCGGCAACCACGAAGTGGCGGATGTTGCCGTACGCCAGCAGGTTGACCGAGCCGAGGAAGGCGCCGGTGCCGGTGTCGAAGGCGAACAGGTTGATGCTCTCGCCCAGGGCGGGCCCTCCCAGGAACGCCACGCCCTGATGGGTGCCGGCGGCGCGGATTCCGGCGGTCGTGCTCAGCCGGTTGGCGTCGGTGGTGGAGGCGTTCTTGACCGCGTCGGTCTTCTCCGTCAACCGCCGCGAACGTTTGTCGTACGTGTACAGGCGAGGCGGGCGATGGTCGCCGAGGGTGGCGGGCAGGGTCGGGTTGCGTTTCGCGATCTGACTCTCGCCGTACTCGCACACCCAGTCGTCGTTCAGGTTCGGCGTCGTGTTGCGCAGGTTGCGCCCGCTGGTCAGGCAGTTGACGTTCGCTCCGGTGCCGAACCACAGGCTCTGCTCGGTCTGGGTCATGCCCCACAGGTAGGACTGGTTCACCTTCGACTGACCGGTGGCGCACGGAGGACCGGCTGGATAGGCCACACCGACACCGGCGAAGCACTCGTCCGGGGCACCCTTCCCGATCAGCTTCCGCTCGTAGCGCGGCTGATGTCCGGCCGCACCCGGCGCATCCGCGTCGATCGCCGCGGCGGCCGACGCCGGTGCCGCGAGCACGAACAGCAGTCCCAGTACGGCGGCCGCGGCGAGCGGTCGCCGGCCCGACATCCGGAATGGTTTCACAAATGGTTCCTCTCGTTCGACGGAGTCATGACGGTTGGTGGGGCGCGGACACCCTCAGGCCGCGGCGACCTCTCGGGCCCGGGCGGGCCTGGCCACCCGTCCGGCGACCCGCTGTGCCCAGTCCTCCCAGTCCTCGAACTCCAGGAACCGGGCCAGCAGGCCGAGTTGCCCGACCGGGTCGGCGACCAGGTCCTCGTAGCTCATCCGGTGCAGATGTCGCGGAGGTAGGTCGGTGAGCGCCTGCTCGGCCTGGCTGGTCAGGAACGCGCTCAGACCGAGATAGCGGCGCAGGTCCTGACCCCGGTCCCGGAGCAGGTCGGCGGTGAGGCGGTCCGGCAGGTACCGTTCCAGATCCTCGGGCACCGACTGGCCGGGCTCGATCCGGAACGGATCCAACCCGCACCGGCCGAGGAACTCCACCCGCAGCTGGATCAGCTGGAACGACGAGTGCTGGCTCATCGAGCGGGCGGTCGCCTCCCGGTCGCGGGTCAGGTACACCACCTTCGCCTCGGGAAATGCCCGCAACAGGTACGGAGCGACATGGCTCGACCCGCCGGAACGCTCGACCCAGCGCCGCTTGCCGGTCACCACGGCCAATAGGTCGAGGAACATCCGGTGGTGGTCGCCGACCGACTGTGTCGGGAAGTCCGGCACCCGCTCGGCGAGTTGGTCGAAGAGCCGGTCCGGGTCGGCGGTCAGCTTCGACAGGGTGATGGCGAGGATCCGCGGCAGCTCGATCATCCGGTCCGCCCACCGACCGGTCGCGGGATAGCGCACCTCCTTCGGCGGCAGCCCGATCCGGAAGAGGGTGGCGAGCTCCGCCTTGGGGCTGCTCAGCACCGCCCAGTACGCGGCCCCGGTAAGGATCTCGGAACTGCGCGCCCAGGGTGCGACGGACATGAAGAACTCCTGCGCCGAGAGCGTCTCGGGCTGCTCGGCGATCAGGTCCGAGAGCAGCGTCGAGCCGCACCGGCCGTTGCTGATGATGATCGACCTGCCGGGGACCGGGGTGTCCATCCGAGGACCTCCTGCACGATGGGTTGTCACGGGGCGGTGGCCACCTCGGCCACCTCAACGGAGCACTCCTCGCGGAGCCAGGCCAGGACGAGCCGGCGGACCGCCTCCGGCCGGTCGACCAGGACCGTGTGTTTCTCGCCGGGTAGGACCACGGACCGCGTCTGCGGTAGCAGCCGGACCACGGCCGGTGCCAGCTCGACGACAGCGGAGTTCGCGCCGTAGAGGCAGAGCACCGGTACGCCGATCGCGCTGATCTGCGCGGAACTGGGCAGGGCACTGGCCGGAAGGTCCCGGGCCAGCGTGGTCGTCGCGAGCATTTCGCCGGTGGCCCGGGCCCGGCGGGCCACCCGTTCCCCCCGACCAGCGCTGATCTGTGCCAACGCCTCCGGCCGGGGCAGGAGGTCGGTGGCCCGGTCCAGCCGGCGCGCGACCCGAGCCATCCAGGCCCTGGTCGGTGGTGACGATTCGATCGCCGCGACGGAGGCGACCCGGTCGGGGTGGCGGGCCGCGTAGGCGAATGCGATCGTGCCGCCGAACGAGTTGCCGAGCAGGTGCACCGGATCGGTGACGTCGAGTTCGGTCAGCATCGCCGACAGGTCGTCGACGAAGTCGTCGAGGGCGTAGCCGGTGGGCGGGCGCTGGCTGTGGCCGTGCCCCCGCAGGTCGTACATCAGGACCCGCAGCCCGGCATCGGCCAGGGGCTTGGCCAGCGTGAAATACCAGCTGGCGAGGCTGTCGGAGGCCATCCCGTGGATCATCACCAGGGTGGCCGGTCGCTCACCCCGCCCGGCGTTGCCCCCGCCCGGCCCGTCTGCCGGTGGATCGAGGCGCTCGATGTGCACCTCGATCCCGTTGGCCCGGATCATCGTCACGAGTGGACCGCCTCGACGACGGTGGGGCTGGCGCCGGTCGGCACGTCCCGGCCGGACCCGTCCGCGTCGAGGGAGCGGGCGATGTGCTCGACCAACTGCCCGACCCGCAACTCACCAACGGTCTCCAGGTCCAGCTTGGCGACGAAATGCGCGAAGTTGACGGTGTTGCCGTACCGGGCCTGCAGCCGGCCGGCGAGGGAGACGACGTCGATGCTCTCCATGCCGAGGTCGTCGCGGAAGGTGGTGTCCATGGTGATGGGTTCATCGGCGGCGAAGTCCCCGAGGACCGCGTGGATGATCTCCGTGAGTTCGGCGAGGATGTCGGCGTGCGAGGCGGCCATGGGGCGTACTCCTTCGAATGGTCGGGAATGGGTGCCGGTCACGGCTGATCAGCCAGAGCGCCGGTCTGCGGGCCCCAGGTCCAGGCGACGACGTACCGGCGGGGCGTCAGGTCGTCAGGGTTGCCGACCTCGCGGTGCTCAACCAGGTAGTTCCGCTCGTCGATCTGGACGGTCAGCACCGTGTCCGTGGCGTTCCGCACGGCGAAGCGGCGAGGGCGCCCGTCGAGTCCGGTCCCCTCCGCCTTGCTGACCGCCTCCTTGGCCGCCCAGAACCGGGTGAACCACCGCCGCCGGCCCTCGGCGTCGCCGCCGAGCGAGTCCAGCAGGGCCGTCTCCGCATCGGACAGGGCGAAGTGCACGGTGCTCTCGGGGTGGTCGGCGATCTCGGCGACGTCGATGCCGACGCCCGGCGCGTCGGGTGGCGACGCCGGGTCGCGGGGTTTCGCGATGGCAACCCCGATCTCGGCGCAGTGAGCCAGCGAGACGTCGCAGTCGCGCAGATCACGGCCCGGACGTCCGTGGACCCGGGACCGCCCGCTCGGATCGTTGCCCACCGTCAGCTCGATCGGGTAGATGTCGCTGTGGCCGTCCTCCCACAACCGGAACCGGACGGCGTCCTTCGCCGCGATCCGGCCCAGCAGCCACTGTTTGCGGGATCGGGCCGGTTGCCGCTCGTAGTCCGCGTACGCGGCCGAGCCCAGGATGCCGCGGGCGGCCATGCCCTGGGTGACCAGGTCGGTCCAGCAGTCGAAGGCCATCGTCCAGCCCTCGGGTTGGATCAGCGACATCGGATGCCGCTCGGGGAACCGTTCCGCCGGCCGAGCCTGCGGATGGCTGTCGAAGCGCCGGTCCACCGCGCCGTCGATCTGTGCCCACACCCGGTCGTCGACCACCAGTTGGGTGTCCGCGACGAGTTGCGCGTCGTCGATCGAGCGCACCCGGGCGACACACTCGAAGGCCGTACCGGGTGCCGGCGGGGGACCGAAGTAGCGGATGTGGCCCAGACCCACGGGCAACGCGACGGTACGGAACGGCTGTGTGGTGATGAGCCAGTTGCCGATCAGCTGCAGCGCGTTGTCCAACAGTGCCCCCGGCGGGACGGGTGCGGTGACCACGCCCCGCACGTGCATGTCGCCGAGGGCGTGTACGGCGGTGACGCCCTGGAACTGCGGGCCGTGGAACATCAGCCGCTCGGCGTACATCTCCTCGGCACTGATCCGGGGCGGCCGCTCGGTCGCGGGATCGTGCCGCCACACCTCGGGCGCGTCCGCCGGATAGTCCGCGGCGAGTTCCACTGTCGACCGGGCGTACGGGCCGAGGGTGACCGAGACCACGCCGTCACCGGACGACTTCACCGTGATCTCGACGTCCTGCGCCGGCTCGGCGATCAGCCAACGGTTGAACCTGGCGTCGCGTACGGCCACCGCCCGCATGCCCGGCACGGCCTGTTCGGCCGCGTCGACCATGTGCTGGACCAGGGTGGTCGCCGGCACCACCGGCCACCGGTCCTCCACGTTCGGCCAGTCCGGTGGTTGGACGAAGAAGCAGTGATCCCTCAGGTACGGCATGGTCTCGACGGAGACTCGCAACGTGATCCGCCGGACCGTACCCGCGTTGCCGTTGCCCCCGCTGCCATTGGCCGTGCTGCCGTTGCTGCTGGTGCGACCGGACGCGTCGTCGTTGCCGGTGCGGCCCCCGTTGCTGTTGCCGACGACGACGGTGGGCGCCGCGGGTGGGACGCTCGGAGGTGGCGTGACACCTCCCGGCGGCGCCACCGGTGCCGCCGGTCGGTGTGGTCGGAGCGTGGGTGCGGCGGCGTCCAGCACGCTGACCGCGTCCCGGGCCGTGTCCTGCAACAGTGCGGCGAGTTCCGCCGCCGCGCTGGACCGTCCGGCCAGGCGGTGCAGTGCGGCAAGCGCCGTCGCCGGGTTACCGCCGGTGCCCGCCGGCTCCGGCTCGCGCGTCCCGGCCGGCGCCGACGCGTCGACCGGGGTGCCCGCACCGTGAGCCGGCGGACCGGCGGACAGGTGGCCCGGCCGGGTGTCGTTCACGGACACGCCGAGCAGACCGGCGGCGCCCGCCCCGAGCCTGACCAGTGGCCCACCCAGGTCCAGGGGAATCGACGGGCCACGGCGTGCCGGTTTCCCGGTCGTCTTCGCCGGTGCTGGCGGATCGAGCGCGCCCAGGTTCGGGCTGCCGCCCTCCACCCAGAGCGCGGTGGCGACCCGGCGGAGCTGGTTCAGCCCGCTGCGGTGCTTCACGTTGACCGGCATCGCGAGGTGGTCACGCCCGCGCAGGTTGTCGCTGATCAGCGAGGCGAGTTGTCCGGCGCCGAGTTGGAGGAAGACCCGCACGCCGGCGTCGTACATCGCGCCCACCATCTGACGGAACCAGACCGGCTCCATCATGTGCCGGACAAACAGCGCGTTGACCTGTGCCTCGTCGGCGGGGAACGGTGCCGCCAGGGTCGCCGACCAGACCGGTATCCGGGTCGGGTGCACCTCCCAGCGGCGCAGCGCAGCGCCGATCGACTGCAGGCCGTCGGCGAACACGGGAGTGTGGAAGGCCGACCGGAACGGCAGCTTCTGGCACAGCACGTTCTCCGTACGCAGCGCCTCGACGAGGCGGTCCACCTGGGACTCGGGGCCGTTCACCACGGACTGCGCCGGGGCGTTGTCGTGGGAGAGCACCACCCCCGGGAAGTCGCCGAGCATCGGGGCGACGCGCTCCGCGCCGGCTCCCACCGCGGCGAAGACATATCCGGACACCTCGACCGAGTCGGCGTTGAACAGCTCCAGAAATTCGTCCATCTCGGCCGTGCTGATCTGTCCGCTTGTCGCGGCGGCGGTCCACTCGCCGATGCTGTGTCCCGCGACCGTGTCCGGCAGCACGCCGATGCGGCGTAGCGCCTCGTCGAGCAGCTTGCCCACCTCGATCAGCCCGGCGCCGTGCCGGCCCAGGTCCGCCGCGGACCACTGCTGGTCCGGCAGCCCGAAGTGCCCGGCGATATCCGCGGTACGCGGTGCGAACTCGGCCTCCAGGCCGGGGAAGACGAAGGCGAGACGTCCGGTGCCACCGGCCAGCAGCGGCGACGGACTGAACCAGATGTCCCGCCCACCCCGCCATGCCTGACCTCGGGCCACCGTCTTGCGGGCGACGGCCAGCAGCTTGTCCGTGGGGTTGACGATGCCGATCCGGCTCGTTTCGGCCCCGTTGGCGGGCCTGTCGCTCCGGGCCCGTGCGGTGCCGAGGG
The DNA here is from genome assembly GCF_043197875.1 of Micromonospora sp. NPDC048935. Taxonomy (NCBI): domain Bacteria; kingdom Bacillati; phylum Actinomycetota; class Actinomycetes; order Micromonosporales; family Micromonosporaceae; genus Micromonospora; species Micromonospora sp. NPDC048935. The sequence goes on along the minus strand of NZ_JBICTZ010000006.1, from coordinate 364,674 downwards.
CCCGTACCTCGTGGTCGTCGCGGGCCAGCAGGCCGGCCAACCGGACCGGATCCGGCGCGGCGAGCCAGAGCACCTGGTCCGGCTCGGTGACCTCGACAGTCGTCGAGCCGGCCATGGTCGGGGCCGCGCCTTCTGCGACACCCGCTGTCACCGGAACTCCGCCGGCCGGCCGGTTTCGGCTGCCGGCCGGTTCGGGCGGCTGCTCGATGATGACGTGTGCGTTGATGCCGCCGAAGCCGAAGGCGTTCACCGCGGCGCGACGCGGCCCGTCGCTCTCCCAGGGTTGGGCGGTCGCGATCGGGGCGAACCGGGTCGCCGCCATCTCCGAGCGTGGATCGTCGCAGTGCAGCGTGGGCGGCAGCACCCCCCGGTGTACCGCCAGTGTGGCCTTGATCAGGCCGGCGATCCCGGCGGCCGGCATGGTGTGCCCGATCATCGACTTGACCGATCCGATCACCGGGCGCGGGCCGTCACCAGAGTGCGGTCCGAAGACCTCGGCGACCGAGACCAGTTCGGCCGCGTCGCCGGTGGGCGTGCCGGTGCCGTGCGCCTCCAGCAACCCCACCGCGTCCGGCGCGGTCGGGTCCAGCCCGGCCGCCTCCCAGGCCCGCCGGATGGCCAGCACCTGTCCGGAGGAGGCCGGGTTGAACATGCTCGCCGAGCGGCCGTCGCTGGACATCCCGCTGCCCCGGATCACGGCGTACACCCGGTCGCCGTCCCGGACCGCGTCGGACCACCGCTTGAGTACGACCACACCGGTGCCCTCGCCGATCAGTAGGCCGTCGGACTCCCGGTGGAACGGCCGGCTCTCACCGCGCCGGGACAGCGCCCGCAACTGGTTGAACACCGACCAGAAGCTGATGTCGTGCACGTGGTGCACACCACCGGCCAGGACCGCGTCCAACCGCCCGCTGGTCAGCTCGGTGATCGCCTGGTCGACCGCGATCAGCGACGAGGCGCAGGCCGCGTCCAGGGTGTACGCCGGACCGCGCAGGTTGAGCCGGTTGGCCACCCGGGACGCGGCCAGGTTCGGCACCAGGCCGATCGTCCCCTCCGGCTGGTACGGGCCGAGCCGCTCGTCGAACTTCTCGCGGACCAGGTCGAGCCGGCTCTGGTCCAGCTCCGGGATCAGCTCCCGCAGCACCTGGATGACCTGGCTCGACATCCGCACCCGTTGGGCGTAGCGGGCCTGGGCCGGACTGAGGATGCCGCCTCGCCCGAGGATCACACCCACCCGGTCGCCGCCGGGCAGCCGGCCCGCACCGCCGGCATCGTCGATCGCGGCGGCGGCCACGTTCAGGGCGATGAGCTGGTCCGGTTCGATCTCCGCCACCGAGGCGGGCATGATGCCGAACCGCAGCGGCTCGAAGCTCGCGAACTCGTCGACGAACCCGCCCCGGCGGCAGTACATCCGGTCCGGTCGGTGGGCCTGCTCCGGGTCGTAGAACTCGTCGTCCCACCGGTGCGGCGGCACGTCGGTGATCGCGTCCACGCCGTCGACCAGGTTGCGCCAGTAGCTTTCCAGGTCGCCGGCGCCGGGCATCACCGCCGCCATCCCGACGATCGCGACCGGGTCGCGCCGATCGGTGCTCGTATTCATCCTCGACCTCTCGCTCCACTGTCGACGGGTCTGCCGGGGACGCGGCTCAGGCGCCGCCGCGCCTCGTGCACGATCACCAGCCCGAGGCGGTGTAGACCACGGAGTTGATCTTCGGATCGCCCCAGGCCAGCTCGCTCAACAAGCTGAACGCACCCGCCTCGGGGTCGATCAGTTCGATGCCGCGGCGGGCGTACTCCCTGCTCAGCTCGTCACTGACCATTCCGCCGTGCCCGGCACCCGGCGCCCAGGGGCCCCAGTGCACGGTCAGGCAGCGGTTGCCGGTGGCGTCCGCCCACCGGGTGCCGATCGCGTCGATCGCGTCGTTCGCCGCGGCGTAGTCGCCCTGACCCCGGTTGCCGTACGCCGCGGCGATGCTGCCGAACAGCACCACGAAGCGGGGTGCGGAGCCCAGCTCGTCGATCCCGGCCAGCACCGAGCGGGCACCGTCCACCTTGGTGCCGAACACCCGGGCGAACGACTGCGGGTCCTTCTCGGCGATCAGCTTGTCCTCGATCATGCCGGCCGCGTACACGACGCCGTCGACCCGGCCGTGCGTACGCTCGACATCCAGTAGCAGGCCCCGGGTCGCCGACGCGTCCCGCACGTCGAGGGCGTGGTAACGCACCTCGCTGCCCAGTTCCCGTAGCTCGGTGAGGGTGGCCTCGACCTCGCGGGCGGCCAGGACCGCCTGCGCGGCGCGTTCGATCTCCGCCGGTGACCGCATCCCCCGGCGGGCGAGCGCGGCACGCAACGACGCCTTGTCCCGGGCCGACACCAGGTCTGGATCCTCCGGCTCGGTCGGCAGCGGCGTACGGCCGACCAACTCGATCCGGCAGCGGCTCGCCATGGCGACCGTACGGGCGAACCACGGCGTGATCCCGCGCGCCCCGCCGACCAGGACGACCACCGAATCCCGGTCGAGGCCGATCGCCGCCGCCTCGGAGGCGCCGTCACCGGCCGGCCCGGCACCGCTCGTTGCCACCGCTCCCAGCGGCACCGGTGCGAGGTCGACCGCCGTCCGCTCGGTCTCGCCCCGTGCGACAACAGGTGCGTCCCCGCCGACCAGCAACTCGTCGAGCAGGTGTCGGGCGATCCGCTGCGGGTCGGCGGCCGCGTCGACCTCGACGTACCTGGCCGTGACCTGTGGGTATTCCCTGGCGATGGTGCGGAACAGGCCGGCGAGTCCGTCGGTACGGTCGGCCCCGCCAACCGGTCCGGCCGCCAGCAGCCAGCGTGGACCTGTCGCGAGCGCCCGCTTGAGGAACGGGAAGATCTCCGGCAGCAGGGGGGCGCCGGCGCCGGTCAACCCGTCGAGCAGGATCAGCCCGTCGAAGCCGGTGAGCTGATCGGCCTCCTTCCCGTCCACCACACCGGTCTGCCCACCCGCTCCGTGCTCCTGGAGGAGTTCGGCGAGGTACGCGAGCGCCGGGCTGGCGCCGGTGATGAGGAAACTGGTCCCGGCGAGTATCTCGACGGGTTGCCCGGCGAGCGGCGAACCGGCGTCCGCGTCGGGCGGTCCCGCGATCACCTTCGGCTGGGGCAGGAGCCGCTTCGGCGTGATCCCCACGCGGCCGGCGGCGGCGACCTCCGCAGCGACCGCCACGGTGTCGGCGACGACGGCGATCGGCGCGGGTGCGCTGGAGATCGGCGCGGGCGCGATGGCCGGACTCATCGTGGCCAGCGCCGAGGGCGCTCCGCCGGACGGCGCCGTCAGCGGCGGGGGTGCGGCGGTGGTGAGCGCGCGCGCTGCGGGCGGCGGGGGCAGCGTGCCGTTACCCGCTGACGATGCCCCGACGGCCTGCCCCTGCATCTTCTGGTTGAGCCAGTCGACCATGGTGCGTACGGTGCGGGCCTTGACGAGGTCTTCGAGTTCGGCTTCGTCGCCTTCGACGGCGAGGCGTAGTCGGGCGGCGACCTCGCCGGCGACTTCGGCGCGTTTGATGGAGTCGATGCTGAGGTCGGCTTCGAGGTCGAGGTCGAGTTCGATGAGGTCGACCGGGTAGCCGGTGCGTTCGCTGATCACGTCGAGGATGGCGGTCTGGAAGTCGGGGCGGGTCAGCACGACCGTGCTGGTCGCGACCAGAGCGTTGGAGTGCGCCGGCCCGCTCGCCGGGCCGAGTACGGCGGTCGCGTGGATCACGGTGGTGCTCGTCGTCGACCGCATCTTCTGGTTGAGCCAGTCGACCATGGTGCGTACGGTGCGGGCCTTGACGAGGTCTTCGAGTTCGGCTTCGTCGCCTTCGACGGCGAGGCGTAGTCGGGCGGCGACCTCGCCGGCGACTTCGGCGCGTTTGATGGAGTCGATGCTGAGGTCGGCTTCGAGGTCGAGGTCGAGTTCGATGAGGTCGACCGGGTAGCCGGTGCGCTCGCTGATCACGTCGAGGATCGCGGTCTGGAAGTCGGGACCGGACGCGGCGACAGGTACGGCGGTCACGTCGACCGCGACCGCTGGTGCGGCCGGGGGAGCGGCCGCCACCACCGTCGTCGTGACCTGGGCGACCTCGCTCTCCTGACCCGGTAGCACCACGGGCGGGTACGCCTGAGAGGGCTGCCACACCAGCCGCCCACCCACACCGTCGCCGAAGTAGGCGAGCATCACGTCCCGCTGTGAGGCGATCATGTCCCGGCTGGTGCGCAGGAACTCGCTCAGCAACTCGTCGCGGCCGTCCCGGTTACCGAAGGTGGTCCCGTTCGATGCGGTCATCGACAACTCCTTGATCCGTCGTGGGGGTGTCATCCCGCCGGGCAGGCTGTTTCCGAACTGGTCGCGTACGAGCTGGCCGTCGATCGTCCAGAACGGACGCCGAACCGGCTCGACCGTCGCGAGGGCCGCCGTGTCGCGGCCCTGGAACAACCAGCCAGTCCGAACCGGTACGCCGGCACAGGCCAGTTGGGCGACGGTGACGAGGAAGCCGCGCAGTCCCTCCTCGGGACGTGGTTCGGCGGCGACCGCCAGGTGTGGCCGGTCACCGAGGACGGCCCGGACCAGTTTGGTGAGGACCTGACCGGGGCCGGCCTCCACGAAGGTCCGGGCGCCGCTGGCGTACATCGACTCGATCTGCTCGACGAAACGCACGGGTGCACCGATCTGCGCGGCGAGCTGTTCACGTACGCGGTCGGCGTCACCGTCGTACGGGGCGGCGGTCTGGTTCGACCAGACCGGGATCGCCGGCTCGCGTACCGTCCTGGCGGCGAGCGACTCGGCGAAACGTGTGGTGCCGGCGGCCACCACCGGGCTGTGGAACGCGCACGCGACGGAGAGTCCCCGGGCCGACAGCCCGGCCGCGCGCAGCGCCGACACCGCCGACCCGACGGCGGGTGTCGGCCCGGAGATCACCACCTGCGTTGGCGCGTTCCGGTTGGCCAGGACAACCTCGCCGGCCAGTCCCGCCTCGGTGAGGACCCGGTCGACCTGCTCGGCGCTGGCGGTGACCGCTGCCATGGTGCCCGGATCGTCGCCGGTGGCGGCGAGGATCGCCTCGGCCCGTTGCCGGCTCAGCGCGAGCAGGGTCTCCGGGTCGAACGCGTCGGCCACGCAGAGCGCGACCAGCTCCCCGTAGCTGTGCCCGCCGGTCAGGTCGGGTCGGACGCCCAGCCGACGCAACAGGTGGTCGACCGCGAGGCCGCCGATGCCCAGTACGGGTTGGGCGACCCGGGTGTCGCGTACCCGGTCCTCCTGCTCGCGCGCCGTCTCGGGGTCGAACGCCGACGGCGGGAAGAGCAGGTCCGCCCACTCGGCACCGAGGCGCAGGTAGTGCCGTATCTCGGGGAACGCCACGAACAGTTCGGCCAGGGCACCCGGCCGCTGGCTTCCCTGACCGGGAAAGAGGAAGGCCACCTTGCCCGGCCCCGGCTCGTCCGGCGGTTGGACCAGTCCGCGCGCCGGGTCGTGTTCGCCGGCCAGGGCCCGGTCCAACAGTTTGGCGAGTTCGTCCCGGTCGCGGGCGACGACGGCGATCCGGACCGCGCCCGCCCGGTGGTCCGCGTCGTCGACCAGGGACGCGGCCAGGTCACGCAGCGACCACGGCCTGCCCAACTCGTCGCGGTTCGACAGCATCTCCACCAGTCGCCGTACCCGCAGTTGGGCGGCGGGCCGGTCGGCGCCACGGAAGCAGAACAGTTCCGCCGGCCAGGACTGCCGCGTGTGCCGCGGCTCCAGGCCGTTCGGGTGCGCACTGAGCACCGCGTGGAAGTTCGTTCCGCCGAAGCCGAACGCGCTCACCCCGGCCAGCCGCTCGGCTGCCGGCGCCACCCACGGGCGGGCGTTGGTGTAGAACGCGAAGGGACTGCGTTCCGGGCTCCACGCCGGGTTCGGCCGGGTCAGGTGAATGGTGGGTGGCTTGACTCCGGTGTACAGCGCGAGGCTCGCCTTGATCACGCCGGCCAGGCCGGCCGCGCACTTGGTGTGCCCGATCTGCGACTTCACCGAGCCCAGCGCGCAACTACCGGGCTCCGCGCCGGCCTCGTCGAAGAACCGGGTCAGGGTCTCCAGTTCGGTACGGTCGCCGACCACGGTGCCGGTACCGTGCGCCTCGACAAGACCGATCTCCCGGGGCGAGACGCCGGTACGGTGGTAGGCCCGGTCGAGGGCGCGCCGCTGTCCACTCGCCCTCGGCGCGGTGAGCCCGAGCGCGCGTCCGTCGCTGGAACTCCCCACGCCCTTGATCACGGCGTAGATCCGGTCGCCGTCGCGTTCGGCGTCGGCCAGCCGCTTCAGTACGACGCACGCCACCCCCTCGCCGAGGGCGATCCCGTCGCCGGTGCTGTCGAACGTACGGCACCGCCCGGTGGGGGAGAGGGCGTGCGCGGAGGTGAACATGAGGTAGTCGTTGATGCCGTTGTGCAGGTCGGCGCCACCGCAGATCATCAGGTCGCTGCTGCCGGCGCTGAGTTCCTTGCACGCGGCGTCCATCGCGGCCAGCGACGAGGCACAGGCGGCGTCGATTGTGTAATTGGGGCCCCCGAGATCGAGGCGGTTGGCGACCCGACCCGCGATGACGTTCGCCAGCACACCGGGGAAGCTGTCCTCGGTGACCGTGGGGAGTTGGTCCTCCAGTTCGGCCGGCACGTCACCCAGGTAGGCCGGGAGCATGGTCCGCAGCGTCTGGGCGTGACCCATGTCGCTGCCGGCCTCGGCACCGAACACCACCCCGGTCTGGCTGTGGTCCGCGCCGGCCGCGTCGTACGGGTATCCGGCGTCGACGAGCGCCCGGTGTGCCACCTCGAGCGCGAGCAACTGGGTCGGGTCGATGCTGCTCAGCGCCGCCGGGGGAATGCCGTAGCGGATCGCGTCGAACGGGACCGGCTCGATGAAGCCGCCCCATCGGGAGACGCTGATCCGACCGGCCTGCCCAGGGCCCACCTCGGGCGCGTAGTACGTGTCGACGTCCCACCGGTCGGCCGGCACCTCGGTGACCGCGTCGGCGCCACCGAGCACGGTCTGCCAGAAACTGTGCAGGTCGGGGGAGCCGGGCAGGACGCAGGACATGCCGACGATGGCGATGTCCAGTGGCGCGGGCGGCTCGTCGACCGGCACTGCCGGTGGCGTGAGTTCGGCGCGCAGCGCGGCGGTCCGTACCGCGTGGAACTCCCGTGCCTCGGTGGTGACCTGCTCGTGCAGCTCTGCGACCGTGGTCGGTGCGTGGCGCAGCACCGCGACCTGGCCGGCCATGAACATCCCCTCGACGGCCTGGACCGCCTCGTCGACCTCCACCAGGCCGTCGTCCTCCCGGCGTACGCCCTTGCTGGCGATCCGCAGCCGGCCGACGTTCAGCAGCTCCAGTTGTTCCCAGACCTGGCGGTTCTCCACCCCGGCCGATTCCAGTTCCTCCCGCACGCCGTGGAAGTCGTCGACGAACGGGCTCGGCAGGCACCGGGTCGCGTGTCCCGGGGCGGTCTCCAGCAGCGACGTGCCGGTGGCGGAGATGGCCGCACGGTGGAACAGGGGTTGAATCGCGCCCTCCTCGACCGCCTCGCGGGTGAAGAGGTAGGCGGTCCCCATCAGCAACCCGATCTGCGCCCCGCGCCCGGTCAGGGGAGCCGCCATCGCGGCGACCATCGCCGCCGACCGCGCGTCGTGGATCCCGCCCGCGAACAGCAGTTGCAGCCGCCCGGCATCGTCCGGCGTGTCCGCCAGGAACTCCTCCAGCACCAGCAGCTGCGCCTCCCACAGGGGAAAGCTCGCCCGCGGGCCGACGTGGCCGCCGCACTCCGCGCCCTCGAAGACGAACTTGCGTGCGCCCGCCCGCAGGAACTGCCGCAGCAACCCCGGCGACGGCACGTGCAGGAAGGTGTTGATCCCGTCCCGCTCCAACTCGGTGGCCTGCGACGGCCGGCCGCCCGCGATGATGGCGCACGCGGGTCTGATCTCCCGGATCGCCGCAAGTTGTGCCGCGCGCAACTCGTCGGGCGCGAAGCCGAGCACCCCGACGCCCCAGGGCCGGTCGCCCAGCCGGTCGGCGGTCTCCCGGAGCACCCGGCGGGACTGTTCCGCGCCGGACAGGGCGAGCGCGATGAAGGGCAGCGCACCGTCGGCGGCGACCGCGGCCGCGAACGGGGCCTCGTCGCTGACCCGGGTCATCGGGCCCTGCACCACGGGTATCCGTACGTTGAGGGCGTCGGCGAGGGCGGCACCAGGCACCAGGGCGTTCCCGGCGGCCGGTTCGGCGATCGCTTCGAGCAGGGTGGCGCGGATTCCGCGTACGGCTGCGGCGGTGTCGGGCCAGCGCCGGGCGAAGACGGCGGCGAGCCAGCCGTCCTGGCCGATCGGCAGCAGCTGTGAGGTGCTGTCGTGCGGACCGCCTCGGCGGATCCCGCGTACGCCGTCGACCAGGACCGTCTCGGAGCCGTCCAGCCGGCGGATCGCGCCCCGTACGTCCGCCGGTAGCTCGGACTCCGGCATGAGGGCGAGCTGGCTGTCCAGGACGACGCCGGCCGCGCCGCCGATGACACAGGCGACGGCGGTGCGGGGGCCGATGCCGCCGGCGACCCAGATCGGCAGGTCGATGCCGTCGGCTGCGGCCAGTTGCTGGAGTAGGACGAACGAGCTGAGCTCGCTGACCTTGCCGCCACCCTCCATGCCCCGCGCGATGAGCCCGTGTGCCCCGGCGGCGACGGCCAGCCGAGCGTCGTCGAGGCTGGTCACCTCGACCAGCACCCGGTACCTGTCGACCACGTCGGCAAGTTGCCATGGTGTGTCGAGCGGTACGACAACGAGATCGACCAGGCCGTGGCCCGCCCGGTCCACGTCGGCCTGCGTGGCGGTGCAGCCGGCCGGTACGCGTACGCCGATCGGCTCGCTCGACCCGGCGGTGGCCTGGGCCAGGGCGGTGAGTGTCCAGCTGTCGCCGGAGGCGAGGTCCAGGACGCCGTGACCGCCGCCGTGGCGGGCGGCCGTGACGATCCCGGGACTGGGTTCGAGGAGGCTACCGGCGCTGATCGCGATCACCAGATCGCGCGTGTTCGGTGCAGGGCTCATCGGACTCCCAATTCATGTGGCGACGGTTCTCTGAAGCGACCGAATGAATCAAATGATCAACGCGGAGGTGGCCCGTAGACAATTGTCGCTAATCAATCCCGGGCTGCAATTAAGTTAGGCCAGCTTAGTTACGGCTCAGTTAAATCTCTCCAAACATGGCGCTGGCCTGCGGATTCTTCCGGCCAGCCCGCTGGAGCACGCAACATCTTCCGTCCACAGGGGGGTGCACCGACCTGGCCTGGGCGGATGGCTGGCAGCTTCGGTCCAGCCGGAGGCCATCGTGTTACGGATCCACTTGATTTGATTTCCAAAATGTTGCCGATCACCCAGAAAGAGTGACGTTGATCACTATGGTCTTGCCGATCTGGCTTATAAAAGCACTCTTAGCTGGTCGGTTTGGTTGGGCCGGAACCATTCCTATCTGCCGAGTATGGAATTCGTCCGGGTCGGCTCCCCGTCGAATGCGCCGAATGCCGACCGGAGAGGGGGGGAATCGACCGACAAAATTCCTTGTCACCGCGCGGAGCGGCCCGGTCGTCATCGTTGAACCGACCATCGCCGGGCGGGCCCGGTCCGCTACACCGGGCCGCACCGGTCGTGCTTCGCGAGCCCTTCAGGGCGTACGTCCGCTCCTCGACACCCTCGGGGTCGATGGGCCGCAACGCCTGCGCGTGCCCAGCTGCACCGCCGGGTGCCTGTCGGCGATCACCGCACCGGCAAGACCCCGCCGATGGGCCGCCCACCCGCCTGTCCAAACCCGAGCCCTCAGCTCCCCACCCCCACCTGCCCTCGACGAACTGGTGGTCCCTCATGCGCAAAATCCTCCTGCTGGCCCTGGTTGGCCTCGGTGCCCAACTGGTCGACGGCAGCCTCGGCATGGCCTACGGCGTGACCTCGACGACCCTGCTGCTCGCCGTCGGCGTCCATGCCGCCGCCGCCTCGGCCACCGTGCACCTCGCCGAGATCGGCACCACCCTCGCCTCCGGTGCCGCCCACTGGCGATTCGGCAACGTCGACCTGAAGGTCGTCGCGCGGATCGGCATTCCGGGTGCGGTCGGCGCCTTCGCCGGGGCGACCTTCCTGTCCAGCCTCTCCACCGACGCGGCGGCCCCGATCATGTCGCTGATCCTGCTCACCCTCGGTAGCTATCTCCTAGTCCGCTTCACCACCTTCGGTCTGCCTCGAGGCAACGTGGGCAAGCCGCTTCGCAAGCGATTCCTCGGTCCGCTGGGCCTGCTCGCCGGCTTCGTCGATGCCACCGGTGGCGGTGGCTGGGGACCGATCGGGACCCCGGCGATCCTGGCCAGTGGCAGGCTTGAGCCACGCAAGGTCATCGGATCGATCGATACCAGCGAGTTCTTGGTCGCCGTCGCGGCGAGCCTCGGCTTCCTGGTGGGGATCGGCGCGGAGAACATCAACTTTGGCTGGGTCATCGCGCTACTCATCGGCGGGGTTGTCGCCGCGCCGGTGGCGGCCTGGCTCGTACGCAAGGTCCCGCCCCGGGTGCTCGGCTCCGCGGTCGGTGGCATGATCGTGCTGACGAACAGTCGAACCCTGCTTCGCGGTGATTGGTTCGATGCCCCGGCCACCGTTCGTTATGGCTGTTACACGGTCATCTGCGCAATATGGGCGGCCGCCGTCGCCCACTCGATCCGTCAACACCTGACGGAGCAGCAGCGGAATTCGGTCGGGATCGCTAGCGACTCGAAGCCTCGACCCAGTTGACCAAATGCCAGCACGTCCCGGTCCACAATCCGGGAGGTGCCGGTAGGTGAGTGCTGGCTGGCACCCATCCTCAATCTGGGCTGCCTTCGTACGTTGTGATCGAAAGTGAGGAGGCTAGAAGCCGGCTGCGGGGACGGGTGGGTACCGAGTGGAGAGTTCCAAGGACAAACGCGGAGGAACGAGCCGAGCAGGCATCAAGAGCACTTAGACGAGCCGTGCCCGTGCTGAACGCCCAGCCCGACTGGATCACCTCAATGGCGCTTCGAGGAGAGAAGGATCCTTCCCAGCCTGTCCCTTTCGATCAGAGATCGGGTCGGTCCGGCCATTGATCCTCTTCCCGGCGTCGTAACCGCAGGAGTCCCGCGGCACAGTGTCGGCGCCCTGCACGCTCTGCGAGTCGATGATCCCCGCCGTCGGCTCCGGGTCACGGCCGTGAGTCACCCGGATCTGCTCGCGTAGTTCGGTCAGGCTCCGCTCGGTCACGCCTCGCCTGTTGAGCCGGGTGAGGTGCGCGTACACGGTCTGCCACGGCGTTATGTGGAATCCAGCCTGTCAAGTGGCACCAAAGATCCTCTTGGACGATATGTGCTGGCCGGATGGGTCGAGGACCGGGAGACTCAAGCGTTGTGAACATGGGGATCTCCGGTTTCGAACCGTCCTTCCTGGTCGGGCTCGACGCGGTTCGGCAGGCGCACGGATCACGCCTCGCGGGACTCATCGGCAGACGGCTGACGCGGTTCGCGCTGGTGCGATTCGCCGAGGACGGGGACTGGTTCGCGGACTGCCCGGTGGTACTGGACTTCGACGGTGTCCAGGCGGAGGTCTGCCACTGGAAGCTCGACGAACTCTCGATCGGCTGGGACACGATTGACACCACGGCGAGCATCGCAGGCTGGGATTGGTTCGAACTCACGCCACAGTGGTCCCGCAACGATGAGCGTCTCGAATCGTTCCTCGGTCAGGAACTGGGCGAGGTCGCCCTCCTCGAATGGCGGCCGTCAGACCGAGACCTGGCGGCTGGGACCGTGGCAGTGGTTCGTCTTCGCCAGCGACTGCCTGCGGATCGTCAACGGCCTCGACGAGAACCGCATCGAGGTCGGCGGCCCACCCGGACTACGTCCGACACCGGCTGGACCGGTGAGTACTACCGCTCGGCCGGTTCTGGTTGATCGCGATGACCGGCAACAGGGGTGGCCTGAGCTGGGATACCAATCTGCCGAGGAGCCGGCCCGGCTGGCGTGGGGATGTCGGTGAGTCGCTCCAGTAGTTGGTCGAGTGCGGCTTGTCCGTCATCTACTGCGGCGCGTTCGTCCGTCAGCGGGATGGCCTCCAGAAGCTGGCCCTTGCTGGACGCCTTCGGGGTGTAGAAGTCGCAGCGCGCGCAGGCCCAGGCGTTCCTGGCTGCCCGGATCAATGCCGGGGCACGGTCAGCCACCGACTCCGGGGGCTGACGACCGGTGGGCCGTGTGCTTCGCGGTACCCCGATCGTCTGGGCCGCCCCTTCGGCCACTGGCAGAGCATGACGGCCACGCGCCGCGGGACGGGACTCGGGCGGCGCGTTTCCGGCGGGAACCGGATGCCGAACGAGGCGCGTGTATACGGTCAGGGTCCGGCGGTGGTGGTGCGGCCATGGCAGTCCCACAGCTGCGCGCCGCTTGCCACCGTGCCGATGTCGATCGTCCAGGCTGATAGGTTGATCTCAGGTGTGCCGGGAAGTCTGGTCGGCGTTGCGATGACGGCTGACCAGAACAGGAGAAGCGCCGAGTGAGCACCCTGGCCTGGATCGCGGTGGCCGTGTTCACCGCCGCCTACGTCCTGATCGCCACCGAGAAGATCAACCGGGTGGCGGTGGCCCTGGGTGGTGCGTCGATCATGCTGGCGATCGGTGCGACCGACGCCGAGCACGCGTTCTTCTCCGAAGAGGCGGGCATCGACTGGAACGTCATCTTCCTGCTGCTGGGGATGATGCTGATCGTCGGCGTGCTGAAACGCACCGGCCTGTTCGAGTACCTGGCGATCTGGAGCGCCAAGAAGGCCCGGGGCCGCCCGTTCCCGATCATGGTCATCCTGGTCGTGGTGACCGCCATGGTGTCGGCGGCGCTGGACAACGTCACCACAGTGCTGCTGGTAGCGCCGGTGACGCTGCTGGTCTGCGAGCGGCTCGGAGTGCCGCCGATCCCGTTCTTGATCGCCGAGGTGATGGCGTCCAACATCGGTGGTGCGGCCACCCTGGTCGGCGACCCACCGAACATCATCATCGCCAGCCGATCGGGGTTGAGTTTCACCGACTTCCTGAACGTCATGGCCCCGTTGGTGCTGATCGTGCTCGTCGTGTTCATCGGCCTGTGCCGGATCATGTTCCGCAAGGCGTTCCGCTACGACGCCGAGCGCGCCGCCCGGGTGATGGCGCTGCGGGAGGCGGACGCGATTCGCGACCGCCGCCTCGTCGTGATCAGCCTGGTGGTCCTCGGCGCGGTGCTGCTCGCGTTCAGCCTGCACACGGTGCTGCATCTGGAGCCATCGGTGGTGGCGATACTCGGCGGCCTGCTGCTGCTGGCGTTGTCCCGCCTGAACGCGGAAGACGTGGCCAAGGACGTCGAGTGGCCGACGTTGGTGTTCTTTGCCGGCCTGTTCATCATGGTCGGAGCACTGGTCGCCACCGGGGTGATCGACAGCATCGCCCGGTCGGCGACCGAGGCAGTCGAGGGCAAGCTGTGGCCGGCCACCATGTTGCTGCTGTGGGCGTCGGCCGGGTTGTCGGCGATCGTGGACAACATCCCCTACGTGGCGACGATGAGCCCGATCGTGAGCGAGTTGGTGAACGCCGAGGGTGGGCTCGACAAGGCTCAGGTGCTGTGGTGGGCGCTCGCCATCGGGGCTGACTTCGGTGGCAACGCCACTGCCGTCGGCGCGTCGGCGAACGTGGTGGTACTTGGCATCGCCGACCGTGCCGGCCACAAGATCACGTTCTGGGGGTTCACGAAGTACGGTCTCATCGTCACCGTGATCTCGGTGGCGATGGCCGTGCCGTACCTGTGGCTGCGGTTCTTCTGACGCTCAGGTGCCAAGCATCCGGTCGAGCAGCCCGTCCAGGGTGATCGCGCCGGTCATCACCCGGTCGCGGTCGACGACAGCGACCAGCGGCACATTCGATCGGGCCATCACCGAGGCGACCTCGAGCAGGGTGGCGTCGGCGCTGACCGCCGGCAGGTCCGGACGATTGCGGGGCAGCAGGTCCGCGACGGTGCGGCTGCCGATACCGTCCAGGATCACGTCGGCAGCGGCCTCGTCGATCACCCGGGCCAGCGCCGGATCGTCCTGGCAGTAGGACGGCAGCGCCATCCGCAGCACCTGCGTGCCGGCCAGCACCGTCGACGGGCGGCCCATGGTGTCCACCACGATCAGGCCGGGTAGATCCTGTGCCGCGAGGATCCGCGCGGCCTCCCGGGCCGGCATGTCCTCGGTGACGGTGTCCATCGAGATCGCCACATCGCTCGCGCGCATGCACCGACGATACGCCCGGGCCACCGCCCCGGCCGCGCTGATGCCGCGCGTCAACCCGGGGCCGACCTACTGCTGGTAGACGTCGGGAACGTCGTCACGGTCACGGTCGACCTGCTCGGCCTCGTAGATCTGCCGGTACACGCGGTTGCGTACCAGCAGAATGACCATGGCGAGCGCGGCGGCGATCAGGGAACCCGCCAGCACGGCGATCTTGACCCGGCCGTCGGCGTCGCTGCCGATGCCGAAGGCGAGTTCGCCGATCAGCAGCGAGACGGTGAACCCGATACCGGCCAGCACGGCCAGGCCAGCTACGTCGATCCAGGCCAGCCCCGCGTCCAGCCGCGCCCGGGTGAACCGGGCGACGAGCCAGGTCGAGAGCAGGATGCCGATCGGCTTGCCGACGACCAGACCCAGCATGATGCCCACAGCGACGGGATCGGTGACCGCCTGCGCCAGGCCGTCGAGCCCGCCGACGGCCACTCCGGCGGACATCAGCGCGAACACCGGCACCGCGACGCCGGCGGAGATCGGCCGGAACCGGTGCTCGAAGTGCTCGGCCAGGCCAGGCCCCGGGCCGGCACCCCTGGAACGCAGCACCGGGACGGCGAACGCGAGCAGCACCCCGGCGACGGTGGCGTGCACACCGGAGGCGTGCACCAGCACCCAGGTCGCGAACGCCAGCGGCAGCAGCAGCCACCAGGAGCGCACCCGCCGCTGCACCAGCAGCGCGAACAAACCCAGCGGCACCGCCGCGGCCAGCAGTGGCAGCACCGACAGGTCGGCGGTGTAGAAGACCGCGATGATGACGATCGCCAGCAGATCGTCCACCACGGCCAGGGTCAGCAGGAAGGTACGCAGCGCGCTCGGCAGATGCCGGCCGATCACCGCCAGCACGGCGAGGGCGAACGCGATGTCGGTGGCAGTCGGAATCGCCCAACCCTTGACCGCGCCACCGGCGTTCACCACCGCGTACAGCAAGGCCGGCACGAGTACGCCACCGAGCGCGGCGGCGACCGGGACCGCAGCCCGGCGGGGATCACGCAGATCACCGGCGACGAACTCGCGCTTGAGTTCGAGACCGGCGACGAAGAAGAAGATGGCCAGCAACCCGTCGGCCGCCCACATCGCCAGCGACAGGTCAAGGTGCAGCGCGTGGGGCCCGACGGTGAGCGCCGTCATCGCCTGGTAGCGGTGCGCCCACGGCGAGTTCGCCCAGATCAGCGCCATGACGGCACCGACCAGCAGCAGCGCCCCGCCGATCGTCTCCTTGCGCAGCACGTCGGCGATGCGACGCGCCTCGGCCCAGGAACCACGGCCGAGGACACGAGGGGGCGACTGAGGGTTCGACGTCACAAGCGGGCCAACTTTCAGAAGACGGGTCGGAGCCATTGCCGACCAGACTTCCCGGCGCACCGGAACCCATCGTACCGGCAGCCACGCCTGGAACGTTCGCTGCGAGCTACGACCGGCGGTGCCCCTCGTCCCTGCGCCTCAGCACGCGCAGGCACCGGTTCCCTGTACCCAACACCACGGCCACCGCGAAGAGGCGCCCCGCAGGAAACCGCGAGGCGAACTGCGGCCGCCAGGTTTCGGCGGCAGTTGCCGAACGTGGTCGACGCGCGGGACATGCTGGATCACTTCGACGACTATGCGACCGGACGCGGTCGGCTCCAGCAGCGTGCCGCTCGCCACGGACAGGATGCGCCGCGCACGTACTCGTTCGCGGTGGCGGTCGATGGCCCTGACGTCGTCATCGCCGTTGGCTCGTACCGCCTCGACGTGCGTCCCATTCGGGATTGCCGAGACAGGTGGATGATCTGCTTGCTCGAGAACCGAGATCGCGATCGTCCCGCCCTTGATCTCAAGTTAGGTTGAGATTTTAGAGTCGCCGGTGACGAAAGGAGTCGCTGTGACGACGTTGGTGACCGGGGCCACCGGAAACACCGGCAGGCACGTAGTGGCGGAGCTGGTCCGCCGGGGCGAGCACGTTCGGGCGCTAACCCGCGACCCGGCTGCGGCCGCGGGACGGTTCCCGGCCGAGGTGGAGCTGGTGGCCGGTACGCACACGGCGCCGGGGACTTTGGACGCCGCGTTCGACGGCGTCCATCGGCTGCACGTCACGGTGACGGCAGGGCTCGCCGAGGCCGGACCCGAGCTGGTACGGCGGGCGGTCGACGCGGGCGTGCGGCGCATCACCGTGGTGTGGGGCGGCTGGGTGGGGCCTGCCGAACAGGCGGTGGCGGACTCGGGCGTCCAGTGGACACGTCTGGAACCGCAGGAGTTCATGTCCAACACGCTCACCTGGATCGACTCGGTCCGGAGCGAAGGGGTCGTGCGGGAACCGTACGACTTCCCCAGCGCGCTGGTCCACGAGGCCGACATCGGCGCAGTCGTGGCGACGGCGTTGCTCGAGGACGGCCACGCGGGGCGTGCGTACAACCTGACCGGGCCGGAATCGCTGACCCCGCGCGAGCGGATCGCCGTCCTGTCCCGGGCCATCGGCCGTGATGTCACCTTCGTCCCGATCACCCACGAACAGGCCGTCGACCGGCTGACGGCCACCGGGCTGTCCCAAGCGGACGCCGAGTATGTCGTAGGCTGGCACGCCACTCCCAGCAAGGAGTCCACCAGCGTGGTGGATACCGTCGAGCAGGTGACCGGCCGCCCGGCCCGTACCTTCGAACAGTGGGTGGCCGAACACGCGGAACTCTTCCGCACCCGGCTGGACCGGCGGGTCTGAACCTCGAAGCAGCGCTCAACCCGCGCTTCGCCGGCACCGGCCACTTCTCCAACGGTCACCCAACACCGTGAACGTTCGTGGTCACGGCATTGGGTGGCAGTGACACTTCGGGTCAGCGTGCAGAGAAGCCGACGGCCGGGAAACTGTCGGAGGCGCGCGAGACGGAGCTGCCTGCCGGCCCGATGGAGCTGGGGATCAATATTGGATTGGTTGGGGCAGGTCAAGCCGGCTGCGGGCCAGCACCGCCGTCGTGTTCGGATTGAGTCGTCTTCCAATGCGGTGGGCGGCCGTTTGCTCCGCCCAACTCCGTCGACAGCGGCCCCTGATTCCGTCCTACGGATCGGCGCATGGCATTGACCAAGGCCAGTTGCGCTCGGGCCGGCGCCACCATCGCCTGATCGAATTGCTCCTGCGACAATGGTGCGGTCGTCGTGTCCACCCCCGTGGAGACGTCCAAGAGTCGCTGTACCGCTTGACCGAACTTATCGATCTCGGCGGTGACCGCGCTCGGCGCGACGAGGCTGGCTGACATCAATGCTGCGCTCCACGCGCCCCAGTCATAGTCCCAGCCCGTGCGTCCCAGGTGGGCGCGTCGCAAGATCATCGAAAACGTGGCGTACTCGCGCAGCAGGTCCTGGTAGGCCATGAGTTGCCGGTCCCGTAGCCAGTGTCGGTCCTGTGCCTGGCGGGTGAGCATCCCACCGACGAAAACCCCGACGGTCGCCGAGAGCGCGCCGCCAACTGTCGTGACGACAATGTCCAGCAACGCCATGAAGCCTCCCCGTGACCGCCGGCACGAGCATCGATGATCGGGGGCTCGTCGTCAACGCATAAGACGAGTTGCAGAGCACGAACCGACGGTGGGTGTGCCGGACAACCCGCCAGTGATCGGTCCCGCCACCGCCCCCGCCCACTGAGGGTCCAAGGCCGAACTGGTCCGGCTGTTGTCCGGACCTGCCGACGGCAGTGTTTCCGTCGTCAGCGGTGGTACTGGACCAGGCAGAACTCGTGGTCCTCCGGATCGGCCATGACGACAACCACGCCGTCGTCGTAGTCGTGCCGTTCGCCGGTGAACCGGCCACCGAGATGGACGACCAGGGCCATGGCCTCGTCGATCTGGTCGACGGAGATGTCGAGGTGAATCCGCACCTTGCCTGTCCTGGCTTCCGACACCGGCTGGAACACCAGCCGTGGCTGAGGATCACCTCGTTCACCGAGGTAGACCCAGCCTTCCTGCGACGGACCGGGCTCGCGGCCGAGCAGGCCGCTCCAGAATCGGGCTACTCGCTCGGGGTCGAGGCAGTCAATCGTCACACCGGACCAGATGTTCGCCATGCGCCGATCCTGACGGATCCTCCGCTGCTCGGCACCATCCGCCTTCGCGGCCGTACGCCTGCTCGCTAAAGACGGTCTGCGCATCGGTTGCTGGGCGTGCTGGTCGTGGCTCACCCCGTACCCAAGCTGGCAACGGCGACGAGGTGACGATCGTCGACGCCGGGCCGATGGTGAGCAGGTCATCGGTGCGCTGGTTCCGCCCAAGATCACGCGGCCCCCTCCGAGGCCACGAACAGGCTGCGACGGTCACCATCGGTGACTACCGCCAGGATTGACACCCCGGCCGCACAACCCTCGAAGGATCTGCGACCGGGACAATTCAGCGGTCGGCCGCTGCCGTCACCGACTGCTCCAGGATGTCGAGGCCCTCGGCCAGTTCCTCATCCGTCAGGGTCAGGGGCGGCATCAGCTTCACCACCTCGTCGGCGGATCCGGACATCTCCACCAGCAGCCCACGGGCGAACGCCTCCTGGGCGACCCGTCGGGCCAGCTGCGGTTCCCGGAAGGCCAGACCCCAGACCAGGCCCCGGCCGCGTGACGTCACTGCGTGCGCCCGGTGCCGACCGGTGAGTTCCGCAAGCCTCGCCTCAAGCAGGATGTCCCGTTCCGCTGTCTGCTTTTCCATTTTGCTGTCGACCCAGAATTCCTTGAGCGCGGCCGCCGCGGTGACGAAGGCGAGGTTGTTACCGCGGAAGGTTCCGTTGTGTTCGCCGGGTTGCCACACGTCGAGTTCGGGGCGGAAGAGCGTGAGGGACATCGGCAGGCCGTACCCGCTGATGGACTTGGAAAGGCAGACGATGTCGGGAGTGATTCCGGCGTGCTCGAAGCTGAAGAACGGGCCGGTGCGACCGCAGCCCATCTGGATGTCGTCGACGATCAGCAGCACCTTGCGGCGGGCGCACAGCTCGGCGAGGTCGGCGAGCCAGATCGCGCGGGCCGGGTTGATACCGCCCTCGCCCTGCACGGTCTCCACGATGACGGCGGCCGGTAGGTCCATTCCGCTGCTGCTGTCGGCGAGCATGGTGTCGAGCAGGGTGAGCCCGGAGACCTGGCCACCGGCGAAGCCGTCGTACGGGACGCGCCAGGTGTTTCCGAGCGGGACGCCGGCACCTGCGCGCAGGGTGGCGTTTCCGGTGACGGCCAGTGAGCCGAGTGACATGCCGTGGAAGGCGCCGGTGAAGGCGACGACGGTGTGGCGTCCGGTCACCTTGCGGGCGAGTTTGAGTGCCGCCTCGACGCTGTTCGTGCCGGTGGGTCCGGTGAACTGCACGCGGTAGTCCAGGCTGCGGGGGGCGAGTACCTGCGATGCGAATTCGGCGAGGAAGTCCTGCTTGGCGGCGGTCAGCATGTCGAGGCTGTGGGTGACCCCGTCCCGCTCCAGGTAGTCCAGCAGGGCTCGCTTGAGGATCGGATGGTTGTGGCCGTAGTTGAGGGCGCCCGCGCCGGCGAAGAAGTCAAGGTAGGCGCGGCCGTCGTCGGCGAACATTCGGCTGCCACGCCCGTGGTCGAACACGATCGGCCAGCTTCGGCAGTAACTACGGACCTCTGACTCGATAGTCGGGGCCATCATGATGTCTCCTCGGAGTTGGAGCTGCCCGTCCATCACGGTTTCGGAGCCGCGTCGATGTAGCTGCCGGCGTCCACGGCCCTGCGCTACGGG
This sequence comes from Micromonospora sp. NPDC048935, assembly GCF_043197875.1. Taxonomy (NCBI): domain Bacteria; kingdom Bacillati; phylum Actinomycetota; class Actinomycetes; order Micromonosporales; family Micromonosporaceae; genus Micromonospora; species Micromonospora sp. NPDC048935. The sequence continues at coordinate 344,633 of NZ_JBICTZ010000006.1, read as the reverse complement.
CCCTCGGCGACGGGGCGTTGTGCTGCCGCCCCGCCGCTCGCCGTGTTCGGCGGGGCGGGGCGGGGCGGCATGGAGTGTGGTGCGGTACGGACCTCGGCCTCAGGCCCGGGCCATCTGCTCCCGCAGGCTTCGCGGCCGCATGTCCGACCACACCTTCCCGATGTGGTCCAGGCACTCCTGCTTCGACCCGGACGTCCCTTCGGCGGTCCAGCCGAGCGGCAGCTCCCGGTCGGCCCACCAGATCGAGTACTGCTCCTCGTCGTTGCGCACGACGCGGTAGACACCGTCGTCAGTCATGACCCCTCCGGCATGGTCGGGTGATCCGAATAGCTGAGCCCGATGTTGCCGGGCCGACGCGTGCCGTCCATAGAGACGAACACGCAGACGCGTCGTGCGGCTCCGTCCCTGTTCGACGGTCCGCACCTCCCGCAGGCTCTGGGCTCACGGCCGATCGCCACCTGGAAGGGGGCTCGGCATGACCGAGCGACGCCATCTGATCTCCATCGACGACCTCTCCGACGACCAACTGCGCTGGATCGTCCAGCGCGGCGTCGAGTACTCGCGTGGTTCCGCGGGAGCCGACCAGCCCCTGTCCGGGGCGGTCGTCGGCGTGCTGTTCCGCAAGACCTCCACCCGTACCCGGACCGCGTTCTCCGCCGGTGCGCTGCGTCTCGGTGCCGGCCTGATCACGTACGGCCCGAACGACCTGCAACTGGCCACCGGCGAGTCGGTGGAGGACACCGGCGCGGTGCTCTCCGGCATGCTCGACGTCCTGGTCGCCCGCACCGTCGGGCCGGAGTCCGAGCTTCGGGCGTACGCCGCCCAGAAGCGCATGTCGGTGATCAACGCGATGAGTGCGGTCGAACACCCGACTCAGGCCCTCGCCGACCTCACCACGATCGTCCGGCACTTCGGTCGGGTCGAGGGCGTACGGGTGCTGTATGTGGGGGAGGGGAACAACACCGCCTCGGCGCTGACCCTCGCGCTGTCCCGGTACCCCGGTGCCGAGCTGCACCTGCGTACCCCGCCCGGGTACGGCGTGGAGCAGCGGTACCTCGACCAGGCGGCGGTGTCCGCCCGGCGTAGCGGCGCGCGGGTCGAACAGCGGCACGACCTGTCGGGCCTGCCGCCGGTGGATGTCGTCTACACCACCCGCTGGCAGACCACGGGGTCGACGAAGCCGACGCCCGACTGGCGTTCCGAGTTCGCCCCGTTCCAGGTCAATGAGGCTCTGATGGCGGCCTGCCCGGGCGCGGTGTTCATGCACGACCTGCCGGCGCATCGGGGCGAGGAGGTGACCGCGGCGGTCCTCGACGGGCCCGACAGCATCGCCTTCGCCCAGGCCGAGAACAAGTACCACAGCGCCCGGGCGGTCCTGCAGTGGTGCGCCGTCGACTGGCCGAGCGGCGGAGCGGGGCTGTGACCACGTTTCTCGACGACATCCTGACCCACGCCACGACCCGGCCCGACGCACCGGCGATCGTCACCCCGGACACCGCCCTGTGCTACGAGGACTTCGCCGCCCGGACCGACCGGCTGGCCCGGGCGCTGGTCGCCCGGGGCGTCGGACCGGAGCAGGTCTGCGCGGTCATGGTTGACCGGGGCCCGGAGGCCGTCATCGCGATGGCGGCGGTGCTTCGGGCCGGCGGCGCCTTCCTCACCCTCAACACCGAGCTGCCCGATCAGCGACTGGCGGCGATGGTCCGCACCGCCCAGGCCCGGTTCCTGGTCACCACACCGGCCCGGGCCGGGCAGCACGACCTCGCCATCGACGGCCCGACCGTGTTCGTCGACGCGCCTGACGCGCCGGCACCCCTGCGACCGTTGTCGCCCCGATCGCTGGCCTATGTCAGTCACACCTCCGGTTCGTCCGGGCCGCCGAACGCGGTACTGCTGGAGCACCGCGGCGTCACCAACTACCTGCGGTTCATCGTCGACGACTACCAACTCGGTCCGGACACCGTGGTCCTGCAACTCGCGCCGTTCGGATACGACGCCTCGGTCCGCGACACGTTCGCCCCGCTCGTCGCCGGCGGGCAGGTGGTCCTGGTGCCGCGCTCCACCCTGTTGCGCGCCGGTGAGTTCGTCGCGGCCCTCCGCAGGTGGGGGGTGAACACGATTCTGTCGGCCACCCCGACCTTCCTGACGTCGCTGCGGCGCAGCGATCTGCCCGACCTGCGGTTGACCGTGTCCAGCGGTGAGTCGCTGCGACCGCTCCTCGTCGCCGGTGGCCGCGACCGGGTGCCCGGACGGATGATCAACCAGTACGGCCCGACCGAGACCACGATGACCTCGACCCGTTTCGTCGTGCCGCCGGTCCCGGACACGACGGTCGACCTGATCGGGACACCGATCGACGGTGTGAGCGTGCATCTGCTCGACGACGAGCTGCACGCCGTGCCGGACGGCGGTGTCGGCGAGGTGTGGATCGGTGGATGTGGTGTCGCGCGCGGGTACAGCGGCCGGCCGGGGTTGACCGCGGACCGGTTCCTGCCGGACCCACACGGCGCGCCCGGCGCGCGCATGTACCGTACCGGTGACCTGGCGCGTCGGTTGCCCGACGGTGGCCTCGTGTATCTCGGCCGCATCGACCGGCAGATCAAGGTCCGGGGCTACCGGATCGACCCGGCCGAGATCGAGGGCGCGCTGCTGACCCATCGCGCCGTCACCGGCGCGGTGGTCACCGCGGATACCGATGCCGGCGGCCGGGTCTTCCTCATCGCGCACGTCGCCGCCGCGTCGGCGCAGGTGACGGACGCGGCGCTGCGCGCCCACCTGGCGATGACGTTGCCCCACTACATGATCCCGCGACGGTTCGCCCGGATCGACCGCCTGCCGACGACGGTCAGCGGCAAGACCGACCGCAGGGCGGTCACCGTGGACGGGCCATGAGGACGACGGGTGTTGGGCCCACCCTCGCGGACGTGCGCCTGGCCGCCGACCGAATCACCGGCCTGGTGGATCGCACTCCGGTGCTGCCGCTGGATTCGCGGGTGCTGGTCAAGGCCGAGCACCGCCAGCGCGGCGGCTCGTTCAAGATCAGGGGCGCGGCGAACGCGATGCTTACCCGCTACGCCAAGGAGGTCGTGGCGGGTTCCTCCGGTAACCATGGCATCGCCGTCGCCATGCTCGGTGCCGCGTTGGGCATCAGGGTGACGATCGTGATGGCTGCCGGGGCCAGCGACGGCAAGGCCCAAACGATACGGGCACTCGGCGCCAGCGTGGTCCAGGTGACCGGCGGCGTGGTCGAACGCGACCGCCGGGCCGCGGACATCGCCGCGGCGACCGGGGCGGTCTTCGTGCCTTCCTCCGACGACGAGCTGGTGGTGGCCGGGGCCGGCACGGTCGGGCTTGAGGTGCTCGAACAGGTGCCGGGCCTCACGACGATCTTCGTACCGACCGGCGGTGGTGGTCTGCTGGCCGGCGTCTGCCTGGCGGCGTCGGCGCTGTCCCGGCGGGTGCGGGTCGTCGGGGTGGAGCCGATGTCCGCACGCCGCTACGCCGTCTCCGTTGCCCAGGGTGCCCCGACCGAGCTGCCACCGTCCATGACGATCGCCGACGGCCTGCGCGGGCAACGACCCGGTGCGGTTCCCTGGCCGATCATTCGGCACCGGGTCGACGACCTGATCGGCGTGACCGACGAGGCGATCACCCACGCGCTGGGTGTCCTTCGCCGAGCCGGTGTCAGCGCGGAACCAAGCGGTGCGGTAGCGCTGGCCGGCGCGCTACGGCGCGGATCTGCCGGCCGTGCGGTGGTGATCGTTTCGGGTGGAAACGGCGCGACCGGCCGCAGCAGTACGAAGAGAACAGAAGAACCTCCGGCAGAACTGCTGCCGGAGTCAACCGGTGAGTCTGCATGTTCTTCCCTGCGCTGTCTCGATGGTGCGGAGGAATCTCGTAGTAGGCGCATCGCGGCGGATGCAATTCGAGGAGCGGCTCTATGACCGAACAAACCCCCACCGGGTCAGGAGTGCTGGCGACCATCGGAGCGACACCGATCGTCGAGCTGGTGAAGCTCGACCCCGAGAGTCCGTTCAGGACGTTCGCGAAGTTGGAGTCGCACAATCCGGGCGGCAGTATCAAGGACCGCTCGGCGCTGGAGATGCTGCGAGGACGCATACACGACGGGCGACTCGTACCCGGAAGATCGGTGGTGATCGAGTCCAGTTCCGGCAACCTCGGAATCGGGCTCGCACAGGTCTGCGGGTACTACGGAATTCGCTTCATCTGTGTGGTGGACCCGCGCACCAACAAGGACAACATCGCCATCATGCGGGCGCTGGGCGCGCAGGTCGAGGTGGTCACCGATGTCGATCCGGCCACCGGAGAATACCTGCCCGTCCGTATCCGTCGGGTGCGTGAACTCGTCGCCACGATCGAGCACGCGTACTGCCCGGACCAGTATTCGAACCCGCTCAACCCGCAGGCACACCATACGACCGTACGGGAGATCGTGCGCGCCCTGCCGGACATCGACTACCTGTTCTGTGCCACGAGTTCCTGCGGCACCCTGCGGGGGTGCGCCGAATACATCCGGACGCACCAACTGCCGGTGACCATCGTGGCGGTGGACGCGTTGGGCAGTGCGATATTCGGCCCAGCGGTGGGGTGGCGGATGATTCCCGGCCACGGCGCATCGGTGCGTCCGAAGCTGTACCGCAGCGATCTGGCCGACATCGTGGTCCGAGTCGACGATCTCGACGCGATCGTGGCGTGCCGCCGGCTGGCCGCCCGCGAGGCGATTCTCGTCGGTGGCTCGTCGGGTGCCGTCGTGGCGGGCCTGGAGCAGTTGCGCGATCAGATCCGACCCGGGGCCACCTGCGCGATGGTCTTTCCCGACCGCGGTGAGCGGTACCTCGACACCATCTACGACGACGACTGGGTCATGACGTACTTCGGTGACGTGTCGCACCTGTGGACCAAGCCCGACATGGAGGTGGCGCCATGTTGATTCTCGGAGCAGGTGAGGTCCGTTCCGTCCTCGACGGGGGCGAGCGCGACGTGGTGTCCGCGGTGGAGGCGGCGTACCGGTCGCACGCGTTGGGCCGTACCCGGGTACCGCAGTCGGTCTTCCTCCGCTTCCCCGACGGCGAGCGCGAGCGGATCATCGCGCTGCCGGCCTATCTGGGAGGTGAGACGCCGACCTGCGGGGTGAAGTGGGTGTCATCCTTCCCCGGCAACCTCCAGCGGGGGATGCACCGGGCCTCGGCCGTGATGATCCTGAACTCGGTACACACCGGAGTGCCGGAGGCGATCCTCGAAGCGTCGGCGATCTCGGCCGGACGTACGGCCGCGAGCGCCGCCCTGGCGGCGTCCACGCTCTCCTCGTCCAGCCCCGAATCCGCGGTGACGCTGATCGGCTGCGGTCCGATCAACTTCGAGGTGCTGAGGTATCTGCGCACCGTGCTGCCGACGCTGGACACGGTGACCCTGTACGACCTCAGCGCCGAGCGGGCGCAGTCCTTCGCCGCCGAGGCGCGGTCGGTCTGGCCGACGTTGAAGATCGACGTGGCCGAGAACGCGGCCGACGCCATGTCCCGCCACAAGCTGGTGTGCCTGGCTACGACGGCGAGCGCCCCGCACCTGGGTACCGAGCACTGCCGCCCGGGAACGCTGGTGCTGCACCTGTCCCTGCGTGACCTCACCACCGACTCGATCCGCTCCAGCGTGAACATCGTCGACGACGCGGACCACGTGTGCCGGGCCGCGACCTCGCTGGACCTGGCCCAACAGGAAGCCGGCAACCGCGACTTCATCGCCGCCTCGCTCGGCGAAGTCCTGGTGGCCGGTGAGCGGTACGTCAGAAGCGACGAAGCCGTGACGGTGTTCTCCCCGTTCGGACTCGGCTGCCTGGATCTGGCGGTGGCCGACCTGGTCCGGCGTGCGGCGTCGGACCGCGGCCTGGGCACCACATTGGATGACTTCCTACCGACGAAGCAGCAGGTGTGCGCATGACCGACATCCTCGAAACCGACAACCAGCTCCGACTGTCGTTCGAGCAGGAGCAACTGTGGTTTCTCGACCAGGTCCGGTCCGGTACCCAGGAGTACCTGTTGCACTGGGGATTCCGGCTGCGTGGGCCGCTGGACCGGGTGGCGCTGACCGCCGCCCTCACTGACATCGCTGGCCGGCACGAAATTCTGCGCACCCGCTATTCGACGGTTGACGGCCAGCCGGTGCAGATCATCGACGAGCCGGTGGCGGCCGACCTCACGGTGGTGGACCTCACCGGGCACCCGGCAGCTGAACAGGACCGACGGGTACGGGAGATCGGCGAGGCGGCGGTGACCACGCCGATCGACCTGCGCGGATCAGCCCCCTGGCGGCTGACCCTCGTGCAGCTTTCCCCCGCTGACGCGATCTTGATGCTGGTGGTGCATCACATCGCCTTCGACGGCCCGTCGCTGGGAATCCTCGCCCGGGAACTGGGCGTGCTCTACGCGGCCCATGCCGCAGGCGAGAAGTCGCCGCTGGCGCCGCTGGAGCTCCAGTACGCCGACTTCGCCGACTGGCAGCGGAGCCGATGGGACGCGAACGACGCGGCGTTCGTCCGGCACCTGGACTACTGGCGTGAGCGACTGGCCGGACTGCCGTCACTGGAGCTGCCCACGGACCGGCAGCGCCCCGCCGCCTGGGAACCGGCCGGCGACGTGGTGGCGTTCGCGGTGCCGGCCCCGTTGGCGGCCCGGATCAGCTCCGTGGGACGCGCCGCCCGGGCGACCCCGTTCATGGTGTTCCTGGCCGCCTACCAGCTTCTGATCAGCCGTTACGCGGACCAGCTCGACTTCGGTGTCGGGGTGTCGACAAGCGGGCGGAACCGGGTCGAGCTGGAACCGGTGATCGGCTCGCTCGCGCAGACTGTGGTGCTGCGGACCGACCTGTCCGGCGATCCCACCTTCGTCGAGTTGCTCGGCCGGGTCCGCGAGACGGCCCTGGACGCCTTCGAACACAAGGACGTACCCCTGCAACGTCTGGCCGCCGAACTGTCGCCGGACCGCGGCCTGTCCCGCAACCCGCTCTTCCAGGTCGGGTTCGCGGTCCTGAACGGCCAGGGGAAGCCGCTGAGTCTGCCCGGCATCGAGGTCGACTGGGTGCCGACCCCCGTACGCAGTGCCACCTTCGACATGTCGCTTCAGATGACCGAGGAGCCGGACGGATCCTGGGTCGCCCGGATCACCTATCCGACCGCGCTCTTCGACCGGGCCCGGATCCAGCGGATGGCCGACAACTACGTGGCGCTGCTGGAGAACCTGGCGGCGGCGCCTCAGACGACGTTGCGCGACGTGCCGACGGTGGCCGGCGCGGAACAGCAGCAGTTGCTCGGCTGGCATCCCGCACCGCGCGCAGCGACCGACGCGCTGCTGCCGGACCTGTTCCGGGCGCAGGCCGAGGCCACGCCGGACGCGGTGGCCGTGGTCTGCGGTGACACCGAGCTGACCTACGCCGAGCTGAGGTCCAGGACGGACAACCTGGCCAGCTTCCTGCGCACTCGCGGAGTCGGCGTGGAGACCGCCGTCGGCGTTGCCCTGCACCGCGGTACCGATCTCGTGGTCGCGCTGCTCGGCTCGCTCACCGCCGGCGCGGTCTACGTCCCGCTCCCACCCGACCTGCCCGACGAGCGACTCGAGTTCATGATCGAAAATGCGGGCGTCGAACTGGTGCTCACCGACACGGCGCTGCGACAGCGGATCCCGCAGCAGACCCCGGTGGTGGTGCTCGACGAGCAGTGGGACGACATCGCACGCGCCACGCCACCGCCGCCGGTGGCGCGCGACGCCGCGAACGCCGCCTACGTCATGTACACGTCCGGCTCCACCGGTCGCCCCAAGGGCGTCGTGATCAGTCACGGTGGGATCCGGAACCGGGTGCTGTGGGCGGTGGACCGGCTCGGGCTCACCGGTACCGACCGTGTACTCCAGAAGACGACCATCGGGTTCGACGCGTCGATGTGGGAGTTCCTGGCGCCGCTGGTGTCCGGCGGTTCCGTGGTGATGGCGCCGCAGGACGCGCACCGCGACACCGCGGTGATGGTCGGTGCCCTCGCCGCGTACCGGATCACCGTGGTGCAACTCGTCCCGTCCGTGCTTCGCACCGTGGTCGAGGAGCCGGAGCTGGCCGCCTGCGACGCGCTGAGGCTGGTCTGCTCGGCCGGCGAGCCGCTGCCGACCGAACTGTGCGAGCGACTGCTCGGCGTGCGGGAGGTGGAGCTGTACAACACCTACGGCCCGACCGAGTCCTCGATCGACGTGACCGCGTGGCGCTACGCGCGTGGCGAGAGCGACGGTACGGTTCCGATCGGTGCCGCGCTGCCCGGCGTCGACCTGTACGTGGTGGACTCCGCCGGCCGGCTCGCGCCCATCGGCGTACCGGGTGAGTTGTGTATCGGCGGTGTCGGCCTCGCCCGCGGTTACGCCGGGCGCGGCGACCTCACCGCCGAACGCTTCACCCCGAACCCCTTCGCCACCCGGCCCGGCCAGCGGTGGTACCGCACCGGAGACCTCGCCAGGTGGCGTGACGACGGGGTCCTGGAGTTCGTCGGCCGCCTCGACGCGCAGGTCAAGGTGCGGGGGGTGCGTGTCGAACCCGGTGAGGTGGAAGCCGCGCTGCGGGCGCATCCGTCGGTCGCCGCGGCCGTGGTCACCTCCTACCGGTCCGTCACCGGTGACCTGGAACTCGCGGGCTACGTGGTGCCGACCTCCGGGGCGACGGTGGAGACCGACGAGTTGTCTGGATTCCTCGGCACGCGGCTGCCCGCCGCGATGGTTCCCGCCAGCATCGTCGCGCTGGCCGCGCTGCCGTCGCTGCCCAACGGAAAGGTCGACAGGGCGGCGCTGCCGCCTCCCGGCAGCCGCCCGTCCGGCGACGACCCGGATCACGTCGAGCCCGATGACGTGACCGCCGGTCACGTCGCCCCACGGACGGAGACCGAGCGGGCCGTCGCCACCCTCATGGGCGAGCTGACCGGGGTCGAGCGGGTCGGCGTCGCCGACGACTTCTTCGCGCTGGGTGGGCATTCGCTGCTGGCGATCCGGCTCGCGCACCGGTTGCGCCGCAGGTTCGGGTTGGAGCTGACGGTGGCCACCCTGTTCGAGGGACGGACCGTGGAGCGGGTCGCCGCGGCGATCGACGCGGGCACGACACCCGACAGCGAGCCGCAGATCGTGCCCGTACCCCGCGACGGCACCCTGCCGACCTCGTTCGGCCAGCAACGACTGTGGTTCCTGGACCAGCTCGAACCGGGCAGCGCGGAATACCTGGTCCCGATGGTGTACCACCTCACCGGAACGCTGGACACCGCGACGTTGCGCCGCGCGGTGGAGCAGGTCAGCGCCCGGCACGAGGTGCTGCGCACCCGCTACGTCGGGGACAGCGGTGTTCCGCTGCAACTCGTGGATCCCCCCGGCCCGGTGCCCTTCGACGTGGTGGACCTGACCGGCACCGCGGACGCCGCAGAGCGCGCCAGGACGATCGTCGAAGCGGTGAGCGCCCGGCCGTTCGACCTCACCCACGAGCGTCCGCTGCGGGTCACGGTCGTGCACACGGCGGCCGACGAACACCTGGTCGCGATCACCCTGCACCACATCGCCTTCGACAACTGGTCGCTGGGCATCTTCCTGCGCGAGCTGAACGACGCGTACGTGGCCGGGCTCACCGGTACCCCCTGGTCGACGCAGCCGCTTCCGGTGCAGTACGCCGACTTCGCCGCCTGGCAACGCGACCGGCAGGCCGACGGCACCATCGGCAAGCAGATCGAGCACTGGCGAAACCGGCTCGCCGGGCTCGTGCCGGTCGAGCTGACCCCCGACCGGCCCCGCCAGCCTGGGCGTGACCTGCGCGGCGAACTGTTCATCGTCGACATACCGCAGGACACCGGAGCAGCAGTACGCGAGCTGGGCAACCAGACCGGCGCAACCCTGTTCATGGTGCTGCTGGCCGCGTTCGACGTGCTGCTGAGCCGCCACACCGGCCGCACCGACATCGCGATCGGCACCCCGGTCGCCGGTCGGACGCGACCGGAGACCGAGGACCTGGTCGGCTTCTTCGTCAACAACCTCGTGGTCCGGGCCGACCTGGGCGGGAACCCGACCTTCCTCGACCTGGTCGACCGGGTCCGCCGCAGCGCCCTGGAGGCGTTCGCCAACCAGGAGGTGCCGTTCGAACACCTCGTCGACGCCCTGCAACCGGACCGCGACCTGTCCCGCAACCCGCTGTTCCAGATCATGTTCGAGGTACAGCACACCGGTGCCGGTAACGCGGCGTCCACCCTCGCCGGGTGCGCCGCGACCGGCCTGGACAGCGGCCTGTCGGTGGCCAAGTTCGACCTCACCCTGTCCGTGATGGAGCAGCCGGACGGCCGGCTGGAGTGCTGGTTCGAGTACGCCACGGCGCTGTTCGACCGCTCGACGATCGAACGCCTCGCAGGCCAGTACCTGCGCCTGCTGGGCGGCGTGACCGCCGCCCCGCAGACCCGGATCAGCGAGCTGGATCTTCTGTCGGCCGACGAACGCCACACGATCGTGCACCGATGGGCGGACCCCGACGCGGACCGGCTGGACCTGCTCGACCCGCCCGGCGAACGGCACCTCTCGGTACCGCAACTGTTCGAACAGTGGGCGGCCCGGACTCCGGAGGCGACCGCCGTGGTCTTCGGTGCCGAGCGGCTCGGCTACGCCGAGCTGAACGCCCGGGTCAACGAGCTGGCGCACCAGCTCCGTGCGATGGGGGTCGGTCCGGAGGTCATCGTCGGCTCGTGCCTTCAGCGCGGGATCGCACCGGTCGTGGTGCTGCTGGCGGTGCTCAAGGCCGGCGGGGTGTACGTGCCGTTCGACCCGGAACATCCCCCGGAGCGGCTGCGCTACATGCTCGCCGACGCCGGAGCGCACCTGGTGGTGACCACCGGTGCGTTCGCCGACCGGTTCGCCGGGCACGACCGGCCGGTGCTGGTCGTCGACGACGGGGACCGGGCGAGCGGCCGGCCGACGGCCGACCCGGCATCGGTCACCGTTCCGGGCAACCTCGCGTACATCATCTACACGTCCGGGTCGACCGGCCGCCCCAAGGGCGTGACGATCTCGCACCGGGCGTACGCGCACCACTGCCGGGTGGTCGCCGACCAGTACGGCATCCGCCCGGGCGAACGGGTCGTGCTGCTCTCGGCACTCACCTTCGACGTCGCGATGGATCAGGTCGGCGCCACCCTGACCGCCGGTGCCACGATCGTGGTGAGCGACCCGGTCTTCTGGGCGCCGAGCGAGCTGCCGGCCAAGCTGGCGCAGTACGGCGTGACGATCATGGAGATCACCCCGGCGTACTACCGGGAGATGATGGAGTCCGGCGTGGACCGGCTCACCGGGCTGAAGCTCGTCAACGTCAGCTCGGACGTGGTGACCGTCGCCGACGCCCAACGCTGGGCGGCGACCGGCCTACCCGGCCGGTTCCTCTGCAGCTACGGGCCGACCGAGGCGACCGTCACCTGCATGTTCAACCCCGTGTCGGGCGATCTCGCCGACGAGCGCGGCACGGCCACCCTGCACATCGGCCGTGCGGCCGCCGGGACCCGGGTGTACGTGCTCGACACGGAGCTGCGTCCGCTCCCGGTGGGGGTACCCGGCGAGCTGTACCTCGGCGGCGTGCGCCTGGCCCGTGGCTACCACGACCGGCCGGAGCTGACCGCGGAGCGTTTCGTGCCCGATCCGTTCGCCACCGAACCGGGAACGCGCCTCTACCGCACCGGCGACCTGGTGCGGCTCCGGCCGGACGGCGCTGTCGACTTCCTCGGCCGCCTCGACACCCAGGTGAAGATTCGAGGTTTCCGGATCGAACTCGCCGAGATCGAAGCCGTGTTGGCCAGGCACCCCGCGGTGTCCGCGGCCGCCGTCGTCGCGAAGGACGTCGGGCCCGGCGACAAGCGGCTCGTCGCCTACCTGGAGTGGCCCCACGACACCGGACCCGACCTCGACGAGCTGCGGGCGTACCTACGAGAGTCGCTGCCCTCGTACATGATCCCGTCGGCCTGGGTCACCGTCGCGGCGCTGCCGCTGTCACCGAGCAAGAAGGTCGACCGGGCGGCGCTGCCAGATCCGAAACCTTCCGAACTCGACCGCGGCCGCGGGTACGTGGCACCGCGGGACCCGGCCGAGGAGACCATCGCCGGGATCTGGTCGGACATTCTCGGCGTCGACCGGGTCGGCGTCGATGACGACTTCTTCGGGCTCGGCGGCCACTCGTTGCTGGCCACCCGGGTCCTGGCCCGGCTGCGGGCGGCCTTCGCCGTGGAGGTCCCGCTGCGCTGCCTGTTCGAGGCGACCACCGTGGCCGAGCTGGCGGTGGTGGTGACCGACCTGATCACGGCGGAACTCGACGAGTTGACCGACGCCCAGATGAGCGAACTGCTTTCCCAGGATGGTGCCCTGTGACTGAGACAATCGATCGAGCCGGTCTACGCGCGGAGTTGCTTCGGCGCAGGCTCGTAGGTGCCGCGAACACCGCGCCGGACGAGGGGATCACCCGGGTCTCGCGTGAGACGCCGCCCGCGCTGTCGTTCGCGCAGCGCCGGCTGTGGATTCTCGACCAGGTCCGGCCGGGCGGTACGGAGTATCTGGCCAGCGCCGGCCTGCGCCTGTTCGGGCCGTTGGAACCCGGCGCACTGCGGGCGGCGCTGGACGCGATCGTGGCCAGGCACGAGGTGCTGCGCACCCGCTACGTGGTGGTCGACGGTGAACCGGGCCAGGTGATCGACCCTCCGCAGCCGGCCACGCTGCACGAGGTGGACCTGCGTGGCCTCGACCCCGCCGCCCAGGACGAACGGATCGCCGGCTGGATGACCCACGACCGGGCACCCGTCGACCTGGCGACCGGCCCGGTGCTGACCGGAACCCTCGCGCGGCTGGCCGACGAGGAGCACGCGCTGGTGGTGACCCTGCACCACATCGCCTTCGACGGCTGGTCCGAGCAGGTGCTGTGGCGTGAGCTCGACCGGTTGTACACCGCCGCGCTGACCGGCGGGCCGTCCCCGCTGGTGCCCCTACCGGTGCAGTACGCGGACTTCGCCGCGTGGCAGCGCGATGCGATGTCCGGTGCCAAGCTGGACCGTCAGCTCGACTACTGGCGGCAGGCGCTGGCCGGCGCCACCGCGGTGGAACTGCCGCTCGACCGGCCCCGCCCACAGGTTCGGGACAGCGCCTGCGACCTGGTCCCGATCGCGGTGTCCGCGCCGGACGCCCGAGCCCTGCACGAACTCGCCCGCCAGTCCGGCGCGACGCCGTTCATGGTGCTGATGGCCGTGTACGCGATCACGCTGGGCCGGTTCGGCCGGAGCAACTCCGTCACGATCGGCACCCCGGTGGCCTGTCGCGACCGGGCCGAGGTGCAGGACCTGATCGGCTTGTTCCTCAACACGCTGGTGCTGCGCACCGACCTGTCCGGCGACCCGTCGTTCCGCGAGGTGCTCCGGCGGGTCAAGGAGATGGCGCTCGGCGCCTACGCCCATCAGGAACTCCCGTTCGAACGGCTGGTGGACGAGCTGGCCCCGGTGCGCGACGCGTCCCGGACCCCGCTGTTCTCGACCATGTTCCTCTGGGCCAACGGGGACTCCACTGCCCGCCGCGTCGGCGAACTACGCGCCGAGGAACTGCCGGTCGGCGAGAGCGACGCCAAGTTCGACCTGACGCTGGTGGTCGTCGACCAGCCCGACGGCACCCTCACCGGCTTCCTGAACTACGCCACCGCGCTGTTCGACCGGGACACCGTCGAGCGGTTCGCGAGCCACTTCACCACTCTCGTCGGCAGCATCGCGGCCACGCCGGACGCACCGATCAGCCAGCTGGTCGAGTCCCCACCGGCGGAGCGGGAGCTGGTGGTGCGGACGTGGAACGAGACCGAGGTGGCGTACCCGACCGGCACCCTGCCGGAGCTGTTCGCGCGACAGGTGGCCCGGACCCCGGACGCCGTCGCCCTCCGCTTCGAGGGCGAGGACGTCTCCTACGCCGAGCTGGACCGGCGGACCGACCGACTGGCGCGGTACCTCATCGACGCAGGCGTCGGGCCGGAGTCGATCGTCGGCGTGTGCCGCCGACGCGGTGTCGAGCTGGTGGTGGCCCTGCTGGCGATCCAGAAGGCCGGCGGCGCCTACCTGCCGCTGGACCCGGACCACCCGGCCGAGCGCCGGGACTACATGTGCGCCGACGCCGGTGTCACCATCGTGCTCACCGACGGCGAACCGGCCATCACCGGCAGCGGACCGGCACCGGCGAGCACGACCCCGGCGGGACCCGACCACCCGGCTTACGTGATCTACACGTCCGGCTCGACCGGCCGGCCCAAGGGCGTCGTGGTCACCCACCGCGCGATCGTCAACCGGCTGCGCTGGATGCAGGACGCCTACCGGCTGGACGACTCCGACCGGGTGCTGCAGAAGACCCCGTACAGCTTCGACGTCTCGGTGTGGGAGTTCTTCTGGCCGCTGATCACCGGGGCCACGCTGGTGATCGCCCGGCCGGACGGCCACCGCGACCCGCACTACCTGGCCGACCTGATCGCCACCGAGCAGGTCACCACCCTGCATTTCGTACCGTCGATGCTGCGGGTGTTCCTGGCCGAGTCGTTCGGGCCGCTGCCGTCGGTGCGTCGAATGATCTGTAGCGGCGAGGCGCTCCCCGCCGACCTGGTCGCCGCCGTCCACGAGCGGATCGGCTGCGAGCTGCACAACCTCTACGGGCCAACCGAGGCGGCCGTCGACGTCACCGCGGTGCGGTGCGTGCCCGGTACGCCGGTCACCATCGGACGGCCGATCGCCAACACGCGCACCTACATCGTCGACGAGAACCTGCGACCGGTCCCGATCGGAGTGCCGGGTGAGCTGCTGCTGGGCGGCGTGCAGTTGGCCCGCGGATACCTCAGCCGTCCGGGGCTCACGGCACAGCGGTTCGTTCCCGACCCGTTCGAGGAGTCCGGCGGTGGAGGGCGGCTGTACCGCACCGGTGACCTCGCGAGGTACCTGCCGGACGGCCGGATCGACTACCTCGGCCGGCTCGACGACCAGGTGAAGATCCGTGGGCACCGCGTCGAACTCGGCGAGATCGAGGCGGTGGCCGCGGAGCACCCGGGAGTGTCCGCGGTCGCCGTCGCGGTGCACAACGGCCAGCTCGTCGGCTACCTCGTCGCCCGGGACACGGACGCCGGCGTCGAGGTGAGCGACCTGGCGTCGTTCCTGCGCGGTCGACTGCCCGAGGCGATGATCCCGAGCCACTGGCAGCTGCTGCCCGCGCTGCCCCTGACCACCAGCGGAAAGACCGACCGGCGCGCGCTGCCGGCCCCGACACCTGGCCGCACCTGGGCGGCCGGAGCGTACGTCGCCCCCCGCACCGAGGCCGAAGGCGTCGTCGCCGAGGCGCTCGCGGCGGCGCTGGGCATCGAACGGATCGGTGTGCACGACCGGTTCTTCGACGTCGGGGGTGACTCGATCCGCGCCATCCGCGCGATCGGAACCCTGCGCCGGGGCGGGCTGAACCTGTCGGTGCAGGACATCTTCACGCACCAGACCGCGGCGCAGCTGGCGACGCTCGCCGACCGGCCGGCGACCGGTGCGGACGAGCTGCCGGTCGGCCCGTTCGAGCAACTCGACGCGGCCGACCGTGACCGGCTCCCCGACGGCCTGGTGGACGCCTACCCGATGGGTCAGGTGCAGGCCGGCATGGTGTACGAGATGCTGGTCAACGGCTCGCACCCGGCATACCAGAACGTCACCAGCTTCGACATCGTCGACGACGGCCCGTTCTCGCTGGCCGCGTTGCAGCAGGCCGCGCAATGGCTGGTCGACCGGCACGAGATCCTGCGAACCACGTTCGACGTGTCCGGCTACACCGAGCCGATGCAACTCGTCCACGCCGAGGCGCGGGTCGAGGTGGGCTTCGACGATCTGCGCGAGCTCCCGGAAGCCGAGCAGCAGGACATCCTGGAGCGGTACCGGGAGACGATGAAGCTGGCGATGCTGCCCATCGATCACGCGCCGCAACTGCGCTGGCACGTGCACCGCACCGGGGAGCGGACGTGGGTGCTGACCCACACCGAGTGCCACGCCATCCTGGACGGCTGGAGCCACCACTCCCTCATCGCCGAGCTGCGGGACACCTACCGGGCGATCCGGGACGCGGACCCCGATGCGCTGAAGCCCCCGCCCCCGGGGCGGTACGCCGACTTCGTCAGGTTGGAACGGCGATCGCTGTCGGCCGGGCCGGACGAACGGTTCTGGCGGAGCCGGGTCGGTGAGTACGACCGGATCGCGTTGCCGGCGGACACCGCCCCGGCCGGCCACGGCGCGGTGCCGGAGCTGCGGATGTCCTGGCGGCATCTCGAACCGGGGCTGCGTGAGCTGGCCGCGCGGACGCAGACCTCGCTCAAGGCCGTGCTGCACACCGCGCACCTCGCGATGATCGGCGTCATCACCGGCCAGCGGCGGTTCTTCAGTGGTCTGGTCGTCAACGGCCGGCCCGAACTGCTGCGCGGCGACGAGGTGATGGGGATGTACCTCAACACGGTGCCGTTCGCGGTGGATTTGCGTACGCCCCGGTGGCGCGACCTCGTGCGCGCCGTGTTCGCCGAGGAGCTTGCCGTCTGGCCGCACCGGCGCTACCCGATCCCCGCGATGCAGCGCGCCTGGGGCACCGGTACGCCGCTGATCAGCAGCATCTTCTCCTACCTCGACTTCCACGTGCTCGACGCGCAGGAGGACGTTTTCGGCACGGTCGTCGACGACAGCCCCAACGAGTTCACCCTGGTCACGTTGACCTTCCCGGGCGAGCTGCGACTGGAGTGCCGGGCCGGCTGGGCGACCCAGGAGCGGCTGACCGCCCTGGGCGAGACCTTCCTCGAACTGCTCACCGCGATGATCGCCGATCACGGCGCGAACCCGGTCGACCTCAGCTCGACCCCGGCGCACCGGTTCACCGAGCCGCAGCAGGACTGGCCCGCCCTGCCCGAGGCGTGCGTCACCGACCTGTTCACGACCCGGGCGCAGGCCCGGCCGGACGCCGTCGCAGTCGAGTGCGGCGACTCGCGCCTGACCTACGGCGAACTCGACGCCCGGGCCAACCAGTTGGCGTGGGCGCTTCGTGAGCACGGCGTCGGCCCGGAAACGCCCGTCGCGGTCTGCATGGACCGCGGGATCGACGCGGTGGTCGCGCTGCTCGGCATCCTCAAGGCCGGCGGCTGCTACCTGCCGCTCGACCCCAAGTATCCGGACGGCCACATCGAGTACCTCCTCGACGATTCCGGCGCCCAGGTCCTGCTGAGCGGGCCGACCCACGCCCACCGTTTCGCGGCGCGTGCCGGGCTGACCACGCTGAACCTGCACTCCGGCTGGTGGTCGGACGGCAGCCGGCCGACCACTGCGCCACAGGTGACGCTGTCACCGGAGAACCTCGCCTACATCACGTACACGTCGGGGTCCACCGGACGTCCGAAGGGCGTGTTGGTCCCGCACCGCGGCGTCGTCCGGCTGGTGCACGGCCAGGACTACGCGCGGCTGGACGCCGACCAGGTCATGCTGCAAGCCGGCACGCTCGCCTTCGACGCGTCGACGTTCGAGGTCTGGGGCGCGCTGTGCAACGGGGCGCGGCTGGTCGTCTCCCCGGAAACGCCGACCGCCGACGAGCTCGACGAGCTCCTGCGCCGACACGGGGTGACCGTGCTGTGCCTGCCCACCGGCCTCTTCAACACGATGATGGACGTGCGGCCGCAGGCGTTGGCCGGGATACGGGAGGTGGTGGTCGGTGGCGAGGTGCTGCCTCCGCTGCAGGTGCGCAGGGCGATGGAACACGGCGTGCTGGTCAGCAACGGGTACGGCCCGACCGAAAGCACCACGTTCGCCACCGTCCATCCGCGGATCCCACTGCCGGCGCTCACCGACGTCATTCCGATCGGGAAGCCGATCCAGCACACCTACGTGCACGTCGTCGACGAGAACCTCGACCCTGTCCCGTTCGGGGTGCCGGGTGAGCTGCTGCTGGGGGGCCCGGGCGTCGCGCGCGGATACCAGGGCCGTCCGGACCTGACCGCCGAACGCTTCGTACCGGACCCGTCCGGACACGCGCCGGGAAACCGGCTCTACCGCACCGGGGACATGGTCCGCCAGGATCCGGACGGCACGATCCACTTCGTCGGGCGGCGCGACCACCAGGTGAAGATTCGTGGGCACCGCGTCGAGTTGGGCGAGGTGGAGGCCGCTATCGCCGAGCTGTCTACGGTGCGGGCTGCCGCGGCGGCGGCGTACCAGGGCGTGGACGGCATCAAGCAACTCGTCGGGTACGTCGTGCTCGACGCGGACGGCCCGGCCGACCCCGCCCGGCTCGGTGACGTGATGCGCAGCAGGGTGCCCGGCTTCCTGGTCCCGACGGCCTGGGTCCGCCTGGACCGGCTCCCGTTGAACAACAACGGCAAGCTCGACCGGGCCGCGCTGCCCCGGCCGGCGGCGGGAACGTCGGTACGGGAATACAGCGCGCCGCGTACGCCCACGGAAGTGGCTGTCGCCGAGGTCTGGACCGAGGTCTTCCACCTGCCCCGGGTCGGCCGCGACGACGACTTCTTCGACCTCGGCGGGCACTCGCTGCTGACGTTGCGGGCGATCGCGATGCTGCGGGACCGGCACGGCATCGAGACGACAGTGCGAACCTTCGTCGAGCACCGCACGCTCGCGGCGCTCGCCGCGTCGATCGACGGCGAGCGGCAGCCGGTCACGGCGTTGCTCTGGCTGCGCCGGACCGGCGACCAGCCGCCACTGGTGTGTGTGCACCCCGGCGGCGGCAGCGCGCACTGGTACCGGCGGCTGGCCGAGCACCTCGATCCGAATCTGCCGGTGGTCGCCTTCGAATGGCCGGGCCGCGACCCGTCGACCGGCTCGGTTCCGTCCACGGAGGACATGGCGACCCGCTACCTCGCGGAGTTGCGGGAGGCGGTCCCGCAGGGGCCGTACCGGATCTTCAGCTGGTGTGGTGGCAGCGGGGTGAGCACCGAGATGGCCAGCCGACTGGTGGCCGAAGGCGAGGAGGTCACCTTCATCCTGCTCGACCCGGGGCAGGACGCCTGGCAGAAGGAGCACCTCTGGTCGGAATACGGGCTGATCAAGCAGTGTGTGACGAACCTGGAGCGGCTCGACGCGGCGCCACCGGAGGAGGACACCTCGGTGCTCCGGCAGGAGACGCTGGCGCTGCTCGAACACATCGTGGACGACATCGTCGGCAACGACGGGATCACCCTCCCCGAGCGCGGCGCGGGAACGATGTGGCTGCCCGCCGCGCGGATGTGGGAGGAGGTGATGGAAATGGTGCTGTCCTACCGGGACCGCCCGTACGCCGGTCACCTGGATCTGATCGTCAGCGACGAGCTGGCGCTGGGCGAGCACGAGGTGGTCAGCTCCGGCCAGAGCTACCACGACTACCTCCAACGGTGGCGCGAGCGGACCGCCGGGCTGGGGGTACACCGGGCGCAGGGTGAGCACTTCTCGGTCATGAAGGAATACGTGGCGGACCTTGCCGGCATTGTGACGGGGCTGATCGACGAGCCGGCCGGCCGACGGTGAACGGAATGTCGACCGCGCCGTCTCCCGTAACAGGCACCACCAGACGGGCCCTTGCGGCGGTGTATGCCGCCGGCGCCGGGTCCGCCGTCGGGACCCAGATGACGACGCTCGCGCTGCCGTGGCTGGTGCTGGAGAGCACCGGCTCGGCACCGCGGGCGGGTCTGGTCTTCGCCGTGTCGGTGCTCCCCATGGCGGTGCTCGGATTCGCGGGCGGCGAGGTCATCCAACGGTACGGCGCACGCCGAGCCATGGTGATCATCGACTTCGCGCAGTTCGTGGCCATCGGTTCGATACCTGCGCTGGCCGCGGTGGGCCTGCTCAGCTTTCCCCTGCTCCTGACGATCGTCGCGGTGATCGGCGTACTCGGAGTGCCCTACTTCGCCGCGCAACGCGACCTGGCCACCGAACTCGCCGGTCCGGACCCGAAGGCGCTGATGCGGGCGAACAGCGTGCTGGAAGGGTGCTTCAACATCGCCGCGTTGGCCGGCCCGGCCATAGCGGGCGTGCTGATCGCGACGCTCGGCGCGGAGAAGGTGCTGTTGTTCGACGCCGTGACCTCGGCGGTGTCGGGTCTGCTGTTGTGGTGGTTTGTCCCGCGGATGCGGCGGACGGAGCTGGCGACGTCGGCACCGCAGGAGCGGCAGACCCCGGACCACTCGGGAATCCTGGCCGGGGTACGCGCACTGCTCCGGGACGACTTCCTGCGACGGGTGATGGTCACGACCGTCAGCTTCGGCTTCCTCATGCGGGTCCTGATGCTCGCGCTGCCGCTGCTGGCGTTCGCCCGCTTCGCCGGCGATGCCAGGGTTGGTGGGCTGCTGCTCTCCGGCTTCGGTGCCGGCGCGGTCGCCGGGGCGGCCGTCAGCTATCTGATCGGCAGCCGGTTGTCCCCGACGATGGTCTTCGGGCTGGCCGCCTTCCAGCTCGTCCTGCCCTGGTGGGTGCTGCTGTTCGACGTGCCGGTGCCGGTCCTGGTCGCCGCGCTCGCGGTGTCCGGTGCGGCGCTTCCGTTGTCCAACGCTCCGCTCTTCAGCATCCTGGCCACCCGGTTCGCGGCGGACATCCGAGCGAAGGTGATCCAGGCGGTCATGACCATCAGCAACATCGCCGGCCCGCTGGGCTTTCTGGCCGGCGGGATGGCGATCGGCCGCTTCGGCGTGACGACGACCCTGCTCGTCCTCGCGGCCCTGTCCACCCTCGCCGCGGTCAACCTGGTGGTGGCACTGCGGCACTTCAATCCGGTGGCGCCGACGAGCCCGCAGCCCGAGCCTGCGACGGCAGCTGCTCGGTAGCCCGCTCGGGCCCAGTGCCCGTGTTTCCTCGCGGAACGGTTCACCCGACATACGTGAGGGATGTGATGTCCGGGCCGACGCCGGCCCGGACATCACCGGGTGATGACGCGGTGCGCAAGTGCGGCCCACCCGGTGACCGAAGGTCAGCTATGCACTGATGGGCGCGGTTGCAGGTTCGCAACCGCGCCCATCAGGTGGCCGGTGGGGTGCCGGCCGCGCTCGCAGTCTGTCGGGTCGAGGCCGTCCTCAGGCCAGCGTCGACGGGGTTTCCGTCTCGATCGCCGCGACGGCCAGCAGCCGACCGCTTGCGGAGTCCCGCAGTTCCAGGTCGGCGATCTCGGAGAGCGGGTCGGTGACGTTCTGCCATCTCCGGGCGGTGACGGTGAAGAGCGAGCCCAGGTCGGCGTTGCCGAAGAAGCCCACCTTCTGATCGATCACCCGCCGCTGGAGGAACTGCCGCTCGGTGCGGCCGAGCCCACGCCACAGACGCAACAGCGCCGTATCGAAGATCGAGAAGTACGAGGCGAAGTAGACAAGCCCGGCGCCGTTGATGTCCCGCACGGCGTCCAGTGCGTACTCGAAGGACAGCTCGCCTCCGGCGACCGCGAATCCCGGCGGCGCCGGGGTGAGGAAGCTGCCCGCACCGCGGGCGCGGCCGACGAGCGTACGCGGTGAGAACTGATTGGGCAGTCGCGGCAGGTCGGCGTTGTCGAAGCCATCGGGGACGGTCTCGGAGAGAACCCGGTTGCTGCCCGGATTGCCGCGCGAGATCCACCGGTTGAGCGTCTCCGCGTACATGCACTCCGGGTCCGGCGTCTCGTAGACCTCCGCCGGATCGAGGAACGCGGTGCCGAGGCCGGCGCCGGCAGGCGCGAGCCGGTGCAACGTCAGAACCGAGCCGCCGCCGAACTGGAAGACCCTCGACGTCACCTCCAGCTCGTCACCGAAGGCCAGGCCGTGCGGATGAACGACCTTCCCGCCCCGGACCCGGTAGTAGTAGAACGAGAGGTAGGTCGGTTGGCCTTCGGCGGTACGGGCGGCGTGCACGTTGGTGCGGCAGGTCTCGGCCACCGATTCCCACGTCCAGTCGCCGATCCGTCCGAAGATCAGAGAGCCGCCGCTGCACATTCCCGGCGCGACGATCACCTTCCGGTGAAGGGCTGTGTTCTCGGGCATCAGCTCAGCGCTCCAGTCGTGAGTAGTGCCGGTGCGTTGCGGACGCGCCACCGGTGTGCCGCCGCGAGGAACGCGTCGTTGTCCGAGGGCGAACCGAGCGACACCCGGACGCCCTCCCCGTCGAAGACCCGCAGCTCGATTCCGACCCGGGCACACCAACTGCCGAACGGGCCCGCGTTCTCACCGAGCCCGAGCCACAGGAAGTTCGCCTGGCTGGCCGGGACCGCGAAGCCGTCGGCCAGCAGGGCAGCCCGCACCCGGGTCCGCTCGGCGATCGTCTGCCGGACCCGCGTCAGGAGCACGTCCTCAAGGGCGAGGGCGGCGACCGCCGCATGCTGGGCCGGCGCGCTCACCGCAAAGGGCAGCGTCATCTCGCGCAGCGACGCCACGATGCGCGCCGCGCCGATGAGATAACCGACCCGGAGCCCGGCGAGGCCGTACGCCTTCGAGAACGTGCGCAGGACCACCAGGTTGGGATACCTGTCGCACAACGCGAGACCGCCGGTCCCCATCGGCTCGTCGACGTACTCGAAGTACGCCTCGTCGAGGGCGACCAGGCAGGTCGGCGGGACGCGATCGAGGAACGCGCGCAGCCGGTCCAGGCCGAGCAGCGTACCCGTGGGGTTGTTGGGGTTGCAGATGACGACCAGCCGGGTCGTGGCGGTGATGCGATCGGCCATGGCGGCGAGGTCGTGCACGTCGTCGGCGAGTGGCACCCGCTCCGAGTGGACCCCCAGATGGCCGGCGAGGATCGGGTAGTACTCGAAGGAACGCCAGGCGTAGACGGCCGTCGCGCCCGGCCCGGCGAGCTGGAACACCGCCTGGAGCAATGCACAGGATCCGGCGCCGACGGCCACCCGATCCGGTTCGACACCGTGCCGCCGGGCGAGCGCCACGGTCAGGTCGGTACACGCCGGGTCGGGATAGCGGTTGACGTCCCGGCTGCTCGCCGCGACCGCGGCGACGATGTCCGGCAACGGGCCGTGGGGTGACTCGTTGCGCGACAGGGCCCGGGTGACGGCATGGGACGTTCCGGCGGTCGGCCCCGCGGCCTCACGCACGACAGCGCTCCGCGACCAGCTCGGCGATATCGCCAACCGTCGCGAGTTCCAGCAGTTCGTAGTCGGCGACGTGGATGTCCAGCCGCTTGCTGAGCAGGTCCGACAGCTCGACCACGGCGAGGGAGTCGAGGCCAACCTCGACGCGATCGGCCGTGGGCACGACGTCCTCGGTCCGCATCTGCAGATCCTCGACCAGGATGGCCTTGAGTTGGTCAAACATGGCTCGCCGTCCGTTCAGGCTGACCCGTGGACCCGGCGCGCAACGCGAGCGCCACGTCCTCGATGAGGTCCTCCTGCCCGGCCACTGCCTGTAGGCGGCCCAGTTCGAAGAAGACGTCGCGCGGGTCGACGCCCTCGCGGGCGGCGACGTCCAGCACCCGGTTCTTGAACCCGGAGAACACTCCGGCGAGACCACTCACCACGCCGATCGAGTCGATGGTGGGCGGCGCGGGCATCAGCTCCCGCTCGGCGATGTCCGCCGCGTCCAACAGCCGATAGAGATCGATGCCGGTGTCATAGCCCAGCCGTTCGAGCACGGGCACGAGAACCTCCAGCTGCGTGTTGCCGGCGCCCGCGCCGAACCCCCGGGCGCAGGCATCCAGGATGGTGGCGCCCGCCTCGGCGGCGGCGATGGAGTTCGCCACCGCCATACCGAGATTGTTGTGCCCGTGGAACATCACCGGCACGCTGACGGCGGACCGGATGGCCGCGATCCGCGTGCTCACGTCCTGCGGCAGGTAGTGGCCGGAGGAGTCGAGGATGCCGACGCCGGTCGCACCGAACTCGACGAGCCGTGCGCACTCCTCGGCCAGGCGCTCCGGACTGGCCATATGGCTCATCAGCAGCACGCCGTGTGCGTCGACGCCCGCGTCGCGCAGCAGCCCGAGGTGCCGTTCGGCCAGGTCGCTCTCGGTGCAGTGGGTGCCGATTCGGACGAGGTCGACGTCGTACGAGGCGGCCAGCCGGATGCTCTCGGTCGTGCCCCAGCCCGGCAGCATGAAGACGCCGAGCTTGGTGGTGGTCAACGCATCCCGGACCACCGACAGCATCGCCTCGTCGCTGAGCAGGGCTCGGCCGGCTTGCAGGGACGAGGCGCCCAGGCCGTTGCCGTGTCCCACCTCGACGACGGGTACCCGGGCGGCGTCGGCGGCGGCAGCGTACGCCCGAAGTTGCTCCCGCCCGAGCTGGTGGCGGACGGCGTGGTGCCCGTCGCGCAGCGTCGGGTCGTGGATCAGGATGGGTTGTCTCGGCGAACTTTCCGCAGCCTGCTGGCTCATGACACGACCTCCATGGCCTCGATCGGTCGGCGTTGCACCGCACACCGCTCGGCGACCCGGATCGCAGCCGAGTTGATGATGTCGAGGTTGCCCGCGTAGGCGGGTATCTGGTCGCCTGCGGAGGTCACCTCCACGGCGATGAACGCCCTGTTGTCGTTCACGATGCAACTCGTCACGGTGTAGCCGGTGGCGAACGCACGGACGTCGGCGGCGGCGGACGCCACGAGCGGGTGCACCGACTCGTGGGTCAGGCCCTCGCCGAGCAGCGACATGGCCACCCTGAAGGTCGCCGGTGGACGAGCCGGGCTGACGTTGAGGATGGCCTTCACGTCCCCGACGCCGGTGAACTCGCGGAGCGCGTCCTGAGTGGTCTCCACGTACTCATCGAGGTTCAGCCTGGTCCCGCGGCCGACGCTGAGCGTCGCGGCGGTCGCGACCACCTCCACGTAGTCGATGCGGTGCGCTCGGGTGATCGCTCGTACGATCGGCACCGATGCCTGCCCACCGCAACTCACCATGTTCAGGTCGCGGTGAGCGGCGGCCTCCGCGCCGTTGACTGTGGGGACGACCATGCGCCCGATCCGGCTGGGTGTGAGGTCGATCAGCAGCGTGCCGAGCGGTGCCAGCGCCTCGGCGTGCTCGGCGTGCGAGCCGGCGTTGGTGGCGTCGAAGACCACGTCGAGCGGTTCGTCGAGGTCGGCAAGTGACGACAGACCCCGGCTGGCGACCGGCAGCCCCAGCCGAGCGGCCCGCTTGAGACCCGGGCTGTCGGCCGTCCGGCCGGCGACGAGGCGAAGGTCCAGTGCAGCGGACCGCTCGACCTTCACCGCCAGGTCGACGCCGATGAGCCCGGCGCCGAGCACCGCGGCTGACAGCCGTCGTTCTGAGTTCATCGAGGAGATCGCCTTCCTATCCGCGTCGGGACTATGTGTTGGTGACGTGCAGGGTGACCGAGCCCAGATGATCGAATTCGGCGGTGTAGGTGTCACCGGGGCTCAACGGGACCGCGGCGTGCAGGGCGCCAGTCATGATCAACTGGCCGGCCTCCAACGTGACGCCACTTTCGCCAAGCAGGTTCGCCAGCAGCGCCACCACCGCCACCGGGTTGCCCAGGGCGTCGGCGCCCTGACCGGACGCGACCAACTCCCCGTTGCGACGGAAGGCCATTCGCACGAGCCGGTAGTCCAGCTCCGCGATGGCCGGGATCGAGCGTCCCAGCACGGCCGCGCCGTTCGAGGCGAGGTCGGCGATCGTGTCGCCCAGCCGGATGCGCCAATCCGTGATCCGGGAGTCGACGATCTCCAGACCGGCGATGACCTCTCCGATCGCCGCGTGGGCCTGCTCCACGGTGACGCCAGGACCGGTCAACGGCCTCGCCAGCCGAAAGACGATCTCGGCTTCCACCTTCGGCGAGATGAACTCGCCGCGAGCGAAGCACGCACCGTCCGCGCGGACGGTCGAGGCGAACACCGGGCCGTAGTCCGGGGCGTGGACCCCGAACATCTCCTGCATGGAGGCGGAGGTGAGCCCGGCCTTGTAGCCGATCACCCGTTCGCCGTCGGCGATCAGCAGTTCGGTCAGCCGGCGCTGGACGGCGTATCCGCCGGCCGCGTCGAGCGTGGGGCAGGCGTCGGTGAACGGAGCGATCGGCACGCGGTTGCTCCGCGCCTCGTACAGGGCCCTGGCCATGCGCTCGGCGTCGTGCTCCGCCATCGTCGCTGCTCCACCGTTCCGGCTCATCGAGTGGCCACGAAGAGGCGGCTGCCGGGCATTCCCAGGGTGGTGCTGGCCACCTCGGAGAAACCCGCCTGCCGGAAGAGTTCGCACCACCGGTCCTCGGTCGGCAGCCGTACGCCCATCGAGCTCTCGTGCAGGTAACTGAAGAGGGCGCTGAAGGCGCGTTCGCCCGGCGTGTCCACGTACGGCACCGCGTCGGTGACCACCAGGCAGCCGCCGTCGGCGAGGTGCTCGCGGCAGGCCCGCAGGACGCCTGCGAAGACCTCGGGATGCTGGGCGACATCGTGCATGACGAAGCCGGCATGGATGATGTCCGCGCCGTCGAGTGGAGCGGGGTCGTCGACGAGCGTCTCGACGGACCGGTTGACCACCGTGAGCCGGTCGTCCACCTGGGCGTGGCGGCCGGCGCGTTCGGCCTCCTCGCACGCTCCCGGGCTGAGGTCCAGGGCCACGCCGGTGCTGGTGGGCAGCTCGGTCAGCAGCCGGATCAGCAGCGCGCCCGCGCCGGAGCCGAGATCGACGATGTGTCGGGGCTTGCGGCTGATGATCTCGGACAGCACTCCGGGATAGAAACCGCGCGAGCCGATCCAGCGGGACGACACCGCCACCAGTCTGCCGTCGCGCTGGTGCTGGCGGCCGGCCGCGTCCGGCTCACGCAGAAACCGCTCCGCGTGATCGATGTACGGCCGGTTCGCGCTGAGCGACCAGGAGAGGTAGCCCGCCTCGTGCCGCCGGTCCGCGAGCTCCGCGCAGGGCGTGAACGGCCCGGTCTCGGCGTCACGCTCCAGCAGCCCGGCGGCGGACATGGCGCGCAGGAAGAGAAGAGCGCGAGCTTCGGGAACGCCGGTCGCGGTCGTTGCCTCGGCCAGCGTGAACGGCGTCCCGCGATCGAGTAGCGGCGAGAGTCCCAGATTCTCGGCGATCTCCAGAAGAGTGGCGTTCGCCGCAAGGTCTGCGGCGATGTCACTGACGTCAGAACTAATCACTGGTTCACCCACGTCCTACTGATTCGGCGATTTTTCGGTGACGACCCTTGCTTTTCCGATTCGTGTCCGTCCAGGTGGGAGGGCCGGCGATGAGGTGACGGCCTCCATCAACCGTTCCTTCCGTAACGGCGGCAATCGACGTTCTCGGCACGGATCCACAACGGTTGTCAATGTGCCACGGAAACACGGATCGCCTGCAGAGAAGAGTCGGCAGACATACGGGAAGGCTGCCGCCACCGGGTCGGCCACCGGCGCAGCCGTCCGTCGCCCGACAGGCAGGACGACCGGCGCCGACGCGACGATGGCAGGTCGATGCTCCGCTATCAGGCTGCACCGGCGGCCGACAGCGAGTCGACAGCGAGTCGACAGCGACCTGTTAGTCCGTCGCGGAACCATCCGGCCAGGACATTCCGACGCCACGCCCCGGCGTGACGACGAAGGAGGCGTGATGGGGGAACCGATGTGGGTCAACGTCATGGCGACCGACCCCGTGCTGGAGGCGGGCGTGACGAGCGCGATGCTCGGGTGCCCGGACATCGAGGTGGTGACGACGCGGGAGAAGGCGGCGGTCACGGTCCTGGTGGTCGACCATCTGGGCCAGGACGCGCTGGACTCGGTGCGGGCCGTCCGCACCGGCGCGGACCGGCCCGAGGTGGTGCTCGTCGTGCCCGAGGTGGAGCCGGCTGACGCGCTGCGAGCCATCGCGGCGGGTGCGCGCGGCCTGCTTCGGCGCCGGGAGGCGACCGCGGAGCGGCTCACCCGCACCGTGCTGGCCGCCGGTGAGGGGGACTGCACGGTCTCGCCGGACATGCTCGACCGGTTGCTCGCCGCGCCGGCGGTTCCGGCCGGC
The DNA here is from genome assembly GCF_043197875.1 of Micromonospora sp. NPDC048935. Classification (NCBI taxonomy): domain Bacteria; kingdom Bacillati; phylum Actinomycetota; class Actinomycetes; order Micromonosporales; family Micromonosporaceae; genus Micromonospora; species Micromonospora sp. NPDC048935. The sequence continues at coordinate 316,681 of NZ_JBICTZ010000006.1, read as the reverse complement.
ACCCTGGCGTCGAACATCAGCGACCGCGAGCGCGCGGTGCTGCGGCTGATCGCCGAGGGCCGGGAGACCGGTGAGATCGCCAGGGAGCTGTGCTACTCGACGCGAACGGTGACCAGTGTCGTGCATGACATCACGCGACGATTCCGGCTGCGCAACCGGGCCCACGCGGTGGCCTTCGCCCTGCGGGCCGGGATGTTGTGAACGGCGAACAGGAGAAGATCATGATGGCATCGACCGCACACGTGGTGGCCCCGAACGTGACCATCCGGGCCGAGGTGCTGGCTGCCCTGCGGCGTGCCGGCGTCACACCCGTGCCCGACCCGTACGAATCACCGGACACCGTCATCGTCACGGCGGTCGACACGGTGCACGAGGCGCTGACGGCCTGCCCGACGCGGCCGCGGTCCACGGCGCAGCGGACGCTGCTGGTCGCCGACCGCTTCTCACCGACGGACGTGGTACGCGTACTGCGTTCGGGGACTCTGGTGATGCTCCGCTTCGCCGACGTCACACCGAGCCGACTGGCCGCTGCGGTGCAGGCCGCCCGGGACGGCGAGGTCCGGCTGCCGCACGAGGTGCTGGTCGGGGTGCTCGGTGGAACCGGTACGCCGAACCAGGCCGAAACGTCCTGGACGGCCGGCCGGTCGCCGCTGACGCCCCGTCAGACGAGGGTGCTCGCGTTGATGGCCGAGGGCCAGGACAACGCGATGATCGCCCGGTCGTTGCTGTGTTCCAACCACACCGTGAAGAACGTCATCTACGACATGATGGCGCGGTTGCAGGTTCGCAACCGCGCCCACGCCGTGGCCTGTGGGGTGGCGGCCGGGTTGATCTGAGCCCGTCGTCCGTGGGTGCACACCGGCGTGCAGCCACGGGCGACGTGTCACTCGGGTGCGGTTGGTCGTTTCGACGGTCGGCAGCGGATCAGCGGAGGCCGCGCGGGCGAGGCGACCGTGCCGCCGTCACCACGCGGCTGGCCGACGGCGGTCAGCGGCCGGCATCCGGTCACCGATGACCCGCAACAGATCGGCCGGCTCGGTCGCATAGCTCAATCCGGATCCGGGCAGCTGCACCAGATCGGTGTCGCCGTACGCCGACCAGCCGGCCACCACCTCCGCCTCGATGCCCTGGTCCAGCCACCGAATCGCGGTCAGCGGACAGCGCAGCGGCGCCGGGTGGGGCACTTGATAGGCCCGCAACGCGGCCAGTTCGGCCCGGAGCGCCCGTGCGCCGGCCGCGACGATCGACGGCAGCGGGATGGTGCCCATGGCCACCGCCGTCGCCAGCACCCGCTCGGTCAGTTCGTCGTCGGTCGGTTCGGTGTGCGCCTCGCCGGCATAGCGGCCGAGGAACTGGGGTGCGGGACAGCCCGAGATGAACAGGCGCAGCGGTGCCGGCGCGCCCTGCCGGTCCAGCTCGACCGCGACCTGGTAGCCGAGCAGCGCGGCACCCTCGTGGCCGAACAACGCGAACCTCTCGACCCCTCGGCGCCTGAGGTCCGCCACGAGCTGCGCGGCCCGCTCCGGCAACCCCGAAGGGGGCTGGGCCGCAGACCGCGTTCCCGGTGCTGCGCCGCCCAGATCGCCCACGACCGGCGGGCGGACAACCCACCATGGGCCGACGGTGTCGGGCCATCGGTCGAACTGGAAGTCACCGTTACCGGCGCTGGGTATGCAGATCAGCGTTGCGGTGCCGACATGCGGAGCGGTCCGCTGGTCCAACCATGAGGCCATGAGGAGGGTCGCCTTCGTTGACGGAGAGTAGGCAATTCTTGCTCAACCGTCGTCCCGGGCACCTCCACACCGCTATCGCCGATCGGGTAGGCAGCGGCCGGCGAGGAAAGCGTCGTGATGGGGAGCCGAAAACGGCCGGCCATAGCTTCGTTTCTGTCGGCGGCAGCCGGCACAAGAACCGAAGCAGACAAGGGGTACTGAGTTGCTGGTCTCAATGGTTTCCGGTCCGCGCCTGATCGTCTCGTCGGCCACGTCGGTGGTCGCTGTTGCCGGCGACACGCCGTGGGGCTGATCAGTCTCTCCCGGGCAGGCCGACGGAGGGCCGCCGCAGCGGTGTCCCTCCGTCGGTCAGGTGCCACCTTCCTCACGAAGTCGGAAATGGTTCGGCCATCGCCACGGCTATCTTGCGTGGCCCGGTGAACGGCTCACGGGCGTGAGCCGCAAGCATGTTGTCGACGATCAGTACGTCGTCGCGCTCCCAGTCGAAGCGGCGCCGGGCGGCTCGGTAACAGTCGCGCAGGTGCGCCACGACCTCGTCGGGGATTCGCCCGCCGTCACCGTAGTAGGTGTTGGTGGGCAGGTCCGCCTCGTCGAACATCTCCCGCAGCGCCTCGCAGTCCTCCTCGGGCAGCGTGGTCACGTGGAAGAACGTGAGGTGGTTGAACCAGACGGTCTCGCCGGTCACCGGGTGCTGGTGCACCGCGCGGCGGCGGGCCGTCGTACGCAGGCCGTTGCGCCCGACCCACTGGACCTCCACACCGCTACTCGCGCAGTAGCGCTCGACCTCCGCCCGGTCGGTGGTGTTGAACGCCTGCTGCCACGGCACCCCGAAGCCCTCGGTGAAGTTGCGTACCACAGTCCAGCCGCGCCGGGTGAATTCCTCCCGCACGCTCGGATCGATCGACTGTAGGACCCGGCGGGTGTCGGCCAGCGGTGTGGCACCCTGCGTGTCGGGCGGGGCGATGCAGTAGAAGAACAGCGTCAGCGGCCAGGTCGCCTGGTACGAGTTCTCGTTGTGCAGGAAGATCTCCTCGGTCGGTGGGTAGTCCGTCGAGGTGTAGACCTGGCCCTCGATGGTGCTCCGCGGTGACGACCGCTCGGCGTAGGACAGCGGCGCACCGGACACCGCCCGGACGACCCGTTCGAACCCGCTGACGCCGCCGATGTCGAAGCCGCGCAGCAGGACCGCGCCGTGGGTGTGCAACTGCCGACGGACCGATTCCCGGATCCCGGCGATCTGACTCTCGGCCGGTACGCCACTGCTGGGCGCGGTCAGCACAGCGGGCAGTATCGACTCATCGCTTGACACCGCGGGTATGAGGCGTACGGGCGTGATGTTGCTCGTGGTCACCGTCGGCTCCCTTCATTGCATCTGGTGGTCGGGTCGGATCAGCGGGGCGCCGGGTCGGCGGCTCCGACGTGTCGGCCGGATCCCTGGCGGCACACGTCGCGCCAGGCGGCCGGGTCGTCGGGGTTGTCCGGGACGCGTTCGCAGATGACGTAGCGCCGTGGTGTCATCGCCGTCGGATACGCCTTCACCGCTGCCAGGCAGGCCGCGTGGGCCTGTTCGGGGGTGCGGATGGCCTCGGTCCGCGCCAGCTGAGCGACCAACGGCAGGCCGTCCACCTCCGCGAAGATCCGGGCACCGGTCGACGGCAGGCTGTCGTCGAGCAACCGTTGCACCTCGGCCACCTCGATCCAGCAGCCGTCCACGAGCAGCCAGCCGGGGCCCCGCTGTACCGGGCTGAGCGGGATCGAGTCGCGGATCCCTCGGGCGTCGAGGTCAGCGGACCCGGCCGCGATCAACAGGTTCTCGACCGCCAGGAGCAGCGATTCGACCTCGTCGTCGGGGATACGGCCGGTGTCGCTGCTCCAACAGCCGAGACGCAACTGCCCGTCGGTGCCGTAGAGATCGAAGCGGATCAGCGTGGTCCCGGCGGGCATCGGCTGCCGCCGCAGCTGCGTCGTTCGTCGCGCGGCGACCAGTTCATCCGGCGTGGGTACCGGTGCCGTGGCCCGTCCTGCCGCCCGACCGGACTCGATGACAAGGTTGTTGAACAGCGGTTCGCAATCGAATACGACGCCGCGCTCGTGCTCGATGCGGCGTGCGACGGCACTCTGCCGGTCCACGTCGTAACGGCCGTACCGGCTCGCGTCGACCACAGCAGCCCACGCCTGCCGGACCAGCCGGTCGAAGGTGGTGTCACTGATCGTGAGCGTGATCGACGCGAGCTGCGCGAGGCTGCCGACGTGCTGCCGAAGGTGCGGCTCGAAACGATTGGCCGACAGGGTGGGGAGCACGAGTTCCTGTACGCCGGTCCGGTGCGAGAGCACCGCGCCGATCGCCGCCAGCACGACGCTGGCACGGCTCGTCCTGGTGCGCGCCGTCACCGCTCGCAACGCCGTCCCGGCTGCGGTGGAGGTCATCTCGACGGAGACCGACCCGGTGCCGGCGGCGACCCGTGGGACCGGGTACAGGCACTGCGGGATGCGGGAGAACCGGTCCTTCCAGTAGCTCAGCACCGATTCCTCGTGCCGCAGGGCCTTGGGCGAACGTTCCAGGGCGACCAGGTCCAACGGCTGGATTGGTGGTCCGCCGGCCGGTCGTGCATCGCGGTCACGGATCAGGTCCGCGAACTCCCGCTTGATGATCTCCATGGCCTGATAGTCGACCGCGAGATGCGAGCAGCCGATCACCGCGGCCTGCACCACCCCGGCGGAGCTGGTGGACGCGTCACCGGACGACACCGCGAGGGCGACCCGGACCGGCAGTTCGCCGATGCGGTACGCCCCCGCGGCGCGCAACCGCCGGGTGAGGTCCCTGGCCAGGCTGGCCCGGTCGACGAGTTGTGGGTCAGCGGCCTCGATCGCGTAAACCTCGACGACAAGCTCGCCGGTGGCGTGCACGAACTGCTGCGGTTCGAGGTCGTCCACGTAGGTCGTCCGTAGTCCTTCGTGCCGCTCGATCAGGACCGCGAGTACGCGGGCGACGTCGTCGACCACGGTCGCGGCCGGAACGTCGAGTTCCCCCGCGACGGCCGCGAAGAACTGCTCCGACTCACGACGCAGCCACTGCAGAATGTTGTACTGGCCGATGTTGAGGGGCCCCTCGGCCGATCGCGTTCCGTGGAACCGCACGGTCACCGGTGGCCGTGGCACCAGGCTCACCGATCGCCCCCGACGCCGGGGCGCGCGCGTTCCGGCTGCCTGGTGGGTCCGCGTCGTCCGGGTGCTCGGCGCGGCACTGTCGATGTGCCCTGGTGAGACCATGTGCGCCAGGCTATTGAGCGCTGCACGCCGCGCAGTAGAGAAGGACCGGCAGCGACTCGGGGCTGGGTCGTGTGCGTTGTTCTGCCGGTTGTTCTCTGCGTGTGCCGGCCCGGGCGGGACATCATCGACCTGCGTCCATCATGTGTGCGCCGGCCAGGTCTGCCGGGTGGGTCTGCGTCTCGTCCACTCGGCCGGCCCGTCCGGCAGGTCGCCGACCGCTGGGTGGATGACGACGCACTCGATTGTGGGAGGCTCGAATGAGCGTATCGATCCGTCAGCGGATCACCGCTATCGCGGAGATGTCAGCCGATCGGCCTGCGGTCGTCGGCTTCGACGAGAACTTCGTCGAGCAGGTGCTGACGTGGCGGGAGCTGGCCGAGCGGAGCGGCCGGCGGGCGGACGCACTTCTGGACGCCGCCGCCCGGGGGGCCGGTCCGGGCGTGGTCGCGATCGAGGCGAGCAACACGATCCAGTCGGTGGTCGACATCGTGGCCGTCCTCTCCGCGGAACTGCCACTGCTGCCGCTGAACCCGGCCTCACCCGTACCCGAGCGGGAAAGGCTCCTCAACTTCATCGGTCAGACGTACGGACGGGCCCAACTCATCGACGCCGAGACCGACGCCGAGGCCGACGCGGGACGACCGGCGCGGTCGCCGGCGGCGATGGCCAGCCGGATCGCCTACCTGCTGCCCACCGGCGGCAGTTCCGGCCGGCCGAAGATCGCGATTCGGCCCGGACCGCTCGGCTACGACCCGCACCAGGTGCCGTTGCCCCTGCGCCGTCGCGCCGGCTGGCGGGCCGGTCAGCGGCAACTGATTCTCGGCCCGCTGCACCACGCGGCCCCGTTCACCACGCTGCTGGACGGGCTCCTCGACGGCAACACCACAATCCTGCCGCCGCACTTCCTGCCGGCCTGGACGGTGGAGCTGGTCGAGCGCTACGCCGTGGAGTGGATCCAGCTGACCCCGGCACACATGCGCACGATCCTGATCCTCCTCCAGCCCGACCCGGCGTCCTTCGCCAGCGTGCGTACGGTGATGCACACGGCCGCGTCGTGCGACTCGTTCACCAAGAAGCGGTGGATCGAGATGGTCGGGCCGCAGCACCTGTACGAGGTGTACAGCTCGACCGAGAACATCGGCGGCACCCTGGTGCGGGGGGACGAATGGCAACAGCGGCCGGGCACTGTGGGCCGGGGATTCTTCACGAAGATCAGCATCAGGGACGACGCCGGGAACCGGCTCGGCCCGGGGCAGACCGGCAAGGTGTTCATGCGCGCCGGTCGGGTCTCCAGAGGAGACGCCTACCTCGGCAGCCAGGTGCTCGAAACGACGGCCGACGGTTTCGCCAGCGTCGGCGACTTCGGATGGCTCGACGCGGATGGCTATCTGTTCCTCGCCCCCCGTCGGCACGACGTGATCAACGTGGGCGGTGAGAAGGTCTACCCCAACGAGGTCGAGGCGCAGTTGCTGGAACACCCCGGGGTGCTGGACGCCGTGGTGGTGGCGGTCGAGGACCAGGTGCTGGGCTCCACGGTCGGCGCCTACGTCGTGTGCAGGCCGGGAGCCTCGGTCAGTACCGGTGAGCTGATGGCGCACTGCCGGGCTGGTCTGGTCAACTACAAGGTGCCGACGCGGATCACGTTCGTCGATCAGGTGCCACGCTCGGCCGCCGGGAAGCTCGAACGATGGCGGCTGGCCGGCCAGCGGGGCTGATCGCGGTCAGGTCTTCACCTCGCCGGCAGGCTCGTTCCTGTTGCTCTGTGTCGTCAGCCGGCCGGCGGCCCGGCGCAGCGCGCCCAGCTCGTCGATGGAACGTGAGTGCCATGGGTTGTTCTCCTGCATCGCGAACGCGTTCGCGGCCTGCACGAAGAAGTGTTCCGCGGTATCGAACTCACCCCGGCCCAGGTACACCCGGCCGAGGCCGAACAGGGCGTGTGCATGAACATTCCGCTCCTGCGTCATCCGGCAGATCTCGACCGCCTCGCTGAGGTGAATCTCGGCGACGGTGAACTCGTTCTGCTCCAACATGGCCCCGCCGAGGCCGATCAGGGCGTAGGACTGGCCGATACGGTCGTCCTGCGCCCGAGCCAGATCCAGCGCCGACTGGAAGACAGCCTTCGCCGCCAGCGACTGCTTCGAGTCGGCAAACACCTCACCGAGCCGGTACAACGCCTGGGCCTGAAGGCGCCGGTTACCCAGCTGTTCACCCAGTGCGAGCGACTCTTTCGCCAGGATCTCGGCCTGCTCGGGGGCTCCGAGATCCAGGTGGCTACGTGCGAGTCCACTCAGTACGTGGGCCTGTGCGCCCAGGTCGTCGACTGCCCGGAACTTCTCCAGCGCCTGCCCGTAACGCAGCACCGCCATGTCGGGTCGACCCTGGATCCGGTCCAGGTGCGCAAGGTTGCGCAGCGTCAATGCCACCCCGGCCTGATCGCCGACCGCATCGAACAGGCTCATCGCATGCAGCAGGTTCTCGCCATCGTCCTCGGCGTGTTGGGCGACGCCCAGCGAGCCGAGTGACGCCAACACGGCGGCCTCGCCCCGGCGATTGCCGGCCCTGCTGGTGGCCTCCAGCGCGATGTTGTGAGTCGCACGCCATTCGGCGAACAGGCCGCATCTTTCATACATGGCGACCGAAACGGTGGCCAACTCCCAGCACAGTTCGTCCAGCCCCAGCTCTGCCGCCTGGCGGATCGCCACCTCCAGCGTGATGCGCTCCTCGTCGAACCAGGCGGTGGGATCGCCGAGGAAGCGGTCGAACTCGGCACGTGCGCCGGCCCACCGGGGTGCCGTGCCGTGCAGAACCGCGAACCGCCCCCCGTAGATCCGATGATGAGCCTCCTCGGCGAAGGCGAGCAGGGCACCGAGCGATCGGGTGACCGCCACTATGCAGGTCTCCCGGTCGTCCTGTGTCAGCCGGTGCTCGCTCGCAAACACCCGCACCAGCTCGTGGAATCGGTATCGGGGTTGCTTGGTGAGCGCGGAGAGGTGGGCCTCCAACAGCCGGACGTCCACCAGCTCGTCGAGGAGCGCCGTGGCCCGCCTCGAATCGCAGTCCAGCAGAGCCGCCGCGGTCCACGCGCTGAACTCGTGTAGCTCCAATGCACTGAGCAGCCAGAACAAAGTCTGCGCCGGCACGGTGAGGGACTCGTACACGTCAGCGAGCAACGAGCGGACCGCGACGTCACCGTGGGACAGTTCGTCCAGCCGAGACCGTTCGTCGCGCAGTCGGTCGAGCAGGGTGCCAACGGCCCAGTGCGGGTGCGCGGCCAGTCGCACCCCGGCGATCCGCACGGCCAGGGGCAGGCCACCGCACATCTCGGTCAGCGCCGCCGCGGCCTCGGGCGCCGCGGCGACCCGCTGCTCTCCGCAGATCTGGCCGAGCAGGGTAAGGCTCTCGTCGGCCGACATCATGTCGACGTCGACGGCTCGGGCGCCCGGGATACCGGCGAGCCGGCGGCGACTGGTGATCAGCACCGCCGGGCCTGGCACGCCGGGGAGCAGGTCGGCGATCTGGTCCTCGTTGCCCACATCGTCCAGCACGATCAACAGCCGCCGCGTCGCGAGCTGGCTCCGGAGTAGGTTGATCCGCTGGCCGGGTGCGACCGGGATCGCCGCCGGGGCGACGCCGAGTCCGTGCAGGAGGTCGCTGAGTACGGCTTCGGTCGAGCGTGGCTGCGTGGTGCTCCCGTAGAGGCAGGCGTACAGGCTGCCGTTGACGAACCTGGCGCGCAACAGGTGCGCGACGTGCAGGGCAAGCGAAGTCTTTCCACAGCCCGGCGCGCCGGTGATGACCGCGATCGGCACCTGTTTGGTGTCCTCGCTGGTCAGCGTGGCGGTCAGGGTTTCGATCAGCGCCGCATGGCCGACGAAGTCCGGCAGATCCGCGGGCAACTCCTGCGGACGGTGCACGCTCGTGGCGGTCTCGGTTCGCCTGTCGTCCACTTCGCCGCTGATGCTGCTGTCCTGGCTGAGGATCGCGCGTTCCAGCTTGCGCAGGTACTGGCTCGGCTCGATGCCGAGCTCGCCCACCAGGTTGGTGCGGGCCGTACGGTACGTCGCAAGCGCTTCTGCCTGCCGTCCTGACCGATACAGCGCGAGCATCCGGAACCCCCACAGGCGTTCCCGCAGGGGGTAGTCCGTGGTCAACGCGACCAGTTCCTCGACCAGTTCCCGATGACCGCCCAGGCCCAGACGGATCTCGGCGCGGTCCTCCAGCGCCATGATCCGCCGCTCCTCCAGACGGTGGGAGACGACTTCGGCGGCCCGGCCGGGCACTCCGCCCAACGCCGGTCCGGACCAGATGTCGATCGCGCGGTCCAGGTGCGTCAGCGCCTCGTCCAGCCGACCTTTGGCTGCGGCGGACCGGCCCCGGGCGAGAGCGTCGTCGAACATGAGGTAGTCGAGCTGCTGACGGTCGACCCGGATGGAGTACCCGAGTGGGCTGGTGTCGATGATCTCCGGACTGCCGAGAGCCCGGCGCAACGCGGAGATGCAGATCTGGATCTGACCACGCGCGCTGGGCGGCGGGGAATCGTCCCAGACTGCGCCGATCAGCTTTTCCACGGTCACGACATGGTTGGCGGCCATCAGCAAATTGGCCAGCACTATACGTTGCCGCGGGGAGGTTATCGGCACGGGGGAACCATCGACCACGGCTTCCAATGTTCCGAGAACCCGGAACTCGACTCGCACCATGTCGGCCAGCATACGGTATCACGAAACGACGATCATCAATCACGTTTGTTCCGGAAGTTCGGGCGGCAACCGGGCGCAGTCGAGCGGGGCCGCGGAGCAGGGCTGCCGCGAGTAACCTCAATTCGTCGGGAGGCGGTTTGACCGGTTACAGATCGTCTTACTGATGACCTGTGGCGGGCGAAACCCCGGTAAATTCTGAACGATAGTATGGTCGCTCGATGTCGTGAGGATCCGGCATGTCGTGTGGTTCCGGCTTGATCGGTTTGTCCGACCCGGGGGATGAGGCGGCGCTGCTTCGGGCCCGGAGCCCACCGGGCCTGTCGCTCACCGGCGCCTGATGGGCGCAGTCTGTTCGGCGACGGGGTAGCCGGGCAGGGCCGAGGCCAGAGTCGCGACGGTCGGCCAGTCGAACAGGGCCCGCTCCGGGAGCTGCCGGTCCAGGGCGACGCACAGCCTGGCCACGGCCTGCGTCGCGAGCACCGAGTGGCCGCCGAGGTCGAAGAAGTTGTCGTGTCGCCCGACCTCGTCGAGATTCAGTACCTCGGCCCACACCTCGGCGATGACCCGCTCCGTGGTGGTGCTTGGCCTGTCCTCTTCGGCGAGCGACGACTCTGCATAGCTGATCTCGTTCATCGTCCATTACCTCCTGGCCGGTGACAATATGGCGTCGAATAGCGACAGTCGCAGGTTCGCCACCCTCGGGAGAATTGTGGTTCGCTCGGCCGGCGCGGGCAAGGACAGGCGGGAAGAAGCAACGGCAGTCAACCACTTCCGGAACTTCTGCCGATTCTTCTCTGGGGCCACCCAAGCTTCCGTGGAACCTTGGTGACTGTTGTCAATCCGCGCCGACGGCGCGGATTGCCGCCGTTACCAAAGGAGCGGTTGATGGTTGGCTTGGCCGAGCTCGCATCCACCCTGCTGGGGCATCCGGCCGTGCGTGATGCCCGGGCGACGACGATCCGCCACGACGATCGGGACGTCACGATCGGCGTGGTCGAGTTTTCCCAGTACGTAAGCGGGCCGGAGCTTCGTGGCCACGTGTGGGACCGGCTCGGTGCGGGCTGTGGATTGGACGGTGTGCTGCTCGTCGACGCCATGCCGCTCGCCGGCAACACGCTCGACACCGAATACGTCCGGTCCGCTGTCATCGCCGGCACGTGCACCCTGTTCGAAGGTCCGGCCGACGGCGTCGAAGAGCGGCTCCTGTCGATCTGGTCCAGCACCATGAACCTCAAGTGGATCGGCGTGTACGACGACTTTCTGGACCTCGGCGGCGACTCGATTGTTGCGGTCGAGGTCCTTGCGAAGATCGAGGACGAGTTCGGCACGGCGCTGGACGTCTACGACTTCATGAGCACCTACCACATCCGCGGCGTCGCCGGCCTTCTGAGCGAACCTCGGGTACTGCAGCAGCAGTAGTAGTAGTTGAGTAGGCGAGCCGCAGCAAGTCCCCGCGTGTGCGGGTATGGGTTGGCCTGCGGGTCGGCGGGAGGCGCTATTCGGTGAAAGCGGTATGTCACTGAGATATATTCATGTCTCAGTGACATACCCGAGTGGTGCTGGTCCGCGTCGCCGAGATCGACGCCCCGGGTAAACCGCCCGCGCAGGTCCGGGAGGCGGAACCTGCCGTTGCCCGAGCCGTGGTTGCCGCCGATGACGGCGTGCAGGGCGCGATAGTCCGCCTCATCCAGTTCGGCGCCGGCACAGTAGAGCCAGCCCTGCCCGTGGGCGTCAATCCGCGACGGCGCCCGCCGGGTTCTTGACGAGATCGCGGATCCCGGCTTCCAGCGGCACCGTGGCTCGCCAGCCCAGTTTGGTCCGGGCGGCCGACACGTCCAGGCACACCCGCCCCACCTCCCCGGTGATCCGCGCGACGTGCACGGGCCTGGCCGGGGCGTCCAGCGCGTCGCACACGGCCTGCAGGGCTGCCAGCACGCTTGTCTCCTGCCCCGAGCCGATGTTGAGCACGACCGGCGCGGTCGTCGCCACCGTCAGCCGGAACGCCTCCGCGACGTCGTGGACGTGGACGAAATCGCGCGTCTGCCGACCGTCGCCGATCACCTGCTGCGCCTCGCCCGCGGCCACGGCCCGCGCGAACCGGGTCAGCACACCGGGCCCAGGGCTGCCGTCGAGGTAGCGGCCGTACACGTTGCCCAGTCGGAGGACGGAGACCGGCAGCCCGGTCAACGCACCGTACACGCCGGCGTACGACTCGGCGGTCGCCTTGCTGAGCCCGTACGGGCTGATCGGCCGGGGCTGCACCCGTTCGCTTGTCGCTGCGGCGGCACCGGCCTGCTCGCCGTATACGGCGCCCCCGCTCGATGCCAGGATCACGCGGCACTGCCCGGAATGGGCCGCGGCGTCCAGCATGGTGACCGTGCCGAGCACGTTGGTTCGGGCGTCCCGCACCGGGTCCTGCGTCGACGCGATCACGCGCGGCTGGGCCGCGAGGTGGACGAGGCCGTCAGGCGACCAGCGGCGCACTGCGCGGGCGGCCTCGTCGGTGGTGGCGTCGGTCACGAAGACGTTCTCCTCGCGCAGGCCCAGGCGGACCAGTTCGGTGAGCGTGACCAGCCGGCCGCTCGACAGGTCGTCGAGCACCGCGACCTCGAAGCCCTCGTCGAGCAGCACCCGCGCGACATGGCCGCCGATGAAGCCCATGGCGCCGGTGACCAGGACCCTCATCGACGTGTCCCGGTGAGTCCGGCCGGCTCCGTGGGCGCGGGAGCGCCCATGTGCGGCAGGCGGACCAGCTCCTCCGCTCCCGACAGCAGGTAGCGGGCGACGTCCTTGCCCATGCGCACCGCGTGGTCCATGTTGCCGTGCTCGTACATCCACACACCGAACCGGCCGCGCGAGTAGATCTGGTGGCTTTCCAGGTATCCCAGGATCGTCGCCACGGCCTCGGTGCGGTCCAGGGTCGGTATCGGGTAGGCCAGCGGCACCCGGCGGACGAACGTGGACACCACGCTGCTCTCGTCGGGCAGCAGCCCGGAGCGGACGAGCCCGCGAATCGTGTCCCGGGTGGCCTCGCCGGCGTCCGGCCAGGGGGTGCCGGCCGGCTGTGCGATCTCGGCCATGAACGAGACGTGACCGTCGTACGGCTCGGGCAGGTTCCGCGCCGCGCACAACCCGATGTTGGTGATCCGGTAGAACGGGTAGACCTGCTCGGGGAAGTACAGCCAGTGCCAGTCGGTCCGTACGGTGCCCCTGGCACCCACGCCGACCACGAGAACCTGGTTGTGCCGCAGCGCCCGGGCCGCGTCCCGCACCTCGACCGGGCAGTCGGTAAGCGCGGCGACCAGAGCGGTCAGCGGGATCGTGGAGATCAACTGTTGGAAGCCGAGGCGCTCACCGTTGCCGAGGGTCACCGTGTGCGCGTGCGGATCCACCTGGGTCACCGTTCGCCCGTACCGGACGTCGGGCAACTGGTCGGCCAGCCGGCGGAACGGCTCGCCGATGCCGCCTCTGCCCGGATAGCTGAACGTGCTGTTGGGCCCCCAGCCGGGCGTCACCCTTCCGTGCACCAGGTTGGCGAGCGCCGTGCGCCAGTTCACGGTGGCCACGCGTTCGGCGATCCAGTCCGCGGACATCTCGGTGCAGGGAACTGTCCACACCTTGGCGTTGTAGGGGCGCATGAACCTGTTGGCGACCCCGGCCCCGAAGTTCGTCATGATCCAGTCGTCGAACGTCCGGACCACCTGCCGGGGCCGATCGATGAGGTCCACCATGCACTCCACGGCCTCGTCCGTCGGCAGCATTGCGAGGTTGTGCTGAAACGGATAGGGCACCCAGCGGTCCCCGTACACGACGTAGGAGGAGCGCTCGTGCCTCAGCACGTCGTCGCCCATCATGTCGTCGAGCAGCTCGTCGAAGTCACCGAACGGGCTGAAGGCCACGTGTGCGCCCAGATCCCAGATGAAGCCGCGATCGTCGGTGAACGACGAGGCGAGCCCGCCGGCCGACTGCTCGCGCTCCACGACGATCGGCGTACGGCCGCCGCGGCACAGCTCACGCGCGGCCGCCAGGCCGCACGGGCCGGCGCCGAGGACTACGTGTTCGCCTGCCTTGGGGTTGGTTGATGCCATCGCCTACCTCCATCGCGGCAGTGAGACCGGCCGTCCACATAGGACACCCGGACGCTTCGACCGACCACCAGAGCATCACGGCGTGGGACGTCACACAACAGTTGAGCGGGGGGTGCACCGGTGGTCGGGTGCGGAGCTTGTCGCCTCGTGACCGCGGCTGGAATCGTCGCGGCCATGCCCGTCATCGTCGTTCGTGACCTGGTCAAGCAGTACCACCGGAGCAAGCGGATCACCGGGCGCTGGGGCGCCCTGCGCACCCTGTTCACCCGCCAGCGCGAGGTGGTGTGCGCCGTCGACGGCATCAGCTTCGACATCGAACCCGGCGAGATGGTCGCCTATCTGGGCCCCAACGGCGCCGGCAAGTCGACGACGGTGAAGCTGCTCTGCGGGATCCTGACGCCGACGTCTGGCAGCGTCGAGGTGGCCGGCGTCCGCCCGTGGTTCGACCGCGTGCGCAACGCCCGGCAGATCGGCGTGGTCTTCGGCCAGCGCTCGCAGCTGTGGTGGGACCTGCCGTTGCGCGACTCGCTGGACCTGGTGGGCCGTCTCTACGAGGTACGCCCGGCCCGGTACCGGGAGAACCTGCGCCGGTTCACCGACCTGCTGCAGATGTCCGCCTTCCTGAACACGCCCGTGCGTCAGCTCTCCCTCGGCCAGCGGATGCGGGGCGAGCTCGCTGCCGCGATGGTGCACGAGCCGCGCATCCTGTACCTGGACGAACCGACGATCGGGCTCGACGTGCTGGCGCGCGACCGGATCCGCACGTTCATCCGCGAGTTGAACCGCGACCGCGGCGTGACGGTCATCCTCACCACGCACGACCTCACCGACGTCGAGCGCCTGTGCCACCGGCTCCTGCTGATCGACAACGGCCGCCTGCTGCACGACGGTGACCTCGCCTCGCTGAAGGCGGCCTTCCCCGCCTACCGGCAGCTCGTGGTGCGGATGCCCGAATACACCAGGGCCCCGGAACTGGCGGGTGTCGAGGTCTCGCCGCGCGGTAACGGCGACTGGGTCCTGCGGTTCGATCCGGCCGCGGTCAACGTGGCCGAGCTCGTCGGCACGGTGCTCGGCCGGTATCCGGTCACCGACCTGTCGATCCTCGAGCCCAGCCTGGAGGACGTCGTGCACCGCCTCTACCGGGCGGGAGGCCCGCCGGTGCGTCCCGCCAGCGAGACACAGCCCGCGTGACAGCTGTTCCGTGTTGTTCCGGCCCCACGCGACAATGGTGACGCCTCTCGGCCGTTTCCCACCGACCAGCTCAGTTGGGAGTGCTGTGCCTGGTGTCCGCTTGCCGAGCGCCGTGGTCCGGTACCGGTGCATGATGGCGATTCAGGCCCGCACCTCGCTGGTGTACCGCTCCAACTACCTCGTGAACGTGGTTGCGGTGGTCTTCCAGGTGTACCTGTTGCGGATCCTCTGGACCGCCGTCTACCAGGGCCGTCCCGAGGTCGCCGGGGTCAGCCTCGGCATCATGATCACGTACGCCACCTTCGCCAACGTGCAGACCTGGGTCACCTCTCCGTGGGAGTTCTCGCTGATACCGCCGCGTGTGCGGGAGGGGCAGATCGCCGGGGACCTCACCCGGCCGATCGGCTTCACCACGCAGATCCATGCGCGTCAGGTCGGTCGGGCGCTCGCCACCGCCCCGTTCGTGGCCGCGACGCTGCCGCTGGCCGTGCTGGTCGGCGGGGGACGGGCACCGGCGGGCCTCGCGGCCGCGTTCGGCTACGCGCTGAGCATGGTGCTGGCGTATCTCGTCAGCGCCATGCTCTCCGTCCTGGTCGGCATGATCGCGTTCTGGACGATGGAGACGACCGGCATCTTCGTCATCTACCGCGTCGTCTTCATGTTCTTCTCCGGCGCGCTCGTTCCGCTGTGGTTCATGCCGGACGCGCTGCGCCTGGTCGCCGAGGCACTGCCGTTCCAGGCGGTGACGTACGCGCCACTGGCCATCTATCTCGGCCACGCGGCTGCCGCCGACGTGCCAAACGTCCTCGCTCTGCAGGCGTTCTGGGTCGTTCTGCTGTGGCTCGGCGGTCGGCTGGTCTGGTCGCGGGCGGTCCACCGCGTCGTCATTCAGGGTGGTTGACTCCCAGGAGGTGTCGATGTCTCCCGTACGCGCGTGGTGGATGCTGACCCGAGCCGCGGTCCGGGCACAGGCCCAGTACCGGGTCAACGTCGTCGTCACCATCCTGGCCGGCGTCGTCTACCAGGGCGTCGGGCTCGCGTCCATCGCGGTGGTGCTCCACCGGTTCGGTGACCTGGGCACGTGGAGCGTCGCCGAGGTGACGTTCCTGTACGCGCTCCGGCTCACCGCGCACGGCGTGTGGGTGGCGCCGTTCAACCAGCTGCTGTCGATCGACGAGATCGTGCGCGAGGGACACTTCGATCGTTTCCTGGTACGGCCGGGCAACCCGTTGCTGTACTTCCTGACCTACCGGGTGTCGCTGATGCCGACCGGCGACCTGCTGGGCGGCCTGGTGCTGCTGGCCGCGGCGTCGGCGGTAACGCCGATCGACTGGTCGGTGGCCGCCGTGGCGTACGTCGTGCTCGCCGTGCTCGGCGGCGCCTGCCTGGAATTCGGCATCCAACTCGGCCTGGGCGCCCTGACCTTTCGCACCCTCTCGACGCAGGCGCTGCGGTCGACCATCGACACCGTCTTCAACACCTTCGGCGGGTACCCGATGCACATCTTCTCGGGCACGGCACAGTTCGTGTCGACCTTCGTGCTGCCGCTCGCGTTCGTGGCCTATCTGCCGGGCACGGTGCTGATGAACCGCACCGGCGAACTGCGCGTGCCCGGATGGCTGGCGGCGGGCTCGCCGCTGGTGGGCTGTCTGCTGCTCGCGGGTGCGTACACGATCTGGGTCCGGGAGCTTCGGCGGTACCAGAGCAGCGGACACTGAGGGATCAGCGGGGGCCGCCGCGCAGCGGCCGCAGCAGGTCGGACATCCGGGTGGTCGCTTCCAGGTTCTCCGCGCTCTCCAGCGGGATCCGGAACACCCGGCGGTTCAGCGTGAGCGCGACCTGGACGCCGACGAGCGCGGGGAACGCACCTATCGTCCTCGCCAACAGTCGGAACGGCAGCGGGCCGGGCAGCTCGGGCCGGATCTCCCGGGCCAGGGCGAGATACGTGCGCGCCTTGCCGTAGCGGTGCTCCGCGATGCACACCCGGGCGGCGATCCAGACCAGGAAGTTGACTGCGAACTCCTCGATCGCGCCGTCCATTCGGCCGTGGATGCGGGCGACATCGAGCATCTTCAGCACCGACGTGAAGTACTGCTCGTTGTCGAACCGCATCTGCTGGGTGGCCCGCTCGCCCGGGTGGTTGCGGTAGATCACCCCGACCATCTCGAGCGGTGCGGCCTTCGCGCCGGCCAGCGCGTGCCGGGCGGACAGCTCGATGTCCTCCATGCAGCGCAGATTCTCGTCCCAGGTGCCGAACCTGTCCAGCGTCGACCGACGGTACAGCGGCTGGGACGTCTCCAGGGACGGCACACCGGTGCCGGGCAGGACAAGCGAGTAGACCCAGTCGTGCATGCCCTCGACGCTGCGTTTCAGCTCGTCCTCGGGGAACGCCGGCTCATCGGTGAACTCGTACTCGTCGGGGTAGTGCACGGCGGTGAAGACGAGGTCGAGGCCGGGCTCGGCGCGGAACCTCTCCAGCGACTGCTCGATCTTCGTTGGCATGAGAACGTTGTCGGCGTCCAGGAACTGGATGAACTCGCCCTGTGCCCGGCCCAGTGCCACGTTGCGGGCGTGACAGGCTCCGCCGTTGGGAATGGACGTCACGTCGATCCGGTCGCCGAACTCCGCCAGTACGGCCATGCTGTCGTCGGTCGAGCCGTCGTCGACCACGATGACCTCGACCCTCGGGTGGGTCTGGCGCAGGGCGCTGTTCACGGCGTGGCGCACCCACCTGCCGGCGTTGTAGCAGGGCACGATGACGCTCACCAACGGGGTGTCGACGGACATGCTCGCCTCCTTGCGCGGGAAGATCCAGATCATGGGGATGTGCGGGGCGACCCCCGGTGCCGCGGCCGCTCAGCGATGCGGCGCGAACGCCGCGATGCCGTTCGGGGTGCCGAGGCCGGTCGGCCCGTCCCATCCGCGAACCGCCGTGCAGAGCCGGGTCTCGGCGCAGTCGCCGGTGCTGCCGCTCACCACGTCGAAGAGGCCGGCCCGCGCCCGGTACGGGTAGCTGTTCGCGGTCCTGGCATGGCCGGCCGCCCCGGCGAGCGCGTAGACGCCCGCGATGAAGGGCGCGCCGGCGCTCGTGCCGCCGTCGATACCCCAGCCGGTGTCGCCGTACGTCTGATAGACCGCCACGCCCGCGTCCGGGTCGCCGATCGCCGCCACGTCGGCGGTGGCCCGGCTCG
Source organism: Micromonospora sp. NPDC048935 (assembly GCF_043197875.1). NCBI lineage: Bacteria > Bacillati > Actinomycetota > Actinomycetes > Micromonosporales > Micromonosporaceae > Micromonospora > Micromonospora sp. NPDC048935. The sequence goes on along the minus strand of NZ_JBICTZ010000006.1, from coordinate 298,508 downwards.
CACACGGTGTGCGTCCACGCTGGAACGACGGCCGGGCCAGGTACGCCGAGCAGCCGCTACCACTGCCCGGCCAGGCACTCTCCGTCCAACCACGCGGGGTGTGCGAGCGTGCCAGGGTGGTGCCGCCGACGGCGGTGACCCTGGGCGAGGATGCCGGATAGACGGGGCCGGCGACGTAGCCGCTGTCGCCGCTGGCCGCGGTGAACACGACCCCGGGATGGTCGAAGACCGGTCCGTCGATCACCGCCTCGAGCGGCTCCTCGGCGGTGCCCCAGCTCATCGACACGTAGGGCGCGCCCAGCCCGACCGCGGTGCCGACCGCCGTGAGCAGGTTCATCGACGCGTCGTCGGCCTCGACGAGCAGGATGCGGCAGGTGGGGCACGCGGCGGAGACCATGGCGAGGTCGAGCGAGATCTCGCCGGCCCAGCCCGCGTCGGCGGCCGGCAGTGGTGCCGGCGCCCCCAGCTGATTGACCTTGCGGAAGCAGCCGTTCGCCGAGGTGCAGGGCGGTAGACCGAAGGTCGCGCGGTAGACCGCGAGGTCGGACTCGGCGTTCGGGTTGTCGTAGGCGGCGACGATCGCGATCGTCGCGTCGGTCGACGAGCGCGGCAGCCGGTATGCCGAGCGCAGGTCGGCCGGACCGAATCCGGCCGGCTTGCCGCCGGACCGCAGCGTTGTCGATGCGGCGCGCCGGTGGGCGAAGCAGCGGAAGTGGGTGGGGTCGGCGGGTGTCGCGCAGCCCAGCCGCCCACCGCTCGGCGCGACTCCGGTGGGAACCGCGACTCCGGTGGGAACCGCGACGACCGGGACCGCCGTGGCCGCCAGCATCGCGGTCACCGAGGCGAGCACCACCGCGCTCCGCAGAGATCTGTGCACGTGGTCTCCTTCGTCGGCCGGTGCGGTCGCATGCATCGATGAGTGTGTAGGCGCGTCTCGGGCAGGCGCAACAGCCGGCACGGCGGCCGTGCCGGCGGCTGTCTCGCCGGCGAGACAGCGGTGCTCCGACCCCCTTCATCGCCCTTGTCGCCCCGCTCGCGCGGTCGGTAGAAAAGGCAGCAGCCCCCCGAATCCGCCATCAGAGGAGAGCCTGATGAGCACGATGCTGGACGTGGTTTGCCCAGGGTGCGATGGCAAGGTCTCGGTTCGGTCAACGGTCATGGTCACCGAGATCGTCGAGTGTGGAGAGTGTCGCGGCGAGCTGGAGGTGGTGGCCACCGCGCCGGTGGTGCTCGCCCTGGCGCCGGAGGTGGAGGAGGACTGGGGCGAGTAGCGGCGGCCGGTCGGGAAGTGGATGCCATGTCCAGACTCGCCATGCTCGGCGGTGAGCCGGCGGTGCCGGCCGGCACGCCGGCGCCCGAGTGGCCGGTGGTGACCGAGGCCGAGCACGCGGCGGTGGCCGAGGTGCTGCGTTCCGGCCGGTTCACCTGCGTCGCCGCCGGGGAACAGGAGATACCGGCTCTGGAACGGGAGTGGGCCGGCCGGGTCGGCACAGCGCACTGCCTCGCCGTGGCCAACGGCACGGTGGCGCTGTCCCTCGCCCTCTGCGCGGCCGGTGTGGCGGCGGGCGACGAGGTCATCGTTCCGGCCCTCAGTTTCGTCGGCAGCGCTCTCGCGGTGGCGCACCTCGGTGCCGTGCCGGTCTTCGCCGACATCGATCCGGTCACCTTCAACCTCGCACCGGACGCGCTGGCGGCGGCGCGGTCGGCGAGAACCGCCGCCGTGCTGCCCGTGCACCTGCACGGCCTGCCCGCCGAGATGGACGAGATCTGTGCGTTCGCCGGGCGGCACGGCCTGGCCGTCGTGGAAGATGCCGCACAGTCGCACGGCGTCGCCTACCGCGGCCGGGTGACCGGCTCGATCGGCGACCTGGGAGCCTTCAGCCTCAACGCCTCCAAGAACCTGCCGACGTGTGGCGAGGGCGGTCTCGTCACCACCGATGACGACCGGCTGGCGGCACAGGTCGGCCGGATGCGGCAGTTCGGCGAGGACATCCCGGCCCGGGGCGAGCGGCCCTACCTATCCCGAAGCATCGGATGGAACGCCAAACTCGGCGTGATCCAGGCCGCGTTCACCCGCCGCCAGCTCACCCGGTTCGACGAGGTGAGTGGGGCGCGGGACCGTGCCGTCCGGCCGTTCCTGGACCGGGTGGGGGCGCTGCCGGGCTTCTCCGTGCCGGTCTGCCCCGAGGACCGCGAGCACGGGTGGCACATCCTGCGGTTCCGGGTGTGTGCCGAGGCGTTCGGCCTTCCCCGCGAGTACGCACCGGCGCTGCGGGCCGCGGTGACCCGAGTGCTGCGCGGTGAAGGCGTGCCGGCATCGCGGTACCAGTCCGTGCCGCTGTCCGAGCAGCCGGTCTTCCGCGACGGCGGGGTCGCGTATCGGGCCATGGACGTGGATGTGTGCCGGGCGGTCGTGGACGACTCGTTCGTCATCCAGCGTGCCCAGCTCAATCCCGGCACGGGCGCGCTGCTGCGGCGATTCGCCGACGCGTTCGAGAAGCTGTGGGCCAACCGCGACGTGCTCGTGGCGATGGCCCGCTCGTCACGGACGGACACGCCGGTCCCGTCGCCCGCGCACACCGACCCGCTCGCGCACACCGACCGGCTCGGGTGCTGAGACCAACGAGGAGAGGGAGCCGGAATGATCGCGGCCACCGGGAAGATACTGCTGCTGTGGAGCGTGCCGCGGGCTCGCTCGACGGCCTTCTTCAGGATGATGCTCCAGCGCGGTGACGTCGTCGCTGTCCACGAGCCGTTCTCCACCCTTGCCGCGGACGGCGTCGCGGAGGTCGCCGGGCGCACGGTCCGCACCGAACGAGCGGTGATCGACACCCTGACCACCCTGGCGCCACACAGGCGCGTGTTCGTCAAGGACACCACCGACGAGGAGTACCCGCGAGTGCTGGCCGATCCGGACTTCCTCCGGTCGCAGGCGCACAACGCGTTTCTCATCCGGGACCCGGCCGAGACCATCGCGTCGTACTACGCGGTCAATCCGCGGGTGCGCCGCGACCAGATCGGCTTCGAGCACCTGGAACGGCTGTTCCTGCGGGTGCGGGAGCTGACCGGCCGTACGCCGTTGGTGATCGACGCCGCCGACCTCGTAGCCGATCCGAGCGGCACGGCCGCACGCTATTGCGCGGACGCCGGCATCGCGTTCCTGCCTGCGGCGATGTCCTGGCCCGCGGGGGACCGGCCGGAATGGCGTGCGTCCGAGCGGTGGCACCGGGATGTCGCGCGCACCACCGGGTTCGAGAACCGCTCGCCGCGTCACGGCGTGGTGCTGGAGGACGTCCCGCACCTGCAGGCGTACCTCGGCCATCACGCACCGATCTACCAGCGGCTGCGTCGACAGTGCCCGACCGGGCCGATCGCATCGGCGCGTCGGCCGTGACCGGCGGTGCCGTCGACGACGGGCCCCGCGTCGGCCTGCTCGCGGCCCGGATCCGGACGGAGGAGCGGGACATCCTGACCGCCCTGCGCCGCCGCGGTGTCGAAGCCGTGCCCGTCGATACCGCCGCGCTCCACTTCCCCATCGACCGCGCGCCCGCCCCGTGGTCGCTCGTGCTGAACCGGGAGATCAGCCTGACCCGGGCGGTGTACGCGGCCCGCTGCCTGGAGGCGTGGGGCATCCTCGTGGTGAACACCGCGGCCACCGCCGCGACCTGCGGCGACAAGTGGCTCACCTCGCTCGCCCTGGACGATCGGAGCCTGCCCACGGCCCGCACGGCGCTCGCCCTCACGCCGGCAGCCGCGCTGGCGGCCCTGGACGAGATCGGCTACCCGGCGGTGATCAAGCCGCTGGTCGGATCCTGGGGTCGGCTGGTCAGCCTGCTGCCGGACCGCGCCACCGCTGTCACGGTGCTGGACTACGTGGCCGCCCTGCCCGCACCGCTGGCCCGGCTGGTCTACGTGCAGCAGTTCATCGCCGACGCGAAACGGGACCTGCGCGTGGTCGTGGTCGGCGACCAGGCGCTCGGGGTGACCTGGCGGCAGGCGCAGGGCTGGCGGGCCAACGTGGCGACCGGCGCCACGAGCGTGCGCTGCGCCCTCACCAGCGAGGTGGCCGAGCTCTCCGTCGCGGCCGCGGAGGCGGTCGGCGCCGAGATCGCCGGCGTCGACCTGATCGAGGACGCTGCGGGCGAGCTGCGGGTCATCGAGGTGAACCACCGCGTGGAGTTCGCCGGCTTCCAGGCCGCGCACGCGGACCGGGTGAACGTCGCCGAGTGCATCGCCGACCACCTGATGCGGCAGGTGGGGGCATGATCCGGGCCATGGTCGTCGGTGCGGGCGGCTACATCGGCGGCGAGCTGCTGCGGTTGCTGCTCGGTCACCCGGACGTCGAGGTCACCGCGGCCGTGTCGGCCGGATCGGCCGGCCGGCGGGTGGACGGGGTGCATCCCAACCTGCGCGGCGTGACCGATCTGATCTTCGCCGGGGCGGCTGATCCGGGGCGCTGCGAGGTGCTGTTCTCCGCGTGGGGGCACCGCCGTGCCATGCGGGAACTTCCGGTCCTGCTCCGTGCGGGCACCACGGTGATCGACCTGTCCGGGGACTTCCGCCTCGCCGATCCGCTGCAGTACGCCCACTACTACGGGGAGCCGCAGCTACGCCCGGATCTGCTCGCCGAATTCGTCACCGGGCTGCCCGAGACACACCGCAAGCAACTTGTCGACGCGGCTCGGATCAGCGTGCCGGGCTGCATGGCGACGGCCGCGATACTCGCGCTCCGGCCGGTGCTGCGGGCCGGCCTGGTCACCGGCGAGGTCTGGGTCGACGCCCGTACCGGATCGAGCGGCTCGGGCCGGCTGCCGAGCGAGGCCAACGTGCACGCCGAACGTTCCGGGGCGATGCGGATCGTCGCGCCGTTCGGGCACCGGCACGAGGCGGAGATCGAGCAGGCGGTCGACTGCCCGGTGCGGATGACCGTGACCGGGGTCGAGGCGGTGCGCGGAGTGCAGGTGGTGTGCAGGGCCGCGCTGGCCGACGGTGCCGACCTGCGAGCCGTGCGAGCCGCGTACCGCACCCGCTACGCCGACGAGCCGTTCGTCCGGGTGGTGGCCGAGCGGCGGGGGCTGCACCGGCTGCCGGAGCCGAAGCTGCTGATCGGTTCCAACTTCTGTGACGTCGGCTTCGCCGTCGACGAGCCGAGGCGTACCGGAATGTTCGTCGCGGCCCTGGACAACCTGGTCAAGGGCGGTGCCGGCAACGCGGTGCAGTGCATGAACATCCGCTTCGGGCTGCCGGAGAGGCGTGGGCTGGAGTTCACCGGTCTGCATCCGAACTGAGGGAGGGCCATGCCGGACATCGTGGTGGTCAAGTGCGCTGGTAACGGCACGGCGGACGTGGCCGCGATCTGCGCCGACGTCGGTGCCCTGACCGGGGCCGGCCGGCAGGTGGTGCTCGTACACGGCGGATCCGCCGACATCGCCCGGCTCGCGGCCCGGCTCGGGGTGCCACAGCGGCAACTGCTGGCACCGGACGGGTCGGTCGGTCGGTACACGGATGCGGCCACCCTGGAAGTGACCCTGCTCGCCCTGGCCGGGGCAGCGAAGCCACGCCTGCTGGTGGGCCTTCTGTGCGCGGGCGTGTCGGCGGTTGGCCTGACCGGCCTCGACGCGGGACTGCTGCGGGCCCGGCGGGTGGCGGCGCATCGGGCAGTCCTGGACGGACGCAAGGTCGTGGTACGCGACGACCATGCCGGCCGGCTGGTCGGCGTGCGGCCCGAACTGCTCACTCATCTGCTGCACGCCGGCCATGTGCCGGTGGTGTCGCCGCCGGCCCTGGGCGAGGACGGCCGGCCGCTGAACGTGAACGCCGACCGGGCCGCCGCCGCCATCGCGGTGGCCCTGCGGGCCAGCGCCCTCGTGCTGCTCACCGGCGCGCCCGGGGTGCTCGCCGACGCGACCGACGAGAGGACGCTGCGCCGCGTCGTACCGGTCGGCGCGGGCCCGCTGCCACCGGGCGCCACCGGCGGGATGGCGGTGAAGCTGTTGGCCGCCCGCTCGGCGGTCGAGGCCGGGATCCCGTCGGTGCGGATAGCCGACGCCCGCGTCCCGGCGCCGGTCACCGCGGCCCTGGCCGATGCTGGCAGCCGGATCGTGCCGGCACCGGCCGTGGCGGCCCGATGAGCGCCCTGGACCCCGTCGGGCTGCTGCGCCGGATGGTGGAGACGCCGTCGCCCTCGGGTGGCGAACGCGGCATCGCCCAGCTCCTGGTCGCCGAGATGACCGCGCGTCGCTTCTCGGCGCGGGTCGACGCGGTCGGCAACGCGGTGGGCGAGATCGGGCCGCCGGGTGGCCCGACCGTGATGCTCGTCGGCCACCTGGACACCGAGGGCGCCACTCTTCCGGTGGCAGTGCGTGACGGCCGGCTGTACGGACGCGGCTCGGTCGACGCCAAGGGCGCGCTTGCCGCCATGGTCTGTGCGGCCGCGGCGAGCCGGTTTCCGGGCCGCCTGGTGGTGGTCGGCGCCGTCGAGGAGGAGATGCCCAGCTCCCGAGGGGCACACCATCTCGGGCGGACCCATCCGGCGCCGGACGCGCTGCTGATCGGCGAGCCCAGCGGCTGGTCTTCCGTGGTGCTCGGCTACAAGGGCCGGACGGACTTCCGCTACCGGGTGCGGTGCGCGCCGGGCCATTCCACCCGGCCCACCCCTCGGGCCGCGGAACTCGCCGCCGCGGCATGGCGAACCTTCCAGTACGCGGTCGGCCCCCGGCTCAGCCACGCCGTCTTCGACCTGCCGGGCACCACGCTGCACGAGATCCGCGGCGATCTCGACACCGCCGAGGCGATGTTCAGCGTGCGCAGCCCTCTCGGCTTCGCCCCGGACGAGCTGCTCGCCGTGCTCCGCGACCGGTTGCCCGAGGGCGAGATCACGCTGGTGAGTTCGGTGCCGGCGTGCCGGGTCGGTCGCCGCGACCCAGTGGTACGCGCACTGAGCAGCGCCATCGACGGGCAGGGCGTCCGGCCGACGTTGAAGGTCAAGACGGCCACCTCCGACATGAACACCCTCGCCGGCTACTGGTCGGTGCCGATGGCCTGCTACGGGCCGGGCGACAGCCGGCTGGACCACAGTGCCGACGAGCATCTGCCGCTCGACGACTACCTGCGCGCCATCGCCGTGCTCGTCGACGCGCTCGACGGGCTCGGCGAGCGGCTCACCGTGGGAGATTGGCCGTGACCGCCGCGACGGAGTTCGCCGCCGCCGCTCTGCGGGTGCGGCGGCGAATCGTGGCGATGTGCGCGTCGCCGGCCGGCGGCCATCTGGGCGGCTCGATGTCGCTCGTCGAGATCCTGCTCGTCCTGTATCGCGACGTCATGCTGGTCGACCCGGTCCGGCCCGCGCGGCCGGACCGGGACGTGTTGTTGCTCAGCAAGGGCCACGGGGCAATCGGGCTGTACGCGGTGCTGGCCGAGTGCGGATTTCTGCCCGAGGCGCTGGTGGAGTCGTACGGGCTGCCCGGAAGCCGGTTGATGGCGCACCCGACCCCCGGTGTGCCCGGCATCGAGGCGCCCACCGGCGCGCTCGGCCACGGCCTGCCGCTGGGCGTCGGCGTCGCGCTCGGCCTGCGGCTGACCGGCTCGGCCCGCCGCTGCTTCGTGATCCTCGGCGACGGGGAGCTGCAGGAGGGCTCGGTGTGGGAAGCGGCCATGGCCGCCGGCGGTTACGGCCTGGACCGGCTGACCGCCGTCGTCGACCGCAACGGCCTACAGATCACCGGAGCTACCGAATCGGTCGTGGGTCTGGAACCGCTGGCCGGCAAGTGGGAGAGCTTCGGCTGGCGGGTGGTCACCGCGGACGGGCACGATGCGACGAGCCTGCGCGGGGCGCTGGGCGCCACCACGCCGGGCCGTCCCACAGTGGTGCTTGCCGCCACGGTCAAGGGAAAGGGCCTGCCCTACGTGGAGAACAAGGTGCACAGTCACTTCGCGCGACTGCGTGGAGCGCAGCTGCGGCGCGCCATCTCCACACTGGACCTGGCGGAACCGCGGGATCCGTCGTGACCGCCGTCGCCGACAGCCGGACGGCCCGGGAGGCGTGCGCTCACCAACTGGCCGACCTGATGCGCGCCGACGACCGGGTGGTCTGTCTCGACAGCGACACGGGGGCCTTCGCCCGGATCGATTTCGGCCCGGCCGCCGCGCGCTACCTCAACCTCGGCATAGCCGAGCAGAACATGATGGGAGTGGCCGCAGGGTTGGCCCGCACCGGGCTGATCCCGTTCGTGCACACGATGGCCACGTTCGCGGCGACCCGGGCGCTGGAGGCGGTGAAGGTGGACCTCGCGTACGCCGGCCTGCCGGTGCACATCGTGGCTTCCCACGCCGGCCTGTCCGCGGCGTCGCTGGGTCCCACGCACCACGCGCTGGAGGACATGGCGATCATGCGCATGCTGCCCGGCATGCACGTGGCGGTGCCGGCCGACGCGGACACCGCGCTCGCCCTGCTACGTCAGGCACCGGCCCTCGACGGCCCGAGCTATCTGCGGCTCGGGCGCGACGCCACCCCGCCACTGCCGGGCGGGCAGGAGCCGGTGCGCTGGGGGAACTGCCGGACGCTGCGCCCGCTCGGCGGCGAGGTGCTCATCGTCGCGTGCGGCCCGTGGCCGGTGTCCGCGGCCCTCGCGGCGGCCGACACGCTGGCGGCGGCCGGCACCGGAGTGACGGTGCTCGACATGCACACGGTCAAACCGCTGGACACCGCGACCCTGAGCCGGGCCGCGCGGACTGCCAGGGCGGTGGTGAGCGTCGAGGAGCACTGGGTCAGCGGTGGGCTGGGCTCGGCGGTGGCCGAGTGGCTGAGCGCGACCGACCCGCGGCCGGTGCACCGGATCGGCGCACCGGACCGGTTCTTCACCCTGGTCGGCGACCACGCACACCTGCTGGATCAGGCCGGCATCACGGCGGAGGCGGTGGTCGCCGCGGCCCGACCCATCCTGGTGACGTCAGACCGGTAGCCGAGCCGCAGCCTGCGCACGCAACGCGAGCGGGGTGCCGTAGCGGACTGTCTCCACAGCCGCCCGGCGGTAGTACCGGGCCACCGGTGCGGCGAGCGTGTAGCCGTACGCGCCGTGCAACTGAACCCCCTCCGCGGTCACGTCCCGGGCCAGCTCCGACACCAGGGCGAGGGCCGCCGCGCTCCCGACGCTCCCGCCCGCGTCGTGCCTGACCGCCAGGGCGCGCACCAGGCGGCCCGCGGCGTGCAGGCGGGTCGCCAGTGCCGCGAGCCGGAACGACACATGCTGGAACGTCGCCACCGGGCGGCCGAACTGGTGGCGACCCTTGGCATACCGCAGGGTCAGCTCGAACGTGTGCCCCGCCAGGCCCAGCAGGTACCCGCTCTGCCGCAGGTACAGGCGGTCCAGCAGGCACCAGTACGCGGGCGAACCGGCCGCGCACACCACGTGCTGCCGGGGCACCGCCGCGTCGGCGAAGCCGACTTCGGCAATCCCGAGTTCCCCGCGCGAGACGATCTGTACGCCGTCCGCGTCCCGGTCCACCATCACCAGCGCCGGCCCGGCCGGCGTCGAGGCGAGCACCAGCAGCCGATCGGCCTGCTCAGCGTCGGCGACGGGCCCGGCGTCGCCGGTCAGCCGGCCGTCGGCAAGCGTCGGCCGGTGGTCGCCGGCCGGCGGCGCGACCGCCACCGTCCGGGTCAGGTCGCCGGCCGCCGGCCCGTCCAGCTCCGCGACGGCGAGTGTGGGCGCCAGCGGTCCGGCGATCAGCAGCCGGCCCAGCTCCTGCATCAGCACCACGGAGTCGGCCAGTCCGGCGGCGGAGCCACCGGCGGACCGGGGCAGGGTCAGGCCGGCCGTGCCGCTGTCGACCAGGGCCCGCCAGACCTCGTCCGGTCCGGGGCCGCCGTCGACCGGTCCGGTACGGATGGGATCGTCACCGGCGGCTCGCAGCGCGCCGGGGAAGGCGTACTCCACGAAGCGCCGGAGCCTCCGGCGCAGCCGGGCGTCGGGGTCGTCGAGCGGTTCGGCGGCTGCGTCGGGAGTTTGTACCCGCAGGTGGCCGCCCGCGATCGCGTACAGCATGATCTCGGAGGTGCCCGCGGAGAGGGTGAGGCCGGGCGCCTCGCCCAGCAACGAACCGGCGCCCGGCAGGCCCACATCGAGGGCGAGCCGAGCCAACGGCCGGCCGACCTCGGTGTTGTACCACTTCGACATGGCCGCGCCCACGCCGTCGAGGCGCCCCTGCGCCTGTTTGCCGATCATCTCCCAGGCGAGCTCCCCGCCAGCCGAGACCTCGCTCTCGAGCGCGGCGAGCGCCTGCGCCACGCCAGGGTCGGAGCCCGCGCCGCCGGCCCGGGCGTGCGCCGCGATGTCGTCGAGCCAGCGGCGCACCTTGAGGTGGGCCTCCAGGCCGGTACGCTCCATCGACAGCGCCTCGTTGAGCAGCGGCCAGCCCTCGTCGACCGCGCCGATCACGTTCTCGGCGGGCACCTCGACGCCGCTCAGCGTCACCCGGCTGAACGGGTTCGCCGAGAGGCACGGCGTGGTGTGCACGGTCACGCCGGCCGCGTCCATCGGCATCCAGAACAGCGTGATCCCGTCGTGCGGCGTGCCCCCAGGATCCGCGGTGCGCGCCGCGACCACGCCGTACCCGGCGTGCTCGGTCGCCTGGCTGTACACCTTGGTTCCGGAAAGCCGGAAGCCGCCCGGCACCGCCTCGGCGCGGCAGCTCAGCGACGCGAGGTCGGACCCGGTCGACGGCTCGCTGTACAGGGTGCACGCGGTGAGCTCGCCGCGAGCCAGGCGCGGCAGGAAAGCTGCGCGGACGGCCTCCCCAGCGGCCGCCAGCAGCAGGTTGCCCACGTAGCAGATGGACACCACGAACAGCAGGTCGGGCACGCCGTGACGGACCAGTTCGCGGTGTACCAACGCCGTCTCGACGGGCCCCCGGCCGGCGCCGCCGTACCGTGTCGGCCAGCCCGCGGCGAGCCAGCCCCGCCGGCCGAGCAGGCGGTGCACCAGGTGCAGCGGCTCCCCGGCGCCCGGGCCGGCGCCCGCGGCCGCCGCGACGGCCGCGGCCATTTCCGCAGTGGCGAAGAACTCGCGCAGCTCGTGCTCGAACAGCCGCTGCTCGTCGCGCAGGGGGATCACGGCGCCTCCCCGGACACCAGACGTTCCACCTCGTCGTCGTCCAGTGCCGCCAGCCTCGCGAGCAGCAGTTCTTCGATGTGGTCGCCGATCCGTGCGACGGTGCGCAGCTCGAAGAGCCGCTCGACGGTCAGCGGAACGTCGAAGGCGTCCCGGATCCGCGTGGTGAGCTGCGTCGCGAGCAACGAGTGGCCGCCCAGCGCGAGAAACTCGTCGTGCAGCCCGATCGGCTGCGCACCGAGCATCTCGGTCCAGAGGCCGAGCAGCACGCGTTCGACCTCGGTGACGGCGGGATCGCCGTCCGGGCCGGCCGGCGCCTGGGCGGGGGCCTCGCTGTCGACGGCGCGGTGGCCGCCGAGGCCGGGGCCCCCGTCGATCCACAGCCGGCGGCGCTGGAACGGATAGCCGGGCAGCGGCACCCGCCGACGTCCGGAGCCGTCGTGGTAGGCGGACCAGTCGATGTCGACACCGGCGGCCCAGAGGCCGCCGGCCGCGTCGGGTACGGCCGCACCGGAGAGCCCGTCGGGACCGGTGGCCGGCAGGGTGCTGATCAGCACCGGTCGGTCCGCCCCGGGCGGGACGGCCGGGCCAGCCAGCCCGGATCCGGGCCCCACCTCCAGCAGCACCCGCGGACCATCGGCCAGCAGATTCCGCACCCCGTCGGCGAAGCGCACCGTGCCGCGCAGGTGGGCGGCCCAGTACTGAGGGCTGGTCGCCTCGTCGGCCGTGATCCAGCGGCCGGTCACGTTGGACAGGTAGGGGATCCGCGGCGCGTTTCGCCGCACGCCCGCCACCACCGCCTCGAACGTGGCCAGCACCGGATCGAGCAGCCAGGAGTGGAAGGCGTGCGAGACGAACAGGCGTCGGGCCGGAACACCCCGGGCGGCCGCCTGCTCCGCCACGGCTGTGATCGCGCTGGTCGTTCCGGAAAGCACGGTGAGACGGGGTCCGTTGATCGCCGCCACCGAGAGCTCGGCGGCCACGCCGGGCCGGCCGATGCCGTCGATCAGCTCGGCCAGCTCGTCCTCGGAGCAGCCGGTGCTCAGCATCGCGGCGTCCGGCATGCCGCTCACCAGCCGGCCGCGAGCGATGACCACCGCCAGCGCGTCCTCCAGCGAGAAGACCCCGGCCACGCAGGCGGCGACGTACTCACCGACGCTGTGGCCGATCATCGCTGCGGGCCGTACGCCCCAGGCTGCCCAGAGCTCGGTCAGCGCGAACTCGACGACGAAGAGCGCGGGCTGGGCGAGCGCGGTGTCGCGCAGGTCCGGCGCGTCCGGGTCGTCCAGCAGCGCGGCGCGCAGGGCGCAGCCGAGCGTGGCCGGGACGAGTCGCAGGCAACGGTCGACCGCGGCCCGGAAGACCGGCTCGTCGCGGTACAGCACCGCGGCCATTCCCCGGCGCTGGGAACCCTGCCCGGGGAAGAGGAAGGTGACCTCCCGACCGCCGACGGTGCCGTCGCCCGTGGCCGGCCGGGCCTTCAGCGCGGCGCACAGCTCGGTCGCGTCCGCACCGCTCACCGCCCGCCGGTAGCGGTGCACCCGGCGGCCCACCTGGGTGGTGTAGGCGACGTCGGCGAGCGGTGCTTCCGGTTCCTCGCTCAGGTGGCGGGCGAGCGCGGCGCCCAGCTCGGTCAGTGCCGCCGGGGTCGTCGCCGACAGGGTCAGCACGTGCCGGGTGCGGCCGGGGGCGGGCGGCGGCGGCGCCGGTGGCTCCTGCAGGATCACGTGGGCGTTCGTGCCGCCCATGCCGAACGAGCTGACCCCGGCCCGGCGCGGACCGTCGCCGGCCGGCCAGTCGCGAACGGCGGCGTTCACGACGAAGCCGGCCTCGCTGAGTCGGCTGCGCGGGTTCGGCGCCCGGAAGTGCAGCGTCGGCGGCAGCACGCCGTGTCGCAGTGCCAGGGCCGTCTTGATGACGCCGACGACTCCGGCCGCCACGTCCAGGTGGCCGATGTTCGACTTCACCGAGCCGATCATGCAGCTCGCGGACGTCCCATCCCGGCCGAGGGCCTCGGCCAGGGCCGCGACCTCGATCGGGTCACCGAGCGCCGTGCCGGTGCCGTGCGCCTCGACGTACCCGATGCTGTGCGGGCTGACGCCGGCCGCGTCCACGGCCTCGGCGACCACCTCGGCCTGGCCCTGCGCGCTCGGCGCGGTGTACCCGGCCTTCCGGCTGCCGTCGTTGTTCACCGCCGAGCCGAGGAGCAGCGCGTGCACGGTGTCCCCGTCGGCGAGCGCGTCGGCCAGGCGCTTGAGAACCACGATGCCGGCACCGTTGCCGGGAACGGTGCCGGCGGCCGCGGCGTCCAGCGGCCGGCAGTGCCCGTCCGGGGACATGATGCCCTGCTCCTCGAACCGGTACCCGGCCAGCTGCGGCAGGCTGAGCGCGACCCCGCCGGCCAGGGCCAGGTCGCACTGACGGGAGAGCAGCGAGTCCACGGCGAGGTGCACGGCGACCAGCGAGGTGGAGCAGGCGGTCTGCACGGTCACGGCCGGGCCGCGCAGGTTGAGCTTGTGCGCCACCCGGGTGGTCAGGTGGTCCTTGTCGTTGGCGAGCAACAGGCGATACCCGCCGACGGTGCGGACCAGCTCCGGGTGCGCCAGCAGGCCCAGCAGGTACATGCTGATCGCCGAGCCGCCGAAGACGCCGATCTGGCCGTCGTACCGCTCGGGGTCGTACCCGGCATCCTCCAGCGCGTGCCAGGCACATTCCAGGAACAGCCGCTGCTGCGGGTCGAGGATCTCCGCGTCCCGCACGCTGTAGCCGAAGAACTCCGCGTCGAACAGCTCGACACCCTCGACGATGGCGCGGGCGGGCACGTACGCCGGGTCGGTGTACTCCTGCTCGGGCACTGCCGCCGCGGCGAGCTGTTCCGGAGTGAAGAAGGTGACGCTCTCGACGCCGTCGCACAGGTTGCGCCACAGCTGCGCGACCGAGGAGGCGCCCGGGAACCGACCGGCCATACCCACTATCGCGATGGCAGTCTCCGGTACCGGTAGGTCGTCGGCGCCGGGGGATGATGTCATGGTTCGCGCCTTTCGCTCGTCGGGCCGCCGGTCGGTGGCCCCGTGACCGCGCGCCCCGTCCGAGCGGCCCGACGCTCGGCTCCCCGGTCGCGGGCGCGGCCCAGCGCGGCAGCTCCCGCCGGATCACGATCGAGCAGGCCGGCAAGGGTGCGCACGGTCGGGTACTGGAAGATGCTGATGACCTCGACGGGCAGCGACTCCGCCCGCATCCGCTGGTGCAGGCGCAACGCGAGCACCGAGTGACCACCCAGATCGAAGAAGTTGTCGTCGATGCCGATCCGGGCGACGCCGAGCAGCTCCGCGAAGATCGTCGCGAGGAGACGCTCGGCCGGGGTGCGCGGGGCGACGTACGGGCCGGTCCGCACCGCCTCCGCGTCGGGCGGCGGCAATGCCCGGCGGTCCGTCTTGCCGCTGGGTGTCAGCGGGATGGCGGGGATCGCCACGAACGCCGACGGCACCATGTAGGCGGGAAGACGTCGGCGCAGGAAGTCGCGCAGCTCGCCGGCCGCAGGTGCGGCGTCGCCGGCGGCGACCACGTATCCGATGAGCCTGTCGCCGCCGGCCAGGTCGGGTCCGGCGACGACGACCGCCTCGGCGACCTGGGAGTGTGCACGCATCGCCGCCTCCACCTCGCCGGGTTCCACCCGGTGCCCGCGGATCTTCACCTGGAGGTCGGCCCGGCCGAGGTATTCCAGGTCGCCGTCGGGCAGGCGGCGTACCACGTCCCCGGTGCGGTAGCCGCGGCGGTCGCCGCCGAGCGGGTCGACGACGAACCGTTCCGCGGTCAGCTCCGGCCGGTTCAGGTAGCCCTGGCTCAGCGGGGGCCCGCCGATCACGAGTTCACCCGGCACGCCGGGTGGCACCGGCCGCAGCCGGTGGTCGACCACGAGGACGCCCGCCCCGGTCAGGGGCCTGCCGATGCGGCTGCGGGCGATGCCCGTGTCGGCCGCGGCGATGTCGCGCCAGGTCGTCCACACGGTGGTCTCCGTCGGGCCGTACATGTTGAAGACCTGCGGCACCTCGTCGCCGTACCGGGAGAACCAACCGGCCAACCGTCCGAACTCCAGCCGTTCGCCGCCGACGAAGACCAGGCGCAGGGCGTCCAGCGCGGCACTGCCCGCGTCGGCGTCGGCGTCGGCGAGACCGTAGAAGGCGGTCGGTGTCTGGCAGAGGACGGTCACCCGCTGCTCGGCCAGGAGGCGACGCAACGCCGCGGGGGAGCGGCTCACCTCCCGCGGCACGATCACCAGCGTGCCGCCGTGCAGCAGCGCGCCGAACAGTTCCCAGACCGACACGTCGAAGGTGTAGGAGTGGAACATCGTCCACACGTCACCCGGGCCGAACCGGACCCACTCACGGGCGGCGCCGAACAGCCAGGCCACGTTGCGATGCGTGACCGGCACGCCCTTGGGCCGGCCCGTCGAACCCGAGGTGTAGATCACGTAGGCCAGGTCCCCGGGTTCGGCCGGCTCGGTGGCGTCGCCGTCGTCGGCCGGCTCGGTGGGGCCGGCCGGCTCGGTGGTGTCGCCGTCGACGGCCAGGATCAGGGCACCGTCTGGGTACGACGCCGCGTCCGACGCCTGCCCGACGAGCAGGACCACGGGGCTCGTCTCCGCAAGGATGTAACGCAGCCGCTCCGGCGGTTCGCCGGGATCGATCGGCACGTAGGCGCCGCCGGCGGCCAGCACGCCGAGAATGCCGGTCACCTGCTCCAGGCCGCGCTCGAGTTGCAGGGCGACCAGCGTGCCGCGGCGGACGCCGTGCCGCCGTAACCGCGTGGCCAGGGCGTCCACCCGCGACTTGAGCTCACCGTAGGTGACCCGGCGGGCCCCATCGACGACCGCGGGCGCGCCGGGTGTGCGCGCGGCCTGAGCGGCGAAGGCGTCGTGCAGGCAGGCGACCGGCGTCGGGGCGGCCGTGGGCGGATACCAGTCCGCCTCGATCGTCGCCCGTTGCCCGGCGTCGAGCAGGTCGAGGTCCCAGACTGTGCGGTCGGGGTCCGCGACGGCACCGGCCAGCAGCGACCGGTAGTGCCCGGCCAGCCGGGCTGCGGTCGCCGGATCGAAGACGTCCGAGTTGTACTCGAGATGGCACTCCAGCGCGTCGCCCGTCTCGACGACGCCGAGCGTCAGGTCGAACTTGGCGGTGCCGGTCAATCCGGACAGCGCGGTGACCGTAACGCCCGGCAGGTCCGGGGCGGCGAACGGGGCGTTGTGCAACACGAACATCGCCTGGAACAGGGGATTACGCGGGACCTCGCGGTCGGCGCCGACGGCCTCGACCACCTTCTCGAACGGCACGTCGCCGTGCCGCAGCCCGGCGGCCACCACCTCGCGTACCCGCCCCAGCAGTTGCCGGAACGTGGGTTCACCGGCCAGCGACGTGCGGAGCGCGATCGTGTTCATGAGCAGGCCGACGAGGCGCTCGGTGGCCACGGACCCCCGGTTGGCCACCGGCGTGCCGACGACGACCTCCTCCTGGCCGCCGAGGCGGGACAACAGCCCGGCGTACGCGCCGAGCAGCACCATGAACAGGGTGGCCTGTTCCCGGCGGGCGAGCTGCCGCAGGGCCGCCGTCAGCGGCGGCGGCACAGTGAACACATGCTCACCGCCGGCGTACGTCGGCACGGCCGGATGGTCGCGATCAGTCGGCAGTTGTAGCGAGCCGGGCGCGCCACGCAGGTGCTCGGCCCAGTACCGGAGCCCTTCGGCGAACCGTTCCTCCGGCGGCCGGGCTCGCTGCTCGTGTGCGTAGTCGGTGTACCGCAACGGCAGCGCCGGCAGGGCCGCAGCCGCACCGGTAGCCCCGGCGACGTAGTGCGTGAGCATCTCGTCCAGCAGGATCCGCAACGACCAGCCGTCGGTGACGACATGGTGCATCACCAGCGCCAGGATGTGCCGCTCGTCGTCCAGCCGGGCCAGGTATGCGCGCATCAGCGGCGCGACCGTGAGGTCGAAGGGGCGCTCGACGCGGGCCCGCACCGCGGCGAGCGCGGCCTCCTCCCGCGCGGGCATGCCGGGCTGCGAAAACGACTGCGTCTCCAGCGGGACGGTGACGTCGTCCGTCACCACCTGCACCGGCCGCCCGTCGGGGCAGCGGATCGAGGTCCGCAGCGCCTCGTGCCGGCGAACCACTGCGGCGAGTGCGAGTTCCAGCCGGTCGGCGTCCAGCGGCCCGTCCAGCCGCGCGGCGAACACCTCGTGGTACGCGCCGCGCCCGGGGTGCATCTGCTCCACCAGCCAGAGCCGCTCCTGCGGGTACGTGAGCGGCGCCGGACCCCGGTGCCGGACCGGGGCCGTCCGCTCCGCGCCGAAGCGCAGCCGGGCCCGCAGCAGCTCCTCGGCGAGCGCACGCCGGGACGTCACCGCCGGCGTCGGATCGGCCGGCATCAGGCGAGTCCTACGGCCCAGGCCGGGCTCTGCGCCCGGACGTGCGTCCGGGCCGCCTCGATGTCCAGCGACTGCTGCCGGTCGGCGTCCAGGAACGGGACGACCGAGCGGAACTCGTCGTAGACCCGCTGGGAGGCCGGGCCCAGTCGCAGCTCCTTGTTGAGGTCCACGGCCTGCGCCGCGGTGGTCAGCTCGATGCCGAGGACGTACTCGCAGTTGTCGAGGATCTGCATGAGCTTGTACGCGCTGGTGCCGCCCATGCTGACGTGGTCCTCCTGCAGTTGGCAGGTGGGGATGGTGTCGACGCTGGCCGGGGTGCTGAGCACCTTGTTCTCGTTGACCAGGGCGGCCGAGGTGTACTGCGGGATCATCAGGCCCGAGTCCAGTCCCGGCACCGGAACCAGGTAGTCCGGCAGGTTGTGCTGACCGGACAACAGCTGGTAGGTGCGCCGTTCGGAGATGTTGGCGAGCTCGCTCATCGCGATGGCGAGGAAGTCCAGCGCGAACGCCGTGGACTCGCCGTGCAGGTTGCCGCCGAGGATCACCCGGTCGTGCTCGGGGAAGAACAGCGGATTGTCCGAGACGCTGTTGCACTCCCGTTCGACGACGGTGCGGGCGAAGCCGTACGTCTGACGCACCGCGCCGTGCACCTGCGGCACGCAGCGGAACGAGTACGGGTCCTCCTTGGCGACGTTGCAGCCCGGCAGGGTGAAGTGGTTGCTGCCCTCGACCATGGTGCGCAGGTTCGCCGCCACCACGCCGCGCTCGGGGTGGCGCGAGGTGTCGTGCAGGATCCGCTCGTAGAACGTCTCGGCGCAGCTGAACGCCTGGAGGCTCAGGGCCGCCACGACGTCGGCGGTGCGCACGAGCCGGCCGGCGCGCACGATGCAGTCGGTGGCGATGGCGTTGATGTACTGCACGCCGTTGGTCAGCGCCAGGCCCTCCTTGGGCCGCAGGGTGATCGGCTTCCAGCCGAGCTCGGCGAGCACCGGCGCCGCGTCGACGAGCTCGCCGTCGTGGTACACCCGGCCCAGACCGATGACGGGCAGCGCCAGGTGGGCCAGGGGTGCCAGGTCACCGCTGGCGCCTACCGAGCCCTTCTTCGGGATCGCGGGGATGACGTCGGCGTTCCAGAGGTCGAGCAGCCGCCCCACCACGTCGAGCGAGATGCCGGAGTAACCGGCCCGGAAGGTCAGCAGCTTGACCAGCATGGCCAAGCGGGAGATCAGCTCGGGCACCACCTCGCCGATGCCGCACGCGTGCGACACCAGATGCTTGTGCTGCAACGCCGACATGGCCGACGGGTCGATGCGGGTCTCGCAGAGGGAGCCGAATCCGGTGTTGACACCGTAGATGTGCCGGTTCTGGAACTGGATCTTCTCGATGTATCGGGCGCCTTCGGCGATCTTCTCGACCACGTCCGCGGCGAGCACGAGCCGCGGCCGGGTCGTGGCGATCTCGTGCAGGTCCTCCAGGGTGTAGTCGGCGAACGTGATCTCAACTGTCTCGGTCGTCATGGCTCCCCTGGTCTTCGGTCGAGGGCTGGTGCTGGCGAACGAGTGTGGAAAGCTCGTCGGCAGTCATGTGGTCGAGCTCCCGCTCGATGGCGGCGAGTTCCGCGTCGTAGTCGATGTCACCGGCGGCGGCCCGCACGGCGGCCGCGGCTCCCGCCACGGTGGGCGCGTCCAGCAGCGCCTGCAGCCTGAGGTCGAGGCCGAGCTCGTCGCGTACCCGGTTGACCAGGCGGGCCGCCTGCAGCGAGTTGCCGCCGATGTCGAAGAAGTCGTCGTACGCGCCGACCTGTTCGATGTCGAGCACCTCGGCGACCAGCGCCGCCAGGGTCCGTTCCAGGAACGTGCGCGGGGCGACGTGACTGGCCCGCGTCGGCCCGGTGGGCGGTGCCGGCAGGGCACCCCGGTCGATCTTCCCGCTGACGGTACGGGGCAGCGCCGGCAGCACGATCACCTCGGCCGGCACGAGGTGTGCCGGGACTCTGCGCCGCAGGTGGTCGCGGAGATCCGGCACCGGCGCCCCGTCGACCGTCGTCACGTACGCGACGAGCCGCTGCCCGCCGCCGGCCGTACGCACCGCGGCGGCGCATTCGCGTACCTGCGGGTGGCCGACGACCGAGGCCTCGACCTCCTCCAGTTCGAGGCGGATGCCGTTGATCTTGACCTGGTTGTCCAGCCGCCCGGCGAACTCCAGAAGCGGCGTGTCGCCGTGCAGGCGGCCCAGGTCACCGGTCCGGTACATGACGCCCGGGCGATCCGGCAGCGGGCTCGGCACGAACCGGCGGGCGCTCTCCCGTGCGTCGCGGTGGTAACCGTCGGCCAGGTACGGGCTGAAGACGCAGATCTCGCCGATTGCGCCCGGCGGGCAGGGCGTGCCGGCCTCGTCGAGCAGCACCAGCTGCCGCCCGGGGATCGGGCGGCCGATCGGCACCACGGCGCCCGGCGGCCCGGCCGCCGTCGCCGGCACCACGTGGAAGGTGGCGGCCACGACCTCGGTGGGTCCGTACATGTTGACGAGCCGGACGTCATCGCCGAGGCGGTTGCGGACCCGATCGGCCCGCTCCGCGTGCAGCGCCTCGCCGACGAACATGACGGTGCGCAGCTCCGGCAGGCCGGCGGCGCCGGCCGCGGCGAGGATCTCGTCGAAGAGCCGCGGGATGACCTGGAGCAACTGGACCCTGTCGTTGCCCAGCCAGGCGGCCAGGAGCGCCGGGTCGGCACTGACGCCGGGCGGCCGCAGGCAGAGCGTGGCGCCGTGGCAGAGCGCCCCGAATATCTCGCAGTAGGCGACGTCGAAGGTGAGGGAGGCGAGCTGCCCCACCCGCAGCCCCGGTCCGATCTCGAACGCTTCGCTCTGCCAGGCCACGAACTGCGCCAGGTCCCGGTGGCGGTGCGGGATCCCCTTGGGACGCCCGGTGGAGCCCGAGGTGTACGCGACGTAGGCCAACGTCTCCGGGTCGACCAATCGCTGCCCGATCTGGTCGGCCCGGCTGGTACCGATCAGCTCGTCGAGCGCCAGGACCGGGACCGGGCCGGTGCGGCGCTCCGGGTCGTCGACGATCAGCAGGGCGGGCGCCAGGTCGGCCAGGATCTCGGCGTGCCGGGTCGGGGGCTGGCGCGGGTCCAGGCAGGCGAATGCCGCGCCGGCCTTGAGAATGCCGAACAGCGCGGCGATGGCCGCCGGGTGGTTGTCCGCCATCAGGGCCACCGGTGCGCCGGCGGGCACACCGTGGGCCACCAGGGCGTTGGCGATCCGGTCGCTCGCCGTGTCCAGCTCGCCGTAGCTGACCCGGCGGTCGCGGTGCACCAGGGCGTCCCGCTCGGGCTGCGCCGTGGCCCACCGGCGGAACCGTGCCACCAGGGTGGCGTCGGGTCCCGGCCCGGCATGACCGGTCAGGGCGTCGAGGACCGCCGGCAGTGTGGGCCCGGCCGCCGAGGGAACCCGGCGAAGCCACCGCGAGACCGGGGTGTCCGGCGACCGGCCGGCCCGCCGCAGCACGTCGAGCAGGTCGGCGGCGAACGCCGCGACGGTCTCCGGACGAAACAGGTCGCGGTCGTAGATCAGCATCGCGTCCATGCCGTCCGCCGTGGGCGTGAGGAACAACGACAAGTCGTTCTGCGCGGTTTCCGGATCGAGGCGCACGGGTCGCAGCCGCAGGCCGGCACCGAGGTCCATCTCCGCGGCGGGCGTGTTCTGCAGGGCGAGCGCGACGCGGAAGGGCGCCGTCGCCGGCCCACGTCGGGTGCTGAGCCGCTCGGCGACGTACTGCAGCGGCAGGTCGGCGTGCGCGAACGCGTCGCCGGTCACGGCCCGACCGCGCACCAGCAACTGCCGGAACGTGGGATCACCGGAGAGGTCGCCGCGAAGCACGACCACGTTGAGGAACGGACCGATCAACCGTTCGGCCGCGGCGTCCGGCCGGCCGGCGACGGGCGCGCCCACCACGACATCGGTACGGCCGGTGCGACGGCTCAGCACCGTCTGCAGGGCGGCCAGGCACACCACGAACGCGGTGGTCGACTCCTGGTCGGCGACCGCGCGAAGCCGTGCGAGGTCGTCCGCGGCCACCCGGAAGCGGTGCGTTCCGCCGCGGAACCGGAGCCGGGCCGGCCGCGGGAGGTCCGGTGGCAGCGTCACCGGCTCGGTGTCGGCGAGCCCGGCCAGCGCCCCGCCCCAGTAGGCGAGATCGCCGGCGAAGCCGTCCGACGCCAGCCGTTCGCGCTGCGCAGCGGCGTAGTCGCGGTACTGGCGGCCCAGAGGTGGCAGGTCGGGCTCCGCGCCGGTGGCATGGGCTCGGTACAGGGCGCCGAACTCGGCCAGGAACACGCCGAACGACCACCCGTCGAAGATCGCGTGATGCGCCACCAGCACCAGGCGATGGTGCGCCGGGGCGTCCGGACCGACGGCCCTCCACAGCGCCGCCCGCACCATCGGCCCGGCCTCGTAACCGAACGGCGCGGCCGCCAGCCTCCGGGTGGCCGCGTCGAGGTCGTCGGCGGGGCAGTCGGAGACGACAAGCCTCGGACCCGCCTGCTCGACCACACCGAGGCACAGCGTGCCGTCGCGCACCGCGAAGCGGGTACGCAGGATCTCGTGCCGCCGGGCGATGGTGTGAACGGCGTGCTCGACGGCGGCCACGTCGAGCTCGCCGTCGATGTCGGCGGCGAACGCGAGATTGTGGACGGCGGTGCCCGGCAGCAGTTGGTCGATGTACCAGAAGCGTTCTTGTGCCAATCCTGCGGGAATTGCGCCGTGGGGCGCGGTGGAGGATCGCACCGAAAGTCACCTCCCGGTCGTTGGTCGGCGCCAGTCTAACGATTCCCGACGGCCGGAAAAGACATTGTCCGGCGGCGTTCCCGTGCTGTCCCGAAGGCATGTCCCGCCGGCGGGACATGCCTTCGGGTGCAGGATCCCCATAAGATCTTGACGGGTTCGCGGGACCGGTCGAGACTCGTATCATCGTCATTTCCCGCGACTCTCGAAGGCGAATCGGGACACCCATGGAGAACGTCGTTCGGGCAGCCAATTTCTCTGCCGTTCCCGTTGACCTGACGGCCTATTTCAACAATATCGGCGCCACCAACCGGGACCGCCTCGCCGAGGGCCGGCTCAACGTCTGGAAGAACTCGTTTCCCGCCGAGGAGCTGCCCGACGGGACGGAACTGTTCCGGTGTACCCAGGTGCCGTTCAGGTTTCCGCGCACCGGCCCGGCCCGCCTCGACAACGTGGTCTGCGCCGGGCAGCGCATCGACCTGCCGCCCGGCCGATGGGACTGGATCTACCTGCTCGCCTGTTCCGAACGGCGGGCCGAGGACGTCGTCCACCTGCACTACCGCGACGGCGTGGCGGACCAGGAGTGGCTACGGGTGTCCGACTTCTGGCCGGCCTCGCCGCCGCACTTCGGCGAGGTCGAGGCGATCACCTGCCGCCGGATCCACTTTCCCCGGCACGTGCAGGCGGGAATCGGACCGCGCATCTGGCAGCAGCGCCTGGCCATCACCCGCCAGCAGGAGCTGGCATACCTGCGCCTGCCGGACAACATCGCGATCCACGTCTTCGCGATGACGCTCGTCGCCAACGGATGGAACTAGCCGATGAAGCTGCTGTTGAAGGACCTCCCGTTCTGGTTCCACGACCTCGGCAACTGCCTGCACGACTGCTTCGGCACGCTGCTGCTGCGCCAGGGCTTCGACCCGGTGGAGGCGCTCGGGGCGGGATGGGAGTTCCACCACGACCCGGCGCAGGTGCGTGGGGAGGAGTACTACCACCCGGCACCCCGGCCGACCCTGGGGGAGAACCTCTTCCCGTTCCACCCGGTGCGGGCACGGTGGCAGGAACCGGCGGACGCGCAGGAGGCGTGGGCCGGCATCCGGGCGTCCATCCAGGACGGCCGTCCGGTGCTCGCCGCCGTGGACAACTTCTACATGCCCATCCGCCCGGCCTTCGGCGACGTACACGCCGCGCATCTGGTCGTGGTGTGGGGCTTCGACGACGAGGCACGCGAGGTGTACCTGCTGGAGGCCACGCCGCCGCTGTTCAGCGGGCCCCTCGCGTTCGACGACTTCCTGCGGGCCCGGGGCTCGGCGAACGAGGCCCGGCCCAACACCAGGGACTACTTCTTCGCCGGCCCCCGGATCCGGCACCGCTGGATCGACGTCGAGTTCACCGGTCCGGCACCGGAGGTCACCGCGGCCTGGGTGGGCGAGGTCGTGGCACACAACGTCCGCGGCTGGCTGGAGCCCGGCGACCCGGGCCGCGGTGGGTTGGCGGGCCTGCGCCACTGGCTGGCCGACGTGGCCGGGCGCGACGATCGGGCCGGCGCCCTGGCGGAGCTCTACAGCGTCGGCTGGGCGGCGCAGGCGGCGGCGGCACTGCACGCGGACTTCCTACGGGCGACGGGGAACCGGTTACGCTGCGACGCGCTGGTGCATGCCGGCCGGCAGGTCGACCGGCTGGCCCACCAGTGGACCGGGCTGCGCATCTTCGGCGCGCACGGTTCCACCACCGGCGACAGGTATGCCGCGGAGCTGAGCCGCCGGACCCGTCTGCTGCTCGCCGACCACGAGGACGTGCTGGAGCAGCTCACCGCCGCGATCCGCCGGCTCGACGAGCCGTCCGGCGATCCACGCCCGTTGGCCGCCGCCGGCGGGCGGCCGCCGGGCGCGCCGTGACCGGCGCGAGCCGGCCGCTGATCGACGCCCTGCTGCGGCGGGCGGAGCGCGAGCCGGCGAGGGTGGGATACCGCGATCTCGACATGGCCACCGGGGCGCTGCGCGACCTCACCTATGCCGACGCGGCCATCCGCGTGGCGGCGGTCGCCACCCGGCTGCGCGAGTCCTGGGTGCCCGGTCAACGGGTGGTGCTCGCCATCCCTGGCGGCCTCGACTACCTGGTGAACCTCCTCGGCATCCTGGCGGCGGGACTGGTGGCCGTGCCGCTGCCGCCCCGGGGCGGCCGGCCGCTGCGGACGACGGAGCTGGCCGACCACCCGATCGTGCGTGACGCCGGCGCGGTGGCCGCGTTCGGGCCGGACGGCCTGGTCGGCCTGGCTCTGCCGGCCGCAGTGGACACCGAGCCCGCCGGGTCGGAACTCGCCGTGCTGCAGTACACCTCGGGCTCGACCGGGATCCCCAAGGGCGTCATGGTGACCCATGCGAACCTTGCGCACAACACCGCCGCCATCACCGACGGGATGTCGCTCACGCCGACGGACCGGGCCCTGATCTGGCTGCCGCCCTACCACGACATGGGTCTGGTCGGTGGCATGTTGTCGCCCCTGTGGTCGGGCATGTCGATGACCTTGATGCCGGCCGAGGCGTTCGTCCGCCAGCCACTGTCCTGGCTGCGACTGGTCAGCGAGGGCCGGGTGACGGTGTCCGGTGGCCCGAACTTCGCGTTCGACCTGTGCGTCGAGCGCATCCCGGCCGACCAGCGGGCCGCCCTCGACCTCTCGGCGTGGGCAGTCGCGTTCACCGGTGCGGAACCGGTCCGGGCCGGTACGCTGCGCCGGTTCGCCGAGGCGTTCGCGGTCGCGGGCTTCCGGCCCGAGGCGTTCTACCCCTGCTACGGCATGGCGGAGGCGACCCTCATCGTCAGCGGCGGCGCGCGCCTCGGCGGCATGCGGGTTCGGGCGGACGACGCGACCGATGCGATCGAGCGCGTGTCCAACGGGTCGGTGCTGGGCGGCCAGACGCTCACCGCGCTCGACCCGGAGACCGGCGCCCCGGCCGGTCCCGGCGAGTCCGGCGAGCTGGTCCTGCGGGGTCCGAGCGTGACCGCCGGCTACTGGCGGCGACCCGCCGAGACCGCCGCCACGTATCGGGCGGACGGGCTGCGCACCGGCGACATCGGCCGGATCGTCGACGGCGAGGTGTTCATCACCGGCCGGCTCAAAGAGATCGTCGTGGTGCGTGGCCGCAACATCCACGCGGAGGACGTCGAGGAGATCCTGCGCGGCGTCGACCCGGTGCTGCGCGGGTCGGCAGCCGCCGCGTTCGCGGTCGAGCCGGCCGACGGGTCAGCGGGAGAGCATCTCGTCGTCGCGATAGAGGCTCCGGCCCGTGTCGTGGAGCTGCCGGCCGATCTCTTCTCGCGGGCGCGGGCCGCGATCATCGCGGCCACCGAGGCGAGTCCGGCGGCGCTGCTGCTGGTTCGTCGGGGTGGGCTCCCGCGAACCACCAGTGGCAAGGTCCGCAGGTCCGTCGCCCGGGACCGGTACCAGCGTGGCGAGCTTCCGGTGCTGCGCGAGGACCGGCCCACCGACGTGACCTCAGAGGCGTCCGTCGACGCACCCGAGGGGCTTGCCGCGGTCGTGGCCGAGCTGCGTGCCCGTGTCGCGGCCGTGGGTGGGGTCGCGGAGCCGCGCGGCGACGTCTCCCTGCTCGAACTCGGCCTCGACTCGCTCGCGCTCCTGCAGCTTCAGGGCGACATCGCCACCCGCTGGGGTGTCGAGGTGCCGGTGGCCGACCTCATGGCCGTGTCCTCGCTGACCGCACTGGCCACGCTTATCGCCGCGGGGCAGGGCACGGCGGCCGCGACGAGCACCGCCGGCGGCGCGGCGATGGCCGATGCCAACGGGGAGGGCATCCGCTACCTGGAGCGGTACCACCCCGGCACGACGATGCACGTGCTCGGCCGCGCGTTCCGGCTCAGCGGCGACGTGGATCCAGACGCCCTGGAGCGGACGCTGCGCCTGCTGCTCGACCGGCATCCCGCCCTGTGCGCCACGACCGCCGCAGCCGCCGGCGAGCCACCGCCGTCACCGGTGCTGAGCCGCCTCGACCTGCGCGGACACCGGGCCGAAGCGGTCGATGCGGCGGTCCACCAGGTCACCAACGCCCCCTTCGAACCGGCCGCCGGGCTGTTGCGCGCCGCGCTCGTCGACACCGACACCGGCCGGATTCTCGCCGTCGCGGTGCACCACGCGGCGGTGGACCTCTGGTCGGCCGCACTGCTGCTCGCCGAGTTCGCCGAGATCCACCGCGCGCTGCGCTCCGGTGTCGAGCCGGTGCTGCCCGAGCCGGGCCGGCTGTCCGGCCCGGGCGACATCGAGGCGCGGGAGCGGCTGCGCGAGTGGTGGGCCGCGGCCTTGCACGGGTACGAAGCGGGGCGCGCCGTCCTCCCGGCGGATCACCCGGTGAACGGGATGTCGGCCGAGCACGTCGGCGTCGTGCGGCGCACGGCCGCCGACCTGCCCGGCGACGCGCTCGCCGCCGTGGCCACCAGGCTGGGCACCACCGCGTACACCGTGCTGGTCGCCGTGCTGGCCGCGCAGCTGGCGCGCTACGGCGGCGGCGGGGACGTCGTGCTCGGCACGCCGGTCGCGGGCCGGGGGTCACCGGCCCTGCGCGGAGTGGTCGGCTTTCTGGCGAACTCGGTGCCGTTGCGCCTCGACGGGGCGGCGGGCAGTCTCGCCGAGCTGGTCCGCCGGACGCACCGGGCGGTGACCGCCGCCCTCGACCACCAGGCGCTGCCGTTCGCCCAGATCGTGGAGGCGGCCGGCGCCTCCCGCCGGGATGGGCGCAACCCACTGTTCGACGTGTTGTTCGTCTACCACCGACCGCCCGCCTTCGCCCCGGCGGGCACCGTGGGCCTCGCCCTCGGCCTGCCCGGCGTTCGGCTCGACCTGGGCGGCCTGTGGGCCGAGACGTTGCCGTTGCCACCGACCGGCAGCTCGGTCGAGCTCACCGTGGAGGTCGGGGACACCGAGGCGGGCACCGTCGTGGCACTGCGGTACGACGCCGACCGGTTCGACGAGGCGACGGCCGCGGCGATGCTCGACGAGTACGTCGCCACCCTCCGAAGCGCCGTGGCCGACCCGTCTGCGCTGGTGACCGGAGCACCCACCGGCACCGATCCGCTGCCGGCTGCCGGGCCCTTCCCGGACGTGCTGGACCGCATCCGGAGGCACTCCCGATCGGACGCGGTCGCCGTGCGACAGGGAGCGTCGGCGCTCACCTACCGCGGGCTCTGGCGGCACGCCAACGGGCTCGCCGCCCGCCTCGCCGCGCGCGGGGTGGGTCCCGAGGTCTGCGTCGGCGTGGCCGTACCGCGCACACCGCAGTTGCTCGTCGCGTTGCTCGGCATCCTGCGGGCCGGTGGCGCGTACTGCCCTGTCGACCTCACGCTGCCGCCCGCCCGGCTGGAGGCGATCCGGCGCGACGCGCACCTCGCGCTCACCCTCGCCACCCGCGCCACCGTGGGCCAGGTGCCGGCCGGCTGGCCCGTGCTGCTGCTCGACGACGGCGACCTCGCGGGCGCCGGGCCCCCGGTCGGGCCGGCCCCGCACCCCGAGCAACTGGCCCACGTGCTGTTCACCTCGGGGTCGACGGGCCAGCCGAAGAGCATCGCGATGACCCGTCGCAACCTCGCCGCGTTCATCGGCTGGGGGGTACGGGCGTACCCGGCCGGCCAGCTCGCCGGCGTCCTGGCCGGCACCCCGCTCACCTTCGACCTCTCCGTCTTCGAACTCCTCGTCACGGTGGCGGCGGGCGGCACCGTGATCATCGCGGAGGATGCGCTGCGACTACCGCGCCTGCCCGAGCGGGAGCACGTGACCCTGCTCAACACCGTGCCCTCGATCGCGGCCCAACTCGTCGCCGACGGCCTGCCGGCGGGCGTCGGCGTGGCGAACCTGGCGGGCGAGCCGCTGCCCGCCGCCCTGGTCCGGGAGCTGGCAGACGCAGGCGTCGGCCGGATCGTCAACCTGTACGGCCCGACCGAGGCCACCACCTACGCCACCGTCGCCGATCAGGACCCGGCCGACCGCCGGCTGGTCACCATCGGCACCGGTCTGCCCGCGGTCGGTGTCCGGGTGCGGGCGGCCGACGGCCGGACGGCCGCTACGGGCGAGCCCGGCGAGCTGTATCTCGGCGGCGCCCAGGTGGCTCGTGGCTACCTGGCCGACGCCGCGGCGACCGCCGACCGGTTCGGCCCCGACCCGGCCGGCGCGCCGGGCACCCGCGCCTATCGCACCGGCGACCTGGTCCGCCGGCGGCACGACGGCCACCTGATCTATCTCGGCCGCGGTGACCGGCAGGTCAAGGTGCGCGGGGTGCGGATCGAGCTCGACGAGATCGAGGCGGTTCTCGGCACCCATCCCGGCGTACGCGAGGCCGCCGTCGTCGTCCACCGGGCCGGCGAGTCGGATGCCGCGCTGGCCGCGTACCACGTCGGCGACGCCGACGCCGACGTACTGCGCGCCCACACGGCAGCCGCGCTGCCGGCGGCCATGGTGCCGGTTCGCTGGCTCCCGTTGGACGCGCTGCCCCGCAACGCCCGCGGCAAGCTCGACCGGGAGGCGCTGGCCCGGATTCCGGTGCCGGTGGAGCACGTCCCGACGCGGCGGACCACCCGCACGCCGACCGAGCGGACCGTCGCCGAGATCTGGGCCGGTCTGCTCGGCGTCACCGACCCGGACCCGGACGCCGACTTCTTCATGGCGGGCGGGCACTCCCTGCTCGCCATGCGGCTGCTGAGCGCCGTCGAGGAACGGACGGGGGTGCGCCTTCCACTGGGCCGGTTGCTGGACCGACCGACCATCGCCGGGCTGGCCGCGCGGCTGGACGAGGTGGGCGCGTCGCCTGTCGACCAGGCACCGGCCACGAACGACGACGGCTACCCGCTGTCGCCGACCCAGGAGCGGCTGTGCCTGTTGCAGGCGCTGGCGCCCGACAGCCCGGCCTATCACGTCGCCGGGCAGGTGCGCCTGCGCGGTCCGCTCGACGCCGGCCGGCTGGAGCGGGCGCTGCGGGCGGTCGTCGAGCGGCACGACGGCCTGCGGGTGCGGTTGGAGACCAGGGAGGGGAACCTCAGGCAGCGGGTCGCTCCGGCGGTGCCGGTGCGCCTTCCCGTCGAGGAGGTGGACGAGGCGGACGTCGCCAGGCTGGCGGTGGAGGCGGCGACCGCCCCGTTCGACCTGACGACCGCGCCGCCGTGGCGGGTACGGCTGCTTCGCGCACCCGCTGGCGACCACCACCTGATCTTCGTGGCGCACCATGCGATCTGCGACGGCTGGTCGCTCGATCTGCTCGCCCGCGACCTGGGCCGGGCGTACACCACGGACCGTCCGCTGCCGCCGGCCGGTTCGAGTGTCGCCATCGCGGCGGCGCAACACGCCGAATCGGCAGCGCGCGGCGATTGCGGGCCCGAGCTGGACTGGTGGCGGGACCGGCTGGACGGGCTGCCCGAGCTTGCGCTGCCCACCGACCGCCCCCGGTCGGCGGTCGCGTCCCGGCGCGCCGCAACCGTGCGCAGTACGCTGGCGGGTGAGGCGCTCGCCGGGCTCGACGCACTGTGCACCGAGACCGGCGCGACCCGGTACATGGCGGTGACCGCGCTGGTGAGCGCGCTGCTCGGCCGGCGCGCCGGCCAGCACCGTTTCGGCCTCGGCCTCGCCGTGGCCGGCCGCGGGGCGAGCGGCACCGCCGAGGTGTTCGGCGCACTGATGAACACCGTCGTCCTCCGGGCCGATCTGACCGGTATGCCGTCGCTGCGCGCCCTGCTCACCCGCACCAGGGCCGAACTGTTCGAGGCGATCTCGCACGGTGACGTCCCGTTCGCCGAGGTCGTCCGGGCCGCCGGGGCCGGTCACCCGGCCCTGACCAACCCGCTGTTCCAGGTGATGTTCGGTGAACAGCCGGCCACCGCCGCGCTCCGGCTGGACGGCGTGCGCGCCGAGGTCACGCCGATACCCACCGGTGTCGCGAAGTTCGATCTCAGCGTGCTGATCGGCGCTGCGGGCCGGCCCGGCCCGTTGGAGGTCACCTTCGAATACGACGCGGACCTCTTCGACGCGTCCACCATGGACCGCCTCGCCGGCCAACTGCTCCAGCTCTGCGCCGTCGGGGTCGCCGCCCCGGACGTGCCGCTGGAGCGCCTCGACCTGATGAACGCGGCCGACCGCGCGCTGCTGGCCGGGTGGTGCGACGGCGGGGAGGTGCCCGATCTCGGCTCGCCCTGGCTGCACGGCGCGATTCTGGCGGGGGCGTCCCGACACCCCGATCGGATCGCGATCGTGGCGCCCGAGGAATCGCTCAGCTACGGGGCGCTGGAGCGCCGGGTGCGCCGGTTGGCGGCCGGGCTGCGCAGCCTCGGAGTGGGCATCGAGGACCGGGTGGCCATCTGTCACCGGCGCACCGTCGACCTGCCGGTCGCCATGCTCGGCGTTCTCGCCGCCGGGGCCGCCTACCTGCCGCTTCGCGACAGCGACCCGGCGGAACGCCATGCCGAGACGCTCGCCGACGCCGGCGCCCGGCTGGTGCTCACCGACGCCGACACGGCGACCTGGCTCGACGCCTGCGACGTGCCGATGGTGACGATCGACGACGCGGTGGCCGCGGCGGGCCGCACCTGTCTGGCGCTCGACGATCCCGCCCTGCTCAGCGTCGACCAGCTGGCGTACGTGCTGTACACGTCGGGCTCGACTGGCCGGCCGAAGGGCGTCGGGGTGACCCACCGCGGGGCACTCGCCCGGATCGCGTGGGGTCGGCAGGCGTTCGGCGCGGACGAGATGGCCGGCGTCCTCGGCGCGACCTCGCTCGTCTTCGACCTGTCGTTGTTCGAGCTGTTCGCCCCGCTGGCAGCCGGCGGCACCGTGGTTCTGGCCGAGTCGGTGCTCGACCTGCCCACGCTGCCGGACCGGGACCGGGTGACGCTGGTGACGACCGTGCCGTCCGCGATGGCCGCCCTGCTCGACATCGACGGGTGGCCCGGCGGGGTACGCAGCGTGGCCCTGGGCGGCGAGCCGCTCTCCGCGCAGTTGGCCCGGCGCGTCTGGAACCGCGGGCCGCAACGGGTCATCAACCTGTACGGCACGACCGAGGACAGCTTCTGCTCGACCTGGACGGAGCTCGACCGCGAGGTGTCCGTGGTGACCGCCGGCCATCCGCTGCCCGGCTCACGCATCGTGGTGCTCGCCCGTGACCTTGCACCGGTGCCGCCGGACGTCGTCGGCGAGATCGTGTCGCCCGGCGTCGGGGTGTCCCGGGGATACCTGGGCCGGCCCGGGCTCACCGCCTCGGTCTTCGTTCCCGACCCAACCGGCCGGCCAGGAGAACGCCAGTACCGCACCGGGGACCGGGGCCGGTGGACGCCGCACGGGCTGGAGGTGCTGGGGCGGCTGGACCAGCAGGTCAAGATCCGTGGACACCGGGTGGAACCGGGCGAGATCGAGTCCGCCCTGTTGGCCGTGCCCGGTGTCGCCGAGGCGGTCGTCCAGGCGACCGGGCACCGCGACGCGCCCGACCGGCGGCTCGTCGCGTACCTGCGGTGGCGGCCCGGGGAGGCTGACCCGGACACCGGCGCCCTCCGCGCGGCCCTGCGCCGCCGGCTGCCGGACTACATGGTGCCGGCCTCGTTCGTCACGCTGGATGCGTTCCCCCGGACGGCGAGCGGCAAGGTGGACCGCGCCGGGCTCGCGGCGGTGCCGGTGCCCGAGGTGACCCCGGATGCCGGCGAGCCACCGCAGGGTGCGACGGAGACGGCGGTGGCCCAGGTGTGGCAGGACCTGATCGGCGTGCCTGCGATCTCCCGGCACGACCGGTTCTTCGAGCTGGGTGGCGACTCGCTGCTCGCGGCGAGAATGACCAGAAGACTCAGCGAGCGGTACGGCGTCGACCTCTCGCTGCGCCTCGTCTTCGACGACGACCGGCTGCTGTCGTTCGCGGCCGAGGTGCATCGCGCCGTCGCCGGTTCACTGCCCACCTGACGGCCGGCAGGCACGAAGCGGGGGGGGGGGGGCCGGGGGGGGGGGGGGGGCGCGCCGCCCGGGCGCGGGGGCGCCCCGCCCCCCCCCCCGCCGGGGGGCCCCCGGCGCCCCGGGGGGGGCGCCCG
>NZ_JBICTZ010000006.1:0-266128 GCF_043197875.1 Micromonospora sp. NPDC048935 | reverse complement strand
TTTTGCCCCCCCCCGGGGTGGGGGTGGGGGGGGGCGTGGTGCGGGGGCGCGGGGCGGGCCCCCCCCCCCGCCCGCCGGCCCCCCCCCCCCCGGCGCCCCCCGGCGGGGGGGGGGGGCCCCCCCGCCGCGTCGCGGATCAGGCGTCCCGCAGACCTCCCCGCCCGGCGAGCGTGCCGACGTCGACCTGCGCCCGGCAGGTGACCGCCCGGAAGTCGAGCGTCAGCGTGCCGATGAGGGTGACGGTGCCGGTGCCGGACGCGAAGTCCGCCGCCGACACGTCGGTCTCCGCGGTGAGCCGCACACCCAGCTCGGTGCCGCCGTTCGTGCCGGGGAACCGCAGGTGTACGTATCGGGCGTCGATCGCGTCGCGCAGGCGGGCCGGGTCGGCCTGCGGCCGGAGCACCACCTCCACCTGGTGTTCGCCCGTGGAGAGCCGAGTGATCAGGTCCGGCCCCTCGTCGGCGGGCTCCCCGGCGGGCAGTGCCGGCGCCGCGGCCATGGACCGGCGCAGGCTCAGCGGCCGCATATCGGTCCACACCTGCTCGATGTGGGCCAGGCAGGCGTCCTTGCCGCCGACGAATCCGACCTGATGCCAGCCGTCCGGCAGTGGGCGCTGCTCGGGCCAGATCGAGTGCTGCTCCTCGTCGTTGCGCACGACCTGGTAGGACTCGTGCTCCACCTGCTCGTCCATCGCTTCCTCCTCGGGTGCCACTGCGCAGACAGGCGGCGGACGGACCGGCGGCCGGTGACGGTCAGTCGCGCACGCAGAACTCGTTGCCTTCCGGATCGGCCAGCACCGTCCACTCGTCGAGCTCGCTGATCACCGACGCTCCCAGGCCGACCAGGCGGGCCACCTCGGCCGTTCGGTCGTCGGCCCGCAGGTCGACGTGGACCCGGTTCTTCGTGGTCCTCTTCTCCGGAACGAGCTGGAACCAGAAGCGCGGGCGCACTCCCGGGTCCGACTCCACCAACACGGTCGGATCGTCCTCGGGATCGTCGATGCCGTTGTCGCGCAGTCGCTTCAGCTCGGCCTCGTCGTACGGGGCCACCCGGTACCCGTCCAGGGTGGCGGCCCAGAAGCGGGCCTGCGCGGCAGGATGTTCGCAGTCGACGACGACATCGTGCAGTTCTGCCATGCGGGCAGTCTTTCATGTGGACAGATCCGACACGACGGTCTGCGCGGTGCCACGCAGTGACGCGATGGCGGTAGCCGGATCGCGGGCGAGCGCGCTGAGCACCGCTCCGTACCGGTCGGCCAGCTCGGCCGCGGTGGCGGTCGGGTAGGCGTCCGTCGCGTGGCTCACCGTGCCGTGCAGGCCGTCGGGCCGCCGCTCCATGGCGAGCGTCAGGTCGAAGTCCGCATACGCCGTGTCCAGTTCCACCGGTGTCAGGTCGACACCGGGGGCCTGCCGCAGCCGGGTCGCCTCGGTCAGCAGATCGAAGGTGATGCCGAACGGGAGGCGGGCGTCGTCCGGGTCGAGAGCAAGGCACAACGCCTCGGCCGGAAGCTCCTGGTGGGCGTACGCCTCGGCCACCCGCTCGCGTACCTGGTCGAGCACGTCGCGCAGGCTGACGGGTCCGGTCAGGTCGATCCGCAGCGGCATGGTGTTGACGAAGTTGCCGACGAGTGCCGCCGTGCCGGGCCGGACCCGGTTGGCCAGCGGCACGCCGACCACCACGTCCTGCTCGCCGGTCAGCGCCGAGAGGGCCACGACGAAGGCGGTGAACGTGAGCACGAACATCGACGCACCGGTTTCGCGCTGCACGCCGTCGAGGGCGGCGGTCACCTCCTCGTCGACGGCGAACCGGTGCGCCGCGCCGGGTCGGGGGGCGGCGGCGGGTCGGGGGGCGGCGGCCGGCGTCGCCGTCGCGCGCCGCCCGGGCAGCGCCAGGGGAGCGGGCGGGTCGGCCAGAACCCCGGTCCAGTACGCCAGGGAGTCGGCGTTCGCCGTCTCGTGCGCCTGCTCGTACGCGTAGTGCCGGTACTGGATCGGCAGCGCGGCAGGTGGCTCGTCCACCGTGACCGCGTCGGCGAAGGACAGCAGCTCGTGCGCGAGTACGGCACGGGACCAGCCGTCCCACAGCAACGGATGCACGGTGACCAGGAGCAGGTGGTCGTAGGGGGCCAGCCGGAGCAGCCGCAGCCGCACCAGCGGGCCGTGCCGCAGATCGAAGGTGTACGCGACCTCCGCCGCGAATGCCTCGACGACGGCGCTCCAGTCGGTGTCCGACAGATCCGCCTCGGCGACGTCGGGGGCAAGGTCGGCATGCACCACCCCGACCGGCTCCGGTCCGTCGGTGTCGAACGTGGTGCGCAGCGTCTCGTGCCGGGCCACCACCTGGCGTATGGCCCCGGCCACCGCCTCGGGATCGACGAAGCCGCGCAACCGGGCGGCCATCGGCTTGTTGTAGCGGCCCCCGGTGCGCCACAGCCACCGCTGCTGTGCGGTGAGCGGAACCCGTTCGCCATCGGCCAGGTCCCGCGCCGGCACCGTACGGTCCGCCGGCACCAGACCGGCGAGGTGGACGGCGAGGGCGGCCACGGTCGGGATCGCGAACAGCGTACGCAACGGGATCTCCACGTCGAGCGTCTCGACGATGCGCGACTGTAGTTGCGCAAGCTGCAACGAGCTGCCGCCGAGCTGGAAGAAGCTCTCGTTCACGTCGATGTCCCGGGTGCCCAGGACAACCCCGAAGACCTGCTCCAGCAGGATGCGTTCCAGGTCGGTACGCGGTGCCGTGTGCGGCTGATCGGCCGCTGCGACCAGCTTGTCCGGGTCGGGCAGGGCCGCCCGGTCCACCTTGCCGCTGGGCATCAGCGGCAACTCGTCGACCGGCACGATGAACCGGGGCTCCATGTAACTGGGCAGGCGCCCGCGCAGCCAGTCGCGCAGCCCGCCCGGCTCCGCCGTCTCGCCGGCCTCCGGCTGGGCGTACGCCACCAGGTGCTTGGACTCGGCCGGCGTCTCGCGGACCACGACCACGGCCCGGGACACCGTGGGGTGCTGCTCGAGCACGGTTTCGATCTCGCCGACCTCGATGCGCAGGCCACGGATCTTCACCTGCCGGTCGGCCCGGCCGACGAGTTCGAGGACCCCGTTCGCCCGGTACCGCGCCAGGTCGCCGGTGCGATACAGGCGTGCGCCGGGCGTCGCGCCGTAGCCGTCCGGGACGAAGCGGTCGGCGGTCAGGCCGGGCCGGTTCAGGTAGCCGCGGGCCAGACCCGTCCCGCCGATGTACAGCTCGCCCGGCACGCCGACCGGCACCGGGCGCAGCCACTGATCGAGCAGGTAGACCTGGTGGTTCGGCATGGGACGACCGATCGGCGGCATCCGCTCGTACGGCTCGTCGAGCTCCATCAGCGTCATCATCACGGTCGCCTCGGTCGGCCCGTACCCGTTGATGAGCCGACGTCCGGGTTGCTGCCAGCGGGTGGCCAGCGGGCCGCTGAACGCCTCGCAACCGATGAACTGGATGCGCAGCGACGGCATCGCGGTCGGGTCGAGCATGTGCAGCACGGCCGGCGGAATGTCGGCGACGGTGACCTGCTCGCGCCGGGCCAGTCCGGTGAGCGCCGCCGGGTTGAGCACCGTCTCGCCGTCCGGGACGACCAGCCGGGCACCGGAACAGAGCGCGCCGAAGACCTCCAGTACGGACACGTCGAAGCACACCGTGGCGAACTGCAGCACGGCATCGCCGTCGAGCGTGCCGATGTCGTCAAGCGTCGAACGGATCATGTTCGCCGCCGCGCGATGCGTGATCATCACGCCCTTCGGGCGTCCGGTCGAGCCCGAGGTGTAGATGACGTAGGCGAGGTTGTCCAGCCCGGTCGGACCGCCGGCGGGCGCGACCGGCACGGCCGGCGGCGGTCGCTCGGGCACCTCGTCCAGCAGGAGCGTCGGCGGACCCGGCCGGGGCAGGTAGCCGGCCGTGTCGGTGGTGCTCACCACCAGCGGCACGGCGGCGTCCCGCAGCATGTACCCGATGCGCTCGGCGGGATGGGCGGGATCCAGCGGCAGGTACGCCGCTCCGGCCTTGAGGATGCCGAGGATGCCGAGCGGCAGCAGCACCGACCGCTGCACGCAGAGCCCGATCAGCACGTCCGGGCCGGCACCGGCCCGGCGCAGCCGCGCGGCCAGCCGCTCCGCGCGCGCGTTCAGCTCCCGGTAGGTCAGTTGGCCGTCCGGGGCGGTCACCGCGATCGCGTCGGGCCGGGTGGTCGCCCACCGCTCGATGGTGTGGTGCAACGGCTCCAGGTCGTGGTCGGCGGCGGTGTCGTTCCACTGCCGGGTCAACATGTCCAGCTGCGCCTCGTCCAGCAGAGGCAGGTCGGCGATCGCCGCGTCCGGCGTCGCCGCGATGCCGGCCAGGAGCGTGCCGAGGTGCGCGGACATCCGGTCGCAGGTCTGCGGGTCGAACAGGTCGGCGTCGAACTGGATGCGTCCGACCAGTTCGCCCTCGAACTCCCGCAGGTCGATCGTGATGTCGAACTTCGCCACGCCGTTGTCCAGCTCGATCGGGCTGAGTCGGAAGGAGCCGAACGTCAGGTCGGCCGGCGGGCTGTTCTGCAGCGCGACCATTACCTGGAACAGCGGACTGCGGCTGCTGTCCCGGTCGGGCTGCAGCTCCTCCACGAGGCGCTCGAAGGGCAACTCCTGATGGTGGTACGCGCCCAGCGCCACCTGCCGGACCCGGCCCAGCAGTCGGCGGAACGTGGGGTTGCCGTCCAGGTCGCAGCGCAACACGAGGGTGTTGACGAAGCAACCGATCAGGCGTTCGGTCTGCGACTGGGTGCGATTGGCCACCGGTGTGCCGACGACGATGTCGGTCTGCCCGGTGTAGCGGGCCAGCAACACGTCCGCCGCGGCGAGCACGACCATGAACAGCGTCGCGTCCGCCTCGCGGGCGAGCGCCTTCAGCCGTCCCGTGACGCCGGCAGGCACCCGTACCGTCCGGGTCTCGGCGATCAGGCGTTGAATGGCCGGCCGGGGATGGTCGGTGGGCAGGTCCAGCGCGCGAGGTGCGTCCCCGAGCCGGTCGCGCCAGTAGTCGAGCAACCGGTCGAGGCGCTCACCGGTCAGCCGTTGCCGTTGCCACACCGCAAAATCGGCGTACTGGATGGGCAGCGCGGGAAGATCCGGGGTCCGGTCGTCGGCCAGCGCCTGGTACACCGCGGCGATCTCCCGGATCAGGATGTCGTCCGACCAGCCGTCGGAGATGGTGTGGTGCATCAGGTGCAGCAGGATGTGCTCGTCGTCCGCCACGCGAAAGAGCCGGGTGCGGAAGAGCGGCCCGGCGGCCAGGTCGAAGGACTCGTCGCGCTGGGCACGGGCCAGTCGCAGCGCCTCGGCGGCCGGGTCGGGCACCGCGCGCAGGTCGACCGTGTCCACGACGACCGGCACGTGGGGCAGCACGATCTGCATCGGTTCGCCGTCGACCAGCTCGATCCGGCTGCGCATCACCTCGTGGCGGGCGGTGACGGCGGCCAGACTCCGCTCGAAGGTCGTCACGTCGAGTGGCCCGGAAAGCCTGGCGGCCAGCGGGATAGTGTTGTATGCGTGACCGGCGCCGAGCAGCCGGTCCAAGATCCAGAGCCGTTCCTGGGAGAAGGACAGCGGGGCGGGTCCGGTGCCGCGGCGGCGGGGCACCACCACCTCCGTCGCGGAGCGGCCCTGCGTCCAGCGCCGGAGCAGCGCGGCTCGGGCCGGGCTCAAGCTGGCGCGCTGCCGCGGTACGCCGGCCGTGTCGTCGATCGTGTCGGGCAACGCATACCTCCGGGCCGTGATCTGTGGGCGGGCAGGCTCCTGTCCCGCTGGCGAGACATGGCTGGCGACACGTGGATCGCCGTCGTGGCGCACCGGTGCCCGGTGCCACGTTCACGCCTTCGCGGGATCCTCGCCGGTGTCGGAATCGTCGACGGTGAGTGTCTGGGTGGCGGCCGTGTCCAGGGCGTCGAGGATCCATGCCTCGAAGTCGATGCGGGAGTGGTCGGCCGCTGCCCGCCAGCGCCGGAACCGCTCGCCCGGAACGTACAGCCGCGGCAGCACCGCGTTGCTCGGAGCCGACCGCACCTCGCCGGCGCGGCTCATCCGGATCTGCCGGCGCAATTGGTTGCGCGACCAGCCGTGCTTTTCCGCCTCGTCCAGCCAGTGGTCCTGTTCGGGCTGGGGCAGCGAGGCCGCCTCCGCGTGGTGCTGGAAGCTGAGCGACTGACGCCGGCGCTCGATGCTGTACCGCCGAGCAACCCACGCGTAGTTTCGCAGCGTCTGGTAATCGAGGTTCGCGAGCTGAATGACGTGCAGGTAACGGTCGGCGTACCGGCTCTTGCCGTAGACCAGCCAATCGCCGAGGCACCACGCGGACGAGTCCACGATCCGGGACAACTGCTGCCCAGCGGCTTTCCAGCCGTCGAATGTCGTGTCCGCCGGGATCTCGAGTCCCACCCGAGTCACGAGTACCTGTCGCCGTTGGAGCTGCGGAATCAGCTTTGGCTGGGGCGCGGTCTCGTCGGTTTGCGTCCGGGCTGAGCCATTGAGGCGGGCTGTGTTTGTCAACTCTACGTTGGACACGGAGACCCCCGGTGGTGATGTTGGTATTTCTGCATTAAAGATTATCGATCTGCTAGAGATCGAAGTGTCTCGAAGGTAGCAGCATCCAAACGACGCGTCAACCGACCGGATGTGGGCCGTGATAGCGCGCTTCTATATCTGAAATTCGTCAATGAGTAAAGTGAATCATCGCGCACGTCGCGCCGCGCACGCGAGGGCTCGACAGGCTCATGCCGGCGGGTCATCATGGGACTACGCAGGCCGAATCCGGTCATTCCCTAAATGGGTCGTCGGCTGTGTTTCGTGGTGACGGGGGCCTGATCGCCGGGCCGTGAGGAAATTCGTTTTCAACCGGTGGAGTGGACGTGAAGAATGCCGTAGTGTCAATTCCAGGCCCGCACCCCATGATGCTGCCGCGCGAGCAATGGGCATTTCTGCGTCGTCCCCTGCGGTCTCTCGAACGGGCGCACCGCAATTATGGCGACCTCGTGGCGCTGCCACTCAACGGTCGCCGGGTGATCGCGGTGTTCGGTCCGGGCGAGGTCGAGGCGGTCCACCAGGCCCTCGGCGGAGGGGTCGAGATCGCCGGTGCCGCCGGCATCGAGATGCGACCGCGCGACGACATCCAGGGCCGCGGGCCGCTAAACTCGACGGGGAAGGATCACGCGCGGTACCGCCGCATCTGTCACCGCGCCCTCGGCCAGGATTCCCTCGCATCCTATGCCACGGTCGCGATCGACGAGACCCAGCGGCTGGTCGACACCTGGCGGCCCGGCACCCGGCTCGACCTGCTGCCGGAGATCACAGCGCTCACCCGCCGCATCTTCAAGACGTACATGTTCGGTGCCGACATCGCGGCCGTCGCGCCGGAGGTCGACGCCGCGGTCGACACCTACATCGACGTCCTGGAGTCGACTCCCCAACGCATCGCCACCACCTACCTGTCGTTTCCGGTGCCGGGGCTCGCGCGGCGTGCCGACCTGCGGGCCGGCCGAGCAGCGATCGACGCCCGGATCGCCGCGATCGCTGGCGGCCGGGTCCGGCCGACTCGCTACTCACTGGCTCAGGCGATGATCGCCGAGCTCGAGAACGCGGGCCTGCCCCCGCAGCCCGCGCTGGTCCGCGACTTTGTGCTGCAACTGCACTTCGCGGGCCTGACCTCGCTGGCGTCGGCGATGGTGTGGGCCTTGCTGCTGCTGGCGCTCAACCCCGAGCCGGCCCGCGAACTGGTCGACGAGTTGGACGGCACGCTCGGCGGCCGGATACCCTGCCCCGAGGACGCCCGCCGACTGCCGTACCTGGAGGCCGTACTCAACGAGGCGATGCGGCTCTATCCGGCGGCGGCCTGGGAGTTCAAGGGGGCCATCAGCCCGATCGAGGTCGGTGGCCATCTGCTACCGGCTGGCACCCCCCTGCTGCTGGTGCCCTGGGTGACGCAACGCAGCGTGCGGTCGTTCGAGGAGCCGCTCGAGTTCCGGCCCCGGCGCTTCCTTCGCGGGCTGACCTACCCGAGCGGCGCCTTCCAGCCCTGGGGCACCGGCGAGCGGTCCTGCATCGGCAAGTCACTGGCCCGGCACGCGTTCCGGTCCGTGGTCGGCGGCATAGTTCAGCGCTTCCGGCTGGACCTTGTCGCCGGTCAGCGCATCGAGCCGAATCCCGGGCTGCTCGGCAATCGTTTGTTGCCGTCTCCTCGAGTTGAGGTAACGGTCGCCGCCCAGGACGGGGAAACCTGGCGCTCGTTCGTACCTACCTCGGGGTCGGTAAGCGCGAGTGCTTCGGGAGCTCGTCGAGCCGACCGAGGAAAAGGAGGCCGATCAGGGCCGCCGGTTGGCTAGCCTCGGTCTTTCGCGCGCACCGTTCGCGTTTCGGTCTGGTAGGTGAGTCGGAGTCCGAGTTGCCGGTAGACCTCGGCTTTGTCGTCGGGGTCGGCGGGGCCGCTGTCGCGGCCCCGCTGGCACTGCCGAAGGCCAGCCGCAGGTCGCCGACCGGCTGGTAGGCCAACTGCCCAACCGGACTGCCCAGCATGGTCTGGTTGATCAGATCCTGCGCCTGCGTCCACTGGTCGGCGAAGACCCACCGCCGACCGGCGTGGCGGCGCTTGGCGTGGCACAGGCACTGATGGCCGTCGACGAGGTCGACGTCTGGCGGGCGTTAGCCGGACGTCTGGCGGCCCGTCGCCCGGAGCCGCTGCGACCGGTGCCTCTGACCTCCTGTCTCAGGCATCAAGGATCTGCCATTCCTGGCTGATCTCGCCGCTGACCGGTTGCTGGACCACCCTGGCGCCGTCCGCCGTGGAGCCGCCTTCGACCCCGACACACCAGCCGTTGCTCACGTTGACGAGCCGGTGGTACCCGCTGGTCGTCGCCGGTACGAGATTCCACCACTGGTTACGTCCGCCGTTGTCGGCCCATTGCACGAGTGCCGCGCCCTGGCCCGAGCCACCTGGACTGTCCAGGACCTTCCCGCTCTTGACACCGGACAGCCGGAATGAGCCATCGCTGTTGGGTAGCAGCCGCCACTGCTGGTTGGTCGCGCCGGTCCACGGCCACTGGATGACGGTTGCCCCGTCCGTGGTGGAGCCGCCGTTGACGTCCAGGACCTTTGCGCTGCGCCGGTTGACAAGTCGAACGACGCCGCCGGTCGAAGCGGCGGGTAGACCTACGACGACCTGTACCTGTTGCCCTGCCGTCAACGAGATCACCCGGGCATGCGGGCCGAGCGGCGAGGGGGTGACCGTCGCGGACGTGGTGATGGATGCCATCCCGCGCCGGCTGAGGAGGGTGATCGCCTGGGTGATCGTCGAGGTGAGTACCACGGTTACCGAGCGGCCAGGCAGATCCCAGGTGAGGCTGTGAATGCGGACCTGGTTGCGTCCGCGGACCCCGGTGATGGTGCCCCTGGCGAGCTGGCCGGGCACGGCGGGCAGCAGCTCGATGATGCCGGGCCTGGTGTACACGAGCGCTTCGCTGAGCACGGCCGGCAGTGTGTTGGCCGCATCGGCGTTGTAGGTCTCCAGATTCGGGTTGTGCGCCGTCATCAGCGACCGGAAGATCATGTTGTTGCCGATGATCTTCCGGAGGTTGCTGTAGACGCCGGCACCGTCCTTGAGCCGGGCGGAGGCGAGGGCTCGATGCAGGCTGCCGTGGGCCGAGGTGTTCTCGTCACCGCGCAGCGCCAGGGCCCTGAGCGCGGCGGTGACCAGCCCGGGAGCCTCCTCGGGATTGATCTCGTGCAGGGGCCACGCGCCGTACAGGTGATGGACGTGCCGATGGTTGTAGCGATCCGTGAGCCCCGGCCAGGACCACTCGGCGAGGGCACCGCTGCCGTTGATGGTGTAGGGCGGGAGCTTCGCCAGCAGGGCCGTCCAGCGTGCGACGCCCTGGCCGGCGCCCTGTTCGACACCGAGCGCGTTGGCAGCCTCGACGGCCGCCCGCAGGGCGTGCCTGCCGGCCTGGATGTCGCCGGTGGCGTTGATCGCCAGCAGGACGTTCGTGCTGGCCGGCGAGTTCTCCATCGAGAACGACGGCACGAACACCACACGGCCGGCCGAGTCGGTGCGGGTCAGGAAGTCCTCGTAGAACAGCGCCAGCTCCATCAGCGCCGGTCCCAGCTTCTCAGCCAGGAACGTCCGGTCCCCGGTGACCTGGTAATACTCCAGCAACGGGTAGAGCAACCAGTCCGCGCCACCGGTCCAGCACTGGCCGGGGAAGCCGGGGTCGAAGTGCAGCATGTACCCGTACTCGCCGTCGGTGCGCGACGGGGCCAGGAAGCCGCGGGCGCCGTACAGGTTGCGAGCGTTGGTGCGCCAGTGCGCGAGCTGGCCGAGGATCAGGTTGAAGTAGCCCTGCATGGCATCGGTGAGGTCGAGAATGTTGCCGCCGGCGACCTGTAGGTTGATGTTGGCATCGGTGGTGAAGTCGTCGGCCCAGGCGCCATTCCAGGTGCCGGCCCAGATTCCGGTCAACCGCGGCGGCAGTACGCCGCTGGAGCTGATGAACAGGTAACGGCCGCTGTCGTAGAGCCGTTCCAGTAGGGCCAGATCGATGGTGTTGCGGTTGGCGTTCTGCCGGGCGATCAGCGCGGTGGTCGACAGCTGCCGGTCGGCGGCGGAGACGTTCAGGTCCAGGCGGGAGCGATCGAACATCGCCGAGTGCAGGGTGACGTGCCGGGTCCGCAGCTCGGCAT
Source organism: Micromonospora sp. NPDC048935 (assembly GCF_043197875.1). Classification (NCBI taxonomy): domain Bacteria; kingdom Bacillati; phylum Actinomycetota; class Actinomycetes; order Micromonosporales; family Micromonosporaceae; genus Micromonospora; species Micromonospora sp. NPDC048935. Next base: position 255,395 of record NZ_JBICTZ010000006.1, on the reverse strand, counting down.
AGTCGGCGCGAACCGCGGCCAGCGCCGCGTGCAACGGCTTGCTGTCCCAGGCCGTCGAGGACTCGTACCTGTCGAGTTTGGTCAGCAGGACGAGCCTGGTTGCCGCGGTGACGACGATGCTCGACCCGTTCGCGGCTACCGTGCCACCGGTGGCGACGACCCGGGTGACGCCCTCGAAGCCGAACGCGCCCTGCCCGGACGGGTAGGTGCCGCGCAGGTTCAGGTAGCCGGAGCCGTCGACGACGCTGGCCAGGGTGGTGAAACGGACCGAGCCGGGGACGCCCGCGAGGGAGGTGTTGACGCTCAGCGTCGCGTCGATCGTTCGGCCGGATGCCGGGGTCAGTTCGTGTACGACGACGTTGTCGGCCCGGGAGGCGAAGGCGCGGCGAGTCCAGGTGCCGTAGCTGTCGGTCCAGGTGGAGGTGACCTCCCCGGTCCGGAAGTCGGTGCTGCGGGCGTACCCGTTGGCGGTGGTCATGCCTGGCGTGCTGATCTGCAACTCGAAGCCGGGGTGGTAGGTCTGGGTCCAGCGCAGGCTCCAGCCGGCCGCGAAGTCCGAGTTGGCTCCGGCGTAGTTCCCGGCCAGCGCCTTGTCTCGCACGCCGGCCAGCCGCCCGGAGATCACTGGCGGGGTCACGCCCCGGCTGCCGTTGGGCAGCACGAAACGGTGGTGATTGAAGATCACCTTCTCGAGCGTCGGCGTTCCGTACAGGACGGCGCCGTACTCGCCGTTGCCGGTGAGGAACCCGTCCGTCCAGGTCGTCGCCGGGGTCGCGTCGTAGATCCCGCGCTCGGGCAGCGCGACCTGAGGCGCAACGGCGGCGGCCCGTCCGGCGCCCACGGCCGGGATCAGGGCCGCCGATCCGGCGGTCAGCGCGGTGGTGACGAGTAGGCGCCTACGACTCATGGGCAGGTCTGACATCAGGAGTTCCTCTCGACATCGAGGCTGAAGGGTTGTGGTCTACTCGGGCGCGGGAACCCCCGCGCCCGAGTAGACCTCACAACGATCGCCAGGCGGCCACCGGCGGTCGGACTTTGTCGACCATCTCTGGCGCTGGTCAGACGCGCACGAACTGCCACTGTTGGTTGGTCCCGCTGTTGGCGGTCCACTGCACGACCTGCGCGCCGTCGCTGGTCGAGGCGGCGTAGACGTCGGCCGCGAGTCCGCTGGCCTGGCTGACGATGGTGTAGTAGCCGTCGCCGGTGGGCCGCAGGTACCACGACTGGTTGGCGCCGCCGTTGGCTGACCACTGCTGTAGTTGCAGGCCCTGTGTGGTGCTGCCGGCGTTGACGTCGAGCATCTTTCCGGAGGCGGTGTAGCGCAGGGTGTAGGTGTCCTGGGTGGTGCTGATCGTCCAGGTGGGGGTGCCGCTCTGCTGGATCGCTTTGGCGCCGTCGGCGGTGGAGTTGCCGGCGATGGCGAGGGGCTTGCCGCTGTTGCGGTTGACGATGCGGTAGGTGCCTGCTGCGGGCCCGGTTCCGCCGCTTCCGCCGAGGTTGAGGTATTCGATCGAGTCGGTGAAGACGGTGCTGCCGGACTTGGCGGTCGAGAGTTGGAGGTACACGCGGCTGCCGGTGGCGGGGGCGGTGAAGGACACCGGTTGGGTGACCCGTGAGCCGAGTGGGATGGTCAGGGTGTTGTTGCCGGACGCGACGACCGCGCCGGTTGGGCTGTCGAGTCGGGCGGTCCAGGTGAAGTTCACCGAGGTGTTGGTGAGGTCGTCGTTGAACACGGTGATGTTGCGGGTGATCGTGGCGTTGCGGGCGTAGCTGGGCACCGCCTGCGCCAGCGGGAAGTTGCCGTTCGAGTCCGAGTTGCCGGAGGCGGACCAGTAGGGGAGGTCGATCGCGGCTACCGGGTTGAACGCCGCCTGCACGCGCTGGATCTGTGCGTTGCTCCACGGGTCGGGCAGATTGTCCGCGCCGTACACCGGGCGAGTGTTCTCCTCCGTGGTGAAGTCGGTGGTTCGCACGCCCGGCACCACGCTGGCCCAGGCGGACAGCAGCGTGTATGGACGCAGGTCGCTGGCGTCCTTGCCGCGCTTGGCGGCAGTCGCGGTGGCGAACCACGTGAAGCCCTGCTTGGTGCTGCAGGCCGGCCAGATGTACTCGCCTTCACCGTCGGGACGCCCGGTATGGCGATTCAGGGCCTCGCCGTAGCGGCCGACGCCGTCCAGGTAGTGCGCGAAGATGGCGAAGTTGGGGTAGGTCATGGCCGGGTACCGGCTGGGCGAGTCCGCGCCGATGCCGGCGTCGATGCTGATCGGCCGGGTGCCGTCGTTGCCGTTCATCGCCGCGTACAGGTCCTGTTGGAACTGCTGCGAGTCGTTGCTGTTGGAACTGGGCTCGTTGATCTGGCTCCAGCGGATGATCGCCGGATGGTTGCGGTCGCGCAGGGTCAGCGCACGAGCGTGGGCCACCATGTTGGTGCGTCCGGACACGAAGTCCTGGGAACCACTGCGGATGGCGGTCTCGTCGATGACCATCAGGCCCATCTCGTCGGCCACGTCGAGCATGTACGGGCTGGCCGGTTCCATGTGCATGCGTACCACGTTGTAGTTGAGACGCTGGTAGTTGTCCACCGCCGCGGGCCAGCCGCCGTTGCCGGACGACGGCGGCAGGAAGCCGGGCAGGGTGTCGTACGCGTCGCCCTTCCCGCCGTTGTTGATCCGGTCGTAGTCGGCGCCCTGCAGGCTGTCGCCACGGAAGTTCACCCGCACGCCGTTGAGGTAGTAGTACTCGCCGTTCTGCGTGCTTTCCCGGAACCCGAAGCGGTACGAGGCGTCACTGGTGCGGCCGTCGTCAGTGGTGGCGTGGATCGCCAGGCGGTGCAGTTGGGCCCGGTACCCGGACCGGTACGGCACATTGGGCCACCAGTACGAGGTGGCGCCGAGGTCCCACGCCACGGGGCCGACAGTGACCTTCGCCGTCGAACGGGCCGCCACCGTCACGGTCTGCTGCGGCAACTGCGGGTAGCTGAACGAGCCCGCGCCGTCGGACGTGAGCGACCCGCCCAGGGTGACCGTTCTGGTGGAGGACGAGGAGTTGGTCACCGACACGTCGTAGCTGAGGGTGCGGTTCGCCACCGAGGTACGGACGAACGCGTCGCTGACGTACACCGCCGGGTACACCCGCAGGGACGCGGACCGGTAGATGCCCTGCGGTACCGCCTCGGACCAGTCGGCCGCGATGGGGACCAGGTACTTGCCGTCGGACGACCTCAACGCGCCACGGCCCTTCACCTGCACACTGATCGTGTGGGTGGTGCCGGGTGCCGCGTATGCGCTGATGTCGAAGTTCGACGGGGTGAACGCGGTCGTCTGGGTGGCGACCACCCGGCCGTCGACGGACAGTGTCGCCTGGTGGTTGACGGCGCCGAACTCGATCCAGGTCGACTGCGGCTGCCCCGAGTCCGGCACGGTGATGCTGCGCGAGTACACCGCCTCGTTCACGGTGGTGAAGCCCTGCTTGTACCAGCCGCCACCGGGCACCGTGATCGTGGTCGCCGCCCGACCCGCGGGCGTGAAGTTCCACGTCCCGCTCAGGTCGACCGAGGTGATCGCGGCGTTGCCGGCCGCCACACCGTCAAGTCCGGCGGCCGCGACACCCTGCGTCGCGACCGGCGCGCCCAGGGCCGATCCGGGGGTCGCCAGGGTCAGACCACCCAGCGTCAGGGGCAGGGCGAGCGCCACTGTCGCGGCCAGCCCTCTGGCCGACGCCGACAATCGACCGCCCCAGCGGACGTTCGTACGATGCACGGTAACCTCCTGCAATTCATCCGCCAGCCTGACGACTCCGAGTCAAGAATCGTCGCCGAAGGTAGTCGAATCGATTCGACAATCCGCCAACGTTGCCGGCCACTCGGGAGGGTAAACACAGCCGACATGTAGATGTGATTAACCGGCAACACGAGCGCTGAGTCAAGGATTTGAACTCATCTATCTTGTGCCGGAAGTCTGAATCCCACCAATCCGCACAAAAGCCGCTGCAAAGGTAGGACGAATAATCCGTTGTCCCGGTAGTCCGGTGTGGAGCTGGGATCTAGACCTGTCGCGTTGGTGACCAGGCCGCATGAGCCAGCGGCGCGTGGTTGGTTCCTGGGGTCAAGGAGTCCCTGGCGTTGGCGATACGTCGGGGTGGAAGGCCGCCGCTGGCAGATTGGGTCGCCATCCCTCAGCTGGAGCCTTACGGATGACTGCCGCGACCGTCGACGGAAGTGCAGGGACCAACAGGTCACCGAGCCAGTTGCTCGGGTGGTCCTGAGGCATGCTGACAAGCAGCACGCTGCCCTTGCGGTCGGCTTGCTCGACGGCGAGGGTAAGTGGTCGGCGGCGACGCAGGGGGCACGAGACACCGTGAAACGTCGTCGAGTAGCGAGCAACCATGGCAGCCATTGATGCCCTGTGAGCAGGTGTCGGACAGCATCGTCGCTGGTTGCACGACAGCGGTCCTTAGTTCCGCTTCATCTGATTAGTCAGTGCCGAGGGGGACAATGGGCGCGGCCCGGGCCAGGAGCGCGAAACGGCGAGAGGACTCGACGTTCTTCTCCAGGTGCAACGTCGTGACCGGCGATCCGCCGACGGGTGGCGTGTCGATGCTGACCGCAAAGCCTGTGCGGTCCAGCCAGTGCCGTCGTCCCTCAGGCAGACCCAGCCGGACTCCATTGCTCCGTAGTCATACGGGCCGCTGTCCCAAAGCCCTACAAGGTTCACGTCCCGCATGCACAGCATGATCTCAGTTCGGCCCGCCAGGCTGAGCACATCGGCGCGCCCGTCCACCGGAATCGGCCGAGTCAGTACAGGTAGGGCCAGGCAGCGGCGTCGTAACCGATGCGGTTGATGCCGAGCAGCGATGCGCCGTTGTCGGCGTAGTAGTGGTAGAACAGGTAGTCGCCGTCGGTGTCTGCGAGGAACGCCTGGTGGCCAGGGCCGTGGATGCTGCCGTGCGAGGCGAGGACCTGGGTGCCACCGCCGGAGAGCAGGTCCCGACCATTGCGGTCGACGAACGGTCCGGTCGGGCTCGCCGACCGGCCCACCATGACGCGGTACGTGCTGCTGGCACCCTGACAGCAGCGGTCGAACGAGACGTACAGGTAGTACCAGGCACTCCGCTTGACCACGACTGGCGCCTCGATGCCGGGGCCATAGGCGGCGAGACTCTGCATCGAGGTGCCGAGTCGACGTCCGGTAGCCGGGTCGAGCTGGATCGTCTTGATCCCGGACCAGAACGAGCCGAAGTTCAGCCACCAACGGCCCTGGTCGTCGACCGTGAGGTTCGGGTCGATCGCGTTGAAGTTGTCCGACGTCCGCGACTCGATGACCAGGCCGTGGTTGGTCCAGCTTCCGGACGCGCCGGTGGTGCTGGTGGCCAGGAAGATCGCCGAGCGATTGGATCCGAAGGTGGATGCGGAGTAGTACAGGTAGTAACGGCCGTTGCGGTAAGACAGGTCCGGCGCCCACAGGTTGAGCGCACCAGCGGTGTACGTGGTGGTCCAGGGCGCGCCGCCGGGGAAGACAGCGCCGGCGTTGCGGTAGGTGACCCGGTCGGTCGAGGTCTTCAGCGCGATGTTGTTGCCGGTGTGCGCGACGAGATAGGTGCCGTCGGGCCGCTTGACCACGGTCGGGTCGTGGACACCGACGTCTCCGGAAACTCTGGCCGGTTGCGGGTAGGACGGCGGTGGCGGGGTGGTGGGTGTGCCACCGCCCAGGCGTACCAACTGCCACTGCTGGTTGGCCCCATCCATGTCGGAATAACCGGCCAACCGACCACCGTCAGCCGTCGACCACTCCCACACATCAATGACCTTGCTCGACTGCCGATTCACAAACCGCACGAAGCCACTCGCGGAATCCTGCAACCGGAACTGCTGCGTGAACGCCCCCCGGTCACTGGTCTGCACCAACTGGGTCCCGTCAGCCGCGCTCGGCAACTCCAGCACCTTCCCACTGTGCCGCGACCGCACCTTGTAAAACCCACCGCCAGCGTCAACGAACTGCCACTGCTGCACCGCAAGATCATTACGCGTCCACTGGTTCACCGGCGCGTTCTCCGCCGTCGACCAGTCATACAGATCCATCGCCTTGCCGCTGTTCCTGTTGACGAACACGTACGACGCCGACGTGTCCACCGTCGCCGCCGACGCCGACGGCACCCCGACCACCACCCCCGCGCCTGCCACCACCACCGCCGCACCCGCAGCCAGCCCCACCCGCCAGCCACGCCGCCGCACACCCATAAACGACACCTGATCCACACTCGCCATCGCAGAACTCCTTCTGTGTTCTGGACTGCCCCGGACGCCCGGCCCGTGGTGACAACGATCGACGTCGACTGATGCCACGACCGTTTGCCGACGTGCCCTTCCGGGACGGCGGAGCGGCGGTTTGGACGCGGCGCGGACCCGACCGCACGACGCGGCAGTGGCATTGCATCAGTGGTGCGATGCAATGTTTGCGCTCCCGCAGATCGATGTCAAGACTTCGACTGAATCGATGAAAGCGAATTCAAAATGGGTGTCAATGTCCGGCGCGGCACCGCCTGGCAACCGATGAGCGTTGCCGGTCATCAACGGTGCGATACGTTTTCGCTGCCATCGGTACGAGCCCCGAGAGGGTGGTCATTCCATCGACCTGGCGGGCGAGGGAAGTCTCAGTCATGCCGACATGCGCTGAGTGTGTCGGCTGCACGGACACCCGCACGACCGTCCAGGACGCCGGCGGCAACACGGCCCGCAGGTTGTCGGCCTTGATCGAGATCAGCCGATGTGGCAGCGAGGAGTTCTCTTCGGCGCACCCGAAGGCATCGGCCTTCGACGGTTCTGGTCATCACCCCGGGACGCACGCTCGTTCATGCCGAGAACGGTGCACCCGATCATGCTGCGGTCCACCGTGCGCCCAGACCTCTAATCGTGGCCTCAGGTTGATCGGGGACCATGAGCGGCAAAGCATCGACTGGAAGGGGGAGCGTCGGCGTGCGGATCATGATCGCGGATGACGAGGCGGCCATCCGTGAGTCGCTGGAGCGGGTTCTCCAGGTCGAGGGTTACGACACCAGCACCGTCGCCAACGGTCTCGCCGTGCTCGACGGGGTCGGTGGGGCCGGCGGTGACACGCTGGATCTGCTGATCCTCGACGTGATGATGCCCCGCCTCGGCGGGTTGGAGACCTGCCGGCGGTTGCGGGCGGCGGGTCGGGATCTACCGGTGCTGATGCTGACCGCCCGGGATCAGGTCTGCGACCGGGTCGCGGGGCTGGACGCGGGCGCCGACGACTACCTGCCCAAGCCGTTCGCCACCGAGGAGTTGCTGGCCCGGGTCCGGGCTCTGCTGCGCCGCCGCGCGCCGGGCGACGACGAGTCGCAGATCCTGTCGTTCGCCGACGTCCGGCTCGATCCCGACAGGTTCGAGGCGTGGCGGGGTGGGCGGCCGCTGCGTCTCACCCGGACCGAGTTCTCCCTCTTGGAGGTCCTCCTGCGCAACGCGACCCGGGTGTTGACCCGCGACGCGCTGTTCGAGGCGATCTGGGGCTTCGACATGAGCGCCACCGCCAACAACCTTCAGGTGTACGTGAGCTATCTGCGCCGCAAGATGGAGGCCGACGGTGAGCCGCGGTTGATCTACACGCTGCGCGGCCTGGGGTACACGCTGCGGGAGACTCCTCCGTGAGCAGGCCCGCCGGCCGGGAACCGCGCCGGCTGATCCGATGGTGGCGTCGGCGGTCCCTGCGGACCAGACTGACGGTGATCGCGGCGACGGCCATCGCGGTCAGCGTGTTCGTGGCCTTCCAGGTGGCCAGCGAGCTGCTGGACTCGGAGCTGCGGGACAACGCCGAGAATCAGCTACGCGCGGACTCCCGCGTCCTGGCGACGACAGTGGAGCAGACCGGTCTGGCGCAGGTCCAGCTACCGCCGTATCCCGGATCCGGTCGGCTGGTGCGGGTCATCCTGCCCGACGGTTCGACCCGGACGCCGGCCGGTCAACCCACGCTGCCCCCCGTCAGCGGGCACGCCGCGCGGGTGGCGCAGGGCGCGTCGACCGACCTGATGGAGTCGAACGACAGCGACGAGGACGGCTACCTCATCTACACGCTGCGGGCGGGCGACGGCGCGGTCCAGGTGGCCCGCAACAGCGACGACAGCCCGATCAACCAGTTCGGGTTGGGCATGTTGCTGATCGGACTGCTCTGCGTGGTCGGGGGTGCCCTTGTCGGGCGGACCGTGGCGCGGACCGGGCTGGCACCGATCGACCGGCTGACTGCCGCCGCGGTTCGTGTCGCGCAGACCCGGGACCTCGACGCCGACATCCCGGACGAGGGCGGCGGCGAGATCCGGCGGCTCATCCGGTCGATCAACGACATGCTCGCCGCGCTCCGGGACTCCCGGCGGGCCCAGCGGCTGCTCGCCGAGGACGCCGCCCACGAACTCAAGACTCCGCTCACCAGCCTGCGCCTCAACGTTGAGCTGCTGATCCGGCTCGATCGGCGCGGCACCCTGGACAGCGCACTGCCGGCGGAGAGCCGGACCCGGCTGCTCAACGATCTCGGTGCCCAGGTGGCCGAGTTGAGCACCCTCGCCGCCGAGCTGACCGACCTGGCGCGCGGCGACGTCAGCGACGAGAGCACCAAGCTGCTCGATCTCGCCGACGTGGTGGTGGCCGCCGCGACCCGGGCGCGTTCCCGCGTGCCCGACATCGAGGTCGCGCTCGACGTGACCTCCGTGTGGGTGAGCGGGCGTCCCGCCGCGCTCCAGCGGGCGGTGCTCAACCTCATCGACAACGCCGGCAAGTGGTCCCCCGCTGACCAGCCGGTCCAGGTCCGGCTCCGCGCCGAGGGCGCGTCGGCGGTCCTTGAGGTCGACGACGCCGGGCCGGGCATCGACGCCGCCGACGTACCGCGGGTGTTCGACCGGTTCTATCGTGCCGACAGCGCCCGGGCGCTGCCGGGATCAGGTCTGGGGCTGTCGATCGTGCAGCGGGTCGTCGACGCCCATGCCGGCCGGGTCATCGTCGCCCGGTCCGCACGCGGTGGCGCGCTGCTGCGGATCATCCTTCCGGCCGCCGCCCCGCCCGCCCGGATCACGCGGCTCACCGCGGGGGCGGACACAGTGGTGCGCTGACCCGCTGCGGCACGGAACCGGGACCGCCACGGGCCGCGGTGCCAGGACCCGCCGCAGCGGGCGGCGCAGGACAGGGGCGGCGGACACGGTGACGGCCGCCGGGCCATGACGAAGATCCGGGACGGGCTGTTGCCCGTCCCGGATCTCGACTGTGCCGCCGCGCTCACCGTTGCGGCGCGGGCCCCTCCACGAGCGGCCGTTGCTCGTCCGGCAGCTCCACCGGTCGGGACAACCGGCTCGGCCACCACATCCGCCGGCCGATCAGCAGCGTGAGGGCGGGCACCAGGACCGACCGCACCAGCAGGGCGTCGAGCAGCACGCCGAAGGCGACCAGGAACCCGACCTCGATCAGCATCACCAGCGGAAGTGAGGCGAGGACCGCGAACGTGGCCGCCAGGACCAGCCCTGCGGAGGTGATGACGCCACCGGTGGCGGAGAGGGCTTTGAGCATGCCCTCTCTGGTGCCGAGGCGCACGGTCTCCTCCCGGGCCCGGCTGGCCAGGAAGATGTTGTAGTCGATGCCGAGCGCCACCAGGAACAGGAACGCCAGCAGCGGCACCGAATAGTCGACGCCCTTGAACCCGAGGATCGTGTCGAAGACGAACACGCTGCCGCCGAAGGCAGCGGCGAACGAGACGATCACGGTCGCCATCAGGACCAGCGGGGCCACGATCGCGCGCAGCAGTAGCCCGAGGACGATCAGGACGACGGTGAGCACCAGCGGGATCACCAGCTTCTCGTCGCGGGTGGTGGTGACCTCGGTGTCGAGGTTCTCCGCGCTCGGCCCGCCGACGATCGCCTCCGCCCCGTTCACCGCGTGCACGGCGGTACGCACCCGCTTGATCGTGTCGTACTCCGCGGCGGTGTCCGGCGCGTCGGTCGGGAACACGGAGATGTCGGCCCAGCCTCCGCTTGTCTGCCCCGGGACGGCCAGGGCCACACCGCTGGTGCCCTGGACGATGTCGAGCACCCGCTCCTGGTGCGCCGGCCGCGTGAAGATCGTCATCGGCTGGCCGCCGAGCTCCGGGAAGTGCTGGCGGAGGACGGTGAAGCCGGTGACCGACTCCGGCGCGGACAGGAACTGGTCCTGCTCCCGCAGGGCGCCGGTGTTGCCCGCCAGCCCCATGGCGAGCACGCCGAGGACTCCGAGCGAGCCGAGCGTCGCCACCCACCGGCGGCGACTGATGGCGGTGCCGAGCCGTCCCCACAGCCCTGGCTTCTCCTGGACGGCCGTGTCGAACCGCGGGATGGCCGGCCAGAAGATCCGCCTGCCGAGCACCACGAGCACCGCCGGGAACAGCGTCAGCATGGCCACCAGCGCGCACAGGATGCCGGCCGCGCCGATCGGGCCCAACCCGCTGGTGCTGTTCAGGTCGGCGACGAGCAGACAGAGCAGACCAGCGATCACGGTGGCCGCGGACGCGACGATGGCCGGCGCCGCGCCCCGTAGCGCGTGGACCATCGCGACCCGGACGTTCTCGTGGTGGTGCAGCGTCTCCCGGTACCGGGCGATGAGCAACAGCGCGTAGTCCGTGCCGACGCCGAATACCAGGATCGTCAGCAGCGCCGAGTTCTGGTCGTTGATCACGATGCCGAAGCCCCTGACGAGCAGGTAGACGGTCGCCATCGCGGTCAGTGCGGCCGCGCCCACCGCCATGAGCGGGACGAGCCACAACACCGGGCTGCGGTAGGTGAGGATCAGCAGGAGCGTGACGACGACGACGGTGGTGAGGAAGACCTGAAGGTCGATGCCGTCGAAGACGGCGTCCATGTCGCCGTCGACCGCGGCGGGCCCGGTCACGTCGAGTTCCAGGCCCGCGGGGCGGTCCTTAGCAGCCGCACGCAACGGGCCGACGATGGTCTCCGGTGCGCCGTAGGTCGTGCTCACGTCGAGGGTGAACATCATCGCCGTGCCGTCGGTGGAGAGTCTCGTCGGTGGGCCCTCGTCGTCCTCGCCGCCCGCCGCCGTCGCCTTCGACGGGTACCGCCTGGCAAGGGTGTCGTGGTGGCGCTGGACCGACGCGCGGTCGGCGTCGGTCATGCCGCCGGCGCGGTGGTACACGAAGACGAACGTGTTGTCCTCACCGCCGGGGAGGCTGTCCTCCAGCACCGCCACCTTGGTGGACTCGGCGCTGGCCGGCAGGGTGTCCACGGCTCTGTCGGTGGTTACCGAGCTCAACTTCCCGCTCAACGGCACCATGACCGCCGCCAGCGCCACCCACAACCCGATCACCAACCATGGCACCCACCGGCCTGCCCAGCGACCGGCCGGCGCTTCCCCGGGCGGCGCTGCCTTGACTGCCATCACTAGCTTCCTCCATACGGGTCGCATCGCTTGTCTGATGCGGACTTCGTACCGAGCGAATCTGAGACGACAGTTAATGCGCCGCTCAGGCGAGGTGTCCGTCCGGACGGACCACTCCCGCTTCAACGGGAACAGGCTTTCCGGGGCGCAGACGCTCGAACAGCGTGCTGCCGTCGGGAAATGCCAGGTTGGGAACCCGCCTGCCGGTCCGGTACGCGACGTTGAGGCCGGACAGTCGCTCGGCCAGTTCGCGGGACAGGTCCGGCGCGGTGGCGATCAGCCCGCTCAACACCGCTCGCAGGGCGTGGCCGTTGCGGGAGTAGGCGGTGATCAGCGCGGTCTGTGCCCGGGTGTGCTCCAGCAGATCAGCTCCGACCGGGTGCCGCTCCTCGTGGTAGGTGTCCAGCAGAGTTTCGTCGGCACGTCCGGTGACGACCGCGGCCAGTTTCCAGCCGAGGTTGTGCGCGTCCTGGAGGCCGACGTTCATCCCGACACCGCCGGTCGGGAAGTGCATGTGCGCGGCGTCCCCGGCGAGCAGCACGTTTCCGCTGCGGTAGGTCGTCGCCTGCCGGGTCGCATCGCCGAATCGCGACAGCCAGATCGGGTCGCGCATCCCGAAATCGGTGCCCGCGATCTTCCAGACGGTCGCCCGGAGTTCCTCAAGGGTGAGTTCACCGGGCCATCGCGGCTGGTTGGTGACCGGATCCCCGCCGACGAGCCGGTGAATCCCGCCGGGCAGCGGGACGATCATGAGACTGCCGGTCTCGCCTGCCGTGCTCGCGATACCGCGCTCGGGCGGGGCGTCAAGCACCACGTCGCCGAGCCATCCCCACGTGGTGGCATCCGTGCCGGGGAATTCGATTCCCGCGCTCGTCCGGACCGTGCTGTGGACACCGTCGCAACCGACCACGTACCGTGCCTCGACCTCGCTCCCGTTGGCGAGTTCGACCCCGGCGCTGCTGATGCCGGCGACCTCGCAGTCCCTGCGGATGGTCACGCCGAGCGCCTCGGCGCGGGCTTCGAGCAGCTCCTCGGTGCGCGCCTGTAGCAGCGCCAGCGTGAACGGGTAAGGGGTGTCCAGGACCGCGAAGTCCAGTCGGTCCGGAAGGCCGGCGAAGTGGCCGTTCGGGATGCGCAGGCCCTCCGCCAGGAACGCCTCGGCGACGCCGCGGCAGTCGAAGATCTCGATCGTGCGGGGATGGATCGTCAGTGCCTTCGAATGGGGGTCACGCTCCGGCCGAGCTTCCAGAACGGTGACCGAGGCCCCGCCCAGGCGCAACTCGGCGGCGAGCCACAGGCCGGTCGGTCCAGCACCCACGATGACGACATCTTCCATGGAAACCTCCTTGGTCACTGACCAATAAGTGGGTGTCCAGTAGACTGGGTCAGTGACCAAGAGTCAAGCGGATGTCGTGCGGGCCGCGCTCGACGTCCTCGACGAACGGGGAGCCGCCGCCGTCTCGATGCGGACGATCGCCGAGCGGCTGGGCGTACGAATGAACACCGTCCTGTGGCATGCCAAGAGCAAGGCACGCCTCATGGAGTTGATGGCCGACGCGATCGTCGCCGGAGCATCCCTCGACGATCTGCCGGCGCACTGGCAAGAGCGCGCCGTCGAGCTGATCCGTCGCTATCGGGCCGCCCTGCTGGCACACCGCGACGGCGCGGCCGTCGTCACCGGCACCTACGCGGCAGAACCGGCCACCTTGAACTTCGCCGAAGCCTTGGTCACGGCGATGCTGGATGGCGGACATCCCGACCAGCAGGCCGCCTGGGCCTGCTGGAGTCTCATCTACTTCACGCTCGGGCTCACCCAGGAGGAGCAGGCGTTGTCCAACCGCTCCACCACCGAACTCGACGTCGGCCCACGCCCCGCGCTCCAGCGCGTGATGCCAGCCCTGGTCAACGCGTCCTTCGAGCAGCGATTCGAGTTCGGCATCGCCAAGTTCCTCCGGTAAGGGGCCCTGAACCCGACCTGCCGGTCGGTGACACCGAAGGGCACGCCCGAGGTGATGTCGAGCGGTTCACCATGCGTACACCGTCGTCATCTGACAGATGTCTCGACGCGATGTGCTGTCCAAGACTGCAGACAGTCCCATCGATGTGGTCGCATGCGCGATCACGCCTGCCGGAGGTCTGCCATGTCGACGACACACTCAGCATCCGCGCCACCGGGTTCGGCGAAGAGGTCGAACCTCAGGTGGTCGCGGCGTACGCGACAACCGCGGCTGGTGATCGCGTTGCTCGCCACGGCCCTGGTCGCGGCGACCGCGACAGCCGTCGTCGGCCCGGCCACGCCGGCTTTCGCCAACGACCACTACGGCAGCATCGAGTCCGCCTCCGCGGCGAACCGGGACTGGATGTCACGGGTGTCGGACGACGCGAGTCTGGCCGACCTGTCGATCCCCGGCACCCACGACACCCTCGCGCTGTGTGGTCACTCGGCGAGCCAGAACGGCAGCGACTGCGAGTTCATCTCGACGAGTCTCACGCAGACCCAGGAGAAGCATGGGTACAGCGCCGAGACTCTGGCCACCCAACTGGACGCGGGTGTCCGGTCGATCGACATTCGGGTCCGGGTGGACAAAGGGGATGCCGGGCTGACGTTTACCGTCCACCACGGCGTCTACTACCAGTGGGCCAACTTCACCGACGTGCTCACGAAGATCGAAACCTTCCTACGGGCGAACCCGACCGAGACGGTGCTGCTGAACCTCAAGGCCGAGTGCCTGGGCAGCGGAACGAGTTGCGCCGACGCGTCGGGCTACGACAGCACCGAGTGGCGGCGGAAGGTCTTCGACTCGTACCTCACCGGGCTGTACCACACCGGCAACGGCGAGGAGACGAGGCAGGGGAGGGCCTGGGGGAGCCTGTTCTGGGCCGACTCGGTCGACGGCGCCGCGCAGACGACGACCCCGACCCTCGGCGCCGTACGCGGAAAGATCGTCCTGCTCGGGTTCCGCGGGCCGTCCGGCGGCATCTACGGCGGCTACGGCATCGGACAGCTCTACCCGGCTGGCGGCTCCTACGAGGGCTACGTGCAGGACGACTACAGCGTCCCCCTGGTCAGCGACATCGACGACAAGTGGGAGAGGGTCCGGACGCACCTGCGCAAGACCAACGGGGTGTGGGACGCCAACCGTGGCGAGCAGACTCGACACGATCACGAGCCGGGCGCGTTGTACATGAACTACAGCAGCGGCACGGGGGACTTCGCCCATCCGTACACGGTCGCCGGCGGCACCCCGACGGCGACCGGGGTCAACGAGTTCCTCATCCAGTGCCTGCGGGGCAGCAACGACAGGTGCCCGGAGTTCTTCCCGAACCGGGCGGGCAACTTCGGCGGACGAGAGACCATGGACCGGCTCGGCATCGTGATGATGGACTTCCCGGGCGGAAAGCTGATCGACGAGATCGTCGCCCGCAATCCCGCCGGCCGGGCCGGTGGCAGCCGCAACGGCGGCGCCGGCGACCCGATGGAGCAGCATCCCGGCGGTGACAACGGCGGCACCCGTCCGGTGGTGCCGACCGACCACGCGCAGTGCCGCCCGGACGGCATGATCCCGACCGCCGGCACCAGCACCCCCTACTGCCGGGCCTACCAGGGCGACGGCCGGGAGTGGCTCGGGCAGGGCCGGAGCCGTCGGGTGATCGGCTACTTCAACGGCAGCCGCACCGGCGCCGACGGCAAGCCCTCCTACCTGGTCAAGAACATGCCGTGGTCAAAGCTGACCCACATCAACTACGCCTTCGCCCGGGTCGAGAACAACCGGATCTCGGTCGGCGCGGACAGCCCGAACAACCCGGCCACCGGGATGACCTGGTCCGTCCCCGGCACCGAGATGGACCAGAGCCTGCCGTACCGGGGGCATTTCAACCTGTTGACCACCTACAAACGCCTGCACCCCCGGGTGAAGACGCTGATCTCGGTCGGTGGCTGGGCGGAGAGCCGCGGCTTCTACGGCATGACCACCAACGCCGACGGTACGACCAACCAGGCCGGGATCAACACCTTCTCCGACTCGGTCGTCGACTTCCTCGGCCGGTACGGCTTCGACGGTGTCGACATCGACTTCGAGTACCCGACCGTGCTGGACGACACCGGCAACCCGAACGACTGGAGCGATGCGCGCCCCCGCCGCAAGGGACTGCCGACCTCGTACACGGCCCTGATGAAGACGCTGCGCGAGAAGCTGGACCGCGCGTCCGCCACCAACGGCCGTTACTACCTGCTCACCTCCGCCACGTCGGCCTCCGGCTATCTGGTCCGGGGGATGGAGAGCCAGAAGGCGCTGCGCTACCAGGACTACACAAACCTGATGGCGTACGACTACCACGGCTCCTGGAACGACGTGGTGGGCCCGAACGCCGCCCTGCACGACGACGGCAAGGACCCGGAGCTGAGCGACCTGTACTCCACGCCGGAGTACCAGAAGCTCGGCTACTTCAACACCGACTGGGCCTTCCACCACCTGCGCGGCGCGATGCAGGCCGGGCGGATCAACATCGGCATCCCGTACTACAGCCGGGGCTGGCGCAACGTCACCGGCGGCAGCAACGGCATGTGGGGCAAATCCGTCGGCGGCACCTGCCAGCCGGGCACCGGTCTGGTCCGCCCGTGCGGCGACGGCGCGGTCGGCATCGACAACATCTGGCACGACGTGGACGCCAACGGTCGGGAGGTCGGCGCGGGGGTCAACCCGATGTGGCACGCCAAGAACCTGGAACGCGACCTCACCCCCCGCTACAGCAAGGCGGTCGGACTCAACCCGGACAGCGACCCGAGCGACAGGCGCACCGGCACGTACGACCGGTACTGGGACGCCACCACCCGCACGGCCTGGTTGTGGAACCCGGAGAAGAAGACCTACCTCTCCATCCAGGACACCGAGGGCCTGGACCAGGTCGTCGACTACGTCAACCGCAAGGGCGCGGGTGGCGTGATGATGTGGGAGCTCTCCGGTGACTACGAGTGCCCGGCCGAGGCCACCGGGGACAACCCCTGCGTGATGGGCCACACCCTGACCAACCGGCTGCACGAACGGCTCCAGGGCGCAGCCGCGTACGGCGACAACCGCAGCACCGGCAGTTCGGTGCAGCGTCCGGCGCTGGCCGCCGATGTGACCGTCGACCTGGTCCGCTACCCGACCGACACGGCGAGCCTGTGGCCGCTGACCCCGACCGTGCGGATCAGCAACAACACCGGGGTGACCATCGGCGGCGGCAGGGACAACGTCATCTCGTTCGACCTGCCGACCTCCACGCCCGCACTGGTCAAGGACGGCAACTGGCAGACCGGCGCCCAGGGCGGTCGATGGCAGGTGCAGGCCGGGCACACCGGCCCGAACGCCGGTACCGGGCTCTCCGGCACCTTCCACCGGGTCAGCCTCGCCCTGGACTACTGCCAGATCATCCCTGCCGGGCAGAGCCTGGAGGTGCCGATCATCTACTACATCCCGGCGACCGGCCCGGTGAACACCACACTCAAGCTGGGCGGCACCACGTTCGCCTCGGCGCCGGAGCACAACCGGGGCGCCGCGAAGGTGATCCCGGCGACCGGCGGATGTACGGCACCGGCCTGGGACGCCAGCAAGGTCTACAACCCGGCGACCCAGTCGGTGGAGAACCTCACCGTGAAGTACGCCGGAAAGGTCTGGCAGGCCAAGTGGTGGACCCAGGGCAACGTGCCCGGCACCGGGGCCAACTCGGACCTGGAACCCTGGCGGCTCATCGGTCCGGCCGGCTAACGCCGGTGTGAGGGGGCCCGTCCGAGCCGGCCAGGCTCGGACGGGCCCACCGCCCGTCAGCCGTCGGTGCCGCTGCCCGGGCCCTGGCGCAGCGCCGCACCCGCGATCTCCACCCGGCTGCGCAGGCCGAGCTTCGTCAGGACCCGCGAGATGTGGGTCTGGGTCGTGCGACGGGTGAGAAACAGACTCTGCGCGATGTCCGGTGTCGACCGGCCGGCGGCGACCAGCATCGCGATCTTCTCTTCGGTCGGGGTCAGGGCGTCCCAACCGTGCTGGGCCCGTCTGGTCCGAGCACCCCGCACACCACGCCGTATCCCGTGACCGCGCAGCCGTGCCGCGGCCCGGCGGATGTCCCAGCTTGCGCCGAAACCGCCGTACAGGTCGAGGGCCTCGTCGAGGGCGGCCCGCGCCTGCGTGGTGTCACCCCGCTGGGCGAGAACGGCAGCGAGATCCTCCAGCGTCCCGGCGAGTTCCACGGGCGCCCCGCAAGCCCGGTAGTGGGCCACCGCCGAACCTATCGACGTCGGGTCGCCGAGGTACAGCCCGCGACACCGGTCGGCGGCTGCGGCGGCCCGGGCCGGAACCTGCTCCGCCGCCGCCTCGGCCAGACAGGTGCGTACCCCCGCCTCGGCCGCCGACCGGTCGTCGACGGCCAGGGCGAGCCGGACGAACCCGGGCAGCCACTGGTGCGTCAGGGTCATCTCACCGGGTCGGCGGTCGAGAAGGCCACTCAACCGGTCCAGCGCCAGTCTCAGGTCGCCGTCCTGTTCCGCGGCGAGTGACCGCGCCACGACCAGGAAATCGGTGTTCTCCCGGTCGGCGACGGTCACGACCGGGCGGTCGAATCCGGCCCGGATATGTGTGGTGGCCCGGGACCGCTCGCCGCGGTGGCCGGCGATGAGCGCGGCGACACCGTGCCAGAGCCATCCAGGGCCGCCTTCGCGCAGCCCACGGTACGTCGACGCCGAGGTGTTCTGCGCGACCGCGTTCAGTTCGGCCAGCGCGTCGTCCCACCGGCCCAACCAGAACATCAACACCGCGGCGGTCACCCCGGACGTGGTGTCGTCACTGCGGTTGGCCGTACGCAGAAACTCGCGCGCATCGTGCAGCGCCGTTTCGGCGTCCGTCCACCGGCTCAGATTCTGTAACGAGAAGATCCGTCCGTGCAGGACGAAAGCCCTCAGGTCGACGTGGTCCGCGACGGTACCCAACGTCTCGATCGCCAGCTCGGCGCTGTCCAGGGCGAGCCGGTGCCGCCGCCGTACCGAGTGGCTGGCCCAGAGACCGGTCAGTGCGTACGCCGTCGCGAACGCGTCCCCGGCCGCTCCCGCGGTGCGCAGCGCGTCCCGGACGGTCGCGTCCGCCACCTCCAGGTCACCGCAGCCGGCGCGCTGGAACATCGCCAGCGCGGCGAGCAGTCGTGCCCGCCAGGCGGCGGGCACGTCACCTGCGGCGAGGGCGCGGCGTAGGTTGGCCACCGCCGCGGTGTTGTGCCCGCCGCTGAACAGCGCGCGGGCGAGCATCCAGTGCAGGCGGCCACGGTCGCCCGGGTCGACGACACCTCCGAGGGCCTGCCGAATGCGGGCCGCGGCTTCCTCGTGTTGCCCGTTGGCGATGAGGGCCCGGGCCAGGTTCATGCCGAGAGCACTCTGCTCGTCCTCGTCGCCCGGATCGTGGTCGATCTCCCGACGCAGCAGCTCGGCCGCGAGGTGCGGCGCGCAGCCCGCCAGCACCGGTGCGGCGTCGGTCAGCCAGCGTCGTGCCCAGCGGTGTCCCACCACGCCCGAGGCCAGCAGGTGCTGGGCCACCCGCTGCGACTCGACGCTGGCGGCCTCCAGCGCACGTGCCGCGTCCAGGTGCAGGGCCGCCCGCAGCGCAGCCGGCACACCGTCGTAGAGGGCCTGCCGAAGCAACGGGTGCCGGAACCGCATCCGCGCACCGGCCTCGACCAGGATTCCCGCCGCCACCGCCTCCTCCAGGTCGGCGGAGAAGTCGATCGCCGGCCGGCCGAGTAGCGCCGCGAGCTCGGTGACCGTGAATTCGCCGCCAAGCAGCGCCGCCGCCCGCATCAGCTCGACGGTGCCATCCGGGACGGTACTCAGCCGACTCTCCAACGCCGCGGCCAGCGACCTCGGCACAACGCTTCGACCCGAGTCGCGCACCTCGGCCTCCGCGCCGATGTCCACCAGGCCCTCCCGAACCAGTGACTCGGCCAGCTCCCGTAGGAAGAGCGGATTGCCAACGGCCTGAGAAGCGAGCCGGACGAACCCCGCCCCGGGTGGCGCGCCCACCAGTTCGGCGAGAAGGTCGCGGACCGCATCCGGGGACAGTGGGCCGAGCGGAATGCGGACCACGTCCCGACGGCGCGACACGTCGCGCAGCCGCCGTACGGCCGACCGGTGTGCGCCGGGGCGATACGACAGGACCAGCAGCAACGGCAGGTGCGCGGCGACCGAGGTCAGGCGGCGGCATACGTCGAGGGAGGCGTCGTCGGCCCACTGCACGTCGTCGACGACCAGCACCATCGGCCCGTCGGTGCACAACTCGTCAACCAGTGCGACGACCATCTCCACGGCGGCCGCGTGGGTGGCGTCGGCGAGGTCGAGGGCGGAACGCCTGCCGCCGAGGAACGCCGCGATCCGCGCGCGGCGGGGGTCGGCCGCACGCGGCCCGATCTCCAGGCAGTCACGCAGCACGCCGAGGAGCGGCGGGTGGGCCAGCTGGTCGGCGACGCCTTCCGCCACCTGGCAGCCCGACTCCCGGCCGAGCCGGGCACCGGCCGCCATCAACGACGACTTGCCGATCCCCGGTTCGCCCTCGACCCACACCGTCGCGCCGATGCCGCGACGCAGCTCGTCCACCGCGTCCTGTAGTACCGCGATCTCGGCCGTGCGTCCGACCAGGAACACTGAAGGGTCAACGGAAGTCAGCATGGCCCCTCAGGTATAGCAAAATAGACGGCAGGCAATGAATGCGCGGCTGCGCACTCCCGCACTCCGGTATTCTCGGAATTCGATTTCCGCCGTTCAGCCGGGACCAGCACCGCGACTTCGGCGACCACCGCAGCACGACGACTCACTCCGAACCCGCCGGGCAACGGCCGCCGCCCGGCGAACCGCCCTCAGGTGCGTCGGCACCGAGGAGCAGGGCTTCATCGGGCCGTACGAGGGGCCGACCAGCGCGCGCAACGGTGCCCGTGCCCCCTGACCATCGACCACGTCACCCCGACAGGCCCGGCGGCGGCGGCACCGGGCCGGACCGGTGCCGCGCCATCCGTGCGTTCATCGGCGGGCAGCCACGTCCGCCGCGAACGCGGCCACCCAGGTCAGCGCGGAGTTCCAGTTGATGGTGACCTCGTTGACGGACCAAGCTTCGAGATTGTCGACGTAGCAGAGCTGCGGGGCGCAGCCGTGCAACCAGCTCGCCGAGAGCGGGTCCTGGAGGCTGGAGTTGGGCCCCCCGGCGACCGACCCCACCGGCGGGTTCGGCAACCGGGCGTCGAACGATCTCGCGTACCACCGGCTGTGCTGGTTCTTCGCGTCGTTGCTGCCGTAGCCGGTGACGTACGACTGCCCGAGGGCGTTGCGGCCCAGCAGGTAGTCGAGGCCCTCGAAGACGGCGTCGGCGTACCGGCCGTTGCCGGTGAGGTCGTAGGCGGTGGCCAGGACGACCTGGTTGTTCAACATGGACGCGTTCGATCCCCAGTCGTAGCGTCCCGTGGTGGGGGTGTAGGTCTGCCCGAAGCGCTCGGCCTTCTGAAATGAGATCAACCGGTCCGCGGCGGCGACCACCCACCCCTTGATCTGCTCGCGGTCGCTCAGCTCGGTGCCGAAGCGCGCCAGGTCGAGTTGGGCCAGCGCGGCCACCGAACCCCAGTAGAAGCCGTTCTGGCTGAAGGCCGTACCAGCGGTGTGGAACCGGCTCACCCGCACGGCGGTCAGGTAGGTGGCGTCCCTGGTGGTCAGGTACAGCTCGGCGGCGGCCCAGTAGAACTCGTCGGAGACGTCCCCATCGTTGTACGGCCCTCCGCCGCTGCGATCCTCGTACGGTGCGAAGAGCGCCGGGTTGGCCCGGGCCGCGGCGTACGCGCGTTCCGCCGACGCGCGCAGCCGGGCGGCGAAGCCGGCGTCGTACGGCTGGTAGATCCTCGCTGCCTGGGCCGCGACGGCGGCCAGGTTCAGGGTGGCCGCCGTCGACGGCCGGTGCAGTTCCCGGGGTTTCTTGTCCTGGTGCGGCAGCATCGGCGGCCCGGTCCACGTGTCGTCGTGCACCTTGTGGTGGACCATGCCGGCCAGCGGGAGACCGTCGGGCACCTGCATCTTCAGCATGAAGTCGAGGTTCCAGCGGGCCTCGTCGAGGATGTCCGGAACGCCGTTGCCGCGTTCCGGCACGGCCAGCGTGCCGTCGCCGAGCGCAGCCGGCCGGTTGCGCTCCCACGTCGACAGGAGCTGGTACGTGGCGATGCCGCCGTTGACGACGTACTTGCCGTGGTCACCGGCGTCGTACCAGCCGCCGGTGACGTCCAACCGGTAGCCGCAGGTCCAGTTGTTCATGAACGACTTCGGCTGCTGGCAGGGCACCTGGGTGTCGCCACCGTTCGGTGACTCCGCGACGTGGCCGGCCGGTCGTGCGTAGGCCGCACCGGCGATGCCCCCGTCGATCGCGATGCCACTGCGGTTGGTGTAGAAGAAGCGGGTCGCGTCGGTGCGCAGCCGGTCGTACAGGTCCGCGCGGATGTCGAACGGGTGACTGGGCCGGTCGACCCAGCCGTCGTACACCAACTCGAACCTCCCGGTGGCCGTGACGTGGCTGAAGTCGATCACATGGGTGTTGGCGCTGGCCGACGCGTCGAAGCCGGTCGGGGTGGTCCGGCCCGTCGCCACCGTCGCGCCGCCGCCGGCCCGACGCAGCGTCCACGGCACCGGGTAGGACGCGCCGTACAGCAACGTCGCCCGCTTGGGCCCGTTGGGCAGGTAGCCGTGTTGGTTCACCTTGAGGTCCGGACCGGCGTCGGCCCGGTACGCGTACTCGGTGCCGGTGAGCGTCACGTCGTCCATGCAGAACTCGTACGGTGTGCTGGACTTGCCGAGCCGGAACTGGAGCTGGGCCAACCGGTACGGCTCCGGGTAGGTCGTGGTGATGCTGTACTCGTACTCCTTCCAGGCGGTGCCGGTGGTGAAGCCCTTGTTCAGGTACGTGACATTGGTGGGGTTGTCGAAGGGCGCGAGGTAGATCAGCGGGTTCGCCGCCGTGTTGGTGCGAGCACGGAACCGCAGCGTGTACGTGGCGCCGCCGGGTAGGTAGATGCTGTTGTGCCCGACCAGGACGTCCCACGGGTTGGTGGACGCGGGCGCGGTCACGCAGAAGGTCCCGCCCGCCAGTTTCGGCGTCATCCCCGCGTTGGTCCACCACGGCTTGTCCGTGCCGGTGAACGTGCTGTTCTGCAACAGCCGGCCGTCGAGCTGCGGTCGCGGTGGCCCACCGCCGTACGCCGGCAGCGTGCCCGCCGGCAGGTCCTGTCCGCCGCCCTGGCCGGGCTGTCCCGGGCCGGGATCCGCGCTGCCGTAGCGGGGCAGCAGCCAACCGTCGAGGCCACCGGAGGCGGCGCTGACCAGGACGAAGTCGTTGATCAGGTCGGCGTTGAGGTCGGCGAACAGGCCGGTGGTGCCGGCGAACGGGCCGTCGTCACGGATCGGGCCCAGTGACCGCCAGCCGGTCGTCGCGCTCCACGGTGCGCCGGTGTTCTCCCAGGCCTGCACCTTGCCGCTGGGGTAGTCGACGCGCAGCACGTCGGCCCGGCGGTCACCTGTGACATCCGTGAACGTCGTCTGGTAGTAGCCGTCGGCGGGGGTCGCGAAGCCGCTGACCGAGTGCCAGTCTCCCGGCACCGGCGTCCGGCCCGGGGACCGGTTCTCCCAGAGGCTGGCGTGGCTCAGCCGATCCGAGTTGATCAGGTCGTCGTCTCCGTCGCCGTCGATGTCGACGAAGCGCGGGTTCTCGTAGCTCAGGTCGTTGGCCACGATGGTCGGTGACCCCCACCTCTTCTGCGCGCCGTCGGACTCGTTGCGAGACATCCAAATGGTCCGGGTCCCGGTGGGCGACTCGTCGGCGGCCTGCAACCGGAGGTAGTCGTCCCGGTCGTCGCCGTCGAGGTCGCCGAAGTGCACAGTGCTGGGCAGGCCCCGGTCCGGCGGGCTGATGTCACCGAGGGAGGTCCAGGTGGATCGGGGGCCGTTGTTGCGCCACGCCGGTATCCGACCGTCGGGCTGAACGATGACGTGGTCGGCGTCGCCGTCGCCGTCGAGGTCGGGGAAGTGGGTCTCCGAGCCGGCCGGGGCGGCGTCCCGGAACTCCCCGATCGGGTCCCAGCGCGGGCCGATACCGTTGCGGGGCTCCGGCCGCCACTGGTAGAAGTCCTGCGCGACCACCAGCCGCGCGCCGAGGGCGTTGGGGGAGGGTTGCAGAGAGCCGCCGAGTCCGGGCGTGAAGATCTGCCCGTCCTCGAATTGCCACCGGGACACCTCGGCCTGCTCCGAGCAGAGGGTGCTGCCGGTGTTCCGGGAGTTCGCGTCCCAGGACAGGCACCGCTCGGTCGCCGGGTCGGCCTGCGGCCAGGCGAGCTGGTACTGGCCCGGCGCCGTGCTGAAGCGCACCTGTAGGGCCTCGTCGAGGCTGCCGCGCGGCGTCCGGACGTGCGGTCCGATGTCGTCACCGTCGTTCGTCTTCGACGCGAGCACCGCGTTCTCCAGGTGGCGGGCGAAGAAGCGGTACGTGTCGCCGGGGACCGGGGCGTAGCAGTCCCGCTCGGTGGTCGTCCGGGGTGCGAGGCCACCGCCGGAACCACAGCCGGCGTTCACGACGTAACGGACATACCTGTGGTCGGAGTTCCCGCCGCGAACCTCGGCGTTGATGGTGTTGTTGTTCCCGTTGCTGGCATAGGCGAAGTCCAGCTCCTCGCCGCCCTCGTGGGTGGGTCGGTTCGCCGCGACCATGTGGCTCTGTAGCGCGGCCGGCATCCGTGCCGGGTTCTGGTTGAAGTCGGCGAGCACCATCCATTCGCCGGTGGGGTGGCGGGTCATGAACTGCCGCGCCGTCTCGATGATGTCGGCGGCGTCGTTGGCACTGTTCGCACCGTTGGACAGCGCGTGGGCGGTGAAGTACCAGTCAGAGCCGATCTGGACGCCCATCATCGGCCGCGAGTTGAACCGCGAATGCACCGGCAGGATCACGGCGTCGGTCACCGTCTCCCGGGTGACGATGGCCAGGCCGTTGCGTTGCTGACCGGTGTCGGCCCAGTAGATCAGCACATTGTCCGGGCGGTCGGCCGTGCCGATGTTGTACCGGTGCTCGGTGACTCCGGCCTCGGAGAATTGCCGCTCGGTCCACACCGCACGGGCGGGAGGTGCGCTGCCCGCCTCCTGGAGAGCGGCGACCTGCACCCCTTCCTGGTTGAGCATCTGCTGCACAGCGCTCACCCACCGCGACTCCGGACGCCCTCCGCCCCCTTGGTTCTGGCCCTGCATGTTCCAGGACGCGGTGACCCGGTCCTGCGGGGCCGCCACCGCCGGTGTCGACGGCCCGATGGCGGACAGCACCGTCGCCGCCGTCGTCACCGCGATGACCGCGGCTAGCCGCCTGCGCGTAGCGTTCACGTCAGATCCTCCAACGATCGACATGGTCAATGGGCTGCCCGTCCGGGCCGGGTCATCGGTTGTCGCTCGGCCCCAGCGCTCCGCGCTGCCAGGCGTGCCACCCCCGGCAGAGCAGGTAGGCGCCGATGGTGGTCAGCGACACGAGCCCGTCGGCGAACAGGGTCCGCGTCGCGTGCGGGATGTCGAGGACGAATGCGGCCTGCACGGTGACCACGATCTTGTGGAAAGGAGGAGTTCCCACATGCCGCGCTGTTTCCGCGGCGCGATCGCCAGCATGGCCCACATACCGGCGAACACGATGTACGCGCACGTCCGCCAGAACTCCGTCAGCACCAGGTCGTCGGGGAGGCTGCAGAGGCGGAAGACGCCCTCGACGAACGGGACCAGAGTGGCTGTGGCGGTGATCGCCATCAGCACCCGCCCGGTGCGATCCTGCCAGCGGGTCGGGTTGGTGGCGGTCGTGGCGTCGACGGGCAGGTCAACGTGGACAGTCATGGATGTATCCCCGTTCGATGTCGTGACCAGGTGTCAGACACTGAGATCATCCGCTGGCAGGGCTCGGCATCGCATCGGTAGGAATTGCCTAGTCGGCTGTCGTTGTCCGGTCCGTCGTGGCCTCCGTGCGATCGGCCGGACCCCGGGCAGACTCCCGCCGCGGGTAGCCCGTGGAGCGGGTGAGACGCCGCTGGCTCCCTGGTTGGTCAAGAGACCGTGGTCCAGACCGGAGTCGGTGTCGTCGGCCCAGTTGATTCAACTTCTCGCGAGCGTTGGTGTCGGGCCGAGGCGTGAGGACCACGAGTCGCAGGTCGGTGTTCTGGGTGGTCAGGACGTTGGCGTCGAGCGGGATGGCGCCCACGTCCGGGTGTACGGCGGTCTTGTGCGCGCTCTCGTGATGGGCTACCGCGCGGAGGGCCCAGAGGTGGCAGAACCTGTCGTTCCCGGCCATGCGCGAGATCAGTGCCGCCACATCGGGGTCGTTTGGATAGCGGGCGCTGGTGGCGCGCAGGTCGGCTACCAACGACTGCTCGAAGTAGGCGCGCTCGGTGTCGGTCTGGCGGACTCGGGGGTTTCGGGACTCGAACTGGACGATCAGGGCGTTACGGTCGTCGCCGGTGGCGCCCGTGGGGTCGCCGAAGACGGCCGCGAACAGGCGGTTCCAGTCCAGGAGTCGCCACAGGGCGTCGTAGACGGCCGCTGGGGTGTCATCGAGGTGCTCGATGACGCGGTGCAGGCTGCCGGGGATCAGGTGGGGTATCCGGTCCGGTGCCGCGGCGAAGCCGGCAAGGCGCATCAGGTGCGCCTCCTCGTCGTCGGAGAGTCGTAACGCGCGGGCCAGGGAGGTGCACACCTGCGCCGATGGTGTGGCGGCCCGGCCCTGTTCGAGGCGTGCCACGTACTCGGGGGAGATGCCGGCCAGTGCTGCCAGCTCGCCGCGTCGTAGCCCGACGACGCGGCGAGGAGAGGCGTTCGGGAGACCGACAGCGGCCGGGTCCGTGCGATCCCGCCAGGCCCGCAGCGCGGCTCCGAGGTCATTCATGAACCCCATGATCCGCCATCGGTCCTCCGGGGAGTTGGGTGGTACCGGCGGTACGCGGATGACCTGTGCCTTCCACAGCGCTGGCTCGGCCCTTCAGGATGGGGATCATGAGCAAAGTGACCAGAATGCATCACATCGGAGTGCCGGTCAGCGATTTGGCGCGGTCGGTGAGGTGGTACGAGGACGTCCTCGGCATCGCGCCGAACGGCGTGACGATCTCGGCGACGAACCCGGCGATCGGTGCGGTTGTCGAGGTAGAGAATGCGTCGATGCGGGCATCCTTCGCGCTGGCCGGTGACAACGTCCTGCTGGAACTCATCCAGTACGACAGCCCGCAGCCGAGGCCCTTCACCGGGCGCAACTCCGACGTCGGGGTGATGCACCTGTGTTTTGAGGTCGACGATCTCGACTCGGCGCACCGCGACCTGGTGCGGCGGGGCGTGCACGTCAACGCCGATCCGGTCGTGCTCCAGGACGGCGATGGCGTCGAAGCGGGGACGCTGGCCGGGACGAAGATCCTCTATCTCCGTGACCCCGACGGCATCCAGCTGGAACTGTTCGAGTTGCCCTCGTAGGAGCGCCGACTCCGGACCGGGCGCCCGTCCCGGTCGGTGCGCTGCTCTGGATACCATCGGTGGGGCCGAACAAACGGAGGGCACCATTCGTCCGGCGACACGCAGAAGTTGATGACAGATATCAGGTCGGGATTGTTCGTCGCTCGCGAGGCGGAGTTGGGCGAGATCGCCTCGGTGACGGTAGCCGCGGCGCGGGGCCGTGGCGGGGCGATGCTCGTTCTCGGTGACGCGGGGATCGGCAAGTCGACCCTCGTCGGTGCGGCCGCCTCGCGGCTCGACGGATGGCGGGTGCTGCGCGCCGGTGGTGTCGAGTTCGAGAGCGAGCTGCCCTACTCGGCCCTGCACCAGTTGTGCGCGCCCGTGCTCGACCACCGCGCTGGGCTCCCCGTGCCGCAGCGGAGCGCACTCGACGCGGTGTTCGGGCTGCGGGCCGGGGCCACGCCGACCCCGATGCTTGTCGGCCTGGCCGTTCTCGGCCTGCTGAGTGCCGTAGGCCGGCGCAGTCCGGTGTTCTGCGTGGTCGACGACGTGCAGTGGATCGACGCCGGCTCGCGGCAGGTACTGGCCTTCGTCGCGGCACGCGTGGCGGCGGAGCGGGTCGCCATGGTGTTCGCAGCCCGCGACGCCGCCTCGGTGTCGGAGCTCGGTCGCCTACCCGCCCTCACTCTCACCGGGCTGACCGACTCGGAATCCCTCACCCTGCTGCGGTATCGGGCACCATTCGGCCACGAGGCAGCGATCGTGCAACGGATCCTCGCCGAGGCGGCCGGCAACCCGCTCGCCCTGGTGGAGTTCGCCCGCGACGCCGGACCGTTCGGGCTACCCGGGGACGCCGGGCACCGCGCCGTGGAACACCGCTTCGTGAGTCGGTTCCTGCGCCTGCCGGCACCCACGCGCTCCGTTCTGGCGCTGGCCGCGGCGGAGCCGACAGGCGACCTCGTTCTGCTGCGCCGCGCGATGGCGGTCCAGGGGCTGGACGCCGTGGACCTGGCCGCGGCCGAGGACAGCGGCCTGTTGGTGGCCGGGCCCCAGGTGCACTTCCGGCATCCGTTGGCGCGTTCCGCGGTGTACCTGTCGACTGGCGCCGGGGCGCGACGGCAGGCACACGCGGCGCTCGCGGCCGCTACGGACGTCGACATCGATCCCGACCGTCGCGCCTGGCACCAGGCGAACGCGATCACCGGCCCGGATGAGGAGACCGCTGCGGAGTTGGAGCGTTCGGCCGGACGAGCACAGCGCCGCGGTGGACTCGCGGCCGTGGCCGCGTTCCTCGAACGCGCGGCCCGCCTGACACCCGACCGGTCGCGGCAGTCCCGCCGGTTGTTGGCCGCGGCCCGGGCGCGGTTGGGCTCGGGGGCACCATCTGCCGCCCGGGAGCTGGTGGACGAGGCCGAGCGTCTCCAGCCGGACCCCGTCGACCGCCGCGCCGCGCGACTGCTGCGCGCGACGATCGACTATCACGTGACGCGCAGCATCCCGGCGACGATCGCGCTCATCGACGCGGCCGACGGCGTGGGGCCCGAGGACGCTCGAGAGACCTACCTGGAAGCCTTCGCGTCGCTCATGTTCAGCGTCGACGAGCCGGGGAGGTTACGGCGGCTCGCCCTGCACATCCGGGAACGGGTACCCCAGCGTCAGCCGCCACGTCCGGTCGACCTGCTGCTGCAGGCGTTGGTCGAGCAGCACCTGCGCCCAGTGGACGAGGCGATGCCGATGATGCGCCGCGCGGTTGACGCCTTCCGGGACCACGCCCGCACACCCGACGCGGATCCGTGGTGGATGGAACGCGCCTGCGTGTTGAGCGTCGACATCGGTGACAGCGACGCCATGGAGCAGATCGCCGACCGTCAGGTGGAACTCGCCCGGGCACAGGGCGCCTACGCGATCCTTCCCCATGCGCTGCGCTTCCAGGCGGTCGGCCGGACGATCATGGGCCGCTTCGCCGACGCGCAGGTCTGCATCATCGAGGCGCGTGCGGTCGACGAGGCCGCCGGGACGTCCAACCTCGTCGGGTCCGACCTGATGCTCGCCGCGTGGAGCGGAGACGTCGACCGGTTCCGCGAGATCCGGGAGAGGCTGCGCGGCTGGGTGGGGGTGAAACCCACCACGCTGCACTACGCGATCGGCGTTCTGTGCAACGGCAGCGGCGACCATGCGGCCGCGCTCGACGCGTTGCTGCTCGTGCGCGACCAGCACCGGCACGGGGCGTACGCCGCCTCCGTCTTCCACCACGAGCTGGTCGAAGCCGCCGCGTACGTTGGACGTCCCGAAGAAGCCAAGGAATCGGCTGAATGGATCGGGGATGTCGCACGGGTCAACCCGAACGCGTGGACGACAGGTGCGCAGCTACTGGCGAGTGCGCTGCTCGACCCGGGGCTCGGCGCGCAGGACCACTACCGTGCCGCGATCAGCCGGTTCGCCGGGAGCAGGATGCGAGTCCACTACGCGCGTGCCCGACTGCTCTACGGGCAGTGGCTGCGACGGGTCGGCCGCCGCACCGAGGCGCGGGTGGAGTTGCGCGCCGCCCACGAGCTGCTCTCCACCATCGGCGCACGCGGGTTCGCCGGCCGCGCCGCCCGCGAACTGGATGCCATCGGCGAGCCGACCCTGGCCGACGACGCCGATCCGCTCGCGGGGCTGACCGCCCGCGAACTACTCGTCGCCCGCAAGGTCGCCTCCGGCGCGGGCACCAAGGAAGTCGCCGCGCTGCTGTTCGTCAGCCCGCGAACGATCGACGCCCACCTGCGCAACCTCTACCGCAAGCTGGGCATCACCTCACGCCGGCAGCTGCGAGAACTCCTCCGCTGAGAGGGCTGGGCCGACCGGGCGCAGATAGGGCCCCGCCGGTACGAGACCGGCGGGGCCCCTGGGTCACGTCAGCGCCGGGCGCCGGGCCCGGTCACACTCCCGTTCGGCACGCGTCTTCAGCTCCGTCAGCCACGTCTCCAGGCCCGCCCCGAGAGCCACGGTGGAGAAATCGACGTTCTGCTCCACCTGGTCACCGCGCCACGTCTCCTCGGTACGCACGAGAACCCGGCCGTCGACCTCGGTGAACGTCCACACGTGCACCCCCTCGTCGATGCGCAGCCCCGCTCCGATCGCCGGGCCGTCCCACCGAAGACACCTCTGGTGTTGGAGCTGCCCGACGGTGGACGTGACGACGAGGGTCGTGGCGGGATTCAGCGCGGTCTCGTCGACCGGTGTCGTCCACCGGAACGACGAACCGGGACGCAGTGGGCCACGATCGAGCCGCTTGCTGGACAAAACAGGCTTCTGCCACGATGGCCAGCGTTCCACGTCGGTCTGCAACTTCCAGACGGTCCGCAGCGGAGCGTCGATCGTCGTCTCCGTCCGATAGCGAATCTGCGCCGCGGTGTCGACGGTCCTTCCCGCACATCGCACCGTCGCGTGGTCGGCACCGACATCGCGCCTGACCTCGGCCCGAGCCGGCGCACCTGCGGTGCCCACGAGGCCGGCCACGACCACTGCCGTCGCGACGGCAAACACACGATTCCTCACGAGGCGGACACCGCCTCGGCGGTGCCCTTGAGCCGTTCCAGCCACATGGCGAGGGTCGTGTCGAGGCCCTCCTGGAACGGCCCAGGGGCGGCATCGACAGGCGGGCCCGCGAAGGACTCCTCGGTCGACACCTCCACACCGTCGCCGGCCGGAGTGAGCGCCCAGACGTGGACACCGAGGACCCCGTCCGGTCCGTCACCGTATCCCCGCCACACGAGGCGTTCCTGCGGCCGTACCTGAACGATCGTCGACTCGATCTCCATGCCCGCGGCCGACCAGCGGAACACGGAGCCCGGGGCGAGCGGACCGGGTGTTTCCACGCGTGCGTACGGGATTTCTGGCAGCCAGGTCGTCCATGCGTCGATGTCGGTGAGGATCCGCCATACGGCCTCCGCCGACGCGGTCACCGTGACGCTGTGGCGGCTGACCACCGGGGCCGACACGTCAATGCCGGCCTCCTCGGCGTCCGTAATGTCTTCCATCGTGAAGCTGCCTCTCTGCGGTTACTGACCATCGGATCGCCGAGCAGGAGTGAGCCGCGGGATCCACACCCGGCAGACGCGATCTTGCCAAGACGGCAACTGCTGCACATCGGCAAGAATCACCTAGTTCGCGGTATGTGGGGCCGCCACGTGGGAATACCTCTTCTTGATCTTGACGGCCACGGCGGCTTCCCGACAGCGGCGTGTCGTCGAAGGCCCCGACTGGCGATCGAGGCCGCGTCGGCGACGAACACGAAGCCGCCGGACGGGGCACCCCGGCTCGTCAGCGCGCCGCACCGTCGCCAACAGCATCCGGCCGGTGGCGCCCTTCGGCGGCCCAGGGGGCATGCGGCCGGCGAGGCGACGTCGTTGCCGGTAGCCGTCGCGGTCGACCCCGACCCGGGTCGCGGCCCCATGGGCTGGAGTCGGCTGCCGACCGCGACGGCGGCCCAGGGCGCCGTGTCGGGTCGATCGCGATCACGACCCGGGGCGGTGTTGACGGTTCGGCACGGCTGCGGGCCCCGATCTCCACCACCAATACATAAAGCACGGCCGCCGCGGTGTTAATCGCGCGATATTCGGGGCCACCGTTTCTTTGGTGCGGGAAGGCGGTCCAGAATAGAGGTTCGTGCGAGAGTCATTAGGGGGTCAACTCCCGGCTTGCCTGATTGGCCAAGGAAAGCACCAGATCGCCATGCGCCGATGCCCATCTGGCAATGCTGTTCATCAACCCCACCATATCTCGGCCTAGCTGGGTGAGCTGGTATTTCACCTGCGGTGGTCGGGCGTCGACGATCCGTCGGCGGACGAACCCGTCGCTTTCCAGCCGGAACAGTGTCTCGGACAGCACCTTGGCCTTCACCGGAGCGAGGGCCCGTAGCAATTCTGCGAATCTGAGTTCGCCGTCGGACAGTGCGCTAAGGAGTCGATAGGTCCACCGTTCACCAATTCTTTTCATGATCAGATTGGTGACATCCAAGGTTGTCATGATTTCCCCCGTTCCTTGCTCACCTCGAAGTTACCATGCATGCGAAAGCGTATTTGCCCACGGTGAAGTGCGACACATTGATGTTGTACTACTTGACGGACCGCACGAATGAGCGTGGGCGGACCGACGGTGATCAAGGAGATGCCGGTGTCAATCACTGCAAGTGACATTGAGAAGTTATTCAATGAAGTTGCCGACCGGCCGGAGCTGGTCGAGGCGTGGGCGGCCGCCGACGCCGATGTACGTTTCGTCATCAGCGAGCCGGACGCGGACATCACGCTGCGCCGCGACGGACGGGTCGCCGACGTCAAACCCACCCACGTACTGCGGATCGCGTGGCCCGACCTGGAACAGATCATCTCGGGCCGGCGCAGCTTCCTGCGGTCGGTCACCGGTCGCCGGCTGACCATGACCGGCCCCGTCCTGAAGTCCCTCGCCGTGGGCCAGGCGCTCACCGCGTTCGACACCCTGCCGCTCTGACCGCCGCCCGATCGTTCCCCCCGGAGAAGCCCATGACCACGACCTTCACCCCGTCCGATCATCCGCTGCTCAACGACGACGAAGCCAAGACCCTGCGCGCGGTCACCGAGTTCGCCCGCGACGACGTGGCCCCCGGCGCGGCCGCCCGGGACGCGGCCGCGACCGGCGAGCTGGACTGGGACACCGTTCGCCGCGGTCACTCGCTCGGCCTGCTCCGCATGGCGGTTCCAGCCGAGATCGGCGGCCTGGGCCTGAGCAACCTGGCGGTCGCGCTGGTGCTCGAGGAGCTGGCCGCGGCCGATCCCGGCATGGCGCTGGTCTTCGGCGCCGCCGGCCTGTTCCAGACGCCCATCCTGATCTCCGGCGACCCTCGCCTGCAGGCGACGTACCTGAGCCCGTTCCTCGGCGACGAGCCGGTTCTGGCCTGCAACGCGGTGGCGGAGCAGGACAACGGCACCGACCTCGTGCTGCCGCAGCAGGCACCGTACGCCCGGGACATGACGTCGGCCCGCCTCGACGGGGACCGGTACCTGCTGAACGGGAAGAAGCGATACATCACCAACGCGCCGGTGGCCACGTACGCGACCGTGCTGGCCAACATCGAGGGCCACGCCGGCTCGACCGGCCTCACGTGTTTCGTCACCGAGCTGAACCAGGACGGTGTCACCCGCGGGGAAACGCACGACAAGGTCGGCTACCGGACGGCGCCGGCCGGGGAACTGATCTTCCAGGACGCGATCGTCCCCGCCGAGAACGTGGTGGGTGACCCGCTCGGCGGCTGGGACCTGAACGTCGCCCAGGGAAACCTGTGCCGGGTGACCTGCGCCGCGGTCTCCACCGGCATCGCGCGGCACGCCCTCGAACGCGCCCTGACCTGGGCCACCGAGCGGGTCCAGGGTGGCCGCCGGCTGGTGGAGTACCAGATGTCCGCCCGCAAGCTGGCCGACATGAGCGCCCGGGTGGCCTCCGCCCGCGCCCTCTACCTGGACGCCGTCATCAAGGCCGACAACGTGCTGCCCACCCCGGCCTACGAGCCGGCCGTGGCCAAGCTGGTCGCGGACCGCGCAGCGATCGACAACGCGGACGCGGCCATGTCGCTGATCGGGGCGCAGGCGTTCCAGCGTGGCGACGGGATGGACCGGGTCCTGCGCGACGCGTACGGCCCGCGGATCTACGAGGGTTCGCCCGAGGCCCTGGCGCTGGTGATCACCGACGAGTTGATCGCCGCCGGAGGGTCGCGATGACCGACGCCGCGACGGCGGTCGACCGGTTTGCCGACCGGGTCCTGCGGATCCACCGTGACCTGTCGTTCAGCGGGCTGGCGGAGGCGATCGACGGGCCGCCGGCCTTCGCCGCGACGTCGCCGGCCGGGCTGACCACCCTCACCGTACGCGGCAGCCAGTTGCCGGAGCGCTACCTGTGGGCGCTGTACGGGTTCCGGTTGGCGCAGTTTCTGCAACGGGGCTGGGCCAGCCGGGACCTGCTCTACGCGCGGGCACTGACCGCGGAGCCGTACACGGCGGCCGCCCGCGACGATTACCACACCATCGTGGTGGAGCGGGCCACCGGCCGCTTCCGTGGCTACGGCACCCTGGCGGCGAGCCGGGACCGCGCGTCGACCGGGCTCGCCGAGCCGGGCCGGCGGCGCTTCGTGATCGAGACGGATTACGGCATCGACCTCGCCACCTTCCTCGGTCCCCAGGTGACCACCGACCGCGTCTGGGAGGGAAAGCGGCTGATCCGGGACTACGCGATGGCGCCCTCGGCGGCGGCCGCCACCGTGCCGTGGCTGGTCTACCTGGGGTGGGCTTCGGTGGTCGCCTCGATCTTCGAGGCCAACGCCGTGGCGGTCGTCGGCGATGCCAAGAAGAGCGGCGCCATCTTCCAGCTGGAGCTGCTCGGATTCGCCGTCGAGACGGTCGACGTCGCGGCCCGGGACCCGGCTCCCGACGATCTGTTCGGCCCGCTGTGGGACCAGCCGGAGCAGTCGCGTCCCTTCATTCTGCGGGACAGCCCGGATCTGCGGCCGACGCTGCGGGCTCTGGGTGAGGTGCTCGCGCAGGACGAGCCTGGTTCCGTCCGCCGCCGGCTCGAAGCGCGTATCGGAAGGGGTGTCTCATGACGATCGTCGACGACGTGGACGACCCGGAGGTCGCACGCGGCCTGGACGGTGACGACTACTACGCGCGGCTGGTCGAGCGCAATCACGGCCTGGTCGACGACTGGCTCCAGCGGCGGATCCGGGCGACCACCCTGCTGATCGCCGGGTGCGGGTCGATCGGCGGCGCCGCCGTGCAACCCCTGGCCCGGATGGGCTACACCCGGTTCACGCTCGCCGACAACGGCGTCTACGAGCTGAACAACCTCAATCGTCAGCACGCTCTCGTGACCGATCTGGGCCGCAACAAGGCCGAGGTCGCCGCGCGGTTCGTCGCCGACATCAATCCGCACGCCTCGGTCACCCACGTCACCGACGGTGTCACCGAGGCCAACGCCGCCGAGCTGGTGGCGGGCATCGACGTGATCGTCGACGGGGTCGACGTGACCACCCCGTCCGGGCTGCGCGCGAAGGTCGCGCTGCACGAGGCCGCCTGCGCCGCCCGGGCCCGGCTCATCACGGCGTGGGACATGGCCGGCACCCTTGCCGTGCAACATTTCGACTACCGGCGGGTCCGCCGGATCTTCGACGGCGAGATCGCCGTCGGCGATCTCGACCGGTTGTCGGTCTGGGAGGCCATCTTCCGCATCGCGCCACGCCGGCACATCCCGCCCGAGATGTACGCGGAGCTCGCCGGTTCCCTGAACGATCCGGATTACCACGTTCCGCAGCTGGTCGAGGCGGCAACGCAGTTCGGATCCCTGGCGACGCACCTGGTGACAAAGCTCGTCGCCGGGGAGCCGGTGCCGCGCACGGTATCGGTCGACGTACGTCAGGTGTCGCGCACCCTGCCGGAACGATGGGCCGGCGAGGCACGACGCCGCGTCGCGCAACTCCGGTTCGTGCGGGCGCTGCCGGGAGCCACCGCGTGGAACGGTTTCGCGCCGCGTCCGCTGTACGCCCTCGGCAAGAACCTCTCTCCTCATGCTCTCGC
This sequence comes from Micromonospora sp. NPDC048935, assembly GCF_043197875.1. Lineage (NCBI taxonomy): Bacteria > Bacillati > Actinomycetota > Actinomycetes > Micromonosporales > Micromonosporaceae > Micromonospora > Micromonospora sp. NPDC048935. Next base: position 219,907 of record NZ_JBICTZ010000006.1, on the reverse strand, counting down.
CACGGAAGGGAACAGACGGTCGTGAACACCACGACAATCGAATATCGCGACGCCCGGGCGTCCGCCCTGGAACTGGCCGAACGGGACGTTCGGCTGATCATCGACGAGGCGCGCCGGCTGGCCGATGACTTCGCCGGATCGACCCTGCACGACGAGCGCCTGCTGCGGCAGATCGAGATGGCCGCGGACGGGCTCGGCGACGCGGTACGGGGACGCCTGATCGCGTTCCGCGACGACGGTGACGACGACGGCGTCCTGTTGGTCCGGGGGCTGCCGCTGGACGAGCTGCCGCCGACGCCCAGCGGAACCGGTACGTCGCCGGCCTGGACCGAGCTGCCGGTGGCCACCGTCGGCCAGCTCATGATCATGTCGCAGCTCGGCAGATCTCTGTCCTACATCGACGAGAAGTGCGGGCAACTCGTCCAGGACGTCTGCCCGCAGCCCGGCGCCGAACAGCGGCAGGAGAACAGCGGCTCGGTGCTGCTGGAGCTGCACACGGAGGACGGGTTCCACCCGAACATGCCGCATTTCCTGAGTCTGCTCGGCCTCCGCGGCGACCACGACGGCGTGGCGGTCACGGTGACCGCCGGCGTCCGGGCCACCCTGGGCGACCTGGATCAGGACACGATCGCCCAGTTGGGCCGGCCCGATTTCCGCATCCGGTACAGCAGTTCCTTCACCGGCGGTGACGAGGCGTGGTTCAGCTCGCCGATGCCGGTGCTCGGCGCGGCGGGCGAGCTGCGGGTGGACTTCCACGCGTCGGAGGGCGTCACGCCGGCCGCGACGGAGGCGCTGGCCAGGCTCGAATCCGCGATGCGCGACAGGCTGGTCGGAGTCGTACTGGAACCCGGAGAGTTGCTGGTCGTCGACAATCGCGCCGCCGTGCACGGTCGCACCGGGTTCCAACCCCGGTACGACGGCACCGACCGGTGGCTGCGCCGATCGTTCGCGGTGACCGATCTGCGCCCGGTGCGGCCTCGCCTCGTGCACGGGCGGGCGCACGAAGCCATCACGGTCGGCCGGTGATCACCGTGGACCGTCGGCGAACAGCCGGACCGTCGCCGGGAGGTCGGCGTCCCGCAGGAGGCCGTCGATGGTGACCGTGGCCTTGGCGAACAGTTCGCGCCCGGAGTCGGTCAGGCGTACCTGTGAACCCCGGCCGTCCTCGGGGGCGGCGGTGCGCTCGACCGCGCCCGCCGCCTCCATCTGGGCGACCAGCCGGGAGACCTGGGACTGGCTGCGGGACACCTGGGCCGTGAGATCCACGAGACGCGTCCAGCCGCGGACGAACGCCAGGACCGCCATCAGCTCGTACGCACTCGCGCACATCTGATGCTCCCGAGCCAGCTCACGCTCGATCGTCTGGGTCAGGTCGTTGCACAGCCGGACGAGCGACAGCCAGTTCACCACCAACGAGTTTCTTGCCACGAGTACCACGCTACCCGACGGGATGAACTCCCATGCACATGCATGTAATTTGTCATCATGACTGATGCTTCTCGCACCTCCGGAACCACGGCGCCCGGCCCGGCCGCACCGGCGCCGGACGCCGTGGCCACGCAGCCCGCTCCCTGGTCGGCGATGGCGGTCGTCGGCGTGGCCCAGCTCATGGTCATGCTCGACTCCACCGTGGTGAACGTCGCCCTGCCCTCGATCGGTCGCAGCCTGCAGGCCGGTCCGGCCGCGTTGCAGTGGACCGTCAGCGCGTACGTGCTGATGTACGGCAGCCTGCTGCTGGCCGGCGGACGCGTCGCGGACGTCGCCGGCCGACGCCGGACGTTCCTGGCCGGCCTGCTGGTCTTCGGCGCGGCCTCCGCGCTCTGCGGCCTCGCCCCCGGCGAGGAGGCGTTGCTGATCGGCCGGTTCGTCCAGGGCGCGGGCGCCGCCCTGCTGTCCGCGGCCGCGCTCTCCGCCGTGCTGGCGATCTATCAGATCCCGGCCCAGCGCCGGGTGGCGCTGACCGCCTGGAGCGGGCTCGGCGTGCTCGGCGCGACGATCGGTGTGGTCTTCGGTGGCCTGCTCACCACGACGTTGAGCTGGCGCTGGGCATTCCTGATCAACGTGCCGATCAGCATCGTGGCCGGCATCGCGGCGCTGCGCACCGTTCCGCCGCTCGCGGCGGCCGCCCGCCGCCCGCTGCGCCTCCCGGTGGCGCTGCTGGCCACCGCCGGCCTGATCGCGCTGTCGTACGGGCTGATCCGGTTGCAGGACGGCGCCGGCACGCCGGCCGCCTGGATCAGCCTGGCCGCCGCGGCCGTCCTGCTCGGGGTGCTGGTTCTGCTACAGGTCAACGCCGGCGACCCGCTGCTGCCGCTGCACCTGCTGCGGCTGCGCACCTACGCCCTGAGCAGCGTGGGGCTGCTGCTCGCGGCAGCCGTGATGATCGGTGGCACCTACCTGGCCAGCGGCTACTTCCAGCGGGCACACGGGCTGTCGGCGCTGAACGCGGGCCTGGCGCTGCTGCCCATGGGGCTCTCGTCGCTGCTGGTGGCGATCACCGTGCCGAAGCTCGTGGGCCGCTTCGGTTTTGCCGCCGTCTACCTGTTCGGGGCGCTGGCCCAGCTCGTCGGCACGGGTGTCATCGCGTTCGGGCCGGACAATCCGGTGCTCGTCGGGGTGGCGCTGGTGGTCATCGGTGCCGGCCTGCCGAGCAGCTTCGTCCCGCTGTACAACATCGGCGCCTCACACGTCCGCCTGGCCGAGTCGGGCGTCGGGTCGGGACTGCTGAACACGTTCAACCAGACCGGCGCCGCGCTGGGCATCGCCGTCGCCGGCACCGTCGCCGCGGCGTACACGGCAACGGCGCTGCGACACGGCACGTCCGCCGCCGGGGCCAGCGTCGACGGCACCCGGGCCGGCTTCGCGGTGCTGACTGTTTGCGCGGCCCTGGCCGTCGTGCTCGCCGCGGTGCTCATCCGGCTCACCCGACCAACGTCCGCCGAGGAGAAGCGATGACTACCGAAACGACGACCGAGTCCGCGTACGAGGCGCTGCGCCGCTGCGCCCGCCGGACCCGGGACCTGGACGCACACCTCGGGGTGTTCGTCGAGGCGTGGCACGAGCGGGCCATGGCCGAGCCGCCGCGGTCCGGGCCGCTGGCCGGGCTCACCCTGGGCGTCAAGGACAACATCTTCCTCGGGGCGGGCCGGGCCGCCGCCGGGAGCAACGTCGTCCTGGCCGCCGAGCAGCCCGAGGCGGTCGCCGTGGCACGGCTGTCCCGGGCCGGCGCCGTGGTCGTCGGCCGGACCACGATGATGGAGTACGCGCTCGGCCTGCCGGGCCCGGACGACGTGCACCAGCCGGTTCGCAACCCGTGGGACACATCGCGGTGGGCTGGCGGATCCAGCTCGGGCTCGGGCGCCGGGATCATCGCCGGTTTCTTCGACGCCGCGATCGGCACCGACACCACCGGCAGCCTGCGCATCCCGGCCGCGTACACGGGCGTGACCGCGCTCAAACCGACCCGCGGCCGGGTGCCCACCAGCGGCACCTATCCGCTCGCGCCCAGCCTGGACACCGTCGGGCCGATGGCCGCCTCGATCGAGACCTGCGCCCGGCTGTTGCAGGAGATGGCCGGCCCCGACCCCAGCGATCCGTGGAGCGCGCACAGGCCGGTCGACGACTATCTGGCGGCCGCCGGTGGCGAGATCGCCGGCCTCCGGATCGGCGTGGACCGGCTAACCGCGTACGCCGACGCGGGCATCGACCCGGCCCAGCCCGAGGTGTTCGACCGGGCGTTGGCCGTGCTGCGGGACGCGGGCGCGGGGGTCGAACCGGTCGAGGTCCCCGGATACCCGGCGCTGAACGCGATCGGCAACGTGATCATGCTGGCCGAGGCGCACGAGATCCACGCCGACGCGCTGGCCCGCGAGTGGTCCCGCTACGGCCGGGGCACCCGCTGGGTGTTCTCGGCCGGCGCCGCCCTGAGCGCGTTCGACTACCTGCGCGCCCAGCGGCTCCGCGACCAGCTCAGCGACGCGGTGAACGCGCTGTTCGGCCGGGTCGACGTGCTCGTCACGCCAACCTGCCACCGCGGGGCACCGGCCATCGCGGACATGTCCGCGCTGGACCCCTCCACCTACCTCGGATCCATGCACACGACCGCGTGGAGCGTCACCGGCCACCCGGTGGCCACGGTGCCGATCGGCCGTACCGCCGACGGTCTCCCGCTGTCCATGTCCATCGTCGGGCCGTACGGCGGCGAGGCGCTGGTCATCCGGGCGGCCGGCGCGTTCCAGCGGCTGACCGACCACCACACCCAACGACCCGAATGGCTCGTGCAGGAGGACGCGCATGCCTGACACATCCGGACACGACGCGTACGACGCCGAGGACGAACAGGCGGTGGCCGCGGCGCACGCGGTCGCCGGCATGCTCGCCGGCGCGATCCGCGAAATCCCCTGTGACCCCGTCCGCACACCCCGGGGCGGGCTGCCGCCCGAGTACCTCGTACCGAATGGAGGAGCCACGCATGGCTGAGATCGACCTCGAAACCGAACTGACCACGATGATCCGGAACGTGAACGGAACCGACCCGACGGTGGCGGAGCCGGCTCGCTTTCCCCCCGGCGCGCTGCTCTACGAGGACCTCGACGTCGACTCGCTGGCGCTTGTGGAGCTGGCCGAGGACATCGAGGTGCGGTTCGCCGTGGCGGTGAGCGAGGACGAGTTGAAGAGCCTCAAGTCGTTCGCGCAACTCACCGAGCACATTCGGGGCGCGGTCGGATGAGCGCGCCCAGTGTCGTGGTCACCGGCTTGGGCGCGACCACGCCCCTGGCCGGAGACGTGTCGGGGACCTGGCAGGCCGTGCTCGACGGGCGCAGCGCGCCGCGGGCGCTCGACGACCTCCAGTGGGTCAAGGACTACGACCTTCCGGTACGGATCGCGGCCCGGCTCGCCGTCGAGCCGATCGACGCGCTGGGCTATCACGACGTGTACCGCCAGGACCGGTGTGCGCAGGTGGCGCTCGTGGCCGCCCGGCAGGCCTGGGCCGACGCCGGCCTCAACGCCGAGAACGCGGACCCACTACGGGTCGGCGTGGTGATCGGCACCGGCTTCGGCTGCGTGGAGTCGTTGCTGTCGCAGCACAGGGCGCTCAACGACGGCCTGCGGGCGGTCGTGCCGCAGGCCGTTCCGATGATCATGCCGAACGGGCCGGCGGCGCAGGTCGGGCTCGCGTTGAAGGCCCGGGCCGGGGTGCACGCGCCGATGTCGGCGTGCGCGTCCGGCGCGGAGGCGCTGGCCATGGGCGCCCGGATGATCCGCGACGGCGTCGCCGACGTCGTGGTGGCCGGGGGCGCGGAGGCCTGTATCACCCCGGTCATCATGGCCGGGTTCATCCGGGCCCGGTCGATGAGCACGCGCAACGACGAACCGGACCTGGCGTCGCGCCCGTTCGACACCGGCCGCAACGGGTTCGTCCTGGGCGAGGGCGCGGGGGCCATGGTGCTGGAACGTGCCGAGCACGCCGAGGCCCGCGGCGCCACCGTCCATGGCCGGCTCGCCGGGGTGGGCATCACCAACGACTCCCACCACATCACCTCGCCCGACCCGGGGCACGGCGGGCAGCTCGGGGCCATCCACACCGCGCTGCGCGAAGCCGGGCTGTCCCCGGCTGACATCGGGCACGTCAACGCCCACGCCACAAGCACGAACGTCGGGGACGCGGTGGAGTCGGGGACGATCACCAGTGCGTTCGGCGCGGACGCGGTGGTGACCGCACCGAAGGGCGCGCTGGGCCACCTGCTGGGCGCGTCCGGGGCGGTCGAGGCGATCATCACGCTGTTGTCCATACGCGACGGCGTGGTCCCACCGACCGCGAACCTCACCGACCCGGATCAGGAGATCCACCTCGACCTGGTCCGCGGCGCGCCGCGCACGCTGGCGCAGCACGCCGCGGTGAGCCAGTCGTTCGGGTTCGGCGGGCACAACGTGGTGCTCGCGTTCACCGGCTGAGAACGAGCCGGCCGGCGACGAGCAACCGGCCGAGACCGAGCAGGCTGAGCGGGCGCCGGGGACGGACCCCCGGCACCCGCTCAGTCCTGCGGCGTGATGGTGAGTGCGGCGGCGTGGATGTGGACGGCACCGGGTACACCGAAGCGCGGTGGACCAACGTGACCTTGCGTGATCTGTGGTTACGGGACAGCCCCGAACGCCCCTAGATTCGTTGAAGTTTGAATCGCTGGTTGGTGCCGGTGCCGGGTGTCCACTGGGAGATGCGGGCACCGTCGGCGGTCGAAGCCTGCCAGACGTCCATTGCCAGACCGCTTTGCCGATTGATGAGTCTGACCACCCCGCCGCCCTGGTCGTCGACCCGCCATTGCTGGCTGGCGGCGTTGGGTGCGTCGGGTTGCTGGGTGATGTCGGCGCCGGTGCTGTTGCTGGCGGCCTGCAGGAACAGGCCGCTGTGCCGCGCCCTGATCCGGAAGTGGCCCGCGTCTGCCGGCACAAACTCGAACTGCTGGTTCTGTCCGCTGCTGCTCTGCCACTGGATCAGCAACCCGCCGGCGGCGGTGGACGCACCGTTGATGTCGGCGGCCTTGCTGCTGTGCTGGGCCACGAGCCGGTAGTACGCACCGACCTCGACCGGCCCCGAGTTGACCCCGGACGCGCGGTAGGTGTGGCCGGCCTGGCCGGTGAACTCCACGAGATCCGCCTCGACCCGCGTCGGCTGGACGGCGCTGCCGCTCGTCTCGTCGCGCAGTTCGAAGGTGCCGGCGAAGATCCGGTTGCGAACGCGGATGGGGCCGGCGCGGTCGGGAACGACGACGAGTTCGATTCGGCTGCTGCTCCAAGTGGCGCCGACGGTGTATCCGCCGCGGCCCCGGAGCCCGGTGACCTGCCCGGTTGGCCACGCGGATGGTAGGGCGGGCAGGAGGTGCAGTTCGCCGGTGTGGCTCTGGAGCAGCATTTCGGCGATGCCGGAGGTGGCGCCGAAGTTGCCGTCGATCTGGAAGGGCGGGTGCAGGTCGAACATGTTCGGTGCGAGCCGGTCGGTGCGTACGAGGTCGCGGAGGAGCTTGTGGGCGCGGGTGCCGTCTTCCAGCCGTGCCCAATAGTTGATCTTCCAGGCGAGTGACCAGCCGGTGCCGTCGTCGCCGCGCAGTTCCAGGGTCTGTCGTGCGGCCTGGTGCAGTTGTGGCGTGCCGCGTTTGGTGATCTGGTTGCTGGGGTGCAGCCCGTACAGGTGGGAGACGTGCCGGTGGGTCCGTTCGGTCTCCACCCAGTCGGCGAGCCATTCCTGGACGTTGCCGCGGGACCCGACCCGCGTCGGTGGCAGCCGGTCCCGGGCGGTTAGTACCTGGGCGCGGTAGGTGGCATCCACGTTGAGGACCTCGGCGGCCCGTGCGACGCCGTTGAACAGGTCACGCAGGATCTGGTTGTCCATCGTCGGCCCCGCGCACACGCTGGCGTTCGTGTGATGTGGCAGCTCGGGCGAGTTCGACGGATTGGTGACGAGGTAGCCGAGCGTCGGGTGGCTGACCAGCGTGTCGAGGAAGAACTGGGCAGCGCCCTTCATGGCCGGGTAGTTGGCGCGCAGGAACTCGACGTCTCCGGTGAACTGGTAGTGGTCCCAGATCATGGTGGCCAGCCAGGCGCCGCCGGTTTGCCACATTCCCCACAGGGCACCGTCGACCACCGACGAGCCGCGCCACGCGTCGGTGTTGTGGTGGGTGACCCAACCCCCCGCGCCGTACTGCACCTGAGCAGTGCGGGCGCCCGTGACCGTCAAATCTTTGATCATGTCGAACACCGGCAGGTAACACTCGGCCAGGTTGGTGGTGTCGGCCGGCCAGTAGTTCATCGGCAGGTTCGCGTTGATTGTGTATTTCGAGTCCCAGGACGGGGCCATCTGGTCGTTCCAGATCCCCTGCAGGTTCGCCGGCTGGCTGCCCGGCCGTGAGGAGGAGATCAGCAGGTAGCGACCGTACTGGAACAGCAGCGCGGAGAACTGCGGATCGTTGACGCTCGCGTGCTGCGCGATCCGCACGTCGGTGGTTTGGTCGGCCGCCGTCGTGCGTCCCAGATCGATCGACACCCGGCTGAACAGCGCCTGATAGTCGGCCACATGCCGGCCGCGCAACTGGTCGAAGCCGACGGCGCGGGCCGCGTCGAGGTGCCGCCGCGCGATGCCCTGGTAGTCGCCGTTGACGGTCCGGTAGTTGACGTAACTGGATCCGATCGACACCAACAGGGTGACGCTTGTCGCGCCGGAGACCCGCAGCGTGCCGCCGGAGCTGCTGACCGTACCGCCGCTCACGGCGGCATTGGCCAGAGCAAGGAACCGGACCTGCCCGGTGATGCCCTCCATGTTGCCGGAAACACCGTCGAGGCCGATCGTGGCGGCGTCCGGGCTGGACACGGTCGTCCGTTGCGGGCTGCCGAACGTGGCGGTGAACGTGATCGCGTTGGCCCGGTCAGCGGTCAACCGCATCACGATCACCTGGTCCGGTGCGCTGGCGAAGACCTCACGTTGAAAGCGCACCCCGTTGAGCACGTAGCTGGTGGTAGTGGTGGCCGTGGTCAGGTCGAGGGTCCGCTGGTACTGCGACGCCCCGCTGGCACTGCCAAAAGCCAGCCGCAGGTCGCCGACCGGCTGGTACGCCAACTGCCCGACCGGACTGCCCAGCATGGTCTGGTTGATCAGATCCTGCGCCTGCGTCCACTGATCGGCGAAGACCCGCCGCCGAATCTCCGCCAGGTTGGCCGCACCACGGGTGTTGGCCGAGTCGTACGGGCCGCCGGCCCACACGGTGTCCTCGTTGAGCTGCAGCCGCTCGGTGTCGACATTCCCGAACACCATCGCGCCCAACCGACCGTTACCAATCGGCAGAGCCCGTAACCAGTCCGTACCCGCCGCCTCGTCGTACCACAGCGCCATGTCGTTGGCTGCCAGCACCTGTGGGGGTGCGGTCGACCCGGCCCGAGCGGCTGCGGTCCAACCCGCCGGCAGCAGCATGACGCCAGCCCCAGCCGCGCCGGCGCCGAGGAGTTTTCTCCGTGTCACTTCAGACATGTTGTCTCCTTCACGCAGCCGAGCGATGCGGCGGCGGCCCCACGTTGACGAGGACGTCGCCTGAGTTTTCGAGGGTGTTACGGCTTACCACATTCATCAGACGTCGCATGTTAACAACGGAAATCAAGGATGGTCAATGCATTGCTGCGGGGCCACACGCGATGCTCCCGTCCCGACCGCCGCAGTACGTAAACCCAGCTCACGTCGGTCGCATCATCGCCCTGCGGAGTCGGCGCGCAAGAGGCGGTCGACTGACGGGTACGCCCCTAAAGATCAGACGTGTCCTCTGGTGGGACCGGTCGGTCCTCGGTGCGCCGCTGCGCAAGATCGTCGAGCTGTGCCTCAACTCCGCCGTCGCGACGCGGCACCGTGGCTGGGCTCGGCCGCCGAGGGCGAAACGTACAGAAAGCACTGCCGAAGAACGTGAGCGATACGGCCTGCCGCCAACCCCGACCGACTGACTGAAGATCACCAGGACGTCGAATCCCCCTCGGCGGCGTGGATCGGCTTGGCTGGCTTCTGACCAAGGCCACGGCCGAGCTGGCGTGGACAACATCGCACTCAAGGCGCTCCGTCGCGGCGTCGAAGCAGGTGACGCACGGGACGATTCCGGCGCCGCGCGATCAGCGGGTGACAGGTGGCGCGCAAGGGCCGCCGCCAGCAACGTCCGGTGCTCTCGCTGCCCCGGTCAGTGGCCGACGGCACCTGGGCGCCTCCTTGGCGGCGCTGGAAGGGCAGCCCGGTCGACCTTGCCGTGCGGACTGGTCGGGATCTGCGCGAGCGCCACGATCCGCGACGGCACCATGTGCTCGGGGAGCCGCTCGGCGAGGTACGCGCGCAGGGCCGGCTCGTCGACGTCCGGCGGGGCACCGGCCTCCAGAACCACGTACGCCACCAGGGACCGGGCCTCCCGCAGCACGACGACGGTGTGGCGGACCACGGGATGTCGGCGCAGCGTCGACTCGATCTCGCCCAGCTCCACGCGCTGCCCCCGGATCTTCACCTGGGTGTCGAGCCGCCCGAGATAGTCCAGGTGGCCATCGGGCGACCAGCGCACCAGGTCACCGGTGCGATAGACCCGCTCCCGGTGGCCCGCCACCCGGGTCTCGACGAACCGCTCGGCGGTGAGGTCGGGCCGGCCAGCGTACCCCCGGGCCAGGCAGCCTCCGCCGAGCAGCAGTTCGCCGTCGACACCGGGGGGAACGAGCGCGCCCTGCTCGTCCACCACGTAGACGGTGACGTTGCGCAGGGGACGGCCGATCGGGACCGTGTCGCCCGGCTCGGGACGCCGGCACTCCCAGGCGGTCACGTCGATCGTCGCCTCCGCCGGGCCGTACATGTTGTAGACGGCAGCGCGGGGGAGCGTCGCGGTCAGGATGTTCACCAGCTTCGGCGGCAGGGCCTCGCCACCGACGAGAATCACCCGCAGTGACTCGCACCGCCGGACGTCCGGCTCGGTCACGAACAACGCGAGCATGGACGGCACGAAGTGCACCATGGTCACGCCGTAGCCCACGATCAGATCCACCAGGGCCTGCGGGTCGCGGTGCGCCTGCGGCGGCGCGACAACCAGGCTGCCGCCCGCCATGAAGGCCAGGAGCAGCTCCCAGATCGACACGTCGAAGGTGTACGGCGTCTTCTGCAACAGCACGTCCTCGGGGCCGACCCGGTGCTCGCCGAGCATCCCGGCCAACCGGTTGACGAGGCTGGCGTGGGTCAGCTCCACGCCCTTGGGCGCACCCGTCGACCCCGAGGTGAAGATGACGCAGGACAGCCCGTCGACCACCTCAGGTCCGGCCCGGTACCGCCGCCACTGGACCGGGGCAGCCGCACGGACCCGTGCGGCGCCGATCGGCTCGGCGGTCAGTGTGCGGACCAGCGTCGGATGCCCCTGCGGCAGGGGTGACTCGTCGACGTCGACCAGGAGCAGGGCGGCCCGGGCCGCCTCCAGCATTGTGCGAAGCCGGTGCGGGGGGTGCCGCGGGTCGACGGGCACGTAGGCCGCTCCCGACAACAGGACCCCCAGCACCGCGATCACCAACTGCGCGCTGCGCTCGGCGCGCAGCGCCACCACGGCCCCGGGCCCGATGCCGTCGGCCGCAAGTCCGCCGGCGACAAGCGCCGCCGCGTCCAGCAGCTCCCGATAGGTCAGCACCGCCTCGCCATGACGTACGGCGACCGCGTCGGGCGTCCGCTCCGCCTGGCGGCAGATGACCTCGTGCACCGGCGCCTGGTCACTCATCGCGTGTGACCTGAGCCGCGATGGCTGCCGGGGTCGGCGCATCAGCCAGCTCGGCGATCTCCAACGAGACCCCGAACCTGCGCCGCACCTGGGCGATCATCCGGATGAACAGCAGCGACTCCCCGCCGAGCCGGAAGAAGTCGGAGCCGGCCTCGACGGTGGCCACCCCGAGCAGGGACCGCCAGATGTCGATGACCTGCTGGAGCACTGTGTCATCGCCCGCGACGGTGGCCTCCGGGTCCGGCTCCAACGTCGGCGTCGGCGTCGGCTCCGCCTCGGCCGGAGCCGTCAACCAGTGTCGTGTCCCGGCGAAGGGATAGGTGGGCAGGGGCACCCGGACAGCGCCGGAGCCGGTGCGAATCGCCGGCCAGTCCACCTCCACCCCGGCCGCCCACAGTCCGCCCACCCCGCTGAGCAGGTCACCTCGTCGGGGTTGCAGCGCCACCATGGCGGCCTGTCGTGCCTGCGGGATCTGCTTGGCGCTGCCGATCAGGCCCGTGCCGGGCCCCACCTCCACGAGGACCACGCGCGACCGGCTCATGGCGGACTCCACCGCGGCCTGGAACCGGACCGGGCTGCGCAGCTGGTCCGCCCAGTAACCGGCTGGACGTCGCCCGCCCCGGCGCAGCGACTGGCCGCTGACACTGCTGATCACGTCGAGCGACGCCGGACGGTGCGCGATGGTCGCGGCCACCGAGCCGAGCCGGGCGGCGGCGTCGGCCATCATCCACGAGTGGAAGGCGCGTTGCGCCGGCAGCACCCGATGCGGGAGACCCGCGGCGTCCAGCCGCTCCCGCAGCAGGCCCACCGACTCGGTCGCCCCGGACACCACGATCACCTCGGGGGCGTTCACCGAGGCGATCTCCAGGCCCGCGAGGTCGGCCAGGTGGCCGCGCACCACGGACTCCGCGGCGAGCACCACGACCATGCCACCCTCGGGGGCCTGCTGCATCAGTGACCCACGTTCCACCACCAGTCGCAGCGTGTCGGGAAGGCTGAGTTCGTCGGCGAGGCAGGCCGCGGCGAACTCCCCGACCGAGTGGCCGATCAGGGCCGCAGGCCGGACCCCCCAGGACAACAGCAACCGGCCGAGGGCGTACTCGTGCAGCACCAGGGCCGGCTGGGTGAGGTCGGTCCGGTGGACGAGGCCCTGCGGATCGGCGCCGATCAGCAGCTCCCGCAGGTCAACGCCGATCAGGTCCCGCAACAGGTCGCAGCCCTGGTCGATGTCGGCCGCGAACGACGGGTACCGCCGGTAGGGCCACTCGGCCATTCCCGGTGCCTCCGCACCCTGCCCGGGGAACAGGAACACCACGTGGGGCTGGCGCAGCGCCACCCGGCCGGGCGCGGCCGCGAGGGCTCTCGCCGCACTCGCCGTATCGTGCGTCGTCACGGCGAGTCGGTGCGTGAAGTGCCGGCGGTGCTCCTGCACGGTCAGAGCGACGTCGGGCAGCGACAGGTCCGGCCGGTCGCGCAGGTGCGCGGCGAGGCGGTCGGCGGCGGCACGCAACGCCTCCTCGGTACGCGCGGAGACCACCACGACGTCCCGCCCGGTCGCCGGGACCACCCCCTCCGCCGACGGAGCCTCGGACAGGACCACGTGGGCGTTGGTGCCACCGAGCCCGAACGAGCTGACCGAGGCCCGGCGCGGCTGCCCGGACGGCACGTTCCAGTCCCGGGCGACGCTGTCCACGGTGAACGCCGTCGAGGAGTCGAGCAGTTCTGGCCGCGGCTGCTTCAGGCCGGCCAGCGGTGGGATCTGCCGGGTGCGCAACGCGGACACCGCCTTGATCAGACCGGCGATACCGGCCGCGGCCGACAGGTGCCCGATGTTGGCCTTGACGGAGCCGAGCGAGCACGGGGCCCCGCCGCCGACGAACACCTCGCGAAGCGCGGCCAGCTCGATGGCGTCACCCACCTCGGTCGCCGTCCCGTGCGCCTCCAGGTAGCCGACCGTCGCGGGGTCGACGCCGGCCGACACGTACGCGCGGGCGAGCACGTCGATCTGGCCGGCGACGCCCGGTGCGGTGTATCCGACCTTCTGCGAGCCGTCGTTGTTGACCGCTGAACCCGAGATCAGCGCAAGGATCAGGTCCCCGTCGCGGCGGGCGTCGTCGGCGCGCTTGAGCGCCACCATCCCGACCCCGCTGCCCGGCACGGTGCCGTTGGCGCTGGTGTCGAACGGCCGACAGGTCCCGTCCGACGACATGATGCCTTTGGGCTCGTACAGGTAGCCGGCCACCTGGGGAAACGCGACGTAGGCCCCTCCCGCCAGCGCCACGTCCGAGTCTCCGGCCCGCAGGCTCTGACAGGCCAGGTGTACGGCGACCAGCGAGGTCGAGCACGCCGTCTGGACCGTGATCGCCGGGCCGCCGAGCCCGAGCCGGTAGGCGATCCTCGTCGCGAGGTGGTCCTTCTCGTTGCCCAGCACCACGGCGAGCAGCCCGTGCTCACGGAGGATGTCCGGTGTGGCCAGCACCTGCTGCTGGAGGTAGTAGTTGAAACCGGCCCCGGCGAACACGCCGACCCGGCCGAGCGGTCTGTTCGTGATCAGGCCACCGGATTCGAGGGTCTCCCACGCGGTCTGGAGCAGCAGCCGCTGCTGTGGGTCCATGATGTCCGCCTCCCGGGGTGGAATCCCGAAGAAGGCCGAGTCGAAGAGGTCGGCCTCCGCGAGCACACCGCGGACGGGAACGTAGGCCGGGTCATCCAACTGACCGGCCGGCACGCCGGCCGCGATCAGCTCACCGCGGGCCAACTGGCTGACGGTGACCCGCCCGGCGACGAGATTCGACCAGTACTCATCGAGGTCCGCTGCCCCGGGGAACCGGCCGGCCATCCCGACAACCGCGATCTCCGTGCTCATCTCGACATCACCGCCACCGTCGTCGTCCGTAGGTGCTTGGCCAGGGCCTGCACCGTGGGAAACCGGTACAGGTCGGTCAGTGAGATCCGCTGTCCGCCCAGGTGCTCCTGCAACCGTCTCCGCACCAGGGCGACAGCCAGCGAGTCGCCCCCGACGTCGAAGAACCCCTCGTCGAGATCGAAATCGTCAGTCCCGAGCACCTCGACCCAGGTCTCGGAGATCAACCTCTCCAGGTCGACCGGGGCCGGCTCGGCGGCGGTCGGCTCACTCCGGCCGGCCGACGGCGCGGCGAGTGAGCCCAACGTGCGCAGGTCGACCTTGCCGTTGCGGTCCAGGGGAAACTCGTTCACGGTGAACCACCGCTGTGGGCGTTCGTACGCCGCGAGCCCTGGCTCCACCGCCGACCGAACCTCCGCCAGCACACCGTCCTCGGCCTTGATCGCGGCACACAGCCGGTCCCCGCTGAGGAACACCACGGCGTCCAGCACCCCGGCCCGCTCCCTGATCCGGCGTTCGAGGTCGACCAGCTCGACGCGGTGCCCGGCGATCTTCACCTGCCGGTCGGCGCGACCGAGGAACCGCAGTCGGCCGTCGGCACCCCAGCGGACCAGGTCACCGGTGCGGTACTCCCGCTCGCCGGCACGCTCGGTGAACGACAGGGCAGTCCGTTCCGGGTCGCCCACGTACCCGTCGGCCAGTCCCCAACCGGCGGTACGCAGCTCACCGATGGCTCCCGGTGGAACGGGTCGGTCATCGTCGTCCACGATCCACACGTCGGTGCCACGTACCGGGGTGCCGATCGGGATCGGGTCCGGAACGTCGTACGCGCCGTCCATGTGGAAGGTGGCGGTGAAGGTCGTGTTCTCGGTGGGGCCGTACCCGTTGGTGACGCGCAACCCCGGACAGCGCTGGAGTACGCGCCGTACGTGCGCCGGCGACACGACGCTGCCACCGGTGAAGACCTGACGGAGCCCGCTGAACGCCTCCGGCCGGTGATCGGCGACGAGGTGGAACAGGCCCGCGGTCAACCAGGCGTGGGTCGTACCCGAGGAACGCAGGAACTCGGCCAGACCGTTCGGGGTCGGCTCACCCGGCGGGTGCACGACGACTGTCGTCCCGTTCGCCAGCGGTACCAGCAGTTCCAGCGTCGACGCGTCGAAGGCCAAGGGGGCGAGGCGCAGCATTCGCAGCCCAGCCCGATCGGCGATCAGGTCCTCGTCGTCGGCCAACCGCAGCACCGCCCGGTGCGGCACGACGACGCCCTTGGGGACACCTGTGGTGCCCGACGTGAAGGAGACGTACGCGGCCGCGGCGGGATCGGCGCTCCGCCGCGCCGGCTCGACGCCGAGGTCGTGACGCTCGCGGTCCAACTCGACAAGCGGGCACCGCCGGACACCCGCGAAGGCGGGGTCGCTCACGTCCCCTCCGATGCGCGCGGCCGGCAGCACCGCCTCGGCGATCCGGGTCCGCCAACTCGCGGGGGAGGTGGGGTCCACGGCGACGTAGGTCGCCGGCACACTCAGGATCGCCAGGACCGCGACCGCCTCCGCCGCCGAACGGGGGATCTCGAGGATGACCCGGTCGCCCACGTCGACACCGCAACCTCGCAACAACTCGGCCTGGGCCAGGGCGTGAGCCCGTAACTCGCGGTAGGTCAACGTCGTTCCGGCCGCGGCGTCGACCACCGCCACCGCGTCCGGTTGTTGGTCGACCTGGCGCTCGAACCGGCTCCAGAGGTCGTCGCCGGTGTCGAACTCCGCGCCGTGCCCGAGGTCACGCAACCGCCGCCGCTGACCGCCGGAGAGTCCGGCGACCTGGCCGAGATCGGTTTCCGGATGACCCGCCAACTCCTCCAGCACGGCCTGGAACGAGTCGGCCAGCTCGCCGATGTCCGCCGCGGTCTGCGCCGAGGTCGCGTACTCGATGGCCAGCCTCGGCCGTGACGACCACGACTGTACGAACAGCAGCGCGTCGAATACCGACCCGTGGCAGTGCCCCTCCCGGACCTGCCACGACCCGCTCGCCGAGGCGAACTCGTCGGGCACCAGTTCGTGGTGTGCGGCGAAACCGATCTGTGCCACGGGGTTACGGCTCCCGTCCACCGTCCCGGCGAGGGCCGTCACCACCCGCGCGAACGGGAGATCCGCGTCCGCCACCGCGTCGGCGAGCGCACCCGCCGTGGCGCGGACGTACTCGTCGGCCCGGAGGTCGTCCTCGATTCGGCAGCGCACCGGGATGATCCGGGTGCACAGCCCGATGACGTCCTCCATCCCGGCCTCGAACCGGCCGGAGGCTGCCACGCCGAGCACGACGTCGGCCGACCCGAGCCGGCGGGCGACGGTGAGCGCCCAGGCCGACAGCAGCACCGAGGTCACAGTGGTCCGGCTGTGCCGGGCGAGCAGGTCCACCCCCTCGGCCAGGTGGGTCGGCAGACCGAACACCACGCGTGCGCCGCGCCCGTCGGCCTCGTCGGCCCGGCGCAGGTCGGTCGGCAAGGTCGCCACCGGTGGGGCACCGTCGAGTCGGTCCGCCACGCGGGCCAGCGCCGCGTCGAGCGCACCCGAGGAGTCCCGTGCGGCGAGCCGGTGACCGATCCACTCCGGCGACGGGCCCTCGGCGGCGAGACCGCCAGGCCCGTCCGCGCAGAGCCGCGCGAACTCGCGCCACAGCACGCCGATACTCCAGCCGTCCACAAGCGCGTGGTGCACCAGCACCGTGATCAGGCTCTCCTCGCCGACGCAGGTGCGGACGAACACCACAGGTGGCTGCTCGAAGGGGCGCAGCAACTCCGGGGCGCGGTGGCCGTACAGCTCGTGGATGGCCGGTACCGCGTCCACACCGGCGGGCAGTGACTGGTGCAGCAACCTCGGTGGGTGCGACGGGGGGAGCACGATGCGGCGTACCGTCTGCTGGTCCTGGCTGAACATGGTGCGCAGCGATTCGTGCCGGGCGGTGAGCGCCTGCAACGCGGCCCTCGTCTGGCCAGGACCCAGTGCGGCCGGCGGCCGCACCGTGAACATCAGGTGGTACGACTGGTCGCGGCCGGCGAGATGCGCCGCGAGCATCGCCTTCTGGCCCGGTAACAGCTCGCGGAGCAGCGGACCCGCGCTGACGTCAACCGGGTCCGGGGTGGTGGGAACGAATTCCGGCGCTTCGGACAGGGCTTCCGCCAGGGGTACCGCCGCGAGCAGCCGCGCGACGTCGACGTCCAGGGCCAGCTCCCGCTGACCGTACGCGGACAGCGCGATCGCCTGGAGGGACGTGCCTCCCAGCGCCGTGAACGACTCCTGTGCCGAGCGCGCCCCGATCTCCTCGGCCGCGATACCGAGCACCTCGGCGGTCAGCGGCATCCAGTCGACGAGCCGGTTGACGGGTCCGGTCACCGCTGCACACCCGCGGCAGCCTCGTCCGCCCGCTCCGGCGGGACCCGGTCCGCGAGGGCCAGCAGGTCACCGTAGCGGGGGTTCTCCAGCACGTGCTTGAGCTCGACGGCGAGATTGAGATCCTGGCGGATCAGCGTGCTCAGTCGCAGGGCGCTGAGCGAGTGGCCGCCGAGATCGAAGAAGTCGTCGTCCTCATGGACGGTCTCCACGCCGAGCACCTCCATCCAGAGTTGCTCGAACTCGGCGACCCGTGACTCGCCCTGTTGATTGGTCATCACAGATGCCTTTCTTTCGCTGTGGCGGGAATGTCGAGGTAGTGGCGGGTGGCGGCGAACGGGTAGCCCGGCACGGGGACCCGGCTGCGGCCCAGATCCAACTCCTCGGCCCAGGGGCCGCCGATGCCCATCTCCCAGAGCAGACCGACGGTGCCGAGCATCTTGTCGAGCCCGTTGGACATCGGTGGTGGCTCGACATCCGGGTGCGGAAGCACCTGGGTGCCGATCTCGAGCCAGGCGGCGGGATCCGGGCCGGTCGTCGGTGGCGCGAACTCTCGGTCGTGCGGCTCGTCGAACCTCGCCACCCAGTAGTCGATGTCGGTGGCCTGTTCGGTGGTGACCGGCGTCCCGTCTCGGGCGTAGAGGGGAGTCTCGGGAGCGGCCAGCGTCGCACCGGTCCGGGGCCGCCGTACCGCGAGGTCGATCCCGTCGCCGAAGGACAGCACGCCTGCCGCGCAGGCCGCCGCGACGGCGCCGACACCCTGGCCAACCATCGCCGCCGGGCGGACCCCCCGGCGGCGCAGGGTGTCGACCCAGGCCAGCGCCAGGGCGAACCGGCCGGCTCGCTCCCGGGTTTCCAGATCGGGGTCGCTGTCGCGGGAACGCAACTCGGTGTAGCCGCGGTCGACGATCGTGCGGAAGTGCGGATCGACGTTGTAGGTGTGCGGGCTCCCCGGCAGCCGTCCTCCGCCGCTGAAGAAGAACGCGACCCCGCGCTCGGCGGCCTGCGCGCTCGCCCGGCGTACGGGCCGCAGTGGCTTCAGGTCCTCGTCCGGCGTCCGGATGACGAACCCTCGCCACGGGAACTCGACCCGGCCGGTCCGCAGGGTGAAGGCGACGTCGGCGAGGTCCTCCGGCTTCGTCCCGGCGACGAAGTCGTTCACGCGGGCCAGGCTCTCGGTGGCCGCCTGCTCGGTCTTGGCCGAGACGAGGATCAGCTCGCTCACCGGTCGGTGCCGTCGGCCGGTGCGCACCTTCGGTGGAGCTTCCTCCAGGACGACGTGTGTGTTCGTGCCGCCGATCCCGAACGAGCTCACCCCGGCGCGACGTACCCCGTCGATGGCTGGCCACTCGGTCGCGGTCGTCGGCACGTAGAGCACCGACTTGTCCAGCTCCAGGGCGGGGTTCGCCTCGGTGAACCGCGCGACGGGCGGAATGGTCCGGTGCTTGAGGGCCAGCACGGTCTTGATCACACCGACCACGCCGGCCGCTGTGTCGAGGTGACCCATGATCGACTTCAGGGCGCCCAACGCGCACGGTGGGTTGTCGCCCCGGTCGGTGCCGAACACCGCCCGCAGAGCGGAGACCTCGATCGGATCCCCCAGGATGGTGCCGGTGCCGTGCGCCTCGATCAGCCCGATGGTGTCCGGGTCGACCCCGGCGACCGCGAGCGCGGACCTGATGGCCGTCGCCTGCCCCTCCGGGCCCGGCGCGGTGAAACCGGCCTTGCGGGCTCCGTCGTTGACGGCCGCGGTCCCGGCGATCACCGCGTGGATGGTGTCGTTGTCCCGCACCGCGTCCTCAAGACGTTTCAGCACGAGGATGCCCGCCCCGTCGGCGTCCACCGTCCCCTGGGCCGCGTTGTCGAAGGTCCGGCACCGGCCGTCCGGCGAGAAGATGCCGCCCGGCTCGTAGAAGTGCCCCCGCCTGGTCGGCGGCACGACCGTGGCCGCCCCGGCCAGGGCGATGTCGGCCTCGTAGGTCAACAGGCTCTGCACCGCGAGGTGCACCGCGACGAGCGAGGTGGAGCACGCCGTCTGCACCGTGAACGCCGTGCCCTGGAGGTTCAACTTGTACGCGATGCGGGTCGCGGCGAAGTCCTTGTCACTGGAGATGAGGATCTGTAGACCTCCGGCGGACTTGACCGCGCGGGCGTTCGGCCACAGGACGTCGAGCAGGTACACGTTCAACCCCGTGCCGACGTGCACGGCTATCCGGTTGCCGTCCGGCGCGATCGGGGCGTACCCGGCGTGCTCCAGCGCGCCCCACGCGCATTCGAGCAGCACCCGCTGTTGCGGGTCCATGAGGACCGAGTCCTGGGGCGAGTAGCTGAACAGACGTCCGTCGAAGCGGTCGTAGTCGTCCAGGACCGAGCGGGCCGGGACGAAGTCCGGGTGGTCGATCACCTCCTCCGGAACGCCCCAGCTGAGCAACTGGTCACGCTCGAAGAAGGTCATCGCCTCGATGCCGTTCTCGATGTTGTGCCAGAAGCGGTCCAGGTCCCGCCCCGCGCCCGGAAGTCTGATCCCCATTCCGATGATGGCGATCCGGTCCTGCCCCTGTTCGTCAGGCATGTTCTCCCCCTCTGCTGATTCGCCGACGCCGGGTGAACTCATCCCGCGCGCGCCTGCGCTGCGCGACCCGGTCGTCGGGGAGCGGGGCCTCCGCTCGTCGGAAGTACGCGGCACAGTCCGCCACCGTGCCGAAGCGGAAGAGATCGGTCACGGAGATCTCCAGCCCGATCTCGGCCATGCGTTGCTGGACGGTGATCAGGGCGAAGCTGTGCCCGCCCACGTCGAAGAAGTTGTCGGTCGGTTCGATGTCGGGCCGGCGCAACACGTCGGCCCAGATGTTGCGGATCCGCGCCGAGAGTGAGTCCCGGACAGCGGTGTCGACCGGCCGCGGAGCGGGCGCGGTCAACCTGCTCTCGGCGACCAGCCGGCGGGTGTCGACCTTCCCGTTGGCGTTCAGCGGGATCTCCGGAACCACGTGGATGCGGGACGGCACCATGTAGCCGGGCAGCTCGTCCCGGAGCGCGGCCCGTAGTTCCCGCTCGGTGCCCACCCCGGGGCCGCAGCGCAGGAACGCGACCAACTCGTCGGCCTCGGCCACGGCAACACACGCCAGGACATCGGTCTGTCGAAGGAAGGCCGCCTCGATCTCCGCGAGCTCCACCCGGTAGCCGCGAACCTTGACCTGCGCGTCCTCCCGGCCCATGTAGATCAACTTTCCGTCCGGGCTCCATCTGACGATGTCGCCCGTCCGGTAGAGGACGCCGGGGCCGTACGGGTCCGGACCGAAACGTGCCGAGGTCAGCTCGGGTGCGCCGACGTACCCCGCCGCGACCAGGTCGCCGCCGACGTAGAGCTCGCCCGGCACGTTCACGCCGGTGGGTTGCCGCTGCTCGTCGAGCACGTAACAGCGGGCGGAGGGCAGCGGCACCCCGATGTCGCCCTCCCGTACGCCGTGCAGCTCGGCGGCCGGCACCTGAACGATCGTGACGTGGATGGTCCCCTCGGTGATCCCGTACATGTTGACGAACACCGCGGGCAGCCGCTTCGGGTCGACCAGCGCGGCCACCCGGGACCAGCTCAGCGCCTCCCCGGCCAGCACCACGTACCGCACGGAGGACCGCTCACGGTCGAGCGAGTCGAACAGTGGCGGCAGCACCCGGTACAGGGCACCGGGAGTCAGGCTCAGGACCGTCACCTCCTCGGCGTGGACCAGCCGTGCGAGGCGCTGCGGGTCGACCAGGTCGGCCTGGTCGGCGATGATGAGCCGGCCGCCCGAGCTGAGGGCCCCCCACATCTCCCACACCGAGACGTCGAAGGAGAAGGAGTGGGCGCCCAGCCACCGGTCGGTCTCGTCGACGTCCAGGCCGGCGGGGCTCGGATCGCACAGGGCGTTGAGGCCCCGGTGCCGGACCATCACGCCCTTCGGCACCCCGGTCGAGCCGGAGGTGTAGATGAGGTAGGCGAGGTCGTCCGGGTCGGGGAACGTCGTCGGCACCGTGGAGTCGCCACTGGCCGTGTGCGCGTCGAGCAGGGCGATGCCGTGCGGTGCGGCCAACTGCCGTGCCAGGTCGATGGTGTCGGGCTCCACGAGCATCGTGCTCGGCCGTGCGCTGTCCACGATCAGATCCAGGCGGTGCCTCGGATATTCGGGGTCGAGCGGCACGTAGACCCCGCCGAGTTTCCACACCCCGAGGATCGAGGCGAGCACGGCCGGGGACCGCCCCAACAACAGCCCGACCCGGCTGCCGCCAGCCACACCGAGGTCGGCCAGGCCGGCGGCGATCCGACTCGACCACTGGTCGAGCTGTCGGTACGTGAGCTGGCGTCCGCGATGGCGGACCGCTACCGCGTCCGGCGACCGGGTGGCGTGCGTGACGAACGACCGTAGGACGGACGGATGATCGACCGGCTCCTGCGCGATCGGGGGATTCCACCCCGTGGTGAGCAGGGCGCGCTCCTCGTGATCGACCATGCCCGGCTCGCCGTCCGCCTCGGCCACGACGGATCTGAGCAGCGCGTGGTAGTGCTCCAGCATGCCCTCGACGGTCGCCTCCTCGAAGAGTTCGGTGCTGAACTCCGCCCGCAGGAACGGCGATCGTGTCGAGACGTCGAGGGTCATCGCGACGTCGAACTTCGCGGCGTCGATCTCGACGTCCACCTCGTGCACCTTCAACCCGCCGAAGTCCGGAACGGTGAAGGTGAAGTTCTGGACCGTGAGCATGGTTTGGAACAGCGGGGCGTGACTGAGCTGCCGCTGCTCGCCCAGGGCCTGCACGATCTGCTCGAACGGCACATCCTGATGACCGAGCGCGGTCAGCGCGGTCCGCCATGTCCTGGTGACCAGATCGGTGAACGTCGGCTGCCCGGAGAGGTCGACGCGCACCGGCAGCGTGTTGACCAGGCAGCCGACCAGGCGCTCCTCGGCCTCGTCCAGCCGGTTCGCCGCCGGGACCCCGATCACCACCTCGGGTTGCCGCGCGTACCGCGACAACACCCAGGCGTACCCGGCGAGTGCGACGGCGAACAGGGTCACCCCCCGGGCCTTCGCCCACTCGGTGAGCCGGTTGATCAGTTCGGGGTCCACCGGCCGGCGCAGCACCGAGCCCTGGAAGCTCAACACGGTCGGCCGAGGGTGATCGGTGTGCAGGGACAACTGCGGCGCGCCGGTCAGCAACTGACGCCAGTGGTCGAGTCGCCTCGTGTTCTTCGACCACATGACCCGCTGCGCCTCGGCGTAATCCACGTAGGACGGGCCGGGCACGCCGGAGGTCCCCGTGTTGTACGTGTCGGCGAGATCGTCCAGCAGCAGGCCGACGGCCCAGCCGTCACAGGCGATGTGATGCACCAGCACCACAAGCGCATGCTGATCGGGGTCCCAGGACGCGATCCAGGCCCGCAGCACCGGGCCGGAGCCCAGGTTGAACGGCCGACGCGCCTCAGCGGCCACCAGCTCCCGCAGTTGGCGGTCCTGGACGCTCTGCTCGACCGGCGCGCGGTCGAGCATCGTGATCTCCGGCTCGGCCGCGTCCGAGACCTGTTGCGTCAACTCGCCGTCGACCACCGCGAAGGAGGTGCGCAGGGCGTCGTGCCTGGCGACCACCCGACGCAACGCCTGAGCCAGCGCCTCCCGATCGAGAGAGCCCTCCATACGCAGGGCGAACGCCACGACGTACGCGGGGTTGCCCGGTTGGAGTTCGTTGAGGAAGTAGAAGCGCTCCTGGGTGAAGGAGGCCCTGCCGGTCCGAGTCATGCCGCCCCCCGTACTTCCGTGACCTCTTCGGCTGGGGTGGGTGCCGCGAGGGCCTCGGCGCTGCGCCGAGCTGCCGGGACGATCAGCCAGGCCGCGGCGAGCATCACCGCGGCGATCACCGCCCAGCCCCAGAACCCCTGCGAGATGACCAGGCCGGACAGGAACACCGGCCCGACGATGTTCTGCGATGCCACATGCAGGTCGAAGGCACCGAGGTACTCGCCCTCCGCATGCTTGGGAGCCAGCCCGAAGGCCATTCCCCACGCCGAGGCCGCCTGCAGCACCTCCGCTATCGATACGACCAACACCGTCACGACGATCGCCACCACGGCCAGGGCCACGTTGTCCGAGAAGGCGGTGACGGACACCGCCGCGCAGCCGGCCGCGATCCAGAGCCCCGCACGACGGCCCGTCAGCGCGGCGCCGGACACCGTCTCCGCGCCCCTGCTCGCGCGGACCTGGAACAGGATCACGAACGCCGTGTTGATCACCAACATCAGCGGGACGAGGAAGGGTGGGACCGAGGTGCGATTGAGCGTCCACAGGGGCAGCACCACCATGAGGACGGTGATGTGCGAGGCGAGGACCGCCGACAACCCCACCACGGCGAGGAACCGCAGGTCCCGCACCGCGCCGAAGGGGCGTGGCCGGGTGGCCGCCTTCCGGGGAGCGCCGACCGGCAACCGGGTCACCAGTGCCGCGGCGAGACCCAGCAGCACGGCCGCTCCCACCGGGATCAGCACCAGCAGGCGCTCGCTGAGTGCGGCGACCGCGGCGATCCCGATGCCCGCACTGAAACCGATGTTGAAGACCGTCCGCATCATGGCGTTCAGGCGGACCCGCTCCCCGTCGGGGATGAGCGTCGCCACCATGGCATTCTCGGTCGGGCCTATCCCGTAGTCGAGGAACGCGATGAGCATCACCAGTACGTAGAACTCGACCGCGCTCTCCACGACGGAATACAGGCCGAAACCGACGGCGACCGCCGCGAACAACGCGAACAACAGCGTCCGCTTCCGCATCCGGTCCGCGATGATTCCGAACAACACCGAGGAGACCAGTCCGGCGAAACCCGCTGCGGACAGGCCGATCCCCACCTCGGCGGCCGACAACCCGACGTGCAGGGTGAAGTAGACGACGCTGCCGCTGAGGAAAACCCCTTTTCCCATTGCCCCGGCGAGTCGGATCGCCAGCAATCTCCGGCGCAGGGAGTCGGCAGGGACCAACCGCGTGAGAAAGCCCGACACGCCGGATCTGGACGTGGCCATCAATACTCACCCCGCCCGAATGCAAGCAGTTCCGCGATGCGTTCCGGGGTATTGGAGCGCGAAGCCCCGAGTGGGGCGAGCGCCCGACACCAGGCGTCCAGCCGGTCGGGATCGAGATCGGCCGCCCGCGCCAACTCGTCACGCCGGAACACCATTTCGGTCCGGTCCCAACCCTCAAGCACATAATCGGCGGCGTCGAAGCAACGTTCGCCGACACAGGCAATCGGACTACGGGCCACCAGACCCCTGGTGTCGGACGCGAGAACATTGCCGAGGTGCAGATCGCCGTGCAACAGCACCCGTTCGGCCGGTGCGGAAAAAAGCTCCGCCGTGATCCGGCGCGATTCCGTGACGTCCAGGCCGCCCCGCTCGGTCCAGCCGTACATCAGCTCAAGCCAGTCGGCGGCCTTTCGGGGCGCGCTCTCCGGGTCGCCGGCCGAGTGCAGCTCGTTGAGGAACAACGCGTAGTCGGTGGGGGACGGTGCCTCCGGAAGCTGCTCCACCGGAACACCCGGTTTGATGGCCTCTAACAGCACCGCTCCCTTGGCAGTGGCGAGGACTGCCGGAACCCGTCCGCTCGGGGCGAACTGCCGCAGCATCGCCACCTCCTCGGCGAGGGCGTAGGTGTCCGGCGCGAGCTTCAACACCGCGTCGCCCAGGGGGCCGGTACAGGCCAGCACCACCGAGGAGACGCCCGAGGAGAAGTCGGCGCCGATTTCGGCACCGAGCTCGGCGCCGATTTCGAGGTCCCACTCTCGGGCCAGGGTCGCCAACTGCTCCGGCAGCGAACCCAACCAGCGATGGTTCACCTTTCCCGAGCGCGCGTAGTCGGCGATCGACTGGAACCGCGCAGTTATTTCTTCCAGATCCAGCAAGAGTGGTCACCTTCCGTGAGTCGCTTTCCGTTGTCGCGCCATTTAAATGCACCTCGGCGCCGTCGGTCCTACGGAGATTGCCGAGGATTGTGGACATGCGAAACTCTCGCTCAAGGCTCACGAGCGTGAGTCAGCGCAGGGTGCACCGTCGGGCCGGCAATTAGACCGCAGGCCAGCAGGGCGGCGCGATAAGGACACGAAGAGTTGTTGCTGGACCGGTTCCTCCTGCGACCGCGTCTTGATCAGGTGAGGTGGAGGTGGGTGGGAGTGACTATTTGCCAATTCGGCGATCTTCCGAACTCCCTCGCATTGCACAGCCTCTCATGATGATCTATAGATGTCTAGCCTTGATGTATTGATCTGATTACCCGCTGCTATGTACTTCGTCGTCATTGCGGCATTTTCGCGGCGATCGTGCTGATCGCAGTGGGTAAGGGGTGCCGTAGGGATCAATGGCGGCGAAGTTCGGGATAAGGCGGCAGTCGGCCGGGATTTCATCTCCGTCAGTGCAAAGTGCGGCATTCGGATCCCCGGACACCGCGGCGACCGGTTCTTCCGTCAGGCCCTGGGCGATATGCGCCGTTCACGCTGGCCTCGCCGGCGTCCCGCCCGTACTCGGCACCGCCGTGGTCGAACGCGAGGACGGTTACGCCCCCAACGGGCGGCTATGACCGGCTCGTCCGCAGCCGGTAGCCGACGCCGATCCAGGAGTTCCACGCTGGTCCAACAGCCGATCAGGCCCAGGAGGGCTACTGGGCGAGCCAAAGTGCCGGTCGTTTGCCTGTTGCTTTCCTGTGCGCGGCCAGGCCAGGCATCGACGATGGACCAAGTCGGATCGACGCAGAGCGATCGACACACCGTGGAGGTCATGAAATGCGAGCACTGCTACGGCGCGTGGGGGCCGTCGGAGCCGGCGTCATCCTGATGACGACGGTTCTGGTAGGGCCGGCGAACGCGGCGGACCTGTCGGCGGCCGGAGGCACCTCCACTGCAACGGCTGCGGAACTGGCGGCAACGAGGGCGTCGAACGGGGGACGGGCAGTCGTGCCCGTCGACAACCTGCTGGCATCCGGCGGGATGGAGGCGTGCGACCCGGGCTCGTTCTGCGTCTGGGTCGACCCCAACTACAGCGACGGACCGGGCCAGTGGCCGAACAGCACCAGCTCCTACTTCGGGTGGGCGCACAAGAGCTGCGGCCTGATCAACGGAGGGACATGGAACAACTGCGCCAGCTCCGTCTTCAACAACGGACAGAACTGCAACATCCAGCTCTATGACGACGTCAACTACGGCACCGGTCGGGGCTACTACAACCTCGCGAAGGGCGGCCACCTCGCGAACCTCAAGCTCGACAAGATGACCGATGGGAGCCCGATGGACAACCGGATCTCGTCGCACAAGTGGTGCACGTGGTAAATCGGTCGGCGGCCCTGGCCGTGGTCGTGGTGCTCGTCTGCGGCGCGTGCGCGCCGCGGCCGGGCACCGCCCCGCCGCCCGCGGACGCACTCACCGAACAGGCCGTCGACCTGGTCACCGATTCTGGCGCGCAGCCGGCTCGGCGGCTGTTGACGACGACGGCCGAGGAGGAGGTCACCCGTCGTTGCATGGCGGGGCTGGGCGAGACCTACCGGCCGTACGTGCCACCGCTCGCCGCCGGCGACGACGAGCACCGGCTGGTCGACCTGCCGAAGCGTCGGTCCCGCGGATACGAGTTCAGCAGCCAGGTGAATCCGCCGAGCGTCGGCCCGGATGCGAAGCGCCCCGCGTTCCAGAAGGCGTTGTTCGGCGACGGCTCGCGGGATCTCGGCCTCACCCTGCCGGACGCATCAGTGGTGAGTTTCCCCTCCGCCGGCTGCGTCGCCCGGGGCCGCGCCGCGGTGTTCACCGACGTCGTCCGATGGGCGCGCGTCGACTCGATCCCGCAGGTCATCGGCAACAGGTTGCGGGACCAGGTGTCGGGCAGCCCGGAGCTGGCAGTGGCCACCCGCCGCTGGGCGAGCTGCATGCGGTCGAAGGGCCTCCCGTACGCCACACCGACCGCGGCGCGCGAAGCGGCTGGTGTCCCGGCGCGAGAGGTCACGATCGCGGTCGCAGACGGCGAATGCGACCTGCGTGCACACCTGACGGGAACCGAGCTGGCGCTGCGCCGCCAGGCGGCAACCAGGTTGCCCCCGGCCGACCGCCGGGAACTGAACGATCTGGCGTCGACGGCCTGCACCGCCGCGAGGGAGGCCGCCCACATCCTGATCCGTCCCGTTCCGACCTGCTGAAAATGCTCAGTTGAGAGCGGCCAGCCGGAGCCGTAGACCCTCGGCATCCTGGTGATTCAAGTCGGTGAGGATCTCCAGCGCCGCGGTCCAGGTGACTCGCGCCTCCTCGGTCCTGCCGAGTTCCAGTTCACTGTCACCGATGTGGGAGAGGACCAGTGCCTCGTTGTACCGGTCACCCATGTCGTGGTGCACCGTCGCGGCCTGCTGGTAGTGGACGACCGCCCTACGGTGGTCACCGGCCTGGCTGTACGCGTACCCGAGGGTGTCCAGCGTCGCGGCCTCGCCATCCCGATCCCCGATCTCGCGCAGCAGCGCGAGCGCCTCGATGCCGGAGCGCAGCGCGCCGTCACGGTCGCCGGTCTTTGCCTGGTACCAGCCGACACCACTCAGCGCGCGGGCCCGGAACGGGCGGTGGTCGGCGGCCGTGTACCGCCGCAGCGCCTCCTCGGCCAGGCGCAACGCCTCGTCGTGCCGGCCGTCGGCATCCTGCATACGGGCCAGATTGCTGTATACATGGCCGGCACCGATCAGGTCACCAACCTTCTCGTACGCGTCGAGCGCGAACCGGAAGTGCCGCTCGGCGGTCTCGACCTCGGTGAGTCGACTGTGAACTACCGCGATGCCCAGATGTCCGCGCGCCTGCCGCGCCGCGTCACCACGCCGTTGGGCGACGGCGAGGGCGGCCCGATGGCCGCGCAGCTCCTCCTGCCAGTGCCCGCGCAGCGACGCGAAGGCCACGAACGACTGACACCACGGGTCGACGTACGCGTCGAACTCCGGCAGCGTCGCGATCTCGAGTACGGCGAGCAGCACCTGGTGTTCGGCGGTGAACCAGTCCATCGCGGCGTCGCGGTCCTTGAGGTGGAGCCGCACCACCCCCGGTTGGCCGTCGGGCACGACCACCTCGTCGCGGTGCGGCAGCAGCAGTCGGGCAGCGGCGGCGGCGATGTGTACGTAGTGGTCGAGGATCCGCCGCAGCGCGTCGGCACGGTCCTGGGCGGTCTCTTCGGTGCCGGCGAGCTCCGCCGCGTAGGCGCGCAGCAGGTCGTGCAGCTCGTAGCGCCCGGGGCGGTGTTCGCGCACGAGATGACATCGGGTCAACTCGGCGAGCCAGGTGCGTACCCCGGGCTCCTCGCAGCCGGCGAGGCTGGCGGCCGCGTCCACCGAAACGTCCGGCCCCGGATGCACGCCCAGCAGCCGGAACAGGCGCGCCGCCGGCGGGGACAGGACGCGATACGACCAGGAGAACACCGCACGGATGTCGGTCCTCGCGTCGCCGATGGTGAGGCCGTCGAGCGTACGCGCCGGGTCGTCGATCTCGGCGGTGAGGCCGCCGACGGTGGCCGCGGGGCTCGTCGCGAGCCGAGCGGCCACCAGTGCGAGCGCGATCGGCAGGCCGTCGCATCGGTCGATGAGCCGGTCCACCGAGGCTGGCTCCGCTGCCACCCGTCGCTGGCCCAGCCGCAGGCCGAGCAACTCCCGGGCCTCGGTGACCTCCATCGGGGACAGCGGGAGCAGGCTCGCCGAGTCGCTGACGATCAGACCGGTGAGGCTGTCCCGGCTGGTCACCAGCACCCGGCAGGCGAGGTTGCCGGGCAGTAGCGGACGGACCTGGTCGGCGTCGCTGGCGTTGTCGAGCACGATCAGCATCCGTCGCCGGTTCAGCAGCGACCGGTACAGCGCGGCCCGCCCCTGCCGGGTGGCGGGAATCTGCGGACCGGCGACACCCAGAGCACCGAGGAAGCCGTGCAGCACGTCGGTCGGGTCGGCCGGCGCGCGGGACGGGTCGAAGCCAAGCAGATTCACGTGCAGTTGCCCGTCCGGAAAGCGCTCCGCGGACCGGTGCGCCCAGTGCAGGATGAGCGTGGTCTTGCCGACGCCGCCGGTGCCGACCACCAGGACGACCGGGCCGTCCGCGGCGTCGAGGGCGAGTAGTTGGGCGGCGCGTCCCGCGAAGCCGGACACCGGTGCGGGTAGCTGGGCCGGACGGATCTGCGCCGGCGGCGGTGCCGCGTCCTGCCCGGCAGCGGTGGCGATACGGTCCTCAGCCGCGTGCGCGGCCATCTCAAACGCGGTCCGGTCGGTGTCGGTCAGTCGGAACGCCTGGGCCAACAGACGAACGGTGCCGGCGCGTGGGGCCGCGACCCGGCCGGACTCGATATAGCGGATATGGCGAACACTCAGGCCGGCCTTCTCGGCCAGCTCTTCCTGGGTCATCAACAATCTGGTGCGATGACTGCGGACGATTTCGCCGAACACGAGGGCCCCCGGACGCGTCAGGCGGCGCCCCCAGTGCGCCCGCATCGATGAGCATCCTAGTGACCGCGTGGTGACCGGCGCAGGTACGACAGGTCCGCACGCTCCGCGATGACGGGCCTTCGAGTCGCAGAACTCGGTCACCGCATCGTCCAACGATTGTGGTGGATCACCGACGACACCGGGCGTCGCTGGCGCCAGCCGTGCCGCTCCAGGTCCGGCGTCTGCTCCAGATGGGTGACCGGGCCGAGGCAGAGCCACGCCACCGGGCGGACGGCGGCCGGGATGCCGAGCAGGTCGCGCAGGAACGGCTCCCGGTAGAACGACACCCAGCCGACCCCGAGTTGCTCGGCGGTCGCGGCCAGCCACAGGTTCTGGATTGCCAGACAGACCGAGTAGAGGCCGGCGTCGGCGATCGCGTGACGGCCGAGCACGGCCGGTCCACCCCGCTGCGGGTCGTACGTGACCACGACCGACAACGTCGACTCCCGTACGCCATCGATCTTGATCTGGGTGAAGCGTTCCGCCGCCGCACCGTCGAGAGTGGCCGCGAAGGTGTCCCGTTCCCGCTGTACGTGCCGGTGGAACTCCTGCCGCAGCTCGGGATCGCGGACCAGGATGAAGTCCCAGGGCTGGGAGAGGCCGACGCTCGGTGCGGCGTGCGCCGCCGTGAGGATCCGGTTCAACGTCTCGTGGGGGATCGGCGCCCCGGTGAACTGGCCACGTACGTCCCGGCGGCGGTGGATGGTCTCGTAGAGTCCGGTGTTCAAGGCAGGCTCCCGCTGCGCTCGTGCCCCTGGCGGGGTCGATGACGCGAGGCCGGTCTTCGGACTCCCGGATCTCCGCTGGTCACCCGCCTTCCCAACCCCGCAGGGTCAGTGGCTGCGTCTGGTACGCGTGGGTGGCAGCTCCCCGGTCAC
This sequence comes from Micromonospora sp. NPDC048935, assembly GCF_043197875.1. Classification (NCBI taxonomy): domain Bacteria; kingdom Bacillati; phylum Actinomycetota; class Actinomycetes; order Micromonosporales; family Micromonosporaceae; genus Micromonospora; species Micromonospora sp. NPDC048935. Next base: position 189,052 of record NZ_JBICTZ010000006.1, on the reverse strand, counting down.
CGCGGCGGGCCCGTGCCGGACTCCCACCGGCTTCCCGATTCTCCCCACTCGCGCGGGGCACCTCGCAACGTTTGTGCCACCCCGCACCATAGTGGCCCCGACGAACCTGGGACGAACCCCGACCTGAATTCGGGATCGGCGCAGCGGTGGGCGGGCAACGGGTCGCCGGCGGGCGGCTCGGGCCGCGACCGACGGTTCGCCCCGAGTGGCCGAAGCCCACCGTTGACCGGCCGGCGGCACCAGCGACGACGTCCGCCGTCGGGACACCCGGTGCCGTCGCCCACACCGCGGCGCGCGGTCAGGCTGTCGCGGGCTGCTGCGCCATCACGTCGCGGAGCATGTCCGCGATGGTGGTGGCGGCCAGCTCACGTCGTACGGCCTCGTCGAGGCGGCCGAAGACCTGGCGCAGGGCCGGCTGGATGCCGAACCCGATCGGGCAGGAGTCGCTCGGTGGTGAACTGTGCAGGGCGAAGAGCGGCTCGTCGTCGCCAACCGCGAGGTACGTGTCGAGCAGCGTGATCGACTCCGGTTCGCGGGTCAGGTGCCAGCCGGCGCCCGCTCCCCGTCGGGACCGCACGAGGCCGGCCTCGCGGAGCTGGCCGAGGCAGCGGCGGATGACCACCGGGTTGGTGTTGACGCTGACGGCGATGCGCTGGGAGGTGGCCACTGCCGCCGCGTCGCGCTGATCCAGGGCCATCCACGTCAACACGTGTACGGCGACGCACAACCTGCTGTTTCCGCTCATCGCACCCATCTCCGCCCGCTCACTGTAACCACAGATGCTACATCGACTCCGTCCGGCATGACCCATTTGTCGCGGCCAGATGTAACCGCTACTGTTACATCAAAGCCTGCGCCGAGGGCACCGCCGTACACCACGGCGACCAGCGGCGGCGCAAGTCCAACCCGCTGGCGACAGCGACACGATGGGAAGGCAGCTCATGGGTCAGCTTCAGGGCAAGACGGCAGTGGTCACCGGCGGCACCAGCGGGATCGGCCTGGCGGCCGCCCGCCGGTTCGCCGCAGAGGGCGCACACGTGTTCATCACCGGCCGCCGTGAGGACGCTCTCGCCGCGGCCGTCGCCGAGATCGGCACCGGCGTCACCGGCGTCCGGGGCGACGCCGCGGATCTCGGCGACCTGGACAGGCTCTACGCAGCCGTCGAGGCGCAGGGCCGGCGCGTCGACGTGCTGTTCGCCAACGCGGGCGGGGGATCCTTCCGCCGCCTCGAAGAGGTCTCCGAGGACCACTTCGACCAGATTTTCGACACCAACGTCAAGGGCCTGCTGTTCACCGTGCAGAGGGCATTGCCCCTGCTGAACGACGGCGCCTCGGTGATCCTCACCGGATCCACCTCCGCGAGCGTCGGCAACGAGGCGTTCGGCGTCTACGGCGCCTCCAAGGCCGCCGTGCGGTCCTTCGCCCGAACCTGGGCCAACGAACTCAAGGGCCGTCAGATCCGGGTGAACACGCTCACCCCCGGCCCCACCGACACCCCTGGCATCACCGGTCTCGCTCCCGACGAGGAGAAGGCCGCACAGCTCAAGGGCTTCCTGACCAGCAAGGTTCCGCTGGGTCGAATGGGCACGCCCGACGAGATCGCCTCGGCCGCCCTGTTCCTGGCCAGTGACCAGAGCAGCTTCATCACCGGCATCGAGCTGTTCGTCGACGGCGGCGTCAACCAGATCTAGGCGACTCCCGCCCGTCGCCGTGGGAGACCACCGATCCGCCCCGGCAGACGTCACACCGTTGAGATACTGAGCCCGAGACCTCGGGAACGCACCGGATGGTCGGGTCCGCGATCGGCAATGGCCGGCGCACGGGCGCCCACCACCACTACTTCCAACAGAGGACATCATGCCCAGCGACACCGACGCCGGATTCGCCCTGTCCCTGCACAACATCACCATCACGGTCAGCGACATCGACGCCGCCGTGCGGTGGTGGCACGACGTCTTCGGGCTCGACGAGACCGCCCGGTCCCGGTTCGACGCCATCAACGCCGACGTCGCCTACGTCGAAGGCCACGGCTTCCGGCTCGAACTGCTCCAGCCCGCCGACGGCTACCGCGTACCGGACATGTTCCTCGACCCGCCGGAGCACATCCGACCCATCGGCAACAAGGCCCTCGTCCTGCGGGTCGACGACCTCGCGCAGGCCACCAACCGGTTCCGCGACCTCGGCGTCACCATCGTCTGGGACCAGGTGGACCTCGGTGACGGAAGCGTCTCCACCGCCATCCGGGACGCCGACGGCAACTTCGTCAACGTCTTCCAATCCGGCGCCAGTCCGGTCGGCTGAGCCGACCCCGCGCCGGGGCGGCCGGGGCCGTGCCCGGATTCGTGGGGCCGGAACCAGCCCTGGCCCCTCCCGGCGCGAGGACGCGACGGCCACCACCAGAGCACGCTTCCCGGAAAGGGACACCAGATGAGAAGCGCAGGCGAACTGATGTTGGCCTACACCGCCACCATCGCCGACCCCGACGCCACGGCGGCGCTGTTCACCGACGACGGCGTCATCGAACTGCCGTACCTGACCTCGATCGGGCTACCGCCCCGCATCGTCGGCCCGGACGAGATCCGCATGTTCATCGTCGGCCTGCTGAAGGTGGTGCCCGACTTCGGTTTCGACACCGTCGAGGTCCTCATCGACACCCCGGACCAAGCCTTCGGCGAATACTCGGTCGAGCGCCGGACCGTCACCGGCCGCGTCTTCAGCCAGATGTACGCCGGACGCCTCGTCGCCGACAACGGCAAGATCACGCTTCTCCGCGAGTCACTCGACCTCGTCCGGGCCGCCCGCGCCGTGCTGCCCAACGGAGTGGCCGACATCCCTGCCGACCAGTAGGCAGGTCCGGCCGCCGACGACGGCGCGGGCCCGTGGTCAACGGCCAGCAAGGGGGTGGTCTCCCACGGGGATTCCCCGCGTCGGCTCAACGAACGCCGCGGGCGGCTTGAGCGACCGCAACGCCGCCCGTCGCCCTGCGGACATCGCACGCGAAGGAAAGACGAACAGCGGGGTCGGGGCACCCGTCTTCCCGCAGGAACCAATGGAGGTAGATACCGTGACAACCCGTGACGTCGTCGAGCAGTTCTTCGGCATGGTCGGCGGCGGCGCCAACCCGGATGACATCGCCATGCTCTTCGGCGACGACCTCGACTGGGACGTGCCCGGATCGCCGTCGATACCGTGGACGGGTAGGCGTTCCCGGCGCGCCGACGTCGCTGACTACCTGCGGACCCTCGGCGCCAACATCGTGCCGGAGGAGAACGTCGACGAGATCGAGACGATCCTGTACGACGGGGATCACGCGGTGATGGTGGGGCGGTTCGGACGCGTCGCTCGCAACACCGGCCGACGGTACGAGATGGCCGTGGCCATGCATTTCCAGGTCAGCGGCGACAAGATCATCAAGTTTCGCCTCTACGAGGACTCGTTTCAGGTCGCCAACGCCTACGCCGAGTAACGCGACTGCCCTTGTGAATCAGGCCCTGGCCTGCGACAGCGCGAGGCCGCAGGTCAGGGCCGTTGCGGTTGATACGCCGTCAGGCCGGCACGTGACCTGCCGTCCAGCACGCCGAGTGGCTGTGGCAGGCGACGTACGTCGCGAGCGCATCGTGCAGCGCGGCCAGGCGGGTAGCCGGGAGCCCGGCGACGATGTTGTCGAGCTGGTGAGGGTCGACCGTCCGGTCGTAGTACTCCCGTTCGCCGTTGGAGTATTCGACGTAGGTGTAGGTCGCGGTCCGCAGCGCCTCGTAGGTGACCGGGCTGCCCTTGCGCCGGTCCTGGGCGTCGGGGTCGTCGGCCGCCTGGTTGGGGCCGTGATGCTCGATCAGCGCCCCCGTCCGCCAGTTGGGTGCCGCTTCGCCCTGGGCGAGGGGAAGCAGGTTGCGCCCGTCGACGTGCGTGCCGACGTCGGCCGCGCCGATGCGCTGGAAGGTCGGCGCCAGGTCGATGTTCTGCACGATCTCGGCACGCTGCGAGCCGGGGACGACGCCCGGTCCGGCGACGACCAGCGGGACCCGCACGTCGGTGTCGAACGCGGTCTGCTTGCCGCCGGTCAACCGGTACTCACCCATGTGGAAGCCGTTGTCGGAGCTGAACACCACGTACGTGTTGTCGGCGATGCCGCTGGTGGTGAGTTGGGAGCGCAGGTTGCCGATCAGTCGGTCGACCGCCTGCACGGACTGCGCGCGCTTGCGGAAGTTCGTGTCCAGGGTGTCCTTTTCCTGTGTGGTCAGCGGGGCGTTGCCGGCCAGCCAGGACGGCGGGTTGGTGGGCAGCCGGTCGTACGCCGGGGTGCGCGGGGCGGTGAGCCCGGGGAAGTCGTCCAGGTCCTGGTTGGCCGGGGTGAACGGGCTGTGTGGGGCGAAGGTCGAGACCTCCAGCAGGAAGGGCGTGTTGGCGGCCGCCGCACGCTGGATGAAGTCCTTGCCCTTGCGGGACAGCACGTTGGTCAGATAGTCGGCCGGTTGGCTTCCGTAGTGGACGACTGTGTGGTTCTCGTTGAGGTCGTAGTTGTACTCGGAGTAGCCGTTGCCCGCCACGTACCACTCCGACCAGCCGGGCGGGACGTACGGCAGCGCGCCTCCCTGGGTGTCCGCCGGCAGGTAGCCGTTGAGGTATTTCCCGAGGAACCCGGTCCGGTAGCCCTTGCCCTGCAAAGCGGTCGCGAAGGTGCGGTTCTCGTTGCCCCGGCCCTTGAAGACCGCGAAACCTCCGTCGGCTCCACCATTGGTGAAGACCCCGGTGTCGTGGGGGAACTGGCCGGTGAGAATCGACGAGCGGGACGGGCAGCACAACGAGTCGGTCACCGTGTAGTTGGTGAAGGTGGCCCCCTCGCTCTGTAGTTGTCGCACCTGCGGCAGGTATCGCACCAGGTTCCAGGCGAGATCGTCGACGAGAACGAAGATGATGTTGGGTGTGGTGGCGGTGGGCGCCGGAGCGGGCTCGGCGCCGCGTGCCGGTGTCCAGGCGGCGAGCAGGGTCAGCCCGGCCACGAGGGTGGCGGCGAGGAGGCGCCGGTAGGTGATAGTCATGCCGCCAAGCCTGGTGAGAATTTGTCAGCATCTATTCAACAGGTGGTGATGATCCGATCAACACGCCGGTAGCCGCACAGCCCGGCCCGGCCACCGTGGCCATCGGGCGAGTGGGCTCTGACCGACGACGCCGATGAGCACCGCCCGAGGTGACAGGCAGCCGACGGATCAGTGCCGCCAGTCGCCTGAGGTGAGGGGAGGGCCGTCCGGCTCGCCGGCCCGACGAGCGGCAGTCCGGAAGACGACGGATACTCGCCTGATGACTGGACCGGATCTCGACCCCGAACAGTATCCGCCCATCGACCCGAGTGAACCGGTGCCCGACGACGCGGGCGTCCTTCTGCCCGGCGCGCCGGACGAACTGCCCGAAGCCCCGGCCGAACCGATGCCGGACGACGGCGGCAACGCCGGCGGCGTGCGCGAGCCGGCATAGACAAGGTCAGCCGATTCTGCTCCCGGCCGTCGAGCGGCGTCCGCTCCTGGCTCCGAGATGAGTGCGTTCACGACACCTGCCGGGAGAGGTGTCAGTCGGGCGTCGTATCGCAGACGCCGGTGCCATGTTGGCGCTGCACGCGTCGCGACCGAGGGTGAATATGTCAGTGTGGGGATTCGCCGGACCGTAGCCCGTCGACGAGGAGCGCGACCATGCGCCGGCCGTAGTCGGGTTCCTCGTCCGGCATCGGCGCACACAGTTTCGCAACGGCGTACAGCAGGTCCTGGGCACTGATCCGGGCCTGGACCTCGCCGCTGGCTGTCGCGGCTTCGAGCAGGGACCCGAGGGCCGGCCCCAGTTTCTGCAGGAGATATCCGGGCAGGCCGTCGAACGCCGGATCGCCGAAGTGCAGGGCCGCGGCAAATCCGCGTTTCGTCGCGACGAACGCGGTGAACCGGTCGAGCCACTTCGCGAGGGCGGCCCCCGGCTCGTGTGCGGCGGCCAGCGCCGGGGCCGCGTCGGCGCAGGCGTCGATCTCGCGCTCGATGACGGCCTTGATCAGGTCCGAGCGCTGCGGGAAGTGCCGGTAGAGCGTGCCGACGCCGACGCCGGCCAGATCGGTGATCTCTTTGGCGGGGGCGTCGACGCCTGCGCTGCTGAAGACCGTCTTCGCCGCTTCGAGCAGGGCCTCGATGTTGCGGCGCGCGTCGGTGCGCATCCGGCGCGGGGCGCGTTCGCGAAGACTGGAATCTGCTGTGTTGTCGGGCACAGCTGTGCCTCCCTCGCTGTTCCGGAAAGGCTTTCCGCATAGCCACGATCCGGCGGAGGTGGGTCGAGGAGGGTACGCAGTGGACCCTTGAGCCGCTCGACCAGTCGGGCGCTGGTCGGCGTCGCCAGGCGTGCCCGAAGTAACGGCACGCCCTCGCCTTCGAGGCGTTCCAGGCCGCGGGTCCGGCCGCCCATGGCGAGGAGGAGCGCCTCGGCCGGCCCGCGCACCAGTGCGCCCGAGCCTGCCGACCAACCCAGGTCTGGCGCATCCAGGCGCAGGTCGCGCAGCCGGCCGCCGAGCGCGAAGCCGGGCGCCGGGCGGCGGGCGAGGTGGTCGAGCGCCGCGGGCAAGCCGGGACTCGGCGCTTCCCGGGCGACGCCCAGCGGCAACCGTATGTCCAGATCGTGCAGGATCACGTCGGCCAGTAGCGGGTCGTAGCCGGAGCGGGGGATCGTGGTGCGCGACGCGGCCCGGCGACGTAGCGTCGCGACGATCTCCTGGGGCTCGCGGCGCGCGATCCGGCGGGTGAGCGCCCTGTTCCACCTGTCGAAGTCCGCGCCGGTGCACACGATGCCCAGGTAGATCTTGGCTTGGCCGAGGTGCAGGTAGGTGATCAGGTGCGCGGCCACGTCGCCGACCGACCAGCCGGTGCACAGGCTGGGCGCGTTCCACTCCGCGGCGGTGAGGCCGTCGAGCACCGTCGCGACGCGTCGGCGCTCGGCGACCAGAACGTCGTGCACGAGCATGTCAGGCGTTCCAGGGTGCTGTGGGGAACCAGATGTAGTCGAGTCGGCCGAGCAGGCGGACGTCCCAATAGATGATCATGAAGAATGCGGCGACCAGGAACGCCACGGCGGTCAGAATCGTCGCGCGGGTAGGGGAGGCGGCCAGCCAGCGCGCGATGGGGCGGCCGGCGAGATAGGACAGGGCGATGAACAGCACCGCCATCACCAGGATGTTGCCGATCGACTGCAGGACGAAGGCGAACGCGCCGTAGCCCGGGTTGTGGGTGGAGGCGGCATGCCGGAACATGTCGCGGAACAGTGGGTACGGCCGTCCGATCAGGAACGCGCCGATCAGCGCGCCCATCAGCACCAGTGGAGCGGCCGGAAAGCGACGGGAGATCGCCGCGAGCGGGTCGCGGACGATGCCGAGCGACGCCAGCCCGAGCACGAGCATGACCGCGCCGATCAGCCCGAAGGTGAGCATCGCCTGGCCGATCCGCGGGCTGATGCCCGAGGTCGGCGCGGTCGAGTACTGCGGCAGCCCGGTGCCCCAGAGGCCGACGATCGCGCCGTAGGCCGCCGACACCGGGATCATGCCGACGGCGAGCCAGCCCAGCGGCTTCACCGTCTGCACGAAGCGGTCACGGCGCGACAGATCCTGGCCGAGCATCGGGCCGACCGCACCGAACGCCGCGATGTTGCAGGCGGTGAACGAGCCGGCCAGTCCGGTGACGAACGCGAAGACGACACCGGAGGCGATGCTGCCGATCGGTGTCTTGTCGGCGTCATGACCGAGTAGGCCGTTGGCGACATTGAAGCCGATGGTGTGGTCGACCAGCTCCGACGACCAGGCGTAGGCGAGTAGGAAGCCGCCGATCGCGCTGAGCAGCACGATCAGCCAGCGGTTACGAGGGAACCAGCCATTAACGAACAGCGACGTCGCTCGGGGCTCGACCTCGGGGCGGACGGCGGTGGGAGCTTGAGTCACGACTTTTCTCCTCGACGGTCAGAGGTATCCCTGGGCGGCGATGGTGCGAGCGCGGTGTGCGTACACCGAGGGGTCGTCCGGCAGCACCGTGCCCAGCCCGTCGACGTACCGGTTGAACATGCAGAACGCCGCGGCGATCAACACCGTGTCGTGGATCTCCAGGTCGGTGGCGCCCGAGGCGCGGGCCGCGTCGGCCTGCGCGAGAGTGACCTGGCGACCGCCGCGCTGCACCGATGCGGCGATCACCAGCAACGCCCGCATCCGGTCACTCAGCGGTGCGTCGTCGGGGTCGGCGCATGCCGCGCTCACCAGCGACATCCCGCCGTTGATCTGCTCGGCAGCGAACGCCGCGTGTGAGGTGTGGCAGAAAGTGCATTCGTTGAGGCCCGACACGTACGCCGCAATCAATTCGCGTTCACCCGCCGGAAAGGTTGGGTGTGGGGCGTGCAGAAGAGCCTCGGCCAGTGCATTCAAATGGGCGGCAGTCTCGGGCCGGAATTTGAGCGGCCCGGTAATGCCGGGATATTCCCTCTCGTCGAGCCCCAGGTCGATGTGTGCCATGAGTCGGCTCCTGATGTGACGCGCGAAAAGTGACCTGGGATCAAGCGTTCTGCGGGGCGGCCGCGCGGCTGCCGCTGACCTTGGCGGCCGGCATCGGGCCGCCGCTGGCCGTGCCGGTCATGTCGTCGCCGTCGATCGTGACGTCGAAGCTCAGCACCATGCGCATCGGCTTGGTGATGTTCTGGTACCAGGTCAGGCGGTTGCCGTCCTGGCTGAGGTCGTTGAGTGTGAGCTGCTCTTTCTCTCCACGGGAGATGCCCTGCAGCACGCCGTCGGCAGTGAACAGCTCCAGCTGTGTGCGGCGGGTGCCCAGTGGCGTCTTGATGGCAACGTCCCAGAAACCTTCAACTAGCACGACGTCTCCCTCTCCGTCCGGCAGGTGTGACGGCCCAGCGCGGGCGCCGAGGTAACGCTAGCCATCAGTGCGCGGTGAGGTATTCGCGATATTGCCATCTTGTGGCGTACCGGCGACGGCAGTGTCGCCGAGCAATGTGAAAGAAGCCTCGCATCGACAAACCTCTGCAAGATGTCGTAGTGACCGCCCCACTGGGCGGCGCCACGACGTTCCGTGGCTCTCGAAAGCAATTGCTGCCGCAATCATCATGCGCTGATGCATGGTCGCGGTGCCTGCCGACCCGGTCCAAGGAGGCCATGCCGTGCTCGCTCAACGCCTGCGCTCAATCAGCCCGGGAATCGTCGCCGTGCTGCTCCTCGGAGCCCTGTTCTTCGTCATCGACAGCCGGGTTTCGGTCGCACACGCGGACGAGACGGCCGCCAAGTACAGGTTCACGGAGATGCCCATCGCCTATCCCGCCGGCTACGACCAACTGGAGAAGAGGACGCTCCGCGACGTCAACCCCACCTACTACCGCATTCGCTCGTGGGTGTCCTCGGTCGGCGCCAGCATCGCCATGAACGACCTGACCGGCAGCGGCCACGCCGACAGCCTCTGCTTTGTCGACACCCGCACGGACAAGGTCGTGGTCACGTACGCCCCGACCGCACCGGAGGCCGACCGGTTCCCACCGTTCATCCTGGATCCGGCGCCGTTGCCGATGGACGTAAAGATGGCCCCGATGGGCTGCGTCCCGGGCGACTTCAACGTCGACGGCCAGATGGACATCATGGTCACCTACTGGGGGCGGGTGCCGATCCTGTTCCTGCACAAGGGCGTCGCGGGCCCGCTGTCCAACGCCACGTACCAGCGCCAGGAGTTGCTGCCGCAGGCATCGCCGGACGGCCGATACCACGGACCCAAGTGGAACACCAACGCCTCGCTCGTCGATGACCTCGACGGGGACGGCAAGCCGGACTTCGTGATCGGCAACTACTTCCGCGACTCCGACGTGCTGGACATCCACGGTCAGGACAACGTCGAGATGACCGAGAACCTGTCCAGCTCCACGAACGGCGGCGGCCTGCACGTGCTGCGCTGGGTGTCGGCGACCTCGGGTGCGAACCCGTCGGTGACCGTCGTGCCGCAGGAGGTCGCCGTGCCGACGAAGGCATCCGGCGGCTGGACGCTCGCGATCGCCTCGGCCGACCTGACCGCCCGGGGCCTGCCGACGCTCTATGTCGCGAACGACTTCGGCCACGACTACGTCCTGAACAACCGCTCCCAGCCCGGCGACGTCCGGTTCACGATGGCATTCGGGGAGCGCACGCCGACCACACCGAAGTCGTTCGTGATCGGCCAGGGCTCGTTCAAGGGCATGGGTGTCGACTTCGGCGACCTCGACCACGACGGCCAGTTCGACATGTTCGTCTCCAACATCACCACCGCCTGGGGCCTGGAGGAGAGCAACTTCCTCTGGATGAACAAGGCCAAGAACGAGGCCGACATGGCCGCGCAGCTCGACAGGCAGGTCGCGCCGTTCAGGCAGGAGGCCCGCCCGCACGGGATGGCGTGGAGCGGATGGGGCTGGGATGTCAAGTTCGGTGACTTCCTGAACAGCGGTAACACCGACGTGGTGCAGAGCATCGGCTTCGTCAAAGGCAAGATCAACCGCTGGCCGTGGTTGCAGGAAATGGCCATGAACAACGACGAATTGCTCGCCAACCCCGCGCAGTGGCCCGACGTCGAGCCGGGGGACGACATCGCGGGCAACCAGTCGCTGGCCTTCTTCGCCCGCACGAAGAGCGGTGAGTACGCCGACATCACCGACAAGCTCGGCCTGAACGCCAAGATTCCCACCCGCGGCGTGGCGACCGCCGACACCCGCGGCAACGGCACGATCGACCTCGCGGTCGCCCGCCAGTGGGGGCCGCCCGCCTTCTACTGCAACGAGTCCGCGACCCTCGGCTCCTTCCTCGACCTGCGACTGTTCCGGCCGTCGCTGTCGGGGGCCGCGGACCGACTCACCCCCGCGTACGGCGCCACCGTCACCGTCACCACCCCGGACGGCCGCAAGCAGGTCAGCCGGCTCGACGGCGGCAGTGGTCACGGCGGCAAACGCAGTTTCGAGGTGCACGTCGGCCTCGGCGCCGTGAACGGCCCGGTCGGCGTCGACCTTCGTTGGCGCGACCTCGACGGCACCCTGCACACCTCGTCCCAGCAGCTCACGACCGGCACGCACTCGCTGGTGCTGACCGACCGCGTCCAGGAGGTTCCGAACCGATGACCACGATCGCCGAACGTCAACAGCCGGTAGCCGCCCTGCCTCCACAGTCTCCGGACAAGGTCAAGCCCGAGCCCGATCGGCGCTACCTGGCCCTGCGCAACTTCGCCCTCTCGATCAGCGTCTTCAACATCTTCGGATACACCCTGCTGGGCTTCGAACAGCCCTGGTTGTGGCCGATCCTCGCGGTGCTGACCGCCTACGCCACCGAGCTCGTCTTCGAGAGGATCAGTGCCTGGGCCAAGAGCCGGCCCCCGCGCTACCGCGGCAACGGCATGCGCGGCCTGTACGAGTTCCTACTGCCGGCGCACATCACCGCGCTGGCCTGCAACATGCTGCTGTACGCCAACGACATGTTCCTGCCGATCATGTTCGCGGTGATCGTCGGTGTCACCGGCAAGCACGTGCTACAGGCCCCGGTGTACGGCCGGATGCGGCACTACATGAACCCATCGAACCTCGGCATCACGGCGGCGCTTGTCGTCTTCGGCTCGTGGATCTCCATCGCGCCGCCGTACGAGTTCACCGAGCGGGCCAACACGTTCTTCCGGGTCATGATCCCGATCATCATCGTGACCGCCGGTACGGTCATCAACGCGTTGCTCACCCGCAAGGTCCCGCTGATCGTGGGCTGGCTCGGCGGCTTCGCCATCCAGGCGTTCCTGCGGCACTGGATCTGGGATGCCCCGCTCTTCGCCGGCCTCGGCGTGATGACAGGCGTCGCGTTCGTCCTGTTCACCAATTACATGATCACCGATCCGGGCACCACACCGGTCAAGGCCAAGAACCAGTTCATGTTCGGTTCGTCGGTAGCCATGGCGTACGGCGTGCTCATGCTCTTCAACGTCGTCTACACACTGTTCTTCGCGGTCGTGGTGGTTTGCGGGATCCGTGGCATCGGCTGGTGGGTCGCTGACGGGCTGCGCAGGTCCCGCGAGCGGCGCGCACAGGCGAGCGCGGAGACACCCGCTCCGGACCTGGCGGTGGCCCGATGAGCGACCGCATCGCCGTCGTCGGCCTCTCCTGCCGTTACCCCGACGCCGAGTCCCCCGAGCAACTCTGGGAGAACGTGCTCGCCGGCCGCCGTGCCTTCCGACGGCTGCCCGACGAGCGGATGAACCAGGCGGACTACTACTCACCGGACCCGGCCGCACCGGACCGCTTCTATTCGTCGATGGCAGCCGTCATCGAGGGCTGGGAGTTCGACCGGGTGAAGTACCGCATCGCCGGCAGCACCTACCGCTCCACCGACCTGACGCACTGGCTGGCCCTGGACACCGCGGCCCGGGCCCTGGACGACGCGGGATTCCCCGACGGCGTCGGCCTGCCCACGACCAGCACCGGCGTGGTCATCGGCAACACGCTGACCGGCGAGTTCAGTCGCGCCAATCTGCTGCGGCTGCGCTGGCCGTACGTGCGTCGCACGGTCGGTGCCGCGCTGCGGCGGGAGGGTTGGGGGGACACCGACGTCGCGCGGTTCCTCGACGAGCTGGAGCCGGTCTACAAGGAGCCGTTCCCACCCATCGACGAGGACTCCCTCGCCGGCGGCCTGGCCAACACCATCGCGGGCCGCATCTGCAACTACTTCGACCTGCACGGCGGCGGTTACACCGTGGACGGCGCCTGCTCCTCGTCGCTGCTGTCGGTGGCCACCGCGTGTAACGCGCTGGCCCGCGGCGAGCTGGACGCCGCGGTCGCCGGCGGCGTCGATCTGAGCATCGACCCGTTCGAGGTGATCGGCTTCGCCAAGACGGGCGCGCTGGCCACCGGCGAGATGCGGGTCTACGACCGCAACTCCAACGGGTTCTGGCCGGGCGAGGGCTGCGGCATGCTCGTGCTCATGCGCGACGAGGACGCGGTCGCGCAGGGCCTGCGCCGGCACGCGGTCATCGCCGGCTGGGGCTACTCGTCCGACGGCAAGGGCGGCATCACCCGCCCCGAGGCCGACGGGCACCGGCTTGCGATCAGCCGCGCGTACGCCAAGGCCGGCTTCGGCATCGACACGGTGTCGTACCTGGAGGGCCACGGCACCGGCACCGCGGTCGGCGACGCCACCGAACTGCGGGCCTTCACCGGCGCGCTGCGGGAGGCCGGAGCCACGACACCGGCCTCGATCGGCACGGTGAAGGGCAACTTCGGCCATACCAAGGCGGCGGCCGGCGTGGCCGGCCTGCTCAAGGCCATCCTCGCCGTCGAGAACCAGGTGATCCCGCCGGCCACCGGGCACGTCGAGGCCCACCCGGTGCTCGCGGAGAAGGACGCCGCCCTTCAGGTGCCGGACACCGCCAGGCTGTGGCCGGCGGGACGGCCGATCCGGGCCGCCGTCTCCTCGATGGGCTTCGGCGGCATCAACGCCCACGTCGTCGTCGAGAGCGTGGCGGCACGCCGGCGCACCACGGTGAGCGCGGCCACGACAGGTCTCGTGCGGTCCCGCCAGGACGGCGAGCTGTTGCTGTTCGACGCGAAGTCGCCAGCGGCCCTGGTGGAGCGGCTGCGCGACCTCGCCGACTGGACCAGCAGACTGTCGTACGCCGAGGTCGGCGACCTGGCCGCCGCGCTCGCCGATGAGCTGGCCGATCGTCCGGTCCGCGCTGCGGTGGTCGCCTCGTCGCCCAAGCAGGCGGCGGAGCGGATCGGGGCGCTGGCCGAGGCCGTCGAGGGTGGCACCGCGCGGATCCTCGACGTGGCCGGTGGCATCTTCTACGGCACCGGCCACACCGCCCCGCGCATCGGCCTGCTCTTTCCCGGCCAGGGCGCCGGCCGGCGGGCCGACGGGGGCGCACTGCGCCGACGCTTCGCCGACATCGACGCGCTCTACCTCAAGTACCAGCCGCCGGCCGGTGTCGACCTGGTCGCCACCGAGGTCGCCCAGCCGCGGATCGTCACCGCGTCGGTCGCCGGCCTGCGCGTGCTGGCCCGGCTCGGCATCGAGGCCACCGGCGCGGCCGGCCACAGCCTCGGCGAGCTGACCGCGCTGCACTGGGCCGGCGCGATGGACGAGGCGGCATTGCTCACCACGGCCGCCGCGCGTGGCCGAGTGATGGCCACGGCCAGCGACGGCAACGGCACGATGGCGAGCATCTCGGCGTCGGCCGACGCAGTCAGGCCGTTGCTGGCCGGCACCGAGGTGGTCATCGCGGGGTACAACAGCCCGCGACAGGTTGTGATCTCGGGAACGGTTCAGGCGGTGGAGCGGGTCGCCGCACTGGCCGTCAGCCGGCAGCTCTACTGCACCCGGATCGCGGTCTCCCACGCCTTCCACTCCAAGGCCGTTGCACCGGCGGCGGAGGCGCTCGCGGAGTGGCTCCGCGGCCAGGCGTTCGAGCCGCTGCGCCGCGCCATGTACTCCACGGTCACTGCCGACCGGCTGGCACCGGACACCGACCTCGCGGACCTGCTGCGCCGGCAGGTGCTCGAACCGGTGCGTTTCGACCAGGCCGTGGCCCGGCTGGCTGCCGAGTCGGACCTGCTACTGGAGGTCGGCCCCGGCCGGATCTTGCAAGGGCTGGCCGCCGACATCGCCCCGGACCTGCCGACGATCTCGATGGAGACCGACAGCATGTCGCTGGCCGGTGTGCTCGCGGCGGCCGGCGCGGCGTACGCGCTCGGCGCGCCGCTCGACCACACCGCGTTGTTCGAGGACCGCTTCACCCGCAAGCTGATCCCCGGACGCAAGCTGTCGTTCTTCGCCAGCCCGGCCGAAGCGAACCAGTCAGGCGACTTCGCGCCGGTGCTCTCCGCCGCGCCATCCGCGACCGAGGCGCCCCGGGTGGCAGACCGGCCGAAGGTGGACATCGCGGGGAGCACCGTGGAGGGCAGCCTCGAACTGCTGCTGCGCCTCGCGGCCGAGCGGGCCGAACTCCCGGTCGGCTCGGTGCGACCGGACAGCCGCCCGCTCGACGAGCTGCACCTGAGCTCGATCACGGTGGGCCAGATCGTCAACCAGGCGGCTCGCGAGCTCGACGTCCCCGCGCCCGCGCTCACCTCCAGCTACGCGACGGCGACGGTGGCCGAGATCGCACAGCTGCTGGACGAGGCGGGCTCGGTCGGCGCGCCGGCCGAGGACACCCCGCGTGAGGTTCTCGGCGTCGCGCCGTGGGTCCGCGCGTTCTCCGTGGAGCTGGTACCGGCCGAGGTGCCGCCGCGCGTGACCGCGTCGGTCGCCGGCCGGTGGCAGCTGGTCACCGCGGGCCCGGGGGACGACGCGGAGCCGCTGCGGGCGGCACTACAGGCGGCCGGCCTCGGTGACGGCGTACTGCTGCACCTGCCGGTCGACGGCCAGCCCGAGCACATCCCGGCGCTGTTGCGCGCGGCCCGTGCGGCGCTCTCGGCCGGCGGCCCGGTGCGGTTCGTGACGGTCGGCACCCGGCGCGGCGCGGCGGGCCTGGCCAAGACTCTGCACCAGGAGCACCCACGGATCCCCACCACAGTGCTCACGCTGACCGGCGCGTTGACGTCCGTGCCGACTGCCGCCCTGGTCGCAGACGTGGCCGGCACAAACGGCTTCAGCGAGGTGCACTACGGGGCCGACGGCACCCGGCGGATACCGGTGCTGCGGGCGGCGACGTTCGCCACGAGCGGTGAAGCGGGTCTCGGGTCCGGCGACGTCCTGCTGGTCACCGGTGGCGGCAAGGGCATCACCGCAGAGTGCGCGCTGGCCCTGGGCCGCGACACCGGGACGGCGGTCGGCTTGGTCGGGCGCTCCGATCCGGCCCAGGACGCCGAGCTCGCGGCCAACCTGGAGCGGTTCGCCGCGGCCGGGGTGCGCTTCACCTACGCGGCGGCCGACCTGACCGCGCTCGACCAGGTCAAGGCGGCGCTGCAAAAGATCGAGACCGAGCTGGGCCAGGTCACCGGCATCCTGCACGGTGCCGGCCGCAACGAGCCGGTCGCGCTCGCCGACCTGGACGAGGCACACTTCCGCCGCACGCTCGCCCCGAAGCTCGACGGCCTCGAAGCGGTGCTCGGCGTCGTCGACCCGCAGGCGCTGCGGCTGCTCGTCACGTTCGGCAGCATCATCGGCCGGGCCGGTCTGCGCGGTGAGGCGCACTACGCCACCGCCAACGACTGGCTCACCGAGCTGACCGCCTCGGTCGGTGAGAACTACCCGCACGTGCGGACGATCGCCATGGAGTGGTCGGTCTGGTCCGGCGCGGGCATGGGGGAGAAGCTTGGCGTGCTGGACGCCCTGACCCGCGAGGGCATTGCGGCGATCCCGGTCACCGAGGGACTGGCCATGCTCGAAGCCGTGCTGGCCGATCCGGCCGCGCCACGGTCCATGGTGATCATGGGGCGGGCCGGTGGGCTGCCCACCATCGCCCTCGAACCAGCCGGGCTGCCGCTGCTGCGGTTCGTCGACCGCGTCCAGGTGCACTACCCCGGTGTCGAGCTGGTGGTCGACGCCGACCTCAGCGCCGAGGACGACCCGTACCTCGCCGACCACCTGCTCGACGGCGACCAGCTACTGCCTGCGGTGCTCGGCATGGAGGCGATGACGCAGGTGGCGTCGGCGCTCACCGGCCGCACCGAGACGCCAGAGCTGGCCGACGTGGAGTTACTGCGGCCGATCGTGGTCGCACCCGGCGGGAGCACCACGATCCGCATCGCGGTGCTCGACCGGGGCGACGGCTCGGTGGGCGCGGTGGTCCGCAGCGCGGACACCGGGTTCCAGGCCGACCACTTCCGGGCCACGCTGCGCTATGACCCGGCAGCTATCGACGAGGACCGGCCGGCGACGGTGGGCCAGGCGCCGCTGCCGATCGATCCGGCCCGCGACCTGTACGGGCCGGTGCTGTTCCAGGGGCGCCGATTCCAACAGGTGCGCGGCTATCTCGACCTCGCGGCCACCAGCTGCGTGGTGCGGCTGTCGGGCAGCTCGGGAGCATCCTGGTTCGGCCGGTTCCGCCCGGGCGACCTGCTGCTGGCCGACCCGGGTACCCGGGACGCGGTCATGCACTCGTTGCAGTGCTGCGTCCCCGACGCGACGCTGCTGCCCGGAGCGATCGAGCGGCTGCGGCTGGCCGACCCCTCCGTCGTGAAGGGGCTGGAGACGGTGGTCATCCGGGCACAGGAACGCAGCCGCGACGGCGACACCTACCTCTACGACGTCGACGTCTGCACCGAGGACGGGGTCGTGGTGGAGCGGTGGACCGGGTTGCGCCTGCACGCCGTCCGCAAGCTGGACGGCCGTGGCCCGTGGCTGCCGGCGCTGCTCGGACCGTACCTGGAGCGCCGGACCGCCGCGCTGCTCGAACCGCGGCTGCGGCTGGTGATCCGCCCGGACGACCCCGGTGCCGACCACCGACGGCAGACCGAGGCGGCCGTGGCCTGGGCTCTCGGCCGGCCGGTCGAGGTCCGCCACCGCCCGGACGGCAAACCGGAGGTCGACGGCGGCCCGCAGATCTCGGCGTCGCACGGCGCCGGGGTGACCATGGTGGTCGCGGGGCACGGACCAGTGGCCTGCGACGTCGAGAGGGCGGTCCCGCGCGACCGTCAGGACTGGGCTGGCCTGCTCGGCGAGGAGAACCTGGCGCTGGCCGACCGGCTGGCCGCCGAGACCGGCGAGAGCCTGGCCGTCGCGGCCACCCGGGTCTGGGGGGCCGTCGAGGCGCTGCGCAAGACCGAGCGGAACACCTCGGGCCTGACCCTGGAGCCCTCGGATCTGTCGGGGTGGGTCGTGCTGCGCGCCGGCGTGGCGCGGGCGGCCGGTTTCGTCGCCTCGCTGCAGGACGTGACCGAACCGGTCGTGTTCACGATACTGGCGGAAGGAGACAGGTAGTCGTGGAGTCCTATTACGAGATCCGGCACGTGGTCGGTTTCGAGGAGACCAACCTGGTCGGCAACGTCTATTACGTCAATTACCTCCGGTGGCAGGGCCGGTGCCGGGAGATGTTCCTGAAGGAGAAGGCCCCGGCTGTGCTGGCGGACATCCGCGGCGACCTCAAGCTGTTCACGCTCAAGGTCGAGTGTGAGTTCTTCGCCGAGATCACCGCCTTCGACGAGCTGTCGGTGCGGATGCGTCTTGAGGATCTCACCCAGACGCAGGTCGGCTTCGCCTTCGACTACGTGCTGCTGCGCGACGGCTTCGAGGAGTTGGTGGCCCGGGGCCGGCAACGGGTCGCGTGCATGCGCGGCCCGAACACCGACACCCGGCCCACGCTGGTGCCGGAGGAGCTGCGCGAGGCGCTGTCGCATTACGCGGCCAAGGCACTGCCCGTGCAGAGCGCGGCGGGCTGAGCCGTGGTCGACAGGCTCGTCGGGCACGCCGACCTGCGGGCGGTGCTGGGCATGTTCGCCACCGGCGTCACCGTGGTGACGACCGGCGGCAACCTGCCGCACGGGATGACCGCCAATGCCTTCACGTCGGTCTCGCTCGACCCGGCGCTGGTGCTGGTCTGCGTCAAACGGTCCGCGGTCCTGCACGAGGCGATGCAGGAGCAGGGCACGTTCGTCGTCTCGATCCTCGCCGGCGAGCAGGAGGCGACGGCCCGCTACTTTGCCAGTCGGCAGCGGCCACGCGACGAGCGGGAGTTCGCTGACGTACCGTACTTCAGCGGCCCACTGACCGGGGCGCCGATACTGACCGGCTGCCTGGCCTGGCTGGAGTGCAAGCTGACCAACGTGTACGACGGCGGCGACCACGGCATTTTCGTCGGGTCGGTGCTGGGCATTGGCCACCAGTCCGACCGCGACGCGTTGGTCTTCCACGGCGGGCGGTTCTTCCCGGCGGGCCGGGCGGCCTGAGACGACGGGAGCCGGGCGGTCCTCCTCGGAGGCCCGGCTCCCACAGACGCACGTAGAGAGGGCCGGGGATCCCCGGCCCTCTCTACGTGCGGTGCGTTGTCAGGCTTCGTGGACGCTCATGGGGAGGCCACCGCGGATGCGCAACGTCAACATGGGCTCGGGCACCACCTGGTGGCCCGGCTCCTTACTCAGGCGCAACTGCCGCGTCACGCAGGCGAGCACGAACACCGCCTCCATGATGCCCAGGTTGTTGCCGACGCAGAACCGTGGTCCGGCACCGAACGGGATGAACGCGTACCGCGGCCGGTCGACCGGCCGGTCGGGGTCGAACCGGTCGGGGTCGAACCGCTCCGGGTCCGGCCAGAACTCCGGGTGCCGATGCAGCGTGTACGGGCACAGGACCAGGTCGGCGCCGGCGGGGACGTGCCAGCCGCCGACCTCGTCATCCGCCAGCGCCACGCGGGGCAGCAGCCACACCGGGGGATAGAGGCGCATCACCTCGTCGACCACCATGGCCGTGTACCGCAGCCGGTGCAGGTCGTCGTAGGTCGGCGTGCGGTCACCGAGCACGGCCAGCGACTCCTCGTGCATCCGCTCCCACACCTCGTGGTGCTCGTCGAGCAGGTAGAACGCCCAGGACAACGTGCTGGCGGTGGTCTCGTGGCCGGCCAACAGCAGCGTCACAAGCTCGTCGCGCATGCGCTGGCGACCCACCCGAGGGTCGGCCTCCCGGCCGGTCGACACGATGAGCCGGGACACGACGTCATCGCGCTGCTCCAGGTCGTCGTGGGCTTCCTCGCGGCGCCGGGCCACCAACCGGTCGACGATCTCCTGCAACTCCGCGCGGGCCCGCCGGAACCGTAGCTGGCGGGGCAGCGGCACCCAGGGCGGCACGCTGCTGAGCGACATCATCTCGAAGATCGCCTGGTCCTGCACCGCCTCGAAGGCGGTGCCGATGCCGCCGTACTCGCTCAGGTCCGCCTCCAGCAGGGTGCGGCCGAGCACACCAAGGGTCAGTTCGGTCATCTCGTGGCGCACGTCGACCGGGCCCCGGCCCACCGCCTGCTGCAGCCGGGCCGCCATCTGTACGGCCTCCTGCGCGACCACGTCGGCCTGTGCGGCGATGCGGCGGGCCTGAAACACCGGTTGGATCGTCCTGCGCTGTTTCCTCCACAGCTCGCCCTCGCTGGTCAGCAGCCCGTCTCCGAGCACCCGCCGGGAATGCGAGAGCCCGATGCCCTTGTGGTAGTTGCCGGGATTCTCGGTGAGCACGTGCTTGGCGTGGTCGGGATGGTTGAAGAAGTGCAGCGTCTTGGGACCCAGCGGCAGACGTACGGCGTCGCCGTAGCGGGCCGACACGTCGCGCATGACGTTCAGGCGGTTTCTCGCCATCCTGACCAGCATGGCCGGAGCGGTCCAGACGGAGGGTCCGGGCGGAGTGGCGGGACGCGGCCGTTGTGCGACGGCGGTCACCGTCGCACCCGGGCTTCTGCGCCGAAGCGCTCGGCGATGGCGGAACGCCACAGCTCGTACGCCGGAGTGCCGGCGTCGTCCGGTCCGGCCGGGATGGCCTCGTCCGTGATGGCCGCGGCCTCGCGCACTGTCGCGTTGCAGAGGATCTTCGTGGCCAGTTCGGTGTGCGGCACGAGCAGCCCGGCGCGCTCGCGCGCCTTCGCGGCGAACGCGCTGCCCTGGGCGAGCCACGGGGCGTTCGCACCGGCGCGGTCCACCAGCACCCGTAGCTCGTCCTCGCGGACGCCCCCGGCGTACGTGGCCGCCAGTCCGATGCCCGCGTAGAGGTCCGGACGGCGGTGGGCCGGGAAGTTGTCGATGAGATTGGCGACCTGCTCGGGATCGGATCCGGCCACGAACCAGCAGGCCCGGCCGATGCCCTGGTCGACCACGCGCGGAGCGTACGTCGGGGGCCCGTCCACCGGCCATGGGAACGACGGGATGTCGCGGTGGGCGTACACGTACTCCTGGGTCTTGAAGTAGGCCTGGTGGAAGCCGTACCCGTCGAGCACGAGCCAACGCAGCAGCGGATCGGTCGTCGCGGCGGTCGCGCGCCCCCACAGTGGACGTGGCAGCCGGGCCAGGGCCCAGCCGACCCCGACATACACCATGTAGACGTGTGGTGCGCCCGGCCCGGCGAGGAACTCGGCAGTACGCCTCCGTCGGCCCGGGCTGACCGCGTCCACCAGCGCGAAACCCATGCCGGCCCCTTCGTACGCGAAGCCCCTGAACCGGGTCGAGAGGTCGGCGAGATCCGTGTCGATGTCGGTGACCTCGCGTGCCCCGGCCGCCGCCGACAGCCCTCGCAGGAAGCTCGCGCCGACCGTCTCGAGGACCTCGCGTGCCTCGCGGTTCTTGTCGTGAAATCCCCGGACGGCCACGGTCGTCTCCGCGATGTCCGGGGTGAAGATTCGGCGTCTGAGCGCCCGGATGATGCCAGCCACCTGCTGCTCCCGTTCGTCGGCATTGCTCCTGTTGGCATCGTCCGGCTACGCGGCTCCGCCCGGCCACTCTGGCCTTGCCCTCTGAGCTGCGGTTTTGCCGTCACGACCGCACGCTCGGAGAAGCGTTCTGGCGGTCCGCGAGGAGACGATCTGGGCGTCTTCTCGGCGAGGCGGACGGAGTGACGATGACGGTCCTGGTGACGGGTGGCACGGGTTTTGTCGGCACGCACGTGGTCGCGGCGCTCCTGCGCGCCGGGCACCGCGTCCGGGTGCTGGCGCGCCCGGGGAGGCAGCCGGAGCTACCGGGCGTTGAGGAGTTCGTGGTCGGCGACGTGACCGACGCGGCAACGGTCGCGCGGGCTGTCCGGGGCGTCGAGTACGTGCTGCACGCCGCCTCGGTGTACTCGTTCGACAGCCGCCGACGGGCGGAAACGCGCCGGGTCAACGCGCGCGGCACCGCTGTGGTGCTTGAGGCGGCGCGCAGGGCCGGGGTGGCGTGTACGGTGCACGTCTCGACGTTCGGCGCGCTGCTGCCGGCGCCGGGGCGGGTCGTCGGTCCGGACTCGCCGGTCGGTGCCGCCAGGGAGACCTACCTGGCGAGCAAGGCGGAGGCCGAACGGATCGCGCGCTGGCACCAGCGGGACGGCTCGCCGGTGGTGATCGTCTACCCGCCGGCGCTGCTCGGGCCGGACGACCCGCGTCTCGGCGACCAGACCGGTCGGCTGCGCGCGGTGCTGCGCGGGTTCATGCCGATCTGGCCGACCGGCGGCTTCCCGATCGGCGACGTGCGCGACACGGCGGCGCTGCTCGCCGGCCTGCTGACCAGCGAGGGCAGCGGGCGGGTTTTCGGGCCGGGCCGGTACGTGAGCACGCGCGACTACGTGCGGACGGTCCGTGAGGTGACCGGCCGGTCGCTGCCGACGTTGTTCCTGCCGGCGCGGGCCATGCTGCCGGCCGCCGCGATGACCGACGTGCTGCAGCGGGTGTGGCCGTGGCACATTCCGGCCGAGTACGGCGCCTGCTACGTCTGCGCATGTGACAGCCGGGTCGACCCGCTGCCGGCCGCCCTTGGGATCGAGCCGCGGCCCTTCGCCGACACGCTGGCCGACACCGTTCGCTGGCTGCACCGTGCGGGCCTGGTCTCGTCCCGCCAGGTCGGCACCCTCGCCGCACCGGTGCCGGTGGCCTGAGTTGCCGGCACCCGGCGGGTGCTCCGCACCCGCGGGGGCACCAGCTACGGACCGTGAGTGTCGCCTCCGCGGGTGCAGGGGCCCGCCGCTGCCGGAGCGGGGGAGGGGGCCCGCACCGCGCTATTCGGCCACCCGCGCATAGGGACGGCGTCCGCGCGGCGGTCCGCCCGCCGCCCGGCTGTCGAGCTCCGGCAGCGCCATGAGGATCGGCAGGTCGAAGATGCAGCTGCGGTGCAGTTCCAGGTGCGCCGTGACCTTCTCACCGCGGGTGACTTTGACATTGTCGTACGTGCCGACCGCCAAGGGTCGCGGAGTCACCGGGAGGGTCTGCTCCGCGCAGCCGCCCGCGGGTGGCAGCCCGATGGCCGCGGCGCGCAGGAACCACTCGCCCGCCGGCACGTCGGCCAACACGTACTGGCCGGAGGACTCCACGATGTCACAAGCCAACGGGTGACCCTGCACGATCGGGTCGGGAAACGCTCCGACGTAGACCCGGACCGGCATGTCCAGCGGGGGCAGCACGATCCGGCCGCGTATTGACCCGCCGGGCCGCCCGTAGCCGGTGTCGCTCTCGGAAAGACGGGGCATGCCCGCCTCGGCGAGCGCTCGGTAGCGGGCCGGTGAGACGCCGACGCTGCGGGTGAACCGGCTGATGAACGTACCGAGGCTGTTGTAGCCCACGCCGTAGGCGATATCCGTTACGCTCATGTCGGTCTCGCGTAGGCGGATCTTTGCCTGATAGAGGCGGATGGCGGTCAGGAATCGCCCCGGTGAGGTGCCGGTCATTGAACGGAACAGCCGCGAGAAGTAGAAGCGGCTGAGGTAGGCGGAGTGGGCCATCGCATCCAAGGACAATGGCTCGTCGTAGCGGTCCCACATTGTGGAGATGGCACGCTCAATAGCTTTCTGCACGATGAGTTACTCCATTCCGAGGCAGCAAGGAAGGATTCGTGGTGCGGGCGCGCCCATCGGTCTTGGATTGTCGGGGCTGCCCAGGCTGGGGGTGCCGCACGCGTGTGGAGGGCGGCAGCAAAATCACGGTAGCCACGTCCATCGACGCGGCTACGTTCGCAGGTCTCGGCCCACCACTCAGTCCTCCCCCGTTTCCGTGCCGCTTCCGGATCATGCACCAGCTCACCGACGGTGTACGGCACGTCTCGCTTGGTGACATCGTAGCATCAATATCCGCCGATTTTAAAGAGCAACAAATTAGTCGGCCGCGCTTAATGCAAAAGCGTCGACAGCATGGTCATAATAGTTCCGTAAATGCCCGCTTTGGTCGACACACGTCACTGTCGTGATCCAATGGTGATCAGTGATGCTTTTCGACGCGCCGCAATCATCGCTGACCAGGAGCTCAGCTCGAGAAGCGTTTGATCATCAGCACCCGCGGCCCGACATTCCACGATCAACGCGGTGTCGACCTGAAATGATGCCAGGGCGACGAGTAGTGCCAGCCGAGCCGTCGGCCGCGCCGTCGCCGGCAGGTCGGTCACCAGGTCGTCCGTCCAGCGGCGGCTGATGCCCATCGGCTCGCCGTGCCAGCCCGACAGTGCCCTCAGGACGGTCTCGCGCGCGGGGTCGGGCAGCGCTCGCCGGCCGCCGGCCTCGATGGCGGCGGCGGCGCGGGCCAGCGCCGGGGCGGCTGTGGGAGCCGCCGCCGACCAGGCGAGGTCGTCCGGCAGGTCGGCGTCCGGCAGGAGGTCGAGCGAGGCGCCAACCGGGTGCCGGCGGGTCGCGGCGGCCAGCATGTCGGTGCCGAGCACCCGCATGACCGGTCGCAGCGCTCTGGTGGGTACGTGGGGTGGCAGCGGCACCTCGCGCAGGAACACGTTCACCATGCGGTTGAGATAGTTCATGACCAGAGACATGGCGACCGCCTCGGGGTCGGCCCCGGCCGGTGCGGGGCCCGTGGCCGGCGGGCCGAGACGGCGCACCACGGTCTCGTGGACGGTCACGCAGTATGGGCAGCGGTTCTGCCGGGACACCTCGGCCGCAATGGCCTCCTTCTGCGCCCGCGACAGCGTGCCGGGCACCAGCATGATCTCGCGCAACATCACCCACGCGGCGGCCAGCGCCGGTGGGGCGCCGGCATGCAGCGCGATCGGCGGAGCGAGTACTCCGAAGTCGTGCTCGACCTGGCGGTAGACCCGGCCCACGAGGCCGGTCGCGGCGCCGCGCCGCACCGGGGTCACGTGCCGGACCTGGGTGAGGCCGAGGACACCGAGAATGGGTCGTAACAGTCCTGCATGCATGATTACCTCATTGGTCGGTTCGGACACGAACATGATATCGATCGAAACTGCGGCTCGTCCCGACAATGATTGCAGCCTTGTGCGAAATGCATTACCGACTAGGCAATACGGGAGATCAAGGTGGCCTCCTGATCGTGCCATCATGGGCGAGCGATATCGGCGGCGGTGGCCATGAGCTGCCCAGACGCGGCGAGCGAGTGCCGTGCCGATCGTTCCTGCCATCGTTCGCAAAAGGAGAAGCGCCATGGAAACGACCGTGGAGGAGCCGCGCGTCAGGGTCACCATGATCGAGGAGGAGGACGCGGTCGGACGTACCGCAGAATTGTACGAGAGGGTCAAGGAGCGGACCGGGCTGCCCTTTGTTCCGGACATGTTCCGACTTGCTTCAACCGAGCCGCGCCTCCTCGAGGTGATCGTGGCCGGCTACGGGGGGATCTTCAGCGGGACCACGCTGCCACGGCATCTCACCGAGCTCATCGCGGCGTGGACGTCGAAGCTGAACGGCTGCCCCTACTGCGTGGGCACGCACAGCTGGTTCTTGAACCAGTTCGGTGGCAGCGACGAGCTGGTGGAGGCGGTCTCCACGGCGGACACGGCCGAGGATCTCGGCGTCGACGAGAAGACCCTGCCGCTGATGAAGCTGGTCGAGAAGGTCAGCACCGGCGCGTACAAGATCACCAACCAGGACTGGGACAGGGCCGGGCAGGCCGGCTGGAGCGAGGCGGAGATTCTGGAGGCGGTCTTCGTGGCCAGCCTGTTCGCGTTCATCAACCGGCTGGTGGACGCGACGGGTCTCGGCTCGTCGGTCGAGCGCAGCCGGATCGCTCGGCAGGGCGACCAGTGACCCGCTCCCGCGCGGTGCTGTTGACCGGCGCGTCCTCCGGCACCGGTCTGTCCTCCGGCTCCGGGCAGGCCGCGGCGCTGCGGCTGCATCGCGCCGGCTGGCCGGTGTACGCGACCGGCCGCAACATGGCGGCCCTCGCGCCGCTGGCCGCCGAGGGCATCACCACGCTTCACCTCGATGTCACCGACGAGGACTCGATGGTGACGGCGGTCAAGCGCATCACCGAGGAACACGGCGCGGTGGGCACGCTGATCAACAATGCCGCCTACAGCCTCAACGGCACGATCGGCGAGACGCCGATGGACGAGGTGCGCAGCCAGTTCGAGACCAACCTGTTCGGACTGTGCCGACTCACCCAGCTGGTGCTGCCCGGCATGCGGGAGCAGGGCGGCGGGCGGGTGGTGCTGATGTCGTCCATCTTCGGCAACTTCGCCACCCCGGGACGCGGCTACTACCAGGCCACCAAGCACGCGCTCGAGGCGATCGGCGACTCGCTGCGCCTTGAGGTGGCCAAGTTCGGCATCAAGGTGGTGCTCATCGAACCATCGCCGGTGCTCGGCGGCTTCGTCCCCGACTCCGTGTCCGACCTGGGCATGGAGTCGCACGACAATCCGGCGCTCTACCGGGACTTCTGGGAGTACTTCGTCGACTGGCACCAGGCGTACCGGCTCAGCGACCACCCGCCCCTGCGCGGTCGGATAGCGGTACGGGCCGAGGATGTCGCCAAGGTGATCGAGAAGGCGGTGTCGGTGGAGAACCCGCGGCCGCGCTACCGACTCGGCATGCCGTCGCGGCTGCTGCCCAAGATGCGCGCGACGATCGGTGACCGTGGGTTCGACATCTTCCTGCGCGCGTTCTTCCCCATTCCCGAAAAGGCCGACAAGCGCTAGGTATACGACAGCGGCGCCGGCGGAAGGTCCGCTGGCGCCGCTGTCGTGGTCCGTGTGCGTCGATCACTCCTGCTGGTACCGCCACGAGGCCCGCCCTCCGGTCCTGGGCCGGGACCACAGGAGGAACAGCACGGCCAGCAGTACCGCGCCGTCGATTATCAGCAGAACGGCGCTGGCCCCGTCCACCTGGTGCGTGTGTCGCGAGACGGCCGAGGTCGCCTCCTGGAGTGCGACGCCGGACAACGGGGCCGGCGCCACGCCGGTGCCGACGCTGAACCGGTAGACGCCGGTGGCGCTGTCGCCGTCGCGGAAGATGACATGGTAGGCGACCGTGAGGTCGCCCTGTGCCGAGGGCTGGATCGGCGCCCGCATCTGGGCCGGCCCCGCCTGGGTGGCCTCGCCAACGGTGACGTTCCTGCCGCCGGCATCCGACACCGTGACGTGCGAGTCGTCGCCGGAGAGATCGTCCGCGAACCGCAGCGTCACCGCGCCGGGTGCGGTCGTCAGCGCAGCACCCGACGGCGGGTCGGCCAGGACCGGGGCGTTGTCAGCGTGGGCCACTCCGGGCAGTGGCAGCAGTGCCGCCGAGGACGCGGCCAGCAGTGCGACCGCGCGCCGGCCCCAGCGGCCGGCACGCGGTCCGCGCTCACGCGGCATGCGCGGCCAGGGCGTGCGTACTGTCGCGCCGGTGGCCGACGCAGCTGCACACCATCTCGTTCTTCTCGGCCAGGCTTGGCCGCGCGTGCAGGTACATCGCGATCACCATCGGGATGAAGACGATCGAGTTGTAGAACAGGTGCAGCTCGACCCGTGGGAAGACCAACTGGAGCATGCTTGTGGGCACCGGCTGGCCCCAGAAGGGGTGGTGGGTCTGTGCCTGGACCAGCAGCAGGAAATGCTCGATGTGGTGCCAGAACTGGATCGCCAGGGCCACCGTCCACCACGTCCGCGACCGCCCGACAAAGCCCGGCCGCAGCAGGAAGAGGAATACCAGCATGACGATGGCGTAGCCGTAGTGCAGCCACTCCGACGTGACCAACCACGGCCAGACTTGGCCGAGAACGCCCCGTGCCTGCGGCCGGGGCAGGCCGAGAATCCAGATCTGGTAGGCCTGGACGAGGTGCTCGGCCCAGTGGCCGATGACGACGACCAGGAAGGTGTTGAGAGCGGCCTTGTGGTGACGTTCGTTGAGCTGCTTGATCAGCCCGAGCTTGGCAGTCACGGCGGTTTGCGTCATGGGTGGGGACCCTCCCGTAGGTGCGGTTCTCTCCGCGCGGTCCCTCGCAAGTTACGGCCGGCTCGCCGCGTGCACCTCTTCCAGCTTGTCCTCTCCGTCGGGACAGGCGCTTTCTGACCGAACGGCCACATCGCGCTACGTCGGCAACCACGTGGAGTGGAAACCGCCGGGCACCGCCGAGCCGAGGTGTACGGTCGCGGCCGGCTCGCCGGCGAAGTCGGCCGTGTCGAGCACCACCAGGTCACTGCGGCTGGTGCGCCGATCCAGGACGTACGCGAGGATCCAGCCGTCGTCCTCGGCCGCGAGCGGACCACGCGGGACGAAGACGGCCTCGCCGGCCTCGTGGCCCGGACCGAAGTCGTGCGTCTCGGTCGTGCCCCGCAGCAGGTCGTGACGCAGCAGGGCGGGACCGCTGAGTGCGCCGCTGTCGCAGCGCATGGAGATCGTGTACGCGTAGCGGTGCGGTCTCGTCTTGCGGCGGTCGTCGATGCGGGGGAACTCCTGCGGGAGGTCGTGCAGCGGCCTGCCGCTGACGGTGCCGCGGCGCAGGTCGAGCGTCCAGCGCCACAGCGTCGGTGGTGTCTCGCCGGGCATGAGCAGGTCGCGGTCGAAGACGCGCTCGTGCCGGATCACGTCCAGGACGCAGGTGTCGCTGTCCTCGTACGCGTTGACGGGGTGGAAGACGTAGCAGGGGTCCGTCTCGAACCAGCGCACGTCCTCGCCGCGGCCCTCGCGGGGAAGCAGGCCGATCCGAGACGGACGCTCAGCCTGCCAGGCGTACGGGAAGCGGGATCCAGCCCGCACCAGGCGCTCGTCGAGTGCCACCGGCAGATCGAACAGAACGGTGTGGCGGTCGGTCAGCGCCACCGCGTGCATCATCGGCGTGCCCACGACGGGGATCCGCGCGACTCGCCGCACCCGACCGTCCACGCCGACGACGAGGTGTTCGGCGTACGGCAGCTCGTGGTAATACGCCACCGCGAACAGCTCGTCCGTGACCGGGTCGCGTTCGGGGTGGGACGTGAAGCCGTGCGGCAGCGTGGCATCGAAGTCGATGCGTGCGACCGACCGCAGTTCCTCGTCGAGCTCGACCGGCAGCGCGCCGGCCTCGCCGAGCGCGAGCGTGCGACCGGCGTGATGGATGACGGTGCCGTTGGTGATGTCGCAGAGGCCGTGCCGTGGGCCCGGCAGCGGCAGTTCGCCGAGGGCTC
Source organism: Micromonospora sp. NPDC048935 (assembly GCF_043197875.1). NCBI lineage: Bacteria > Bacillati > Actinomycetota > Actinomycetes > Micromonosporales > Micromonosporaceae > Micromonospora > Micromonospora sp. NPDC048935. Next base: position 160,093 of record NZ_JBICTZ010000006.1, on the reverse strand, counting down.
GGGCTGCGCCGTCGCTGCGCACCCAGCGGTTGCGGTGCCAGAGGGCCCGGCCGTCGCGCAGCCGCACACCGTGGACCATGCCCTCGCCGACGAGGGCATGGGTGGACCGGCCGGGGCGCACAGGCTGTGGGCCGATCCGCAGAAACCGGCCGTTCAGCTCGGGGGGAAGGGTGCCGGTGACCGGCGGTTCCATCTCGGTGCGCTCGGCCATCGGGTCCTCCCGGAGCCTGCGAGAGCAATCGTTACGTAACAGCGTTACGTATAGACGCTACGTACGGCGTGAGATCATGTCAACATGAGCCCGCGGCGCATCGATCCCCAGCTGGCCGGATCCCTGATCGAGGCCGCGGCCCGGCTGCTCGCCGAGGAGGGCACCGCCGGGCTGACCACGCGACGTCTCGCCACTGCTGTTGGCACCTCGACCACCGCCGTCTACACCCACTTCGGCAGCATGGAGAACCTCGTGCGGGCGTTGGTCCACGAGGGCTTCGCCCGCCTGCAACGGCGGATGGCCCTCGTGCGCGCCACCGCCGACCCGGTGGCCGACATCATGGCGCTCGGTGCGGCGTATCGGGCCAACGCCCTCGATCACCCGCAGCTGTACGTGGTGATGTTCGGCAGCGCCGCGCTCGGTGGCTTCGCGCTGGACAACGGTGACCGCCAGCACGGCCGCTACACGTTGGAGCCACTGTTGGCGGCCGTCTCCCGAGCCGTCGACCGTGGACGGTTCCGCGCGGCAGATCCACTCTTCACGGCACAGAACATGTGGATCGCGTTGCACGGGCTAGTCATGCTCGAACTCGGCGGCTACCTGATCGAGCCCTACAACGCCGACGCCTGCTTCGACGGGCAGCTCCGCTCGTTGGCCGTCGGCGCGGGCGACTCGTACGAGGCGGCCACGGCGTCGCTGGGCCGTGCGCGCCGGCGCGGGCATCCGCGCCCGGCGCGGGCCCGGGCAACGGCGGAGAAGTAACGCCGGTTGTCGGATGGGCATGCTCGTGGGGCTCCCGCGCATTCGCGCACCCTTCACGACACTAAGGACGCGACCATGCCTGAGTTCGATTATCTGGTGGTCGGATCCGGCTCCGCCGGCGCCGTGCTGGCCGCCCGCTTGAGTGAGGATTCCGCGCGGCGGGTCCTGCTGCTCGAGGCCGGTCCCGACTTCGCCACCGTCGACGCTACCCCGCGGGACCTGCTCGACGGCAGCGCCATGTCGATGGACGCGCACGACTGGCACTTCAAGGCCGAGATCACCGATCGCCGCCGGATCATCTACCCGCGGGGCAAGGTCACCGGCGGTTCCTCCGCGGTCGGTGCCACGATCGCGCTGCGCGGCACCCCGCAGGACTTCGACGAGTGGGTCGCGGCCGGCAATCCGTCCTGGTCCTGGGAGAAGGTGCTGCCGTACTACAAGAAGCTCGAGGACGACCTCGACTTCGACAACGAGTTCCACGGTCGTGGCGGCCCGATCCCGATCCGCAGGTGGCGGCCGGAGGAGTTGGCCCCCGTGCAGCAGTCGTTCCTGGAGGCGGCCCGCAAGGCGGGCTTCCCGGAGGTGGCTGACCACAACCATCCCGAAGCCACCGGCGTCGGCCCCGTCCCCTCCAACCGCCGCGACACCAAGGTCCGCTGGTCGACCTCGATGGGCTACCTCGACGAGGCCACCCGCGCACGGAGCAATTTGATGATCCGTTCCGGCGTACACGTGAACAAGCTGCTGTTCACCGTCAACCGGGTTCGTGGCGTCGAGGTGGCCGTGCCAGGTGGCGGCGGCGAGGAGATCGAGGCCGGTACGGTGATCCTGGCCGCCGGCTCGATCGGCTCGCCGTCGATCCTCATGCGCTCGGGCGTCGGCCCCGCGGAGGACCTCACCCGGCTCGGCATCGACGTCGTGGTCAACCGGCCCGGCGTCGGCGCGGTACTCATCGACCACCCGCGCACCGGCGCGTTCATGGTCCCCGAGCCCGGCACCTTCGACACCACGGACGCGTTCCTCCAGACCATCGTGCGCACCACGGCGCCGGGTTCGGACAAGTTCAACGACCTGCAGTACTACATGATCAATCATTTCGACCTGACGCTCTTCCCCGAGCTACAGATGCTCGCGGCCGACAAGGTCATCTTTGGGGTCATGGTCGTGCACCAGAAGCCCGAGTCGCGCGGCCGCATGGTGCTCACCTCGGCGGATCCCATGGCCCCGCCGGACATCGACCTCAACTTCCTGTCCACCGAACGCGACGTGGACGTGCTGGTGGACGCCGTCCGAACGTGTTGGCAGATGATGCAGGCACCGGGCATCGCGGAGCGCGGCAAGCGGTTCATCGTGCTCGGCAACGACATGGTGGCCGACGACGAGATGATGCGCCACTACGTGCGACTGAGCCTGGACAGCGGCTACCACCCGGTCGGCACGGCGCGCATGGGCACCGCCGACGACGAGGGCGCCGTGGTCGACGAGGACCTGCGGGTGCACGGCGTCGAGAACCTGTACGTCGCGGACGCGTCGGTGCTGCCGTCGATCGTCAGCTGCAACACCAACCTCACCTCGATCATGATCGGCGAGCGGCTGGCGGACCAGCTGCGGCAGACCTGATCCGCGTCCCTCTTCGCCTTGGCGTCTCCCGGCGTCCCGTCGCCGGGAGACCTGTGATTATCCGGAGGAGTTCCATGTCCCGATCGAAGGTCGTCACCCGCGAGGAATGGCTCATCGCCCGCCGGGATCTGTTGGAGAAGGAGAAAGAGGTCACCAAGGCCCGCGACATGATCGCCGCGGCGAGGCGCGAGCTGCCGATGGTCAGGGTGGAGAACGACTACCGCTTCGACGGACCGGACGGTGAGGTCACGCTGCTCGACCTCTTCGAGGGCCGGCGGCAGCTCATCGTGCGGCACTTCATGTTCGCGCCGGAGGACACCGAGGGCTGCATCGGTTGCTCCATGCAGACCGACAGCGTGGGAGAGCTTTCGCACATGTGGGCCCGTGACACCACCTTCGTGCTGGTGTCACGCGCGCCGCTCGCCAAGCTTGAGGCGTTCAAGAAGCGGATGGGGTGGACCGTTCCCTGGTACTCCTCGGGCGCCGACAGCGACTTCAACCGCGACTACGAGGTGACCACCGAGCTCGGCGACTCGCCCGGTGTGAGTGCCTTCTACCGCGAGGGTGACGAGGTGTTCCACACGTATTCGATCTACGACCGCGGTGGCGACATCTTCAAGAGCTTCTACAACTATCTCGACATCACCCACCTGGGTCGCCAGGAGGACCAGCTTGAGCACCCGTGGGACTGGTGGCGCCACAAGGACCGCTACGACGACGCCGCCGCGGTGGCACCGGGCAACAACTGGTGGAACGGGACCCGCTTCCAGTCCTGACGGTCCGCCCGACGAACGGCCCGGCGAGTACGGCCGGGCCGTTCGTCATGAGGGCAGTCGCATCGTCTCGGTGAAGGCGGGCAGCAGCCACGGCCGGCGACCGCCGACGCGGACCTTGCCGGTCAGTACGGCGCGCGGGTAGCTGACCCGGTGGAAGAGCAGGCGGTTGAACGTCACCGGGTCGTACGTGAGGCTCACGTCCGGCCGCGGGTCGACCGGCTCGACCCGCACCACACCGTCCACCAGCGCCATGGTCACCGGCTCGCTCTGCCTGGATCGGAAGGTCACCGAGATTCGTCCCGGCCGCACCGGGCCCTCGCGGTCGAGCAGGTGCCCGTATCCGTGACGGACGATGCCGACCAGAAACAGGTCCATGAACAGCGCCGCGTCCTGCGGCGTCGTGTGCCACGGCTGGCGGGCCGCCCGGGCGATGTCCCAGCCGTGGATGTCCATCTCGTTCAGCAGGTGCGCGAGCAGGCCGTCCAACGGCAGCGTGCCGTTGCCGAGCCAGGGCACGGTGGCCGGCGCGCCGGGGTCCGCGGCCAGTTCCAGGAGGCGCCGGAGATCCTGGTCCAGGCGGTCCAGCAGGACGTGAGGGTTCCGCTCGGTGAATTGCGACAGCACAATTTTGTTGACCCCCGCGAGGTTGTCCACCGTGGCGGAGGCGCGGGCCTCGTTGAGCCCGGGCACCGGCAGCCAGGACGGTGCGCGGGTCACCAGGGAGATGTCGATGGCCGCGATGGCGCAGAGGTGCGCCAGGGTGTCGGCCGCGGTCCAGTGCTGCGTGGCGCGGAGGTCGGGCGGGACGCGGGAGGCGAGCGCCCGCAGCCGGCCTGCCATCACGGGCAGGGCGGCGCGGACGCGGCCGGACTGAACGCTGGTCAGGGACATGCCTACACAATGCGCGACGGAGTCGAGCCGCCGGTGTTCCAGCTTGCTTTTCCACGGTCCCGCCGGGCCCGTGGTCGAGCACGCTGGGAGACATGCCACGGCCGGCCTCGCCGTACGCTTTCAGCACCGTGAACCCGTTTGGGAGGAATGCATGGTGAATCCAAAAATTGGCGTTGCGCTGCCCGTCCGCGAGATGTCGATCATGAAGCCGGCCGACGCGGCGGGCACAATCATCGAGCTGGCGAAACAGGTGGAGGAGCTGGGGTTCGACTCGGTGTGGGTGGGGGACTCGTTCGTCACCCGCCCCCGCCTGGAGCCGCTGTCCCTACTCGGTGCGATTGCGATGGTGACCCGGAACGTCACCGTCGGCACGGCGGCGCTGACGGCGGTGCTGCGCGAGCCGAAGTCGCTGGCGCACGGCATCACGACGCTCGACCAGCTCGCCGACGGCCGACTGATCATGGGCCTGGGGATGGGCGAGCCGCTGCCGGTGAACAACGAGAGCGACGCCGTGACCATGACCTACACCGAGCGGATCACGCGCGTTGACGAGGCTGTCGCGGCCTTCAAGAAGGCGTGGCGTGGTGAGGACGGCGACCTGCGGGGTCATTACTACAACCTCGGCGAACTGCGCCAGCAGGGTCCGCCCAAGACGCCCGGCGGCCCCGGGATCTGGCTCGCGAGCAACGGCAAGCCCAAGGCGATCCGCCGTACGGGCACGATGTACGACGGCTGGATGCCCGTGCACATCGACCCTGAGTGGTATGGCCGCGCTCTGAAGAGCATCCAGGAGACCGCGACGTCGGCCGGCCGGAATCCTGCCGACGTTGTGCCGTCGCTGTATATCAATGTCAACACGAATCCGGACGGCGCGTCCGCCGAGGCGGCGCTCAACGAATACACGACGCGCTACTACCAGCTGCCCGTGACGACGATGTCGAACTACCAGAACTATTTCGGCGGCACCGACAAGGAACTGGCGGCACGGCTCGGCGAATACGTCGACAATGGGTGCCGGCACATCGTGCTGCGACTCAACACGTTCACCGACTACGACCGGCTGCTGCGCTCGATCGCCGAGAACGTCGTGCCCGCGATCCACGCGATAGAGCTCGATTGACCGTGGCGCACCGTGATGGGGTCACCTCTCGACGAAGTGACCCCATCGGCCGTTGTCAGTCCTTCAGAGCCTTGACGGATGTCTCGAAGCCGGCCAGGGCCGCGCGGTAGAAGCGCGGGCCGAACGACACCCGTGCGGTGCCGATCTCGCGGTGCGCGGCGAGGTCGAGTTGGTCGCCCACGTTGCCGTTGACGGGGCAGTCCAGCTCGTTGACGAGCGTGGTCAGGTCATCCCGGCTCCGGACACCGATGGGGTAGATGCAGTCGGCCCCGGCGTCGCGGTAGAGCCGGCCCCGCTTGACCGCCTCAGCCACCCGCTCGGGCTCGGGCACACGGGCACTCGGCAGGAACACGTCGACCCGCGCGTTGATGACGATCGGGACCCCGGCGTTCTCCGCAGCCGTGCGGACCTCGGCGAGCCATCCTGCGAAAGCGTCGGCGTCGGCCAGGCCGCCGGCTCGGTGGTCAGTGTCCTCCAGGTTGCAGCCGACCGCGCCGATCTCCAGCAGTCGTGCCACCAGCTCAGTCGGCGGCAGACCGTAGCCGGCCTCGGCGTCCACGGTGGTCGGCACCGCGACGGCGCCGGCGATGCGACCGGCCGCGGCGAACATCTCCTGCCATGGCGCGACCTCGCCATCGGGGTAGCCGAGCATCGCCGAGATGGCGGCGCTGGCCGTGGCGGTCACCGGGAACCCCGCGTCGACCACCACTTTCGCGCTCGCCGCGTCCCACACGTTCGGCAGGACGAGCAAGTCTCCGCGATGCAGGTCGCGGAGCAGGTCGGCGCGGGCCTTCAGTTCCGCTGCGTCAGCGGCCATGGTTTTCCTCCACGTCAGATAAGCGATGGATATCGTTGTGCCCGGCGCTTGCCACCCTCCGCCGCGTCAGCGGCTCGGGCGGGGCCTGGCTTGTCGCACCTCGGCTCGCCGAGGACCAGGTCCAGCAGGCCGGGGAAGCATTCGTCGAACTCTGTACGGCGCAGCCGGGTGAGGCGGTGAGGGCCCTCGTCGCGCTGCTCGATCACGCCCGCGTCGCGCAGCACGCTGAAGTGGTACGTCCGCGCCGCCTTGCCGACCGGCAGGTCGAAGGAAGCGCAGGTCCGCTCCCAGTCGCCGACCAGGCTCACCTGGCGGACGATCGCCAGGCGGATCGGGTCGGCGAGGGCCGCCAGCGCCGCGGTGAGCGGAACATCTTTGGGATCGGTGTGGTTGGGGGCAAGCCGGCCCGCCGTGCTGTTACCTGTTGGCATGTCGCCCTCCCGGGTGCCGCAAATCAACTCTGTCCAGAGTAATCCGGTCGCCGTTCGAGAGACATCGTCCAGCTCACAACAGCACGGCGGCACCGTCGGTGTCAGCCGGCGCGCTTCGGCGGCTTGGGCAGCGAACTCGCCGTGATGGCGACGATCAACAGCAGGACCAGCCCGATCCCGAGCACCCACTCGAGCGAGTGCCCGAACGACGTGATATCGCGCCTGTTGCCCAGAATGGTGAAGAACAGCGAGCCGAGGGTGGCCACGCCGATCGCGCTGGAGAACTGCTGGGTGGTGGTGAGCAGACCGGACGCCGCGCCCGCGTTCGCCACCCGCGCGCCGGCGAGCACCACACCGGTGAGCACCGGCACTGCCAAGCCGTTGCCGATGCCGATCAGGAACAGGAGGCCGGTGACCCGCAGCGCGGTGGCGTTGTCGCCGGACACCTGCAGCAGGACGGCCAGGCCGATCATGCCGACCGCGGCGATGGCGACGCCTATGGTGATCAGCGTGGCCCCGTACTTGGCGACCTTGCGTGGTGCCACCAGCGACGCACCGGCGAAGCCGACGGCCAGCGGGGCGAAGGTCCAGCCGGCCTCAAGTGGGCTCAGGCCCATGCCGGACTGCAGGACGAGGGTGAGGCAGAACATGAAGCTGTAGAACGCCGCGAAGACGCCGACGGAGATGATCAGGCCGCGGGCGAAGACGCTGTTGCGGAACAGCGCCAGGTCGAGGATCGGCTCACCGCCGCGGCGGCTGAGCGACGCCTCCCAGAGCAGCGCGAGGATCAGGACAGGCACCGAGGCGATCAGGCAGATCCAGCACCACAGCGGCCAACCCTCGGTGCGGCCCAGGGCCAGCGGCACCAGCGCCAGGGCGAGGGCGCCGGAGATGCCGATCGCGCCGACGAAGTCGAGCCGGGGCCGGGCCCCTGGGGGCACCTTCGGCACCAGCCCCATGGACAGGATCACCGCCAGGATGCCGATCGGGACGTTGATCAGGAAGATGACGCGCCAGCCCAGGCCGAACACGTTGCTCTGCACGAGCGCGCCGCCGAGCACCTGGCCGGCCACGCCGCCGATGCCCATCGCCACGCCGTAGTAACCGAGCGCCTTGAAGCGCTCGTTGCCCGGGAAGATCCGGGTGATCAACGCGAGCACCTGCGGCACCATCGCGGCACCTGTGAGGCCCTGCAGCAGCCGGAAGGCGACGAGCTGGCCGTCGCTCTGGGCCAGACCGCACAACAGGGAGGCCGCGGTGAATGCCAGCGTGCCACCCAGGAACATCCCACGCTGGCCGAACAGGTCGCCGAGGCGGCCGCCGGTGACCAGGCCCGCGGCGTACGTGAACCCGTACCCGGCGACGATCAACTCCAGGGCCCCCTGGCTGGCCTGCAGGTCGCGCTCGAGGGACGGAGCAGCGACGTTCACCACGAACAGGTCGAACTGGACCATGAACATGGCCGCGAGCAGCACGGGCAGCATCACCCAGCGCCTCGCGTAGGGAGCCTCGGGCGCCGCCCCACCGGGGGCAGCTTGTTTTTCTCTGATGGACATGCTGGACCGCCTTCATGGGACTCTGAACAAGCGGGTGTTTGATAAGTTACGTACAGTGCAGTGTACGGACTTCGTCGAACACTTCAACCCTGTCCTCCAGATCGGAGGATCGAAAGTTGCCTACCTTTCGACACGCTGCTGGGAAGGGCCTGGGCTGCTGGGGCCGGGTGGCGACCGACTCGCACCCGTCGACGGCACGCGGTGTGGCGTAGTGAGGTCCGAGCTCGACTGTCACCCGCACCAGCCGGTGCGGGTCCATGGGCCGCGGGTCCGGGCGGGCACGTGCGAGCCGCAGATCGTGCGCGAGCGGCGCCGGTTGTCGGAGGTGCTCAAAGGGCTTGACTGCTGCGCCCGACTCCCGGGGCTGGACCGCTTTCGGTGTCACCGGCACGACGGTCGGCATGACGGTGATCGTCGTGTGGGGCACTTCGGTCCAGGCCGCCGGTCCGAAGTGCCGTGCTGCCCGCCGCCGCGGCCTGGGTGCGCGCGGCCCCGGGCGTGGGGCTCGCCGTCTCCGGCGATCGAGCGGAGAGGACGGGTGCGGGCGATCCGATCGCGAACGACGAGAGGTTCGTGCGTGGTGCGGGTGTCGGCGGTGCGGGCGCGCGATCGAACGGACGTGGCTTCTGTTGCCGACCGGTCGGATTGTCGCCACGGATCCGCTCGGAGGACGGTACGATGACCCGCCGGCCCCCTTCGTCCCGGTGGTGCCGGCCGGCCGCTATCGGGCGGATCTACTGGTGCTGGACTTCGACGCTACTTGGCGGCTGATCGGCCGAGCCGGGCATCAACGTCCGTCCCGTGCCGCTCGCGAATACACCGCCCCGATCACCCGACGGGACCAGTTCAGCTCGTCGTCCTCGTGGTGGATCTCCGCGACCAACTGCAGTAGGCGGGTCCACACCTCGGCCTGGCGCCATTCCGCGAACCGCCGGTAGACGGTCGGCCAGGAAACCCCGAAGCTGTCGGGGATCTGCCGCCACGCGCGGTCGGTGCCGGCGACGTACACGATGGCCGCCAGCACCTGCCGGTCGTCCGCGCGGCGCCGGCCGCCACCCTGCGGCCGGCGTACGACCGTGGCCGGCACTACCTGCCGGAACAGCTCCCACAGCGCATCCGGCACGAGATGGTGGACCAGCTCCGTCCTGGTCTGCTTGAGCGAATTCATGCCGTCCTGGCCCGTTGCGTGACGACGATGCAGCAGAGGACGACTGTCGCGGTCAGCGGCACCATGGCGCTGAGGTGCTCACCGAGCAGGAGGACCGCCCACACCAGGGTCAGCAGCGGCTGGGCGAGTTGTAGCTGGCTGGCCCGGGTCACCCCGATGAGGCCCATACCGCGATACCAGACCACGAACCCGCCGAACTGCGAGATGGCCGCGAGGTACGCCATGCCGCCGAGCGCCTCGGCCGTCAGGCGCACCGGCTCCTGCGGAAGCGCGACCGCGCACACGGCGAGGCTGACCGGTGCCGCGAGAACGACCCCCCAGGCGATGACCTGCCAGCCGGGCATGTGCGCGGAGAGCCGCCCGCCCTCGGCATAGCCGGCGGCGCAGACCAGCAGCGCGCCGAACAGGTAGAGGTCGGCGATCGTTGGCCGGCCGTGGTTCTGCGAGATGGTGAACGCGATGACCGTGGCCGCGCCTGTCGAGGCGGCCGCCCAGAACAGTTTCGACGGGCGACGCCCGGTGCGCAGCGCGGAGATCGTTGCGGTGGCCATGGGCAGCGCACCGATGACGACGGCCGAGTGGGCCGTGGTCGAGGTCTGCAGAGCGAAGGTGGTGAGCAGCGGGAAGCCGATCACGCAGCCGGCTGCCACCACGGCGAGGGCTGGCCAGTCGCCGGCGGCCGGCAACGGCGTGCGGGTGGCGAGGAGAGCGGTGAGCGCGATGACCGCGGCGAGGACACCGCGCACGCCGGTGGCACTCCACGGCCCGAACCCGTCGAGCGCCCAGTGGGTCGCCGGGAAGCTGAACGAGAAGCTCAGCACACCGAGCGCGGCGAACGCCGTTCCGCTCGCGAGTGGTGATATCCGCACCAGCGTGATAGCGCTATTCTCCGTACTCATGTCAAACAGTAGCAGTTCCCGTGTCCTGGCGGAGTCCATCGCAGAGGAAATAGCGCTACTGCCGGAGGGCACACGCATCGCGACCCACCGTGAGCTGGTGCGGCGCTTCGCCGCGAGCGGCACCACCGTCTCCGCGGCGCTGGCGTTGCTCGCCCAGCGAGGACTCATCGCGCCTCGCCCCGGCGCCGGGACGTACCGCACGGCGGCCCGGCCGGCGGCCCGCACCGGGGACACCTCCTGGCAGGAGGCGGCCCTCGACCCGGTGGGGGCCGAAGGAGCCTCGATCGGTGCCCTGCGTGACTTCCAGGCGCCCGCGCTGCTGCAGACACTGTCGACGGCCGGGCCGGACATCATCGACCTCAACGGTGGCTACCTTCATCCCGGGCTACAGCCGCTGGGCACCCTGGCCACGGCGATGTCGCGCGCGGCCAGACGCACGGAGGCGTGGGACCGCCCGCCCGCCGGAGGGCTGCCCGAGCTGCGCGACTGGTTCGCCGCCGACATCGGCGGTGGCCTCGGTCGGCACGACATCCTGGTCTGCGCGGCGGGGCAGAGTGCGCTGGCCATCGCGCTGCGCGCGCTCGCCCAGCCGGGAGATCCGGTCCTCCTGGAGTCGCCGACCTACCCGGGGGCCATCGCGGCGGCCCATGCCGCCGGACTGCGGCCGGTTCCGGTCCCCATGGACGTCCACGGTCTGCACTCGGATCATCTCGACCGGGCCCTCGCCCGTACCCGGGCGCGCGTCATCATCGTCCAGCCGCTGTTCCAGAACCCCACCGGGGCGAGCGTCTCGCCGGCCCGGCAGGAGGAGATCCGGGCCATCGCCCGCCGGCACGCCGCGTTCGTCATCGAGGATGACTTCGCCCGGCACATGGCGCACGCCGACGCCCCCGCCGCACCGCCGCCGATGGTCGCCGACGACCCGGACGGCACCGTCGTGCACATCAGATCGCTGACCAAGGTCAGCTCTCCGAACCTGCGCGTCGGGGCGATCGCGGCCCGCGGCCCCGTCCTGGCCCGACTGCGATCCGCCCACGTCATCGACATGCTGTTCGTGCCCGCTCCGCTGCAGCTGACCGCGCTGGAGATGGTGACCGCCCCCGGCTGGAGGCGGGCTCTCAAGGCGCTCAGCGTCGCCCTGGCGCACCGTCGCGAGGTGGCCACCGAGGCCGTTTCGGCGACCTTCGGCGACCACGCTCTCGCCCGTCGCCCCCGCGGCGGTTACCACCTGTGGGTGTCGCTTCCCGCGCACCTCGACGAGCATCAACTGGTCCCCGCCGCGCTCGCCAAGGGCGTCGCCATCACACCCGGCACGAACTTCTCGGCCTCCGGCAACAGCCTCCGGCACGTCCGGCTCAGCTATGTCGCGGCACCGTCGGCCTCCGACGTCGACGACGCCATCCGCCGGCTCGCGCCGCTGCTCATCGAGCACTGATCCCCAGCCGCCCGGCGATGGCCTCCGCGAAACGCGTCGGCCCGTGGTCGGTGAACGGCAGGTTCAGAGACGGCTCGCACAACTCCAGTTCCAGGACGATGGGCGCGCCGTCGAATCCGCGGATCACATCGACCCGGGCGTAGACCAGCGGACGGTCCAGCCCGAGCCGCGCACCGGCCGCCGCCAGCGCCGCCGAGGCCACGGCGCGTTCGTCGTCCTCCGCCACCCGGGGCGTGCGGCTCTCGAAGGTGGGCACGTTGACCGTGCCGTCCGGCATGAGCATCGGGCTCTTGCGGATGGCATGGCTGTAGACGCCACCGAAATAGATCAGGTCCGTCTCACCATCACGGTCGACCGATTCGAGGTACGGCTGGAGCAGCGCGACCAGGCCCGCGGAGTGCAGCCGTGCGACGTGGGCGGTCGCGGTGGGCGCGTGGGAGCGGGAGAAACGCTGGACGTCCTTCGAATAGGCGCCCACCGTTGGCTTGACGACGAACTCCGCGGCCTCGGGATGACCGTCGAGGAACTGCCGTACCGCCGCGGACGGGTCACTACCGGGCCGGACGTACGTGCTCGGCACCACCGGCACGCCGTGGGCGGCGAGGTCGGCCATGTACAGCTTGTCGAGGCTCCAGCGCACCACCGGCAGCGGGTTGTGGAGATCCGTCACCGCCGCGACACGCTCACACCAGGCGAGGAAGACGGGCAGACGATCCACGTACGACCACGGCGAACGCAGCAACACCGCGTCGAACCCGGACCAGTCGACGGTGGGATCCTCCCAGTCGCACACCTCGGCGACGAGGTCGGCGGCACGGCAGGCGTCAAGCAGCAGGGCCATGTCGTAGTCGATCGGAAGGCTGGCCTGATCGGTGACCAGAGCGAGTCTGCTCATTGTCGGAACCCCTTCACCATGGGAGCGTTTCGCCGAGGTGGAGATAGCTGCCGGTCGGCCCGTCCGAGCCGAGCAGGGCCATGTCGACGCTCGTCTTCGCGCCGACGGCGACCTCCAGGTCGCCCGCGCCGTCATTCAGGTCCGTCTTGGTGTAGCCCGGGTGCACCGAGTTGACCTTGATCGGCGTGTCGCGCAGCTCGTACGCCAGGTGCACCGTCCAGGAGTTCACCGCGCTCTTGGAGGCGCTGTAGGCGGGCAGCGACTTGAAGGCATCGCTGTAGACGTATGAGGTCGGGTCGCTCTGTCTGGTCAGCGAGCCCAGCAGGCTGGAGACGTTGACGATGCGCCCCGCCGGGGATCGGCGCAGGAGGGGCAGGAAGGCCGCCGTCACCTCGACGACGCCGAACAGGTTGGTGTCGAAGGTCTGGCGCCACTGATCCATGGGCTGCTCGGAGGGCCGCCTGCCGTACTTCTCGACGCGGATGCCCGCGTTGTTGACGAGGATGTCCAGCCGGCCGTACCTCGCGCCGACGGTGTCGACGGCCTCGGCGATCGTGTCCGATGCGGTGACGTCCAGGACGAGCGGAGCGACGTCGAGACCCATGCCTCGCAGGCTCGCCGTGGCTTCCGTCACCGCCTCCGGGCGGCGACCGGCGACCAGGGTGTGTACGCCGTTCTCCGCGAGCTGCCGAGCGATCTCACGGCCGATGCCGCGGTTGGCGCCGGTAACGAGCGCCACCTTCGAGGGGATCAGGGACAAGGCTTACTCCTCATTACCAGATCAGTGACAGGAACTTGGCGATCGGTGGACCGAAGCGGGCGACATCCACCAGGAAAGCGTCGTGCCCCTCGTCCGACTCCAGCGCCTTGAACTGCACCTCGGTTCCGCCCTCGCGGAGACCGTCCGCGATCTGGCGTTGCTGGCGCAGCGGGAACAGCGTGTCGGTCTCCACCCCGATCACCAGCGCGGCGTCCAGGCTCAGCCCTGCCAGCGCCGCCTCCGGTGTGCCACCGCATGATTCGCCGAGATCGAACAGGTCGATGCACCTGCTCAGGTAGAGGTAGCTGTTGGGATCGAAGTGGTGTGCGAAGCGGTCCGCGTGTGCCTGGAGATAGCCCTCGACTCGGAATTCAGGGTCGAAGGGGAGGTCGTCCGTCCCGCGTTTGCCGGTGAGCCGGGTACGGCCGAAGCGCTGATCCCACTCCCGGGCCGAGCGGTAGGTCAGCATGCCGAGCTTGCGCGCCAGGCGCATCCCGGACCGAGGGTAGTGCAGGGCGTCATCGCGATAGCGCCCCTGCGACCAGCGGGGGTCGGACCGGATCGCCTCGCGCTGCAGTGAGCGGACGGCGATGGCGTAGGGCAGTGCGTGCACCGCCCCGGAGATGTTGATGAGGTTGCGCGCCAGACCGGGATGGCGAAGCAGGAGGGAGAGCGCGCTCATTCCGCCCATGGACGCCCCGACGACGCAACTGAGCGTGTCGAACCCCAGGGCGCGGACCAGCACCGCGGCCGCGTCGGCGATGTCCTCGATGGACAGCTGCGGGAACGTCATCCCGTAGGGTTCGCCGGTGGCGGGGTCGACCGAGGCCGGCCCGGTGGAACCCTTGCAGCTGCCCAGGGCGTTCACGCAGATCACGTACCACCTGTCTGTGTCGATCGGCCGGCCCGGCCCCACCATGTGCTCCCACCACCCGGGAGTGGGGTCCTCGTCGTGCGCGGCGACGTGCGCGTCCGGGGACATGCCGGTGAGGACCAGCACGACGTTGTCGCGTGCCTCGCTCAACCGCCCCACGGCCTCGTACGCGACCCGCGCTCCGTCGAGCACCCCGCCGCGCTTCATGGCGAAACCGTCGGGCAGTGTGACGAAACGTGTGGCCGCCGGAATGAACTCCCTCATGCGCGGTCCCGATCAGTCGCTGTCGCGGCCGGCGTCCTGGGCGGCGAGCCAATCGTCATCCGACTCCTCGTTCATGCCGTCGAACAGGAAGGTGGACAGGTAGCGCTCACCGGTGTCGGGAAGCATCGCGAGAAGCACCGAACCCTCCGGCGCCGTCTCGGCGGTCCGCAGCGCCGTGGCCAGGGTCGCGCCGGCCGATATGCCGACGAAGATGCCCTCCTCGGCGGCGAGGCGGCGTGCGGTGTCGCGCGCCACGACCTCGTCCATCGTCACGAGCTCGTCGATGACCGTCTGATCCAGGACGCTGGGCACGAAGTTGGGGGCCAGACCCTGGATCTGGTGCACGTTCCACTCCTTGCCGGCCAGGACTGCGGCATTCTCCGGCTCCAGAACGACGATGCGTACGTCGGGGCGCGCCACCTTGAGCATCTGGCCGACGCCGGTCAGTGTCCCGGTGGTGCCGAAGCCCGTGACGAAGTAGTCCAGGCGCTTGCCCGCGAAGTCGCCGAGGATCTCGGCAGCGGTGGTCTCCCGGTGGTACGCCGGATTGGCCGGGTTGTCGAACTGCCGAGCCCGGAACCAGCCATGTTTCTCGGCCAGTTCGTCGGCGATCTGGTTGCCGCCGCTGCTGCCGAGGGCGCCGGGGAAGAGGATCACCTTTCCGCCGTACGCGCGGATGAGCTTGCGCCGCTCTCTGGAGTAGGTGTCGCCCATCACCGCCACGAACCGGTAGCCGCGGGCGGCGGCCACCATCGCGAAGGCGATGCCGACGTTGCCCGAGGTGCACTCCACGATCGTGTCGCCGGGTTTGAGCATCCCGGTGGCCTCGGCGTGCAGGATCACGCCCAGGGCGAGGCGGTCTTTGACCGAACCACCGGGGTTGAACGACTCGACCTTCACATAGACCGTGGTGTGCGCCGGGGCCATCCGGTGGAGCCGGACGATCGGGGTACGGCCGATCGTGTCGAGGATGCTGTCATAGAGGGGCATTGCGCGAACCGTCCTTCGACGTCAGGCCGCGACGAACGCGGGGGAGACCATGTCAAGGATCACGGCGAGAGCCTGCTCGATCTGCTCCTCGTCCGCCGGGGCGTTGAACTCGGCAAGCTCGACACCGATCAGACGTTCCCTCGGAACGGCGTCGAAGATCGCCCGGATCTGCGCGGGCAGCAGGCCGTCGGCCACCGTGTAGTCCGCGGGGACCGCGCCCGGGTCCATCACGTCCCAGTCGATGTGCACCCACACCCGTGCGTCACCGACGGCGGCCAGGACGTTCTCCGCCGTCGTCTGGCTCGGGGGGATGACGCGTACTCCTGCGGTGTCGATGAGCTTCCGCTCGCCCGGGTCGACGTCGCGGGTGCCGACCAGGATCGCCTGCTCGGGCCTCAGCCCGGCGCCGTGGCCGCTGTCCCACAGGCCGCATGCGCCGGACAACACCATGCCGCCGAGATAGCCGCTGTCCGTCGTGTCCGGAGTGTTGAAGTCGCCGTGTGCGTCGATGTAGAGCACGACGGCGTCCGGAAACCGCCGGGCCACGACCGGCAGCGTGGCGAGACTGACGGAGCACGTGTTGTTCAGCAGAACCGGAAGGTTCCCGCTGTCAAGGCTCGTGGCGACCGCTCTCGCCATCGAGTCCAGCGTCTGACGGGCCTGGGGCAGGCTCTGGGTCCAGTCGTCGTTCACCGCCGGGGCGGGCGTCCCGATGTACTGCGCGGAGAGCCCGTAGCGCTCCGCGAGGGCCTCCGCGGTACGAGCAGCGCCCTCGATCATCCGCGCCGCTCGGTCCGCCACCCGTCCCTGGGAGACGATGAGGTCGATCATCAAGAAGCATCCTTCCTGGCTGGAGCATGGTCGTGACCGCCGGAGAATGAGGCGGTGTCGTGCTGGCGCGACGCGAACGGGCATCGAGCTGCCCGCTCGTCGGCAGCCTCGGCGAGGCTGTACTGAAGCCACTCGAGCGCACCGCTGCCGTACGAACTCAGGTGTGGCGAGTGGGGAGTGCCGTCGTAGCGGTCGATGCGGTCGCGGATGTTGGCGCGTACCTTGCGGCCGCTGGGCGTGTCACCGGCAAAGATGTCGAACCGCGCACGAGGGTTGATGACGAGGACGAAGTGGGCGCCGAGATTGCGGCTGCGCCGTTTCCGGTATGCCGGGCTGCTCATGTTGCAGAAGAGGGGCATGCCGTTGAAGCACATCGACCACCCGGGTGAGTCGGCTTCCCTCGCCACGTCGTCGGGCCAGGGGGCGGGGTCGAGGCCGTGGAGGTCGTTGAGGACCTGCCAGCCGAAGGCGTGGTAGTCCTCGACGGTCCGTGCCTGCACCGCATTCGCCGCGAACGCCACCACCAGGGGGCTCGCGGTGTCGAGGCGGCCGTCCCAGCGGTTGGCGAGGTCCACATAGCTCCTGAGCCCTTCGGCAAGGCGCCGGACGCCCTTCTCGTCAGCGCTGTCGACGAAGATGAAGTTGACGATCTCCTTCCTGAATGCGTTCCGTGAGAAGACGCACGGAAATCCGGGATCGTTGAGCCGAAGGCTGAGATCTTCGAATGCGGAGCGATGCCAGCCTTGGGCCCGCTCGGCCACGTGCTCCTGTGTCAGCAGTATTTCTTCGTCGTTGGGGATGTGCAATATGGATAGTCCTTCCCCGTAAATGGTCCCGGCGCACGCCGTCTCGGCGGAGTCGATTTTGCGCATGCGGAATCGGGGCCCGCAGCGAGTAGATCCACGGCCGTCGCAAAGGCGGTGAGGAGTAACAGGATCGAGCGGGAGCGACTGGTAGGGGTCTTCAGACCGACACCTTCGTCGGTCCGGTGCCAGGTCAGCTCAGGTTGTCGATCGAGTCTGCGGCACCGCGTGCGACGCAACCTTCGGGTCGCATCCACCAGGGGTGATAACCGACTCCCGGCTGGCGAGCGATTACAGGACAGTTTCGTCGTTGCCTTTGACAGAGGGAATCCTGGCCCATCTGACCCGGGTCGTCAACCCGTCCGGGTGTCGTTGAGCGTGTTTATTTTGGTGACCAGGACGCGATGTCCGTTTCCTTCAGACATCGGTACCAGTTAGCATGGTGCAAATTTGAGATGGGCGTTCATCGCGACCAAAAGGGTTATCTCGCGCAGGGCGGCAACCGGCGTGCCAACGATGAAATTCAGGTGAATCGGATATGGCATTTTGTGCGATCGGGGGATGACCATGTCGGGCTCCGCCGGCGGGCCCTCGGTCGGCAGCGGGGAGGGACACGGTGCGGCGCCCGGAGGGTGCGATGTCGACTCGTGACGAGCCGAGCGATGTCGCCGCCACCCGCGGCGGTGAAGGAGTCGATGATCTCGACCGGACCCGCAACGGCGTCGAGGTGCGCGGACGGTCTGACGGCGCTGCCCGACCACGCCTGCTCGATGCGACGCGCCGTGGTGCGGGGTTTTCACCGACAGCGAGGAGGAGTACATGGGCCTGGCCGAGGTCGTGCCCTTCCTCGTCGAGGACGAGCTGGTCGCCAAGGGTGCCGAGTTCTCCAAGGTGGGCAACTTCGAGCGACGGGCTGCTCATCACCGGCCAGAACCCGGCTTCCTCTGGTCCGGCGGCGGGTCAGCTGATCACGCTGGTGAGCCGGGCCGGTGCGTAGCCCCGGCGGTCAGCGACCACCGCCACGACACCGTCGTCCGCACGCGTGCCCAGGGTGAGATCGACGACGAGGTGCTTCGCCACGGCCAGGACGGCCTCGACCTCGAACAGGTCCCCCTGACCCGGCGCCGCGGCAACGCCTAGCCGAGCTGCTCGGGGACAGGTGTCGAATCGGGGCGGCCGACCCGCGTGGCGATCTCCTGTAGGGCCGCGATGTGGGCGCTCAGCGCCGCGCGACCGGTCGTGGAGAGGCTGATCCAGGTCCGTGGGCGCTTGCCCACGTAACCCTTGCGCACCTCGACGTAGCCGCCGTCGCTCAGGGCCGAGATCCGTTTGGACAGGGCCGAGTCGCTCAGCTCCACCGAATCGCGGACGAAGGAGAACTCGGCCCATTCCGTTCCCGCCAGCAGGGCCAGGATGGCCAGTCGGGTGGGATCGAGCAGCGCGGGATCCAGCTTCGGGTCGGTCACCGTCCGGTCCCTCTGGTGAGGACCCTGCGCTGCCACCACGGACCCGCGGCGGCCACCAGGACACCGCCGGCAAGTCCGCTCCACAGCGCGACGTGCGGGACCTCCATGGCCGCGGCGATCGTCGTGCCGACGATCAGGGCGGCCAGCACCAGCAGCAGCCCGAGCAGGCTCGCCGGGTCGGGCGTGATGCGCGGACGCACGGGCCGGCGCAGGAGCGAGCCGCCCAGCCGGGTGTTGCCCACCAGGGCGACAAGCAGCAGGAGGAGGATGACGACGCTGCCCCAGGTGCGCACGAAGTGTGGTGCACGGTCGGCGAGAACGCCGTACGCCGCGATCAGGACCCCGGCCACGATCCAGCCCCACCGGGACCGGCCCGCCGCCGCTGCCGTCTGGTTGCGCCGCCGGTCGACGTCCCGCAGCGCCGCTCGGGCCTCGTCGGGTGTAGGGGTCTTCATGCTGCGGCTCCCTCATCTCGGCAAGTACTTGCTCACATGGAAAGCTAGCACTCACTTTCCGCAGCGGCAAGTACTTGCCGGGGCGGACGCCGCCGTTGCCACGGCCGGGGCGAGCACGCTGCTGGGTCGGCTGCCCGAGGACCATCGGGCGGTGCCGCCGCACACCGACGTGGCCGGACGGGCGGCGCACCAGACAGCCCGGGTGCTCGGAGGCCCCGTCCGCACGGTCAGGCCCCGGCGCACAACCACGCACTGTCCGCCCTGCGGAGCGGAGGCGCACGGCCCGGCGACTCGCGGTGCGGCGCTCAGGTGGGGGATCGGAGACGCGAGCCGGCGGCCTCGACGGTCTCTCGCGCGCCGTGCACGGTGACACCGGTCAGCCGGATGCTGCCCAGGGCATCGGGGACGTGCGGATCGGTGGCCATGGTCCCGTTGTTGACGTCGAGCCCGAGCATCGTGCGCAGGAACAGCAGGGGCGCTCCGCTGGCCCAGGCCTGGGGATTGCAGGCGGTGGGGTAGGGCACCGGTCGCCGGCCGAGCGAGCGGTCGTACCCGGAGATGGCCTCGGGCAGGCGGTGTTCGAAGTGGGCGGCGGCTTCGAGCATCGCCATCGCGATGCGGTTCGCGGCGTCGCGGTGGCCGTACCGGGCGAGCCCGGCGGCGATGATCGAGTTGTCGTGTGGCCACACGGTGCCGAGGTGGTAGCCGATGGGGTTGTATCCCACGTCCTCGGTGGAGAGGGTGCGGACGCCCCAGCCGGAGAACATCTGGTCGGACATCAACTGCCGGGCCACCGTGGCGGCCCGGTCCGGCGGGACGATGCCGCTCCACAGCAGGTGGCCCATGTTCGAGGTCATCGAGTCGATGGGGCGCTTGTCGGCGTCGAGGCCGATCGCGTAGTAGCCGCCGCGTGCGGGCAGCCAGTAGTCGCGGTTGAAGCGCTCGCGCAGATCGGCGGCTTCGGTACGCAGACGTCGCGCCAACGCGCTGTCGGCCCAGGGCCCGTCGGCGAGTTGTGCGGCGCGGAGCTTCGCGTCGTAGGTGTAGCCCTGGATCTCACAGGTGGCGACCGGCAGGGAGGGGAGCCTGCTGTCGGCGAACTGGACCCCGTCCGGTGAGTCGCGCCAGCAGTGGTTGCGCATACCTTCGGGGGAGCGCGTGGCGTACTCGACGTAACCGTCGCCGTCGCGGTCGCCGAATTCGTCGATCCACCGCAGGGCGGCGTCGGCGTGGGGACGCAGGCTTTGGACCAGCGCGTCGTCGCCCGTCCACCGCCAGTACTCGGAGAGCAGGACGAGCCACAGCTGGGTGGTGTCGGACGCGCCGAAGCACGGGCCGTACGGCATGATGCCGAGCTGCGTCAGCTCGCCGGAACGGAACTCGTGCAGGATCTTTCCCGGTTCCTCGTCGCTGAAGTCGTCGACGGTGTCGCCCTGGTGTGCGGCAAGTGTGACAAGTGCCCCGCGGGCCACGTCCGGTCCGCAGGTGATGCTCTGGTAGGCGGTGATCAGGGTGTCGCGCCCGAACACCGCCAGGAACCAGGGCATGCCGGCGGCCAGCAGAACGACCTGCTCGCCGTGGATCTCCTTGACGATCCGCATCGATATCAGGTCGTTGGCCGACTTGTGGTAGACGTCGCGCAACAGGTCCGATTCGGCGCTCAGGTCTGGTTTGTTCGCCCTCCACCGCCACGCCGCGTCGTCGGCGCCGGGGTCGTTCTCCTCGCCGAAGGTCCTGTTGACCGGCAGGTAGTCCCTGCCCTGGCAGTTCAGCAGCACCCGCAACTCGCAACCCCAGTTGTCACCTCGACCCAGGTGCACGTCCCAGACCAGTGAGTCGCCCTCGACCCGGTCGGCACGCGGCTCGGCCTGGACACTCGTGACGGCCGACCAGTGCGAGTTCTGGTAGGAGAATCGCAGGGCGGAGCCGTCCGACGGATGGTCACGCCGGATGTCGGCCAGCCTGCTCCGTCCCGCCTTCTTGATCTCGAAGAGATCAGCGAAGTCCGCGCCGACGTCCAACCGCAGACGTACGGAGACCGGCTCGGCGCCGAAGTACTGCA
Source organism: Micromonospora sp. NPDC048935 (assembly GCF_043197875.1). NCBI lineage: Bacteria > Bacillati > Actinomycetota > Actinomycetes > Micromonosporales > Micromonosporaceae > Micromonospora > Micromonospora sp. NPDC048935. The sequence continues at coordinate 139,007 of NZ_JBICTZ010000006.1, read as the reverse complement.
TCGTGATCCGCTCGTACATGCCGTCTCCGACGAACCGTTCCCGCCGCACGCCGACCCGGTTCGCCTCCAGGCCCTCGCCCTCGGGATTCGCGAGGAAGAAGGCCGCCGAGTACGAATCGACGGGGTTCGCGCTGAGCACGAGCGGGGCTTTCCCGTCGAGGGTCAGCTCCCAGCGGCTGATGAAGCGGGTGTCGTCGTGTACGAGACCAGCGATGGAGTCTGGCGGCACGTCACCTGTCGAGTTGGACAGCATGAAGGTCCGGCCTTCGAATATGCCCACCGAGTCCGAGCCCAGTTCCGGTGGCATATCTCGGGTGACGCCGCCGTTCGTCGGGTCTGACGGCTGTGACGACTGGGAGCCGGAGGGCGTCGACCGAGACTGCATGGCTCCCAGTTCCCCTCTGCCGACAGTGGGACGGCCCCGCCGTACACGCTCGTAGTCTAGGTCTCGCAAAGATGACCGCGCGGCGATATCGAAGGGCTGCGCGAGAGCGGGGGCGGACCGGGTCGGGGTGCGTCTCGACGGGGTGCCTGGCGCCTGCCGGACCCGGCTGTCAGACGCCCTGGAGTCTCCGGGGTGACGGGCGCAGGTACACGAACCAGGTGATGACGAAACAGATCGCGTAGAAGGCGATGAAGGCGACGTAGGCCGCGTCCGCGGTCTTGTTGGCCAGGAACGACTGCCGAAACGCAAGATTGACCAGGACTCCGCCGAACGCGCCGATGGCACCGGCGACGCCGATGAGCGCGCCGGAGAGACGCCGGGCCTCGTGCTCCGCCGCCCGGTCGTGCGGGTCGGCCGCGCCGCCGGCGGTCAACCGCACACCGCACTTCGCCCGGAAGATCGCCGGGATCATCTTGTACGTCGAGCCGTTGCCGATGCCGCTGAACACGAACAGCGCGATGAAGCCGACCAGGTACAACGGCAGCGAACGTTGCTGGGAGGCGAGCAGGACGATCGACGCGCCGGCCGCCATCGCCACGAAGTTCACGAAGGTGACCCGGGCCCCGCCGAGCCGGTCGGCCAGGACACCGCCCACGGGACGGATGAGTGAGCCGAGCAGCGGTCCGAGGAACGTCAGGTACGCGGCCTTCACCGGAGTGTCGAAGGTGTCGGCGAACTGCACCTGAAGCACCTGGCCGAAGGCGAACCCGAAGCCGATGAACGACCCGAACGTGCCGATGTAGAGCAGGGACATGATCCAGGTGTGCGGTTCCCGGGTGACGTCACGCATGGCCCGTTTCTCGTTGCGGGCATGACTGAGGTTGTCCATGAACATCGCGGAACCGAGTGCGGCCAGCACGATCGCCGGCAGGTAGATGCCGGCGACGATGCCGGGACTGGCCGTCCCCAGGACTGCCAGAACGAACAGGCCGACGAGTTGGACCGCGGCGACACCGAGGTTGCCGCCGCCGGCGTTGATGCCGAGCGCCCAGCCCTTGAGCCGGTCGGGGTAGTACGCGTTGATGTTCGCCATCGAGGAGGCGAAGTTGCCGCCGCCGACGCCGGCCAGCGCGGCGATGAGCACCAGCGTCGAGTACGAGACGCCCGGCCGGATCAGGAAGGCGCCGAGCAGACTCGGGATCAGCAGCAGCGACGCGCTGACGATGGTCCAGTTGCGGCCGCCGAACCGGGCCACGGCAAGGGTGTACGGGATCCGCAGCACCGACCCGACAAGTGCGGGCACGGCGGTGAGCAGGAATTTCCCGGCCGGATCGATGCCGTACTGCGGCCCCAGGAACAGCACCAGCACCGACCACATCGTCCAGATGGAGAAGCCGATGTGTTCGGAGAAGATGGAGAAGATCAGGTTGCGCCGGGCGATGCGGGATCCCCGGTCTTGCCAGAAGATGGGGTCCTCGGGCCGCCAGTCGTCGATCCAGTGTCCGCGAAGGGTCAGGCTGCGTCGATCCTGTTCGATGCTGTCGGGCACGACCGTCGTCATGGTTCCTCCCAGGTGAGTCCTCGGTCCGCTCGACACCGTGGTTGGTTCGTCCCTCAGGCCGGCGGTAGACCCACCACCAGGCGTCCGTCGTCGTCGGCACGGACCGGATACACGGTGAGCGGGGGCTGGCCGGTGGTCGAACAGCCGGTCGCCAACTCGAAGGTGTTCTGGTGCAGGGGGCAGACGACGACCTTCATGTCCACCAGGCCGTCCGCGAGCGGCCCGCCGGCGTGCGGGCAGACCGCCGACACCGCGCGCAGGCTGCCGTCACGCAGTCGGAAGATGGCGATCATGTCGTCACCCACGGCGTAGGCACGCCCCTCCCCGAGGGGGATCTCGTCGACCGGCCCGAGCCGGTGTTCCACGGCGATGAGCCTGGCCATCACGCCCGCCTCCCGGACGCCGGACCGGCACCGTTCCCGTCGTCGCCGCGCCCCTCGTAGCCGTTGCCGCCGCGCGCCTCGTGGCCGTTGCCACCGTGGCCGTTGCCGGCCGAGCCGCCGCCCGGCACGGCGGACCCGATCGACGGCACCACCGGCCCCGGGGCAGCGACCGGTACGGCTTCGCGGACCGGCACCTGAGGCAGGACCGTCAACGGCAGGGAGGTGCGGAACTGCCCTGGCGTGACCGGGTCGCGCCGTTCCAGCCACGGATCCCGGTACGCGGCCACGGAGGCAGCCATGGCCGCGTCGAGCCGCGCCGCGATGCCGTCGCTGTCGTCGACGACCACCGCCCGGATGTGGTCGATGCCGAGCCGGGGCACCCACGCGTAGGTGCGTTCCAACCAGTTCGCGCTCTCCCGGTAGTACTGCAGGAACCGGCCGGTCAGCGTGATGACCTCGTCGGGCGAGTCGACGACGGCGAGGAGGTCCCCCTTGCGGACGTGGGCTCCGGCGGCCCCGCCGACGTAGATCTCCCACCGGCCACCGTCGATGGCCACCACGCCGAGATCCTTCACGTACGCCTCGGCGCAGTTGCGGGGGCAACCGGTGACGGCGAGCTTCATCTTGCCGGGGCCCTCGATGGCCTTGAACCGGTCCTCGATCGCGATGCCGAGAGCGGTGGAGTCGCCGACGCCGAAGCGGCAGAAGTCGGAGCCGACGCAGGTCTTGACCGTACGGAAGCTCTTGCCGTACGCGTACCCGGACGGCATGTCGAGGTCCGCCCACACCCCCGGCAGGTCTTCCTTGCGGATGCCGAGCAGGTCGATGCGTTGGCCGCCGGTGATCTTCACCAGCGGTACGGAGTACTTCTCGGCCACCTCGGCGATCCGCTTGAGCTGCGCCGGTGTGGTCACGCCGCCCTTGATCTGGGGGACCACCGAGAAGGTGCCGTCGCGCTGGATGTTGGCGTGCACGCGGTCGTTGATGAAGCGGGCGTCGCGTTCGTCGACGTACTCGTCGCCCCACATCATCTTCAGCAGCGAGGCCAGGCCCATCTTGCTCTTCGCGTCCTCCTCGCCGCCGGGCACGAGGGTGGCGAACACCGCGGAGACGGATGTCAGGCGGCGCTCGCGGATCACGGCCATCAGCTCCGCCTTGGGCATCGGCACACCGGGGACGTACCAGCTCGCGGCCGGGTCGTCCTCGACCTTGCCGTCAGCGGCCCACTCGACGATCTGGGCGACCAGGCCCTTGCACGACCCGCAGCCCTTGCCGGCGCGGGTGGCGTCCATGACACCGGTCAGCGTCTTCACGCCGCCGTGCACGGTGCCGACAAGCGCCCGCTTGGTGACGCCGTTGCAGTTGCACACCTGCACGTCGTCGCCGAGCTCCGCGGCACTCACGTCGGCCGGCGGCGCGCCGAGGTCGAACAACATCTCGACCCGCTCCTTCGGCAGGGCGAGCCCACGGTCGAAGGCCTGCATCAGGAACGCGACCTTCCGCACGTCGCCGAGGAGGGTCGCGCCGACAAGCCGGTCGTCGCGGATGACGATGCTCTTGTAGACGCCCCTGCGCGGCTCGGCGAAGACGACAGTCTCGTCGTCGTCGCGTTCCGCCTCCTTCAGGCCCATCGAGGCGACGTCCACGCCCGCCACCTTGAGCTTGGTGGCCAGCCGAGACCCGTGGTACGCCGCGTTCGGGTTCGTCCCGGTGATGTGGTCGGCGAGCACCCGCGCCTGCTCCCACAGCGGAGCCACCAGGCCGTACGTCTCGCCGCGGTGCTGGGCGCACTCGCCGACCGAGTAGATGTCGACCTCGTCCTGCACGCGCATCTGGTCGTCGACGACGATGCCCCGCTCCACCGGCAGACCGCTGGTCGCGGCCATCTCGGCGTTCGCCCGGATGCCGGCGGCCACGACGACGACGTCGCAGGCGACGGTCCGACCGTCCTTGAGCCTGACCCCCGTCACGGCGTGCTTGCCGAGCACCTCGGTGGTGTGCGCGCCGAGGACGACCTCGATGCCGAGTCGCTCGATGCTGCGCCGCAGGATCGCGCCCGCCTGAGCGTCCAGTTGAGCGTTCATCAGATGACCGGCGGCGTGCACCAGGGTCACGTGGGCCAGGTGGTTCTGCAGGCCACGGGCGGCCTCCAGACCGAGCAGGCCGCCGCCGATCACCACCGCGCGCTCGTGCTCGCGGGCGTACCGGATCATGTTGCGGGTGTCGTCGATGGTGCGGAACGCGAACACTCCCTGGTGGTAGCCGCGCCCAGGGCGGTGGAGGCCGGGAATCGGCGGGACGAACGCCCGGCTGCCGGTGGCGATGATCAGCTTGTCGTACGGCGTCTCGGTGCCGTCGTCCGCGTAGATCCGTCGCGCGAAGCGGTCGATGCGGGTGACCCGGGTGCCGGCGTGCAGGGTGATGCCGTTCTCGGCGTACCAGGACATGTCGTTGAGGAAGATGCCCGCCTCGTCGTCGACCCCGGAGAGCACGTTGGACAGCAGGATGCGGTTGTAGTTGCCGTACGGCTCCTCGCCGAACATCGTGATGGCGAACTGCTCGCCCCCGCCGCGTTCGAGGATCTCCTCGACCGTGCGGGCACCGGCCATCCCGTTGCCCACCACGACGAGGCGTCGGCGCCTGTCGACGACGGCCATCAGACCTCGACCAGCCCCAGGTCGACGATCACGGTGCCGGACACTCCGACGGGTGCCGCCACGTGCACCTCGATCCCGGTGCCGGAGTCGAGGTCCTCGACCACCCGCAGCGGCACGTGGACGTCGGACTTGGCGCCGATCGGGAAGTATCGCATCGGCTGGCCGTCGCGCATGAGCAGGACACAGATCAGCTCGTCACTGGCATTGCCGCCCCGGAAGTAGACCGGCTGGGCCACGACGCCGCCCGGCACCACGTAGCTGAGCGTGCCGTCGACGAGGCCGGGCCGGTCGAGGCCCTTGCCCTCGAAGCTGTAGACGCCTTGCAGGAATCGGGGAGTGGTGTGCATGGCGACGCTCCCTTGCTCAAAGAGATGCTGGATTGGGCGGTCGGGTGGTCAGCAGGTCGGTGTCGTCCGGGCCGCCCGCGCGTGTGATCGACACCGCGCAGGCCTTGAAGGCCGGCATTCGCGAGTGGCGGTCCAACGCCGGGTCGGTCAGCGCGTTCACGGCGGAGCTGCCACCCCAGTGAAACGGTGCGAAGATGGTGTCGCGGCGGATGCCGCTGGTGAGGCGCGCCCGGAAGAAGGCCCGACCGCGTCGGCTGCGCAGTTCCACCACGTCGTTGTCGGCGATGCCGTGCCGGCGGGCGAGGTCGGGGTGCAACTCCGCCCGGGCGTCGGGCAGCGCCATGGTCAGGGCGCCGACCCGGCGGGTCTGGTTGCCACTCTGGTAGTGCTGCATGTTGCGGCCGGTGGTCAGCACGTACGGATAGTCGGCGTCGGGCAGTTCCGCCGGATCGCGGTGCTCCACCCGGAAGAACCTCGCCCGTCCGTCGGCGGTCGGGAACCGGTCGGTGAACAGCCGCGGCGTACCCGGATGGTCCTCGCTCGGGCACGGCCAGAAGACCCCCTGCTCCGCCTCGATGCGCTCGTAGGTGATTCCGGCGTAGTCGGCCGTCCCGCCGGCGCTGGCCCGGCGCAACTCGTCGAAGACGCGGCGCGGATCGTCGTCGAAGTAGCGGCCGCGCCCGAGCCGGCCGGCGAGGTCGGCGAGCATCCGCAGGTCGGTGCGGACCTGCGGCGGCGGCGACAGGGCCCGCTTGCGGCGGATGACGCGCCCCTCCAGATTCGTCATCGTGCCCTCCTCCTCGGCCCACTGCGCCGTGGGCAGCACCACGTCGGCCACGGCCGCCGTCTCGGAGAGGAAGATGTCGGAGACGACAAGCAGGTCCAGCGCCCGCAGCCGGTCCATCACCCGGTTGGCGTGCGGGGCCGACACGGCGATGTTGCTGGCGAGCACGAGCAGCACGCGTACTCCGTCGTCGGTCCCGAGCCGGTCGAGCATCTCCCACGCCGACCGGCCCGGCCGGGGCAGCTCGTCCGGGTCGATGCCCCAGACGGCCGCGACGTGGGCGCGCGCCGCCGGGTCGTCCAGGCGTCGGTAACCGGGCAGTTGATCGGCCTTCTGCCCATGCTCGCGGCCACCCTGCCCGTTGCCCTGCCCGGTGATCGTGCCGTAGCCGGAGAAGGGCCGCCCGGGCAGGCCCAGGGCGAGGGCCAGATTGAGGTACGCCTGCGCCGTGTCGGTGCCGTTGCTGTGCTGCTCGGCACCGCGGGCGGTGAGCACCATCGCCGACGTCGCGGACGCCAGCAGCCGGACCGTCTCCCGCAGGTCCCGTTCCGGTACGCCGGTCATCCGCTCCACCCGGTCCGGCCAGTACGCCGCGACGGCGGCCCGGACCGCGTCGAAGCCGCTCGTGCGGTCGCGCACGTACGTCTCGTCGACCAGACCCTCGCGGATCGCGACGTGCAGCAGCCCGTTCGCGAGGGCGAGGTCCGTGCCCGGCAGCGGCTGCAGGTGCAGGTGAGCGCCCCCCGCGGTGGTCGTCCGACGCGGGTCGACGACGACGTGCCGCGCGCCGGCGGCCCGTCCGGCGTCGAAGTACTGCATGGACGGCGGCATGGCATCAGCCGGATTCGCACCGACCAGCAGCACGGCCTGCGCCTGGGCGATGTCGGCCAGCGGGAACGGCAGGCCACGGTCGATCCCGAAGGAGCGGTTCGAGGCGGTCGCCGCGGACGACATGCAGAACCGGCCGTTGTAGTCGATCGACGCCGATCGCAGCGCCACCCGGACGAACTTGCCAAGCGCGTACGCCTTCTCGTTGGTCAGCCCGCCGCCACCGAAGGCTCCGACGCTGTCGGGACCGTACCGGTGTTGGCTGGCCCGGATGGCGTCGACGACACGGTCGAGGGCCTCGTCCCAGCCCGCCTGTCGCAACGGGCTGGTGCGGTCGGCGGGATCCTTGCGGACGAGCGGGCTCAGCAGCCGGTCACCGTGGTCGAGAAGGTCGGCAGCCGTCCATCCCTTGGCGCACAGACCGCCCCTGTTGACCGGGAATTCGGTGGGCGCCAGCCGAGGCGGTCCGTCGCCGACCGTCAGCGAGATACCGCACTGCATGGCGCAGTAGGGGCAGTGCGTATCGGTGATCGACGATGCACTCACCCGTCCGATGCTTGCCTGGCACTGTTTCCGATCCATACCGAGGTCGTAACGCTCTGCGACCCTGGGGCTGCGGGGGTGGAGGCCATGGTCGACCGCAGACGCAGCGGCTGCTCACCCGGGGGAATCCTCGGCGAGCCGCTCCTTCAGCTCCCGATGGCGGAACTGGTAGGCGGCGCCCGAGCTGCGCAGCATCTGCTTCCTGCGGTGCGCGTCGTCGAGGAACGTCATGGACCGCCACGGCAGGAGCCCGTGGTAGGCCAACCGGATGCGGGCCACGAGAAAGGTCGGGAACCGCGTCGACGTCTCGGCGATCACCAGTCCGGCGGACAGCCCGTAGGTGAGGATCGTGCCCAGCCCGGCGAGGAGCGCGACGGGGAGGGAGCCGACGATCGACATGGCGCGCGCCACCACGGCCAGGCCGACGACGAGCGCCACCACCGCGGTGAGGAACACTGACGCGGCCCGGTCCTGCCGGTACAGGCCCACCGGGGACATGGGTGTCGTCCGCTCCGGGTCGCGCGCGTCGACGCCGAAGGTGAAGGCGCCGGCCACACCGCTTGTGACACGATGGCCAACAGCCACACCGGCTCGGTGCCGTTGTAGACGGCGCCCATGAGCGGTACGCCGCCGAGCAGGATGCCGGCTCCCGCGCCGCGCCACGACGGCCGGGGCGAGGTGCCGGAGGGCTGCCGGCGACGGGCGATGTCGCGTGCCACACGGCAGCCGAGTGCGGCGACGACGCCGACCAGCACGCCGTACGCGAACCCCGCGAGGATCCCGACGAACGACAGCGCGAAGACGCCCACCTCGACCGGGGACACACCTGCGGCACTGGTCTCGACGTGGCGCTGCGCCCGCCGCGCGGTCAGGAAGAGCAGCACCAGCCCGATGCCGACAGCCGTCGCGGCGCCCCGCGCGCCGCCCGCGGAGACCGCGTCGAGCGCACCGGCGAGGAGTGCGATCGCGACGGCGGGAGCGAACCGCACGAGGTGCCGTGGCGGCGGGGGAGTCCCGTCGACGCGCCGGGCGGGTGCTCCCCGCCCGGCCAGGTCGAGAGCGAGCCAGACGAGCGCGGCGCTACAGATCGCCTCGGACAGAGCGCGGGACCAGCCCGAGTGGATGTCGGTGCGGGTGGAGTAACCGACGGTGTGGAGGACGCCGGCGACCACTCCGACAGCCACGCCGGCCAACGGTGGGCGGGGCAGCCGACGCGTCCCGGTGGGCTCGGACCACAACTGGATCCAGTGCGACACCCACCACACGGCGAGTCCGGCGGCGAAGCCGTCGGCCGGGGCGATCAGCCAGGCATGCTCCACCATGCCGAAGCGGTCCGCCCAGGAGTTGACCGCGGTGACCACGACACCGACCGCCAGGCCGTGCACCATCGGACGAGCGCGCCAACCCCGTACCCGAGGGGCGACCCGTCCACGGTCGACGACCAGGCCCGCCCAGGCGGTCAGTGTCACCACCAGTCCGGTCGCCAGGAAGCCGTTGACCTCCTCGTCCCAGCGGCTGGTGAAGCCGTCGACCGCGCCGCTGGCGAAGCCCGTGGTCAGTGAGGGTGTCAACGGGAACAGCTCGCCGACGCCCCGGATCGCCGCCGCGGCGACCGCGGCCGCCACTCCGACGAGCACCGCGTCTCGTAGCCTGCCGCGACGCACCCGCGGACGCTCGTCACGGCAGGAGAAGCGCCACGAGAAGCCGACGACGAGCCCGACGACGACCGCCAGGTCGTACGTGCCACTCAGGCAGCCGGCGATGTAGGCGCCGACGGACGCCAGGACCGCTTCGCTGTAGGCCCCGGTCAGGTAGAGGAAGGCGAGGTACACGAGTAGTGCCGCCGCGGAGATCCGCAGCGCTTGGGTGACGCCGGTGTACGGCTCGGTGAAGATCCATCCGTTGAGCAGGCCGGCCGACAGGGCCGTCCAGGCGACGACGACGAACGCCGTCGCCACGTTGCGGACCCGCACGCCCTGGGTCGCCACGGCTGGCACCGGCAGGTCCCACCAGCGGATGTCGTCCGAGTCGGTCGCGGCAGCCAGGTATCCAAGCCACCGGCGGGCCTGCCCGACCCGGGGCCACCTGCCGGAGCGGTCCGTCGGATACCGTGCCGTCACGACGTCACCGAGGAGGTGGTGCGCCAGCGCGGCGCCGTCCCGGTAGGCGAGAAGGTCACTCGGCTCGGGGACGTTGCTGCCGTCCCCACGGCTCGGCTCGGCGTTGTAGATGGCGTCGGCGAGGGTGACCATCAGTGGCGTCTCGAACGCCTTCGTCAGGACGGTGTCCCCTGGAATGCGGTTCTCCACGTCGGCCCACCGCTCGGGCGGCTCGCTGCGGTCCTTCAGGTAGCGCATCACCTGCTCTCGCCGTTGGGGTTCGAGCACGATGCCACGAGCGTCGGTGAGCACCCTGCCGACGTTGCGCAGCGCCTGGTATTCCAAGGTCCGGCTGCTCAACATGACTGACCAGACCGGGGGGAGGGCGTTGAGGCCGCGCAACACGTCGGCCCGGTGCTCCGGGGCGATCTCGTCGAACCCGTCCAGGATGAAGATCAGCCGGTTGTCGTCCGCGAGCGCGTGCGCGAGCGTCCGTTCGTCGTCGGCGGAAACGGGTTGCCGGAGGAAGCCGTGGTTGGTGTTCAGCCAGTCCACGAGCCAGCGCTGTGGGTCGTCCGCCGATCGCCAGGCGGTCATCGGGACGAGGACCGGAACCCGCGCGTCGTCCCCGGGCGTGTCCAGTAGCGACTGGAAGGCGCTGACGAGCAGTTCGGTCTTGCCGCTGCCCGCTTCGCCGAGGACCACCAGACGCGACGGCGCGCCGGTGGCGGTCAACAGGGCGGCGAGCCGGGCGCCGTCCCCACGGTGCTCGCCCTCCTCCCAAGCCGGATCGTTGGCCGGGAAGAGCGCGGTCGGGGCGGCCTCCCAGTGGACGGGCAACCGGTCGCCCTCGCGCACGCTCCGCCACACCGGATCGGTCACCCACCGCCGCCGCAGATCCCGCCGGAGCGCCTCGGCAGCCCGACCCACCGGGTCCTCCTCCGCCCGGGCGCGTGAGCCGCAGGGCCATCGCGCCACCCACGATGCTGACAAGGAGCAACGCCATCCAGATCGCGACGCGGCCGAATGCGCTTTCCACTTCGACGCCGGCCGTCGCGACGTTGATGAGCACACCGATAAGCGCGGTGATCAGCGGTGTCACCAGCACAATGACGACCGCGCGGTGTCGAGAGCGCAACCGTTTCCCCTCCGGGACTGCTCGCCAGTCCTCAATCTCCCATCCGGGACCAACCGTCCGGTGTCATCTGTCGGGGAGCTGACGAAGACGCCACAACTGAGGTTGTAGCCGAGGGATTGCCCTGCAACGACATCAGCGTCCGCCCCGCAGTCGCCGCCGAACCCCCGTGATATCCATGACTGGAAGAAGCCCACCGAGGCATTCGCCGAACCCGGAGAGAAAATGCTTCGACGCGAAATGCGGGAATGTCGGTTCCGCGCCGACATCGAGCGGGCTTTCTCCGCCATTTACGCACTTCGAGGATTGGCGATGACGGGTCCACCGATTCCCGCGCGACCAGGTTAGACTGGCCACTTCCTGCTTTGGGGGGAGGCGGGGCATTGCGTTTTGGTGAGTGAGCTGCGGCCATCCGGGTGATCTGCCCACCCGGCCGTTCCCAACCGGCGATCAGTTGTCAGATCACGTCTCCGGAACGGGCTCGGCACGCGGCTGTTCTCCCACCATCCGTGCGCGCACCGCAGATTCACCCTTTCTCATCACCAACATGCGATCGGGGTTCAAGCGCATGGAGACGTTCACCGCAGGGCCGGGTCGAGGCGACGTCGCCGATGCCACGATCGCCGTGCTCGGCGCCGGTGTGGCCGGGCTGGTCGCGGCGTACGAACTCGTCCGCCGGGGGCACCGCGTCGTCGTGCTGGAGGCGGACTCGCGGGTCGGTGGCCGGATCTTCACCCACCGGTTCGGCGACGGCGCCGGACCGGTGGTCGAGCTGGGCGCGATGCGGATCCCCGGCGACCACGAGCTGACTCTGCGCTACATCGACGAGATGGGCCTGAGTGACCAACTGCGTCCGTTCACGAACGTTCTCACCGATCCCGACAATCTGCTGCGTATCGGCAGCCGGTTCGTGCGGGCACGCGATGCCGCGGACGCACTCATCCACGAGACGGCACGATCCTGCCCGGGAGCGGCCCACCGGTCCGACGCACTGCTCTTCGTGGGCTGGATGCACGCCATGGTGCGGGCGCTGGCGCCACGCGAGCAGCGCGACATCATGCGCGCCGACCTGGCGGGTCTGCTCGACGTGGTGGGCGGCCTGGACGTGACACCGTTTCTCCGGGACGGACGCGCCGACCTCGGCGCGGCGTTCCGCCGGCACCCGGAGCTTCGCGCTGCCTGTAGCGGTCGCCTGAAGGGCTTCCTCGACGACATCCTGCGCAGGTTCAGCACCGGGATGGTGTGCCTTCCCCACGGCATGGATCAACTACCGAACGGGCTGGCGAGACGCCTTCCGGGCCGGGTCCACCTGCGTCACGAGGTGACCGCCATCGAGGTGCGCCCGGAGGGCGTGACGGTCGGGCTGGCCACCGAGCGGGGGCCGACGACGGTGACCTACCCCGTCGTCCTCTGCACCCTCCCCTTCTCCGTCCTGCGGAACCTCCCGCTGCGGGGGTTCGACGCCGACAAGGTGGAGACCATCAAGCGGCTGGACTACGGGTCCGCCACCAAGGTGGGGCTGCTCTGCGCGGAGGCATTCTGGAACCGGCACCGCACCGTCGGTGGCGGATCAGCATCGGGCGGCACCATCCGGCAGACCTACTACCCGGCCCCGATCACCGATCCGGCGGGCGCGGCGGCACTTCTCGGCAGCTACACCATCGCCGAGGACGCCGATCACCTCGGCCGGCTCTCCGTCGAGGAGCGGCACCGGATCGTCGTCGACGAGTTGACGGCGATGCACCCGGAGCTGCGGGCCGCGGGGATGATTCAGGACGTCGTCAGCGTCGCCTGGGGAGAACGGCGTTGGAGTCGCGGGTGCGCGGCAGTCCGGCAGGGGCTCACCGGCGCCGAGCTGGAGCAGGACGCCGCTCAAGCCGTCCGCGCGCAGGGCGGCCTGTTCTTCGCCGGCGAGCACTGCTCCGTGACACCGGCCTGGATCCAGGCCGGCATCGAGACCGCGCTCACCGCGGTACGACAGATCGACCGGTTCGCCGCCGTGGTCGCCGAGCACCGGGGCAGCACGGCGGTCCGGTGAAGGTTCTCGACTCCGGTCCGGCTCCCCGCCGCGGTTGCCGGAGCCTGGCCGGGTGCCCGGCGAAAGCCCCGCCGTACCCGTGGGTACGGCGGGGCCGGATCTGTCGCGGACGGTCGTCAGAGTTCCGCGGCACTCATCGCCATCAGGGTGCCGCCGCCGTACTCCACCAGCCGGCGCCGCACGGACAGCTCGGGCAGCACCGTCGTCGCGAAGTACGTCGCCACCGCGACCTTCCCCCGATAGAAGTCGGCGTCCGGACCCGACGCCCCGGCGTCCAGCGCGGCGATGGCGATATCCGCCTGGCGCAGCAGCAACCAGCCGATGAGCAGGTCACCGATGCTCATCATGAACCGGACGGTGTGCTCTCCGACGGCCAGCATCTGGTCCGGGTCGCTCTGCACGGCGAAGAGACGCTCGGCCAGCTTGGCGAGCATGGCCTCGATGTCGTCGGCCGCGTCGCCCAGAAAGCCGCGTCCCTCCTTGAGCCTGCCGTTGCCAGCCTCGCCGCTGCTGAAGGCACGGATGTCACCGATCAGCGCGGTCAGCGTCTGCGCGTTGTCCCGGACGATCTTGCGGAACAGCAGATCCATGGACTGGATCGCGGTCGTACCCTCGTAGAGCGAGTCGATCCGCTGGTCCCGCACGTACTGTTCGAGTGGATAGTCCTGTAGAAAGCCGGAGCCGCCGAAGATCTGCAGTGCGTGTTGCAGCTGCTCCGCGGCCCGTTCCGCGCCCACACCCTTCACCAGCGGCAGCAGCAGCTCGTTGAGGCTGCTGGCGAGCCGCACGTCACCCTCGTTCGCCTCCACCTGGTCCAGGAGGGTCGCGGTGTACAGGTACAGCGCCCGCAGACCCTCCGCGTACGCCTTCTGTAGCAGCAGCGAGCGCCGTACCTCGGGGTGGTCGACGATGGGGATGCGCGGTGCCCCCTTCTCGAAGATCCGCCGCAGGTCCGAGCCCTGCACCCGTTGCTTGGCGTATTCGACGGCGTTCAGGTGGCCGGTGGAGAGCGTGCCGATGGCCTTGATGCCGACAGTCATCCGGGCCCACGAGATGACCTGGAACATCTGGGCGATGCCCTCGTGCACGTCCCCGAGCAGCCAGCCCTGGGCCGGCACGCCGTGTTGGCCGAAGGACAGTTCGCAGGTGGCGGACCCGCGAATGCCCATCTTCGACTCCAGGTTTGTCGCGTACACACCGTTGCGCGCCCCGGGAGCGCCGGTTTCCGGGTCGAAGAGGAACTTGGGCACCAGGAAGAGACTCAGCCCTTTCGTTCCCGGCCGGGACGCGATGCCGGATCCCTCCGGCCGGGCCAGGACGAGGTGCAGGATGTTCTCGGTGATGTCCTGGTCGCCACCGGTGATGAAACGCTTCACCCCGTCGATGTGCCAGGAACCGTCGGGCTGCTGGATCGCCCGGGTCCGGGCAGCACCGACCTCCGATCCCGCGTCGGGCTCGGTGATCACCATCGTGGCGCTCCAGCCCCGCTCCATCATGAACCGTGCCCATCGCCGCTGTTCCTCGGTGCCGGTGCGGTCGATGATGGCGGCGCAGTTCGGCGCGGCGCTGAAGTACAGGTGCAGTGCGGGATTCGCGCTGACGAGCAGCTCGACCGCCGCCCACTGGACACTGGGGGGAACGCCGAACCCGCCCAGCTCGACGGGGAGCATGAGACGGTGCCAGTCATCGGCCCACAGCTGCCGGTACATCCGGGCCAGCGAGGGCGTGACCGTCACATTGTGTGACTGCGGGTCGAACACCGGCGGGTTGCGATCGGCGTCCGCGAAGCAGTCGGCCACTGCCCCGGAGGCCAGCGCCGCTGTCTCCCGCAGGAGACGCCGCGCGGTGTCGGCGTCCGTCTGCGCGAATGGCCCCCGGCCGATGCCGGTGTCGAAGACCTCGAAGAGGTTGAACTCCAGGTCCCGTACGTTGCTGCGGTAGTGCCCCAAGACTTCGTCCCCGTTCCTGTGCGTGGCGTCGGCTGATCAGTGCCCCGCGGGTGCCACCCAGCCCTTACGGATGTAGCCGAAAGCGAGGTCGCCCGAGCCGACCAGCACGGACACCTTCTCCGGCTTGTCGGCGAAGAACTCGTCGCACGCTCGCTTCGGGCCGGAGAACCGGTCGAATGCCTGCGGATTGCGCCCGCTGTCGCAGTAGTCGTCGACGATGAGGATGCCGCCGTCGCTGAGTCGCGGGTAGATGTGTTCGAGGCTGACCTGGATCGACTCGTAGTAGTCGCCGTCGAGATAGGCGAAGCAGACCCGCTCGGGCAGTTGGGTGGGCAGTGTCTCGTCGAACCACCCGGCGTGGACGTTCGGGAGCGGCAGCTCCCACTTCTCGAACGTGGCCTTCAGGTCGGTGAGATCCACCTTCAGCGCGCCCTCGGTGAGGAACGTGTCGTGTTCGCTCGGCTTCGGCAGACCCTCGAAAGAGTCGTAGAGGTGCAACTCGCGCTCGGGTGCGAACTCCTCGATAAGCCGTTGCAGGAAGACACTCGTGTTGCCGGCGTGGCAGCCGGCCTCCACCACGTCCCCCGCCACCCCCTGCACCAGGGTGCTGGACAGCGCCCAGTAGATGTTCACCAGGCGGTCGACGTCGCCGTACTCGACGTTGTCCGCCGCCAGCTTGAGGATCATGTCATTGTCCACGTCAGGCTCCGAGTTCTCCGTCAGCCGGACCGGCCAGGGTCAGCTCGTTGGCCAGCTGCACAGTCATGGCGAGAGTCATGTGTCGGTACCAGCCACGCCAGCTGCGCACCTCGTACCGGTCCATCCGGATGTCGCTCCGGATGTCCTTCCAGCGCCGTTCGACGTAGCGACGCTCCGCGATGCTGCGGACCACGTCGCTGGTGAACATCTGGTAGCCCGCTCTGGCCTGCTGGTAGGGGCTGGCACTGCGGCCATCCCGGCTGTTCGCTGGTGCGAACCGCACGGTGACGGGGCCGCGCGGGAGGGCTTCCCGGCCGCGCTGCGCGGTGTCACCCGAGCGCCGTGCGTCGTCGCGCATCACCGGCGCCGCCGCGTCGATCCGGGCCACCCGGCCCAGTTCGTCGAGGCTGAGGCCGGCCAGGTGCGGGATCTGACGCTGCTGCAACGCATCCAGTACGCCCCGGCTGTCCCTGCAGTGCAGGGACAGGTAGACCCGGTCGGGCCGGAAACCGTTGTCCATGGCGGAGAGGATCAGATCCCGGGCTATCGCTGACTTCGACCGGTAGGGCAGGCCGTCCGGGATCCGTCCGCGCGCACGCCGGTCGCGGTCGCTGATCCAGGCCGGCGGCAGGTAGAGACCGAGATCCAGCATGAACAATCGGATATCCGGCGTGACGTGCAGCAGGAACAGCGCACACTGGCAATTCTGTGCCCGCCCACTCTCGGGCCGGTACTGGTAATCCACTCCGGCCGGGGCGTTGCCCTTCTTGGGAAACGTCGCCTCGACGACGTAGAGGCAGCCCGCCGCTCCGACGCTGGACCGGACGACCTCGCGCAGTTTGCGCCGCGCGTCGGCGTCGTCCCACTGCGCGGTGGTGAGCAGTCGTTGTGCGCCGTCCGCGCGTGCCTCGCGCGAGTAGCTGGCGACATTGCGCCGCCCGGCCGCATCGACGTCGGATCCCCCGGCGAGGCCGAGGAGGTACTGCAATGCCCGTTCCCGTGGCTCCGCTCGGGCGAAGCAGCCGGAGATCCGGCCGTGCAGCCGCCGCAGCATCGTCTCCACATTCAAAGCCAGGTTGGGATAGACGTCCCCCAGCCTCGGATCACGGTCCAATTTGTCGAGTTCCCGAACCATTTGCAATGGATATCCCCATCCCCGATTGGAGCTATCTTCTACACGTTGAGAATTCCACAACCTGCGCTGGAATTGATCAACTTCATGTTCCGTTCACCCCGGCTTGCGCCCCCCATCTCTCTTGATCAAGAGTGTCGGCTCCTCCGGGGCCCCCTCCAGATGGAACGTGAAACGATCAATCCAGCCTGAATGGTGGCACGGTAACGACTTCCCGCAGTGATACCAAGCCGAAAGCGCGGATATGGCGGGCTCGGCCTCAGAGCGGAACCCTCGACCATCGGCTCGCGCGAGCCGCCGCTCTCTCGGCCCGACCGCCTTGCCAGGCACGTTGCCACACGCGGCGCGCCATCGCCGCCATGGTTATCAGGGAAACGGCGATATCGGCGCCACAGCGGCGCAACAGGCGGTCCTGCCGCTCGGCGCGCGCCACGCAATCCATATACGGCACGGCAGAGTGAGCGATCATCGTGTATATGGGCACAATCCGGCCACCTGACCGCCTATACAGCCAATGCAGCAGATACTTGCGGGCCGCCACCCGGTGCTGCGGACCGGACTCGCGCATCTCCGCGAAGTTGTCGAGGGACAGCTTCGCCAGAATCGCGCTCTGCGGCTCCCTGCGTCGCTGGTAGGTGGCGAACGCGGTCGCCCGGTCGGGGGTTTCCGCGACACACCGGCTGAGCTCCAGGCAATCCTCGAACCCGGCGTTCATTCCCTGCCCGAAGAACGGCACGACACTGTGGCAGGCGTCGCCCACCAGCACCACCGTGTCGCCGTGGTACCACTGCGAGGTGAGCATGGTCGGAAAGGCGGACACCGGGCTTCTGGACACCTGTTCCTCCAGGTCGGGAATGAGCCCGGAGACGTCACCGAAGGTCTCGTCGAAGCAGCGACGGATCCGTTCCGGCGTGTCCAGTGCGTCGAAGCCGTCTGCTTCGCCGGCCGGCAACACGCACACACCGTTGAACGTGCCGTCCACGTTGGGCAGGGCGAACATCATCCGGTCCCCGCGCGGCCACGCGTGCAGCACGGTGGGGTCGAGCTCCCCCTTGATGACGATCTCCTTGTACCGCCAGGGCACGTAGTGCATCTGGAGGTCGGCGAACGCGCCGTGCTGGACGTAGCGGCGAACCGTCGAATGGGTGCCGTCGGCACCGACGACGAGATCACCGGTGAAGCGCCGACGCCGGCCGGTGGCGGTCTCCAACCCGACCACCGCGGGTGCTGTCCGGTCCACCTCCAGACATTTCACGCCGAAATGAAACCGTACGCCATGGCACTTCTCCGCCTCGTCGACGAGCAGCGAGGACAACCCGGCGCGGGACACCGCGTAGAGAACCTGCTCTCCGTTGTGCCCGTAGGGCAGCAGATTGACCGCGCCGCTCGCCAGGTGTACGGCACGAGCGCGCAACGGCTGCCCAAGTTTGGTGATCACCTCCTGCTCGAGCCCCACTTCGCGCAGCGCACGCAGACCACGCTCCGACAGGGTCAGGTTGACCGACCGCAGCGTCCGCTCGCCGCCAAGCCGCAGGTCGGGTCGACCCTCGATGATGTCCACCTCGTAGCCACGACGCGCCATGAGCATGCCGAGCAGCGGGCCGGTGAGGCCCGCACCGACGATCACCACTCGGCCGGCTGTCATGAGCGGTCTCCCGGACGCACCCGCCGCCCGGTGAGCGCATGGGTGGGGGCGTCCGCGGCCACGAACGGCATCATGGGCGGAATCTCGTCACGACGCAGCCGCAGCTCCAGCACCCCGGGCCGATCGTCATGGCCCGCGTGGTACTCCGTCAGCAGTGCGCGCAGTTCGGGCAGCGCCCCGGCCGAACCGACCCAGAGATCGTCGGGCCGCCCCAGTCCGCGGGCCACGGAGACGACGTCCACCGGGTGGTAGAGGGAGCCTTCGATCCGGCCACCGAACATCTGCCGTTGCCGGGACGCACACATGGCGTGTCCCGCGTTGTTGAAGACGACGTACAGGATCGGCAGGCCCAACTCGGCGGCCGTGTGGATCTCCAGGCCGTTCATGAGGAAGGCGCCGTCGCCGAGCATGACCATGGTGCGCCCGGAGGGAGCACCCAGTTGCATGCCGATCGCGGCGGGCACGGTGTACCCCATCCCGCCCATGCCGAAGGCCGTGAACGCCCGCCCTCCCGTCGGCAGCGTGATCAGGTGGGCGGCTGCCGCCCCGCAGTTGCCCGCGTCGGTGAGCAACCGGTCACCCGGACGCAGGTACTCGCCCAGCAGGTCGATCGCCTCGCTGGCCAGCAAGGACTCCTCCGCCGGCACGACGCTCTCCACCTCCAGCTCCGGCGTGTAGTGGCGCAGCTCGTACTCGAATGGTGGGGCCTGAAAGGGCTCGGCGGTGAGCAGGTCGCCGAGGGCCCGGAACATCTGACCGGCATCGGTCTCGACGACCAGGTCCGCCGCACCGGACCGGCGGGCGACCGACCCGTCGTGCGCGATCACGACCACGCGGTCGGGCTTCAGGTCGAGGATCGGCCCCCGGGTCAGGAAACCCAGGTCCGAACCGGCAGCCACCACGAGATCGGCCTGTTCGAGCAGGTACCGGTGCACCGACGGGTGCCCGGCCACGCCGACGACGCCGAGGTACAGCGGGTCGTCCTCGTCGAGATCACCGCGGTTGGACATCGAGGCCGCCACCGGGATGCGGGCCCGGCGAGCGAAGGCGACCGCCGCGTCCCCGTCCGGCGACGATCGCAGTTCCGGGCCGAGGAGCAGTACCGGCGCGACGGCCCGGCTCAAGGCGTCGAAGATCTCCCGCAACGGCTCCGGGGGCACCTCCTGACGCCCGGCGAACTCCGACAACCCGGCCGGCCAGTCCGCCGGCGCCGGGCCGGCCGGTGCCGCGAACACGTCCCGCGGCACCAGGAGCGCCGCCGGGCCGGGCCGGCCGGACAGGGCCGCGGTCAGCGCCGCCCGCAACTCCACCCAGCAGTCGTCGCTGCCGGTGATCCGGCCCGTGTACTTGGTGATCGACCGCAGCAGGCCGTGCGCGTCGACCGTACCGGGCCGGCCGGTGGACTCCTGGAAGGCGCCGAGCCCGTCGGAGACGGCGGGTGACTGGCCCACCAGGGCGAGCACCGGGATCCCGTCGTTGTGCGCCTCGGCCAGCCCGACGGCCAGATTCATCATGCCGCCACCGGACGTGGAACAGCACACACCAAGCGTGCCGTAGGCCCGGGCGACCCCGTCGGCCATGAACGCCGCGCCGTCCTCCCGCTTGGCCAGAAACGAGCTGATCCGGCCGGCACGCCGCTGGTGCAGTGCGTCGAACACGTGCTCGATGTTGGCCCCGCCGACCCCGAACACGTGCCGCACACCCAGGTCGTCGAGGGCATCGATGAGCGCGCCGGCGATCGTTCTCATGCCGCGGCCCTCCACCGCAGGGCCGCAGCCGCGGCCAGGTCTCCGGCATGGGCGAAGCCCGCCACGACGACAAGCGCGCCGGCCGGGATCGTGTCCTCCTCGATCGCGTGGGACAGCGTGATCGGCGCCCCGGCGCCGAACAGGTTGCCGTACCGGTCGAAGGTGTCCAGGTGCCGACCCGGTGGCAGTTGCAGCGCCTCGGACCAGTTCCGGAGGAACATCCGGTTCGGCTGGTTGGTGACGAGGACGTCGATCTCGCTGGACTTGGCGCCGATCCGCCGGCAGACCGTCTCGACGACCTCGGGGACGAGGCGATTACCCCGCGAAATGATCTTCGCAACGCTGGCCTCGGTGAACTTCACGTTCAGTTCCGCCTCGCCCGGCTCCCAGTACAGGCTGCCGTCCTCGCGTTCGATCTGCATGTCCGGCGCCGCCTCCGGCCGGTTCACCACCTCGACGTCGAGGACCGGCGACTCGGCGGAGGCGGTCACGTAGGCCACCGCGGCGCCGTCGCCGGGGATGGCCGACGGCGGATTGCGCAGGTTGTTCGGCTGGGTGAAGACCAGTCCGGCAGAGTTCTGCACGTTGCAGAGCAGGGCCGAGCGCGCCGGTGTCGTTTCGATGAGCATCTTGGCGAGCCGCAGCATCACGACGAACGACGCGCAGCCGGCGTTGTGGATGTCCAGGACCCAGCTGGGGCTCGCACCGAGCCGGTGTGCCACCGTCGCACCGGCACCGGCATGCGGCATGTCCGGCAACAGCACGTTGGTGAGGATGATGTCCACGTCCCGGCGGGCCTGCCCGCCCAACCTCGCGAAGAGCGTGTCCGCCGCCCGTTCGATCATGTCCGCGGCAGTGGTGTCCCGATCGACGAGATGTCGCGACTTCGGCGGCACGAACATCGGGTTTTCCCAGTTCAGCCTGCTGTCCGGGGCGATTCGCTCGGCGAAGAACTCCGTGCCGACCGGCTCGCCGGGCAGATACCGGGCGATGTCGATGATGCTGACCGGCGTGGTGGTCACGGGGCGACCTGCCGTGCCCCGCTCCCGTGCCGACGCTCCAGAATCGCCTTGAGATTCGCCAGCTCCACCGCGTGGCCGGCGTAGAAGAGGCCCCACATGTCACCGACCCAGGTCCGGTTGGGGCTCGGCGCGAGTTCGGGGTACGGGTTCTTGTCGTAGTTGGGGTGGTGGCAGTTCGTCCACACCAGGACCGTTCCCGGTCGGTTGAGGACGACATTCGCGTCGATGAGCCTGATCAGATAGACCATCCAGAGGTCTTTGCCCTGGTCCCAGGCGCAGTGGTAGTCGAGCGTACGGGCCTGCGGGTCGGCCTGGAGGCGCATGTAGATCTTCGTGTCGTCGACCAGGGTGTCCACTCCCACGAACAACCCGTCCTCGTCGGTCTCGTCGAAGCCCCGGGTGCTGTAGGTCCACTCGTTGAGGTTCTGGATGTCGGCCAGGTAGGCGTAGACCTCGTCGATCGGCGCGTCGATGTAGTCCTGGAGCGTGCAGAACTGGCCGTAGATCTGCTCATGCGAATAGACGGCGCGCGTCATGTCGGCGGCCAGGGCGAATCCCTCGTCCCGGGTGGTCGTCTCGCACCGGATAAGGCCCGGGATCTCCGCTAATTCAATTTTCTGGTATGCCATTACAAACCCCTCACCTGAGCCCGACGCTCGCTGAACGGCTCACGTAACCACAGGGCGGCGAGATCAGGCAACGACTTACGGTGGCTAAACAAGGGAATGGCGACAAGCGCGTAATTAGCGGCCGTGGACTCCCGCAACCGCAGCTATACGGCCTTGCCCGCGCCCGGCCCTCCGTGTCAGGCTCTGACTACAGGATCGACTGAGTTAATTCAGTTTGAAACCAAAATTTGGGGAGACCACTGTGGCGGTTACGGTTCAGGACGTCGTCGATCTGATCAACGCAAAGCTCGGCAGCCACGCCGACCACGGCCTCGACGCTAATTCCTCACTTCGCGACATCGGCCTCTCAAGTTTGCAAACGGCGGACATCGTATTCACGATCGAGGACCGCCTGGGAATCGAGTTCGACGCCGGCCGGGCAGCCGACATCGTTACCATCGGCGACCTCGTCGAACTGGCGAACAGCACCGCCCTGACCGAAACCCAGTCATGACGACGGCGTACCTCGGAGCGACCGCCAAAGCCATCACCCACCACTACGACGTCTCCAACGAGTTCTTCGGGCTGTGGCTGGACGAGAGCCGCACCTACACCTGCGCCTTGTGGGAACCCGGGGACACCCTCGAACGCGCCCAGCAACGCAAGCTGGACTACCTGCTGAAGGGCGCCAAGGCCAGCATCGCGGAGCGTCTTCTGGACGTGGGTTGCGGCTGGGGCAGCGCGCTGCGCCGGGCGGCGTACGGATACGGCGTACGGCAGCCGATCGGCCTGACGCTGAGCCCCTCCCAGGCCGAGTGGGTACGCGACCAGGCGCAACCGCCGGGCGTCGACGTCCGCGTCGAGAACTGGATCGATCACCGTCCGGACGCGCCATACGACGCCATCGTGTCGATCGGCGCGTTCGAGCACTTCGCGCGGTTCGACCTGCCCCGGGTCGAGCGGATGCGGGCCTACCGCTCCTTCTTCGAGTTCTGCCGCGAGTCGATGCGTCAGCCCGGCAACCGACTGGCCCTGCAGACCAACGTCAAGGGCAACAACAATCGGATGGACCGGCAGACGGTCCGGGACATGATGTTCATCATCGAGACGATCTTCCCGGAGTCGGTCCTGCCGACCATGGCGGAACTGGTGGAGGCCAGCGAGAACCTGTTCGAGGTGGTCTCCGTGCGCAACGATCCGGACCACTACGTGTCGACCCTTCAGGAATGGCTGCGCCGGCTGAGGCGCAACCGTGGCGAGGCGATCACGATCGTCGGGCCCGAGGTGGTGGCGGACTACGAGCGCTACCTGAGTGCGGCGGCCGAACAGTTCCGGCGCCGGCACCTGGGCCTGGCCCGAGTGATCTACGAGGCGGTGTGATGGCCACGAGGACTTCGACGCCGCGCCGCAGCCGGATCTTCTGGCAGGACGGCACCACCGACGCCCCCGCCGCGCCGCTCGAAGGCACGACGACCGCGGACGTCTGCATCGTCGGCGGCGGTTTCACCGGGTTGTGGACGGCCTACCTCCTCAAACAGGAGGCTCCCGCACTGAACGTCTGCGTGGTCGAACGCGATCTGGTGGGCGGTGCGGCATCGGGCACGGCCGACGGCTTCGTCACGCCGACGATCGGTAAGGACCTCGAACAGATCGTCCGCCTGCACGGGACGGAGCGGGCCGCCGCGGCCTGCGACGCCATCGGCCGGTCCATTCTCGACATCGGGCGGTTCCTGCGCCGCCACAGCGTCAACGCCGACTACGAGGCCAACAACTACCTCATGGTGGCCGTGAACCGGGCCCAGGTCGACCGGCTCAGGCAGGGCCAGGCCCTGGCCGCGCGGATCGGACCCCGGTTCGAGATGACCGTGCTCGACGCCGCGGCGGCGCGGGAACACATCGGGTCGCCGGCGATCCAGGCCGCCGTGCTCACCGGAGGCGCGATCGTCAACCCGTTCAAACTGGCCCGTGGTCTGTACGCGACGGTGCGCGCCATGGGCGTCGCCGTGTACGAACAGACGCCGGCCGACGCGGTGGAGCCCGCGACCGGCGGCTGGCGGGTCCGCACGCCGCACGGCCGGGTCGACGCCACGAAGGTCGTACTCGCCACCAGCGCGGCACAGCACCGGCTCCCCGGGTACGGCCGTCAGGTCCTCCCGGTGTGGAGCTACGCCATGGTCAGCGAGCCGTTGACCGACGAGCAACGGGCCAGGGTGCACTGGCCGCGACGCGAGGGCCTGGTGGAGACCCGGACCTTCCTCAACTGCGGCCGGTTCACCGCCGACAACCGCGTCATGTGGGCCGGCGGCCCGGCCCGGTACCATCTCCGCCGCGACATGGGTGCCCGGCGGGCCGGCGACGCGGCGGTCTTCGCCGATCTGCGGGCGTCGTTCGCGCGGTACTTCCCGATGTGGTCCGACGTGCGGTTCAGCCACACGTACGGCGGTTGTGTCGACATCACCCGGGACCTCGTCCCGCACTTCGGCAGTCGCCAGCCGGGCCTCTACCACGGCTACGGCTACTGCGGCAACGGCATCGCCGCGAGCCATCTGGGCGGCAAGGTGCTGCGCGACCTCGTCCTGGAGAAGGACTCCGACTTCACCAACCTGTTCTTCGTCAACGGCCGGGAGCCTCGCTTCCCGCCGGAGCCGCTCGCCTTCGTCGGTGTACGGGCGATGAGCCGGCTGATCGAGTGGAGGGAAGCGAACAGATGACCGCGCGAGCCATCCTGCTCACGGGAGCCGCCGGGGTGGTCGGGCAGGCCCTGCTGGCCGAACTGACCGGCCAGCCGGTGATCTGCCTGCTGCGGCGGGGCAGGTTGCCTGCCCCCGGGCCGGAGGTGGTGACAGGTGACATCTCCCGTCCGAGCTTCGGCCTCCCACCGGAGGTGTACGAGTCCCTGACGCGGCGCGTGGGCACCGTCATCCACTCCGCGGCGCTCACCGAGTGGGGACGGCCCGCCGAGGACTACGAGGGCGTCAACATCGCCGGCACCCGGCACGTCATCGACTTCGCACGCGCCGCCGGGGCCTCGGTCCACTACATCAGTACGGCGTTCGTCGCCGCGCTGGCCGGTGAGTCGCCCGTGAAGCTGAGCCCGGGCAACGTGACCACGAACTACGTACTGTCGAAACGGGCGTCCGAGCTGCTGCTCGCGGAGTCCGGTGTGCCGCACAGCGTGTATCGCCCGACCAATCTGATCGGCCACTCGGCGACCGGCTGGACCAGCAAGCCACAGATCGTCCAGTTGGTCGCCGACTGGGTGGGCCGGGGGCGCGCCGACGTCTTCCCGGCGCATCCGGGCAACCTCATCGACGTCGTCGCACAGGATCTGTGCGCCAAGGCCGTGGCGGAGGCGATCCGCCGGGATGACGTGGGCCGCCAGTTCTGGTTGACCTACGGCAAGGCGGCAATGACCGTCGACGAGGCCGTTGATCTCCTCATCGAGCATGCCCGGTCGACGGGCCGCCGGATCCGGGTCCCCCGCATCGTTCATCCCGCCGACCTCGATGCCGCGGCACTGGACGCGCTGCCGCCGTCCTCACGGCGGTTCGTGCAGGTCCTCGCCGATGTCAGCGAGGTGACCGCGGCCAGCGGCGGCATCCTGCCGAGTTCCATGAGCGAGCTCGTCGAGGAGTACGGACTGCCCGAGATCGGGGACAAGGACGCGTTCCGGCGCAGCCTGCTGGCCGCGGCCAACTGACGGAGGACATTGTGCAGGACGATTGGCAAGCACCCGATCTGCGGTCCGTGGTGGCCGTGGTCACCGGCGCCAGCCGCGGGGTGGGCAAGGGCGTGGCCGTCGCGCTGGGAGCGGCCGGCGCCACCGTGTACGTGACCGGACGCAGCACCAAGGGCAAACCGACCACCGAGGACCTTCCCGGCACGGTCGACGACACCGCGGCCGCGGTGTCCCAGGCCGGCGGCACCGGTATCGCGGTGCGCTGCGACCACACCGACGAGGGCGAGATCGCCGCACTCTTCGATCGGGTCGAGCAGGGGCACGGGCGGATCGACCTGCTGGTCAACAACGCCTGGGCCGGGTACGAGCGGTCCACCGACGCGAAGTTCGACGCCCCGTTCTGGAAGCAACCGGCCTGGCGGTACGACCTGTTCGCGGCTTCGCTGCGCGGCCAGTACGTCACCAGCCAGCATGCCGCCCGGCTGATGGTCGCCGCGAAGCGGGGCCTGATCGTGTCGATGAGCTACCAGGACGGCGACACCTACCTCGGCCAGGTCGCCTACGACACGTGCAAGTTCGCGGCCACCCGGCAGACCTTCGGGATGGCCCGGGAACTGGCCCGGCACGGGGTGGCGGCGGTCAGCCTGCTGCCCGGCTTCGTGCGTACCGAACGCGTGGAGGCCGCCTGGTCGGCGTTGGGCGAGGGGCCCGCCGCGGTGATGCACACGCCGCAGTACGTCGGCCGCGCCGTCGCCGCCCTGATGGCTGATCCGGACCTGGTACGCCACTCCGGTAGCACCCTCGCGGTCGGTGACCTGGCGGCGGAGTACGGCTTCACGGACGTCGACGGTCGGCAGCCGCCGGCGTTCCGGTTGGAAGGGCTGATGTCCCTGGCCACCCGCATGGATCGACTCAACCGGGTGGTCGCCGCCGCGGACCCCCGAACCAGAAAGGAAGACGCCGCATGAACGGCAGAGAACACCGTTGGTTCATCCTGGCCGCGTCGGTCATCCCGCTGTTCGGCATCGCCGCCGCGATGGCGCTGCTGTGGAACCGCATGTTCGGCTGGTCGGACGTCGCCGCCCTCGCCATCATGTACGTCCTCTGCGGGCTCGGTATCTCGATGGGCTATCACCGGCTCTTCGCGCACCGCGCCTTCGAGACGACCAAGGTGATCCGGTACTCGCTGGCCACGGTCGGCTCGATGGCCGGGCAGGGCCCGCCCCTGATCTGGGTGTCGCACCACCGGCACCACCACCGGGTGGCCGACCGGCCCGGTGACCCGCACAGTCCGCATCTCGACTTCGAGCCCGGCTTCCGAGGCATGATGGCCGGCCTCTGGCACGCGCATCTGGGCTGGCTGTTCAACGAGAACCTGGAATCCAATCCGATGCGGTACTGCCCCGACCTGGTGCGGGAGAAGCCGATGCGGTGGATCAGCGAGCACTTCGTCGGCATCGTGCTGGCCGGCATCGTGCTGCCGGGAATCATCGGCGCGGCGATCGGGCAGAGCGTGACGGCGTTCCTCACCGGCATGCTGTGGGGCGGACTCGTCCGGATCTTCCTGGTCAATCACATCACGTACGCCGTGAACTCCGTCGGTCACTACTTCGGCAAGCGGGCCTACCCGACAGAGGACGAGTCGCGTAACGTGGCCTGGCTCGCCCTGCCCTCGTTCGGCGAGGCCTGGCACAACAACCACCACGCCTTCCCCCGCTCCGCCCGGCACGGTCTGCTCTGGTGGCAGATCGACGTGACCGCGACCGTCGTCTGGGCCCTGGAGCGGATGCACCTCGTCACGAAGGTGATCCGGATCGACCCGGAACGAATGGCGATCAAGGCGGCCGGCGGCAGTCTCGTCGCGGCCTCGGCGGACCGCGGCGTGTCGTTCCCGGTCGCCCCGGACATCCCGCTCGCCAATCGGGACCGGACGCACGTCATGGCCGTCACGGACGTGGAGTGACAGTGGTGTCACCGTGCTGATCTGGGACATGCTGACCAGCGGTCGGCCCCGCCGTTCACTGCGTACCTGGGTGGACGGGCAGTGGGCCGAGTTGCCCTGGGCCGACGTCATCGACCGTGCGTACCGGGCCGCCACCCACCTGCGCGAGCAGGGTGTACGCCCGGGCAGTCGGGTCGCCTGTGTGCTGACCAACACGGCGGATGCCGTCGTCGGCCTGCTCGCCGTGTGGTTGGCCGGGGGAGTGGTCGCCTCGCTGCCGCTGCCGAGCCGCGGGATGAGCGGGGAGGAGTACGCCCGGCTGGTGAGCCGGATCATCGATGAGCTGGACGCCGAGCTGTTGCTGCTCGACGACGACGTGCGTGCGAAGCTGGGTGGCCCGCCGCCGGACGCGGTGACCACGCGGTCCTGGGCCTCGCTCGCGGGCCCCGGCGAGCGCGTCGACCCGGCACTGCCCGCCGGCAACGAGATCTGTTTCATCCAGTTCTCCTCGGGAAGCACCGGACGACCGAAGGGTTGCGCGCTGACTGCCGACGCGGTGTCGCGCCAGCTTTCCATGATCCACTCGATGCTGGGGGCGGAGCATCGCACGGAACGGGTGGCGTCCTGGCTCCCGCTCTCCCACGACATGGGCATCTTCGGTTGCCTGCTGTACACCTTCGGCTTCGACAGCGACATCTGGCTCTCCGCGCCGGAACGGCTGTTCTCGTCACCCCGGAGCTGGTTCCGCGACCTCGCCGAGCACGACATCACGATGACCGCGGGCACGAGCACCGGACTGCATCTGGCGACCAGGGCGCAGGGCAGGCATCCCCTGTCGAAGCAACTGGCGCTGCGGGTGTGCGTACTCGGTGCCGAACGCGTTGATCACGCGGTGCTGGCCGCCGCGGTGGCGACCTTCGGATCGTCCGGGCTGCGGATGGAACACTTCATGCCGGCATACGGCCTTGCCGAGGCGACGTTGGCGGTCACCGCCTGCGACCACCGCGAGAAGCCGCGGACGATTGTCCTGGACGCGGTCGAACTGGCCGACGGGCGCATCGTCGAGACGTCCGCGGAGCACGAGCACGCCACAGTCGTGGTGTCCGTGGGCCGGCCGTGTGCGGGTGTGACAGTGGAAACGGCGGAGCCCGGCCGGCTCGCGGAGATCATCGTCAGGTCACCGAGCCTGGCCCAGGGCTACCACAACGATCCGGAGCGGACCGCGAGGGTGTTCGCCGACGGTCGTCTCCGCACCGGAGATCTCGGATTCCTCGCCGACGGCGAGCTGTACATGGTGGGCCGGACCGACGACATGCTCTCCGTCGGCGGTCGCAAGGTCTACGCCCGGGAGCTGGAGGCCACGGTGGAGAGTCTCGGCACGGTGCGGGAGGGCTGCTCCGTGGTGCTGGACGAGCCGGGCGTCAGCCCGGGCCTGGTCCTGCTGGCGGAGCTGAAGCGCACCTCCAGCGACGCGGGACTGGTGGCCGCGGAGGCCGCGGCCGCCATCCGGGCCAAGTGCGGGATCGCCCTGACCCGCTGTCTCTTCGTCAACAGAAACGGGCTGCCCCGGACGCCGAGCGGGAAGATCCAGCGGTTCCAGACCCGGTGGTTGCTGGAGCGGCAACGCCTGCCGGTCACCGCCACGGTGGACTTCTAGCGGCCCCTGACAGCTCGCCAGCACCACTAGAATTTCCCAAACCACTCGAAGGAGGCAGACCATTGGGCACGACAACTGAACCGGTGGCGAACGGCTACCTCGTGATGGTCGTCGTCCACCGGGCGATGGCGCGCGACCTGCAACAGATCAGTGACGCCGCGCGGGAGCTGTCGCAGAGACCGGACGATCGGCGGACAGCGGCCCTCATCCAGTACGCGGACCGGATCTTCCAGCTCATCGATCATCATCACGAGGGCGAGGACGATGTCCTGTGGCCGATGCTGCGCGAGCGTGGAGCCCCGGCCGAGGCACTGGACCTGATGACCTCCGAGCACCACGAGCTTGCCGAACTGCTCCATCAGCTACAGAAGACCATCGGCTCGGCGGGTGACGGTCCGGCGGTGCTCACCGAGATCGCCGACAAGACCGCGACGTTGCGGGAGTTGTTGGTGGTGCACACCGCCGACGAGGAGCGTGAGCTCAACGGCCGGCTGAAGCCCGTTCTGGGCAAGAAGGAATGGGACGTCTTCGAGCGCCAGATGCTCAAGTCGGCGCCGAAGTGGACACTGAGGTTCATGCCGCCGTGGATGGCCTCCGCCGCCACGACTCCGGTGGAGCGCAAGGCGCTGCCCGCCGCGCCGGTCGCCTGGCTGATGCGCGGCTGGCTCCAGCGGCAACGAGAGGCGGCGTTTGGCGCCTCGGCGTGAGCCGGCAGCGGGTCACCCGGTCTCGGCCACCCACCTGTTCGATCAGTGGGTGGCCGAGGCGTCTGCGGTCACCGCGCGCAGGAGGCGGGTCAGGAACGTGGCCAGTTCACCGACGTCCATACCGCTCCGATCGATAAGCAGGCCCAGCAGGACACCGTCGAACGCGGACATGAAGAACCTGGCCGCGCCGACGGGATCGGCGGCTCCCATCTGAGCCATCATCGGCTCCAGGAGCTGAATGAAGTTTCCACGCCAGTGCGCCACGGCGGCCTCGGCGTGCTCCGGCCGCCGGGCGGTGTAGAGGAAGATCTCGTACCGCGCCAGGGAGAGCGCCCTGCTCCGGCCCACGAACTCCTCGACCAGACCGGCGAGGAGGCGGCCGACCTCCTCCTCCGTGTCGGCCTCCCGGAGCAGCTCCAGGATCGGGGACTGCGCCAACGCGGCCTGATCACGCTCGGCGAGATGTTGCAGGACGGCGGCGATGAGCCCGTCCTGATGCTTGAAGTAGTAGATCGTCGAGCCGTGCGAGGCCGTGGCTGCCTCTTCGATCGCGCGGAAGGTCAGCGCACGCAGGCCGTCACGCGCGATGATCTCGATCGCCGCGTCGAGCATGCGGGTGCGAGTCGATGACACAAGTCCGGCTCCATTCATCCAGTGCGGATCAAGGTACACCGCCGGAACACCACAAACGTGGTACGAGGGTGCGTACGGGTTGACGGCTCATACCGTGCGTCCTAATCTCTTCTCCAGTTGGAGTATTACTCCACTTGGAGAAGAGCTGGGAGAGCGCGCTCAGCACGGGACACGTCAGCCCAAGGAAGGCCCTCCATGTCGGTGACAAAGCCCAGGGTGTCGCCCACCCGCACCCTGCGCCCCGGACTGGTGCTCGGCATCACCTGCACCGCGCAGTTCCTGGTCATCGTCGACGAGACGGTGGTCAACGTCGCGTTGCCGTCGATCAGCGGCGACCTCCATTTCGCCAACCCGTCCGCACTGGCCTGGGTTGTCGGCGCCTACATGGTGCTGTTCGGCGGTTTCCTCATGCTCGGCGGACGCGGGGCGGATCTCTTCGGCCGCCGCAAGGTGTTCGTCACCGGGCTCCTGCTGTTCGTCGGCTCGTCTCTCGGCGCGGGTCTCGCGGACACCTCGACCCAGCTCATCGTCGCCCGGGCCGCCCAGGGCCTGGGTGCGGCACTGATGAGCCCCGCGGCACTCAGCCTGCTGGTCGCCACGATGACGGATCCGGCCAGACGCCGACAGGCACTCGGATTGTGGGGCGGCCTGTCCGGCATCGCCGGGGTCTCCGGCGTCGTCCTCGGCGGCCTGCTGACCGAGTCGGTGAGCTGGCGTTGGGTCTTCTGGGTCAACGTGCCGATCGGCATCGTCCTGGCCGCCGCCACCCTGACCCAGCTCCCCAGGGACACCGGCCTTCGCGGCTCCGGCACGGGCGGCACGAAACTCGACTGGCTCGGCGGCGTTCTCATCAGCGGCGGTCTGGTCCTGCTGCTGTACACGGTCATCAACACCGAACATCGCTCCTGGAGCGACTCGCTGACCATCGGCGGGCTCGTCGGAGCGGCCCTCCTTCTGCTCGCGTTCGTCCTTCACGAGCGTCGCACCACCGATCCCCTGATTCGGCTCGGCATCTTCCGGCACCGCGCCGTATCGGTCGCCAACGGGCTGATGCTGCTCGCCGCGGCCGGGCTGTACGGGATGTTCTTCTTCACGACCCTGTACCTGCAACTGGTCCTGGGTTGGGAGCCCTTGCAGGCCGGTCTGGCCTTCATTCCGATCGGCGTCAGCATCGCCGTGCTCAGTGGCGTGGCCATCCAGCTGATGCCCCGGATCGGCGCCCGTGCGCTCCTGGTGCTGGGCCTGACCGTCGCCGCCGGCGGGCAACTTCTGCTGCTGCGGACGACCACCGAGGGCAGCTACGTCGGCCAGATGCTGCCTGCCCTGGTGCTGTCCGGTTGCGGATTCGGGCTGTCCCTGGTGCCGGTGATCAATGCCGCCGTCAGCGGACTGCGTCGGGACGAGACAGGTGCCGGGTCGGGCCTGATCAACGTCTCCCAGCAGGTCGGAGGCGCGATCGGAGTGGCGGTCCTGGCCGCCGTCGCCACCAACCAGTTCGAAAAGAATCTCGCCGGTTCCGCACCACCGGCCGCGATGCTCGACGGCTTCCACACCGCCTTCACCGTCGGTGCCTGCCTCACCCTGGCCGCCGCCCTGCTCGCGATCGCCCTGCCCGCCCTGCGCAAAGAGGTTGATCTGGAGGCGATGGTCTGATGGCCTCGTGCGCCGCCGCCCCGGCCACCCCACGGAGACGGCGACGCCGAACGTCCTTCGGCTGACCCTCCACCGGAACGAGCGCGCCGCCAGAACCCCCGTGTCTGGTGGCGCGCTCCCGTGCTCAGGGAGAGCCAGCCGTCCGCGGGCGGCGATCAGCAGCGGCGGCCCGCCGGCAGGACGGCCCGGGTATCCGCCGCTGGGGATACTGGGCGGATGCGGGTGCTGCTGGTCGAGGACGAACAACCCCTGGCCACGTACATCGCGGCCGGCCTGACCAAGCACGGCTGCGCCGTGGACGTGGCACACGACGGCGGGCAGGCGCTGGACAAGTGCGACATCGTCCCGTACGACGTGGTGGTCCTGGACCGGGACCTTCCCGTGGTGCACGGCGACACCGTGTGCCAGCGGCTGGCACAGCGCGGCGCGGCCCGGGTGCTGATGCTGACCGCGTCCGGTGCCGTGTCCGACCGGGTGGACGGGCTGGCCCTGGGCGCCGACGACTACCTGGCCAAGCCGTTCGCGTTCGCCGAGTTGGTCGCCCGGGTGCGGGCGCTGGCCCGGCGCAGCACGCCGGCCCGCCCTCCGGTGCTGCGCGCCCGGGACGTCGAACTCGATCCGTCCCGGCGCACCGCCGAACGGGCTGGCCGGCTGCTGTCGCTGGCCCCGAAGGAGTTCGGGGTGCTGGAACGGCTGCTCGCCGCCGACGGTGCCGTGGTGAGCGCGGAGACGCTGCTGGACAAGGTGTGGGACGAGCACGCCGACCCGTTCACCAACGCCGTGCGGATCACCGTCAGCACCCTGCGGCGCAAGCTCGGTGATCCGCAGCTTATCGAAACCGTGACGGGTGCCGGGTACCGGATCGCCCCATGATCCGGCGACTGACCGCCCGCAGCCGGCTCACGCTCGTGTACACCGGCCTGGTGCTGGCCGCCGGGTTCCTGCTCCTGGCACTGACGTACGTGCTGCTGGTGCGGGGCGACCTGCGGCTGCCCTCCCCGGGGCCGGACGGCAACGTCGGTGGGCGGCTGCGGGAGGAGGTGATCGTCGATCTGGTGGCTCGGGCCGCGCTGGCGCTGTTGGTGGTGACCGCGCTGGCCGGCGTGACCGGCTGGCTGGTGGCGGGGCGGATACTGCGACCGATCCGGACGATGTCCGGCACCGCGAACCGGTTGTCCGTGGAGAGACTGTCCGAACGGATACCCGTCCGCCAACCCGCCGACGAGCTCGCCACGCTGGCCGCCACCATCAACGGCATGCTGGACCGCATCCAACACGGCATCACCGAACGCGACCGGGTCCTCAACAGCCAACGCCTGTTCGTCGCCAACGCCGCGCACGAACTACGCACCCCGCTCACCACCATGCGCACCGCCATCGACGTCACCCTGGACGGCGAACCCGACCGGGCCGAACTCGTCGCGATGGCCGGCGACATCGCCACCGCCGTCGAAACCAGCCAGCGCACCCTCGACGGACTCCTGGTCCTGGCCCGCAGCCAGGCCGGGCCGCCCCGGCGAACGCCCGTGGACCTGGCCGACGTCGCCGCGACCGCTGTCGACGCCGCCGACCGGACGGCGAACGGCGCCGTCACCCTCCGTACCGACCTGCGGCCGGCGCCGGCCAGCGGCGAGCCGGTGCTGCTGGAACGGATGGCGGGCAATCTGCTGGAGAACGCGCTGCGCTACAACCACGCCGGCGGACACGTCACGGTGACCTCCGGCACCGCGGACGGGCACGCGTTCCTGCGGGTGGTCAACACCGGCCCGCTGGTCACGCCGGAGGAGGAGCGGCGGTTGTTCGAGCCGTTCGTCCGGGGCGCCGGCAACGGCAGCCGCGGGGCCGGGCTCGGCCTGTCCATCGTCCGGGCGGTCGTTACCGCGCACGGTGGAGAGATCTCCAGCGCCGCACGGCCGACCGGCGGGATGGACATCGTCGTACACCTGCCGTCGGCCCTGGAGGCCCCTCCTGCCGGTTGATGCCTCCGCGTGGCATGCCCGCGTCGGATGGCCGGGCGGCGGCCGCGGCGATGGTTGCCAGGTCTTCGCCCGAGAAGCCGGCGCGGCACCGCCAGGGAGGCGTTCGTCGCCCGGTCAGTCCTGCCCGTCGTCAGGTGATAGGCCGGTCACCGTCTCCGTGCGAAGTCCGGACGTGCCGGGCCCGGTCCCCGGTCCAGGCCGCTTCGAGGATCGCGGTCAGGCTGTCGGTGTCGGTCGGGCCCGGGTGGTTCTGGATCAAGCGGGTGACGCCACCGGCCATCTCCGCGAAGCGCGGGATGTCGGCGCGTGCCACGCCGATGTCCGCCAGGGTGGGAGGGATGCCGATGTCGGCGAGGAGCCCGTCGAGCCAGGTGAGGAACGTGTCCGCGGCCTCGGCATCCGAGGCGCCGGTCACGTCGAGCCCGCACACCCCGGCGAGGATGGCCAACCGGTCGGCGACGGCATCCCTGGCCGCGTCCAGCGCGTAGGGCAGCAGCAGCCCGACGCCCAGGCCGTGCGGCGTGTGCGTGGCAGCGCCGATGGGGTATTGGAGCGCGTGCGGGGCCGCGTTGCCCGCGTGGGAGAACGCGAGCCCGGCGAGCATGGACCCGTAGGACATGTCCGCGCGCGCGTCCTTGTCGCCGCCGTCGCGGACCGCACGGCGCAGGCTACGGGCGATCCGCTCCGCGGCCAGGAGCGCGTAGTGGTCGGTGATCGGGTTGCGGCCGAGGAAAACCTGCTCCACCGGGTCGCGCGGTCCGTGGGCCCGGGGTCGTGCGGTGTAGCTCTCCACCGCGTGACAGAACGCGTCGATGCCGGAGTGGGCGGTGACTGTCGGAGGGCAACTGTAGGTGAGTTCGGGGTCGACGATGGCGAAGTCCGGCACGATGTGGACGCTGGAGACCCCCACCTTCAGCTCGCGGTCCGGGTCGGTCAACACCGAGACGGGTGTGAGCTCGGAGCCGGTGCCTGACGTCGTCGGGACCGCGACGAGGGGCATCGTCGGCCCCGGCACCTTCGACTCACCGTAGAAGTCGCGCGGCGTCCCACCGTGGCGTCGGATGACGCCGACGATCTTGGCGAGGTCGATCACCGTGCCACCCCCGATGGCGAGGATCACGTCGGCGTCCACCTCGGCGGCGGCCGAGACGGCCAGGGCGACATCGGCGAGTGGCACGTCCGGCGTCGCGTCGGAGAACACCTCGACGGCCTGGACCTTCTCCCGCACGGCGGCCACGATGTCGGCCACACCCGGCTGCCCCAGAAGAACCTGGTCGGTCACGATGAGGACCCGCGAACCACTCTCGGCCACCACTCGTGGGATGTTCTGCGCGACCCCTTCGCCCACTATCAGCTGGCGTGGTCCACGGACGGTCTCAAGCATGTCGGTGCCTCTCCGGAACGTCGGCGGCGATTTGCTGGGCGCACAGGGCGCGGTGATCCTCGGCGGGTGCCCGGAGCAGCAGGCCGGTCACGGTAGGTCGATCGCCGCGTAGGTGACGTCGAGGTACTCGAGGATGCCCTCGTGCGACCCTTCCTTGCCGATCCCGGACTGCTTGACGCCGCCGAACGGAGCTGACGGGTCCGATATGAGGCCACGGTTGATGCCGACCATCCCCGTGTCCAGCCCCTCGGCGAACCGCAGCGCGCGCTGGAGGTCACGGGTGAAGATGTATCCGACCAGGCCGTACTCGGTGTCGTTGGCCTTCGCCATCACCTCGTCGTCGGACGTGAACGAGATGATCGGCGCCACCGGGCCGAAGATCTCCGCCTCCAGCATCCGCGCGTCGTCGGGCACGTCGACGAGGACCGTGGGCGGGTAGAAGTGGCCCGGCCCATCCGGCCGCTCGCCGCCCACCAGGACCCGGGCGCCGCGCTCGACCGCGTCGGCGACGAGCTCGTCGATCTTCGTGACCGATGCCTCGTCGATCAACGCCCCGACGTGCACGCCGTCGTCGAGCCCATGGCCCACCGACAGTGCGCCCATCCGCTCGACGAAGCGCGCCGTGAACTCCTCGCGCACCGGCTCCTCGACGTAGATCCGGTTGGCCGCGATGCACGACTCCCCGATGTTGCGCATCTTGGCCACCATGGCACCGTCGACCGCCACGTCCAGGTCGGCGTCCGCACACACGATCAGGGCCGCGTTGCCGCCCAACTCCATGGAGGTACGCAGGACGTTGTCCGCGGCCTGGCGCAGCAGCACGCGCCCGACCTCGGTCGACCCGGTGAACGAGAGCTTGCGGGTCCGACTGTCGGCCAGCAGTGCGGAGACCACCGTGCCGGAACGCTTGGTGGTCACCACGTTGACGACGCCCGGGGGAACGCCGACCTCCTCCATGATGCGGGCCAGGAGCAGCATGGTGAGTGGCGTCTGGCCGGCCGGCTTGGTGATCGTCGTGCAACCAGCGGCGAGCGCAGGAGCGATCTTGCGGGCACCCATGGCCAACGGGAAGTTCCAGGGCGTCACGAAGACGCACGGTCCGACCGGCTTCGGCACGGTGAGGACGCGATATCCACCCGTGGGGGCGGTGCTGTAGCGCCCCTCGACGCGTACCGCCTCCTCGGCGAACCAGCGGAAGAACTCGGCACCGTAGGCCACCTCGCCCCGAGCCTCGGCGAGCGGTTTGCCCATCTCCAGCGTTATCAGCCGGGCGACCTCCTCGGATCGCTCGGTCAGTGCCCGGTACGTCGCGGTCAACAACTCTGACCGTCTCCGTGGCGGGGTCGCCGCCCACTGCGCCATGGCCCTGCTCGCCGCGTCCAGTGCGGCGAGCCCGTCCACGACGTCGGCGTCCGCCACCTCGGCGATGGTCTTGCCGGTGGCCGGGTCCTCGACCGCGAAGGTGGCTCCGCTCGCGGCGTCGCACCAGGCGTCGCCGATCCGGAGCCGCCGGTGCTCGGGGGCCAGGACGTTCATCGGGTCACTCACTGCGTCGCCTCCTGTGATCTTCTTGGTGCTGTCCGGCGTGCCTCGGCGATGGCGTCATGCGCGCGGACGGACGGGTCACACGTCCTCGTCGGGGGCGAGGTCGCCGAGCGGGTCGGCTGTGGCCCGGGCCCTGTCCGCAGGGCGACGTCCCTTCTCGGACCACGGCCGGCCCAGCCTCGTCAGGTCGTGCGTACCGGTGACGGCCCGCTGAGGCGCGACCGCCACGTGCGGGCACATGTCGCCGTCACCGCCCCGGCGCGGTCAGCGCCCGACCTCGGACAGCGACAGCCCGGTGCCAGCGTCGAACAGGTGCGCACGGTCCAGGTCGACGGTGACGTGCAGCCGTTCGCCAGGCGTACCGGTGACGGTGGGTCGTGCCTTGACCTTGAGGATCTCCGTCCCCACGAGGACGTCGACCACCGTTCGGTCACCGAGCGGCTCAAGCCCGTAGAGTTCCCCCGACAACGACGCGTCCCCACGTTGCTCGACGGACAGGTCCTCGGCGCGCACGCCCAGCAGAAGCGCACGTCCGTCCTCGGCCGTGGTCCAGCGCGGCCGGGGCAGAGTCCACCCCTGCGCACCGACCAGACGATCGCCCTCGGCGTGACAGGCGAGCAGGCTGATCGGTGGGCTTCCGACGAATCCGGCGACCCACTTGTTGGCTGGCCGCTCGTACACCTCGGTCGGCGTTCCGACCTGTTGCACCTTCCCCTCCTTGAGGACCGCGACCTGGTCGGCCATGGACAGGGCCTCGACCTGGTCGTTCGTCACGTAGACGAAGGTCGCCCCGAGGCTGCGGTGGATGCGGGTGAGCTCGGTACGCATCTCGACGCGGAGCTTGAGGTCGAGGTTCGTCAGCGGCTCGTCCATGAGAAACGCGCGCGGTCGACGCACCAGCGCCCGGGCCAGGGCGACACGCTGCATCTCACCACCCGACAACTGCGCGGGACGACGCTGCAGCAGACGTTCGATGTGCAGGAGGTTCGACATCTGCTCGATGGCGGCGGCGATCTCACTCGACGAACAGCGGCGTGCCCGCAGCGGCGAGGCGATGTTCTCGTACACGGTGCGTCGCGGGTAGAGGGCGTAGCTCTGGAAGACCATGGCCAGGTCGCGTGCGGCCGGGGTGTCACCTGTCGCGTCCCTGCCGTCCAGATGCACCGACCCGGCGTCGAGCTTGTCCAGCCCGGCGATCGCTCGCAGGGTCGTCGTCTTGCCTGCCCCGGAGGGCCCGAGCACGACGAAGAACGACCCGTCCGGCACGTCCAGCGTCACCCCGTCCAGGGCCTGGACCTTACCGAAGGACTTGCACAGCCCCTGTACTGCCACGGTTCCCATCAGGCCACCAGCTCTTCCGTGCGCACGTCGTAGACCGCCGGGGTCCCACCGGTGTGCCGCAGCCCGACCTTCGCGTCGGCGGCGAAACGGACGGTCGGTGGCATCCGAACCCGTACCTCGCGTTGGCCGCTGTGGTCGACCACGTAGATGATCTCGTCGCCCAGCCACTCCGCCGAGACCACGCGGGCCGGGACCGATCGTTCCGCCCCTGGTGCGGTGACCTCCAGCGCCTCCGGCCGGACGCCCGCGACCAGGCGACGGTCGCGGGGCAGGCCGGGCGGTGGCGTGAGGACCAGGCCGCCCTGACCGCGTAGCTCCCCATCGGCCACCTCCACCTCGATGAGGTTCATCGGCGGGGAGCCGATGAACGCGGCGCAGAAGAGGCTCGCCGGGCGGTCGTAGACCTCCAGTGGCGTGCCGATCTGCTCGACGCGGCCCTTGTTGAGGATGGCGATCCGGTGGCCGAGCGACATGGCCTCGACCTGGTCGTGGGTGACGTAGACCATCGTCGCCCCCAGTTCCCCCTGCAGGTGCTTGATCTCCGTGCGCATGTCCGCCCTCAGCTCCGCGTCCAGATTGGTGAGAGGTTCGTCCATGAGGAATGCGCGCGGTCGTCGCACCAGGGCACGAGCGAGCGCGACGCGCTGCTGCTCCCCGCCGGACAGCTGGCGCGGTCGCCGGTCCAGGAGTGGACCAAGCCGCATCAGCCGGGCGGCCTCCTCGACCCGCTTGTGCACCTCCGCCTTGGGCAGCCCCTCGGCCCGCAGGGGGAACGCCAGGTTGTCGCGGGTCTTCAGGTGCGGGTAGAGAGCGTAGAACTGGAACACCATGGCGATGTCCCGCTCGGCGGGCGGCAGGTCGTTGACAAGCGTGTCGCCGATGCGGATGTCGCCAGTCGTCTGCCTCTCCAGGCCGGCGATGGCCCGCAGCGTGGTCGTCTTGCCGCAACCCGAGGGGCCGAGCATGACGAACAACTCGCCGTCACTAATGGACAGGTCCACATGCTCAACCGCGACCGTCCCGTCCGGGTAGCGCTTGTGCAGCGCGGTCACCTCGATGCCCGCCATCAGCGTCGCACCGCCCCGAGCGTCACACCGGCGATGAGGTGTTTGCGAACCAGGTAGGCGAAGACCAGCACCGGTAGGGCGAACACCACCGAGGCGGCGGCCACGAGACCCCAGTCCGTGGTGGTGCCGCCGATCAGGCCGGCGATGGCGGGTGGGGCCGTCCGGACGTCGTCGCTGGAGGTGAGGAAGGTGGCGAACACGAACTCGTTCCAGGAGAAGATGAGGGCGAAGACCGCCGTCGCGGCGATGCCGGGCACGAGCAGGGGAAGGGTGAACAGCCGGAACGCCTGCAAGCGGGTGTAGCCGTCGAGCATGGCGGCATCCTCGTACTCGGCGGGCACCTCGTCGACGAATCCCTTCATCATCCAGATCGTGAACGGGACGTTGAACGCGGCGTAGATGAGGATCAGGCCGAGCTTGCTGTCGATGAGCCCGACCTGGCGGTACATGAGGAAGATCGGGACCACGACCACCACGGGCGGCATGAAGCGGGTGGACAGGATGAAGAAGAGTTGGTCCTTCTTCGCCTTCACCGCGAAGCGCGAGTAGGCCCAGGCCGCCGGGACCCCCAGCAGGGTGGCCAGCAGCGTGGAGACCCCGGCGACCACGACGGAGTTGAGGAACGCCACGGACAGGGCCGAGCGACCGCCGCCGGGGGCGACGAACACGTCCTTGTAGTGCTCCAGGGTGACCCTGAAGTCGAAGAACTTGGCTGGGATGGCGTAGACGTCCCGGTTTTCCTTGATGGACGTCTCGATCATCCACAGCACCGGAAACAGCATCACGACGGCCAGCAGGGTCAGCAGCGCGATCTCCAGCACCGAGCGGCCCCGGCCGCCCAGGCGTCGCGTCGGGGGCGTGTGATCCCGGGCCGGACCTGTGGCCACGGCCTCGTCGACGGAGACGGCCATCAGCCCTCCTTGAGCTTGTTCAGGTAGCGCAGGTAGAGCTGCGTGAGGACGATGACGACGAGGACCATGAGGATCCCGTACGCCGAGGCGGTGCCGGTGTTGAAGCCCAGGAACGCGACCTTGTAGATGTGGAACGACAACGTCTCGGTGGAGACGCCGGGGCCTCCGTTGGTGAGGATGTAGACGAGGTCGAACAGCCGGAATGCCTCGATGGCCCGGAACAACACGGCGATGAGGAGCAGCGGCCACACCAGCGGAAGAGTGATGGTGCGGAACCGGAACCACTCGGACGCCCGGTCGATCGAGGCGGCCTCGTAGAGGTACTTGGGAACCGCGGTGAGGCCCGCGAGTGCGATGAGCATGATGAACGGCGTCCACTGCCAGGTGTCGACCACGATCAGGGAGATCAGCGCCGTTCGTTGCCGGGTGAGCCACTCCACCTGCCCCACCCCGAGCGAGCCGAGCATGCTGTTGACCACGCCGAACTGCGCGTCGAGCATGAACCGCCAGAACAGCCCGACCACGACCGGCGACAGCATCATCGGCACCAGGAACAGCGTGGTCAGCACTCCTCGCCCGCGCGTGCGCCGGGAGATGAGGTAGGCGATGCCGAAACCGAGCACGGTCTGCAGGCCGACCGCGCCGACCACGTAGATCAACGTCGTCAGGGCCCTCGTGTGGACCTGCGCCGACGTCAGGATGGCGGTGTAGTTCCCGAACCAGACGAAGTTGGCCGGCCCGCCGCGGGTGGCCGAGTAGTCGGTGAACGACAGGTACAACGCCCACAGCAACGGGAACACCGACATCGCGAGCAACAGCAGCAGCGCGGGGGAGATGAAGGCCACGGCGAGCCCGCGGTCGCTCAGCCGGCGGGACCGCCCCGGTGCAGGTGGCGTCGCGGACGCCACCTGCCCGGGGTCGGTCGTCAGAGGGACGGAGTCACTCACAGCCCGCCGCCACCCTTGCGGTTGCTCGAGTCGAGTACGCCCTGCTGCTCCTTGGCGATGTCGTCGAGCGCGTCCTTCGGCTTCTTCGCGCCGTTGAGAGCCGCGTTCACGTTGGTGTTTTCGATGTTGACGAGACGCGCGTACTCGGGGACGTTCCACATGTCCCGCATCCGCGGAACCGAGTCGGTGTACACCTGGTTGAACGGCCCTGCGTTGAGGAACTCGGGCGACTCCAGGGCGTCCGTACGCGACGGCACGCCACCGGCCGCGGCCCACTTCTTCTGGAC
This sequence comes from Micromonospora sp. NPDC048935, assembly GCF_043197875.1. Taxonomy (NCBI): domain Bacteria; kingdom Bacillati; phylum Actinomycetota; class Actinomycetes; order Micromonosporales; family Micromonosporaceae; genus Micromonospora; species Micromonospora sp. NPDC048935. The sequence goes on along the minus strand of NZ_JBICTZ010000006.1, from coordinate 97,712 downwards.
GTCGGCCCGCTCGAACCACTCCATGAAGTTCAGGGCCTCGGCCTGGTTCGCCGCGGAGGAGTAGGCCGACACGTGCATCCCCATGCCGCCGAGCGGGACCAGGTTCGTCTTCTGGCTCGGCAGGGTGGCAAAGCCCAGCTTGTCGAGAATCTGCTCCCGCGTGGTACCGAGCGTCGACTCCTTCGGATCGAGCAGGCCGCCGCTCGCGGCGATCCAGTTGAACGCGATGCAGGCCTTGCCCTGGGCGACCGCCGCGTTCACCTCGTCGATGAACCAGTTGCCGGAGCCCTTGGCCGTCAGCGGCTTCATCTTGTTGACCAGGACGTCCATCGCCTCCTGGCCCGCGGCGTCGTTGACGACGCCCTCGATCTTGCGCGCCTTGGGATCCCAGAGGTTGCCGCCGTAGACGCCGTTGACCGTGTTGTAGGTGACGGCCGCTGCGTCGGAGCCGTTGGCCTGGTGGAAGGCCAGTCCGCTGACACCGGGGTTCTCCGACTGGCACTTCTCGGCCGCGGAGATCATCTGGTCCCAGGTCTGCGGCGGCTTGTCGCCGATCAGGTCCTTGCGGTAGATCATCGTCCAGGTGTCGCCGAGCAGCGGCAGCCCGTACAGGCTGGCGTTCTCGTCGCGCTTGCCGGTCTCCGCCTGGGGGTACTGGCCGTAGGCCGCCAGGAGATACGGGTTGTAGGCCGTGACGTCGATGTTCTTCTTGACGAAGTCGGTGAGGTCGAGAATGTTGCCGTTCGTCACGGCCTCACCGATGTGTTGCGAGTCCAGGATCGCGATGTCGAAGTCGGTCTTGCGCGCGGCGAACTGGGTGAACATCGCGTCGTGCCAGTTCGCGTTCGGCACGGTGTTGACCTTGATGGTCGCGTTCGGCCGCTCCTTCTTGTACTCCGCGTTCGCGAAGGCTTCCAGTGCCTTGGCGGGCGGCCAGTCGAACCAGATGAAGCTGAGGGTCAGCGGGTCCTTGGTGAGTTCCGGGATGGTCGCCGGTGCCTTGGGGGCGCTCGCCTTCGTGCCGTCGTCCTTGCCGTCGCCGCAGGCCGTCACGGTCGTGGCCAGCAGCAGCATGGCCGCCGCCGCCAGCCGCACCTTTCGCCGGGGAACGGATATTCGTCCTATTCGCTTCGGATGCCGCATCTTCTCGCCTGCTTTCTGAGTGGGGACTTCTAGAGCCTCGCTATGTGCTTCGCCGAGCAGGTGCTGGGTTGTTCACGCGTGTTGCCGGGCTGTTGCGGGGGAGCGCCAGGTGATCGAGGTGAAGCGATGGCGGGGTGGCTCCGCGATGGTGCAGGATGGCGAGCATCCCGCACTTTTCCTATACGATCCCGTGGGGGCGTCAGCATCCCGCAGCGTTGTGACTGATGTCAACAGGTTCCCGAAGGCGCAAGAAAGGACCTCACGTCACGATGGTCGAGGAAGCGATGAGCGCGCGGGGCCGTAGGGCCGTGCCGGGCGGAACACCGCCGGGAAGAGCTGGCGGCCGGCTTGCCGACGAGGTGTACGACACGCTGCTCGGACAGCTGATGTCGCTACGGATCGAGCCTGGCTCGCGCGTCACGATCGACGTCCTGGCGCGAGAGTTGGGGGTTTCGCAGACGCCGATCCGAGACGCCCTGAACCGGATGGAGGCCGAGGGCCTGGTCGTGCGTGTGCCCCATGCCGGCTACCGCATTCCCCCTCAGATCACCCGGCACCGATTCGAGGACATGCTCGAGGTCCGCCTGCTCCTCGAACCGGCGGCGGCGCGGAGATCCGCCGAACGGGCGTCCATGGAGCAGGTGGCGGGTCTGCGACGGATGCTGGAGGAGATGGCGGAGCTGGAGGGGGGCAACGGGCCCGCGGCGTACGGCGCCTTCGGGCTCCGCGACGCCGCCTTCCACGATCTCGTGGCGCTGAGCGCGGAGAACCAGGTCATCCGCGAGGCGCTCGCTCGCCTGCACAGTCACGTGCACCTCTTTCGGCTGCACCACGACATCCAGGTCACCCACCTGGCCATGGCCGAGCACGAGGACGTGGTGGCCGCGATCGCCGCGCGTGACCCCGACGCGGCCGCCTACGCGATGCGTCGGCACATCCTGCGATCCGGCGATCGTTTCCGACGATTGTTCGACGAGGTCAAGCACGCGGACGGAATGACGGCAGAGGCTTGACGGGCGGGCTGGGCCGAGGAATGCTATCAATCGATCGGATCGGATCGGATTGGATCCGCCTCACCCTGTCCCGTCCCCAGACGCGAGGAGAAGCAGGTGCCCAGAGCGCTGCTCCTGACCGGCGACGCCGCCGAGGAGCTCGACACCATGTATCCCTACTATCGCGTGCAGGAGGGCGGCTGGGACGTCGACGTCTCGTCACGGACGTTGCGTGACGTGCAACTGGTCATCCACGAGTTCGACCCCAACTCCGACGCATACGTGGAGAAGGACGGCCGGAAGCTGCCGGTCGACGTGCCCTGGGCCGAGGTCGACGTCGAGCGCTACGACGCCCTCATCATCCCCGGAGGACGCGCTCCCGAGTGGATCCGGGTCGACGCCGACGTCAGGCGCATCACCGAGCACTTCTTCGCGCGCAACCTTCCCGTCGCGCTGGTGTGCCACGGCGCGCAGGTGCCAGCGGTGTACGGGCTGCTGAAGGGCCGCAGGACGGCCTGCTTCCCGCCCATCACCGGCGACATGGAGAACGCGGGCGCGACGGTCATCGACGCTCCCGACGTCGTGGACGGCAACCTCGTCTCCTGCCGGGGGTGGCCCGACATGCCGCAGTTCGGCCGGGCGATGATGGAGCTCTTCTCGAAGTCCGTCAACTCCGCATCGGCATGAGCGCACCCGGCCTGCCCCGGTGACAGCATTTCGGACGGTCACAGTCGACGGCTCGCCGGTCCACGTCCTGGAGAGTGGCGCCGGGCCCGCGGTGCTGATGCTGCACGGCTCCGGACCCGGCACGACCGGGTCCGGCGCCTGGGCAGCGACGGCGCAGGCGCTGGGCACATCCTGGCACCTGGTGGCTCCCGACCAGGCGGGGTTCGGCCGTACACCTGTCCCGGCGGGCTCCAGGGGCGGGCTCCGGCTGTGGACGCAGCAGGCCGCGGGCCTGATGGATGCTCTCGGCGTCGAGCACTACGCGGTGGTGGGTCACTCCATGGGTGGTGCCGTGGCACTGGCGTTGGCGGCCGCGCGCCCCGAGCAGGTCACCCGTGTCGTGGCGGTCTCGACGATGGGCGCCCCGGGGGCGCCGCTGTCCGCCGATCTCGACGCGCTCTGGGCCGCCCCCGCCGGCCCGCTCGGGGCACGGGACATGCTGAGTCGCCTCGTCCTCGACCAGGCGCTCGTGACCGATTCGGCGGTCGATGCCCGTGCGGCCGCGATGCGAGCGGGGGAGGCCGCGTTCGCGTCGTTGTTTCCCGCACCCAGGGCACGATGGGTCGACGATCTCACCCTCTCGGCGCAAACGCTGGCAGCGATACGCGCGCCAGTGCTGCTCGTCCACGGCGCCGAGGACCGGGTCACCCCGCTCGGCACGGCGGCGCAGCCCCTACTCGAACACCTCGCCGATGTCCGTCTGCACGTGTTCGGCCGATGCGGGCACGTGCCGACGATCGAGCACCCGCACGAGTTCAGGCAACTGCTGTCGGGCTTCCTCCGCCAGGCCCAGAACACCTAGGGTCCGTGCCAAAGCCCTTGCCGGATCGCCGGGCGACGTTGCTGGAGCTGTTGTGGGCCTGCACCTGGTTCGGGGGGCCCTGCTGGTCGGTGCACTGCGTCCACGCCGCGTGCACGCCCGGGAGGAACGGTTCCTGTTCTGGTTCGTCATCTCCGGAGTTCTGTGGCTCGCGCGCTGTTTCATCGGGGCGATCGATCACTGGCCTTCGAGGGCTCGAACGACGATTCGCTCCACTCCTGCCTGATCGAAGTCCTTCTCCCGGAGCGCCGCGATCAGCACGGGGTCGAGGCTGGACAGGAGGGCGGACACGTCGTGACGAGGGATCGCGCTGGTGTCGGTCCGGAGAGTGAGGTGTGCGGCCCCGTCCCCGAGGTCCGCCAACACACCGAGCTTGACGTTGTAGCTTTCGAAGCCCTCATTCCAGGTGACGACGGTGCGGTCGGTGAGGTCGAGGATCGCCTGGTGGCCGTGTTCGGCATCCGGCGGCGTCGGCGGGGTGTCCCCCCATAGCCGCACGTTGAGATAGCTCGACATTTCGAAGCCTTCTCGAGCACGCGCCATCTCGGCCTGGAGGTCGAGGTAGCGCGGGATGTCGTACTGGCCGTAGCGCTGCGCGACGAGGGAGGCGTGTGCGGTGGACCGTACGATCTCCTCGAAGCGGAGTCCTTTGACATCGACGCACACCGCGCTCATCTCGGTCAGTGGAGCGACCAGGCCCTGCAGGCGCCGCATGTGTCGATTGCTGACGATGACGGGTAGGCCAACGCTTGCCGTGCCGGACCAGGCGCCGAGGAGTGCGAACACGGCGGCAATCAACACCACGGCGGGCGAGCAGTTGCCATAACGACGGGACAATACGTGCACGGCGTCGAAGCCAGCCCTCGACGACACCTTGCCCTCGCAGAAGCGGGGTGTTTCGGGCGGCGCGCTCGGACGCGAGAAGAGCGTCGTGGGAAATCTGCCCATCTGACTCTGCCAGAACTGGAGCGAGCGGTCGGACAACCGCTGGCCCGTCTCGCCAGATTCGAAATTGGCCTGTTCGACGGGCTGCCAGTCGCGGGAGCCACGCCGGGCCGAATCGTTCGGGTTGACGAGCCCAAGTGCGTGTTTCAGTTCCGTGCGCAGGAGTCCCGCCGACCACATGTCCACAACCATGTGGCTCATCCGTATCACGACCAGTCGTACCGTGTCGTTCTCAGCGAGGATCACCGCTCGGAACGGTAGGTCGTGCACATCGAAGTCGAGCCGGGACAGTTCGGTGGCGACCAGCGTGGATGCCTCCTGGTCGAACCGGGGGAGTGTCCACAGTTCGATGGGGAGAGCGCCCGTGGCGAGCACGCGCTGACGCAACCCCATCGACGCGTCCCCGTCGTCCACACAGACCGTTCGCAGGGACTCGAAACGGTTGACGAGATCGGCCACCCCACGCGCGGCCCGGTCGGGCGTCATCTTCATCTCGCCGGCGATCGGCTGCACGATGCTGATACACATGTGTCGGCCGTCTGGGAGATTCGACAATGCGTCCCACACCCACTGCTGTCCCCAACTGAGATTGGTCGTGACGGATCGGTCGCCAACGAAGTTTATCGAATATGGGTGCCGATCGACAGCTGTATCCATTCCTCTGGCAGCCTCCGTCCTTCGGTGACCGGCGAGCCGGCGCCCGGACTGTCGACACCTGCCGCGTCCCGTGGGGAGGGGCCTGTTGTCGGACCGGCGGGGTGAGTAGCCAAGCTATCACCGATCCCTCACGAGTCAAACGATGTCCGCAATGAAGATCCACTGTCTCCATGGGTGGTTATTGCTCGGGGGCATGCCGTTCGTTCGGGTGCGGGTCCGATTCGGCAGCTGACAGGAGGCGCCGGGCTCGGCCAATGGGCCAGGGGAAGAAGTCTGTTGCCGCGGTGCCGGGCGGGATCGCCGGTGCGGCAACTTGCGACGCCTCTCCGGACGTCGGGAACAGTGCTCGGGACGCCGATTACCGCCCGGAACGAAACGCTCCATTCCGCATAGCGTGACGGTGCGCCGGTGCTGCCATTCGACACTTTCGTGCCGACCTTTTCCGGTGGGACGGGGTGCGATCACGGGCCGATCAAGTCCACTGTAGATGAGGGACTTCTGGCTGGTCGGCGGACATCAACGATTGTGCCGCCACGTTCATCCGCGGGGAGGAGGAGGTCGAAGATCGATAATGACGCGGGTTGATTCCCCCTGGTGTGACGTATAACCTCCGAAAGGCGCTCAGGCGTCAAGCCGGGCCAGCAGGGTGCTCGGCGGCGTGGCGCTGGTGTGACGGTGGCGCTGGCGTGACGGTGGCGCTGAGGAGGTGCTTTCCCTGCATACGCCATGGCTCAACGAGCCAGAACCAGGACATCGCAGCCGCAGGTTTTCCATTGCGCGTAGTTACTGGGGGATACGGTGCAGAACAAGTTGCGATCTACCGACCATGTCTACTCGCTGAGGAGCCTTTCCAGCCTGCAGCCGCGATACCCCCTCGAGCGGGTCGTCGCATCCATTGAGGCCCTGGGCCCTGTCGAGTCTGCCAGCTTCCTGGGCTCGCTGAGGATGGTGTCTCTGGTGTCTCGACGGTTGTCGGAGATACCCCGGCCGAGCACCGCGGTGCGTGAGTGTCTGGCCGTTCTGTCCGCCGAGGCCGACCGACGCCGGGGCATGCATGGCGTACTAGGGCCGAACATCGCGCTACTGGACCAGATCGCTCAGGAGGAAGGGATCCAGATCCTCGGGGGTAAGGGTCTTGGGGTACGCCGCCTGTATCCGGATGAAACGATCCGCGATTTCAACGACATCGACCTGTTCGTGCGTACCCGCGACGACGCCAGCCGACTGTGTCGCCGCCTACGAGTCGAGTTGGGCTACCAGTACCAGCGCCAGGAGCTTCCCTGGTTCAAATATGATCCCGAGCGCCACCTGGTGTATGGACAGTTCGCGCTGGCGGCGCCGCCGGCGCGGCCTGATCTGTTGAACGTGGACATTCACTTCGGTGACTACTCTGTGCGTCATTGTGGCCTGCTCGGCCTGCCGGCGACGTTCCCGGAAGATGCTCCCGGGCTCCATAGTCTGCCGCTCGAGGCCAACCTGGCGTGCATCGTGAACAACGCCGCCGGCGACTACTTCGTCACCGCGAAGGACACCAACGACCTGCTGCTCAGCCTCTCGCGGTTCGACCTGAACACCCTCGGCGTTCTGATTCGTCAGGCCAGACTGGACGGGTTTCTGGCGTCGATCGTGGCGGCACTGCGCGACTCGTCGACCCTGACCGACGAGCAGGAGGCTGCCTTGCGTGAACTGCCACCGGCGCGCACGCACGAGCTTTCGCCGAAGCCGGACGGACAGAATTGGGGCGTACGTTGTCTGGGCACCGCGCTGCACGCGTTCGAAACATCTCGGCCGAGCGGCGTGGTGCGGGCGACGCGGATAGCGGCCAACGCGTTCTCCTACTACCGCAAACGTCACCGACTGAGGGTGGTACGCGGGCGCAAAGTCGGCGGATTGCCTTCCCACCTGAACAGGTGGACATGCGTCCGGCTCGTTCCGGTGGACATGGCGGTGAACCTCCTCCCGGCGGAGCCCGTCGCCCAGGCACCGGCAAGGACCGCCGAGTCTCGTCGGGTCGTGACCGGCGACGAGGGCGTCGAACGCGTCGACACGGTCGCCGGCACGTATTTCAGGATCGACGACGAGTTCTTTGTCGGAACTGTGGACTACGCCCTGTCGGCGGACGTCATACGGCAGGCGGCGACGACCGCGGCTGGGACGCCGTGATCGATCTGACCGGCCCCCTTCGGCCGTGGTCGCCACGGGTGGTGACGAGGTTCGGCGCGGCGCAGGAGCGTGCTCTCGACAGCCCGTCCTGGTGGAAGACTCCCGCGTGGCGTGGTGAGCCGGCGTTGCTGGAGCGTCTCGCCGAGTTGTTCGGTGCACCACCGGATCGAACCGTGGTGACCTCCAGCGTCCGCCAGTTCGCGGCGAGCTGGGCCGGCATGACCGCGAGCACGCTTGTCGAGACTCCGACCTTCGCCGATCTTCCCATCATTCTGGGCAGCCGTGGGCGGGTCCGGAGCATCTCCTGGCAGTCGCTCGCAGACGGCGGAGTCTGCGAGGTTGAACCAGTGGCGGTCTGGGTCACCAGCCCATTCCGCAATCCCGATGGAAGATCGTTGGACGACACCCTCGCTGTCGCGCTCGGCCAGCTTGCCGCCCGTGGGCATCTTGTCCTGGTCAACCAGGTCTACCGGTGGTTCACGTCCGATGCCGCGGAGCCGACACTTCCCGTCGGTGCGTGGAGCGTCACGTCGTTGGCCAAGCTCGCCGGCGGCGGGGCCCGGCTGGGCTGGTTCACCACGCCCGACGCGGGTGAGCTTCCGCGGGAACTGACCACTGGGGCGCCGCCGACGCTGTGGCAACGAACATGGGCCGAGTTCCTCGGTCTGACGACGCTACGCGCGCTCTGGGCGGATTGCGTAGAGCCGACCATGGACGCACGCCGAGCCTTCGCGGAACGAGTGGCGGAACTGGTGGGTTGGCGCGTCGACGGTGGAGGACTTTCGTTGCTTCTCGGCTGCGACGGTATTGACGAGGACGCAGCCGTCAGGCTACTCGAAGAGCACGGCCTGAGCGTGTCGCGGGGTGCCGCGTTCGGCAGCGACAAGCCGTCCGTACGCCTGGCTTTCTCTGGCGCGACTCGCACAGAAAGCGCGTTGGCGGCGGACATCCTCGCCACATTCGCCGAAATATTCCATCCGATGCAGCGGCAGTGAGGTGCTCATGCCGGAACAAGATGAAGTCAAGTTGCTCGACACGTCGTCGCTCGACGGTCTGCGACCAGAGCACGAACTGCTGCTCGCGCTGTCCCGACCACAGTTGAGTGTGGACGAACGGAGGCGGATACGCCTGTTCCTGACCACCCATTCGGAGGCCATCGAATGGGGCGTCTTCATCGACCAGGCGTGCCGGCACATGGTGATGCCACTGGTTGCCCGCCACTTGACCCAGTTTCGCCTGACGCTCTCCGACGAGGGGAAGCCGCTGGTTCCGTACCGCTGGCTCTACACCGAAGCGTACGAGGGCAGCCGTCGGCGGAACCTCGTGCTGGCCAGCGAGTACGCACGTGTGCTGCATGCCCTCAACGACTCGGCGGTGCGATACCTCATTCGTAAGGGGCCGGTCCTCGGCGAGCATTTCTACCACGACCTTGCCGCGCGGCGGATCTCCAACCTGGATGTCTTCATGCAACGCGCTGACTATCCACTGCTGCAGCAGGTGCTCACCGACCTCGGTTACCAGGTCGGCGAACTGACGCCCAACGGCTCCCGCATCGTGCCGTTCGACCGTCGAACCGAGTTGTACTGGAAGGTCAACCTCACCAACACCTCGCTGCCGCATGCCCGGGTAGGCGACCACGACACGGTCGAGTCGTACCTCGTCTCGACGATGTTCAGCCTGTTCCAGCCGATGCTTGGAATACGCGATGACGCCGGCGAGGTCCTCGATGCCAGCGTGCCGACCACTCTGTACGGTGTCCCGGCTCGCATGCTGCACCTCGCCGATCAACTCCTCGACTCCTGCTTCCAGATACACCTGCGCGCGACGCTCTTCTATTACATCGAGAGCGGAAAGGATCTGCTTGTCCGCAATTTCCTCGACCTCGTGCACCTTCTCATGAAGGCAACCCCCGACTGTATTGAGGAGTTTCGGGGGCGCGTCGAGAGATTCGATCTGGCGAAGAGCGCGTACTACTCGCTGCACTTCACTCGTCAGCTTTATCCGGATCTCGTGCCGGAGCGGCTGGTCGACTCCTTCCGGCCTGTCGACATCAGCTATCTGGAGGAGTATGGGGCATTCGACGGAGAGCAGTACACGTGGAACCGGAGATTCGCGGAGCGCCTGTTCGACCCCCGCCGCAAGGCTGAGGTCGCGGGGCGGAGCAAGGTTCCGGGCCCACGTTCCATGATTTGACCCCTCAACAATCAACTCCTGCCAGGGAACGGGGCTGCCTTGCCAGATTCATTGTTCAGACAGCTTGCCGTCGCTCCGACGGAGCACGACTCCGCTCTAATCCAAGCCCGCGAGGAGGTCCTCGCAACACTGAGCAAGTATTCGTCGCACGGGCCCACGCACGCCTCAACCTGCTATGTCTGGCCATCGTCCGAGTGCCCGGTCGGGTGTGGGCACTGCAACTACGCCACCCCGATGTCTCTGAACCGGCTCGCTCGTTACAGCGTGGCACGGGACCCTGAGCCGGTCCTTCGGGTGGTGAACGGCATGGGCCTGTGGAAGGCCGTGCTCTCCGGCGGCGGTGAGCCGATGGTCGAGCCAGAGTTCTGCGAGCGCTTCGTCAACGAAGTCGACTCGCCGAACCTTGAGGAGATCGAGCTGATCACGAGCGCGCACTTCGCCGCGGACGAGGCCGAGACGCTCGCCCGGCTGAACGCCCTCGTCGCGGCCTGGCGCAGTCGAGCCGCTCACCTGGCGCGTGCCAGCCTGACAGTCCGGATCAGCCTCGACTGGTTCCACGCCCAGCGGATCGGCGTCGAGCCGGCGGCGCGTGTCATCGAGATGTTGGGCAAACCGGGGTTCGAGGATGTTCACTGCTACATCCGGTCGGTGCTGCTGGAGCGCGACACCACCACCGCGGATCTGTGTGCGCGCCTCGGCGGTCAACTGACCGAGGTGCGCGACTACCAGCAACGGATCCAGTTGCCGGACGGGCGTGAAATTCTGGTCTATTACAAGAACCTCATCGTCGACGGCCGGATGAACCAGCGTAAGCTCTCTCGGCTGCCGGTCGACCTGCCCACCGAGTCGAAGGCCGACGTGTTCGGCAAGCGCTTCGTCGGTGAGAGCGGTGAGCACGTTCCGGCCCGCACCTACAACGGCCCGCAGGTACGGCATCTCGATGGTCTGGCTTGTCTGATCCTTGACGACGGCAGCCTGCGTATCTTGGAGGGAAACGACCCGCACCGCAGCCCCAGCGCAAGGGCGGTGAGCGGTTGGGACGAGGCCATCGAGTTCCTCTACACCGACCCCCTCACGGTGTACCTCGTAGACCACGGGCCACAGTCGTTGGCTCAGTTGCTGGCGCAGTCCTTTCCGGATGCCGCCCGGGTGGCAACCGACACCAACCAGCTGTACCACCTGACCGAGCTTCTCCTTGCCACCCCCGAACGTCGTCTGTGCGCGATGCTGTACGCGCTCGACATCCACCTGAAAGAAGGCCGAGTCACTGCCGACCGGGCCCTGGTGGAGCAGGCATGGCGCAAGCTGGCCGAGCACGGTGTGGCGGTGCCCACCCGGGAGGCGCCGTGACCCGCGGCGACGTTCGGATCTACCCGGTGGTCGGACCACCCGGAGCGGGCAAGACGACAGCGCTGCTGTCGTTGGCGGCGGTACACCCGTCGTTGGCTCGCTTCGGTGTCCGGGACTATGGCCTCGATCTCGCCGACGCGGGTCACCCGTTGGGCCTGGAGCTGCGGGGGGATCTGCTCCGCGGTGCGCTCCTGTCCGACCGCCTCGTCCGCCAGGAGTTCACGCATTTTCTCGATCACCTGCCGAAGCGGGCCGACGTCGTCACGGTCGAAGGGTATCCACGAGACCTGGCCCAGACCGAGGACTTCTTCGAGGTGGTCCGGGCGGCAGGCGCTCGCGTGGCGGCTATGGTCGTCATCGATGCGCCCGACGACCTTCTGTGGACGCGGGTGGCACAGCGGAAGATCTGTGCCACCTGCGGCCGTCCGGTCGCCGGGGATGCCGCAATCCGTTGCCCGAGGTGCGGCGGGTCGGTCGTACGGCGAGGTGACGACGAAGAAGAGCGGGTTGCCCGTCGGGTCGCCGACTACCGCCGGCTTGCCGCCGAGGTGGGCGAGTACTTCGGCCAGCGTGACCTGCTCAGGACAGTAGACGGAACGCGTGGCGTGGCCGTGGTGCGTGAGGAGCTGCAGGAAGTGTTGATGAGCGATGACCGTTAACGAAACCGCTGAGGGACTAGTCAGTACGGAGATGATGGAGATGCGCCGGGCGGCGCTGGACGCGATGGCCGACCTACCCGGTCAGAGCCCTGCGAGCCCGCCCTTCGCGGGCGTCCGGGTTGATGGGGGACCGTTCCTGGCCGCCGCGCCGTCGGATCGGGTGCCAGGTGCTCTGGTTGCGGCGATCGTCGATCGGCTGGACCGTACGGTCGGCCGAGAGGGGTGCGGCGCAGCTCTGGTAACGGGGTTGTCTGGCGTGTTCGATCTCGCGGCGACGCGGCGCTTTCATGAGGCTCTCTTCCGCGCGGTGTGGCGCGAGATCGAGCCGATGGTCGGTGCCGAGGTGCCCGGTAGGGGGTACCGCACGAAGGTGAATCTGACGGCGGACGGTGCGATCCCGCTCGAACTGTACGGCAGCCGTTGGAGCTTCAAACAAATCCACATGGACCGGGACGCCCTGCTGTTCTCGCACTGCTACGGTCCGGTCTCCGGCTACGACGGTGGTGAGGTGATCCTCGCCGACGCACGCTCCTATCTGAGTCGCCACCGCGCGCGCTTCACGGACCTGTTCGAGTGGTCGGAGGAGCCCACGCCCGGCAGCAAGCCGGTGTTGCGAGCCGAACACCAGTCAGATGTGATGGCCGAGTGTGGCGTCAACCTTGGCTGCCTCGATTCCGACCAGATTCTCTTCGTCAACAACCTGCCCAGCGCCGGCATCCTGCACGGCGCCACGCCGGTTCAGGTGCGGGATCCGGCCAACTATCTCCGCGAGTTCCACCGGTGCAGCGTGCGACGGCTGGCCGACGGCGAAGACGGTGACGCGGCGGCAGACGTGGACGGGGGCAGCTCAAGATGACAGCGGTGTCGCGCAGGACCGGGATCATCGGGACGCTGGGGCCGATCAGCGAGACGCGTGCGTGCATCGACGGACTCGTCGCTGCCGGGCTCGACACCGTGCGGCTCAGCATGAGCAACGGGACACGAGACCGGCACCGCGCGACCGCCCGATGGGTTCGCGAGATCGCCTCTGAGCGCGCCCGTCAGGTGACACTGCTGGCCGACCTGCAGGGTAGAAAGAACAGGCTGGGTCGATTTCCCGACGGTGGCGCCGAGTGGGCCATTGGTGAACAGGTCCACCTCACCGCCGAGCCCGGCCCGCTGGATACCCATCGCACGTGGACCACCTACCCCTGGGACGTCGACCTGACGCCGGCTGGCGCCGCGGTGTTCATCGACGACGGCGCTGTCGTGTTGTCCGTGCAGGAGGTGCGCCACGACGAGCTGAGATGTGTCGTGGTCAATGGTGGTTCCGTCACCGATGGTCGCGGCGTGACCCTGCCCGGAGGGACCGTCTATCCACCCGGGCTGACCGATCGCGACGTCGAGGATCTGCTGTTCGCCCGTGACCTGGGTGTCGAGGCGGTCGCGCTCTCGTTCGCGGAACAGGCCGAGGACTATCACGCGGTCCGCGCGCTGGCGCCCGATGTGGCCATTATCGGCAAGGTGGAGAGCCCAGCGGCGATGCGCCAACTGCCCGCCCTCGCGGACGCGTTCGACGGACTGATGGTGGCACGAGGTGACCTGAGCCTGGAGATTCCGTTCGAGGACGTACCAGCGGCGCAGGAGGCTGTGATTGATGCCTGTATCCGTCGAGGCAAGCAGAGTATGGTCGCGACCCACGTGCTGCACTCGATGCGTGTGCACGTCCGGCCGACGCCCGCGGAGGTGGCAGACGTCGCGGTGGCGGTCCGAACCGGCGCTGGTGGCCTCTTGCTGACCGGGGAGACAGGATACGGCCGACACCCTGTCCATGTGGTGGATGTGTTGCGCCGACTTATCGAACGTGCGGAGAGGGATTGGCCGCCGGTCCACCGGTAGACGGGGTGTCGCGCCCACTCCCATGGTTTCTTCAGACGAGGAGTACGGATGTCACGGGGATCGATTCTTGCCCAGCCGGTCGTGTCGGTGGTCCGCGATCACGCGGCGAGTCATGACGAGGACGCCACCTTCCCGGTCGAGGCGCTGGCCGCGATGCGTACGCACGGTTTGCTCGGGATGCTGGTGCCGACCGAGTACGGCGGCCTGGGCGCGGACCTGTCGACGTTCCTCGAAGTAGCGTCCGAACTCTCCGCGCACTGCCTGTCGACCGGTCAGATCTGGGCGATGCACTGCTTCCAGGTGGATGCCATCATCCGGTACGGCTCGGTCGATCTGAAAGCCACGCTGCTTCCCAGGATCGCCGCCGGCGAGGTGTACATCGCGTCGGTGACCAGCGAGGGCGGCCGTAAGGCCGACCTTCTCAGTGCTGTCGCGCCCCTGCACCTGGACGGCGACCGTGTTGTCATCGAGCGGGCGGCGCCGGTGGTCACCGGTGGACGGTGGGCGGATGGTTTCCTCATCACCATGCGGGCCTCGGCCGACGCACCGGAGTCCGACGTGTCTCTGGTCTATGCCGATCGCGCCGATCTCAACGTGGAATCGACGAGCCAGTGGAACTCCCTGGGAGTACGGGCCACGGAAAGTGTGGGGATGCTGTTGAAGGGAGCGGTGCCGTCCCACAACGTGGTCGGCGGATCGGCCCGCTTCCCCGAGATCGCCAGGGAGAGCATGGTGCCGATGTCGCATCTCGGTTGGTCGGCGTGCTGGCTGGGCACGGCCCGGGGCGCCCTCCGTGAGCTGATCCGGTGGTCAGGCAAATCCCGTGACTCGCGCCATGGCGGGTCCGGCCCGTCGGATCTCTTCTACGAGCGGATCGGGCGGGTCCGGGTGGCGCTCGAGCTTGTCAGTTCCTACCTGGGACGGGCACGCGAGGAGGTCGAGCGTGCCAGGCTGTCCCAGCAACCGCTCAGCAGCCCCCGTCATCGCCTACAGCTGAACACACTGAAGGTAGTGGCGTCGGACCTCACGTTTCGCGCGATCGACGACATGCTCCAGCTGGCTGGCCTTCGGACCGGATATCTGAAGGACTCGGAAATTCCGCTGGAGCGGCACTTCCGCGACCTGCGTTCGGCCGCCCTCAACCACGGCAACGACGGTCTTCTGGTGGGCATCGGGGCACTGACCATGATGGACCGCGGCGTCGCGCTGATTTGAGAGCGGGGCAACAGACATGCCTACCTACGTGATTCAGCTCGCCAGACCGGTGCCGGCCTCGCACAGTGACCACCTGTCCCAACGGGTGTTCTATGTTGCTCCGGACATCACCAACTTCACCCTCCTCTGGGAGGGCGACCGGGTCACCGGCGTCGAACTCACCACCGGGGGCGAGACGGACCCGCGGACTCTGGCCCGGAACATCGAGGAGATCAGCCGGGCCGAGGTGCTACCGCAGCGGCTCCTCGCGTCCGACGTGGTCTGGCGGTCGCCGCACCCAGTGGTCACGGCTACCGACATCTTCGCCGAGTTGGTGAAGCGGGGCGTGGTGTGCGAAATGGGCGAAGGCGCAATCGCGACCGCTGCTCCGTTCACTCAGGTCCTGGAGGCGCTTGACCGACAGCTCAGCAGCATCGCGACCGACCGCTTCCAAGCGGTGGAGTACCGCTATCCAACCCTGATCAAGACGTCGGCGCTGCGCCTGGGCAACTATCTGAGGTCGTTTCCTCAACTGGTCATGTACGCGGGTCGGCTCACGTCCGATCTGGAGAACTACCGGCGGTTCCTGGACGAGATCGACGAAGGTGCCGACGCGGACGGATTGCTCACGCGACATGGCGAGCACTCCGGTTACTGCCTGCCGCCGACCATGTGTTTCCACACCTACCACCAGTTGAGCGGCACCACACTCGCCGGCGACGACTCCGTCATCACCTCGCGCGGACAGTCGTTCCGGTTCGAGTCCCGCTACCAACGATCGCTCGAGCGGCTCTGGGACTTCACCATCCGGGAGATCGTCTTTCTCGGTGACGAGCGTGCCGTGACGAATCGGCGTGAACGGTTCCTTCATGCGGCCGGCGAACTGGTTGCCGACCTTGGCCTCGCGGGTGTGGTCGAGTCCGCCGACGACCCGTTCTTCGGCGACCGCGAGGTGGCCCGACGCGGATTGGCGCAACGACTGAGACGGTTGAAGTACGAACTGCGGGTACCTGCCGAAGATGGCCGCACCATGTCGGCGGCCTCCTTCAACCTGCACGGCACGATGTTCGGCGAGGCCTACGACATCCGGCTACCGAGCGGGCAGAAGGCGCACACGGCCTGTGTAGGTTTTGGACTTGAGCGCTTTACGTTCGCGCTCTTCTGCCAGCACGGTGCGGATCCGGCCGCCTGGCCGGAGCACGTCCGCGACAGGCTCGTCCTGCCCCCACGGCACACATCAAGGGAGTAGCCATGAGTTCACCGGCCATGGATCGGGCCTATCTCAGGTCGATCGCCCTGGGATACCGGCTCAGCCAGGCGCTGTTTGTCCTCGCGGAACTCGGCGTGGCGGATGTCCTCACTCGTGGGCCGGCTCCGGCGCAGGCAATCGCGGAGAAGACCGGCGCCGATCCCGCCGCGCTGCGACGACTCCTACGGGTCGCCCAGGCGATGGGGCTCGTCGCCGCGCAGGCCGACGGACTTCTGACGCTTACCGATCGGGGCCGCCTACTCTGCCGGGACGCCGAGGATTCGATGTGGCCGCGAGTCCGCTCGGTGGGCGAATCCTGGCACTGGGGCCCGTGGCGGCGACTGCTGGACACCGTGGTCGCTGGCAGGTCCGCGTTCGAGATGGAGCATGGCATCAGCTCCTTCGACTACTTCGACCGTACGCCCGGCGCGGGTGACACCATGATGAATCGAGTCACCGACGAGGCACGTCAGCGCGGATACGCCATCGCGGATGCCTTCGACTTCTCCTCGGTCCGGACCGTGGTAGACGTTGGTGGCGGTCGGGGTGGCATCCTGGCCGCGATTCTCCGGCGCCATCCGCACCTGCGCGGGGTGCTCTTCGATCTTCCCTACGCCGTGGCCGACGCGGACACCGTCTTCAGCGAGTCGGGTGTCGCGGACCGGAGCGAGGTGGTCGGCGGAGACTTCCGCGTGGATCTGCCGACAGGCGGGGACGTCTATTTACTGTCCGCTGTGGTGCACAGCTGGAGTGACGACGAGTCCGTTCGACTGTTGAGCCGCTGTTTCACCGAGACCGATCGGGTGCTCGTGGCGGACGAGGTGATCGACCCCGACTCGGTGCAGATGGACGCACTGCTGAAGGACCTCCAACTTATGGTGTTCTCGGGGGGTCGGCTGCGATCGCTGGAGGAGTACCACGAGCTCTTCGCCCGCGCCGGGGCGAAGACGGTGCGACACGCGCCCCTCAGCAGAAACGAGGTACTGGTGGAAGGAGCCCGGTGAGGTACGTGGCACTGGCCGCCCAGCCCAGCGATCGGGCGCTGTGGCGGCTGCTCGCCGTCTACGCGAGGCCCTACCGGGCGACGGTCGCTCTGATCGTGGTGCTGCAGTCCGTCCAGACGATCGCACTGCTCTACCTGCCCACACTGAATGCCGACATCATCGACAACGGCGTTGTCAAAGGTGACACCGCCAGGATTCTGCATACCGGTGTGGTGATGGGAGTGGTGACGCTTGCCGAGATCACCGCGACCGCCTTCGCCGTACGGCTGAGCGCACGAACCGCACTGGCGGTCGGCCGAGATCTCCGCGAGTCCGGGTTCCGCCAGGTGCAACGCTTCTCGGCACGTGAGATCCAGCAGATCGGCGTCCCGTCGCTCGTCACCCGCACAACGAATGACGTCCAGCAGGTACAGATGCTGTTTCTGTCCGCCCTGACCATCCTGGTGGTCGCGCCGGTCATGGCGATCGGCGGGATCGTCATGGCCGTCGCGCAGGACGTGGCATTCTCGCCTCTCCTCATCGGCGTCGTGGTCCTGCTCGGGATCGTGGTAGCCGCTCTGATCCGACGGATGCGGCCCCTGTCGTATCGGGTGCAGGCACAGATTGACGCCATCAACCGGGTGCTCCGGGAGCAGATAACCGGCATCCAGGTCATCCGTGCCTTCGCCAAGGACCGGTTCGAGCAGGACCGTTTCGCCCGCGTCAACCGCGAGCTCGCCGACGTGTCGATCCGGCTCGGTCGGGTCAGCACCCTGCTCCTGCCGGTCGTGGTCAACCTGGTCTGTGTCTGCAGTGTCGCGGTGGTCTGGATCGGCGCGATCCGCATCGAGGCCGGCGGCACGCGGATCGGCGCCATCACCGCGTTCCTCACCTATCTGGTTCTGGTCCAGGGCGCGGTGTTGACCGCCGCCTTCGTCATCATGGGGCTGTCGCGCGCCGAGGCGTCCGCGACACGGATCGAAGAGGTGCTGCGGACCGAACCGAGTGTCGTGCCGCCAGCCACCGCCGTGCGGTCGTTGCCCCACCGTGGCCATCTGGAACTCCGCGACGTGCGGTTCGCCTATCCGAACGCCGATCAGGACGTTCTGCACGGGGTGGACCTGTCGGCCGATCCTGGCTCCACCACCGCCCTCGTGGGGTCCACGGGATCTGGGAAGTCGACGGTGATCGGGCTGGTCTGCCGGCTTTTCGATCCCACCAGCGGCCAGGTGCGCGTTGGTGGGGTCAACGTGCGAGACCTGGATCGGGCGATGTTGTCCCGGACCGTGGGCCTGGTCCCGCAGAAGGCTCAGCTGTTTCGGGGAACGATCGCCTCCAACCTGCGTACCGGTAAGCCCGAAGCATCCGATGAGGAGCTTTGGCAGGCGCTCGAGATCGCCCAGGCCCGCGAGTTCGTGGAGGAGATGGACGGCCAGCTCGACGCCGAGGTTTCGCAGGGTGGCGGAAACCTGTCGGGCGGGCAGCGTCAACGGCTGTCCATCGCGCGCGCCCTGGTGCCGCGACCGCAGATCTACCTGTTCGATGACTGTTTCTCGGCTCTGGACTACGCGACGGATGCGGCACTCCGGGAGGCTCTGACGACCCATCTGGTCGATGCCACCATCCTCGTCGTGGCGCAGCGGGTCAGCACCGTGGCGCGGGCAGACCGCATCGTCGTTCTCGACCAGGGACGCGTGGTGGGCGCCGGCACCAACGACGAATTGTTGAACAATAGTCCGGTCTACCGTGAGATTGTCCTCTCGCAAATGGGGGAGCGCGTGGCATGAGCCGTAAACCGACGGCCAGGGTGCCGCGTCCGGCGAGCCGACGCCTGACGGCGGGCGACAGCGACGCCGCTGAGCCGGCCGGGTTCCAGCGCACGGCGCGACGGCTGCTCGGGCTGATCCGGCCTCGTCGACGGCTCGCCGCGGTGGCGGTCGTGGGCGCGCTCAGCATTCTGCTGAACGTGGCCGGTCCCCTGATCCTCGGTCACGCCACCGACCTGATCTTTTCGGGCATCGTCGGGCGCCGGTTCCCGGCGGGCATGACCAAGGCCGAGGCCATCGAGCAGCTCCGCGACTCCGGCCAGCAGGAGATCGTCCCTCTGCTGAACTCGGTCAATTTCCATCCTGGCCGCGGCATCGACTTCACAGCGCTCGGCCTGACACTCCTTGCCGCCCTCTGCGTGTACGTGCTGTCCGGATTGTTCTGGGCGCTACAAGGCAGACTGACCACCACGCTCGTGCAACGGACGGCGCAGAACCTGCGCCGGCAGGCCGAGGAGAAGCTGTCTCGCCTTCCGTTGTCGTTCTTCGACCGGCAGCCGCGCGGCGAGGTGCTGAGTCGTACGACGAACGACATCGACAACGTGGCGACCAGCATGCAGCAGACGATCAGTCAGATCACGAACTCATCGCTACTGCTCGTCGGCGTACTGGCGGTGATGTTCTGGATCTCACCCCTGCTCTCGGTGATCGCGCTGATAGCCGTGCCCGCCTCCATCCTCGTGACAAGGGCGCTCGGCAAACGGTCCCAGGCGCACTTCTCCAAGCAGTGGGACCTGACTGGCGAACTCAGCTCCTCGATCGAGGAGGCATACTCCGGGCACATGGTCGTCAAGGCCTTCGGCCGTGAGGCCGAGATGGAGGCCGCGTTTCGGAAACGGAACGAGGAACTGTACCAATCCGGGGCTCGCGCTCAGTTCGTCAGCGGAATGATCGGGCCGGCCACAACTCTGCTCGGAAATCTCAGCTATGTGCTCGTCGCCGTGATCGGCGGATTGCAGGTGGCATCCGGCGTCCTGTCCATCGGCTCTGTCCAGGCGTTCGTCCAGTACTCCCGCCAGTTCACCCAGCCGCTGATGGCCCTCGCGAACCTGTCCAACCTCGTGCAGTCCGGGGTGGCGTCCGCGGAGCGTGTCTTCGAATACCTCGACGAACCCGAGGAGGTCCTGTCCGTAGGTGCGCCCGCTGCCGTTCGTCTGCCCGGTGCGATCAGGGGGAATGTCCGCTTCGAGTCGGTCAGCTTCCGCTACCGGGTCGATCAGCCGTTGATCGAGGATCTCTCGTTGACCGCGGAGCCCGGCCAGCTGATCGCCATCGTCGGTCCGACGGGCGCGGGGAAAACGACCCTGGTCAACCTGCTGATGCGGTTCTACGAGCTGACGGGCGGTCGGATCCTCATCGACGGTGTCGATATCCGTGATCTCGACAAGGAGATCCTCCGGGCCAACATCGGCATGGTGCAGCAAGAGAGCTGGCTGTTCCACGGCACTGTCCGGGACAACATCGCATACGGCCGGGAAGACTCGGATGACGTGGCCATCCAGGCCGCCGCGACGGCGGCCCGGGTGGACCATTTCATCCGTACCCTCTCGGACGGTTACCAGACGGTGGTGGGCGACGACGGGGTCGGGGTGAGTGCCGGTGAACGTCAGCTCATCACGATCGCCCGTGCGTTTCTCGCGGACCCCCCCATCCTTGTGCTCGACGAGGCGACGAGCTCAGTGGATACCAGAACGGAGCTTCTGATCCAGCAGGCCACCGCCCGGCTGAGGCAGGGCCGCACCAATTTCGTGGTGGCGCACCGGCTGTCGACCGTGCGGGAGGCCGACCTCATCCTGATGATGGACCACGGCAGGCTCGTCGAGAAGGGCACGCACGACGAACTTCTGGCCGCCGGGGGCGCCTACGCGCGTATGTACCACGCGCAGTTTGCCGTGCCCGCTACCGGGGGGAAATAGGGTGCCAGACATGAGGCCGAGCGGTGCGTCATTCGGTGTGGGACTGGTGAGCGGCCCGACCGTCGTGTCGTACGTCGCCGCCGCCGTCGCATCGATACGACGGCACAACGCACACGTCCCGGTCACGGTGTATATCGACGAGGCGAGCCCGGAGTTGCACCGCCTCGTGCCCGCTCTGGCGGTCGACGTGGAGCGGGTCATCACCGGCACCGAGAACATGTGGGCGCCATCGCCGACGGAGCGAGACTCGCTGTCAGCCCAACTGCTGAAGATCAAGTCGCTTCTCCGTACCGGACATGACTCCTATCTCTATCTGGACCCGGACAGTCTGGTGCTCGGCGACGTCGGTGACATCCAACTCGACCTTCGTCACCTGCTGGGTGACCACGCCGACGTCTTCTTGCTCCCGTACCGGGCTGAGCCGACGGTCTGGGGGAGTAGGCACCGATACTTCGACGACCCGGAGATCGACGAGGAGACCGCACATGCTCTTCTCAACGAGACATACGCGCTCTCCCTGCCCGTCGCGGTCCTCGGTGAGCTCAGACGCTGGGACAGTGGTGTGATCTACGGTTCGGGCGCCGCGCTGCGATTGCTCGCGAATCGGTGGATGGAGCTGCACCGCCGCATGCTCGGCGCACTCAGGCGACCGTCGATACTCGCCCACGACGAACTCAGCCTCTCGGTCGCCCTTTGGGAGCTGCGCGACTTCATCCGGGTTGCCGAACTACCCGAGCGGTGGAATTTCAGAGCCGGTCCGCTGCTCGGCCTCGGACCGGACACCCCTGAGATCCAGCCGTCGGCTCTTGCCGGCGTGCGGGTCCTGCGACTGGCAGGAAACAGGCTCGACGCCTGGGGCCTGCGGGAGGTGCGGGCCGCGCTCCACGGGTTGGACATCGATGGGCCTCTCGGCAGGGCTACCTGAACCGCCGTCGAGAGCCCGGCCCGGGCGATGTGGACAGTCAGACAATGTGCCTTGACGAAGTGACGGATGAGGGGGTCGGGTAGCTGTGGTTGAAGGTGGAACGACTGATGCGGCGACGGTGGCCGCGGGGTGGCCGGAGGGTTTCGAAGACCTGCTACGGGCGAATCTTCCCGAGATGAGCGCCGAGACCGTCATCACGCCGGACTTGAGCCTACCGGCGCAGGGCCTCGATTCCATGGGCACCGTCAGTCTGCTCCTGGCCCTCGAAGAGGAGTACGAGGTGAGTCTGCCGGACGATCTGCTGAACGTGGAGACCTTCGCGACGGCTGGCCGGCTCTGGTCGGTATTCGAGCAGTTGGGCGTCGGCAACGGTAAGTCGTGATCAAAGCACTACGCCCGGTGCGCCTGGGACCGTGAGCTGACAGCACCCGCTCCGCCGGGGCCTGGGACAGCCGCTCGACGAGCTGTCCCAGGCCTGCCGTGGGAGACGGAACCGGCCCGCTCAGTAGCGACGCAGGACGCGCCTGTCGGCATCCAGGCCGCGGTCCAGCCTGATCACGATGAACTCGTTGTTGTCCGCCTGGCCGACCGTGCGGCCCGAGGAGGACGGGAAGTTGTTGTCGTTGAGGACGGCGATCGTACGGTCGTCGAGGATCACCACGTCCTCGATGGTCTGGAACGGGAACGTGAAGGTGCTGCCGAATCCGCCGACGTGCCGCGGGTTGGCGATGTTCATCAGGTCGGCGACAAGCGTCTTGTCGAGGCGTCCGTCCCGGTTCCGGTCGCGCTTGTCGGCCAGGTAGATCCGCTTCACCTTTGCCGTCTCACCCTGGCCGTTGTCCCGTTCGATGATCAGGAAACGGTCGCGGTCGACCATGATCGCGTCACCGATCGCGTGGTCGGCGGCGTCGAGCGCGTAGGTCCAGTGCCGCCCGGTGTACGTGTTGGTCCGGACGTCGAACTCGTTGAGCCGGAGCGTGCCCGTGGGGTCGCCGGCGACCGTGCCTTCGAGCAGCGGATAGAGCGTGCCACCGTCCGGTGACTGGGCCATGCCCTCGAAGCCCTTGCTGCTGGAGAGGTTGGCCGGGGTCGTGCCACGGGTCGGGTTCTCGGGAGCGAACACGCCGGGCAGTTGCACCGGCGCCTGTAGGAGGCGGCCCGCGCGGTCGAAGTGCAGCAGGTACGGACCGAACTCGTCACCGATCCAGTACGTGCCGTCGGCCGTCCGAGTGATCGACTCGACGTCGAAATCGGCACCGGTGAGCACGCGATCGGCGCGGGTGAGAGCGAACGGAACCTTGCCGTACGGGTCGGTCAGGTTGATGCCGCCGACCACGTCGACGCCGCCACTGGCGAAGCCGGGCGCGACCCGCTGGATCCGCAGCAGGAAGTCGGCGCTGTTGGCCTTGTTGCCGAAACCGTTGTCGGACAACACGTCGAAGGTGCCGTCGGTGTTGCGAAGGACGCCACTGAACCCCTGGATCGGTTGGTCGACGAACGGCGGGATGATGCCGTTGACCGGGGCCGTGCCGAGTGACGAGCCGGACGGCTCGCTACCGGGAACGAAGGTCGCCGCCGGCAACATGGCGAACCTGACCAACTCGGCCCGGTGCCGCGTGCTCTGCTCGGCCGCGGACGCCGCGCCCGGCAGCGTCAGGATCAGCGCGGCCACCGCAGCACCCAGGCCGACCCGCTTGCTTACTGCCATCAATCCTCATCTCGTCGGCAACGAAGGACCATGGTGATCCGATGGCAAGGTAGGGAGACGCGGTGAACTCGGACTGGCCACAGGGAATCCGCGTCCGAACCGTGCGGTGACCCTTCGAGGCGACCCGCGACAGGTGCCGTCCGGGCAGGGGTCACGGCGGCCGAGCACGTGATCCCACGGACGACCGGATGCTGGTGCTCGGCTAACGGGACGTGGCGGAGCCGACGCGGAGCAACTGCGCGACGGCGTCCGGGCGGTCCAGTGGCACGATATGGCCGCTGCGGGGGACCAGCTCACCGGAGAGATCGTGGGCGATGGGGGAGAGTTGCCGGTGGAGCAGGTCGCCGACGGTGTTGCCGCCGACGGCCAGGGTGGGTGTGGTCAGCCGGCCCGCCGCGGCGATCGCTGCCGCGTTCTGTTCGGCGGCGCGGTAGTAGCCGAAGCCGCAGCGCAGCGCCTCACGACCGGTGTACGCGCTGACGAATGCGTCCCGGATCTCCGGGGGCACCCCCCGACGTTCGAAGGTGCCGGCCAGGAGGAACCAGTCGAGGTATTCGGCCTCGTGGCCTTCGAGCACCGTCTCGGCCAGCCCGGGGGCCGTGTGGAAGCCGAACCACCACGGTGGTGCCGGGAAACCACCGGGCAGGCCGGGCAGCGTCGCCTCCATCAGCACCAGGCGGCGTACCCGGGTCGGGTGTTGGGCGCCGAGCAGGAAGGCGGCGGGCACGCCCGCGTCCAGGGCCACCACCTCGGCCTGCTCGACCCCCAGCGCGTCGAGCAGGCCGAGCATGTCGGCGGCGCCGGTCGCCGCGTCGAACCCGTCCGCCGCGCGGGCGCTGTCGCCGAGCCCTCGCAGGTCTGGTGCGATGACGCGACGCCGCCCATCCAGCAACGGCAGCACCTCGCGCCAGACCTGCCAGGTGTGCGGCCAGCCGTGCATCAGCAGCACCGGTGGGCCCTCGCCGTCCAGGGCGACGTTCAACTCGGTGCCGTTTGTCCGGATCCTGCGCAATTCCATGTCTGATCTCCTGGCGCGGAGCTACGTCGCCGCGCCCCGGGGGTGTCGAACAAGATGCTGTCGCAGACGCTGCGAAGCCTGTGCCGCGACGGCCTGGTCACCCGGCGCGTCGAGGCGAGCGTTCCGCCGCGCGTCCACTACGCGCTCACCAGCCTGGGTCTCTCCCTGGACACCCCGCTGGCGGTGGTCCGGGCCTGGGCCGAGCAGCACGTCTCCACAATCGAGGAACACCGTCGCGGCCCTGGCCAGTAGTGGCGCCGCGCGGCTCAGTCGAGGCCGGTGCGGCCCTCGGCCCAATATGCCTTGCCCATGACCTGCCGGGGTTTGCGCTCCCACCCACGACTGTCCCGCCGTACGGCGTGCACCGTCGCCGCGTCGCCGGTCACGACGAGGGTGTACGGCGCCTGGACGGCCGCCGCGCGGCAGTGCTGGAGAAGCTCGACCCGGCGGGCGTCCTTCGGGACGACCGCCACTCGTTCGGTGATCCCCAGTTGGGCGAGTACGTCGGTGAGTGCGCGGGGATCGCGCGCCTCGAAGACATGCGACGTCTCGGCGGGAACGGTGCGCAACGCGAGGGCGAGCGCCACGCTGGTCTCGTCCCCGACGAAGAGCACGGGACCGGTGGCCCCGCGCAGGTCGATGGAGCGCCGTGGCCCGAAGACCCCACAGCTCTGGCCCTCCGCCACCCGCTCGAACCACTGCCCCGCCGGACCGTCTCCGTGCGTGTAGGCGACCAGCTCCGTCACACCCCGGACGGCGTCCCAACTCGTCGGTGTGTAGGTGCGCAGACTCATCGAGCCGCGCCGCGGACGGAGCTGGAGTTTCGCTCCGGGCACCCAGGTCGCCTTTCGGAACGCCTCGGCCGACAGCGTCATCCGAATGAACTCGGGTGAGAGGCGGCTGAGGCCGGTGACGTGGGCGTCGTCCAGCATCACACCACTGGCGAGGTCGGCCAGGCGTTCCGCGAGTCCGGGCATTGGTCCTCAATTCAGGCGTGGTGGTGGTGCGGCCAGCTGCTTCTGCGCTGGGTCATCCCGTAAGTCGTACCCGATCGGCTTCTCGCTCTGGAACCCGAGGTGGCGCAGGAACCGGCAGCCTAGCCGGCACCGCGCCGATCACCACTGCCCGGGAGCTTGCCCGTTACCCCGATCGGCCGAGTTAAACACATCGATCGGGCCCGCTCCGCGCGACGCTCGACCGTCCCATGTCCCGAGCCCGCTCCCCGAGAGAACCGGATCGTCCCACCACCTCAGGCCATCCCGCCCACCGGGGGACGCGCGTCGATCCACCAATGCGTAATTCGGCTGACGCCGCTTCCGGCAAAGGATGACGTCGCCCACCGATCGAGGGCGTGCCGAGATCCTGTCGACCGGCAAGGGCGAGGCCGACGACATCCGATGAGCGAACAAGGGACAGTCTGCCGCGCCGTAACGCGCAATGCCTTTCGCGTTCCCCAGAACCGTGGCCATACTCTACGCGTCCAACCGAACGCCCTGGGTGACATGCCCGGGCGTCTGCTGACAGGAGATGACGTGCTTAGACGCGCTTCCACGCTGGGGGTCGCTCTGCTGGCCTGCTTCGCCTTCATCGGCGTGAACGCCTTGCCGGCGCAGGCGTGGGTCCCCGAGTGCCCCGTCGACTCGGAGTGTGGCGGTGGCGGTGGCGGTGAGGGTGGTGGTGGCGGCGGCACCCCACCCGCCCCGACCTACAACCTGCAGGGCGTCATCCAACTGGAAGACACCGGCCACGAAGGAAGCTGGCCACTGCGTGCGGGTGGCGTCAAGGTCCGCGGCTACTCCCGGCTCGCCACCTGGGGCAACGACCGGGTGGACGCCTACTACATAAACGTCAGGTGTTCCGCAAGCGTGCTCAGCTACTCCACCCACGACTATGACTCCGAGAACAACGGGGCCCTCGTCGACGTGACCTTCTGGTCTCCGACCGTCCCGGTCACCGGCGTTCCCGTCCAGTCCCGCACGGTCACGGTCAACTGCATCCACCACGCCGAGAAGAACGGCGTCAACTACGACACCACAAGCACCGCCCAATTCGTCATTTCCGAGTGATTCCCCGCGGGGGCGGTCCGGACCGGACCGCCCCCGCAACCGGACGAACCTCACCACCGGGCGGTGACAGCATGCTCCGCCGGCTCCAGAGGAGGGACTACGTGCTGGCCGAGCCCGATCTGAGCCCGGCGGCGGGTGATCGTGACCCTGCGGCCGGAGCGGCACAACGTTGGATCGTCTCCGCAGCGACACCGCGCACCGGTCGGCCCGACACGTCGTCGCCGGACCGGTCCGCTGTCCGACCACGGAGATGAGGTGCCTACTCCCGCCAGCCGGTCAGTTCCACCCCCTTGGCCAACTCCACCCGGAAGCCGACGGTGATCTCACCGCTCTCGCCCGGCGCGAGCGACAGCCGCCAGGCCAGCTCTCCCAACTCCGTACGCTCGGTCGGGACCGGCGCCAGGGTCGTCTCCCGCACCACCACCGCCTCGTCGCGGGACACCGGCAACTGGTCGCGTACCTCGACGGTCGCCGACCGCGGCGTGTGGTTGGCGACGGTGATCCGGTAGTCCACCTCCCGCCGCCGCGTCGACCCGAGCGCGGCCCTGGTCTCCGAGCGCCGGTGCAGCTTCCGCTCCACCCGCAACCGGTCGTCGACTCCGAGCCCCAGCTCGATCTCCTCGCCGGGCGCCCACATCGGCAGCCCGGTGGCCGCGACGAAGTCGGCGCCGTGGAAGACCGCCGCCGGACCGGGCAGCATCGTGTGGTCCGACGTGTTGCGTACCGTGGCACGCAGGTGCGCCTCGGCGGCGCGGACCGGCACCGTCACGTGGTCCAGTTGGGCCGGCAGCTCCAGCACGGCGATGGTGGCTCGGTGGGCGCTGCCGTCGGCCGGCACCGCCGCCGGCCGGGCCGGCCGGTAGGTGGCCGCGCTGACGCCCTGCTCCACCTGGGCGACGCTCTCCTGCAACCGGGCCCGGGGCACCGCGGACGGGGCCGGCGCCCCACCCGGTGCCGGGGGCGGCATCCCGACCGGCACGGCCGCCGCCGCGCCCGCGACCGGCATCGGCCGAGACCGGTCGAGATACCAGGGCGACAATTCGGGTACGGCGGTCGTCGCCGCAGGCCGGGCGGTCGAGAGCCGGAGCTCGCACTCCGGCCAGTCCTCGCCGGTGCTCTGGCTGACCAACCCGAACCAGGTGACGGTCATCGTGTCGTCGACCAGCCGCAGGTCGTAGGAGGGCTGCCACACCGCGCCGTCGACCAGATAGGTCAGCTCCAGCTCCACCTCCGCGCCGTCGTCCGCCACCGAGACCGTCACCTCGGCGGCCAACCGGTCCGGCGTCCGCTTGCCGCGTGCGGCGTTCAGGTCGCGCTCGACCGCGGCCAACTCCGCGGCCAAATCGGTGCGCCGCCGAGACAGCCCGCGCCGCCGGCCGCGTGACTCGGCGAGCTGACCGGCCACCGAGTCGGTGAAGGACGCCACGTCGGTCGGCGTCGCCTCGCCGGAGGCCAACGCCCGGGCGTACGTGCCACCGGCGCGCTCGGCCAACCGGGTGAGGAACTCCCCGCGCTGCTCCTCGACCGCGTCCGCGTCCGCGAACTCGGCCAACTCGTCGTTCAGCTCGCGGCGTCGCTGTTCGAGGCCGACGATCTGCGGGTCGGCGCTGTGGGCCTGCCGCCAGGTGGTCACGTCCACACCGAGCACCGTTGCCGCCCCCCGCCCACCGACCCGGATGGAGTCGCGCCGCAGGCCGAGTGGGAGTGGCGCGAGGCGTAGGCGGTGCTCGCCGGCGGTCAGCCGAGGGCTGCATCGGCGGGTGACCCGGGCCCGGTCCGGGTAGACGGTGACGGCGACGATGGGTGCGTCGATCTCGGTGCTCTCCACGGCGCGAGGGTAGTGCAAACGGCCATCCTCAGTCGGCCGCGGCGAGGGCCACCGGCGGATAGGCTGCGGCGCGTTGGCCGAGCAGGCAATTGACTGGCGATGCGAGGGAGGTAAACCGATGGTGCATGTTGACGTAGCGGAATTGGCCGAGATCTGGGGACCTCCAACCCGTTCCGAGCCGGTCGGCGCTGATCGGCTGGCTCAGTATGCGGGTGCAGTGCCCGATCTGCTGCTGGCGTATTGGCGAGAGTACGGATTCGCCGGCTTCGCTGACGGATCGTTCTGGTTGTGTGATCCGGACGTGTGGCAGCCGGCGGTCGACGCATGGACAGACGGCCTCGTGCTACCGAGAGAAGATCGATGGATTGCGGTGAGCCGCAGTGCGTTCGGCGATGTGGGGGTGTGGGGGCAGCAGACGGGTTCGCGGTTGACGATCACTGCGCAGTACGGGTGGGTGGTCCCTTCCAATCGGTCCGGCCGCGAGCTGTCCGACGAGGCCCGCAACGACCTGCTGTACGCGCTGTTGATGTGCCAGGACCGCCGCAGTGTCGACCTCCGCGGCGCTGACCAGGAGCCGTTGTTCGAACGGATACTCGCACTGCGTGGCCCGGTGGGCCCCGACACCATCTACGGATTTGTCCCGGCGCTGGGTCTCGGCGGGGCGCTGCGTCCCGATCGGGCGGAGATCTTCGACGGACCCGTCCATCTGGAACTGCTCGCCGAGATCTCCGAGCGTCGCGTCGTGGACGAAGAAGACCTCCTGCACATGTGGATCGGTCAGTGACCGGCCCAGGCCCTGCCGGCGACCGGACGGCAGCCGAGCACCCGCCGGCCACGGCCGCGCCGCCGTGGGTGCCCGTCGAACGGCCGACCGGACAGGCGTTGACAGGGTGGCGGCCAGTGCGGGCCACCGAGACGGGTCTGAGCGGACGTGCCGCGCGCCTCCTGACCAGTGAGCCGACCGACGACGCGGGATGGCCGGCCGACCTGCCGGCCGGTGTGCCGGACGTGGTCATCGTCGAGGACACTCCCAGCCCGACAGCCACTCTCAAGGTGCGGACCAGCGGGAACGCCGCGCCGAAGACCGCACGGGTCAGGTTTGACCAACTCGCCGTGCACGACACGTACGGAGAGGGTGACAGCTGTCGCGCGACTGCCGGAGCGGGGTGACGACGGGCGGTGGTGCCGGTGAGTCTGATCCAGGCGGGTGTCACCGTGGCGACGACGATGCTGGCGGTCCTGATCGGCGGGCGACCTTACCGGCCTACGCCGTCAGCGGACGATGACCAGGTTGGCCATGTCGACGACCGGCCGGTAGCCGAGGGTGGCGTAGATCTTGTTCGAGGTCGGGTTGGCCTGGTCGGTGAACAGGCAGGCCCGCGCGCCCTCGGCCCGGATCCGCCGGGACACCTCGGCGACCGCGTTGCTGGCCCAACCGCGTCCGCGCTGGGCCGGCGGCGTGTACACCGGGCCTATCCGGGCCACCCCGAACGACGGTGGGTTGGCCCCGGTGAGGTGCACCGGCTCGCCGGTCTCGTCGACCCAGAACCAGAGTCGTCCACTGCGGATACGGCGCAGCAGCTCCGCGTGGTCGGGCACATCGCGTGCACTGGTGCCGCGCGGGCGGCCCGCCTGTTCGTCGGCGTCGCCCATGAACGCGGTGCACCACTCGGTGACCAGTGCCACGTCGGCCTCGGTCGCGACCACCAGGCCGCCCGGCACCGGTGGCGGCCACGCCAGCTCGCCGAGCTCGTGCAGCCGGGTGTGCTGGGTGACCTGGACTCGACCACCGCCGAGCCGGGTCAGCTCGGTGGCGCACAGGTCAGCGGCGGGCAGGGCCCCGTTGACCCCGAGGACCTCCTCCTCGCGCTGGTGCAGCGCGTGGGCCAGCGCGACGGCCGCCTCGTCGGGCATGGGCAGCAGGAACGGCGGGTAGGGCGAGTATGGCGCCGTGCGCATCCCGGCACCGACCACCGTGCCGGAGTCGTCGCTGACCACCAGCCACCAGTTGCGGTCGGGCTGCCCGATCCCCTCGGCCCGTTGCGACAGCAGCCGGTGCGCGATGGAGGTGACGACCGTGCTGACGACCGGATCGGCGCCCAGGTAGTCACCCGCGGCGGCCAGGAACTCGCCCGGGTCACGGTAGAACCGCAGCCGCAACCCGGCCATCGAGACAGTGCTCATCCGCGTACGGTAGCCACCGCCGTGCCCCGGTGACACCGAGATTCCGTCCTGGTTGCCGGTCGGGGCGGGACTGCCTGACGTGGCCCTGTGATGTACGAGGGTCGCTGCGCGGACGGGTACGCGGCCGATCTGCTCACCGACGCAAGCGGCCTGGACCGGCTGACTCAGCAGCTGACGCCTGGGCGCGCCGTCCCATGGCGGGTGTGACCGGGGCGGACGGTACGGGGGACAGGGCGTCGTGGTGGGTGGGCAGCGGGCGGCCGGCGGTACGCGGACAATGGGGGGATGAAGCGAGAGGTACGCCTGATGCGGATGACCGGGACGCGCGCCGATGGTGCGGTGGCGACGGGTGCGGTGGCGACGGGCGCGCGGGCCGCGGGGGCGGCGTCGTTCGGTGCCCTCGCCGTGGGGGCGCTGGCGGTCGGGGCCGTGGCCGTGGGGGCGCTGGTCATCGGGCGGCTGGCGATCCGCCGGGCGGTTGTGCGGGAGCTGCGTGTCGGCCGGTTGGAGATCGACGAGTTGGTGGTGCACAGTCGAGGCAGTGCCGAGGAATAACCGGCACCCGACCCACCACACACCCACCGGTCCCGCCGCACCGGTGCGCGGTCGTCCCGTAGGTCCAATCAGCGGTTGTCGGTGGTGCAGCACCCGTTGGCGGCGCCGCCCGAGGCGGGGGAGCGCAGGGCGGCGCCGGGGGCGCAGCAGTTGTCGCCACGCCAGGCTTCGCGGCCTTCCTTCACCGCGACCGCGGCGATGATCAACGCGGCGGCGGGGTCGGCCCACCACCAGCCGAACAGCGAGTTGACCGCCAGCCCGACCAACAGCACCGCCGAGAGGTACGTGCACAGCAGGGTCTGTTTGGAGTCCGCGACGGCCGACGCCGAGCCGAGCTCGCGTCCGGCGTGGCGTTGCGCGGCCGACAGCACCGGCATCACCGCCAGGGACACCGCGGCCAGGACCAGGCCGATCGTGGAGTGCTCCGCGCGGTCCGCGCCGACGAGCGCGCCCACCGATTCGACTGACACGTACGCGGCGAGGGCGAAGAACGACAACGCGATGACACGCAGCGCGGCGCGTTCCCGGCGTTGGTGATCGGGGCCGGAGAACTGCCAGGCGACGGCGGCGGCGGAGGCCACCTCGATGACGGAGTCGAGCCCGAACCCGATCAGCGCGGTCGAGGAGGCCATCCTGCCAGCGGTGATCGCCACGATCGCCTCGACGACGTTGTAGGTGATCGTCGCGGCGACGAGGAGACGCACCCGCCGGATCAGGAGCGAGCGGCGGGCCGGTGCCGGGCCAATCGACACCAGCGGGGTTGGCGCGTTCATCAGCAGCAGCCCTCGGACTCGGCGGCCGGGCAGGCGGCCGGATCGACGGCCAGGACCAGGCCGAGGAGGTCTCCGAGGGCGTGCGCGAGTCGGGGGTCGGCCAGTTCGTAGCGGCTGCGTCGGCCTTCTGGCACCGCGACGACGAGGCCGCAGCCTCGCAGGCACGCCAGGTGGTTGGACAGGTTCTGCCGACTCGTGCCCAGCAGGTCGGCGAGGTCCGCCGGGTAGCCGGGCCCCTCGCGCAGAGCGAGCAGGAGCCGGGCGCGGACCGGGTCGGACAGGGCGTGACCGAAGCGGGCGAGGACCTGCCCGTGCGTCAGAGTCTCCACCAACCAACAGTACATCGCTTGATGAATAAACATAATGCTGAACTGTTTGGGTGATGAGCCTTGACGTGCCTCGAACCAATTATCGTAGTATGCGCATGTGAGCATGATTTCCGATCCGATCGCCCAGCGCGACGGTGCCGACACGGCGAGGGAGGCCCGCTGATGGGCCACGACCACGGCCACGACCACCAGGTGACGGCGACCGGGCAGCACCGCCGAGCCCTGGCCGGCGTACTCATGGTGTCGGTGTTGATCTTTGCGGCTGAAGTCGTCGGTGCGGTCCTCACCGGCAGCCTCGCGCTGCTCGCCGACGCCGGTCATGTGCTGGCCGACGCCGGCGGCGTCGCCCTCGCTCTCGGCGCGGCCATGCTCGCCGCCCGCCCGGCGACCGGGCGGCGCACCTTCGGCTGGGCGCGGGCGGAGATCCTCGCCGCCGCCGTCAACGGCCTGATCCTGGCCGGGATGGGCGTCTATGTCTTCGTCGAGGGCGTCCGGCGTCTGTTCGAACCGGTCGACGTGCGACCCGGCGGCATGGCCGTCTTCGCCGCGATCGGTCTGGTCGGCAACCTCGTCGGGGTGGCGTTGCTCTACCGGGCCCGCGACGCGAGCCTCAACATGCGCGGCGCGTTTCTTGAGGTCGCCACCGACACCGCCACCTCCGTCGGCGTCCTCGCCGCCGCCGCGGTCATCGCGCTGACCGGCTTCACCCGCGCCGACGCGATGGTGTCCCTGCTCATCGGCCTCGTCATCGCCCCCCGTGCGCTGCGGCTGCTGCGCGACGCGGTCAACATCCTGCTCGAAGCCGCCCCCGCCGAGGCCGACCTCGAACAGATCCGCCAGCACATCACCGACGTCGACCACGTCCTGGGCGTGCACGACCTGCACGTACACACCGTGACCTCGGGCCTGCCGGTTCTCACCGCGCACGTCGTCGTCGACGACTCCTGCTTCCACGACGGCCACGCCCCACAACTGCTCGACGCCCTGCAGACCTGCCTGGCCGGGCACTTCGACGTCGAACACTCCACGTTCCAGCTCGAACCGGCAGGCCACGTCGATCACGAACACCCCACTCACCCCTGAACGGCGGAATCGAGGCTGGCGAGCGTCTCGCCGGCAGCGGTCGGTGCCCCGTCGATCACCACCAGTGGGCTCACGTGCCGACGGCGCAGGGGGCCTCGACACCTCCGGAGGCCCCCTGCTGTTAGTTGAGGGCGGTGGGCTCCCGGTCCACGTCCCTGGGTGCGATCGGCTCGGCGTCGGTGCGCGGCGCGGTCCGTCCGGGCATGAAGATGACCGTCAGGACGGCTCCGACCACGGCGATGGCGGCGCACACGAGCAGAATGAGCTGCATGCCCTCGATGTAGGCGCTCTGGGCGCTGCTGGCCAGCGCCGGATTGCCGACGCGGGCGGCCACGCCGACCGCGCCGGCGATCGAGTCGCGTGCGACGTCCGCTGCCTGCGCGGGTAGGCCGCTGACGTCGAGCCGGTCGAGGTAGACCTGCGACAGGAGGCTGCCGAGCACGGCCACGCCCAGCGCACCGCCGGCCTGGCGCAGCGTCATCGTGATGGCCGTGCCGGAGCCGGCGCGTTCCGGGGGCAGGACCGCCAGCACCGCGTCCATGGACGGGGTGAGCGCCGACCCGATACCGAGTCCGGTGATCGCGTACCAGACGGCGGCGAAGCCGAACCCGCTTGCGGTGTCCGTCGTCGAGCCGATCGCCAGACCCGTGGCGGTGATCAGCAGGCCGGCGGCGATGGGGATCTTGTGGCCGATGCGTCCGGCGATGCGGGTGCCCCCACCGACGCCGACGACGAAGCCGCCGATCAGCGGCAACAGCCGCAGCCCCGTGTCGAGGGCGTCGTAGCCGAGCACGAACTGCAGATACAACGGCACGACGAACAGCAGACCGAACAGGGCGAAGCTGACGACCGTGGCATTGATGTTTCCCCAGGTGAACTGACGTCCCCGGAACAGCTGCAAGTCGATCATCGGGGCCGGGGTGCGTAGCTCCCACCAGACGAAGGCCGCGAGCAACGCCAGCGCGACGGCGAAACCGCCGAGGATCAGGGGATCACCCCAGCCGCGATCTGGCGCCTCGATCGCGGCGTAGACCAGGGACAGCAGTCCGGTGCTGGACAGCAACCCTCCGAGCAGGTCGGGTCGCGATGGCGAGGGATCGCGCGACTCCGGCATGAGGAGGGCGATGGCGATCATCGCGGCGGCGATGATCGGGACATTGACCAGGAAGATCGAACCCCACCAGAAGTGGTTGAGCAGGTAGCCGCCGATGATCGGGCCCAGTGGGATGCCCGCGCCCATGCCCATGACGACGATGGACAGCGCCTTTCCCCGCTCGGCGGGCGCGAACAACACCGCGATGGTGGCCAGCGTGGTGGGCATGATGACTGCCGCTCCCGCACCCAGCACGGCGCGGGCGGCCACGACCTGGCCGGAGGTGTCGGCCCACGCCGCGGCCAACGACGCCGCGGCGAAGATCGCGAGACCGATCAGCAGCAACCTGCGGCGTCCGAATCGGTCGGCGATCGCGCCGACGGGCAGCATGAGACCGGCGAACAGCAGGATGTAGGAGTTGACGATCCACTGTAGTGCGTCGGTGCCCGCGCCCAGTTCCGTTGCCATCGTCGGCAGGGCGACGTTCATGATGGTGATGTCGAAGCCGATGGTGAGCACGGACAACGTCAGCGCCCCGAGCGCCCACCATCTCTGTCGTTGCGACGTTCTCGGCATGAGCCGTCTCCACTTCCCGGCGGCGCTCGGTGCGCCGCGCGCCCGCAGATGTCGACAGTCGGTCACGCTGTCGCGACCAATCGCCACCACGATACATCATATGCTGAATTCAGCATATGATGTATCGGCGTGTCAGTCGCGTGCCGGTCGCGCGTGTGGCTGGGAGGCGGGTTGGTGTTCCAGGTGGGACTTGAGCCGTCGCAGCGTGATCTGCATGGACTGGCGGTTGTGGGTGGCGCGGTCCCGGATGCCGGAGACAAGCACCGCGATGGCGCGCATCAGGCTGCCGCGATTGTCGTGCCACACCTCGGTGAGCCGGGTGCCGTTGCCGCCGTCGAGGGGCTCCAGGTGGTAACTCCACGTCGCGATGCGCAGGCCGATGGCGCTGCTGTCGAAGGCGAATCGGCGGGCGGGGTCGGCGTGGGTGACGGTGCAGTGGGTGGTCCAGCGGCGGACCGGGCCGCGTCGGTTGTGCCCGGAGAACTTGCTGCCGACGCGCAGTGGGCCGGTCTCCTCGACGACTGTGGCGCCCGTGCATTCGGGGCTGAAGCGGCCCCAGCGGGTGACGTCGATGATCGTGTCGTAGACCAGGTCAGGGGGTGCGGTGATCTCGATGCTCTCCTCGACGTGGACGTCGTATGCCATGAGGCGGTCCTCCGGTGATTGGCGACTAGTGCAGACGGCGGTAGCGAGAGGCATGCCGCAGCAGAGGCTCGCCGGGGCGATGCTCGGCATGCTCGACGGCACCGATGACGATCGCGTGGTCTCCGCTGGCGTAGGTGTGCTGGTGGCGGCAGGTGAACCAGGCCACGGCACCCGCGACGACCGGAAGGCCGTCGGCGGTGGTGCAGCTCGACGCGGCGGTGCCCCGGGTCCGGGGTCGCGCGAACGCGTTGGCGATCTCGTGCTGATCTTCGGCGAGGACGCTGACGGCGAATCGGCCCTGGTGGGCGAGTAGCTCCAGAGTGGTCGAGCCGCGGTGCAGGCACACCAGCAGCAGCGGCGGCCGCAACGACAGCGACGTCAACGAGCCGACGGTCATGCCCCAGACGCCGTCCCCGTCCGGGGTGGTGATGACGCTGACGCCGGTGGGCAGGGCGGCCATGGCGGCGCGGAAGGTGTGTTCGGTGACCAGCTCCGTGCCGCCCTGAGTGGACGACCCGTCGGCGGTGAGGCTGGTGTAGTGCTGACCCAGAGCGGCCTCGATGACGGTGTTCACAGCGACCGCCAGGGGCACAGGTCGACGACCTGATTGAGGTACGTGACCGCGGGTGACAGTGCCACCAGGGCCGCGGTCCCGACGAACACGCCTTTGGCCCGGCCCGTCTGACAGCAGTGGGGTTCCCGGCTCAGATGATCCAGCCGAAGCGTCACCGCGTGGCCGCCAGCACCCAGCGCCCCGTTCGGCACCGGCATGTCGGCCAACATGGTCAGCGCGGCGATCGTCGGTTTCCGGCCGACATGCCTGGTGGCGTAACAGTCCGCGGCCATCTCCACCAGGTCCGCGACACGCGCGGAGAGTGCCACCGCGGCCCGCCAGCGGGGAAATGCCTGCCCCACGGCGGCCGCGAGCTGCAACACCAGGTGATGCCGTGCGTTCAGGTGGGCGCGTTCGTGGGCCAGGACCGCCCGCAACGCGGCCTGGTCCAGGCAGTCGAGCGTTCCCTGCGACAGCACGACGCGTCCGGACACGATGCACGGCACGCTGTAGGCGAACGGCCGCTGATCCGGGATGACGTCGACCCTGGGGAGGTCGGGGTGGGTGACGCCAAACAGGTCGATCAGCATCTCGTGGCGACGGCGCCGCAGGCGGGCGGCCCGGTTGAGGGTCAGGAACCGGGTGGCGACGCGCCAGCTCACCTGGAGCAGAGCGGCGCTGACCGCCGCTGTCGCCGCGGTGGACCACGCGTTGGTGCCAACCCCGGTGTGCGGATCGAGGGTCAGCATCAGCAGGGCGGCGACGGCGCTCACCGGGATGGCTGCCATCGTGCCGACCCACAGAACGACCGCGGCGCAGGGTGTCCGGTGCACCCATGCCGCCCGTGCTACCCCCATCGTGATCTTATGAGCACAGACAGTAGCGATGATGGTCAGCAGTAAAGGGCCCACGCACTTGCCTCCCCATGGCCGCGTGCAGTTGAGGCGTTACATGTCTTGGTGATTCCTTGGGCCGCGATCGAGAGCGTCCCGTAGTGCCGCCCGGTCGCCGTCGTCGAGCTGGTCGACGAACCGTACGAATGCGCCCGGCTCGCCGTCCATGACCCCCAGTGCGTCGGCGAGCAGCTCGGCGAACATGTCGGCACGGCTGGACGTGGCGCTGTAGCGGTGCGCCCGCTCGTCGCGGGACTGCCGCAGCAGGGCCTTGCGGGCCATGCGTTGCAGCGTGGTCAGAACTGTCGTGTAAGCGATCTGACGATCCGCGAGCAGTGCCTCGTGAACCTCGCGCACGGTCATCGCACGGTCCGCCGCCCACAGGCAGTTCATGACTGCCCGCTCGAGCGCACCGAGTCGGATCATGGCAACAGCATAGGCCCACCCTCGGTCCTTGACTACCACCGTAGTACTACCGCGATAGCAGCACCGTGGACCGGCATGACACTACGGCCATCGGGCGAAGGTCGCTGTCGCCTGCCGTACAGAAACGGCCGCGACCAGGGTGAACGCTGGAGCTGCCTCGGGGCGGACGCACGTCGCGGCTCACGCCGTCACCCGCCCGCCGGTGTTCGGGCGTCCGAAAAGGAGTGTCCGGGACTGCCGGAGGCTCAATCCGATCGGGCGGCTACCTCTCAGCCGGTCGGTCACGGCGGCTGTCGCCTTGACCCAATCGGCTTGACTATCGCAGTAGTACTACCGTCATAGTTGACTTCGTTGGCCGACAAGGTCCGAAAGGGAGCCGTGACGCACCGTCATGGCAACGGGTGCCTGCGGGTGCCTTATCAGGGGGAGATCAGGGATGGAACTGGCGACAATGCTCGGTGCGCCGCACGCGGCGTACCGCCTGCCGCACCGGCAATGGGAGGCGGCCGTCACCGGCGTGCTCGGCGACGCGTTCCGCTACCACTTCGACCACAACGAGTTCTTCCGCGCCCAGTGTGACGCCGACGGTACGACCCCCGAGCGGGTCACCAGCCGCACCGACCTGCCGCAGATCCCGCTGCTGCCGGTGAGCATGTTCAAGCGGCCCGACGCGCACGTTCTGCTGACCGCGCCCCTGACAGACATCGAGCTGGAGATCCGCTCCACCGGCACCGGCGGAGTCCCCAGCGTGGCCCGGCGCGACACCACCACGGTCACCCGCGCCGTCACCGGGATCTTCGGCTCCTACCGAGAGTTCTTCGGCCTGTCCAAGGGCGCCGGCCTGTTCCTCTGCCCCTCCACGGCCGAGACGCCGGAGATGGGCATGGTCAAGGTGTTCAACCTGCTCAACGGGGTGTTCGACGACCACGTTTACCTGGTCAAGGACTACGCGTTCGACCCGGAGGAGGCGCTGGAGTACCTCCGCAAGTGGGACGGCGAGATGACCCGGCACGTCGTCGGCCCGCCGTTTCTCATCAACCGGCTGCTGCGCTATCTCGAACTCGAGGAGGTCGAGGTCAAGCTCGACCCGGAGTCGATGGTGATCACCCTCGGCGGCTGGAAGCGCTACACCGGCGAGTCGATCAGCCGGGAGGACTTCGACGGCAAGATCGAGCGTTACCTCGGTGTCGCCCCGGACCGCATCCGCGACATGTACGGGATGATCGAGTCGAACATGCTCGCCGTCGAGTGTGAGCACCACCGCAAGCACGTGCCGCCGTGGTGCTACGTGTCCATCCGCGACGTCACCGACGCGTCCGTGGAGCTGCCCGCCGGGCAGACCGGCGGCATCGCGATCCTCGACGCCCTCAACACCGCCTACCCCGGCTTCCTGCTCTCCGACGACGTCGGCGAGGTCGACGAGTCCGGCTGCCCGTGCGGACGCACCGGGCAGACCGTGACGTTCCGCCGTCGTCGCCAAGGCGCGGAGCTCGGGTGCTGCGCGGTCAGCATCGAGAAGTTCATCGAGTCGAAGGACATCGTCGCCGAATGCGCGGTGCCCGACGGCACACTGACCGGGCAGTGAGGCGGTCATCGTGGCGCGCTTCAGCCCCACCGTCGTGGAGCACTTCACCAACCCCCGCAACGCCGGGGAGCTGACCGACGCCGACGTGCGCGCGTTCGTCGGCAACCCGGTCTGCGGTGACCAGATTCTGCTCACCGCCCACGTCCGCGACGACGTGGTGACCGACATCCGTTTCCAGGCGTTCGGCTGCTCGGCCTCACTCGCGGTGGCGAGCCTGCTGACCGCGACCATCCACAACGCGCCACTCGACGACGTCCAGGGCCTGGACGCTGCCCGCATCGAGCAGCTCGCTGGCGGCCTGGCCCCGGATCAGCGCCACGTCGCCGCGTTGGGCGCCGACGTCGCGCACCGCCTGGTCGACAACTTCCGACGGGGGAGCAACGACGATGACCCAATCACCTGCTCTGCATGACAACCGATGTCCGGCCGACGATCTGACGGAGTTCATCTACCTCGACTACGCGGCCACCACGCCGCTGTGCCGTGAGGCGGCCGACGCCCTGGGCCGTGGGCTGCTGCTGTTCGGCAACCCGTCCAGTCGGCATTCGGCTGGGCAGGCCGCCCACGAGGCCCTGGACGCCGCCCGTGCGCAGGTCGCCGCGCTGCTGGGCTGCCCGCCCGCGGAGGTGGTGTTCACCGGTGGCGGCTCCGAGGCCATCAGCCTGGCCATGCGCGGCACGTTCGCGCCGCTGCGCTGGCGGGGGCACCTCGTGACGACCGCGATCGAGCACTCCGCCGTACTGGAATCCGCGGCCGCACTGCGCCGCCGTGGCGTGGACGTCACCGTGGTGGCCCCGGAACCATCCGGTCACATCGACCCCGCACGCGTCGCCGCCGCGATCCGAAACGACACGGTTCTCGTCTCGGTCATGCACGCCAACAACGAAACCGGCGCCATCCAGCCGGTGCAGCACATCACCGAGCTGGTGCACGCCGCCGGCAGACTGATGCACGTCGACGCCGTGCAGACCGCCGGGAAACTGCCCATCGACACGATGACCGCCGACATGGTGTCCATCTCCGCGCACAAGTTCGGCGGCCCCAAGGGCGTCGGCGCACTACGGCTCAGCGCGCGGCACCACATCGAGCCGCTGGTCTGCGGCGGGGGACAGGAAGACGGGCGTCGCGCCGGCACCGAGAATCTGCCCGGCGTGCTGGGCATGGCCGCCGCCGCGGTCGTCGCCGCGCCACGCCTGCACGACCCGGCCTACCGACAGCAGCGGTGGCACCTGCGCACGCGCCTGCTACAGCACCTCAGCGCCCTCGACGACACGCACGTCAACGCCACCGACCCCGTGATGGCCGAGACCATCAGCGTCTCCTTCGCCGGAGTCCGCGCCGACACCGTCGCCGACATCCTCGACACGCACGGCGTCTGCGTGTCCACCGGATCCGCGTGCCACGCCGGGCAGGACTCCCCGTCGCACGTGCTGACCGCCATGGGCATCAGCGACGAGCGGTCCCGCGCCACGCTGCGGTACTCGTTCGGACCGGCCACGACCGACGCCGACATCGACGCCGCCGCCCGCGCCACGATCGCAGCCGTGAACCAGTTGCGGCGGGTGTCCGGGCACCGCCGTCCCGCGACCGTGCGGCCCGCGGAGGCGGCCGGTGCCCACTGAACCCCGCGCCGGCCAGCCCTGCGCCGAGCGCAGCGCCGCCCAGCAGCCCACACCGAAACGGCCCCCTGCCGCACGGGTCGGCCTCAACGCGCCGGTGCGGTCACTGAAGATGCTGGAGTTGCAGATCGCCGCGGGCGCCACCGAGGTGTACCTGGCGTTGCTGCCGCCGGCTGGCGTACCGGTCAGCTTCGACGCGATGCCGGCCCGCCGCGACGGCGAGCCCACCCACGTCCCCAGTGTCGCGCTGCTCGGCGAACTCATCGCCGCGTCACACGCCGCGGGCCTGAGCGTCCACTTCTGCGCCGACGCCCCGGTCATCACGACCGAGCACGCGACGGCGTGGCGCGCCCACGTCGAGCAGGGCGTGACAGCCGGCGCCGACAGTGTCGTGGTGGGCGCTCTACCGGCAGTGGCGTGGCTGGCCAGCGACTGCGAGGTCCCGCTGGTAGCCGGCATGCCGATGGGGGTTTCGACAGTCGCCTATGCCGCCCACCTGCGTGACACCTACGGCGTGCGGCGCGTCGTGCTGCCCCACACCCTCACGTTGGCGGAGATAGCCGCGTTCTGCGACCTCGACGGCGTGCAGATCGAAACCCCGGTGCAGACCGGTGCCGGCCTGGACTGCACCCGCTGCCGACTACCCGACACCGCCGGCATCGGCCTGGGTTGCCGCGCCGGCTACACGGGCAACCGCGACGGCGATCCGACGCAGGACCTGGGCGCGTTCCTCGACGGCGCGTCGGACTGCGCGCTGTGCGACGTCCCCGCCCTGATCGAGTTGGGCGTGGACGCGCTGCAGATCCCCGGACGGGAAAGCCCGAACCTCCGGCAGAACGCCAAGATCACCCAGATGTACCGCAGGGCCGTGCAGGGCCACGCCACCGGAACACCCACCACCGAGGTCATCAAGGCCATCGACCGGGTGGAACTGATGTGGCAGATGGGTTGGATGCCGCGGCTGTGCGACCAGCAACGCTGTCGATTCCGCGACACCCCGCAA
Organism: Micromonospora sp. NPDC048935; assembly: GCF_043197875.1. Lineage (NCBI taxonomy): Bacteria > Bacillati > Actinomycetota > Actinomycetes > Micromonosporales > Micromonosporaceae > Micromonospora > Micromonospora sp. NPDC048935. The sequence goes on along the minus strand of NZ_JBICTZ010000006.1, from coordinate 56,156 downwards.
CAACGGGCCTACGTCTAGGAGGGACGGCATGCACACCGTCGAGATCCGTCTGAGCACACCCGCCCGCCTGGACGAGGCACTGTCACTGCCAGCCGACGCCATCGGCCTCGGCCAGGAGGGCTGCCTGGCCAAACTTCCCGACACCGACCTGCTGCGTACGGCGGCCGACCGTGTCCGGGACGCCGGACGCAGCCTGGTCGTCGTCGCCCCGATCGCCTGGCCCCGTACCGCCGAGTTGCTCCTGACCCGGCTGCTCGCGGTGGCCGGCGACGGGCCCACCAGCATCGCCGTCAACGACGTCGGCACCGCCCTGGCCCTGGCCGCCACCCGGCCGACCGACTGCACCCTGGTGGCCGGCCTCGGTCTCACCCGCGCCCGCCCCCACAGCGCGAACCCGGACGATTCGGTCGCCCCACCCGCCACCCTCGACGAGGCGCTGCTGAGCATCCTGCGGCCACACGGCGTCACCGCCGTCGAAGTGGACACCGACACCGACATCCCCGCCGGCCCGCACTGGCAGGTCCGCCAACTCGTCGACGTGGTCCCGGTCGGCTACGGCCGATCCTGCCCGACCGCACGCCGCCACCAGACCGGCCCACCGAACTGCCAACCGCTGTGCGACACCCCGTACACCATCCACACCCACCAGCGATGGCAACTCAACCACGGTCACCGAGAGCCCCTGCCCGCCGGCACCCGACGGCCCGCCCTGACCGTGTGGGGCAACGCCGTCTACCAACCCGCCACCGCCGCCGCGAGCGTCGGCTACCGCATCATCGACGCCCGCTGGCACACCCCGGACACCCTCGCCACCACCGTGCGCCACCTGCACGGCCAGGTGCCCGTTCCCACCGGACGCTAGGAGCAACCCGTGGTCGACTTCACCCTCACCACCCGCCAGCAGGACCTCATCGACCAGGCCCGCGCCATCGCGCAACGCTGCCTCGCGCCCCGCGCCACCCAGTACGACCGCTCCGGCGAATTCCCCGCGGAGAACTTCACCGACCTGGCCGGCACCGGCCTGCTCGGCCTGCTCATCCCCGCCGACCGCGGTGGGCTCGGCGCCGACCTGGTCACCTACGCCCTCACCGTCGCCGAACTGGCCGAGGCATGCGGCTCCACCGCCCTGATCTTCGCCATGCACTGCGGCGCCACCCGCCTGCTGGCGGCCAGTCACGACCCGGCCGCCCACCAGGTTCTGCAATCAGTCATCGACCACGGCAAGCTGATCGCGTGGGGCTTCTCCGAGCCCGGCACCGGCGGCAACGTGCTCACACCCCAGCTGCGGGCCACTCGCACCGACGACGACAGGTTCACCCTCCACGGCACCAAAGCGTTCTGCACCGGCGCCGGCCACGTCGACCACTACCTGATCAACACCCACTCCGGTGAAACCGAGTTCCGCCGTAGCCAGTCGATGTTCCTGCTACCCGCCGACACGCCTGGCCTGACCGTCAAGGAGACCTGGGACGCCCTCGGCATGCGCGCCAACTGCGCCAACACGGTGCTACTGGACGCGCAGGTGCCGGCCGGCACCTGCGTTGGCGGGCACGGCGGCGGCATGCCCCTGCTCGCCCACGCCCTGCCCGCGCTCGTCGTCGGGCTCGCAGCCGCCTCCCTGGGGGTGGCCCGCGCCGCCAACACCTTCGCCACCGCCCACGTCACCCGTCGCGTGCACGCGAACACCGGCGCCAACCTCGCCGCGTACCAAGGGGTGCGTTTCCAGATCGCCGACATGACCACCACCCTGCACACCGCGTACCTGACGTTGCTGCACGCCGCCGTCACCGCCGACACCGACCCTCTCGACGCGCTGCCGGCGATGAACATGGCCAAGTACGTGTGCAACAACGCCGCGATCACCGTCGCCGACACCGCCATGCAGGTCTCCGGCGGGCACGGCTTCCTGCGCTCCAACCCCCTTGAGCGCCACTACCGCGACGCCCGCGCCGGCGCCGTCATGGGCGCCAACCTGGGCGCCCTGCGCGACATGATCGGCAAGGCCGCCCTCGGCCTGGACCCCCGCGATGCCTGACCCTGCGAAGGAGCAACCCGTGGCCGAGCCCACCAGCCCCACCGCCACCCACGTCCCCGACGCCGACGAGATCCTCACCGGCCTGCGGGACGCGCTGACCGGCGTGCTCGACGCCACCGATCTCGCCAGGATCAACCTCGACGCGATCGACGCCGACACGCCGCTGCTCAGCCTGCCCATCGACTCCCTGGCGCTGATGGACCTCATGACCCGCATCGAGGACCGATTCCGCGTCTACATTCCCGAGGAGCGCGCCTACGCCTTCACCACCGTCGGCGAGGTCATCGACCACGTCCGCGAAAAGGCAGCCGCCAAGGCCGCCCGCAAACGGAGCTGACGATCATGCCCACCAGGACCCTCCCCACCGCCACCGTCGACTACCGCGCCGTCGTCGCCAGCGGCCCGCCCATCGGCTTCTTCGACTCCCGTGCCATGACCGGCGAACTCGACCGCGGCGTGCTCCTCGACGACGCCCGCACGGCGGCGGCCGGGCTGGCCCAGCACGGCATCCACCGGGGCGACCGGATCATCCTGCTGGCTCCCACCAGCCCCGACTACCTCACCGCCGTGATGGCATGCCTGCTCACCGGCGTCGCCCCCTGCACCGTCGCCCCGCCACCCAAGCCGACCGACAGCAGCTCGGCCGGCGTCAAGCACCTGCACGCGGCCATCGCCGCCGTCCAACCCGCCGCCGTCATCATCGCCGACGCCCAGCTGAGCGCGGCGGTGCCCGCCGGAGTGGCCACGCTGCACCTCGACGCGCTACGACAGCACGGCACCATGCCCGCCGACGACCTACCGGCGCCCGACCCGCACCTGGTTCACCACATCCAGCTCACCTCCGGATCCACCTCCGCGCCCAAAGCCGTCGCCCTCACCCACGCCAACGTCGCCGCGAACCTCGCCGTGCTGGCCGCCGCCACCGACCTGCGACCCGGACGCGACGGCATCTTCAGCTGGCTGCCCCTCTACCACGACATGGGCCTCGTCCAGGTCCTCCTGGCCCTCAGCCACGGCATCGGCCTGGACCTCATGCCGCCCGTCGCGTTCATCCGCGACCCCCTGTCCTGGCTGCGGCACCTCGGGGACCGCCGCGCCACCATCACCGCCGCGCCACCGTTCGCCTTCCGCGCCGCCGCCGACCGGCACACCCGCCAGCCCGACCCCACCATCGACCTGTCCACCCTGCGGCAGGCCTACGTCGGCGCCGAACCCATCCCCGTCGGCGTCCTACAGGACTTCCAACACGCCTTCACCCCCAACGGGCTCGGCGGCGACGTCCTCATCCCGTGCTACGGCATGGCCGAAACAGTCCTCGCCGCAACCCTCGCCCTCAGCACCACACCGACGAGCGACACGTCCTTCGGCCGAGTACGGTGGCGACACTTCGACCGCGCCTGCCTCGACGAGCAGCGAACAGCCACCCCCGCCATCCCCGGCCGCCCCGCGCGCAGCATCGTCTCCTGCGGCACCACCGCGCCCGGACTCGTCCTGCGCGTCACCGACGACACCGGCCGGGAGATCCGCGAGGGGCAGGTCGGCGCCATCCACGTCCGCGGCACGTCCGTCATGGCCGGCTACCTCACCCCCGACGGCATCGACGCACCCCCCGGGGGCTGGCACGACACCGGCGACCTCGGCCTGCGCCACGACGGCGAGTTGTACGTCGTCGGCCGGCGCAAGGAGATGCTCATCGTCCGCGGTCGCAACCTGCCGCCGTACGACGTCGAAGCGGTCATCGAGGAGCACCACCAGGTCGCCGCCGGCGGCAGTGCCGTCTTCTCCTGTCCCACACCGGACCGGGGCACCGAACCGGTCGTCGCCGTCATCGAAACCCGGGCCGCCAGCCCCGACTGGCCCGCCCTGACCGCGGCCGTGACCACCGCGGTCCGCCAGGTCTTCGGCCTCTCCCTGCACGACGTGGTCGTCCTGCCGCGCGGCGGCATCCCGCGCACCACGAGCGGAAAGCGGCAACGCGCCGCGCTGCGTAACGCCTACGTCGCCGGCAAACTGCCCTAGCTGACCGTCTGCTCCATCAACCGGGCGCGAGCCACGATGACTGGCACCAGATGGGCAGCATCACGCCCGACGCCGTCCAACAGCGCCGACGCCCGCTGCGACTGCCACGGCAAACCAACGAAGTACAGGCCCGGCACCCCGCTCACACCGCGCGAGTGCACGGGCTGCCCATCGTCGTCGACCGCGGGAGGCCACAGCCACGGGTACGCGTTGCGGTAGCCGGTCGCCCAGACCACCGCGGACGCCTCGACCTGCCGCCCATCGTCGAACACCAGCCGGCGTCCCCGCACCGCGACCGTGCGAGGAGCCAACCGCAGCCGCCTCTGACGCTCGAGTCGACGCAGGTCCGTGCCGATCACCGGCTCACCACGTCGGCGCAGCAACCGCCCTCGCCACGAGTTGGTGGGGGCATGCAGCAACCTCAGCCGATGCAACCACCAGAACAGGTCGTGCCCACCGATCCGCTGGGCAACGTGCGGCGGCTGCCGACCGGACACCACCACCCGCCGACCCGCCGCCGCCAGCTCCGCCGCGATCTGTGCGCCGGCGTTGCCAGCCCCCACCACCACGGTGGTCTCCTGCGCGGGCAACTGGCCCGGGTTGCGGTAGTCGTGGCTGTGCACCTGCACCACACCGTCCAGCTCGGCGGCGAAAGACGGACTCACCGGCTGCTGGAAGGGGCCGGTGGCAGACACCACCTGACCCACGCGCCAACGGCCGGCAGAGGTGTCGACGTCGAAACCGGCACCGGTTGGACGCAGCCGCTCCACCCGTACGCCCTTCCGCACCGGCAGGTCGAACCGACGCGCGTAGGCCGCCAGGTAGTCGGCCACCTCGTCCTTCAGCGGATGCCTGTCACCGGGTCCGGGAAACGGCATGCCGGGCAGCCCGCTGTAGGCGGCCGGCGTGAACAGCCGCAGCGCGTCCCAACGGGACCGCCACGCGGCGCCCAGGCGGTCGGCCGCCTCGAAGACCACCACCCGCACACCCGCACCCCGTAGAGCGTGTGCCATGACCAGGCCAGCCTGTCCACCACCAACCACCGCGACGTCGGCGTCCATCAGCGGTCCCCGATCACCCAAGAGTCAGCGCACCTACCCGATCGCCCATCCCACCAACACGGTACAGCCTCCGCTGAACCAAGATGGGCAAGTCGTGGGCATGGGGCCCAGGCCGCTGGCACGCAGCGGCGGTTTCCGCGGCACGTGGCAGGATGCGCCCGTGCGCCCTCGGCCGTTCCTCCTGTCCGCCGCGGCCGTGTGCGCCGCCCTCCACGTCGCAGGCGTCCTGACGGCCCGTCCGATCTGGCGTTACGCCGAGGTGCTGAGCGTCGGTCTGCTCCTTGCCTACGCCATGGTCAACCGATCGCCGGTCTCCCGCTGGGCGCTGGGCCTGGCCCTCGCGGTCCTGCTCGCCGACGCGGTCCGGACGATGCCCGCCGCTCGGGACAGCGATGGCTACGGCGTGCAGGTGCTCACGCCGGGCCCGGCCCCGGAGATACCGTCCGCGTTCGAGTTGGGTCTCTCCCTCTGTTGGCCCTCGCTGACCGTGGTACTGGTGCTGCTCGTCGCGTTTCGCCGCGGTGGTTGGCGTTGGCGGACAGCGGTGCCGGCCGTCGTGGGAGCAGCGCTGGTCCTCGGGTACGCGGCCGTTCGTGTTGTCGCCACCTGGCGGAGCGCTGCCGCTGAACCTCCGCGAGCGAACGACACCGACGTGGCCGATCTGACGATGGCAGTGAGCACGGCGGTCCTGCCGCCCCTGGTCCTCGGGCTTGCCGCGCTGGCACTCGCCGCGGCGCTTCTCGGCCACGGTCGGCGGCTCGCCTCGACCGGTGCGGCGCTGCTGGCCCTCATGGCGCTGCCACTTGTGGACAGTTGCATCGCCGCGGTCCCGATGCCGGTGTACCTGTGGAGCGACAACGCCGGGTTGGTCTGGGATGCCATCACGCCCACGCTGTCCATGCCGCGACCGATGCCGGCGCTCACGGCGGTGGCCGAACTGACCGCGTACCTGCTGCTCGTCGTCGGCCTCACCGAGTCACCCGAGTCGGCGGCTGCGTCGCCGGCCAACGCGTGAGACGTGGTCAACGCCAGCTAGGCGGGGTGCGGTGATCGGGTCGCCGCGATCCCGCCGAGGACCACGGCGAGCACACCCAGCGCCAGCGCGGCGTAGCCACCCACGATCCCGCTGCCGCTGCCGGGACCTCCGTCGGCGGTGACCACTGTCCACCCCCCGAGGACCGTCCCGATCATCCCCGCCACCAGGGCTACTGTCGATCCCCGGCGTCCGACCCGGCGGGCGAGCACGAGCCCGCCGGCAACCGCGCCGGCCAGCGCCACGAACGCGGCGGTGGTGGCCACGAGGCGTCCTCCGGTGAGGGTGTAGGCGTCAACAGTGGACGCGGCGAGGTGCGGGACCGACATGGAGTTCTCCTTCGAACGGGCCGGACGTCGCCCAATCCTGTCCGTCGACACCGTCCACCGGCGTCGTGCGGACGCGGTCACCTCGCGCTGCCGCGGACGCGGTAGGAGCGGCGAACTACCGCACCCGCGGTAGTTCGCCGCTCCTGCGCGAGCACGAGTCGCCCAGGGCGGACTCCCGGCTAGAGTGCCCACATGAGCAGGGCCCGCATCGGCGTCCGGGACTGGGCGGTTGCGGTCGGTGTGGCGACCGTCGTACTGGTCACCGGTCTGTCCGAACCGCGCGGCCTCGAACCGCTCGGCGGTGTGCTGGTGGCGGCCGGGGGCCTGGCACTGGCCGCGCGTCGCCGCGCCCCGATCCCCGTCCTGGCGTTCACCGGGCTGTGCGCGGTGGCCGGTCAGGGCGCCGGGGTCGACGTGCCAGCCGTCGCGTACCTGTTCGCGGTGTACGCCGCCGTACGCGCGGGGCACCGCACCGGCACTGTGGTGGCCAGTGTGATCATGCTGGTGGCCCTTCCCGTCGCGGCCATGGCGTCGGGCCGGTACGACCCGGGTGCGGCGTTCGCGCAGGCCCGAAGCGTTCTTGAACTGGCCTGGCTGATCGCCGCCGGTGCGGCAGGCGAGGCGCTGCGCCAGGCCGAGCGGCGGGCGGACGAGGCCGAGCGCACCCGCGAGGAGAGTGCGCTGCGCCGTGCCGGCGAGGAACGGCTGCACATCGCGCGGGAGTTACACGACACCCTCACCCACCAGATCTCCGTGATCAAGGTGCAGGCAGAGGTCGCGGTGCACCTGGCCCGCAAGCGGGGCGAGCCGGTGCCGGACGCGCTGTTGGCGATCCGGGACGCCGGTCGCGAGGCGTCCCGCGAGCTGCGCGTGACCCTGGAGGCGCTGCGCGACGACGCAGACACGCGGTCGTGCGGGCTCGACCACGTCGCCGACCTGGTGCGGCGGGCCCGGACGACCGGCCTGGACGCGACCCTGACCGTCGAGGGACACCGCGCCGACGTGCCGGCCGCAGTGGACCGGACCGCGTACCGGATCGTTCAGGAGTCGCTGACCAACATCGTCCGGCACGCCGCGGCCGCCACGGCGTCGGTCCGGATCGACTACCGGCTCGACACGGTGGCCATCCGGGTCGACGACGACGGCGGGGCCACACCGGAGATGGTGCCGGTGGCCGGGGTCGGGCTGCTGGGGATGCGCGAACGGGTGGCCGCCCTCGGTGGCCGCCTCCGTGCCGAACCGCGCAGCGAGGGCGGCTTCACCGTCCAGGCCGAACTCCCACGAGAACGTACGTCGTGATCCGGGTCCTGCTCGTCGACGACCAGGTGCTCATCCGTAGCGGATTCCGTGCGCTGCTCAACGCCGAGGACGGCATCGAGGTCGTGGCCGAGGCCGCCGACGGTGCCGCGGGTGTGGCGCTGGCCAGGCAGCATCTGCCGGACATCGCGCTCATCGACATTCAGATGCCGTTCGTGGACGGCATCGAGGCGACCCGGCGCATCGCAGCTGACCCGGCGCTGGCCGGGGTGCACGTCGTCATCCTGACCAACTACGGCCTGGACGAGTACGTCTTCGACGCACTCCGTGCCGGCGCGGCCGGGTTCCTCGTCAAGGACATCCGGCCGGAGGACTTCCTGCACGCCGTCCGCGTCGCCGCCCGCGGGGACGCGCTGCTCGCGCCCACGATCACTCGCAAGCTGATCAACCGCTACGTCTCCCAGCCGCCGCACCTGGATCCCGGCCTGGCGCTGACGGTGCTGACCAACCGCGAACGTGAAGCCGTCACGCTTGTCGCAAGGGGTCTGTCCAACGACCAGATCGCCAACCGTCTGGTGATCAGCACGGCGACCGCGAAGACCCATGTCAACCGGGCCATGGCCAAGCTGCGCGCCCGCGACCGCGCACAGCTCGTGATCATCGCCTACGAGTCCGGTCTGGTGACCCCGCGCGACAGCTAGGGCCCAGGCGACCGCGCATCTCCTGAACACTTGCGCCCGAGCAGCGAAAAGCGAGATCATCACGCATGCTCGACCCCTCGCCCGAGGACGACGGGACCGCACCGACGGTCTCCACCCCGGATTTCGTGGGCCGTGCTCGGGAGTTGGCGGCGCTCCGGGGCGCACTGGCCCGGCCACCGGCGATCGTGCTGGTGGAGGGCGAGGCGGGCATCGGCAAGAGCCGGCTGCTGCGCGAGTGGTTGGCGGCACCGGACCAGCGCACCGCCCTGGTGTCGGTGTGCCCACCGCTGCGTGAGTCGCTGACCTTGGGGCCGATCGTCGACGCGTTCCGTGGCATCGACCACCCGGTGTCGCGGTTGCCGCTCACCGCGCTCGCGGGCGCGTTACGGCCCCTGTTCCCGGAGTGGTCGGCGGACCTGCCGCCCGCGCTACCACCCCTGGACGACGCGAAGGCCGCCCGGCATCGCCTCTTCCGCGCCCTGGACGAGTTGCTGCGGGCTCTGCATGTCGACGTCCTCGTGCTCGAGGACGCCCACTGGGCCGACGAAGTGACCCTGGAGTTCCTGCTGTTCGTCACCTCCCGGCAGCAGACGGACGGGCCCAGCCTCGTGATCTCCTATCGGCCCGAGGAGGTGGATGACGGGTCGCTGTTGCTGCGGCTGACGTCCCGGTTGCCCGCCGGCGTGACCCAGCTGAGGATCGCCCTGGCACCGATGCGACCCGACGACACCGCGGCGCTGGTGTCCTCGATGCTGGACGGCAACCCGATATCGCAGGAGTTCGCCACGTTCATGCACGAGCGGACCGGCGGCGTTCCGCTGGCGATCGAGGAGTCGGTCCGCCTCATGCACGACCGCGCCGACCTGGTCTTCCGCGACGGGCAGTGGGTCCGGTTGAAGCTGCGCGAGCTGCGGGTGCCGCCGACGGTGCGCGACTCCACCCGGGAGCGGGTGGGCCGTCTGTCACCGACGGCGCAGCAGGTGCTGCGAGCCGCGGCGACGTTGGCTGAGCGGTCGTCGGTGCCCACGATCGCGGTGACCGCCGGCCTGTCGCCCGCCGCGTGTCGCGACGCCATCACGGAGGCGGCCGGCGCCGGTGTGCTGGACGGAGACGACCGCGGGCAGTGGCGGTTCCGGCACGTGCTGGCCGCCACGGCTGTCTACGAGGCGATCCCGTTGACCGACCGCAAGCACTCCCATCTGCGGGCTGGCCGGGCCTTGGAGGACATCCACCCGCCGCCGGTGGCACGTCTTGCCCACCACTTCCGCGAGGCGGGCGAGACGCAGTCCTGGGCGCGCTACGCCGAGCAGGGTGCCGAGCTGGCCATGGCGTCGGGCGACCACACCAAGGCTGTCGACATGCTTGTCGACCTGTTGTCGTGGGCCGTGCTGCCGCCGGCGGACCGGGCACGAGTAGCGCGCATCGCCGGAGTAGCCGCACTGGGCCGTCGCGAACCGGTCGACCAGGTCCATCACCGGGTGATCCGTACCCTGCGCTCGGTGTTGGAGACCCCCGGCCTCTCCGCCCGCCAGCAGGCCGAGATCCGCAACCCGCTGGGTCGGCTCCTGATCACCGCGGGTGAGGCGCAGGCCGCACTCGGCGAGCTTGAGCAGGCGGTGGCCAACCTCGACCATGACCCGGTCGAGGCGGCCCGGGCGATGACCTACCTTGGCTGGGCCTACGCGGGGCCGTGGCCGGCGTCGACCCATCGGCGTTGGCTGGATCGCGCCGCTGAACTCACCACCGAATTCGCCTCGCCCGCGCAACGGCTGAACCTGGCCGGCAACCGGGCCGCGGCGTTGCTCATGCTCGGCGAGGAGGAGGCGTGGGACGTCGTCGCCGGCCTGCCCGTCGACGGCGCGACCTCGGCGGAGCGTCTCGACGTGGCCCGGATCCACACGAACGTCGGGACCGGCGCGGTGATCTGGGGCCGGTACGCCGACGCGGACGAACACCTCGCCGTGGCCATGCACCTCGCCGAGACCGAGCAGGCGTCCCGGTTGCAGCACAACGTCCGACTCGAACAGGCCAACCTGGCGTGGCTCACCGGCCGGTGGGAGGGTCTCGCCGAACAGGGCGCGGCACTCGCCGACGCGGACCGCGACCGTCCGGCGCACTACCTCGGCAGCATCCGACTCGCGGCCCGGTTGGCCGCCGCGGCCGGCCGGCGGCGCGCCGCGGAGGAGCAGTTTCGCCTGGTCCTGGAGGAGTCCGCCCGTCTCGGCGCCGTCGACGACACGATGGAGGCCGCCGCCGCGCTGGCCAGACTGTGGCTGACGGACGGAAACAGCGGCCGGGCGCTGCAGGTCACGAACGAGCCGATGGACACCGTCCGGAGGAAGGGCATCTGGATCTGGGCGACGGACCTGGTCCCCGCCCGGATCGAGGCGCATCTCGCCGCGGGTGACCTCACGGCCGCGACGCGCCTGGGTGACCAACTCGCCAGAGGGCTGCGTGGCCGTACGGCGCCCGCGCCTCGCGCCGCGCTGACCGGATGCCGTGCCCTGCTGCTCGCCGCGGCCGGCGACCACGCCCGCGCGGCCACGGCGTGGGATCGGGCGGCGCGCGCCTGGAGCGCGTTGCCGCGCCCCTACGACGCCCTGCTCGCCCGCGAGCGGCAAGCCGAGGCGCTCATCGCGTACGGCCAGCTCGACCACGGCCGAGAGTTGCTGGCCGCACAGTACGAGCAACTGTTCCGGCTCGGGGCCCGGGGCGACGCGGACCGTGTCGCGCAGCGGCTTCGCGAGCACGGCGCCGAGGTTCCGCGACTGTGGCGCGGCGGCCGACGGGGGTACGGCGACCAGCTCTCACCGCGCGAACTCGACGTGGTCCAACTGGTTGTCGCCGGCAAGACCAACCGGGAGATCAGCCGGATCCTGGCCAAGTCGCCGGCGACTGTGGACCAACAGCTGCGTGCCGCGATGCGCAAGTTGAAGGTGACCTCCCGGACCGCGCTCGCGGTCAAGGCGGTGGAGGCCGGAGTGTTCGCGGAAGAGGACTCCCTCGACGTCCCGTCGTGAAAATTGACGTATCCGCTGGATAGCGACGGCCACTGATCCCGCCGAGCATGGCTCCATGATCCATAGCCCCTGGGCAATGTGTGCCTGAGCGACAGATAGCGCGTGACGACGCCGCCATCGATCACCCGCCACCCCCTGAGCCGCCTCGCGAGCCGCACGTCAGCGCCCCCGACGCCCATGACGCCGACGGTGCCGACGACCACATGAACCACGACCCCTACCAACCCCTGTAGGTCGAAGGACTCTCATGAGAATCACAGCCCTCGCGGCCTCGCTGGCCGTAGCGGTCGGCCTGAGCCTGATCCAGGCGCCACCGGCGTCCGCCGCCGAGCCGGATCCCGGCGCCGCCACCAACAAGATCGCCGCGAACCTGAAGGACCGCTTCCGCACGGAGGCGAAGTCCGACTTCTGGATCACGTTCGACACCGGGGCCGACCTCGCCCCGACCAAGAAGATCACCGACTGGACCGCTCGCGGGCAGTTCGTCTACGACGCGCTGACCGCGGCGGCGAAGACCTCCCTGGCCTCCGTCTCCACCGAGCTCGACCGAGCCGGCGTCAAATACACCTCCTACCCGATCGCCAACACGGTGCTCGTCAGGGGCGGCAACGAGAAACTCGCCCTCAACGTGGCCGCGAAGTCGCAGGTCGCCGAGATCCACGCGACGCCACAGGTCGCGCTGGTCAAGCCCGTCGACGAGAAGAGCCCAGCCGACCAGGAGGCCCGTCCCGCCCCGAAGGCCGCCGCCGAGGCGGGCACCTCCACGTGGGGTCTGGACGCCATCCACGCTCCCGCGGCCTGGGCCATGGGCGCCACCGGTGCGGGCATCACCGTGTCCAACCTCGACTCGGGTGTCCAGTTCGACCACCCGGCCCTGCTACAGAAGTATCGCGGCACGAAGCCCGACGGCACTGTCGACCACAACTACAACTGGATGGCCGCCCGGGGCACGTGCGCCGATGCGCCGTGCGACGACAACGGACACGGCACGCACACCATGGGCACCATGGTCGGTGACGACGGCACCAACCACGTCGGCGTCGCCCCGGACGCGCGGTGGATCGCGACGAACGGCTGCTGTGACAGCACCGGCGTCGAGTCGCTGCTGCGGTCCGGCTGGTGGCTGCTCGCCCCGACCGACGTCCACGGGAACAACCCCGACCCGTCCAAGCGCCCCCACGTCATCAACAACTCGTGGGGCCAGACCGAAGAGCACAGCTTCAACGACTTCTTCCAGGCCATCGACGAGGCATGGAGCGCCGCGGGCATCTTCAGCGTCTGGTCGTCGGGCAACACCGCGCCGTACGCGGCCTGCGACACCGTCTCCTCGCCCGGCTCCGCCGAGAGCGCCTACTCCGTCGGCGCCACCAGGCCGGACGGCACGCTCGCGCTGTTCTCCCGCAAGGGCGAGGGTGAGGGTGGCCGGATCAAGCCCGAGATCTCCGCCCCGGGCGACGGTGTCCGGTCGTCGTACCCGGGCAACAGCTACGTCGAGATGTCCGGCACCTCGATGGCCGCTCCCCACGTCGCCGGCGCCGTCGCGGCGCTGTGGAGCTACGACCCGACCCTCATCGGGCAGGTCGAGGAGACCCGCCGCCTGCTCGGCGAGTCGGCCGTCGACGTCGACGACACCGAGTGCGGCGGCACCGCCGAGGTCAACAACAAGTTTGGCGAAGGCCGACTCGACCTCGTCCGACTGCTCGAACTCGCGCCCCGCAAGGGCGGCACCCTCACCGGCGTCGTCACCGCCAACGGCGCCCCGGTCCCCGCCGCCGAGGTGACGATCAGCGGACCGTTCAGCCGGTCGATCGGCACCGACAAGGACGGTCGGTTCACCACGAACCTCCCGGTCGGCGACTACCAGCTCAGCACCAGGGTCTTCGGCTACCTGACCGCGACCGCGAACGTCACGATCACCCTCGGCCAGGACACGTCCGTCAAACTGCCGCTCACGGCCGCCGTGCGGCACGACATCAGCGGCACGGTCGTCGACGACAAGATGCGGCCCGTCCCGAACGCCGACGTCTCCGTCAAGGACACGCCGCTGAAGCCGGTACGCACCGCTGCCAACGGCGCGTTCACGATCAGCGGCGTCCCCGAGGGCGGGTACACGCTCACCGTCAAGCCCAACGCCTGCTTCTCGCCCACGAGCGTCGCGCTGACCGTCGGCGCGCAGAACGAGTCGCGCGAGATCCCCGTCGGGCTCGTCGTCGACGAGGGCGGCTACAGCTGCGCCGTCTCCGAGGGCGAATACCTGCGCGGCACCGACCCGGTCGCGTTCAGCAGTGGCGTGTGGGCGACGGTGAAGCTGCCGTTCCCGATCGCGCTCTACAACGGCAGCCACGACACCCTCGGCGTCGGCCTGCGCGGCGTGATCTCCCCGGACACCAGCACCGGCCCCGGCAGCGGCGGTGCGGGCATCTTCCCGTTCTCCGTCGAGTCCCCCGTCGAGTTCGCTCCCGGCGGCGGTGTCTTCACGGCGGCCACCAAGGTCAACGGTGAGGACGCGTTCGTCGTCGAGTACCGCGACGCCAAGCTCTGGGCCTATCCGGACCGGACGGAGTACACCGAGCCGGTCAACTTCTCGGCCACGCTCACCCGCTCGGGCACGATGATCTTCGGGTACGGCGACGGCGTCGGGTCCGACGATCCGGTGACCGCCGGCGCGCACGCCGTCAGCGGCATCCAGGGCTGGGCCGGCGTCGACGGCATCCGGTTCTCCGACCACGCCCCGGTGCTGCGCGACGGGATGGTCGTCACCTACGACCTGCCTGACTTCGGGTATCTCGACGCGACGGTCGTCGACAAGAACGACGGGCTGCCGGTGGCCGGGGCCACGGTGTCCTTCACGAACAAGTCCGGGCTCGTCGAGACCGTCACGACAAACGGGACCGGCCTCGTGCACCGCCAGCTCCCGGTCGGCGACTACACCATGACTGTCGACGCGCCGAACTACACGACCGCGGCGTACCCGTTCTCGCTCGACAGGCTCTACGCGAAGGCGACGATCGACGCGCGGCTGACCACGGGTGCCGCCGGCCTGAAGGCCGACGGCCTCGACGCGCTGTTGGGCACCGACCAGAACGGCGTGGGCTCGCTGACGCTCACCAACAACGGTTCCGCCCCACTCACGTACAACCTGGGCGAGGCCGCGCGTCACCCCGACCTCGACGCCACCTCCGCCACGACGCGCACCGGGAAGGGTGCGAACAGCACGATCGACCTCACCGCGTGGAAGACCGGTGCCAGCGGCATGAAGCCGTCGAACGTCGACGGCAAGGCGGCGACGGTGAAGGCGGCCGAGGCGCAGGCGGCCGGCGCGGTCGGCGCGACCTCCGGCGGTGACGTCGTCACCCGGATCGCCATCCCCGGCACGATCGAGAAGAAGGAGCCCTCCGGCATCGGGTACGACGGCGACGTCTGGGTCCACGACTACAACGCGCGGACCAACACCGCCTACACGGTGACCGGCAAGCCGACCGGGAAGGTCTTCGACGCGTCGTGGAACCCCGCGTACCGGGCGTTCGACATGGCGCTCGACACCAGGACCGGCGACATGTGCCAGATGGAGGACAGCCCGGCCAGCTACATCCACTGCTTCAACCGGGACACCGGCAAGGAGACCCGGCAGATCAAGGGTGACTGGTCCACGTTGCAGCTGACCGGGCTCGCCTACAACCCGACGCAGGACGTGTTCTACGTCGGCGGCCGGAGGAACGGCCTGATCGGCACCGTCGCCGGCACGTCGCACGACAACCCGGGCGCGCTGCTGTCGTTCTGCGCGCCGCCGCTGCCCGAGGTGATGGGCCTGGCCTACAACCAGGCGTCCGACACCATCTGGTACACCGATCTCACCTCGAACCGGCCCACCCGCCTGTTGCAGGTCGACCCCGACGACTGCTCGCTGGTGAACGCGTGGTGGTTCCCGGGCCAGAAGGCGGGCCAGGGTGGCGGCCTCGAAACCGACTCGACCGGGGCGCTGTGGGCGGCCGACCAGATTGCCGACGACGTCGTGCTCGTCGACGTCGAGGACGACCTGATCACCGACCTGCCGTGGCTGTCGTTGTCCTCGACCGGCGGCACCCTCGCCCCGGGTCAGTCGACGACCGTCAAGGTCACGGTCTCCTCGAAGGGCGCCAAGCCGGGGGTCCTCGGCGCGAACATCGTGGTCAGGTCCGACTCCGGACGCCAGTCCAAGACCTACGTCCCGGTGACGCTCACGACCACGAAGTACCAGGTCGGCGTCAACGCCGGCGGACCGTCGTTCACCGACGGCTCCGGCTTCACCTGGGCCGGCGACCAGGCCGCCGGCAAGAAGGCGTGGGGCTACGAGGGTAGGACGAAGGCCGCCTCCACGAGGGCCACGATCAACGGTACGGCTGACGACGCCCTGTTCCAGTCGCAGCGCACCACGCCGGAGAAGGAGCTGTTCTACACGTTCCCCGACGCGCCCAAGGGCACCTACGCGATCGATCTCGGGTTCGCCGAGATCGAGAAGGTGGCCAGGGGCAAGCGGGTGTTCGACGTCGTCGTCGACGGATCGCTGACCGAGTACGCCTACGACGCGGCGGCGGCCGTGGGGCCCAACACCGCCGACTGGCGCACCGCCGTCGTGCCGCACCAGGGCGGTCCACTGACCGTGGAACTGCGGGGCTCGAAGGGCCTGAAGGCCCCGACCATCGCCGCGCTGCGGGTGACGCTCGACCCACGCGCGGACGCGGCGGAGCCGGAGCCCCAACCCGAGCAGCCGGAGCCGGGCCCCGTGCCGGTGGCTCCCGCCGGCCGCTCGTACTCGATGAAGGTGACCGACGGGCTCTACCGCCAGGGCACGCAGGAGTCCGGGTGGCACGGCGACGACCTCTGCGGCCCGCTCTGGTTCGACTCCAGCTTCCTGGCTCCGTTCTACGACACGGCCTGGGACGGCGTGTGCGTGACGACGAACGGCACGCTGACCTTCGACCGCGCCAGCACGCTGGGGAACAACACGGCGCTGCCGTCGTCGTACCCGATCGATGCGATCTATCCGCTCTGGGACGACCTCATCGTCGACGACGAGGCGGGCATCTACTACGGCACGACGAAGGTGGACGGGCTGGCGGCGCAGGTCGTCGAGTGGCGCGACGTCGCCTTCTACGGTGACCGGACGGCCCGGGTGAGCTTCTCGGTCACCCTGGTCGCGGACGGACGGATCCAGATCGGGTACGGCGACGGGGTCGGCGGCGACAACCCGCTCACCCGCGGGTCGTCGGCGACCGTCGGCCTGGAGAGCCTGAACCGCAACCAGGCGAGCCAGTACTCCTTCAACCAGCCGGTCCTGAAGGCCGGCCTGGGGCTGGAATACACCCTCCCGGCTGCGGGCACGATCGAGGGAACGGCCACCGACGCGAACGACGGCAAGCCGATGGCGGACGCGATCGTCACGCTCAACGGGCCGAGCGGTGAACGGGTCATCACGACCGACGAGTTGGGCCGGTGGAAGGCCCAGGCGCTGGTCGGCGAGAACACCGTGCAGGTGTCGGCGCCGAACTACGTCACCGCCAGCCGCCCGGTGACCATCGCGAAGAAGGATCAGGCCGAGGTGGTCGACACGGCGTTGACCACGGGCGTCGCCACCGTCAGCGGCGGTGCCCTCGACTGGCTCCTGGACAAGGACCAGAAGGCGACCGCCGACGTGACGGTGACCAACACCGGCTCCGCCCCGATCGAGGTGCGGATCGGCGAGCAGAAGCGCACCGACGACGGCGGGCACGAAGCGGCCGACCTTCCGTGGCTGACCCTCACGGGCGCGGCCGCGACCGGCACGGTCACGCTCGCGGTCGGCGGGTCCACCACGGTCACGGCGACTGCCGACAACGCCGGCGTCAAGCCGGGCGTACTCGTCGGCGACGTGCTCGTGGCGTCGAACGCCGGCAAGGGCGATGCGCAGTTCACGCCGGTCCGCCTGGCGACCTCGGCCTACTGGAGGGGCGTCGACGTCGGCGGATCCGGGCACGTCGGCACCGACGGCTTCGTCTGGTCGCCCGACCAGCAGCTCGGCTCGCGGCCGTGGGGCTACGTCGGCGGCAAGACGCGTACCACCAGGGCCGACATCGCCGGCACCGAGGACGACGCGCTGTTCCGCACCCAGCGGACCGGCGAGACGTTCAGCTACGTGTTCAAGAACGCCCCGGCCGGAAAATACCGCGTCGCCCTCGACTTCGCGGAGATCGAGAAGGTCAAGGCCGGCAAGCGTGCCTTCGACGTCCTGGCCGACGGCAAGGTCGTGCTGTACGACCACGACGTGCAGGCGAAGGTCGGCGCGCTGGCCGCGGACACCAACCTGGTCACCGTCGAGCACGCCGGTGGCGATCTGAGGATCGAGCTTCGCCGCGACAGGGGCGAGGACGACCCGATCCTCAACGCCCTCATGGTGCAGCAGGATCCGCGTCTGTGAGATAGCCGAGTGCTCGGAGCCTCCGCGGCGAAGGATTGCCGCGGAGGCTCCGACCACGGTGTCACGGTGTTGGCAGCCGGGAGGACCCCGTTGCGTCCGTGCGGCTGTATCGGGCCGGCGTGGTGGCGGTGTGTCGGCGGAAGTGCCGGGTCAGGTGGGCCTGGTCGCAGAAGCCGACGGTGATCGCCACCTCGGCCGGCGAGATGCCGGCGAGGAGTAGTTTGCGGGCGGCCTCGATCCGTCGCCCGATGATGTACGCGTGCGGACTGATCCCGAAAGCCTGGCCGAAGCTGCGGACCAGGTGCGGCACCGAACGGTCCAGGAGGCGAGCGGCGGCGGCGAGGCTGACGGCCTCCACCGTGTGCTCGTCGAGCAGCGCCCTCAGCGCGCGGGCGGCCTGCGGCTCCGGCCGGGCAGACGGCGAAGGCGCGGCGGCCAGGCGATCGGTGAGTCGTTGCCTGACCAGGGCAAGGCGGGCTTCGGCGTCCAGCGGGTCCTCGTCGGCAGCGAGGACCTGGTGGAGCCCGGCGAGGGCTCGGCGCAGCGGGCCGTCGCGGAGGACGGTGTGGTCGACGGCCGAGCCGATCAGACTGGCGGGCAGGAACGCCGGGTCGAGGTACAGGTTGCGCTTGCGGAAGCCGGGCACGTCGGCGGCGGGGCGGCCGTCGTGGACCACTCCGGGTGGCAGGACGGCGACATAGTCGGTGCCACTCACTGCACAATGTCGATTGTCGAGGGCGTAACGGAGGGCGCCGGCGTCGAGGATCAGCACCGTCCAGGTGTCGTGGGCGTGCGGCGGGTAGGCGTAGTCGACGATCTGGGCGTGGAACACCTCGCTGATCTCGGGGACCGGTGGTCGCCAGGCCCGGATTCGGCAACCGGGAGGGCGGTTGCCGTCGGCGTCAAGAACGTCCAAGACCGGCGCGGCGGCCCCGGGGGATGCTCGGTGCATGTCGATCACTCCCGCTCACCTGGCCGTCGTGAACCTGCCCGAGGCGCTCGCGTCGTTCGACGACGTCTACAGCCCGCGAATCGTGACTCGGATGAACGATTATGACGTGCGGATCGCCCACACCCGGGGCGAGCACGTCTGGCACGTCCACGAGGACACCGACGAGTTCTTCCTGGTCCTGGACGGTCAGTTCGATATCGCCTACCGCGACGCGGCCGGGCAGGAACACACAGTCGTCCTGCGCCAGGGTGACACCTTCGTGGTTCCCAAGGGCACCGCGCACAAGCCGTCCTCGCCGGGCGGGTCGATTCTGATGTTCGAGCCGACCGGGACCCTCACCACCGGCGATCGCCACGAGGGTGCGGTTCCCGACCACGTGGACAGCACGGCGGGGAAGGCCCTGGCGACTCCGGCGAGCGGGCCCACCCCCAACGCCCCCGGCGAACGGAGTGTGGTTCCAGGTGTTGGATCGCCACACCGATGAGCAGGTAGGCCCGGCGCCGTCGCCCGTCAGCGGCCCTGTAGGCGCTTCACGTTGTCACCGAAGGTCCAGCCCTTCGACCCGTCCCAGTTCGCCGACCAGGTCATCAGGCCCTTGAGGCCGGGCACGGAGTTCCAGGCCTGGGTGACAAGCGACGTCGACAGGTGGCCGCCGCCCGCCCCGATCTGCGCGGGCAGGCCGGGGACCTGCTTGTCGTACGGCACGCGGATGGTGGTGCCCTGGATGGTGAGGCCGTTGTTCAGGCACTGCGTCTGCACCGTGAAGCCCTGCAGGGTGCCCGCCGGGTACGAGTCGCCGGCGCAGCCGTACATGCTGCCGTTGTAGTACTGCATGTTGAGCCACCAGAGGCGGCCGTTGTCCACGTACTTCTTGATGATCGGCAGGTAGGAGCCCCAGATCGAGCCGTAGACCACGCTGCCGCCGGTGACGTACGCCGTCTCCGGTGCCATGGTCAGGCCGAAGTTCGACGGCATCCGGGCCAGCACGCCGTCGATGATCCGGATCAGGTTGGCCTGCGACGTGGACAGGGTGTTGATGTTGCCGCTGCCGGTCAGGCCGGTCTCGATGTCGATGTCGATGCCGTCGAAGTGGTAGGCGGTCAGGATCGGCACGATCGTCGCGACGAACCGGTCGGCGACCGCGGTGGAGCTCAGGTCGATGCCCGCGGCGGCACCGCCGATCGACATCAGGATGGTGGCGCCGGCCGCCTTGGCCTGGCACATCTCGGCCGGGGTGGCCACCTTCACGCCAGCGTCCATGCCGTTCTCCCAGAGGACCGTGCCGTCCGAGCGGATCACCGGGAACGCCGCGTTGATCACGTTGTAGCCGTGCTGGTTGAGCCGGCTGTCGGTGATCGGGATCCAGCCGAGGCCGGGGTGTACGCCGTTGGAGGCCCCGTCCCAGTTCTCCCAGTAGCCCTGCAACACCTTGCCGCTGGGCCGCGACTTCACCGCGCAGGTCCCACCGGTTGGCGGTGGCGTGGTGGGGGGAGCGGTGGTCGGTGGTGGCGTGGTGGGGGGAGCGGTCGTCGGTGGTGGCGTGGTGGGCGGTGGCGTGCTTCCCGAGCACGCGCCGAGGTCACGCCAGAGCGACGGGGTCGCGGCGGGGTTCCAGCCCGCGCCGGGGTGCGCGGTGTGGGTGACGAGCGCCTGGTAGAGCCGGCCGCCGTAGGTGACCTGGGCACCCGCCTGGTAGGTGGGGCCTTCGGCCCAGGCCGGGGCGGTGCAGGCGACCATCGGGACGGCGTCGGCCGAGGGCACGGCCGCCATGCTGCTGGGGACGAAGGCGACGGCGGCCGTGATGGTCATCGCCGCCCCGGCTACCACTGCGAAAATCCGACGGCTTCTCATGACTCACTCCCCAGGCTTCGACGACCCGTGACCCCCACATATTGACGTCCGTGCAGCCTAATATCAAGGATTGTTTACAGATCCCCGAAGAGCCCGCGTGGTTGCGTGTCCTACGACAAGGTGAAACCTGAGCGATTTTCCCCTTCCGTCCGAGATTCCCACTCGGCGCGAATATGGTGAGGCCGGGCGAGCAGGCACGTCATCGCGGCAGCCGAGCCCGGCCGACAGCGGTCCGGCGGTACTGCCGGCCGGATGCGGCCCCGCACATCTGCCCGTGCTCCGAAACCACTGACCAACGAGGGAGAAGAGACATGCTCGGTATCTCGCTACGTCGGCCGAAGACCATCGCCGCAACGCTCGCCGCCGCGACGCTGGTGACAGTGCTCGGCTCAGCCGCCCCAGGCGTGTCCGCGGACGGCGGTGTGCGACCAAGCCCGGACGAGGGGCATCGCACCAGACCGACCATCGTCCTGGTGCACGGCGCCTGGGCCGACGGTTCGAGTTGGAGTGGGGAGGTCCGCAGGCTCCAGGCCCGCGGTTTCGACGTCCAGGTCGCGCCGCAACCCAACCGGGGGCCATCGATCGACAGCGGCTACCTGAAGGACTTCCTGTCCACCATCGAAGGTCCCATCGTGCTCGCGGCCCACTCGTACGGCGGTTTTGTGGTGAGCGACGCCGCGACCGGCAACAACAACGTCAAGGCACTCGTGTTCGTCGACGCCTTCGCCCCGGAGAAGGGGGAGACCGTGGGGGAACTCAGCGCGGACTCCGGCTCGGTGCTCGACCCGGCCGCGACCGACCCCACGAGCGTCTTCAAGCTCGTGCCGTTCCCCGGTGCCCCGGAGGGTGCGGCCGACGCGTACGTCCTGCCGAAGGTGTTCATCACCGGCTTCGCCAACGGTCTGCCCCGGCGGCAGGCGGAGGTGCTCGCCGTGTCCCAGAGCGCCCTGGCCACGAACGCCCTGGCGGAGCCGGCCACCGAGCCGGCGTGGAAGACGATCCCGGTATGGGCGGTGATCGGCACCGAGGACCGGGTCATCCCGCCGGCCCGCCAGGAGGAGATGATGAAGCGGGCGGGGGCCGACATCACCCGGATCGACGCCGGTCACCTGGGCCTGATCTCGCATCCCGGTGAGGTCACCGAGGTCATCCTGGAAGCGGCCCGGACGACCGCCTGAGAAGGAGCGGAGCGAGCCACCGAACCTCGCACCGCTGGTGCGCGTACCGAAGCGGGCTTGAAAAAGGCCGGCCGTGGCATCGCGGTGAGCGATGCCACGGCCGCCTGCTCACTGTGGACCGTCGTCTCACGCCGAGAACTGGCGAGACGAGACGTACGTGCCGCGCCGTGGGCCCCGCAACACGTCAGGCTGGGCGGGTGACGATGGTCAGCGTCCTGCGGACGAACTCCAGTGCCTCGTCGCGCAGCGCCGGGGTCTCGGCCGAGACGATGAGGTAGCCGGCGCGCTCGGCGCTCCAGGTCGCCGCCGACACGACGTCACCGGGGTGCTTCCACCACCCGCACGTGACGAAGGCCGGGTGTGCCTCGATCTCGGCCATGCCCCGCATCTCGACAAGGATGCCGGCCGGCGCGACAGGGAGATAGCTCGCCGCGTACGCGACGGGGCCCGGCGGTGGTTCGGGTAGGGGCATCGCCATGGCGAGCCGGACGACCATCTCGAACCAGTCCAGTCCGTAGGTGAGGCTGAGCAGGTCCATCAGGTAGTCGCCGGGGGTCCGGACGGCGACCTCCATCAGGGTCGGCCCGTCGGCGGCGAGCCGGAACTCAAGGTGCACGATGCCGGTACGCATGCCGAGGGCGGCCACCACCGCCGTGCAGAATTCCGTCACCTCGGCGGCGGTTTCGGGGTCGAGCTGGATGCCGGTGCGGTGCGCTATCTCGACGAAGTGGGGCGGCTCGGCGGTCTCCTTGGCGGTGAGGTTGGCCAGCCACACCTTGCCCTCGCTGAGCAGGGCCTCCCAGCTGTACTCCGGCCCGTCCACCGCAGTCTCCACCAGGAGCGGGCCCTCGTCGTTGCGGCGTGCCACCGCGTCGGAGAAGGCGTCCAGGTCTTCGACGAGTTCCACGCCCTCGCTCCCCGCCGAGGACAGTGGCTTCACGACAACCGGCAGGCGGGCGGCGGCCCAGTCGCGCGCCGACTCCAGATCGTCGGTCATTCGATAGTCGGGTTGGCGGATGCCCGCCGCCGCGAACAGACCCCTCTGCAGAGCCTTGTTACGGGAGAGGGTCGCGGCGTGCAGGGACGGGCCGGGAAGACCGAGCCGATCCTGGAGCAGGGCCGCGCCGAGCACGTTGTTCTCGGTGAACGCCACCACTCCGGCCGGCCTGCGGTCCGCCGCGGCGGCCCAGGCTCCTTCGGCCCACTGCTCGTCGTGGTTGCCGGGGGCCACCCGGATGTGGTCGACGAGCCCGGCCGTGTCCGCCGCGCGCAACGCGCCCTCCACGGCCGCGACCCGCAGACCCAGCCGACGCGCGGCGGCGAGGTAGGGCCTGCCCATGAAACCGACCCCGACCAGCAACAGCTCAGACATGGCTGCCCGCCTCGGAGGCGGCCGTGACCTTGATCGCGGCGAACATGTCCCGCAGGAACTGGTCGAGCACGGCCGTGGGTGCCGGGCCGACGATACCGGCGATGGGTACGTCGTACTCGGCGTAGCTGAGGGTCTGACTGATCGGCTCGTCCTGGGTGCGCTGCACCCAGCGCCGGGTCAGCGGGCTGTGCCGGAACTCGTCCGAGCCCTGGATCGCGCAGAATCTCCCGCCCAGGGTGTGACCGGGGAAGATGAACCAGCCGTACCGGGCGTCGGGGCCGGCGTCGCGGGCCTCGGGGGTGGGGACGCCGGGCGTCGAGAGGGCCCGCAACTGCACCGACGGCATGTGTACGCCGGTCGCCAGCTCGAAGGTGTCGGCCACGCCGGCCCCGCCGAACCTGCTGGCGACCTCCAGGAAGACCAGGCCGTCGGGTGTCTCGATGCCTTCGAGGTGGAACAGGCTCGTGGTGATGCCGACGGCCCGCAGGCAGGCAGTGGTCCACTCCACGACGGCAGGCGGAGTGTCCGTCTGCACCGAGCCGAGCGGGCTGCCCTCGGCGTACCCGAGGCAGGTGCCGACGTACCGACTGGCCTGAAGCGTGACAGGTGTGCCGTCGACGGCCAGCCCGTCGACGTGGATGATCGGGCCGCCAACGAACTCCTCGATCTCGAAGCCGCTCGGGTCCGCGGCGGAGGGCAGCCCGTCGCGGCGTACCGCATCGAGGGCTGCCTCGGGGGTGTCGAAGACGCGGACGTCCTGGCTGGAGGCGCCGTCGAGCGGTTTGAGAACTGTCCTGTCCGACCACGGGACGGCGGCACCGGCGAGGGCCGAGGCGAGCGGGAGATAACGCGGCACACGCAGACCCGCCCGGGACGCGGCGGCCTTCATCATGACCTTGTCCCGGACGGGAAGCACGTCGACCTCGCGCGGACCGGGCACGCCCAGCGCCTCCCGGATGCGGGCCGCCGCGATCAGGTCGAACTCCGACTGCGCGATGACCAGGTCGGGTCGCGGCTGGCCGGCGAGCGCCGCCACCACCTCGGCCTCTGTGGCCCCGGTGCCGGGCCGTTCGATCCGGGTGCCGGGCAGCCGCGCGGGCAGCGTGGCCATGCGCTCGGTCGTACCGATGAACGTCACCTCATGAGCCGCGAAGTCGAGGCCATTCGCGTAGCGGATGATGTCATCGGTGATTCGGTGCAGGACCAGGATGCGCATGGGGATACCTCAGTTGAAGGACCAGCGGGAGCAACAGAACGGCGACGAGGACGGACCCGAGCACCGAGCCGAGCAGCACGGCCTGCGGACCGTGCGCGGTGGCGAAGACGGCGACGACGAAACCCGAGACGGGTAGGGAGACCTGGTTCAGCAGGACAATGAGGCCGATCGTCTTGCCGAGGTGTTCGCGGGGGATGCGGCGAATTCGTTCGGCGCGGATGAAGACGTTGAGGATGCCGACCGTGCCGATGAGCAACGTGTAACCGATGGCGAACTGGGTGAACGACGTCGCCTGGCTGATCGCGAGGCCGCCCAGGCAGATGATCACGAATGTGCCCAGGATCGCGACCAGCGGGCTGATCCGCCGGGACAGTCGCGGGATGAAGAAGAAGATCAACAGAGAGAGCGCGCCCTCGGCGAAGGACAGCACCCCGAAGTAACGGTCGGGCTTGCCGAACGTGCCGGTGGTGATGGCGGCGCTTGTCGCCATGCCGACACCGACCATGAGGTTCACCATCATCGTCAGCCCGACCAGGCCCACCATCGCGGGGAGCTTGAACAGGGTCCGCCCGCCCTCGACCACCGAGGCCAGCACGCCGCGTACCGTCGTGGGCTCGGCGTTGCCGACCGCGCTGCGCAGGCTGCCGCGCAGCGTCAGGACGTTGATCGCGGTGAGCGCGAACAGCGCCCCGGTCACCAGCAGGAGGTCCGTCGTTCCCAGCAGCGTGGCCAGCACGACCGCGATGGCCGGGCCGAGCACCGTGCTGGCCTGCTCGGTGCCCTGAATGACGGACTGGGCCCGCACCATGTGCTCGGCGGGCACGAACCGGGGGAGCGTGGTCTCCATCGCGATGTACGCCTGGGCGCTGGCCAGGGACATGGACGCGGCGAGAACGCTAAGCGTCACCACCGTCGCCCCCGGCCACGCCAGGACGGCGGCGAAGGCGGCCACGGCGAGCAGCGCCCGGACGGTGTCGGCGATCAGATAGAGCCGGTAGCCGTCGACCCGGTCGGCGAGCACCCCGGCAACGGGGACGAAGATGACCCGGGGAAGCCACTCGACCAGGAAGACGAGCCCGCTCGCGGCGACACTGCCCGTGGTCTTGAAGACCAGCAGCGGAATGGCGAACAGCAGAAACTGGTCGGCAAGCGCCGCGACCCCCCGGCCGCCGACGAAGCGCACGATCTGATGTGGCCGAATGTCGGTGGTCTGGGAATCCCTGTCGGTGACACGCAATGGCCCAGTCACCCAGAGATCCCCCGTCCGTCCATCGAGGAGCGTAACAGCGGCCCGTCAGCAGCGACAACCCCGGGCAATCGGTACGCGGTGAGCAGGCCGTGGCCGGTGGCCGGGTTCGGGCTCTCGCCGTCGCACTCGTCCCCGGTGATGGAACGGCCCCGCGTGACCGGCACACAGGAGGCCGCCAGGGACTCCACGGTGCTCGCCCGGCCCTGCTGGATCGCCAGTGCCACCACACCGGCGGCGTATGCCGTGGCACCTGACGTGCCGCTGGAGACGAGCCAGCCGTCCTCGGCACCCGTACCGTCGTACTTACTGTTGCGGCGGTCGAACAGGCAGCCGGGCTGGGTCGGGAAGAGGATGTAGTTGCCGTTGGGCAACATGCCGCACGGGCCGGACACGTCCGGCACGGCCCGTCCGGGAAAGACCGCCGAGCGGTAGCTGGAGGCGAGGTCGGCGGCCCGCAGCGCGCCGTCGGGGCCGATGTGCACCCCGCCGACGGTGATGGCACCGGGGGTGGCGACGGACTGGAACATCGCTGTCGGCCGGTCGGTCGAGCCGTTGCCCGCGGCGAACAGCACGGTGCAGCCCCGCCGGATCGCGTTGGCGACCTCGAGGTGCAGGTGGGGCTCCGCGCGTAGGGTGCCCCAGCTACAGGAGATGACGTCGGGTTCCAACTGGACCGCCCGCTGGAACGCGGCGACGGGGAACGAGAAGCCCTCGGTGGCCATCTTGACCATCGTGAGGGACACGCCGGGCGCGACCGCCAGGAGCAACGCCGACATCGCGGTGCCGTGACCGCGTTCGTCGACCGTGGGATCGAGCTGCGGCAGGGCGGCGACGACCGAGGTCCGGTAACCGTGCCGCCGGTGATGCGGGTGGTCGTAGAGGCCGGTGTCGACCATGACGACCCGGACACCCTGGCCGCGGATGCCGCCGGCGTGCAGTGCCTCGGCTCCGGCCACGCGGACCGCGTCGCCGGGAAGGCTGAGGTGGTGCCCGCTCCCGCGCACCGCCGGCGGCGACGCGGTCGCGGCCAGCTCGAAGCCGGATCGCGGCGCCGAGACCGCACTGATCAGGTCGGCGCACACCCGGGGGCGGAGCGGGCCCTCGGCGACGAGTTCGTACCGCGGGGAGTCGCGGATGTACTTGTTGCGCTTCACGGTGACGGCGCTGCCGAAGACCTCCCGGAGCAGGGTCTGCGCACCGCTGACCGTCAGGCCCACGTCGGTGCGCGCCTCGATCGCGAGGCCCTCCCGGGTGAGCGCCTCGGCGATCCGGTCGACGGTGGCCGGCGCGGGAAGGAACTCCTCGACCCGATGGCGGAGCAGCTCGGCGGGGTCGTCGGCGAGGACGCGCCCGGACGCCGCCCGGGGGACCACGGTCAGCACACCCCGCCGGGTGAACGCGGCGATCTCGTCATCGATCATCGGACGCCACCAGCTCGCGCAGGCGGCCCCTGTCGAGTTTGCCGGTCGGGGTCAGGCCGACGTCCCGCTCGTCGATCGGGACGATCTCGGCCGGGACCATGTACGGCGGCAACACCCGCGCCAGCTCGGCCGCCAGGTCCGTCTCGGCCCCGGGCCGGTGGGCGCCGAGGACGAAGAGAGTGATCACCCGGCCGGCGACCCGGTGCCGAGTCACCACCGCGCAGCAGTCGACCACCCAGTCCACGGCGAGCGCGGCGGCCTCGACCTCGGAGGTGTGCACGAGGTTCCCGGCGATCTTCACGGCATCGTCGCGACGGCCGACGAAGACGAGCTGGCCGGCGTCGGTACGCCGGACGAAGTCGCCGGACCGGTAGTACCGGATCTCCGGGGAACCGCGGGTGGTCAGCACCTCTTCGGTCTTCGCCGGCTCCGCGCAGTAGCCCACCATGACCTGCGGGCCGCCGATGAGCAGCTCACCCGTCTCGCCGTCGGGCACCGGTCGCAGGTCGTCGTCGACGACCAGGACGTCGACGGCGGGCAGCGGGGTCCCGATCGGCAGGTACTCGTCGTCGTGGCCGGCGATGTCGTCGGTCACGTAGAGGGTGGCGCTGTGCGTGGTCTCGGTCGGACCGTAACCGTGCACATAGGTCAGACCCGGAAGTTTCTTGTCCATCTCCCGCAGGAGCGAGGTGGGGCACGACTCGCCACCGAACCACAGGCGCCGCAGGGAGCTCAGGTCGCGGCGGTCGATGTCGCTGAACCGCCCCAGGAGCATTCGGATGACCGAGGGCACCAGCAACACGTCGGTGATGCGCCACCGCTCGCACGCCTGCGTGACCTGGCCGGCCATCGTCAGCCGGGGCAGCAGGTGCACGCTGCCGCCGACCAGGAAGGTGGAGTACAGGTCGACCACCGACGCGTCGAAGAACAGCGGCGCCACGTTCAGGTACCGCATCCGGTCCGGGAAGCCGACCACCTCCTGTACGCCTTCGAGGAGGGCGCACACACTGCGGTGGCTGATCATGACGCCCTTCGGGCCGCCAGTCGATCCCGACGTGAAGATGACGTACGCCTGGTCGTCCGGCGTCCTGTCCCCGTACACCGAAGGCCGGTAGTCGGCCTCGGCCCGCGTGTCCCAGGAGTCACCGGCGACCACCACGCGCCCGGCCGCCGTCCCGGCCACCAGCCCGAGATGCCGCGGATGCGCCACCGTCACCGTCGGGCGGCACCTGGCGAACAGCAGGGCCGTCCGGGCCGGCGGCAACGACTCGTCGACGGGGACGTACCGCGCGCCGAGCCGAAGCGCCGCCAGCATGCAGACCACCGAGTCGATGGACTTGTCCAGCACCATCGCGACGGTGTCGTGCCGGCCGACGACGGGAGCCAACAGATCGGTGAGCGCCTGGGTGCGCCGGGCCAGTGTCCGATAGGACACCTGGACGTTCGTGGCCAGGTCGACCACCGCCACGGCATCGTCGTCGTGGCGGCGGTCGAGGACCTCGTCGACGAGGCGGAGCGGGCCGCCGGTCACCGGTCGGCCGTCTCGAGTTGCTGGCACACCGCCTCCAGCAGCTCCGGGAAGGTGTCCAACTTCTGGTCGTAGGACCCGAAGTGGCCCATCCCCTCCATCAGGGTCAGGCGGCTTCCGGTCAGCCGGTGCAGCTCCCGGGCCACCTCGACGGGGACCCACGGGTCGTCGGTCGAGTGGAACTGGACGATGAAGCGCTGGTTGCGCCTGATCGCCGCCCAGTCCCACGGCCTGTCGAAGAACCCGCTGCGCCGTTCGAGCTCGAAGCCGCAGTCGGTGTGGTGTCCGGCCACCACGAAGGTGCCCAGCAGCGGCGCCGACTCGGCGTACCGCAGTGCGGTCAGGGCTCCCGACGAGTGCCCGACGATGACCGTCCGGTCGTCCGGCCGGATGACGTCGGTCAGGTAGGGCAGCCAGTACCGCATCCGGCCCTTGATCGGATCGGGGAAGGTCTGTGCCACCACGGTGTGGCCCCGAATCTCGAGTTCCCGTTTCAGGTACGGGAACCAGATGCCGTCGATTGTCGCTCCGGCGTTGCCGTGCACCAGGACGACCCGGACGGCATCAGACATAGGAGTCGTCGTTGAGCTGGTCCTCGAGCATCGTCGCGAGCGAGCCGAGGGTGGCGAAGTGCTCCACCGTCAGCAGCTCCGGTTCGAGTTCGATGTCGTAGTACGACTCGAAGGCCAGCGTCAGCTCGATCATCTGGGTGGAGTTGAGGGAGAGCCCGCCGTTGAACAGGGGCGTGGTCGAGGTCAGCTCGACGTTGTGGTTCGGGAAGACCTCGGCGGCGATCTTCCGCAGGTCGTCCTCGATGTCCGCGTGGGTCTTCCGGTCGGTGGTCGTCACGTCAGCCCGCCTTCGGCGCGGCGCCGGAGTCGGCTGGCCGGGTCGCCAGCTTGGACTGCAGGAAGACCGGGGTCCGGGGGATGTTCATCTCGTCCTGGTGGAACGGGTTGCGCTTGTTCTTCAGGGAGAGGTACATGGTGCGGCGGGCCCGCGCCTTCTCCTCGTCGGAGTAGAACAGGAAGGCGATGTTGCCGGCGTTCTCCCGGCCGACCTCGGTGAGGGTGATCGCCTCGTCGGTCTCGACCGCGTACCCGCTCTCCACCATCCAGTCGATCTCCCGGCGGTACTTCTCCAGGTTGGCGACGTCGGCCTTGCGGACGGTGCCGAAGACCGGGAAGAACACCATGACGCGGTTCTCGACCTCGTCCTCACTGCAGATCCGGCCCTGCTCGATGGGGATGATGCCGTCCTCGACATCCTTGATCCAGCGGTCCACGTTCGTGTGGTTGCGGTAGCTGCGCTCACCCATGTAGTTCTCGGCGGCCGGGCCGATGCCCAGGGTGTAACTCGCCCGGTAGCCGTTGCCTCCGCAGGCGTGGTCCAGCCCGATCGGGCCGGTCTCGTCCAGGTGGGTGAAGAAGTTGATCAGGAGCTGCTTGTCGTACCCGTAGTCGGCCAGGCTGTCCTTGATCAGGCGGTACTGGACCCGCTCGATGCTGCCCGACGGCAACACGTCACTCACCTTGCCGGCCCGGATCTGCTTGTCCAGCCGGGTCCCCTCCCACTGGTTGAACCGGTACGTCTGGACGAAACTGGGGCGTAGTTCGGCGCAGATGCCGTGGATGTCGGAGGCGAGGATCTCGTCGGTCTGACCGGCGAGGTTGTACATGAGGTCCAGGGCGAAGGTCCTGATCCCGGCTTTGCGGATGTTCTCCGCAGTCTGGTACACCTGCTCGACGGTGGCCTTGATGGTCAGCTTGCGCCGGATGTCCTCGTTGAGCGTCTGCACGCCGAACGAGATGCGGGTGATGCCCAGTGACTTGAGCATCTCGATGTAGCCGTCCGTGGACAGGCCGAGCGGGCTGCCCTCCAGCGAGATCCCGTCGACCTCGCTCAGGTCGAACTCACGGTGCACGGCCTGGATGATCGTCGCCATCGACTCCTGGTCGAGCGCCGACGGCGTACCCCCGCCGAACTGGACGTACTTGATCTTCGTGCCCTGGAAGTACGCCGAGCGGGCGTTGCGCTCGATCTCCTTCACCATGGCCTTGACGAACCGCACCCGCTGCTCGCCCTGGTACTTCGCCGAGGACTCCTTGAAGCAGGCACAGAAGTTGCAGAACGCCTCGCAGAACGGGATGTGGAAGTACAGCAGGATGTCCGTCTGCTGAGGGTGCGTCTGACGGTCGAGGAAGGAGAAGTACTCCGCCTTCTCCTGCTCGGTGCGCAGCGCGTCCTGGAAGCCGCAGATCTTCGGGTAGAACCAGGTGACGTTCGTCCGCTTCTCCGGGCTCTCGAAATCGTCCTTGAGGTAGAAGTTCGAGTCGAGACCGAGCATGAACGAGTTTTCGATGGTAGTGGTCATGTCTGTCGATCCCATCCCTTATGAGGTGGACTTCTTGCTGACGGAGTTGGCGTCGCTCTGGTAGATGACCGGGTACTGCTGGCTCAGTTCGCCGTTGATCTGGATCCACTCGAACTTGTCCTCGGGCAGTTCGACGTCGGCCCAGATCGCCTCCGGCGGGCATTCGGCAACGCAGGCGTTGCAGTCGATGCACTCCTCCGGATCGATGTAGAGCATCTCCGGACCCTCGTGGAAGCAGTTGACCGGGCAGACGTCCACGCAGTCGGTGTACTTGCAGCCGATGCAAGCATCGGTGACGACGTAGGCCATGATCTGGATCTCCTGATGGGTTGCGCCGCCGTGGTCAGGCGTGGACTGTGGAAACTTCGGTGAGCCGCCGCATCCAGCCGAACCGGTCGATCAGGTCGCCGCGGTGGATGCCCTCGACCACCTCGCGGAGGTGCGACGCCACGGCGACGGTGCCGGGCAGTCGGTATTCCTCCCCGCGGTAGCCGAGGCCGTTGATGGGCACGACACCCTCGATCGTCCCGGTGCCGAAGCACTCGGTGATCCGGCCGTCGCTGATGCCCTGCAACACCTCGGCCAACGGAACCGGCCGTTCGTCGACAGTGGTCCCGGCATCACGCGCCAGCTTGATGATCGAGTCGCGGGTGATCCCCGGCCGTACGGTGCCGTCCAGCGACGGCGTGGTCAGGACACCGTCGATGACGAAGAACGCGTTCATCGTGCCGACCTGCTGGACCCTGCGCTCCGGATCGCCGCCCACCCACAGCACGTGGTGGTAGTCGTAGTTGGCGGCGACCTCCCGCGGGACCAGCCCCTGCCCGTGGTTGCCGATGGCGTTGATGTCACCGGTGCCGCCGGGCCACGCCCGGACGTAGTTGTCGACCACCATCGCCCGCACCGGCAGTTCGGCCGGAGCCTGCCGTGTCAGCGGGCTCGCGACGATCGTGAACAGGCACTCCTCGGCAGGGGCCAGCGCGAGCGTCGGGCCGTTGCCGGCCAGCACGGAGTGCAGCAGCAGCGCCGACCCGGGCTCCGCCGGGATCCACGCCGCGTCCAGGTCCACGAGCCGGCGGATCGCGAGCCAGACGCGGTCGAAGTCCAGTTGTGGGAGGGCCATCCGCCGGGCCCCGTTGTTGAGCCGCTTGATGTGGCTGTCCGGGCGGTACACCGCGACGGACCCGTCGGTCATCCGGTAGGCCGCGAGGTCGTCGAACACCGCCTGCCCGTAGTTCAGGGCCGAGGACGTGGGCCGTACGGACGGCAGCCGGTCGCGGTCGGCGATGGTCAGGGCCTGCCACGACCGCCGCTTGCTCCACCGCATCGAGTACGCGTGATCGGTGAGGGCGCTGCCCGGGAGCGTCGGCACGTCGGCCTCCGGCTTCGGGCGAGGTGCGGTCGTCGTCTCGACGACCAGATCGTTGTCCTTGCTCACGATCAGTTGCCTTCCTTGTCGGATATATCGACCCGCACGTCGCGCAGCACGGCGCCGACCAGGTCCTCGACCCGGCCTGGAGCGCCGACGAAATACACCTGGGCGACCCGGTTGTGGAAGATGTCGTCGGGATCGAGCGCCGCACCGCGCTCGGCCTCGAAGACGACCCGTTCGAACTCGTCGGCGTCGAGGAACGGCTCAAGGCCGGACACCGTGCCGGCGAAGGTGCCCGGCCGATCGGTGGTGACGAAGGCCAGCCCGGCGCTCACCGACGACACGGGCCGGTCCTCGTAACGGCCGCCGCGAGCCGCCTCGGCCGCCGCCAGGTAGAGGTCCACCCCGGGCCCCGCCGCGATCAGTTCGGGGATGCAGTCGCCGGCCAGCCGGGCACCCACCTCGATCAGCACCGGGCGACCGTCCGCGGCGATGCGGGTCTCGATGTGGAACGGCCCGACGGTGATGTCGAAGGCGGCGACCACCTGCGCGGCGAACTCGTGCAGCAGCCGTCCGTGCGGTGAACTCGGCGGCGGTGTGGCGACGTGGCCCATCTCGAAGAACTGCGGCGGTGCACTGACCAGTTTCGTGGTGATGCTGACCAGATGCGGCCCGGCCGAGTCCACCCAGCCCTCCAGGGAGAACTCGGGGCCGTCGACGTACTCCTCGACCAGGGCGACCCGTCGTGGATCGTGGTGGAACTTGACCTCGCCGTACCTGTGGATCTCGGCGCAGGCGTGCCGGTACTCGTCGGCGTCCCGGACGAGGCGCACCATCAGGCTCCCGCCCCAGTCGACGGGCTTGACGACCGCCGGGAACGCGAAGGGGCATTCGCCCACCTCGTCGGCCGGGATCGTGATCGATGCCGGGACGGCGATGCCGTGCTTGACGCAACGCTCCCGCATGACGTCCTTCTGCCGGACGGCCTCGGCCGTGTCCTGGCTCAGCGCCGGCAGCCCGAGGGCGCGGGCCAGCTCGGCCGCCGGCCCGACGGCGTACTCGAAGCCCGCGATGACGCCGGTCGGCGTCACCCCCAGCCGGTCGACGACGGCCAGGAGAGCGGGCACCCCGTGGTCGGGATGCCAGTCGACGACGCGCGCACCGGAGTGGACCTCCGCCGGCAGCAGGTCGGGGAACTGCGTCGGGATCAGGCACGGGACGCCGGCCGCCACCAGCCGGCTCGCCAGCTGGATCCCGGCCGACAGCGGCTGGACGATTATCAACACGCCGGACCGGCCTTTCCCACGTGCAGGGTGAACACCATCGGCACCGGACCGAAGTTCTCCAGCGTCTGAAGCCCCTCGGCGCGCGCCGCCCGGTCGGTGGTCACGCAGGCGTCGTAGTCCCCGGCCGCGCAGACGGCGGCGGCCACGGAGTTGCTGCTCGCGTACGAGATCGTGCCCCGATTCGTGACCAGGCAGCTGGGGGCGGGATGGGTGACGATGGTGCGAACGGACTCCTGACCCGGACGCGCGGCGAGCACCATGTCGTACGTGTCCAGGATGAAGCTGTCGGCCATGGTGAGCCGGTGCAGGTTGCCGAACACCAGGTCGTGCAGGCGCGGGTAGACGGCACAGGCGAGGATCGCCTCGGTGCCGTCGAACGTCATGACGTCGAGCCCGTCCTCGACCTCGGCGTGCAGGACCACCCGGCCGGGGCGCTGTCGGTCGGCGAACCAGCGGTGCGCGGCCTTCTCCAGGTTGGTCCCCGTCGGCCCGAGCGTGTGGATGGTGGTGACGTGCGGCAGCGCGGTCGAGCCGGAACCTGCTGCGGAACGGCCGTTGGCGTCAGGCATCCGCCCTCTCCCTTACTGTCGGTCGGTCGAGCTGTGCACGGATGCACGGTCCTTGCGTACGCTCCGCAGCCATCCGTGGGTGTCCGGACGGATGCCGTGTTGGATCTCCATGAGCGTGTGCCGCACCCGGGCGGTCACCGCGCCTTCCTGACCGCCGCCGATCACCGTGTCGCCGTCTCCGTCGGCGATCCGGCCGACCGCCACGACCACGGCGGCGGTCCCGCACGCGAACATCTCGACGAGCCGTCCGGAGCGGGCACCACTCAGGACGGCGTCGATCGGGGTCGGCTCCTCCGTGACCGGGATACCGAGATCACCGGCCAGGGCGATGACGCTGTCGCGGGTCACACCCCGCATGATCGTCCCCTGGCACGGCGGGGTGGTCAGCCGCACGCCGTGACGCTCGTCGTCAGCGCGCCAGACGAAGAAGACGTTCATGCCGCTGAGCTCCTCGACCCAGCGAAACTCCAGGCCGTCGAGCCACAGCACCTCGTCGTACCCGCGTGCGTTGGCCTGCTTGCGGGTCAGCAGGCTGGCGGCGTAGTTGCCGGAACACTTCGCCTCGCCCACGCCGCCGCGCACCGCGCGGACCGCGCCGGCCGAGGTCAGCACGGAGATCGGCGCGAAGGCCCGCCCGAAACACGGGTCGGCCGGATAGGCCAGGAAGGTGCACCGGTAGCGCCGGGAGTCGCGCAGGCCGAGCGCGGACTCGGTCGCGATCATCAGCGGGCGCAGATAGAGGCCCTGGCCCGGCTCCCCGGGAAGCCACCCGTCGTCGGCGCGGACGAGGTCGGCGCAGGCGGCCAGGAACAGGGAGGCCGGCATCTCGGCCATCGCCAGCCGCCGCGCCGATCGGGCCAGCCGGTGGGCATGGTCCGCGGGGCGGAACAGAGCGGCGGAGCCGTCGGGCTGGCGGAAAGCCTTCAGACCCTCGAAGACGCTCTGGCCATAGTGCAGCACGAGGGTGCCGGGATCCATGGTGATCGGGGCGTAGGGCTCCAGGGAGTAGTCGGACCAGCCGTGGTCGGACGACCAGTGGACGACGGCGGTGTGGTCGGTGTGAAAACGGCAGAAACCGGGATCGCGCCGGGCGGCGGCACTGTCGGTGCTGGTCACGGCCCCGTCAGACATGGACCTCACTGCCCCAGAGGCTCAGGGATGCCCGGGGGCCGCCGCACCTGTCCGTCTTGCGCTCCGGCTCCAGAAGCAGTCTCTCGTACAGGAAATCGGTGATCTTCTCGCGATAGGTCTCGTCGTCGGTGATCGCCTCGACCTCCTCGATCGTCCGGACGAGCTCCTTGGCCGAGGCGACGATCTCCGCCTTGCCGGCCAGCCTGCGCCGGCCGTCGTCGCCGACCGTGAACAGGCCGTGCTCGGCGAGCCAGGTGCCGAGGGCGAAGCCGGTGCCGGAGTCGAAGTTGCGCAACGGGAGCGGCTCGGCCGGGTAGCGGAAGAGCCGTTCGAGAATGATGTACTCGAAGATGACGTCGCCGTACGGCACTGATTCCTCGTGGCAGGCGATCGCCGATTTCAGGTCGACCTTGAGCTCCTCGGCGAGACCGGTGCGCCATTTCGTCTTCAACGCCAGGTGCTGATCGAGGGGACGGGGGCCGGTGTGGTGGTAGTAGTCGTGCAGGTAGCCCCAGACGCAGCGAGCCTGATAGGCGTCCTCCGGGTCGACGTCGGCGGACGTCAGCACCGTGGAATCGGCGAACGGGGAGTCGGCGCCACAGAGGCGAGCCACGATTCCCAGCGTACGCGCGTAGATGGTCGTATGTCGGTTGAAGAAGAACCAGGCGAACGACTGGTCCACTGTCGGCGTGGCCGTCGGAATGTTTTCCGGAAAGAAGACGACGCAGTTTCCGTCGCGCAGGCCGGGAGAGGCGGAAAGGAGTCGAGTCGACTGGAAAACCGCTTTGTCGTGCGGATAGCGGGACTGTAGCTCGGCGGTGCAGTCCGGGTCCTGGCGGACGACGGTGAAGGCCTCGAGGAAGGCGCCGCGGGAGCCGTCGCCGTTCGGGAGGGTGACCGGCCCGACGAAGGCGGCGACCTCCCCGTCCTCGGGTGCGGGAACGGTGTCCCGTGTCGCATCGAAGGCCGGCTTCTCCAGGAAGCCGGCGGATGACCAGGCACGCAGGTCGTGGACGGTGGCCTCGATCTGGCTCGCCGGCATCAGCGGGTCGAGCTGCTCGACGTCGTGGCAGAGCTGGTCGAGCTGCGCGATCGCCTGGTCGCCGTCGCCGCGGACCTGGGCTGCGCGGATCAGGCCGACCACCGGCACTATGCGACGCTCGAATTCCAGGACCTGAGAGAGCGTACGTGGCTCCACATTATCCTCTCGGCAGCATCGACGCCGTCTCGGCACCCACCCGTGATGCACCCCGAAGTATGCACGAAAGTAGCCCATCCCCCGAGGAACCGCTTGATCAGAATCCTCCGGCGCTACCCCGGCTCCGTCAAACAGCTCTCGCTATTTGGGATATTGACGTCAATGTCTTGCGGAATCGCTGATCTTGGCCGCCTCTTGTTTTGCCCGATTGCGCGGCAATTATCGGCTCATGGTCAGTGTCGAACCACGGCGACGGTCAGCCAAAAGTCATTAATGCGGCATCGGCCGTCATTCAAATGATATGAACGGTATGTCCAGCTTGAACGCGCAGATAAAATAGGAAGGCGCTCAGGACGGTCGGCCGACGCCCGCGACGAAGGCATAAGCCAAATGCCGGCTGTGCGTCAGGGTGATCAGCCAGGAATCGACACCTGCCGCTTCGGCGAGCGTCGCCGCGCGCCCGGCCAGGGCCAGTGCCGGCGGCCCGGAGGGGCCGCGGACCACCTCGATCTCCCGCAGGGCCGCCCCGCTCAGGCCCGTCCCGAGGGCCTTCAACACCGCCTCCTTGGCGGCGAAGCGGACGGCGAAGCGTTGCGCGGGATCGCGATCGAGCAGGCAGTAGGCGCGTTCCCCCGGGGTGAAATGCCGATCCGCGAAGCGGGGCTGCCGGGCCAGCAGCGCCCGGATGTCGTCGACGTCGACGAGGTCGGTGCCCGCACACACGACCACCCGGCCCAGCACCTGACGGGCGGCGTCGGCGGCGGACGCGGCGATCCGCTCGTCACCCTGGCTCACGGCCGTGCCGCCCCTCCGAGTCGCTGCGGTCTGTCTACGATCGGCGACAATACGGTCGGTATTCTCCACCTGTCATCTGACAATTTTCCCCTGCGTGTTCATCCTCGGTGACCTGAGCGCCCAGGGACGCGGCCATTGAGAGGACCCGGCCATGAGTCTGTCGTTCCCGTTGCAGCAGAATCCGAGCCCGGCGAGCGCCCAGCGGCGAGCCGAGATCATGGCGAATCCGGGGTTCGGCAGGTACTTCACCGACCACATGGCACGGGCGGTGTGGAGGCCGGACGGCGGCTGGCAGGATTCCGAGATCGTCCCCTTCGGCCCGATCCTCATGCACCCCGCCGCGGCCGTGCTGCACTACGCGCAGGAGATCTTCGAGGGGATGAAGGCGTACCGGCACCGGGACGGCTCGATCTGGTCGTTCCGGCCGCAGGCCAACGGCGAGCGCTTCGCCCGGTCCGCCCGACGCCTGGCACTGCCCGAGCTGCCGGTGCCAGACTTCATGGCCTCGGTCGAGGCACTGGTCCGCGCCGATCAGGTGTGGGTGCCGGAGCGGGACGAGTACAGCGTCTATCTGCGGCCGTTCATGTTCGCGTCCGAGCCGTTCCTGGGTGTCCGCCCGGCGAAGGAGATCACCTACATGGTGCTCGCCTGCCCGGTCGGCGCGTACTTCTCCGGTGGCGTCAAGCCGGTCTCCATCTGGCTCTCCACCCACTACACCCGGGCGGCCCGCGGCGGCACGGGCGAGGCGAAGTGCGGCGGCAACTACGCCTCCAGCCTGGCGCCCATGGTCGAGGCCGCCGAGCACGGCTGTGAGCAGGTCTGTTTCCTGGACGCCGCCGAGGGTCGCTACGTGGAGGAGCTCGGCGGCATGAACCTCTACTTCATCACGGCCGATGGCAAGATCGTCACTCCGGCACTCGGCACGATCCTCGAGGGTGTCACCCGGGGGTCGATCCTCGTCCTCGCCAAGGATCTCGGCCTGGAGGTCGAGGAGCGCCCGGTGGAGATCCGGGAATGGCAGGAGGGCGTCGCGTCCGGCGCGATCACCGAGGTGTTCGCGTGCGGCACCGGCGCCGTGGTCACGCCGGTCGGGCGTCTGGTCTGGGAGGGCGGCGAGGTGACGGCCCCGAAGGCCGGCGCCGAGGACTCGGTGACCATGCGGGTGCGCCGCCAACTGCTCGACATCCAGTACGGCCGGGCCGCCGACCCGTACGGCTGGATGACCCGCCTCGTGTGACGACGAACGTCGCGGGCGGGGTCGGCGGCAAGGCCCGACCCCGCCCGCCGAAAGATTGCGGAGCATATTTCTGGTTGGCGGAAACCTTCGGGCAGCGGATCGCACGTGCCCCCGCGCCGGCTCAGCCGACCAGCCGGTCGACGTAGGACTGGATGTCGGCGTCGGTGACGACCCCGCGGGCGGCGAGAATGTCGAGGCACCGAATGACGAGTTCGAAGGAGAAGAAGACCGCGTCGGCGAAGATCGCGAGATTCTTCAGATGCTCGGTCGTCATCTCCGGTGCGGCCGGATTCCTGATATAGACGGCATCGCCGTCGACCGCCTGGTTCACCGTCAGCTCCTTCGGCAGCCTGCCGAATCGGGAGTGGTTGATGAGGGTCGACTTGATGAACAGGAACTTGTGGAGCATGAAGCCCTGTGCGCGCAGGTATGCGTCCAGGCCGCAGAGGTTCGGCTCGTTGTCGTAGAGCTGTAGGAACCGGACTTCCGGGATGATCGTGACCGCGCCCGCGAGCCGCTTCTCCGCGCCCCGCATCGCCTCGACCTCGTAGCCCTGGCAGTCGATCTTGAGCAGGTCGATGTCGACGACTCCCGGCAGGTCATCGATCCGATGGGTGTCCATGTCGATCGTCTCCACCAGCGTGGTCTCGTCGCGCCACCTGTCGAGAAAGTCGATCGACGGTCGATGGATCGGGTACATGCTGCTGAATGCGCCGTTCCGGAAGACGTGCAGGGTCGCCGGGCCGCCCCGGCCGATGGCGTACGGCAGATAGTGCTCGTTGTCCCGCCTGGTCCTCAGCAGCTCCCGGTACGCCCTCTCCTGCGGCTCGAAACCCCACACCTCGCACAGGCCCTGCTCGACGAGAGTCTCGTACGGGGGCCGGTCCAGGGGGTTGGCGAGCGGGTTGGCGCCGACGTCGAGGATGCGCGGCCGACGCTCGGGCCGCACGATCTCCACCAGCGCCAACGATCGTCCCGGGTCGATGTGGTCAGCCATGATCGGGTCACCTCCTGACGTGCGACGGATCCTGTCGGGTGCAACGGGTTCTGACGAGGTGTCATCGCGCACCGATCAGCAGTTCCGCGGCCAGCGCGGTGACCACCTCCGTGGGGGACGGCATGGCGGCAATCTGGTCGGCGATCCTGCCGGCGTTGTCGCGGTAGCTGGGTGTGCCGAGCACCGTGTCCACGGCCCGGGCGACAGTCTCCGGGGTGACGTCGTCGGGGCCGAGCCGCACGGCGGCGCCCGCGTTGGCCGCCCGGTCGGCATGCATGGACTGGTCCGCTCCCTGCGGCACGACCACCATGGGCAGGCCGGCGGACAGCACGCCGAGCACGGTTCCGGCGCCGCCGTGACACACCACCAGGTCGATGTCGGACAGCAGGTCGTGCAGTGGCACGAACGGCTCGAAGACGACCGCCGCGTGGTCGACGTCGAAGTCGTCGGCCGAGGCGGTGAGCCCGACGGGCACCCGCAGCGCCGCGCCGGTGCGGGCGAGCGCTCGCAGGATGGGATCGAGCCGCCGGGCGTCGGTGAAGAGGGTGCCGAAGGTGACCAGGATCCGTGGCTGCCCGAGAAGCGCGCGGAGCACGGGGATGCGCTGGCCGCGTGGAGCGCGGTGTGCCTCGGGGCGCAGTGGCCGCCATCGTTCGGGGGCCTGCCAGTCGTCGCGTCGCATCGCCGGAGGGCAGACGTCCAGCACCCAGCGGGGCGGCCGAGGCGTCAGCCCGCGGCTTTCGTACTGCCCGGACACCTCCTGCCGCAACCTCTGCTGGAACTCCGGCGAACCCTCCGGCCCCACCGTCAGCGTGGCGGTGGGCACGTCCAGGGCGCTGGCGACGAGCGGTCCGAGAACGTCCGTCGGATCGGTGACGATCAGATCCGGCCGCCAGGCCCGAGCCGCCGCCAGGCTGTCCGCCGCGGAGAGGTCGATCCTGGCGTTGCCGAATGCCTCAAGCTGGGCGGCGAGGGTCGCCCCCGCCATGACGTCCTCACCGGTACGACGGAGAACCTCGGCACGGAGGACATCCGCGTCCGCGCCGGTGGGAAGCATCTCGAACTCCTCGCCGCCGAAGACCGTCGTGACCGACTCCGGCACCATCAGCGACACCGCGTGTCCCTGGTCGGTGAAGGCTCGTGCGGTCGGCACCTGGTGCAGGAGGTGACCGAGCAGCGGCACCCCGGTGAAGACGACCCGCAGGTGTCGACGCTTCGGTGTGTTCATCCGTGCCGCTCAGACGAACGCGTGGTCGAGGGACGGGCCGAACGACACGATCCTGGTCTGCGAGAGCAGGTCGAGGTCTGCCGGCTGGTAGGTGTGTCGAGAGGTGTCGGTGTGGCGTACGTACACGTAGTTGAAGCGATCGGTCGCGTAGGTGGCGAACCCCTGTTGCGCCGCGTCGATGACGAACCTGATGTCCTCGCCCCTGGTCTGGTCGGCGAACTTCACCACATCGCACAACTCCCGGCGCATCAGGAGTGTCCCGCCGCACAGGGGTGTGCCGTAGACGTGCTCGGTGCCGGGGAAGATCACGCCGAGGGCGGGAAGCCGCTCAAGGAAGATGAATCTGGTCCATTTTCCGACGATGTCCGCCTCGGTGTACTCGAAGGCGCGCAGCTGGTCTTCCAGATAGTGCGGCCCGTAGTGGTCGTCGTCGTCGATCCGGGCGACGTACGGCGCGGACGCCGCCTTGATCAGCTCGTTGCACACGGACCCCAGGGACAGCTCACTCGGTAGGCGCACCACCGTGAGGTGCTTGATCGACTGGGCCGCCGCGGCGTCGCGGATGCGGGACTCCGGTTCGTCGACGCCGTGCAGGCCGAGGATCAGCTCAATCTCGGCATGGGTCTGTCGACCGACGTTTCTGATGATGCTCTCGTATCCGCCGTGTCGATGGGTCGGCGCCACGATCGAGACGCGGGGCCGCGGCTTCGGGCTGACGCGGAGGCCGACCGTCCGCAGGAGATCGTCGACGCGGTGCGCGTAGGTGTGTTCCCGCATCACCCACCGGACCCCCCGCACGGCCTGCCGGTCTCTCAGCTCGCTGCTGGCCAGGAGGGCCTTGACCAGCAACTGCGGCGATGACCTGTTCGAGTCGACGTCCACACCACCGGGGCCCACCATCGCGACGGCCTCCGGTGACGCGCCACTGATCACCGGAGTGCCACAGGCCACCGGCTCCAGGAGGGCGGGCGAGAGGCTCGTGGCGTCCGAGACCGGGTCCACCTGGAGGAAGACCCGGTAGCGCCGGTACGCGCTCAGCAGTTGGTCGTACGTCAGGTGACTGACGACGTGATCCTTGAGGTCGGGGGAGAGCGCGGGACGCGACCCGGCCTCCCCGAGCAGGAGGACGTGCAGCCCGAGACCGGCGGCGGCGCTCAGGAGCCCGGTGCCGACGTCGCGAGGTGGTGCGACGTACGCGATGTCGCCGACGCTGTCCGAGAAGGCTCCCACCGGATTGTGGACACGCGGTTGGATCGCGAACGGCAGGACGCCGACCCGCTCGTGCCCGAGGTCTGCCCGGTACCGGCGCGCGCAGCTCGCGTCCACGGTGAAGACCCAGTCGAAGTGACGGGCGACGGGCAGGAACGACTCGTAGCCCGAGGGGTCGTCGTTGTTCCAGAAGAGGGTGGGCACCGCGTGTCGCCGGCAGTGGTCCAGCAGGTCCACCACCCACGGGCGGAGCCCGCCGTCGGTGGTGAACGGCCCACCCGCGCCGTCGGCCGGGCAGCTCGACTCGACCAGGAGGAGGTGCGGCGGAGCCGGCCGGAAGGCCGCGCGCCACGAGTCGCCCGAGACCGGCTGCACACCGAACTCGTACCGCAGCGCCGTCCGTGACCGCTCGCCGAGGACGGCCGCGACGCGCAGGTCGGGCCGCCGCGGCGGCGTGGTCGGAAGGCTGGCCGACTCGAACCGGACCGCGTGCGCCGGCACGCTGTCGCCGGTCGCCACCTCGATGTGCCAGGGCCGGTCGGTCGTCGGCGAACCGCCGTCGACGGCGGGAGGCGTCGCGCTGGGCGGTGCCTGCGTTCCTGCCCGTTCGATGTCGCGGTCGCGCATCATGCGCAGGAGCGCGGCCGCGGCGTCGGCCGTCGAATCGGTGGTCCCGGTGGTGACGTCGCCGGGTCGTCTCGCGGCGTCGCTCCGGGTGCGGATGACGAGGAGACCGTCGTTCGACGCGATGGCGCAGACGTCGAACGCCTGGAGGACCGCCGCGATCAGGTCGGGAAAGCGCATCTTCAGGCGGTCGACGGGCTCGTCGTCACGGATCACGAACTCGATCGCGCCACCGTCGACCACCACGCGACCCAGTTCTTCGAACAGGCGTGGAAGTCGCGCGGCCTGGAGAGCGTCCAACCCGACGACGGCACGGTCGAAGGTGCCCGCCTGGAACGGCAGGATGTCTGGCGTCACACGAGCCGGCCAGAGGCCGGACGGCGGCGGGAGCCGGGAGAGGTCGAGCGTGCGGGTGGACGCCGAGGGCTCAGCGGGCATCTCGGGCTCCCGCCGCGTAGCCCCAGCGAGCGCATCGTTCCTCGATGTAGTCGGGAACGGGTTGGGCGGTCGTCGTCTCCGGCCGGGGCTGAACCTGACCGGAGCGGATGGCGTCGCCGAAGTCGCCGATCCCCGGCTCGAAGGGGCCGTGGTCCGCCTGGCCGTACTCCAGCATCGTCGGTTCCCAGTCGACATTGAGGTAGGCGCAGACGGCCTTCGTCGACGCGACCGGATCGGACAGCAGGTCCTCGTACCGGATCGTGAGCCCCGACAGCCCGCGCCGCGCGTCCTCGACTCCGTCGATCATGTCGAGCACGATCGGAATGACCGTGGACTCGGGATCAGGCCCGACCCGCAGCGCGGACCGCACGATGTCCGCCGGGTTGCGCAGCAGGAAGATGTAGCGGGCACGCGGCCAGCACTCGCTGAGCCGGCGCCAGGACAGCGAGTTGCCGGGTGTCTTCTCGACGAGCACCGACTTCTTGCTGGCCTCCAGCAGGCGATGCAGGATGCGGTCCCACAGGAGGAAGTTGAGTTCCTCGTCGGGGAACCCCGCGGTGCGCAGCGCCAGCTCGGTGTACCAGGTCGTGGTGTCGACTCTCGTCTGCGGCAGGTGCAGCTCGTGGGGCGCGCAGATCTGTGAGTGTGTGTTGAGAATGCATCGCAGCAGGGTTGATCCGGACCGGATGGCCGACAGGATGAAGGCTGGCTCCTCGACGAGCCGAGCTCCCGGGTCAGCGTGCACACGTCCTCCGTCTGTTGTTCACCTGGGCTCGTGCGTAATCAGCTGCCGACCAACTGGTCCACGGCGACGACCGTCGCCGCCCGAGCGGCAGGTGTCGTGGACCCGGTGACCTCGCGGAGCCAGCCGGGCAGCTTCCCCTCGTCGAGCAGGTCCAGTGCGGCGGCCTTGCCCATGGGATTGGA
The DNA here is from genome assembly GCF_043197875.1 of Micromonospora sp. NPDC048935. Classification (NCBI taxonomy): domain Bacteria; kingdom Bacillati; phylum Actinomycetota; class Actinomycetes; order Micromonosporales; family Micromonosporaceae; genus Micromonospora; species Micromonospora sp. NPDC048935. The sequence continues at coordinate 12,116 of NZ_JBICTZ010000006.1, read as the reverse complement.
GAAGTGGATGTGCGCGGCCTGGCTGGGGGTCTTCAGCACCTCTTCGAGACGCGCGCGCTCCTCCCCGTAGCTGGCCGCCTTCCGGCCCTGTGTGTAGAACTCGTAGTGCCCGAGCAGGATCTGTAGGTCCCACACGTCCGGTATGGGCGGACCGAGGTTCTCGAAGAGCAGGGCAGTATGGTCCAGCGCCACGGTCTCGCCTTCGAGAAGCTGCACAAGCGTCCAGTAGTACTGGTCACTGAAGGCGTACCGCTCGTTGGTGTCGTAGCCGAACTTCCGCAACTTCCGCAGGAGATCGAACCGGTCACTCGGCGGCTGCGGGTATCTGTCGAGCAGGTCGAGCAGAACGCCGGCCGGGCCGATGTACCCACCGCTGTTGAGGAACGGGTACGGCGGGGTGGGGGGAGCGTCCAGGATGGCGAATCCGAGGGAACCCAGCGGCCAACTGCCGACTTCGGCGCTGAAGACGACGGGCTGCCCAAAGGTTTTGTAGGCCGCTTCGATGTGCTCCTGTCCGCGAATGAACAACGTGTCGTACGCATCGGTGAACACGATGAGCTCGTCGGCCTCGACGTGCTGCGCGAGGTAGCCCGTGATGATGGACCGCTTGTCGCTGTGCCGGAAATCGTCCTTGGTGGAGTGCAGGATGACCAGGTCGAGTCCGAGAATGCCGCAGGACGGGATCAGGAGGCGTTGGAGGAATGGCTGGTCGAGGTCGGATGCTATGGTGACAATCTTCATGTCGCCCCTCGGGTTTCAGACCGTGAATGACGGCCGTGGGCGGCCGATTCCGATTCCGCCGGCCAGGATCTGTCGTTCGAAACTGATGTCGAGATCCTGCTCCCAGCGCTTCATGATTTCCTGCTCACCGGGCCGGTCGATGTCGTCCAGAATGATTGTGTAGTCGTCCGCGAGCAGCGGAGCGAAGAACGGGATCGCGGGATACCGGGAGTGCTGCCGGGCGGCGTCGCTCGCCGGGGGGCCGTCAATGACGAGCAGGTCGATCGGCTGGTCCGCGATCCCGCGGCGAACGGCGTCCGTCTCGTACCACGCGTTCTCCTCGTGGGGCCACGCGGACGCCGTCGGCGTCAGGGGAGCGCGCACGACCGTCACCACGTCGTCCAGCGACTCGTCGGCGAGCTGCTGTTCTATGGTGTCGGCCCACCGTTCGTCGTGCTCGACCGTCCAGACCTGCCCCCCTCGCTGCCGCGCCAGGCGTCCCAGGTAGATGGACGAGATGCCACTGCCCAGCTCCACGATGCGACGCCGCCGGTTGATGACGACCTCGTTGAGCACGGCGACGACACCGCTGGGACGCATTGCCGCAACATTCCAGGGCAGATAGTTCGATGACAGCGGGGCTAAAACCTGTAGTGCCAGCAGGTCATGCCAAACTTGATCATTCATAAAGTCTCCGCCCGCGGTAGGGATTGCGCCACCTGGGGATCGCTTCGGCACGGCCTGGAGTAAACAATCGACGGCCGACGATGGCAGTCATTGTGCCATTGCTGAGGCGAGTACGGTAGATGCCGGCCGCCGAGTTGCGTTGGCGGCGGGCGGCTGATTCTCCCGCGATTTCGTCGTGGTGTGGCTTTGTCCGGTTCGATAGAGGAATCGCCTGTGTTGCGGGCTGGGTGGTAAATGGGTACGGCTTCTGCTGATCTTCGGTTGTCTGCGCCCAAAGATGGTGTTCAAATCCGCTGGTTGCGGCGTCGTCGCTGGTGGGACGTTTCTCCAGGTCGCCACCGCTGTGGCCTTCGTGGCCACAACGACGTCTTCGCCGTTCGAAATACGTTACCAAGCCGGACAAACGCTAACTGCGACGGAGTCTTGCGCGGGTTTCCCCTGCCTTGACCACCCGCTGGATCGTGGCTAACATATCAACGCCCATCGCTAGGCGGAACGAGTATTCGATGGATCGGATGCAGTTCGGGCGACGTTGCCTGCGATTTTCTTCTTCTGGTTTCTCGTTTCTCGGCTCCCGTGCGGTTGGGTGCCTGGCGGACACTGCTTCGGCAAAATCAGCACGAGGAGGGTCGAGTGTCGAAAAGGGGCGGTGAGTCGACCGCGGAATCGTCCTTCGGCGGCGACGACGCGGCACCGCGGGTTTCCGTTGTCGTGCCCACCCACAACCGCGCCCAGGACCTGCGCCGCACGCTCGAGAGCCTCTGCGAGCAGACGCTTCCCGTCAACGAGTACGACGTGATCGTCGCCGACGACGGCTCGAACGACGAGACCCGGTCCGTCGTTGACGCCTTCGCCGGCAGACTGCGGCTCAAGTACCTCTTCCAGGAGGATCTCGGTGCCCGAGCCGCGCAGGTGCGCGACAACGGGGTCACGCGGCTACGCAACGCCGGCGCGCGGCTGGCCACGGCGCCACTGCTGGTGTTCCTGGACTGTGCCACGTTGGCCGGCCCGGACCTGCTCACGGCACATCTGCGCGCGCACACACCACCCGGCGTGCCCGGCCGGGCGATCGCCGGGTACGTGTACGCATACCCTCCACGCAAGGTCGACGACCCGGACTACGCGCCCCCGGCCGGGCTGGCCGAGGCCGTCCGGACGCTGACACCGCAGCAGGTGGCCGACCGCTACCGGGACGAGCCGAGGTTTCGCGACCCGCGGCACGAGGAGTTCGAGAAGGTCGGGTTCGACCTGGGTGGCCGCATCTTCCCGGAGGAGTTGTTCTGGAGTTCGAACTGCTCGGTACCCGCCGTCGACTTCTGGGCCGTCGGCGGCTTCGACGAGGACTTCCGCGGTTGGGGCCTGGACGACGTCGACCTGGGCTACCGGCTGGCACGTAACGGCACCGCGATCCAGGTGAGCCTGGACGCGTGGGCGATCGAGTCGCCACACGAGCGCGACGGCGCGGTGAACTTCGCGGGTCTCCTGCGCAACGCGGAGAGCTTCTTCGCCAAGTACCGCTTCGCCGAACCATCACTCGAACTCGGCTGGCTGGTCCTGCAGTCGCCCACCGAACCTGCCCTGTGCACCGTGGAGGTGCTCAGCCGCCGGGTCGCGGACTGGACCCGCGACTGTGCCGGGCGCACCGTCACCGCCGAGTTGGAGAAGGCGTTCGAGTCGATCGCGCCGGACGCACGCGTCGCCGTGCTCGGGGCGGGGGCCGTCGTGCCCGCCGTCCGGCAATCGTGCGTACTCGCCGACTTCGACCGGCAGGTCGTGGACCGGCTTGTCGCCGACGGTGCCGGGAGCCGCCACGACGTGCGCCACAACGTGGGCGTCCGCACCGCGTTGCCGGACAACGCGGTGGACACCGTCGTGATCACCTCAAGACTCGACGGGCTGTGGAGTGATTTCGGACCGGCGATTCTGGCCGAGGCGCGCCGGATCGGCACGCGGGAACCCATCCGCACGGCGGATCGCTAGCATGACGCGCCTCCGGGGATCCGCGATGCGAAGCGACGACGACGCGCAGGGGATCGATGCGGTGGAGCGGGCCACCCCGCACGCGACGAGGCCCGTGCCCGCCCGCAAGGTCCCGCCGCTGAACGTCCGGGACGCGGGTGTCCTGGAGGGCGTCGCCTCGGGCGCGTCGAGTGTGCAACTGGCGGCCAGCCTCTTTCTCAGCCGGCAGGGCGTCGAATACCGCATCGGACGACTACTGCGTAAGTTCCGGGTGACGAACCGGACGGCGCTGGTCGGCAGGGCGTACTCCCTGGGCATCTTCGAGAGCGGATCCTGGCCGCCCAAGGTGCGGCGGGACCTCGTGGCCGGTGAGTAGGGTTCGTCGGCTCAGCTCGCCCTCCAACTCACGGAAAGACTGGGGATGAACGAGACGGTGAAGTTCTCCTGCGTCGTCGACGGCTCCCCGAGATACCGGCACGAGGCCTGGATCTGGAGTACGACGCTCCTGCGCATCGCCCGACGCCAGCCCCACGAGGTGGTCATGCACCTCGTCGAAGGGGTCGACGGCCGCGAGTTCGACCTCCTCCGTGACCTGGGCGTGGAGATCCGCACCGTCCCGCGGTTCGACGAACGCCATCCGTACTCGAACAAGCTGAGCCAGCTACACAGCGATGCGCTGCGGGATGCGGACCTGGTCGTCCTCACGGACTGCGACATCGCCTTCGCCGACGACGTCGACGGGCTGTTCTCCGGCCTGGAGATGGTCGCCGCCAAGACCGTCGACCTCGCGCGACCGTCGTACGACCACTGGCGGCGGATCTTCACGGCGGCGGGCTTCGACTCCGAACCGGAACTCGCCCTCGCCACCCACTCCCGCGAGCCGACCTTCGCGCGCAACTTCAACGGCGGGGTGTACGTGCTGACCCGCGAGGCGTTCGCGGCGATCGGGAGCGCCTGGCCGAGGTGGAACCGGTGGCTGCTGGACCGCCCGGAGGTCCTCGGTGATCTGACGTTCCACACCGACCAGGTCGCGTTCGGGCTGGCGACCCACGAGCTGGGCCTGGCCGTGTGTGACCTTCCGCCGAGGTTCAACTACCCGACGCACCTCGTCGACCCGCTGCCCGCGGATCCGGTGATGCTGCACTATCACCAGCACCTCGACGATGCCGGCTACCTCAGAACTGTCGGCCACGATGCCGTGGACGCCAAGATCCGCCGGGTCAACCGCGTCCTGGCCGCCGAGCGGCAGACGGCGTCGTAACCGCGGGCGCGTCCCGTCGTACCGTGGCTGGTGTGTGCCGTCCTCAGGCCGCACCACGGCGGCGCGCGGACGCGGCATCCAGCACCACCCGGGCCGCCGCTCGCGCACCGTCCGGGAAGCGCTCGTAGGCGGCCATCAGTTCGCGGGCGCGGGCGCGGTACGCCGGGCGGGTCAGCACCGTGCGCACGGCGTCGCGCATCTGCTCGGCCGTCTGTCGTTCCTTGCGCAGCCAGAGGCCCACGCCGGACCACCGCACCCGGGCGTTGTTCTCCATGTGGTCCTCCGAGTCGCCGACTGCGACCAGCGGCACCCCCTGCGCCAGGGCGGTCTGCACGCCGCCGAAACCGCCGTTGGTGACCATCAGGTCCACGTGCGGCAGCACCTCGGTGAACGGGATGTACGGCTCCAGCACCAGGTTCGGCGGATGGCGGTCCGGGGGCAGCACCTCCAGCGGATCGCGTCCACCCGACGTGGCGACCACCAGCACCTCCTCGTCGGCCAGACCCCTGACCGTCGGCAGCAGGAGGTCGTCCGGATCGGTGGCGGCGGTGCCCTGCGTGACGAACACCACCGGCCGGCCGGCGGCCCGTGCCTGCGTGATCCGCCCCCACCACGGGGGCTGCTCCCAGTCGTCCAACCCCTCCAGCCGCGTCGGTCCGCAGAACACCACCGAGTCGGGCAGGTCGCGCCGGGGATACTCGAATTCGGGGATGCTCGACTGGATGTAGCGGTCGACGATCTGCTGCGGCCACGAGAAGAAGAAGCCCGGCAGCGGTGGCAGGCCGAGCGCGGCCCGGATCCGCGTCGCCTCCCGCTGCGGCTCGCGCATGACGACCCGACGGACCACCTGGTAGAGAAGACGGTTGCGCGCCCGGCCCAGCGGCCCGCGCGCCGGCGGCAGACCGGTGCCGTACGGTGCCGTGTCCACACTCGACACGTGCAGTGCGCTTGTCGAGAAGGCCACCAGGGGGATGTTCCGTCGTTCGGCCGCGAACATCCCGGCCAGGAAACTGTGGTCGGACACCACCACCTCGGGCGCGAAGGAGTCGATCAGCTCGTCGATGTCCGCGACGAATGCCTCGACGGGGCGGACGAACACCTCCAGCACCGTGGCGCCGTAACCGTCGACCCCGCCGGCGCGGTCCGGCGCGTTCTGTAGCGCGTCCCCCGCACCGGCGTCGGCCCCGGCGCGCGCGGTCATCGGCGCGAACCTCGCGCCGGTCGAGACGACCAGGGGTTCGAACGCCCTCCCGGTGTACCAGAGCACGTCGTGCCCCCCGGCGACCAACTCCCGGACCAGGGGTGTCGCGTAGCGCAGGTGCCCGGTGATGGCGTGCGTGGTTACCAGAATCGAGGTCATGTGGGGTCACCCTCCTGCCACAGTGGCGAACGTCGCCGCGCCGGTGACGCCGGCACGGTCACTCGGCGGTACGCGCGAAGAGCCGTCCGGTGTAGGTGAGCGACACGACCGCACCGACGATCGCCAGGCCGTACGCCCAGGCGACCCCGCTGTTCCAGGCGTGTCCCGCGTACAACTCGCGGGCCCCCTCCACCACAGTCGTGAGCGGGTTGGCCAGCGACAGCCAGCGCAGCCAGTCCGGTGCGTACGTCATCGGCACGAAGATGCCCGACAGCAGTGTGAGCGGCATGGTGATCAGGCTGACCCCCGGACCGAGCACCTCGTTGGTCTTGAAGATCAACGCCAGCGAGTACGACAGCGGTGCGATGCCCAGGGCGAGCAGCAGCAGCAGACCCGCCATCTGCAGCACCTGGAGGGGGTACAGGTGCAGCCCGAACGCCACCGCCGGCAGGGTGATCATCACGCACTGCATGAGCAGCACCGACGCGTCGCGCAGGGTGCGCCCGAGCAGCAGGGCGAACCTGCTGACCGGGGTCACCTGGAACCGCTCCAGCACACCGAAGTGCGTCTCGGCGACAAGGGAGAAGCAGGCGTAGAGGCAGGTGAAGATGGCCAACTGCACAAGCAGACCCGGGACGTACAGGTTGAGCACCCGGTCCGGGTCGGCCCCGCGCAGGCTGCTCTTGAGCAGGGGGGCGAACAGGATCAGGAAGAAGAGGGGCTGGACCGTCATCACCACCACCCCCCGGAAGCTCTGGAAGGTGCGGATCATGGCGCGCTGGTAGACCAGCCAGGTCTCGGTGAGCAGCTTCACGGTGCACTCCTTGGTTGGTCGGGGAAGGCGTCACTTCGCATCGCGCAGCGACCTGCCGGTCTTGCGGAGGAACACGTCGTCGAGCGAGGGCCGCTCCAGGGCGATCGACCTCAGCTCCGCCCCGTGCGCGTCGAGCAGGCGCATCACGTGCGGCAGCGCGGTCTCGCCCTTCTCCACGAACAGGCGGACGGTCTGCGGATCGGGTTCGTCCGCGTCCCGAACGAACGGCTGCTCGGCCAACACCTTGCGGATGGTCTTCGCGTCGCCTTCCACCCCGACCACGATGATGTCGCCCGCGATCTCCCGCTTGAGATCCTGCGGTGTGCCCTCGGCGGCGATCTGGCCGCGGTCGATGATGACCAGCCGGTCGCACAGCGCGTCCGCCTCGTCGAGATAGTGCGTCGTCAGGAAGACCGTCATCCCCTCGTCGCGCAGCCTGCGCACCTGGACCCACAGGTTCGCCCGGCTCGGCGGGTCGAGGCCGGCGGTCGGCTCGTCGAGGAACAGCAGCTTGGGCGAGTGCATCATGCCGAGCGCCAGGTCGAGACGCCGACGCTGCCCGCCCGAGTAGGTGCCCGTGCGCCGGTCCGCGCACTCGCCCAGTTCGAAGGCGTCGACCGCCCACCTGGCGCGGGCCAGTGCCGCGGACTTGTCCATCCCGTGGAACCGGCACTGGATGATCAGCTCCTGCCAGGCCGTCATGGACGGGTCGGTGCCGCCCCGCTGACCGACGTAGCCGATGTGCTTGCGGACCTCGCGGGGCTGCCCGACGAGGTCGGCGCCGCAGACGGTGGCCCGGCCGAAGGAGGGACGCAGCAGGGTCGCGAGCATCCGTACCGTTGTCGTCTTGCCCGCGCCGTTGGGCCCGAGAAAGCCGAAGACCTCCCCGGCCTTCACGACGAGGTCCACTCCGCTCACCGCCTCGACCTTGCTGCGACGGCCGCGGAAGGTCTTGCCCAGCCCGATACTCTCGATCATGTCTCCCGCTCTCAGGGTTGTGGCGGTCTCCGCGCACTCACGCCACGTCGGCCCGCGATGCCGGTTCGATGAGCACGCCCATGTGCTCGATTCCGTAGGTGCCGGGCCGTGATCGCAGACGCGGCGGGCGCTCCGGGTCGATCGACATCCGGTCCAGATGCGGGTAGAGAGCGCGGAATGCCCTGCCCGCGAACATCTTGCCGAGCACGGCGCCCGGGCAGAAGTGCGGCCCGGCGCCGAAGGCCATGTGGTCTTCCTTGTTCGGGCGGTCCAGGTCGAACACGTCTGGGTCGGGGAACTTGCGCGGGTCGCGGTTGGCCGCGGCGAGCAACGCGTGCACGAGGGCGCCGCGGGGGATCACCGTGCCGTGCAGATCGACGTCCACCTCTGCGCGACGCAGCAACCATGGCGTCGGAGTATATAGACGAAGGTATTCGTCGATAAAGTCGTCCGTGCGGTCCGGATCGGCGGCCAGCACCCGGCCCAACTCCCGGTCCTCCAGCAGCATCCGCACTCCGCCGCCGAGCAGGTTCATGGTGGTCTCCATGCCGGCGGCCACATAGGACCAGCCGAGGCCGACCATCTCGTCGTGGTCGACATCCCCGGACTCCCTCCGACTGACCAGATCGCTGAGGATGTCGCCGCGGTGCGGGCAGCCCACCCGCTCGGCGGCCAACTCGTCGATGTAGCCCACCAGACCCATGAAGTCCTCGAAGAAGCCCGGCACCTGCTCGGGGTCGAGGCCGCCCATCACCGAGAAGACCTCGATGACGGCCTGGGACCAGCGCTGCATCTCGGCCTTGCGCTCCATCGGAAAGCCGAGCATGCCGCCGACGACCCGCAGGGGCAGCGCGGTGCTGAACTGGTCGACGAACTCCACCGAGCGCTGGGCGAGCAGGTCGCCGACGAGTTCCTCGACGGTCTCCTGGATCCATCCGTTCAGGGTGCTCAGGGCGCGCGGGCCGAAGGCACGGTTGGTCACCCGGCGCAGCCTGGTGTGGTCCGGGGCGTCCCGGTTCACCATGATCGGCAGATCGAGGAAGTCGCCCCGGCGCACGTGCGAGGAGAACTGCCTGCGGTCGCGCAGCGCCACGGCCACGTCGTCGTACCGGCTCAGGAGGTAGAAGTCCTCGCCGTCCGGGGTCGTGGCTGTCGTACGGTGGACCGGGGCCTCCTCGAGCAGCCGGCGGTACATCGGCCAGGGCAGGACGCGATGCGCGGGATCGGCCGGGTCATAGTTGATCGGCTCGTGCGTCACGGAGTGCACGGACTGCTCCCTTCGGAGGGTCGACGAACCGGGCGGAGACGAACCGTCGCAGGTACGTGTGCAGGAGCCCGCTGGTCAGCGGCGGGCAGGTCAGTCCGAGCCCGGCCAGGGTCTGGCGGGTCGACGCCGACTCGAACCGTGGCACCCGCGCGTCGTCGATGGTGTCCACGAGGAACGGCACCAGGCCGAGCAGAGCCATGGTCCCGGAACGCGACCCGGTGATCCGTTCACGCCAGTCGTCCCAGGTGGTCAGGTCGATCGGGTACCCGAACGCGCGGACCATGTCGAACAGCTGCGGCCAGGTCAGCTCGCTGTCGTTGACCAGGTGGAAGGTGGAGCCGTCCAGGTCGGGGCGGCGGGCCGCCTCCACCACGGCCGCCGCCACGTAGTCGATCGGCGCCGGCTGGAGGTGGATGTTGACCTCGCGTGGCCCCACACCGGCCTCGATGCAGCCCTTGAGCATCATGTTGAGGTGGTCGTGCCGGTTGAACGCCCCGGTGCGGCTGTCCCCGCCGGCGTTGACCCGGTGGATCGTCATGGGTACGCCCCGCTCGTGCGCGGTGCGGACCATCTGCTCGGCGACCCACTTCGACTGCGCGTACCCCACCGACAGCGGTCCGCTCTCGATCGGCAGCTGCCCCTCGTGGACGCTGTCCGGCTCGTACTCCACCGAGGAGAACACGCCGACGGTGGAGATGAGGTGCACCGGGCGTGCCGGGCCGGCCAACGTGGCGAGGCGCAGCACCTCCAGGGTGCCGTGCACGTTCGCCCGTTCCAGCGCCCGGTACGGATACGTCCACTTGACCTGGGCGCCGCAGTGCACGATGTCGCCGCAACGCGCGTGCAGGTCGGCGAACGCCTCGTCGCCCAGGCCGAAGCCCGGCTCCGTCAGGTCACCGGGCACCGCGACGATCCGGGACCGGTGCCGGTCGACGTCGATGCCGTAGGTGTCGAGGTTGGTGAGGATCCGTTCCAGCGCACGGTGGGCGTTGCTGGCCCGGGCCAGGCAGTAGACGTCGCCGTCACGCCGTTCGAGCAGTTCGGCGAGCAGGAAGGCGCCGACGAAACCTGTCGCGCCGGTCAGCAGGGTGTGACGCGGGGCGCTGTCGGGGTGCCGCGCGGACGTGTCGGCGGCGATCGACGGCGGCAGCGCGGCACGCGCGGCCATCTCGTCCACGCTCATCCGGGTCAGCTTGCCGGTCTTCAGTATCGACAGCGGGCGGGGCTGGGCGGCGAGGACGGGATCCAGCGCGGGCGGCGTCGGGGCCGCGACCGGGTCTCCGTCCGGCGCGGGCACCCCGGGGTCGGCGGCGCGGATCTCGTCGGCGAGCATCGTGGCGAGCGTGGCCGGCGAGGCGCTGTCGAAGAGGACGTCCATCGGAACCCGTACGTGCAGATCGCGTTCGACAGCGCTCCGGAACTCGGCGATCATCAGCGAGTCGGCCCGTGCGGTGACCGGCCCGGCCGGGTCGATGTCCTCCGGTTCGCATCCCTCGACCGAGGCCAGCAACGCCGCGAGGTAGCGCTCCAGGCGTTCGCGTGCCTGCTGCGGGCTCGTCCGGCGCAGTCGCGACACGTCGGGTCGGGCGACCTTCGGGCCCGTCTGGGCCCGGGTGGACGAGCCGTTCGACATCGGGGACGGCCCGGCGGTCAACCGCGCGACGGTCTCCCCGGTGAGTGGGCTGAACGACACGCCACTGATGAGGGCGTGGAGCAGCCCGTCCTCGTCGGTGATCGACACGTCGCCGACCAGAGCGTCATCCCGGCCGGGGGCGTCGCGCAGAACAGCCGTGCAGCGTATCTCGCTGTCGGTGAGGGCCCGGTGGACCGTCATGCCCTCGAACCCGGTGCCGACGTACACCTGCCGTTCGGGTCCGGCGTCCGCCCCGGCGGCCACCGCGATCAGTTGCACGCAGGTGTCCAGCAGGAGCAGGTCGGGCCGTACCCCGGCGGTCAGCGCGGCGCACGACGGGTCCGGCGCGGCGACGTACCCGACCGCGGCGGACCGGCCGCGCAGCGCCGACTGCACCAGCCGGAAGCTCGCGCCCAGGGCGAAGGACGGATGCCAGGCCCGCTCGTAGAACTCGTCGTGGTCGATGTCGTCGAGGCACCGGCCGCGGGCCCGCTCGAACCCCTCCGGTTCCAGCTCGTCGGCGTCGCCCGAGTCGGCGGCGACGATGTCGGCTTCGAGCAGTTGCTGCCAACCGCTGTCCGGGTCGTGCGCGAAGACGCGGACGCGGGCGCCACCACCGTCATCCGGCTCCAGGATGGTCTGCACCGTGCGCGCGGCGTCGTCCGCGAGGAGCAACGGTCGGCTGAACGCCAGGCGCCCGACGGCGAACGGCCCGTCGAGGGCGCGTTCCGCGCAGCGGTGCATCAGTTCGAGGAAGACGACGGCGGGGACCAGGATCCGGTCGTGCACGCGGTGCTCGTCGAGCAGCGGCAGCGCCGCCAGCGACAGGTGCGTCTCGGCGATGAGCTGCCCGGACGCCGTGTCGGTGAAGTGCGGCCGCAGCCCGGTGCCCGCGTCGGCCGGCGCCATCCCGTGTGGTGACGTCGGCACCGGGGTCATCTCGTGCCGCAACGTCGGCACCCAGTAGTCGCGGTGTTCGAACGGGTAACGCGGAAGTTGCGGGATCCGCTCCGGACGCTGGCAGACCGCGGACCAGTCGACCGGTACTCCCCGGGTCCAGAGCACACCCAGCGACTCGTGCATCAGACGCCGGTGTTCCGGGTCCGGGTCGTCGGGGGCGTACGTCGGCAGGTAGAGGGCGGTGTCGCCGCCGGGAGAGTCCCGGACGAGGCGCTCGAGACCACGCGGGCCGAGCTCGACGAGCAGTGCGGTGCCGCTGGCCGTGGCCGCTTTGACCGCGGCGCGGAACTCCTCGGGATCGCGCTCGGTGAGCACCGTGTCCGCGACGACCCCGTGCGTGCGCCACCAGGTGACCAGGGGTTCGGGGTCCGGCGACGCGGCGGGCACGAGGAAGGTGATGTGTGCGGTGGTGGTGGGTGGGGTGTGGTGGTGGGTGAGGTGGGGGTGGGGGGTGTTGGTGGTGAGGGCGGTGAGGGC